>JBHLKY010000001.1:0-316045 GCA_048886185.1 Candidatus Hermodarchaeota archaeon
CGATCTTCATTGTTATTATTTCTCTATTCATAAAAGATAATTATAGGATAACCAAGAACTAGTTCAAAATCATTTTCTGTGATTAGGAATGGAATATTGTTGTTTGAATTGTGGGTGTACCTTTGAAGACGAAGCTGCTACGAAAAACCATTATCTCCCAATATGTCCAGAATGTGGGGAAGTAGTGGAAGCAGTAAAATAGATAGTCCTATTGTTCTCCCCCTATACACATTTTAAGGTAAATATATCGTGGTAAATTTTTGTGGTTTTTATGATAAAGGTTTTCAAACCATTTAGAAAGAAGTTAATAGAGTGGTCAAAATTATGCCCACAAATAGCCATAAGAATGCAAACGCCATGTAGATCGAAGCTAGTTTAAAGATTTTGAAAGTAAGTTCATTTGAAGGCTGTATGAGGTTAACCAAAGATCTGTAGACAATGAGAGTACTGAATCCTAGCAGTGGAAACATAGCGACAAAATGAATTTGGAGAAAAATTCCTGTTAGTACAATTAGGAGAGCTGATAACAAAGCTGAAATAGTGATGACTTGAATAGTTTGAGATTTACTGCTAACAGCTGGCCACATGGGAACTTTTGCCTTTTTATAACCATCCAAGTTTTTAGGTATCAAAGCAAGGGTAAGAATGTGTAAAGGAATCCAACACAAGACAAATAAACCCATTAGTAACGCAACAAGATCGATTGATCCAATGACTGCTGTCCTACCTGCAATGGCGGGAAGCCCCCCTGCAATACCACCAAAAATAATAGATACTCGTGTTCGTCTTTTTAACAGCAATGAATAAATTACGACATCAAAAAAGAATCCCAAAAAAACGATGATCATCGTAATAATATTGATGAATATCCCGATTGTTAAGATTCCAGCAGTAGTGAAGAGAATACCATGTTTTAACACAGTCGCGGGAGGTACCCGACCACTTGGCAATGGACGATTCTTTGTTCTTTCCATGAGTGCGTCTATATCCCGATCCACATACATGTTGAGAAGTGTGGAACCAGAAACTGCAAAGAAAAGTCCTACAACTAGCCATATAAAGTGTAGTAGAACGAATCCTACATTCCAAGCACTAATAAGATAAGAAAATATCGCTGTATAGAGAAGAAGAAAAGTTTGTTTGCTCTTAATCAACTCACCATAGGTGGAAAAGGAGAAAGGGGGGTAAGATGAGGGTGTTATATGCTTATATTCTTGAGGAGATTTAGGAATTCCCATTTCATTCACTACAATTAGTCATTTCATCATTTTAACAATTGATGAAGCATCCATTTGTTTCAATTGAATTCAGGAACCTCGCTTTTAACAAACTTTTTCTAATTATTTTCCTATTTGGTGGGAAAAAAGTAACCTGATTACTCCCTGAATATCATTTATAATTGATAAGATTCGTTGAGGTATAGGTTTTAGTAGAAAAAAAGAGAAAGTTAAGAAAGGGACTTGTATCCCTTTCCTTACAGATGTCAATGTGAATTACCTATTTAAACAGAGGATTTTCAGGTCTCCACTTTTCTGGGAGTAGAATACCAAGAACGAACAATACTCCAACAATTACCAGTAGAAGTGGTAATACATCAAAAATCTGATCTGCAGTTAATATTGGGGCGTCAAGCTTCAAAAAAGCTAGTAAAACTCCCCCAAATGATATCAAGAACCCACCAATTGAGTAGAAAATACTCGTTATTTCTGTTTTTTTAGTGAAAGCGGTATATAGAGGAATGCCAACTATCGAAAGTCCACTAGGAATATGAAGCCCCATTAATACAGGGGTAGAAAAAGCATCAAAACCCGAAAGAAGCTCAAGTCTGACAACTGCTAAAGCGGCGACCATAACAACTGTATAGACGGTATAAAGTAATCCGTATGGTTTATCATCCCAAACAACAAAGAAAAGCCCGATTGCTAAGCAGGCAGGTATGAAAGCTGCTACAACTGGAACTAATGGTTCTTCTAGTATAGTAAAACCATTTATTATGATTAAAACACCAGATACGAACAAAACAAGAAAACTAATGGCCCATGCTAAATGATAGACTTTTCTATTCTTCAGAAAGTCTAGTAATAGGAAAACGGCCATAACTAGTGCTACCAAACCAGTAATCAAGAGTAATGTGATTGGAATTAGGTTTGCTGCAATATCATCTAACATTGTTAAACCTCCAAAAAACAAGTGAACATACAATCTGCTTTCTATGTGAAAATTAATAATATTTGGTGAGTTTTTTTCGTAATAAGTACCCTCAATGTAAGCTGATTACTTCCAAATCTCTCGCTCTTTAATGCCTCGTTCATCGAATTTCAGCCTCAAAATTGATGTTTAATCTAAGAATTCCTGCTATCATTATTAAAAAAGCCATGTTTAACGTAATAGTTGTATGATAGAGCATGGGAGAAAAAAGAAGGGCATTAGGATAGTTTGTGTATAATAAATATCTTGAAGAAACGGTTATCATATGAGCAAGACTTTTTTAATTTTATTTTATTTAGAAGTTACTAGATTACTTTGCAGTTATGATACTGTAAATTTATGGTATTTCCATAATGGAGATTTTAATCCCCATTCTTTGCAAATACTTCATGAATCTGTGCGTGTATTTTCTTTGAATGTAATAATAATATCCTTTTATGTGAAACGTAAACAATTATATTAATAAATGGAGTAAAACTAATGAGTGATGAGTTAGAAGAAGAATGTTCGGCTCTCTTAGCGATTAAAATTCTTGGTCGGAAGTGGATTCCATGGATACTGTGCGAGCTCTTGTCTCAAAGAGAAGCATACTTCTCGGATCTCCTGAAAAGAATTGAGGGAAATTATGGAGAAAAAATATCTGCAAGAGTTCTCTCAGAATCATTAAGTACCCTTGAAGAGAACGATTTACTTGAACGTATTGTGGAAAGCGAAACAATGCCTATTAGAGTGAAATATTCTTTAACAGAGAAAGGAGCTGACCTCGAGATAATCCTAGGAGCTTTAAAAGGATGGGGAATCAAATGGGGCACTATTCGACAAAAAAAATGTAAGTCTTTCAGCTGTATTCACAATTGTGTTCCAATGATAAATATTAATAAAGCCAGAGAGCTATTGGAATTAGGTTTACCAATACCCTCCTCTGAAGAAGCTAAGGATACTGGTTAAAACTATAACTTATTTTCTAAAAAACAAAGTGAAGAGAATTACAATGACTGAGAAATTTCCTGTTAAAACAGATTCGCTCTATTTTCAATATAGTGTGAAGGATATCAACCGCGCTAAGCAGTTTTATAATGATATTTTTGGATTTGAAATCACTTGGGATGGTGGATCGGAAGTAGGCTGGTGTGAACTGGCTCTTCCTGTGAAAGGAGCAAAACTTGGACTAAGTTTAAAACAGGAAGGTGAGATCACTCCTGGTTCAGGAGTTCTTACCTTTGATGTCACTGATCTTGTTGCAGCTAAAATTTATCTCGAAAATAAAGAAGTAAAAACAACTGACATTACTGATATTCCTGATATGGTTTCTTTTTTTGACATGTATGACTCTGAAGGGAATAGAATTCAGATTGTAGCTGAACCTCGAGTTAAGTCCTAATTTCTAATTCTTTAGCATTCAATCCTGCCAATTGAGGAGGCGTTGCTCTCCTTCTAGTTCACGTATTTCAGTAATGTCTTGGGTTACTTCTAATGTTCCTTGGTAATTACCATCCTGATCTCTAACTGCAAAATAGCGAATGAGGATAGTTTTTTCTTGTAATTTTATCCAAAATTCTGCAGCATCTTTCTTTCCTTTCTTGAATGCTTCAAGGATTCGATTAACAATATGAACACTTTTTCTCGGATGACAGTTCTGAACCTTCCTCCCGATTACACCAGGACTTCGAGGAAATATACGATCTGGAGTATCCGAATAAAAACGAACAGTATCTGTCTCATCGATAAAGGATATTTCAATTGGTAGATGAGTTAATATTAAGGTGAGCTGTGATTGATTTAAATTCCCTGTTTTTAAGTTTAATACTTCTTTCTCTTCACTACTTTTCTTTTTATGAATCATTTCGGGGGTGATTGGTTTCCACTCTGTTCCTGGTGTTATCCACGCGTATCCTATCTCTTCCTCTCCATTTCTAACTTCTGCCCATTCTTTGGTACCTAATAAATCAAGTGCAGTTGGAAACAGAATTGTTTCTTCTTTGAAAATTAAATCTTCAATTTGTTTTGTCACTTCTTTAATATTTAGCTCTTTTTCTTTGAATAATCCTCTTATTTCATCATGTTTTGCCCACATAACCTGGGAGGGTCCAGTGAATCCTGCTTCCTCTAGTCTTGGAAAGAGTTGATTCTCTAATCTGGTATAATGGATTTCGATTTGTCTAAGTTTATCCACTAACTCTGGATTAAATGATTGACGGATCTCTGTGATCAATGATCTCGCCATTTTATTCTCTTCCATGTAAGTGTGAACAGGGTGCCCTGGAATAGCTTCAGGACGGTCATGTTGATCCAAGGAATGCTCAAAAATCCCGACATGGAGATCACATAACTTTGTGATTTGATCTGCTGTCAACGATCCTTCATCAATCAGGGTTTGTTCCATTGATGCAATTTCAGTCGCATCAACATCGCCTAAAAGCTCACGAAAACGCTTTTGAAGATCCTTTAGATCTCCGCCTTCATGTAACTCTAATATTAAGGCTTTTAACATTTCTTGTCTTCGTGCGTGTTCACTCTGCCAACCACTTTTGCCTTCATCAGCTAGTTCAATTATTACTTTTTTTGAGACATTCTTTTCAATACTTGCAGCTAAGACTTGAAGAAGTTCTGGTAATGCTGTTCCACTCATTTGAGAGACATCAGTTAGCGTAGCCTTTCTCCCAATAGTCTTGCGGAGGAAAGGGTTATTTAAACGCCGTAACTTAGGATCTAAACTTATTAAAGTGTTGATAATGAACGGGAATTCTTCAATCAAATCTTTAATTTTAGTTGATTCCGTTAGTTTTATTTGTGACATATACTCATCCTCTTTCAAGATATCTCAAAAACCATCTTGTACCTATTTCGAAATTCCCTCATTTCTGATGTTACCTAGCTAGATTGTGTGTTTAAAATATTAGTTTCTTATGGATGTACAAATTCATTTAACATTGATTTTTAGTTTATATAACTAATTCATTTCCTAGGTTAGAATCTTCATCATACATGTTGCTGAAGCAGGACATGCAGAAGTAAATTCAATTGACTTTTTTATTCTATCATCGGCTTTATCTCTTGGAATTATCATATAATCGAGTTTAGAGAAGAAGTCTGCAGCAGTTTCAGTCAGTAAATAAATTGCTTTCAGTTTTTTCTCTTTTCCAAACTTCTGAATTGCATCAACGAGTATATTACCTATTCCACGGCCTTGAAAACTAGGATCAACAGCAACAGAACGAATGAGGCCTACATTCTCATAAAGTTCGATTCCAATGCATCCAACGAGCTGATCTTCTTCTTGAGCAATGAAAAAATTGTCAAAATGGTCTGCAACTCCCTCTAAAGGAAGATTTACTTTCCTAAGTAACCTGAAAACGCTTTTTAATTCTTGATGATTAGCTGTACGGATCTTAATCATAATATCAGTCCTTAATCAACTTTAAACACAGATTACTTATTGAATGGTTTTAGGAATTGAGTCATCTTTCAGGAAAATCTAATAGGCATTCATTTAATAAATCGTAGAAAAATCTACTTAACTATAGTTAATAATGTTTCAAACATGTCATGTCCTCAATGTCTTGGCATAGAAACCACTTTTAACAATGATAGTGCTGTGAAGGACCTTAAAAAATATCAAGAAAAAGGGCCTAGGAAAACTACACAATTTCTAATAGATTTCTTTCTTAAAAGAGGAGTTAAAGGAAAATCATTGTTAGACATCGGTGGTGGAGTTGGTATTATTCAGCATGAGCTCTTAAAGTGTGGACTGGACAGAGCTATCAGCGTTGAAGCTTCTTCAGCCTATTCCGAAGTTTCAAAAGCTGAAGCAAGAGATCAGGGACATGCAGAGAAAGTCGAGTTTTATCATGGAAATTATGTAGATTTGGCTCCTACTATTTCTAGTGTAGATATTGTCACTTTGGATCGTGTTGTCTGTTGTTATCCTGATATGGAACAACTAGTTCATAGCAGTATTAACCATGCAAAGGAATACTATGCTGTGATTTATCCACATGATAAGTTATGGATGAGACTAGGTATTGCTATTGTCAATTTTATACAACGAATAAAACGAAGCAATTATCGTGGGTTCATTCATTCAAAAGATGCTTTTCATAAAATAATCAAAGAGCATAATTTCGAACAATGTCATTTTCAAGAGACATTATTATGGCGGATTGAGATTTTTAAGAAAAAAAATGGACAATTGCATACTCAAAACACGACCAATAATTCTTTATGATTTTTTGATTAGTGTGATATTAAAATGGAATACGAAATTTTGGGAAGTATAATTTTTAGTTTTGTAACCTCCTTACGGGAGGTTTTAGAAGCAGCTTTAATCATAGGTATTATTGCAAGTTATTTAACAATTATAAATCGTAGAGATTTGTACCGTGATATTGTATATGGCGTGAGTGCGGCAATTATCTTCAGTTTTGGAATGGCATGGGTTTTTTTGACCTTTTTTACCGATTTAGCTGAATTCCAAAAATTATTTGAGGGTATTGCAATGTTTCTGGCTGCAGGCGTTCTCTCATGGATGATTGTATGGATGACACGCCAATCTAAGAATATACGTTCAGACATCGAAGAAAAAGTCAATAAAATTATCTCAAATCAAGAGAAAGCAGGTATTACTCTATTAGTTTTCATTTCAGTGGCGAGAGAAGGAGCTGAATTGGTTCTTTTTCTCTATGCGAGTTATATAGGTAGTGTTGAAGAAACAGGAATTTTAACAGCACTTTCTGCAATTAGTATTGGATTTCTGTCTGGTTTAGTTTTTGCTTCCATAATGGCGTTCGTTCTTTTTACTACGACACGAAAATTTGAAATCAAGAAATTTTTTCAGGTAACAAGTGTGATTCTCATTTTTTTCGCGGCTGGATTACTTGCTCATGGAGTTCATGAGATCTATGAATTTTTAGAAATTTCGGGGTCACCTTTCATCAATAATGTTATTTGGATGGAAGTGTGGAACATTAACAATACCCCATTAGGTGATTTGCTAACTTTCCTATTTGGGTGGAGTTATGATCCACTTAATCCCTTAAGATTTGAGAAAAGTGCCATAGGTGGCATAGCAGTGGGTTTATTTGGATGGAATGATAATCCTGCTTTGCTTGAAGTCATTAGTTATGGATTCTATTTTCTTGTTATTTTTATTCTGATTATGCGAGCTACAAGCTTTCCCGAAAAGAATGAAAGAGACATTACTCCTAACACTCCTTAAAGAATGTTATTACTCCCCGATGAGTTCTTCGGTCACAAGAAGAGCGATAGCAAGAAGTATAATTGCATGGATGAAGAGAAGCAAAATGTTATTGACAACATTCAATGGATCTTCAAAAAGGACAAGGCTGGTTGATGCTTGGGTTGCAAGTATGATTGATGGGAGAATCAATGGAAAAAATAGGATTGGGATTGCTAAAGTCTTAGATTTCGCATAAATAGTCAAGAAAGAAACAATACATCCTGCAACACAAAGATCTAAGGTTCCTATTGTTAACACCACGCAAAGAAGAAGAAAATCAGCTTGGAAGTCTAATCTTAAAAATACAATAGCTAGAATAACAGTTACTATTTCGATGAAAGCTAGAATAACACCTAAATAGATAAGTTTAGCGAGGAAAATGGCTTGTGGCTTTATTGAGAGGGAAAGTAGCGAATAGATTGAGTTTTTTCTTATCTCGCGAGAAAATACCGAAGTTAAACCTAACATTACCGAGAACGTAATGATAAACCATAAACTTGCTACAGAAACAGCCTGTTTAGCTTTTAATGATATATCTATTAGATTAAATAGACTAGAAAAGATCAGTACAGAGGCAAAGGAGAAAAGACCCATTGAAAAGAGTGTTTCCCTTTTCCTAAACTCTAGCAAAATGTCTTTTTTCGCCAGATGATATGTAGCACTGATTATTGTCATCCTTCATCCCCTCGTATTAATTCTGCTTCTTAAGGAAGTAATCATATTCTGAAGGTTGCAGAATTTTGTCAATTCGACCTTTCTCAAGATAATATACTTTACTACAGATGTGTGAAATTGAGTTAAAATCATGAGAACAGATTATAACTGTTATATTAGAATCCCGCTCTGTGATAATACGTTTGATAAATTGTTTATTCTCCACATCTAAACCACTAAAAGGTTCATCAAGTAATACCAATTTAGGTAATTTAGGTGTTGCAACCCTTAACAGTTCAAGTTTCTTTGCCATCCCTGTTGAGAGTTCATGGGTTGGTCGATCAATATAAAATTTTAAATTATGCTGCTTAACTATCGTATCGATCATTTTTGAGGGATTTTCTGTTCTTTTATTCATTCTCAGGTAAAATTCGAGGTTTTCACGACCTGTGAAATCATCATAAAAAAAGGAATGACTCAATAACGTCCCAATATCCTTTTTATGGATATGATAGTTTTCTTTAATTTCATTACCAAATAATTCTATTTTTCCAGCTGTTGGTTTAATTAATAGAGAGATGATTTTTAGAAGAGTACTTTTTCCCGCTCCATTGTTTCCTAGTAATCCTATAGTTTCTCCTTCTTCTATTGTCATGTTTATATTTTTTAATGCATTAATGAAGCCGTATACTTTGGAAACTTGTGTTAATTTAACAACTGGGGTGTTTTGATGATCTAAACTAGCCATCTTATGCAGCTCTGATGCATTAGACCTTCTAAATAGCATATTACTTTTATTTTAAGATATTCATCTCTTTTTCAAGCTTTTTTAGCTTATTATTTATATAATACAGATATAAGAAGAGTAAAACCCATACTGCTATTGAAATAAAGAGCATTAAACTTAATTCAGATCCAAGAAGCTCATCAAAAAAATCTGCCATAATTTTTCACCTCTGATTCAAAAGATTTTTACATTTCTTCCATTTTGATTTTTCTTAATTGTGCTAATTTTAAATCAATTTTATTAATTCTATATGCCATATACACCAGTACTAATGTTAAAATTCCAATAAATAGAAAATTTAACATTAAATACATTCCCACTCCTGAGCCAAGTGTCGTTTGTTGAGGAGCTGGATGTAATGCACCGACTACATAGTTAGATAGAGGAACAGAGGGAGAAGTAGCAATTCCAAACACTGCGGAAAGCGTGGCTTTCCTCTCATGGTGCCCGTCTTCTAACATTTCTCTGAAAATTAATAATCCAACATAAGCAAACCACATTATTAATGTTGCAGTCTGCCTAGGTTCCCATTGCCACCAATAACCCCATTCTGGTTTAGACCATATTATTCCGACAATTATTGTTATCGCTCCTACCACAATTCCTGTTTGAGTACCTGAAACCAAAAGAAAATCAAATCGTATATCCTTTCTCCACAAATACAAAATACCACTTAGAAGTACAATACCAAAACAGAGATAAGTTGAAAAGGCAAATGGAACCATATAAAAAATCGGATGTCCGCTAACAGTGAATCCTTGAAATGGTTTAATCACTATATACACGAAGTAATAGTTAAAAACCATAAAACAAATAGCAATAGCGAAAATAATCCAATTGAGGTTATTCCTTACTTTTTCACTTCTCATTTGATAATCACCCTAAGATATTCTGATTTCTCAGATCTCACCTTGGTATTTTGATGGACATTTAGTGCTTATCATAATAGCTTTGAATTTCCATATAATTGTTGTTGAAATGAGTTTTCCTTCAACCAATATGGTCTTACCAGCTTCAAATCCTGCAGGCTTCTCAACATTAGTTGCGTTAATGTAAATAATCAATGATATGTTATTCACATCATCAGGATCAGTTATAAAGAATCCAGTGTTGTTAATTTCCTGAACATTACCTATCAGCTGAATCTTGCGATTTATATAGGAATCGGGATTCTTTTGAACCATTAATTCTTTCACAGTGAAAATTGGTACGGAAGAACTTGTTAATAGATATAAAAATGCGCCTGCGCATATTATGATGATAATTGCAGTAAGTATGACGTTTTTGGATTTAGCCACTTTTCATACCACCATCACTCGTATTTTCGTTCTCTGATAGATCAATTTTAGTATTGTTTTTATCCATTACTTTTTTATCTGGAGAATAACTCTTTTTTAAGAGGATAAATCTACCTATTGTTAAGGGTATCATCGCAAAATGAAGGAGAAGACATCCCATCCAGAGAATGTTAATATATGGAATGATTTTTATTTGAAGAGCTGCGGCTTGAAAACTTCCTAAAGCGTTTTCATAAACACCAATAGTAACAATGTAAATATCGGAAAACAAATCACTTATTATCGTCACTTCATGACCCTGACGATTAACCTTATCAAAATGAAGGCTACTGATTCCATATCCAATGATCCGTGTTTTTGTCGATAACATGAACTGCGTATTAAATTCGAGACGATGTAGGCCCGAATCAGGAAATTTTTTTTCCAATTTTATTATAGTAATTGTTAGCGAAGTACCTGGAATTTCTTGGTCACCTATAATAACATCTATATCCTTTGTAATCGTCATGTTTGTACTCATTAATGCACCAATTAGAATTACTAAGAAAGATAAATGTAGCATTGTTTGGGAAGTTTTACGGAGGAGGTTTTTATTTTCCTTTAATGTAATGTTTATAAATTCTGCAATCAATCCAATAACTCCTAGAAACAGGAGGGGTAGAACAAAATTTGCTTTGTCGCTGTTGGTCCAGAAGTTATCAAGAAAAGTAAAAATCGGGTTTTCTTCACCTAACATTTCATACAGTACAGTCCAGAAGATATTAAAAATGGCCATTAATGGATTTTCAGTAAAATCTATCGGGTTTTCAATCAAATTAGGGTTACGATAGAAAAAACCACTCAATGAAAATGTGACTCCAGCTATTAATCCACTTATCAACAGAGTGAATTTCTTTTTAACGCTTAATCTTGGGTAAAACGTACAGAAAAACTGCGCAAATAGCAAAACAGCTCCGAAAATTAGAAGAGAATTATTATAGAATAGTTGATCAGTAGGGAAATTAGGAGGGATTGTAATATCAAGAACAGGAATAGTTATACCCTGACTAAAACCTTTGGGGTGAAATGTGATTATATATCCTATCACATCATATATTGGAGGAAAAATAAGTCCAAAAATCATCCAGTAAGTACCTGCAAGGAGAACAATGAAAGATATTTTTAATGCAGTTCTTTGGGATTTTGATGCCTGAAAATCATTTTTATTAAGTGAAAGGGGGATTTTTGTAATTTCCTTGCTCTTTATTCCATGAAAATGAGGAAGAAGAAAAGTCACTATTATAGCAATAAAAAGAAACAATATCCTTTCTTCCGGGATAAATCTTAAAATTATACTCATGAGAAAACTATTTTCAGGAATAAAAAGGATTAAAAATCTTTCTAAGGCGCCATGAGGTACAAATGCGTGAACACTTGAAATTACACCACTTCGAGTTAGATATGTTACAAATAAGGCACCAATATAGCTCATACTCACAATGTAATTGCTTAAGTATTCTCTTTTGCCAAAGAAAGATTTTCCATGAAAATAAAGGGTCATAAAGAGCCAAGGTATCAAGGAACCTGTCTCAACGGGATCCCATGCCCAAAAACCACCCCAACCGAGAGTTATGTAAGCCCAATAACCACCAATGATAATACCTGTGCTAAGAGCGAGCCAAGCTAATGAAACTGTAAATTCAAAGAAATTATCTAACTTTTCTTTACCTTCAAAGTCGGGTACTTTACCATCTTCAAGAATAGAAATTCTAGTGATAGCAATGACCATGGGAAGAAAACATAGAGCGTAACTAATGAAAATGATTGGCGGATGGATAACATTCCAAATATTCATTAATAATGGATTTAGTCCAAGACCATCTGAAGGTGGAGTTGCATTTATTTTAAAGGGTTCACTTAATAGCGTTAAAAACACAATAATTGCTACTTGTGAAGCTGCTAGAACAAAAGAGCGCCAAAAGATGGATTCATGCGCATAATTCCGAAAGAGTGACCTAAAGATTAGATAGAGGATAGCTATTAGAACTGCCCAAAAGAAATAGCTTCCAGGTTGGCTACTCCAAATGACTGATAATCTCAAGAAAAAATCCATGTCATTGGAGGTATATTCGCTCACATAAAAAAAGGTGTAATCAAGGGTAAGAATAGAGTAACTGAAATATAGGAAAGAGATGATAATAGCAATCATCCCAGTAGAAAGACTCATCTCTGAATAAAGTTCCCATTTTTCAATATATTTTCCCGCTATCAATAGAAAAGCATCGAATAAAAAAGCTATTAATGCGATGACTAGTAATAATACACCTATGTCTATTCCAAATCCAATGTCAATCATTTTTATTTCTCCATTTGTTTTAAACCCGTTTGGTTCCTCTTTTAGTCAGTTTTCTACCCCGATTCTTGTCTTTTATCCGTGATCTAATTTTCAATGTCTTGCGGGCACTCTTTTTCTTATATTCCACATAAGTGTATAGTCCTGCAGGAACAAAAATGCCTATAACGACCATTACTCCGATAATTGATGATAGGGGTAGTTGTGGTGATGCTGGTTGTCCTAGGATGAAAAAAAAGTCGGTGTGACCAAAACTAGTCCTTTGGTTAAAATCCGTTGATTCGAAATAATAAGCATATGTACCCGGTTCAGGGAGCCCGTCAGGAAAAGTTATTTTCCAAATATGTGTATCAATTCGTTCAAAAAGTTGTGATTTTTCGGGCTGTCCTTCACGGTGATAGCGTAAACGGACATATTTTACCTCTCCTTGGGATGGGACATCGTGAGCACTTACAATAATTGAAAATTCTTCATGAACTTGTATCTCTATTCCAGGAATAAATCCAATTTCCTGAACTTCAGGAGGCCATTTATCAATCTGCCAGAGGAAAGAGTATTCACCTCGCACAGTTTGAATGTTTAAGGTGTTGGTAATAATGATATTGAAATCGACTGTTGTACCATTACTATTTGGGGAAATATTACTTAATGTAGTATTGAACATATTCCCAATGAAATGAGGGATCATCTCTTTTAAAATATAATCGCCATTATTTATTGAATAGTTAAGAAAAACGTTTGAAATACCATTAGAATCAAACGCAGCTATTAAGATAGTTACTTTGTCTTGAGGACGGGGGACAGAAGGTGACCAAAGGACATTAAGTGCACCTGGTTTGCTATACATCCATAAATTTGCTAGGGCATAGATAGCTAGTGATTGAGTGACGGCAAATTTGTTCTTCCAAGAAGGATCATCACTTTGAGTCCCATCCGCGTTTGTTAATTGATAATATCCTCCATTAACTTGATCGTAGAGCTTAGTATTGAGAACTTCGACTGTATCAAGTATAAAATTATAAAAAATATTATTATCTGTAAGTTTATACGCTTCATCAAGAGCCCGAATACCATAAAATTGCCTTTCAGTAAATTTTGTTGTGTCATCTAAATCGGAATCAATGTAAGAATTAGTTGCAATAAATCCCCCGTAAGTATTATCCCAGAAGTGGAGCAATACTGAATAAAGTACCTGAAAAAAATCATCAAAATAATTCGGATTCTCTGTGACATTATATAGATTGGCTAGAAATTCTAGAACAAGGGAATTAATGAATAGATCAGTCGTTTCAGAGTCAGGGTAAACTAATTTACGAGTACTATCTACTCCTGTATAGAAAAGGTAACTGACATTATTTCGACACGTTGTATTAATGATATCATAAACTTGAAGAGCTTTTGTTAAATATATTACATTCGAGTCTACTCGATAAAGATCAAGTAAAGCGTTTCCCATTAAAGCGTTATGATCCACTCGGAGGGATCGTGGTTCATATGGATCTAGGGGATTAGGATTTTCGAGTAAAGGACTTCCAGAGTGAGAGGTCATATAAATGTAATAGTCATTCGTTTCATCCCAAGTCCATTTATCTATTAAATTAAAAGTCTCAATTGCCATATTTAAATAAGTAGAACTACCAGTTGCTTTGTAAAGAGCTATTAAGGCTTGAATGGCTTTCGCTTGAATTCCTGGCCTTTTATAACGATCTGATGTACTAGTAAAAAATCCACCAAAATCTGGATCCCATAGGTTTGTTAACAATCCATTAATTGTTTTTTCAGCAATGTTTAGAGCAAAATCTCTTTCTGTCTGGCTAATTACGGCCTCGGCAAGCTTGATTAAAGCTAAAATCGCTTGAGCATTATCATATGTTCGTTTTTCAGTATTAATAGCAATTGTCTCCCATTGTTCATTTGTTGAGAAATAAAACCCGTTAGAATCATTATCATAGAGATTCTTGACAAGTAAGTTCGCAATTTCAATCGAGTAAAAAAGAAAATTAGGAAAATAAGCTTCAGAATCTGTATCTTGAGTAAATTCCTCTAATTTAAGATCGATAGAATTCTCCTTAATAGGTTCACCATTGAGATTCTGAAAAAATTTCTGATTTGTAGACTCATTATCACTTGAAAGAATGTTTAAGGTAGAAAAAGGCAGTATGCTTGATAGAACTGTAATAAGCAATAATACTGAGAGAAATGAATATGTTAACCATTTTTTTACTTTTGGACGAATGTTCAAAGTTCTATTCATAAATTATTCCATCTTTTTGATTATCTAAGGGCAATTATTTGGTGAAGAGGCACAAAAATCTTGAGTTTATTTATTTAATGCAGTTATTTTGGGTACAGGGGGGATATTAATGGAGATTTTTTCAAGAAACACTAATTACGATTGATTAAATCAACACACAATTTGAACCAACACGACCTCAACTCCCGACAATATAAAAAAAACAAGAGAACAGCAGTCATTTGCTGTTCTTGCTTGATGTCTTGGATTAACTACTAACTACTTAGGATCGTCTTTTTCTGATGAAATAAGAGGAAACACCTAAAATACCTAATACAGCTAATAATCCAATTGCAGGAGCGGTTTCTGTGGTTGTTATTGTTTCGATAACTGTTTTCTCCACTGTTTTCTCAACAGTGTGGTCAACAGTGTGGTCTACGGTGTGGTCTACGGTGTGGTCTACGGTGACGTCTACTGTGACTGTTGGGTTGATCGCACTAGCAATAGCAGCATTTGCTTCAACGATGGCTTCATCTAGTTTGACTAATGCCAAGGATAGCTGTTGTTCAGCAGTAGGGGACAATGGGCTGTGGAAAGTACCTTCGTTTGGGACTAAGGCTTCTGCTTCCTCAATCAATGCTTTTGCGTTTGCGAGATTGTTGGTATCAACACCAATTGTACTTTTGGCTTCATCATATTTGGCTGTGGCTTCTGCTAATTTGGTATCGTACAATGCTTTCGCATCAGTCAAATTACCGAAGTTTGCCATATATGTTTGCATGGTTGCCCAGACTGTAGCGTTGTCGTTTCCATGGCATAAACCACACACTTCTCCTGGGTCACCTCCAGAGAATCTCCAATTGTGATTGAGGGTAGAAAATGATCCAGGTGTTTCGACAGTCCCGTTAGGGAAATATTTGGTAGGTGTATATGTGTAACCATGGCAATCGGTACAAGCTAACATTGTGTGGTTACTTGGGTCTGTGAAGTATGCTGTGCTAGTGTTAAGGCTGATATCGTGGCAAATTCCACAAAGTTCGTTAACTGTTGCAGCTCGTAATTGACTTCCACCTGGTCCAAATTCCTGGCCAGTATACGGATTAGTATATGGACTCATTGCATGTGATTCGTCACCAGCGTTAACAGAAGCATCGTGAGGATCGTGGCATGTGACGCATGTGATAGTGTACCAATCACTGGAATTCAGCTCTGCGACATTCATGTAAGTACTCTGTCCAATATAGTGCTCCAGATTAGTCAGTGAATTTATATCACCGCTAGCAAGCAAACCACTAAGAGAGTTATAGTGTTTACTTTGGATGTAGCCCATCCATTGCATTCCACCAGGCGTGTGACAGCTTCGACATGTCATATAACTGAGGCTTTTTACTCCTGGTTCTGGATGACATGCTGCACAAGAAACACCAATATCCCAGATGTTGCTAGTCATATTTTCATAAGCTGGGTTTGTTGGATCTCCAGTAACGTTATACCACCTTGTAGTCATGCAACATTGTTGCCCTGAAGCATTAAATAGCTCACTATAGTTCCAATAATTTATAGGGTTGGCAAGGGTATTTGGGGTTCGCCAATAATGTGTTGAATTGTAGGACACTTTGCTACCATTTTTTGCATTATCAAGTGGATCATATTCTCCAACTATTTGAGCATGCCATGTTTCGTTCCAACTAGCAATTATATCGTCATGACAACCAGAGCCTGAGCAATCTTCAGGATGCCAAGGGTCTCCAATAGCAGCGTGCCAAGAATCGTCAATTGCTTCAAATCTATATTTTGGATCTAAGATTGTTACACCTAGACCTGCAGCAGCAGCTGTTCCGAGGAAGACGATGGCAAACCAATAGAATAAGACAACCCTGCGGCCACTCCAATTGCTTTGACGAACTAGTATTTCGTCTTGTTCATTCATTAATAAACACCGGAATTTTAGTTTGTTTTTGTGTTATTTGCAGTTAACATTTATTAACTGCGATATCATCGGTCATAAAATCGATGAACACAATATTACGAATTATGTAATACGACTTCTTGAAGCCATCTCTGAAAATAAGAACATTTTCTAATTTTCTAATTATCCAGTATCGTACGAGTAAGCTAGTAACTCTGATGTTACCACCCTCTTTTCCAAGATTGTGGAAAAATGGTAGAATCTGTTTTGTCCTCTAGTGATTATAGAACGAGTATATGTTGGGGAGATGGTTTCCATAATCCCCAAGTAAGCAATCAATGACCTTAAAATGCATCATTTTTGGTTCTCTCCTAGATGTCTTTAAAAAGGGAATGACCCAGTATTTTGTCAGTGAGAAGTTTGTTGTGGGGGTCTTTCTTTTTATCGGGACGGGGAGACTCCAACCATTAAGCAAATCAGGACTCACAGTGATAATTATCCAGAAGTTCGTTCGCTTTCACGTTCCCAATGATGAAGACACACATGTTTATTCATGGTATCTATTTTCGAGTTAACCCAGTTACTCCTCTTTTAGGCGGTCTCTGGTTATGAAAATTGGGGATGATGGGAGAATGTCCCATCTAATGTTATCTATTGCGATGTTGTCGTTTAATCAGGGTGATGATGAGTACCCAGCTAATGAGTCCAATGAGAATAATTTCCATCTCAAATCCTGGGGCTCCACCGAAATCTACGCTTGAAGGTTTATCAAGGACATTATCTGTTTCAAGTACCACACGAATATACATCTGATGGGCAATCTCATCTGCATCTTGGATTTCGAATTCACATAAGTAGTAGCTGTCTATCGATGTGGTACTATCCCATGTATATTCGTAGGTGATCCACTCTTCAATGTTTCCACTGCTACTCAAAGATACAGATAATTCTTTTCGTGCTCCATTACTGTCAGGTTCATCTGTGCTTGGATCATAATCGTCTAATGCATAAACTGTGAAAGTAACTGAAGATATCCCGTTATCATCTTTTACAGCCACCATAAAGTAAATATCATCTGATTCTGCTTTATAATCTGAGGGTTCCACTTCAGTAAGGTTCTCAGGAAGATCAGAATAACTGAGGCTCCATTCAGGAGGGTCTTTCTTCTCTACAACTGGTTTTTCTTCTCCTTCTAAAACGAAAAAGTCAATTTTCTCTCTGATTATATGTTGATCATCATCTATATCTGTTGCGGTCACATTAAGCCAATGGGTGCCAATAAATAACTTGGAAACATTGTATAAGTAGTAATAATAACCTGATGCATCGTCATAGGTCATGAGTTGGCTTGCACGACGATCGATTTGCGCTTTCACTTCGAGAAGCCCCAGGTCATCTGTAACGCTAACTTGGAATAAATATAAGCCTTCCAAGGTCTCATTACTAGTACTGGGAGTAATAAAATCAATTGTTGGGGGATTAGTAACAGCTCCGATTGCGGTAAATCCAAATACCGCTGAATTCCAATTTCCTGATCTATCACCTGCATAAACATATAATAGGTATTTTCCCTCCGTTGTTGGTAGATCCACCTTGTAAATGAAATCCTCGTCTGACTCTTCTAATGTGGTATTACTACTATCGGTACCCCAATGGTAACGGACGTCAGTTGCTTTGTTATCATCAAAGGGATTATTATCTATTATGCTGATACGAATTGTGGTGCCTCCTGGAGTAAAGGAATTATTAGCAGGTGAGGCGAGTTGTATTGAGGGAGGAGTGGTGTCCGTATGACCACAACACGCATCTTGTTGAATATCCTTCACTTTCCCTTGTGATTCTTCTGTTATAATAAGATCATCATAAATATCTCTATTTCCACCATTCGAAGAATCTGCAGCTATTCCAATGATAAATAATCCTCCGATATAGGCAGAAATGGTAATTATGGTAATTAATAGCACTGAACGAGTCAATTTTTGGTTCAATTTCGTGTCTCCTTTTTTTTCGGAATGTAAGAGTTCAATTTTTGAGAGATCTGACTGGATATTAAAAAAGTCCTTTATCCATTAGTAACCCGATTACTGAAAGGTTACTTGATTATTCTCATCTTAGCAAATGTTCATAATCTCAATTATTGGCCTTAAACAAGAATTATCTTTAGCTTAATGTACTTTCTTACGATCTACTCTCTGTTCACTTTTCCCTCTTGCACTTCTCTATGGAAATGAAGAAAAATAAAAACATAAGGTTGGTTATAAATTTGAGTCGGTTTATTAAAATTCTCTATGCATTGACTGGTGCTGCAGCTGCCATTGGTATTGTTAGTGCTATAGGTAGTACCTGTGTTTCCCTTGATCCTTATTGGCAAAAAGCCACGTTCGCTATTGCAGGGGAATACTCAGAAGTTTGGTTTGTCACTTATTTTGTGACATGGTTTGCCGCGATTGTTTGGGGCATACTGTTCTGGGCGTTGCGCGCCCGTAAATCATGGTTCTATCCTCTTGCTATTATAAATAGTATTCTGGGTTTTATTGGCAGAGGTGTTCCTGCCATTCTCATGTCTATTGGCTTTTTCTCGAAACCTCGGACAGGATTGCTGTTCACTCCTTCGTGGGCTTCAGCTTTACTTAATTTGGCTATTCTTATTATTTTGCTAATTCCTGCTTTCAAACAACAAGTTAAAAACCATCTGGAAAGCGTTGGTACTTCTTCTGGTGGTAGTGTTGGTTCTCAGGTGTCTGAATTTGCTTCAGTGCTCTTTGGTTTTGGGATTGTAATGCTTCTTCAGCCATTAATTATGCCTACTCACATTATTGATGGGGTGAATATTGCCTCTTCTTATGGGTATCTTTTAGCCTCTGGACTTCTTCAGTTTTATGGCGGGTTGTCCTGTCTTGTACTGGGAATTCTTACACGAATTGCAGGTCGCTTACTAACTATTTATTCCTCTAAACCTTTACCTTTAGAAGCTTAAGAAGGTTCTAATTAGAAAACAACAGTCTATATTCAGTCTATATTAATTGAAGTGGTGACTAAAATGACAACTGTACAAAAAACAGAAGGAATAATTCCATGGTTAAAGTATAAAATTAATTATGGGTTGACTTTTAAGGGTATGATCACATTTACAATTGTTTGGGAGTTCTGTATCATACTCTTCTTATCCACTTTTTCCGAACCCATCAAGCTCGTCTTAGGACAACCATTATTTCCCATAACATTAGATCCTGATCCCATTGAGAAAGCGGGTCGTCTTGTCATGATTTATCATTCGATTGCGGTGCCGTTCATTGCTACTTGTACCTATTTTGTCATGGAAATTATGGATGTAAGAGAGAAATTAAAATCCCGTATCAAATTCCCATTATTTTTTGGGAGTATTTTAGCTTCCGCAAATGCTGTATTATTTACGTATATCTTTCCAGAGGCGTGGATCCTCCACGGCTTGTACTTGGTTGGATTGTCTCTCTGTTTTTATGCTGGTATCCTACTACTGATTGGGGTTTTTCCAACAAAATCTTTTCCACCTCGTGATTCAGAAAATAGTCGTAATATTTTATTAGAACAAGTTGCATTAACATTACTTGCTATCTGTATCTTAATAAGCGTTGTTCTTGGAGCATCGGTTGGAGCTTTTTTTGGTCAAGAAGGTTTATCAGTAATGCTAGCAGAATATTTCCTCAGACATGATATGTATCCTTATGAGGTTGCAGAGCTCTTTATCGATGCCATTAAAGCCCATCTGCATGTCATGCTCGCGTTAATCGACGTAATTATTCTGTTAGTGGTCTATCGGTACACTGTGACTAACCAAAAAGGTAGATGGCATCTCATATCTATGATTCTTGTTATTCCAGGAATGCTCATCCTATCATTAGGTGCTTGGTTTGTAACTCTCAACTCTGTAGTTGATTGGCCATTTGATATGCATTATCTAATCTATGTGGGATCTGCGATTCTCGTAACTGTGGGTGTCATACTCGCTTTCACTGGGTGGAGTAAAACAAGCAAAGAAATCCTTGGTGATGCTTATGAATCAGCTTCTTGGTTCACTCGTACCAAAGCTGTTTTCAAAGCTCCAGTCAAATTTGCTCTGTACTTCCAATTTATCTGGGTAAATTTTGTCATGACTTTTGGTGGGATATTCCTTGCGCTTAGTCTTCGAGGATCTACTGATCCAGAAGGTGCCTCACCTCTAACAAACGTTTTAGGACTAGTTTCGTTTCGAGATGGCCCACTAGCGATTGAAACTACAGTAGCACGTGGTCATTGGCACGTTTTAGCTACTTTATCTGCAATTATTTTACTCCTCCTCTGTATTGACATACTGGACATACAAGGTTTAGCACGAAAGGTAATGGCTTGGTTGTTGTTTGCTGGAAGTATTTTGGCATTTGGATTTGCATTAATTTATTTGTATTTTCCACACCTTGACCAGACTTGGGCAACAAATTTAACTAAATATGCAGATGTACAGGAATTCTGGGATGCTACGGCATTTTGGTTACCTCTTGTCATTGATCTTGGAATAATGCTGTTTGTCATTGCATTAGTCATCTTTTGTTTCTATCAGTTAATCGAAATTATCAAAGGAAGAAAAGATGTTATTAATTTTCCAGAATAAGTAACTCTACTTATTCAACATCTTTTCAATCGTGGAATGACTCCTACATGAATGAAGCGGATTCCCCTTCGCAGGAATATGAACAACTAGTACCCCCATTATATCCCCCGCTCTCTATTTCTACTTATGGTGAACTGATTAAAAGCAAGCAAACATTTCTTCTACTCTATACAGCAATATTTGCTTATTTTATTAGTGCTTGGCAGGCAGGTTTCGACTTGTGGGCTTTTCTTTGGTTCACTGTAAGTCTTTTCTTTGCAATTTCTGGGTCAACACTCCTCAATATGTATGTTGATCGTGATATTGATGCTTTAATGGAAAGAACAAAGCAACGTCCTTTGCCTAGTAGGCGTATTCCTCCCTCAACTGTATTAAAACATGGAATTCTTTTCACAGTAGCAGGTACAGTTGTAGTAGGTATATTTACTAATATTATTACGATGATCGTCGTTTTTTTGGGATTCTTCTTTGATGTAGTGGTTTACTCATTGTTGTTAAAACGACGAACTAGAGTATCAATTATTTTTGGTGGTATTGCTGGAGGACTCCCAGCTATTGCTGGCCGAACTGCAGTTCTGGGCTATATTGATCTTCCTGCAATATTGATGGGATTCTTTGTCTTATGTTGGATTCCCTTACATATACTCACGCTTGCTCTGATTCCAAAAAATCTAGAAGGGTATAAGAATGCGAGGGTTCCCATGTGGCCAGTGGTCAGTAGCCAAACCCAGACAATACGTGTTGTAACATCATCAGCAATTTTAAGTGCTTCCATTGTTGTCTTGACTGGAATAAGCTTACAAATAAATTTTCTCGTTCTTTTCCCATTAATTTTGTTCTGTGCCTTCATCCTCTTTCAAGCTTTTGCTAATCTTAAACAACCATCTCAACCAAGAACATTTAAGATTTTTAAGTTAGCATCAATCTTTATGGCTTTTGCATTTCTCTGGTTATATGTAGGAGTGGTTTTAACTTCGTTTTTACCATTATAAGGGCATTTAAGTCCAGTTTGGAGGTTTTTTCAGCTAATTATTTGAAGTAATGTTTATCAAAGCGATTTTAGTTGGACTAGTAAATGAATTCAAATGAATATTCGGATACAATGAGGCAGGTCATTATCCTCGGGATTATGGTATTAGTAACTATTTTAGCTCCAGCACTTCTCCACACAAATCAATTAGAGTTCATTGTGCTTCGATTCGGTGTTGATCTATTAGAGGCTTCTTATTTTGATACAGCCCTTTATGCCTCATACTTGGTTGGTGGAATATTAACTGCAATCTTGTCAAATCAGGTTGGAAAGCGAAAAATTTTCATTTTAATTGGCAGTTTTGGTTCTTCAGTGTTCTTTCTTGTTATGACATTAACCCTGAATTATCCATTATTGTTGGTATTTCGATTCCTGCAAGGGAGTTTTACAGTGCTTTGTTGGCAGACTTTGATGACAGTTGTATTGGATTTGTCAACACCCCAAAATCGAGGGAAAAATATGGGAATTTTTGGAATGTTCTTAGCTTTAGCAATGGGGGCTGGTCCTGTATTAGGAGGCATATTTGCAGGGATTGGAGTTTTTGTCCCGTATTATGTTGCTACAATGTTGAGTCTATTTGTCTTTGTATTCTCACTTGTTCAATTGAAAGAACCAAAAAACCTTGTATCGAAACCCTCTGTCGTAGAGAATGTTAAGATTGTCTTTCAGAAACCCCGTCTCGTTATTCCTGGCATATTCAACTTTGTTGATCGATTTCATATTGGTTTCATCTTAACCATACTTCCTCTCTTCTTACCCCTTGTGCTAGGTGTTGATGAAGAACTCAGAGGGATGGTTCTAGGTCTTTTTGCATTACCATTCATTATTTTACAGTACCCTGTGGGTAAATGGTCCGACCGAGTGGGTCGATACCGGCCTCTTATTTTTGGAAGTGTTAGTGTGGGGATAATGTTGACTATCATAGGATTTGTGGGGACTTTCGGGCTTTTTCCTTTAATTATCGGATTTATTATACTAGGAATTGGGAATGGATTTACAGGTCCACCTGCAATGGCCTTAGTAGGTGATATTGTTGAAGCTGACGATAATCCTACCAGCATGGGTTTTTTTAACCTATTGGGAAATATTGGAATAATAATGGGTCCATTAGTTGGTGGATTTCTGGTTCTTCCAGAAACAGAGTTATCTTTTGTTATTGCTTTTGTTGTTGCGGGTTTTATTGAATTTATATCCCTCGCTGGAGTCATCTTGATAATTTTTTTTGTATTCAAGGAAAATCCTTTGATAACCAAACCTTTGAAGGAAAAGTAACCAAAAAAAAGGTCTCTCAAAACAAGATTCTGAAATAAATATTTAGCAAAAATCATTTTTAATTGCTGAATGAAAGCTAAATATATATATTAGAAAGAATAAGATTAATTAAATGACGCTAGATAAAGAGTATTCAACTTCTCTACGAAAAAATTAGAAAATGGAATAAAAATTGACTTTTAATTTTTATAGTCAAAACTTATAAACACATTTTATCTAGTATTTTATGAAATAAATATAAATACTATAAGAAATATGTTAATCTTAAGGATATATCAGTAAACAAAAAGAAAGTGTAAATTTTGGGAATACAAGAAGAAAGTGGTCAATATTTATCTACTAGAGACAAAATTCTTCAATTCTTATTGCTGAATCGCGCATCCAACAATGCTAATACAATAAAAGAGATTGCAGATGAGTTAGATATTAGCATAAACGCAACCAGACAATATCTAATTGTGTTGGAAAAAGAAGGATTTGTAACCAAAACTCAGAAGAAGGGGGAAAGTGGGCGTCCAGCGATGGAATATACCATCACTGAAGATGCTTTGAGTGTTTTTCCTAAAAATTATGCTGATTTCTCTGTAAAGTTGATCAATGAAATTAAACAGCGTATTGGGGTTACAGAGACTGACAACATCCTAAGAGAAGTTGGAAAGCGGATCGCTGATGAAGTACGAGAGGAAGTTGAGGCAGAAATGAGTCCAGATAAAGATTTAGATCCTCTACGAAACAAACTGGAAGCAATATCCAGAGTTTATATGAAGTATGGTAAATATCCGGAACTCATTGAGGACGATGATTCATATGCCCTAAAGAACTTAAACTGTTTAATCTATGATATTGCAAAAGCAGATCCATTAGTTTGTACTGTTGATGAAACTATTGTTACCGAGCTTGTAGGAGAAAAAGCAATAAAAGAAAAGTGTTTGAGACAAGGCGATGAGTGTTGTCTCTATAGAATAAAGAAAAAGAAACCTTAGTTTTTTGTTATTTCTTATGGCGTGAAATTTCCGAGCTTCAGTTATTTAAAGTTTTTTTGTCTTATTCTCTTTTTTAAATGAATTTTATCTGTTTTTAGTGTAAATTCTTCTTCTTTACTTACTCAATTGAGCTAAAGTGAGAAAAATTTTTCATCTTTCTTTAAGAAAAAAATGTAAAAAATGTAAAAAGATATATTTATTAATTAAATTGAATTAATTATGATACAGATAAAATCTTTCACAAAATCAACCCTACAATTTGAAATTCGATTTTATCTGAAGATGGCGCTTTGTGTGCTCTGTATGTGGATGTAAAGATGAAAACCATTAGAAGGAAAATTAAAATATTTCTCTTTGTAACATTTTTTAGTTTAAGTAGTTTAACAGTTCTGAATGCACTAGGAAAAGTCTCTGCTGATCAGGTAGGCTTTATAGCACCGAAAATTACCTTTCAAATCGATCTGAATGATGGACAAATTGCATCTTTCTGGTCCAAAATCAATTCGTATCAAGACATCACCGAATTTGGAGGAAGTGGTTTTGTGAAATTCGCGAATAATGGAACTCACCTGTTTGCTCTGCTAGTAAGCTCAAGTGATAATGTATGGATTTCAGTTGAATTTGAGCCAGATTCCTCTTTGTGTATGAAGAATTTAAATGATGGTTGGTCTTTTTACATTAATAAGGATGAACAGACAGTTTTAGCTAAAGATGTTAAGTTCAGGGGTACTGTCATTCCAACAGATGATGCGAAAAATGATCTATCTATTGAAAGTATATTTTCAGAGGGTTTGGTCTATATTGAGACAATTCGATCTTTTGATACTTCAGACTTAAATGGATATGATATTACTTTTCATAACGCTAGCACTAATTTTCTTAAGTTTGCGTCTGATAGGAATCATTTTGGTAATCATGAAATTTACTATCTCTATGTTTATATTCCTGCTGATCAACCTAGTAATGAAACAAGTGGTAGTGAAACAATAGAACCCACTGATCCCTATAATACCGAAACAACTGAAACAAGTGAGGAAATTATCGTCATTCCCACCGATATTCCTGATATTCCAATTCCAGAGGGAGTTGACCTAAATCAGGTGAAGTTTCTATTACTAGGTATCACCCCATTTGGCATCTTTGGCTTTGTAAGTATTCATTTGATCCGTCGAGTTTTCTACAGTCCTATAAGTCACGATCACGGTAGGATAGTTTCAAGTTCGTGGAAAGCTCCTACATTTATCGAAAGATTCAAGGACACCTTTCTTTCTAAAAAATAGGAGATTACACTCTTTTTTTCTTTTAAATAAATCGTTGGTAGCAAAAATGACAACAGCATACATAAAGGATAATAAAAAAATAGAATCAGCGGATATCAGTGAGGACATTACCGTTGTAAGATATAATAATCTTCAGAGGATTCATCATTGGATTCATGTTTTTATCATGATCTTCTTCTTCTTTACTGGATTCGAGTTATTTATTAAAGTGTATTTCGTTGGAGATTATTTCCTAACACGATCTCTTCATTTCATTTTAGGGATTTTCACTGGGTTTTGGGATATTATCTTTTTCGGTGCAATCCTAATTGGATATGGAAAAATCAATGAAATCATTCCTTATCCTAGAGATTTCCTTGATATTGTCATAATTTTCCTTTGTGCAATAAAAATTCTTCCCGATGAGAAGTATCCTGAGTATGATTTTTACGTTAGAGAGAAACAGAAATATGTTATGAAATATCACCCCCTTCAAAAGCTTCTAACAGTAAGTAATATTCTTATGATTTTTCTGATGGGAGTTACAGGTATTGTTCTTGCAGAGGAACTCGTTCCTGGATCTACGGGAATATTAAGTATTATAGGATCATTGGCATTTCCTTTTCAAATGTTTAAAATCGATCTTCGGTTCATCCACTTTGGTATCTATCTCTACTTTCTCTTTACTACATTAATTCACTTTTATTTTGCACTAATCCCCCAAAATCGACACCGTTTAAGGGGTATGGTGACTGGTAAAGAGAAAATTCCAATTAATTAAACTAGTTATTTCTTATATCAGTTCGAAACCATTTGATCCTATATTTCTCTTTTTTCTTCTTTCTGAAGTTTGTCGCTGAAATTATTCCCAATTCGGTCATAAAATCCTTTTTTTTTTAATTACTGTTATTGGTGATTTTAAATAAATTATTAAAACTAAATTTCATTGCTTTTATAATTTAAGTAATTAAAAAGTTAAAATAATTTTAAAAGATTTTAATCCGTTTAAAACGAAGTTACATTAATAAATAACTTTTAATACACCTTTAGAATATTCTCTACACGATAAATGTGCATTCAATCCACAAAAATGGGTTTTTTTCAAAACAGAACTCTAACTTCATGTTTTCTTTCTTCTTTGCTCTTACTTTTCTGTGGATGGTACTGTCTTTCTCAATATTCAGTTTAATCTATAACTTGCTAATTTTCCCTTTTACCATAATTCATGAATTAAGTCATTGTTTCGCGCTTGGTTGTTTTTTTCCAGGTAAAGAAGCTCAAATTGAATTCCATTTGTTTGATAATGGAATTACTTATGCTAATGTAAAATTCGAGTCCCTTCCTCTCTGTTTAGGATCTGTGATGTCTCTTATTATTGGTCCGTTATCTGTTTTGACACTATGCATACTAGGGATCATTATGCTAAAACAGTATCCTTCATCAAATCTTAGCAAGACTACAAGTAATTTCTTAAAGTTTGTATTATTGTGTGATTTTCCAAATCTATTTCCAATACATCCTCCTATGATTAACGCAGTTACTGATGGATATGCAGCAAGTGTGTATCTATTCCAAATGGGTGTTGTCCCTTTCATTTCAACAGAGTTATCTATAATACTCTATATGATTGCTGCTATAATTTCTTTCACTTCGTTCTTCTACCTTGGAACCTCAGTCTATTTTCTTTTACAGCACTTCAAAGTATTGGTCCTGAAAGATGAACGAAACTTTCATCCCCAATTAGCTTAAACTGAAAATTCTCATACTTTAGCTTTCTTTAGTTTATTTATTCTATAAACACAAAGCATGTCTCCCTCGGATAAACACTGGACTTTATCAGCTTTTTTCCCCACTAGTTCAGTAACTAGAGTTTCATCAACAATACATGCTAAAGGATGATTACGGACAATATCATAAATTAAACAATTGCGATTTGTTATTGTAAATGAATCTTTAGTTTCTTCAATTTCAGGAAAACTGCCATAATCTTGGAAAACTTCTGCAACTGCATTAATTCTGTCTTTCAAATTATCAGAATTCGTACCACTTTCTTTTAAGGTTGAGTTAAGTTTTCTTTTCATCTCTTCAGCTTTTTCTTTACCCATTTCCGTTAGAAGATGTCGAGCTTCTTCCTCTCCAAAATTCTTTAAGATACGGTTTAGCAGTCGAATAGAAAAATCTGCATAAGATTTAGGAAATTTGGTTAGAGCAGCTTGGGCTAAGAAATAAGTCATCGCTGGACGACCTGTTTTCCCCTTCTTTTTCTTACGAATTACGAGTTTATCTTTCTCTAGTTCAATCAGATATTGGCGTATCGCATTAGGAGATAAATCAAAAGTCTCCGCCATCTCTTTTATTGAACATCCCTGAGATTCATCTTGAATGTTACTATTTACAAGTAAATAGCTTAGGATTTCTAATCGTGTTGATGAAAGATGTTCACTAGCTACCTGAGGCATATTTGCATCGCCTAATAGAATATTATATCGAACAAATATAATCAAAGAAGTATGTATTTTTTAACTTTTTTAAATGTTTTTACATTAAATTATAATAAACTTTTTAAGAAGAGATTTCATTCTAAAAAATGACTAGAATAATGTAGAATGTAATTTATTATTATCAATGTGGATTTTTAAGCTTTAAAACTAATACGATTGTTTGAAAGGTCAAGCATTAAATACATACTTTTTCTGATACCATTGATCCTCACCTATTTTATGCAAAGAAGTATAAACTGAATGTGATTCCATTGCACGTTGTTATCATTGGATCTGGTCATGCAGGTATAACTGCCGCTATCACTCTTCGTCAGAATGCTGAGGATATTGAAATATCTATGATAACGGAAGATAGCTATCCTCATTATCCCCGTCCATCTGTCTATAAAATCATTTCAGGCAAAAAACCTGAAGAGATACTCCGTTTTCCCAAAGATTGGTATGATAAAAATGAAATATCTCTTTCTCTCAATAGTCGTGTAACTAAAATTAATGGAGCAAAAAAGAAGATAAAAATTAAGAATGGAGAAATTATTTCTTTCGATAAACTCCTGATTACCACTGGCTCCGAACCATTCATCCCTCCTATACCAGGACTCCTAGATAGTCCTTTTTGCTGTTTACGAGATATAGTTGATGCCCTTACAATCCGTGAACGTGCATTAAGTAGTTCAACTGGGCAAGCTACAATTTTAGGGGGTGGTTTACTTTCTGTTGAACTAGCAAAAACGCTTTCTGACATTGGAATCATGCCCACAATTATCGATAGATCACCTTACTTACTTAGGAAACAACTTGACGAAGAAGGGGGTCGTTTCTTTAATGAAGTGTTAGATAAAATGTTCGACATCAAATTCTTCCATCAAACTTCTTGTCAAAAGATCAAATACGCTAATAAAAATTTTTTAATTGAAATTAAGGATGCCTCAGGATTACGCACTCATACATGTGACTTTTTACTCAACGCTACAGGGATTCAAAATGATAACGATCTTCCCCATAGAGCAGGTATCAAAATAGGAAATTATGCTATTATTGTAGATCCTTTTATGCGAACCAATGTTCCAGATATTTTTGCAGCTGGAGATGCTGTAGACATTGAATCTTTTCCAGGATCTAAATTTGGTATCATTCCTACTGCTATTGATCAAGCAAAGATTGCTGCTATAAATATACTTGGAAGTGAGGTTCCGTACCCAGGGACAATGCCCTGGACTACTCTGAAAGTGGCTGGGATTAGTTTAACATCTTTAGGAGATGTTTCAACTGGCCCTAGAATTAATGAAGAGGGTGTGATAATTGATCGTGTTCAGGGTATATATCAAAAACTCTTTTTTAAAGATAACACTTTACAAGGAGCCATTCTTATTGGTACAAAGAGAAACTTATCCGAGCTTAGGAATCTAACTATCCGAAATGCTTCTTTAAGTGAAGTTAAGAATGAGCTTGATATCTGAATTTCTTACTTCCTAAATAGCATTTTAATTTTTTCCCACAGTCTTCTTCTTGGTTTCATTTTAGGAGAAATATCACCCATTGCTTGGCTCCGTACAACATTAAGGCTTAATAAATCCTGCTCAAAATCCTCGAAAGTATCTTCTTTAATAATAGTTCCTATTCTTGAGCCATATTTTTCTAAAAAAATTGCCATCGCCTGATTTAAACGATCCTCTACCATTTTTGTTCCAAGAGGATTGGCAAAGACCATGATTATTTCTTTCTCTCTGTCAATCTTGAAGTCTAACTTAATGTCGTTGAATATTACAGATTTTAATTCTTCTTGTCCAAAAGATTCCTCGGCAAAAGAATACATCGCTGCTAAAAATCCAGTTTGAAGTGCATGATCAGGATGTAATTTGCAATAATCTCCTCCATAACACTTGGCAAAAAGAGGAATTCCAGAAGTCTGAAGAATAAATACATCATCGGCCATTTCATCATTTCCTCTAAGAGAATTTTATGCTGTCATATCATTTTTTAACGATATTTTTGATGATAACAATCCTTTTCTTTTTAACTTTTTCAATTTTTGCAATCAGAGGAATTAGATAAACCAATTGAAGATATCTTAATGAAGTTATTGAGATTAAGAACCCACGCCTGATTATGAAGGAATTCTGTTTCTAGATTTCCGTCGCTTACTTCATTTCTCTTCTTATTCCCATTTAGAGAGTATGAATGTAGAATCCCATCCTGTTGAACGTTGTTCAATCTTTCCCTTTTGTGATATTAAGCCAAGAACAATTAGATAATTGTTGATTGTTTCTGTAGATAGATCAGGAACGACTTTTTTTATCTCTGAGGTAGTTTTATGTCCCTTTAAAAGAGCCTGCAGAATCTCTACAGCATTAGATATTAGAGTAAATCTGTATGGCTTTTCTTCTGAAACATCCCCTCTAGGATTAAGATTCCATTCCTCTCCATCTTTAACAACACGACCAAAAGAATTTAAATAGGTTAGGAACCCTAATGAATAATAGGTATCGCTTATGCAGAGATCTGTACCTGGAGAAATCTCGTATGGAGATGATTCCTCTTTTAGATATTCCATCTTCTCAATTACCTGTAAAAATGTCTTAAATGGAAATTTATCAAAAGGTGGATTACTGAAGTGTGCATTTAAAGCCATTTTAATTCCTCATTGTAAATAAACATTTATTAGGTTGTTTCTTCTTCTTGTTGTTTCACGAAATTTGATTCTTAATGTTTATTACCTTTTAATTTTCGTAATTTATCTAAATATAGAAAAAATTCTGGTAATTAGGTGAAAAATGCACAATTAATACGAATTGGCCTCTTCTTCCTCTAAAACTAAATTTGAAGTAATTTATTATATTATTAAATAACAATAGTTAACTTTTTATTCACGAGGTATTTAACATCAAATAGGCAATAAAATCTCATAAAATAATTCGTTGTGATTAAAAATGACTGAAAAGATAATTCAAGGTACATCAAAGTTACATATTGGAGATAAAGCGCCAGATTTCACACTTCCCGCGCAAGATGGGAAAAAAATCAGGTTATCAGACTATCGTGGTAAGAAAAATGTCATGCTTGCCTTTTACCCTCAAGACTTTACTCCAGTATGTTCACATCAGCTCCCATCCTATAGTAATCAAATAAACAAATTTGATGAGCTGAATACACAAGTTTTAGCAATTGGAGTTGCCTCCATTCCTGTTCATATTGCTTGGATAGATAGTCTTGGAGGTCTGAACTATCCTCTTCTTGCTGATTGGGTTCCTTACGCTGAAGTTAGTAAAAAATATGACGCTTTTATTCCACGTATTGGCTTTGGAAAGCGTGCGATCTTTATTATTGATAAAAAAGGAATTATTCGCTATATTGACATTCCCCACGAACTTAATGAAGGACCTCCAGATGAGGAAAAGATTTTCAAGACTCTCAAAGAGCTTCAAGACTGACCTGATCTAATTCTTAGCATTATCCTGAATTTAGTATGAAGCTTGCAACTCTTTCTCCAAACTCTTCTCCTTTTTTCAAATCCTTTTCAGAGGGTCCCCCAATAAAATCAAACACATCTAAGATTTCCCATTTTAATTTTCTTGTTATCTCCTCAAAGTCTCTCTTTGCGCCATCATTCCATCCATAGGAACCGAAGAAAGCTGATTTCTTTTTAATAATCCTTTTACGTAAAGCCATATCAAGAATATAAGCTATAGGAGGAAAAAGGTTTACCTCATATGTTGGAGAACCGACGATGACTCCTTTGTATCTCCACAAGTAGGGTAATATGAAAGACACATGTGTTCGACCAGCATCAAAGATTTTGAGTGGAATTCCCGTTTTACCAATTCCTTGAGCAATGGCATTCATCATTTTGTTAGTATTTCCATACATAGAGGCATAAACGAGTGTAATCCCTGCATCACAAGCAGTAGGATCATCTGCATATTCTGCCCAGCGTTTATAGAGGTTTACTATTCGTTCTGGATTTTTTCTCCATATAAGACCATGACTGGGTGCAATCATTGAGATTGGTAATCCCTCTAACGAATTAATAGCTTTAATAACAAATCTCGAAAATTTAGCAACAATATTAGTATAATAGCGTAGTGCCTCCTCTTCATAAAAATTCTGGTCAATTCCTTTATCATCATCGAAAATTTTCCCACTTAGTGCCCCATAACTACCAAAAGCATCACAAGAAAATAATATCTGGGATTTTTTTTCATAAGTAACCATTGTTTCTGGCCAATGTACGAACGGTGCTTCATAAAAGATTAATTGATGATCTCCTAAGCTAATCTCATCTCCATTAGTAACTCCCTTCCATTTAATATTTTCAGTATCTCTTAGCTGATAGAAATCAGCTATCATTTTCCTAGCCTTCTCTGTTCCTACGAATATAGCATTAGGAGCTAATTTAGACATTATTTTGATTAATCCAGTATGATCGGGTTCGACATGATTAATGATGATGTAATCGATTCTTGAAGGATCGATTACTTCCTCAACTTGTGATAAGTAATCATCTGTTTTAATTCCTTTAACTAAATCTATTAATGCTATTTTTTCCCCTTTGATGAGATAGCTATTATAGGAGACTCCAACATCACTGATTGGCCAGATACCCTCAAATAGATCTGTTGTTCGGTCATTAACTCCAATCCAATAAATATTTTGGGTTAGCTCAATTACTGGCATCCGATATTCACACCTTAATTCGTGTATTGTAAAAATTTGATTAAATAATCTATATATTAACCAGATTATAGGTTATCTCTTAATTTCTACAAAATACTTTGATGAATTATAGAAAAAAGAAGGTTTTAAGCTAATATATTCTTTCAGATACTTAGCCTATTTCTGAAAAATCATCAGTCGATGCTCCACAATCTGGGCATGTCCAATCGTCTGGAAGTTCTGTGAAAGGTATACCTTCAACATCTTCGTCGTAAATGTAACCACATATGTCACATTCCCATTTTGCCATTCATTTCACCTTAATATTCTATTGAAATAATATCTGTCTCAATTTAATCTATTTTGTTATTGTTTTTGAAGACTATAAACTTGTTTTTTAACATATTTTCTAGCTTGAAGTGAAGACTTTTACTGTAAATTAGTGAATAAAGTCATAAGAAAGGCTTTAATTTTCAGCATAAACAGTCCGCTCATGTCACTAGATTCAATCAAAATTCCTGGAGAAATTATCTCCGTTGAAGGAACTGGGAAACAACTTAATAAAATCTTCCTTTTCACAATTTCTACTTGTTTATGGTGTAAAAAGGGGAAGAACTGGCTCAAGGAACACGGATTTCACTATTCTTATCTTGATATAGACAAAATTCCAATTGAAGAAAAAAATACACTTAAAAAAGATATTGAAGAGGTTTTTGGAGTTAAACCACGATTTCCTTTCCTCATTGTTAATAAGATGCAATGGGATTCTGGTTTCAATCCTAACATATGGGAGGACATGCTAAGATGAAATCAAAATCATTTGAAGATGTACAGGAGTACATAATTAGAATTTCAAAACGAAATAATTGGCAGTTAAATTCAGAACAAGATTCACTTAATAATCTAATCCAAGGATTACAGGTCAATTTTAATCGGTTTGGGTACTATAATTGCCCTTGTCGCGATAGTCAAGAAGATCCTCAACTTGATCGAGATATTATCTGTCCCTGTCGTTATGCAGAAATGGATATTGCGGAATATGGCTATTGCTATTGCTCTCTTTACTGTAGAAAGGATTTTGAACAGAAACACCCTTTAAAAATGATTCCTGAAAGACGTTCAACATTTGAATAAAGTTAATAATGAATTTTCATGAAATTCTACAATAATTTTTTAATTTTCTACTAGATCATGGAGGATATTTCGTAATTCAGTTTCATGATCAGATAAGGATAATTCTTGGGTGAAAATATTTCTGATTAAAGGAATCACTTTTCTAACTCCTAAGATTATTGCAGCTTTCAGTTTATCTGAATCGATAAATAGTTTAACATATTCCCTTTCATTTGTGTACTTTCTTATATTATAACCTGATTCTTTTTCTTTTCCTGTGTACCCAAAGGAACTCAGAAATATATCTGTCACCTTAAGAGATGAAGACACCTTTGAACCAGTGTACTCTTTTGATCTTGTATTCAACATGTTACTAGCAGCTATTTGGGCTTGTTGAATGGTAGGAGGGATAAGTCCGTATATTATTCCATTGTGTTCAGCACAGTCTCCTGCTGCAAAAATATCTTTCTGAGATGTTTCTAGGTAATTATTCACAACTATTCCTCGGTTTACTTTAAGGATATCTTTCGCAATTGTCACTCTTGGTTTGATACCTGTACAAGTTATCACAAGATCTGCAGGAATTTCTAAGCCATCTTTTGTTACGACTTTTGCAACTTTTTTTTTGCCCAATACACTTTGAACTTCTTTTCCTACAAGGATTTTCATACCACGGTATTCTAGGATGTTATGGAGAATTTGACTCCCTTCCATGTCCAACTGTCTTGGGAGTAAATATGGGAAAAACTCAATAACGGTTACCTTTAAATCTTGTTGAATGGCAGCGTTTGCTATTTCGATTCCTAATACTCCTCCTCCGATTATCACAGCAGTTTTACTACTTTTAAATCGTTCACGTATCTTGAGTGCATCCTTAAGATTTCTTACAGTGTAAAAGTGTTTTAGTTCTTGGCCTCCAATTGGGGGAGACCAAGAATCTGCACCAGTAGCAATTAACAATCGATCAAAGGGATAAGATGCTTTAGTGGTTAAAATTTCCTGTGTTTTAGTATCAATTTTTTGTACTTTCTCCTGTAAATGTAAATCAACATCTAATTTCCTATACCAGTCTTGACTATATGTGATAATATCTTCCACCGTCATATTATAATTTGCAATAAAAGATGGAATTTTTGGGCGGTTATAGTAACCTGAAAATTCTTCATCAGTAAATTGAGTTATCGTTGATTTACTGGTCTTGCTTTTTGATAAAACTTGGACAGCAGTTATGCCAGCTACACCGTTACCAATGATCACATATTTCATTTTAATCGCGATTCAATCATAGATAGAATCTTTTAATAAATATATAGTTGAAAAAAACCGAACTCGAAAAAAAGAAAAGTGGAAAACTCTAATAATCAATTAAATGTCATTATTAGAGTTTAAGATTCTGTACACTTTGCCAAAATCCGTGAATATTACAGAAAGAGAATGCAATCAATGTTCCAGGTTTTTCAGTCTTTATAGAGAAGAATCCCTTTGGTTCTGTTTTCCCAGCATCTCCGTGTGAATTAAATTCGATTTTACCAATTTCCACAGGGAATTTTTCTCCCTCAGGATGGAAAAGTAATTGAATCCACCGAATGTGATGTTCAACTGTGTTAGGATGTTCGATCTCTTTTCCCACACTTACTTCCACTAACACTGGATCTTTACTTTTTACTTCGATAACAGGAGTATGTTTCTCTTTTTTCCAATCCGCTGATTGAAATAATTCATTTAGGTTTACCATATTATACACCTTTAGTTTTATTTATTTTCAGAAAGAACTATTTTTCATCTCTTACTGTATGTTGGTTAAAAAGCATGTCATTCTTGAAAGCAGCCTGTCTTTGGACTAACTCACTAGCATTCGCTTCTTCTTCAATCTGTTCAGTAACAAACCACTGGAGTAATTGTCTTGGATTGTAGTCTTTCAACTCGTCCGCAAGTTTCACTAGCTCGTGAATCTTTCCAGTGATATACTGTTCATGTGCGTAACCTGTTTCTACAATCTCTTTCACTGAAGCCCATTCAGATTTCGGTTCAGGAATTGCTGGAATCTTGGCTGTTCCTCCAACGTCAATAATATAATTTATAAACTTGTACGCATGTGATAATTCTTCGTTATATTGTGTAAAGTACCAACTTGACAATTTGTTAAACGAATTCTCTTTCAACCAAATGCTCATACTTAAGTAGATGTAAGCGGAATTAAGTTCCTCTCCAATTTGTACATTCAGCGCCTCATTTAATTTTTCACTGATTAAAGCCATTCTTTAACCTCCGTTGTATTCAAATATTTAATTTATCGTAGTAACAATTAAATTTATAGGTTAAATATAAATTACATGAGGAATTCGAGCTATAAGATTTAAAAAATGATTTAGAAGAGAAATTTAAGTAACGATTCTCTACAGGAGGTAATTTTATGAACGTACAAGAACGAGTTGAATTTTTTAAGAAACAAATCACATTAGAAAAGAAAATTGTTGAGTCCGCAAATGCCTCTGTTAAAGATGTAACAAATGCATTGGTTAAAGAACTGATCTTAGGAATTGCGATGGACTCTAACAAACATGCTTCCTTGTTGAATGCACTTATTGCTTTAAACACTGGCTCTACTCCGTTGATTCCCGAGGAGATTACTGATCAACTCAGAATGAACGTAGAAAAACATATAAAGTTAGAACAGAAAGCTATTGATACATATAAGGAATTATGGGAGGAATTAATAGATGAGAGAGAGAAAGTTGTCATAAAATCTATTTTGAGCGACGAAATTCGTCATCATCAACTCCTAAAACGGATTCATACAATGATTGTTGAAAAAGAAGCACTTACTGAACAAGATATCTGGGATTGGACGTGGAAAGACTCCCTTTTCCATGGATCACCTGGGGGATGAATTACCAACTCTATAAGGTTGGATATCATTAATTCCTGTTAATTTATAAAAAAAAGGTAAGGAAAATTGATCAGTTTTAGTTTAACAGATGATCAGAAGAAGCTCCAGTTGAAAGCTCGTGAATTTGCTATTAATGAGATTATTCCTGTTTCTAGAAGATATGATCAAACTGGAGAATTCCCACTTGAAGTTCTTCAAAGAGCTTTTGATCAAGGGTTGATGAATACTATCTTTCCGAAGGAAATCGGAGGTCCAGGATTAGGCATACTTGACACTTGTTTGATTGTTGAGGAAACAGCTGCAGCGGATCCTGGTATCACAACAAGTCTTTTTGATAATTGCTTGGGAGCTGAACCTATTTTATTAGGAGGAACAACAGAACAAAAAGAACGTTTTCTTAAACCACTAACTGAGAACTTAAAATTTATTGCTTTTGCAACTAGTGAACCAGGCATGGGATCTGATGTGGCTGGAATAGCAATGGCTGCTCGGTTAGAAGGTGATGAGATCGTCCTAAATGGTCGAAAGATGTGGATCACCAATGGAGGTGTTGCCTCTCTAATGAGTACATTCTGTCGTTTGGAAGGAACTAAGAGGCATAATGGTATCACTGGGGTAGTGGTTCCTATGAATTTGGAAGGAATAAGAGTTGGGAAACCTATCCCAAAAATGGGTCATAAAGCATCAAATACTGTAATGGTTCGTTTTGAAGAAGTGCGTGTTCCAAAAGAAAATATTCTTGGTGAACCTGGAAAGGGTTTCCCAATTGCTATGCAAACTTTTGCTCATACTCGTCCTACAATTGGAGCATTCGCATGTGGGATGGCAAGAGCATGTATGGATTATGCAATTGCCTACGCAAAGCGTCGAGAAGCTTTTGAAAGTAAAATTGCAGATTTTCAAGCTATTCAATTCATGGTTGCTGACATGAAAATGAACGTAGATGCAGCACGTTTATTAACATGGAAAGCTGCATGGGAAGCGGACCAAGGAAGAGATAATACTATCTCAGCAAGTATAGCTAAAGCCTTTGCCACTGATCATGGAATGAAAACAGCATCAGATGCGTTACAGATATTTGGAGGTTATGGTTATACAACAAATTATTTGATTGAAAAGCTCTTCAGAGATGCCAAGTTATATCAAATATATGAGGGTACTTCTCAAATTCAGAGAATGATTGTCGGTCGCTATTTATTTTCAAAATATAAACCAATTTTCGACAAGTCTTTTACATAGATTCTTTAAAACCTGGTAATTTTTCATAAAAGTTGATATATTGAATAAAAAAGAGAGATGAATATTTTAAAGGGCAGAAAGATCTTTTTCTAGAATCTGATTTGAAAGGAGAAAAATAAAAGATGAATAAGACGATACAAAACTTAGCAAAAGCGTTAATAGGCGAAAGTCAGGCAAGAAACCGGTATACATTCTATTCTAAGATTGCCCAAAAAGAAGGTTACCAACAAATCGCTGATATCTTTCTTATCACTGCTGATAATGAAAGAGAACATGCCAAATGGTTATTAAGGATGATTAATCAGTTGAAAAAGAATATTGACAAAGATCTCGATGAAATAACTGTTGATGGTGTTGTCCCTACAACACTAGGAGATACTGAAGAGAATCTTAGGGCTGCAATTGCAGGAGAACATTATGAAAGAGAAACAATGTATCCAGAATTCGCGAAGGTTGCTAAGGAAGAAGGATTCTATGATATTGCCACTAGATTGAAAGCAATAAGCGTGGCTGAAGAACATCATGAGAATAGGTTCACGAAAATACTTACTGAATTAGAAAACAATACGGTTTTCAAGAAAAAAGGGAAGGTTAATTGGATCTGCAAGAAATGCGGGTATGTTCATGAAGGTGACACTCCTCCTAATGAATGTCCAAGTTGTAGTCATCCTAGTAATTACTTCGAACTGATGTGTGAAGAATATTAAATTTGAGTCAAGAACAGAGCTAATATCCCTTACCATTCAATACCCATTATTTCTTTTTAATGTGTAGAAACCTTCTCTTAGAAGAAACTGTGCAGATGGTGGTAATTAAATGGCCTTAATGTTTGAACAATTAAATCCTCATGCTTGTCTTACATATTTAGTAAGAAATGATAGTTCAAATGAAATTATTTTAATTGATCCTGTCTTAGATCATGTTAAAGATTACTTAGATGTCTTAAAAAAACAAAAATTAAAATTAACATATGTTATTGATACTCATACCCATGCAGATCACATTTCTGGAGCTGCAGCTATTAAAGATCATACTGATTGTCAGTATATTATGCATGAAAAAGCTCCTGCTAAATGTGTGACTATTCATGTAAACGATGGTGATGAACTAAGTTTTTTAGACATTAAAGTGAAAATCATTCATACACCTGGCCATACGAAAGACTCAATCTGCCTTGTGTTCTCCGATAGAATTTTCACTGGTGATGTGTTATTTCTGGATGAAGGTGGGGCTGGAAGAGATGATTTACCTGGAGGAGATCCTGCAGAACATTATGATAGTCTTCAGAAGCTTTTAGAATTACCTGATCATTTGATCGTTTTTCCTGCTCATGAATATCGAGGGAACCAACCATCGAGTCTTGCTCATCAGAAAGAAAGTAATCCACACTTAAAATCCCGTACACGAGAGAAATTTGTGCAATATTTAGAAGATTTAAAGCTGGGCCCTGCTGATTGGATGAATGATGTTTTAAAATCAAATTATGCGTGTGCAAGGAATCCTGGAGATGTTTGGATACCAGTTGATTCACCTGCGTGTGAAGTAAAGGGTACTTTAGAAATTGGTGTTAATGAACAGGTGGTCTCCTCATTAACTGTTCATGAACTGAAGAATAGAATGGATGGAAAACAGGTTCCTTTAATGATAGATGTACGGGAAAAACATGAATTAAATGGTCCACTTGGTCATTTACAGGGTATTAAACACATACCTTTAGCTCATTTGATATCAAACCTTGAGAAGTTATCTAGTCTGAAAGATCAAGAAATCATCTTGATTTGTCGTAGTGGAGCTAGAGCTCATACTGCTGCACAAATAATGCAGAAGAAAGAATTCTCTAAGGTATTTGTTTTGGAAGGCGGAATGAAGGCTTGGAAAAATTTGACAGATAATTGAATCTTTCCGAAGGGAAATAATTTTATGAATGATCGGAAGAGATACCCTACTGAAGAGGTTGAGCCAGAGAATTTCTTAGATAATGATGAAGTAATGAACCTTTTAGAAACTCAAAAAAATTATAAATTTAAACAAGAAGATTACCTGATACTATTAAACTGTGTTCATTGTAACGCTTGTGGAACCTCGGAAGAACGATGTCAGCTCAATCATAAATTTTTGGAGGATGGAAATAAAATCGAGGGCCTTGATGAGATGATTGCGAGTTTCGAGAAATTTCGAACTCCCTATTCAACTGATAAAATGCGAATCAGAAGACCTGAGGGTATTCCTAGAGAAAGTAATACTCTCTATTATATGGGCTGCTTATCCACTATTCGAGTTCCAAGATATACTGAAAATTCGTTAATTTACCTTTTAAAGCAAAATATTGACTTTACAATTTTAGACAAAGAGATTTGTTGTGGCTATCCGTTATATGTCTCTGGTGAATTCAAAGGGTATGAAAGATGTAAAGAAGAGAATATTGAAATATTCAATAATTTTAAGAAAGTCATTTGTGCATGTCCAGCATGTTACTATGTATTCAAAAACAATTATCAAGAGGAAATGACCGCAGAAATCACATTTGTTGTAGATTATCTTAAACCTGCAGACACAAAAAAATCAGGTAGCATAGCAATTCAACATCTCTGTCAACTCATGAATCGGGGGCATCCTGAAGTCACTTCCTTTGTAAATGATATATTACGAGAATCAGGTTACAAGGTACTTGATATTCCGCACTGGTGTTGTGGAGGGGGTATTGGATATATGCATAGGTTAGATATTATCGAGAAAATCGCGAGGAAACGTATGGGAGATTTCCAAGAAGGGGATTATTGTACAACATATTGTGTTTCGTGCTGGTGGATTCTCTCTCGTTTTGGACGAAAATATGACATCAAACCTAAACCTAAAGACATTTTTGAGCTATTAATGTGATTTTTAAAGGATTCAATGACGACATGTTTTTTGAAAAGAAATTCTAGTTTCCCTAATTACCTTGTTTTATACATAAGAAAAAGCCTAGATCTTTTAAAAATTTGAATTCCCTAAGAATCAAAAAATTAGCAGCGATAAGACTTTGAGTGAATATATCCCAAGTAAACCGTGCTTTTTTCGGATGACTTACTTTCAAATATCTTTCAAACCAGTTTAAAGATCTGGCACTAATTTCGTTAATTAATAGTAATCCTTTAGGTTTTAAAACCCTATTGATCTCTTTTAACGCATTTGGCCATTCCTCGATGTGGTGGAGAACTGTGAACGCAAAGACAGCATCAAATCGATTTGAAGGAAGTTTAGTTTCTTTTACATCTGCTAAAAAAACATTGACGGGGATTTGCCTCTTTTTTACTTTAGTAAATGATAATAAGACCATTTTTGGATCTATGTCAAATGCATAATAGATTTTAGGCTTGAAAGTTTTATAAATCTGTTCTATTCCATATCCAGCTCCGCATCCTACCTCCAAAATATTTTTCCCAGTTAAATCGAAATTACTCGATTTTATAAAAGATTTAAAGACCTTTAATTCAAAGAAAGACAGCATTAACTTCTTAAAAGGACTGACCATTAATTTTTCTTCTAAATGATTTAGATTTAGTCCTTTATTTCTGACTTTATCAAATTTTTTATTATTTTTATCTTCCAAATCCAATTCTTATTATTCTCCTGAAAGAGACATTAATTCTAGTCAGATTTAATCTGGATTGAGTTTAATTTAATCCATGATAGAGTGAAACTTTAAGATTACGAAAAAAGAAGCGAAATTATGTAAAGATTAAATATATTCTAAGATTAATGAATTTTCCTGATGTTATTGGAGTATAGAGACTCTTTGACTACTAAAGTTAATACTTAATGGTGAAATCAGTTGGTTACTAATTTAGAGAATGTTGATGTGAAAAATGAAGTATCGAATAATCAAAAAATAATTGGCTTTGTCAGGTTAGCTAGACCTCAATTTCTCTTGGCTTATTTAATTGTTGGTACAGGTGGATTGGTCGTCGGAGCTCAACAAGGATTTGATGTTGATTTATTTGTCGCTATTTATTCTATTATGGTTGTCCTTATTTCAGCAATTGGTGTTCATTATCGGGATGAAGCAGGGGACTGGGCTGCTGGTTATGATCATGAATATGGTGGAATGGGGGTCATTAGAGAAGGTACAATCAGTGAAAATACCGTTCGACTCTTAGGTCGGATCATTAGTTTTATCACAATAATACTGGGAATAATCCAGGCATTTTACCTTTTTTTATCAAAGAACCAACCAATCTTACTTATTATAGGTGTGCCAATTTTTTTTATGATAGTCTTCGTTAATTACTTAACAGAAGAGATCCCTCTTGGCCACGAGATTATTACAGCAGGTTCTTATTTCGCAACTTTTTATTGGATATACTTAGCTCAAACGTGGAACGTCACAACATCCATGGTTTTCTTCTCAATTTTCGTTTACCTAATTGTATTCGCTCTCATCCCATATCAAGACATTGGAGATGTGAAAGTAGATACAAAAACTGGCAAAAAAACATTGACTCGAAAATTAGGAATAGATGGGGTCGGTCAATTATCAATCTTTATAGGATTAATCTCAATTGTATTCTTATATCTCGCATTATTAGCTTAAAAATGTCATTAGAATTAGTTTATTCAATATAAGAGGACAAAATTATGATAAAAAATAATACAAAATATGAAATCTGTCGTGTGTGTGGATATGTTCGACCAGTGGGAAAAGGAGGAAGATGCCCAGCTTGTGGTGTCAGAGACACTGCCTTTGTCCCTTTTCAACATAAAGCCTCCCTTAGAAGGCGTATGTTTCTGAAACTGGACGTGCATCCTGTTGCAGTCCACTTTACAATTACTTACACAGCTGTAACAGCTTTCTTCTTCTTTTTCTTATTGTTTAGTGATAATTTACTTGGAGTTCCTATCCAAGGTATCTTAGATCTTCAAATCACCTTCCTTCCTTTATTGATTACATCTGGCGGAATAACTGGACTTATCGATGGCAAGGTAAGATTCCGGAAAATCAAAACTCCTTTTCTTTTGAGGAAAATTGTACTGGGGTGTACTCTCCTAGTGACTTCTATATTTCTATTACTAATACATATCATTAATCAAAGTGATACTTCTTTTCTATTAATTGAAGCTTGTTTAATATTACTAACTTTTATTCTTGCAAGTTATCTTGGATGGATTGGTGCAGAATTGATTTGTCCAATTGTTCCAATAGGAAAAATTGAATCTTGATATAATAGTTATAGTATGTTATACTGAAAAAAATTTACTTTATCTAATTTCCTGAGGGATTTCCCCAGAACGCTTGAGTGCTTGTTTTAACAATAGTGGACCGAGAATTTCAGCAATTAGCACATTAACTGCTACAATATCTAAAATTAATATTGCTGTTTCTACCATACCAATGGCAACAAGTCGAGTATAAGCAAGTGCTGCTAACCCCAGAGCAACACCTGCTTGAGCAAGTAAAGCGAAAGGTATGTTATTTGTCACTTTCGCTGGCATTTTTGCTATATAAGCTGCTCCATAAGATCCAACCGTTTTACCAATTGTTCTCATTATAAAATAAAGTAAAATGATTATTAAAATAGGAGTGACTAGTAAGCTCAAATCCATCTCATAACCTACCAAGATGAAGAATAAAGCTATTATCGGAACAGATAATCGTTCTACTCCTCTTACGCATTCTTTATTTTCACATCTAGCCATCATACTTAATGTTAAACCGAAAACAATACAGCTTAAAATAACAGAAAGATGTAATAACCCTGCCAATGAAATACAAATTAAAACGGATGGAAAAACAAACTCTGCAGACTGATAAGCTTCTACTCCTTCAATATGAAAAGGTTTCATTATTAAGGCAAGAATGATTCCTACTAATACAGAACCTCCAATTTCAATAATTAATGGTATTGAAATCTCAATTAATGATAAGGTTGTTCCAGAATACATTGACTCTGAGAAAGATAGTGCTACACTGAAGAAAATAATTGTTAAAATATCATCAAAAGCGATAAGAAATAATATGGTTTGGCTTAAAGATCCATGGGATTTATATTCACGAATCACTTCCGCTGTAGATGCAGGAGCAGTAGCCATTGCAATTGTTCCTAAAATTATTCCAATTAAGAAATCCTGAAGTATTAACCCAATTGCTAGTGAAACAATGATAAAAGTGCCAAGAGTATTTCCAAGTAATATTAGCACTAAGCCCCATGATGCGTCTCGAAGCTTCCAAGGGTCTAGATGGGCACCGATACTATAGCCAATAAATCCTAAAGCGGCTGTAGTAACAATATAATGAATTAATGGACTAGGAGGTGTTGGAAAAGTTACAATTGAGACAGAAGAAGTGAAGAATGTAAGAAATTGCAGAAAAAATCCTCCAAAGATCAATCCAAGTACCTGAGGAATACCTCGTCTACTAAGAACTTTTGCAACTATCAATGAGAATATAATCACTGTTCCTATCTCAAAAATAAAAATCAAAGCCTCTTCATTTGCTGTCATGGACTTCTGGAACCTCCTTAGTTGTTATATGGAAATGAATATGTTTTATGAAATTCAAATCATACTGCTATAGTGAGATTTAATGTATCTCAGCATAATTCTTAGTCATTTATTGCATTATCTTGAATGAATTCGTAATGAGGGATTTCAGAACCCTCATTTCCTCCAAAATAAAAAAATAAAATCTTTTTTTAATTCCTCTTAATGGCCTATGTGAAGCAAGGTCCCGATTAGCGGAATAAGTACAACTGGAAGGGCTATCAATAGCGGAACACCGAAAACAACACCATAAATCAATTTTGATCTAGTTTGATATTTGATTCCCATGAAAAAAGCCGCAACCAGATAAGCCTTTGCCAACGCAAGCACAATCAATCCAATACGAATTAGAAATTGCAAATCAGTTTGACCAAGTACGTTTTCACTACTAATGCTGAGAGTAACCTCAAGAATTGTGAAGAATCCAAGCAATAATACAATGTAGTTATATGGGCGTTTCTCTTCATCAAACTTTTGTACTTCTTCTTGTTTATCTGCCATTAAAAAAACCTCAAGATCCTTCTGATATTGTATTCGAATCTTTTTCAGATATCATAAGTCCGAATGGATCTTCTTTGGCTGGTTCTTTTCGTATAAACAAGCTAAAGAAAATATTAAATAGAAATACAGTAACAGAGAATGCCATTAACAGTGCTCCGATAGTAGCAATCATGTGCCAAAACGCGTATAAATCTACAATGAGGAAAGTGGAATAATCAAAATACCGTCGTGGCATACCAAGTAATCCAACGATCATCATTGCAAAGAAAGTAACAATAACCCCAATAATCCATGAAAAACAATGAATCCAAGCTAGAGTGCGCTGATACATCTTTCCAGTCATTTCAGGAAAGAAATTATAGAAACTGCCTAAGATTGCTGTTACCGCTCCACCAATGATTATAAGATGAAAATGACCTACTACGAAGTATGTATCGTGGACTACAATATCAATTGGAATGATGTTAAGCCACACCCCAGTAATTCCACCAATAACAAAGCCTATAATAAAACCTAAGGGGAACACAAGAGGTACCTCAAACTTAATACGACCTCCCCACATTGTTAATAACCAGTTGAATGTCTTAATTCCTGAAGGTACAGCAATTATAAAAGTTAAAAAGTTAAAGAAAGCGGTTGTAATAGCATCAGATGAGGCGCCATATATTGTGTATTGATGATGGCCCCATACAAAGAACCCTAGAACTGTTATCATTATCATAGAAGCAACCATGGATTTGTAACCAAATATTTCATTACGAGAGAATTTAGCCACCAATAGGGACATCAATCCAAAGGCAGGGAGTATCATGATATAAACAGCGGGGTGAGAGTAGCTCCAGAACACATGTTGCCACAGAAAAGCCCCTGCTCCAGATCCGAGAGCTGAATAAAAAGTTGTGCCAAGTATCCTATCAGATAATAGAAAAGTGAGACCTGTGGTAATTAGGGGGATCGCTAAAAATTGCATGATTGCTGCTAAAAGGATGGACCAACTAAAAAGATCAAGGTCTAGCCACTGAAGTCCTTCCCGTCTCATAGTAGCTATGGTAATGATAAAGTTTATTGAAGACACAAGAGAGGAAATACCAGCTATTAAGACACCCACAATCCAAGTATTTACACCAATGCCAAATCCTTCTAAAGAAAGAGGTGTGTAAAGCGTCCACCCGACTGAGGTCTCACCTAAATAAAGTAAGAAACTAGCAGGTAATAACATCCAGAATGCACCATTATTCCACCGGGGCCAGTACATATCCTTTGCGCCAATGAGTGTTGGTACAAGAAAATTACCAAAACCAACCCCTAGAGGAAAAATAACAAGGAAGATCATTGTTGTTCCATGAGCAGTAAATATAATGGAATACATCTCTTCATTAACAATTGTAGGACCAGGAAAAGCGAGCTCTATGCGGATTATAAGGGCCAATAACCCTGATATGACGAAATTTATTAAGGAAAAGGCAATGTAAAGCTTTCCGATGTCTTTGTGGTTGGTTGTTCCAAAAAATCGTATAATTCTTTTGGTCAAGGAATCTTTGGATACAGCTAAGGTTTCAGACATATTTTTCACCATCATGTTACTATGATCTTTGCTTTCATTGAATAATGTCCAAAGCCACAATATTCAGCGCAATGAACTTCATATACCCCTGGGTTAGGAATTTGAACATAAATGATATTATGCCTCCCTGGGATCATATCTAATTTTATGGAGAGTTCATGAACAAAGAAACTGTGAATCACATCAATTGAAGTAATATTAAACTTGTAAAGCTTATCAACCTCCAGATATAGCACACCTATTGTACTAGTTCCGTCTTCTCTTACGAATGTAAAATTATATTTGTACGCTATGACTAATATTTGCTCATCATAGTCTGGATATTCTGTAAGATAACTTTGAGTAACTGGAAGACTGGATAGGAAAAGAATGCTTACAATTACAGATGCAAAAATTATCCAAATAACTTCCACACGTAATTGATTTTGTATCTTTTTTCGAGGGGTTTTAGATGACTCCCTAAACCGAAACACGATATAACCTAATAGAATAAAAACAATAACTGCAATTAAAAGAGAAAAAAATAAAACTATAGCCAGGAGATATTGAACTTGCGGTGTATAAACAGCATTTTGAGGAGTAGCAGAAATTTGAACAGGATTTGTTAAAATTATTAAAGAAAAGATGGCCAAAAACAAGAATTTTATCAGTTTTTTCATGATTTTGTACTTCCGTTGTTTAAATCAAATACACTAACGTAAAGAGAATGATCCAGACTAAATCTACAAAATGCCAATAAATTCCTACAAGTTCAACACCTGTATGGTTTTCTTGAGAAAATCCACCTTGGTATGCTCTTAAAGTCATGAAGAGTACGAGAAGAACACCGAAAAAGACATGTGCTCCATGAAGACCTGTTTGGATATAAAATGTTGAGCTAAATAGATTGAGATCTGGAGTGAATCCCTCATGGAATAACGAAAAGTACTCTATTACTTGAATACTTAGAAATATTGATCCAAAAAGGAAAGTGAGGAAAAGAAAGTTACTTAATCTTTTTTGATTTCCATTTTGTATTCCCTCAACAGCTTTCACTAGGGTGAAACTGCTTACTATTAGAATAAACGTGTTGATGGCCGTTAATGGGACATTTAGTATAGATCCTGGGACGGGCCAATCTTCACTAGCAATTCGGAAAGCAAAACTTGTCCCAATAACCATTGTGAAAATGATAACTTCTGAAGCCAAAAATAACCATATCCAAGATCCTTTTGTTTTAAATAAGTTTTGAGAATATGTTTCTTTGAAAATAAATGATATGAGCAGTATAAAGAACACCCAAAGGAATGCAAATCCAGCAAAAACTTCTTTTTGAGCAATTAACAATATTCCCCATGCTAATAATCCAGTGCTGATTGCCAGTACTGGTGGCCAAAGAGTTATTTCATGCTCATCTTGATCTTCAGTTTCAACTTCTAATCTCAAAGGTTTTCTTAAGAATCCACCCATCACAGTTAATATCAGTATTATAACCGAAGCTAATACTATTACTGAGAATAAATCTCCTGTACCTTGAGGGAGAAGCATGGCTAAGATAGGTACATCAGTGACTAAAGTACCCCCATACACAAGAATAGCTCCCGCGCCTGCAACAATTGTGAATATTAAATATCCTATGGCTTGACTAGAAATATATACTAGTTGAAACAGAATGTTTTGGTCATATATCCTTTCATGACGATAGTTTACAAAATAAATTCTGAATATACCTGCATAGATAAAGAAAGAAGTTCCATAAATTGCGTATATGACTTTAAAAGATAGAATTTCGCTTCGACTTGCTGCATCAATACCAAGCCATATGGTTTCAAGACTAATATGGGCGAGACCTATATTTCCAGAAGCATCTAAAATACCCGCAGCCATTGCTACGAATAAACTCAATAATCCAGAAGTTAAACACACAAATGCAACAAACTCAAACTTGTCTGAATAGATTTTTAGAGTCTGTAGATCAACAGAAATTTTACGTTGAGATTCACGAGATAAAGTTCTTTTTAAGAAATCAGATTTGATGAGCATTGATAAACTAAATGCAATAAGGTTGGTAAGAAGACTAAAAGCAAGAAGAGCTACATGAAAATGAAGGACAATAGGGTGAAGTTCTGCCATTATTCTTATTCTCCTTCCAACAACGGTTTATTTTCTGCTTTTTGGTGTCTTCGCCCAAAACTGTCTACAAAAATCATTAATCCTATAAGACTAAACGAAAGAGAAATTCCAAGAATCATTGGGGAAAGAAAGTCAGCGCGATAAGTGTTAATTCCAGTAAGAAAGAATTCAAATGATCCTCTTTCAATATGAGATGAAGTAAAATCATCAGATGATCCTAGGGCCCACAACATTTTCACTTTTCCTGAAGTAGGAATAGATTTATCATATTCATCACCTGTTGTTAACAGCCTCTTGAACTCAAAGGTTGTAATCTCATTTAATTCTGTCCCGTTGAAGTCCACGATATCATTAGTTCCTCCAAGATCCAAATCTGGAGGATGAGGTCCAAACTGACCAATTGAAAACGTATCCATGGCAAAAACACCAGTACTGTTCACCCACCCGAATATCATATCAGCATCCTGCATAGCAAACGTCGGGCCTATACCAATTGCCACCCATCCTACAGTTTTGGCACGTATAGCAATATAAATATCACTATCATTTACTTCCCAAAATAAAGAATAGTCCTCTGAAATTTGATGGGAATAAATATATTCTTCATCTGAAATGACTCCATCTAATTTGTTTTCTTCTCCTTGAGTATGTTTTCCAACTACTCCCATTGTTAAAAAGAAAGCAGTCAATAATAAAACAAGCATAAAAGGATTTATGGATTTCACTAGGGCGGTTCCAGACCACTTAAGTAGTATTTTAGATGAAGATACTTTCAAACCCATTATTACTTCCCACAATTGAAATCTTAATTATAAACTGTGTAAAGAGCTTGGCATTTTTAAGTTTCTTCCTACTAAATCAAGATCTACTGATTTTAAATTATGTGTTGGAATTTCAGAGATTTATCAGATCAATCACTTTAGTAAATTTCTTGACCAGCTTCCTCTATTTTCCCACTAAATAGTTTATAGACAAATGCTGTATAGACTAAGACTAGAGGGAGCGCTATTAAGGCAATTACAAGCATTATAAATAATCCAAGAACTGATGCTGAAGTGTTATGGATAGTAAGACTATAACTAGCGTTTATTGATGAGAATACGAGATTTGGATAAACTGCTACACCTGCTCCAAAGATACTGAGAGCAATTGAAATAGCTGACAAGATAAAAGTGCGAATTGGGTCAGCATCAGTCCACACATGCCACAAAGTACCAAGTATTGCTAAAAATCCGAGTATTGGAATCATTAAAAGAAGAGGGTTTGCTAAGAAATTGTCAAGAATGTGATCATGTAATAAAATACTAATAACCAAGGAACTACTTGAACAAGCAAGGAATGTTATTATTCCTACTTTGGCCCATTGGGTAGTTTTTTTCTGAAGTCTTCCAGTTGTCCTTACGCGGAGATAGATAGCACCATGAGTAATGATTATTGTTAGAGATAACAGTCCAATTAAGAGGGCATATGGGTTGACCAAAGAGAGTAATTCGCCAGTAAAGGTTTTATTTCCATCAATAGGGATGCCTTGTACTAAATTTCCAACTACAACACCAAAAGATAATGCAGGAACCAAACTTCCGATGACAAATGCAATATCGGTGATTTTATGCCATAGAGATGAATCAAATTCCTCATGGAATTCAATAGATGTTGCGCGCAAGATTAAGCAAAGGACAACCAAAATCAATGGGAGATAGAATGCGCTAAAAACGGTAGCGTAGACATCAGGAAATGCAGCAAACAGAATTCCTCCAGCAGCTATCAACCAGACCTCATTCCCATCCCAAAACGGCGCAATGGTCTGTAAGAGTATTTTCCTGTCATTTCTTGTGATCTTTTCGTCTCTTTCTCGTGTAAAAAAGAACCAAAATCCTACTCCTAGGTCAAATCCATCTAGGATCACATATATGATTACAATGATTGCTAAGACAATAAACCAAATATCCTGCAGTAAAGATATTTCAATTAGTCCTTGATGAAGACTCAATTGTGTACCTCCAGGCCAATTGGTCCTTTTCGAATTATCCGTATCATTATTAGAATCCAGATTACAGTGAGAATGATATATGTCGTTAAAAAGAGAATCAATGACATTAGAACTTGGTCTGCTGGGACGACAGTTGACACTCCATCAGCGGTTCTCATGACACCTTGCACTATCCACGGTTGGCGGCCTACTTCTGTGGTTACCCAACCCAGTTCATTAGCCAGTATTGGAAGTGGAAGACAGAGAGTAGCTAATCGAAGATACCATTTTCTGTAAATCCAATTATTGTCAAATAATTTCTTTCTCCAGAGAAGTATTACCCCAAAGACGGAGACAAATATGAGAATTCCACCTAAAATCACCATACCATGAAAAGAATAAAAAGTAAGCATGATTGGAGGTGTATCAGGGGATAAATCATTTAATCCAATTACTGTGGCATTCGGGTTCCCGAGAAGTATGCTTAGAAGAGGAAAGTCTAAAAGTCCAAAAATTGAAGAATCGATTTGGAAGAGAATTCCTGTTTCATCAAGGATAGCAAAAATAATTAGTGGAACACCGCTTTCTGTCTCAAAAATTCCTTCTTGAGCAGCAAACTTCGCTGGTTGATATTCAGCAACCATGGTTGAGTTCCAGTGGCCAAGGACAATCTGAAACAGAGATAGAATAACGCCAACCATAAGAGCGATCTTTATTGAGTCCTGAGCAACTTGAGTATGCCTATTCTTCAACAAATAATATGCGCTCACTCCTATTATGAAAAAAGATCCCGTCAGTAGACAAGCATTGATTGTATGAAAGAAACGAGGAAATGTTGATGGAGTAATTACAGCTTGCCAAAAATCAGTTAATACTGCTCTGCCTCCTTCTATTGCAAATCCTCTAGGTGTATGCATCCAAGAACCAGCGCTCAGAATCCAGAATGCAGACATAACTGAACCAATTGCCACCATAAGAGAGGAGAACCACAGCACTTTATCAGAGATTCGCTCACTTTTCCATCCCTGAAGCATAATCCCTAGGAAAACTGATTCAAGAAAGAAAGCGAAAAACACTTCTAATGTCAACATACTACCAAACACGCCGCCTACAAAGCGTGCAAACTCACTCCAATTGGTTCCAAAGCTAAATTCCATTACAATACCCGTAGGGATTCCAATTGCTACTGTAGTAGCCAATAATTTTACCCAGAACCATGAAAGATCCTTATAGTAAGTATTTTTAGTTTTCATATATTTAGTCATAAAATAAACTATAAACCATGCTAAACCTATTGTGATCGGGGGGAAAATAAAGTGATACCCGATAGTCAACCAGAATTGGATTTTTGCAAGCGATAGTGCATCCATTCATTAAACCTCGGCCTTTTTTATTTGTAGAAAAAGCTAATGATTTCTTTATTCTCGAAAAATCTCCTGAAATCACATATTTCTGAAATCCCTAGCTATAACAATAAAATTATTATCCTCGAATCATACCAAAAGGAAATAAACTCTTCTTCGTTAATATATATTATCTAATTTCAAATGAAGGTGACCAAAATGTCCTCTAGTGTTATGACATTATCAGATGTTCGTTCTGAGGCGAAAGAAAAACTCAAAGGAGTATGTATGGTATATAAAGATTGTGATGGGGATCCTACAAGGTTTTGTCAAGGCCAACACTATGGTAGACCTTTAGGTTTTGGTGGTATTGGTAGTGGTGCTTCTTTTCACAATAATTGGTTGGCATTAAGGAAAATAAAATTAAAAATGAAGTTGATAGATCCCCACATTGAACCTGAGACTAGATTCAATTTTTTTGGTAAAGAATTGACAATGCCAATTATGGGAGCGTCTGTGACCGGGGTTAATTCATTTGGTGGTGAAAAAGTAATAACAGAGAAAGAATTTTGCAACGCTACAGTTTTCGGCTGTAATGATGCTGGAACTATTGCATGGAGAGGAGATACATATACATACTCAATAGAAAACTCCTACGGCTTAAGTGCCATTGCTGAAGGAAATTCTGGAGGAGTAAAGATTGTTAAACCTAGAACTCAATCTGTCATTGTCCAATTTTTTAAAAAAGCTGAAGAATGTAATGTAACTGCGGTTGGAGTGGACATTGATGGATGTGGTTCATACATGATGACTAAACACAATAAACCAGTATTTAAGAAAACAGCTGATGATATTCATGAATTAGTTGATTCTACATCTCTCCCAGTAATTATTAAAGGAATAATGTGTGTTGAAGATGCTTTAGAAGCTACGAAAGCTGGTGCTTCTGCTATTGTTGTTTCAAATCATGGTGGCCGAGTTCTTGATCACACACCTGGAACCGCTGAAGTTCTTCCTGAAATAGCTGAGGCATTGAAAGATAAGCAAGTTATGATTGTTGCTGATGGTGGGATAAGAACAGGTAGTGATGTTCTAAAGATGTTGGCTCTTGGTGCTAATGCGGTTTTGATTGGACGAGACATTGTACGAGCAGCTGTGGGTGGTGGAAGCGAAGGAGTCCGATTGCAGATGGATTATTTACGTGAAACACTAAAAAAAGCGATGAAAATGACTGGATGTTCAACTTTAGAAGAAATATCCCCTGATATCTTAAGTTGTTATTCTCATTAGTCATTCGATAGAGAAGGTTCATCTCCTAGATTTTCTCAGTTTTCGTATTAAACCAATGAGGACATTTACTCGTGGCACTTCAGTCTTATAGTTCTCATATTGAGAGCCAAATTTCATTACTAGACGTTTTTCTTCAAAAATCATTGATAAATATGCCGTTATTAAGGCAATTATTGCTAGGTTGTATGTTAATGGTGTTTGAATGATTAAACACATTGAAAAAGCTATCACCATACCACCAGTATATTGAGGATGTCGTATTAGCCCATAAATTCCATCATTCACTAATTTTGTAGTGTGAATGTATGATTTTCCCTCTGGAACCCCTCCTCGTTTTTTAAGAACAATATTTGGGGAGAATGCTAGTATTAAACCAAATATCCAAATAATCCAACCAATGACACCAATAATTTGATTATAAGATGGATTTCGAGAAATAAAACCAGAAAAAAACAACCCAATATATGCAAAACTCATTATTAAAACATTAAAAATTTCGATTATGTTAAACTCTTTTTTCTGTACCTCCTTGATAGTATTCAATTAGATCACTCTTACGAATATCTACCTAACTTCAACTGAGAAGTCTATAACATATCGATGTATAAGACGATTTAATTACTTTGTAAAAGAAAAATGTTTTTAATATAATGTTGATAACTTTATGTTGAATATATAGTCTTATTAACATATTGTTAATTAGAAAAAACTTGCTAATTTCGTCAATAAAAAACCAGAAAAATCTGATGGATAGGAAAAAAATGGAAGAAAAAGTCACAATTGTTGTATTTTCAGGAACAGTTGATAGATTGGTTGGGATGTCAATATTGACAAATGCTGCAATAGCGATGGAATACGAAGTGGACATATTCTTGATGTTATGGGGTACTTATGCATTCAAGAAGGATATTATCGGTGTTGACGAGACCTTAAGTGAACATCTGGACTTCACTGGTGAGGAATTCAAAGAAGTTCTAAAAACTGGAGGCATTTCACCGTGGTACGAAATACTGGAAAAAGCTAAAGAAGCTGGAAAAGTAAGAGTTCATGTTTGTTCTGCAGCCGGGAAAGCTTGGAAAACCCTAGTAGAAGACCTGAATTTCGTTGATGACTTTTGTGGGGCAGGTGAAATCATCTTATCCAGTACAGAATCAAAAGCAACCTATTTTATATAAAGAGAAAATTAGAAAGGTGATAGTAGTGTCAGAAGGTTTAGAAAGTATTATATCCGATAAGGTAGTTGATGCTAGGGCGGAATCTTGTCCTGGTCCTCTACTTGCGGCCAAAAAGGAAATGACAAAAGTTCCCATGGGTGGAATTCTTGAAGTTTGGTCTTCAGACGCTGGAACGAAAAGAGATCTACCATTGTGGGCTAAAAAGGTTGGACATGAATATATAGATGATGTAGAAGTAACAGGATACTATAAAGTATTTATCAGAAGAAAAAGATAATATATACCTTTTTCTACATTTTTATTTTTTTCCAACTTTAATCTAATAATATCTTAGTCAAATATTAACAATTGCATGTACAGGAATAAATCACCCAAATATAGAGATTATAAAACGAAAGAGAGTTATGTGAAAAAAAAATGGAGACTAAGAATGAAGAGGAACCGCAAATCTTAATTTTTACAACAAATCTAATTTCAGATCCTGCAATAGACATGACAGGTTTGCTTCACAGACATTATCCTTCTTCGACCTCCATCATAAGAATACCATGCTCAAGTATGCTTAGACCTGATTATGTTTTGCTAGCGTTGCAAAATGGTTTTAATGGTGTGTTCGTGACAGCAGACGGAGGTGATTGTCCTTATACCGAATATTGTCCAGAAAAAACTGCTAGTAGAATACAAGAGGCTTTTAAATTACTAGAAGAGCATGAATTGGATCCAAGCAGACTTAAAATGGCAGCAATCTGTTCAGTGTGCGTTGAGCCATTCCTGAAACACATTCACGATTTTTTTGAAAAATTAAGACAGATGAATTAGATTACAGGCTAAAACAAACAGTAAGTTCAGAAAATCAACTAGTTGGTTTATGAATGGCTGATGAAAACGAAGTTTTTGATGTATTAGTTATTGGTGGAGGAATAGCAGGTATTGAAGCCGCTCTCACGCTAGGTGATACAGGTTATAAAGTGTTGTTGGTTGAAAGATCGCCGAGTGTAGGAGGGAAAATGGCATTACTTAGTAAAGTATTTCCAACACTGGATTGTGCGAGCTGCATTGCTACTCCGAAAATGGCTAGTGTCTTGTACCATCCTCATGTGACATTATTAGCTTATTCCGAAGTTCAAGAAATTAGAAAAGATGGTGAGCTTGACTTCAAAGCGGATATCCTGTTAAAACCAAGATATGTCAATTGGCAAGATTGCACGGGTTGCTCTCTATGTGAAATGGTGTGTCCTGTTATTGTAAGTGATGAATATCAATATCACATGAGAGGTAGAAAAGCAGCATATATTGCTTTTGACATCGCTGTTCCAAAGAAATCAGTTATTGATATTGACAATTGCATATTATGTGGCGCTTGTGAGAGAGTATGCCCAACAGGTGCTATAAATTTCTTACAGAAATCAGAAATTAAAAAAGTAAAAGTAAAATCGATAATATTGGCAACAGGGTACAATTTATTTGATCCATCTTTAAGACCAGAATTTGGTTATGGAAAGAGTAAAAATATTATAACAGCTATGCAGATGGATCGTCTATTAGCTCCTACGAGACCTTATAACAGTATTTTGAGACCCTCTGATGGAAAAGAACCCTCTAAGATTGCTTACTTGTATTGTGTAGGTTCTCGAGACCAAACAGTGGGAAATTCACGATGTTCACAGATTTGTTGTATGTACTCAATTAAGCAATCTCAATTGATATTAGGTGCCTTACCTTTAGCAGATGTTTTTTCCTTTTACATCGATATCCGAGCTCAAGGTAAAGGGTTCGAAGAATTTTATCAACAGGCAAAAGCCATGGGTTCATTTTTCATCAAGGGGAGAATTATCTACGTTGACGAAGCTGAAAACGGTGATATAATCGTAAAATATGAGGATATCGATGATGGTTGTAAAATTAAAGAAGAGACCTTTGATCTCTTAGTCTTATCTGTAGGAATTTGGCCATCTACTCCTGGTATCGAGAAAGTATTCACGAATAGAAAATTAGAAACTGATATCTTAGGCTGGATCAAGCAGATTGAATTTAATAATAATCCAGTACAAACAAATATCTCAGGAGTCTTCGCTGCTGGATGTGTAACTGGACCAAAAGATATACCTGACACCATAGTTGAAGCAAACGCAGCAGTGTCTCAATGTTTGTATTACATTGAAACAAATAAGGAAAAGAATTAGATGTGACATCAGTAATGATAAAAAATAAAAAAAATCGAATTGGTGTATATATATGCTGGTGTGGAGGTAATATTTCAGATATTGTTAATGTGAAAAAGGTTGTAGAAGCTGTAAGAAACAATCAGGGGGTGTGTGTGGCAAAAGATTTCATGTTTGTTTGTTCTGATGCTGGTCAACAAATGATAGTGGATGATGTGAAAAACCATGAACTAGATGGGGTTGTTGTTGCGTCATGTTCTCCTAAGTTACATGAAATAACGTTCATGAATGCTGTTACGAGAGCAGGGCTTAATCCATACGAATTTTATCATGTAAATATTAGAGAAAATGTCTCTTGGGCACATTCAGACGATCCTCAAGGTGCAACTGCCAAAGCAATAAGAGCTGTAAGGGCTGGTATTGAATATGTTAAACAAACAGAACCATTATCAAAAATAGAAGTAACAACGGCTAAAAAAGTTTTGATCATTGGTGGTGGTATTGCTGGTATTAGGGCAGCTATTGACCTTGCAGGGATGGGTGTAGATGTAGTGTTGGTTGAAAAAGAAAACTTAGGAGGTCATGTAGCACATATCTACAAAACATATCCCAATGGCGAAAGAGGGAAAGAAGTTGTCAAAAAACTAGTGAAACAGTTGAAAGAATTTATAGGAAAAATTCAAGTATTTACTAATTCAAAAGTATTAGAGGTATCAGGATTTATCGGTAATTTTAATATAAAAATAAAGCCTCAAAACTTAGAACCTTTTGAAACAACAGTCGGTACTATTATCGTTGCGACTGGATTCAAGTCGTATGAACCTAAGGAGGGGGAATTTGGCTATGGGGAATATGAAAATGTAGTCACTTTACCGAAGTTTTTGAATCTGATTCAAGAACAGGATAATTCAAAAGTTTTGATTTATAATGGAAATGAAATTCATACTATTGGTATCATTTATTGTGTGGGTTCGAGACAGACAAATCCAGGAGACGGTACGGTTGTTAATGAATACTGTTCTAGATACTGTTGTAATGCAATAGTATATGCTTCCTTAGAAATTCAGAAGAGATACAAAGATATCCATACTTATCACTTCTACAGGGATATTCGAACATATGGAAAAAATGAGACTTATTTTTCAGAGGTAAGACAAAATGGTGCTATATTTCTCAAGTATGATCCAGTAAACCCATTGGAGATTACTTCATCGAATGGAGTAATGATTGTTACAATTAAGGATATTCTCACTGCTGGGGAAATAATCACAGTCCCTGTGGATCTATTGGTCCTAGTTACAGGAATGGAAGCCAGTGAAAACAAGAAACTGGAAGAAATGATCAAGATAATGCCTGGCCTTGATAGATTCTATAAAGAATCACATCCTAAATTAAAACCAGTAGACTCTGGAAGATTGGGGATTTTTCTAGCTGGAACATGTCAAGCTCCAAGGGATATCTCTGAAACTCTTTTAGCGGCGTCAGCTACAGCAGCTAAAGCTGCAAGTATTGTGTTGAAGGGCGAATTGATGCTTGAGCCAGCTGTAGCAATTGTTGACCCAAGAATTTGCACTTTGAGTAAAAAATGTATTGCAGAGTGCCCTATTGATGCAATAGAAATACTAGAATATGAAAGAAATGGTAAAAAAGCTTGGGTTAACGAAGCTTTATGCTTAGGATGTGGGATTTGCACAGCAGTCTGCCCTACTGAAGCAATACAGATCAAAACTTTGAAAACAACTCAAATCAAGGAAATGATAAAGGGAATGTCTTTGCAATAGTAAAATTCAAAGGTAGTATAAATGAGTCAAGAAAAGAAACAAATTATAAAGAAGAAATTAACTGTCAAGCTTTATAAAGAACAAACTAGTGTTCAAGTAAGTAGCGAACTGAGGGAGAGGTATCGATATCAAAATAGAACCAAAAAAATAGTATTTGATGCTCTGAAATCTGAACCTAAGACTGTAACAGAGATTACTAGAGAAACTGGAATTCCATCGCATCAAGTTCTTTGGTACCTCGCGACTGGCTTGAGATATAGAAATATTGAGGCAGTTGAAAAAACTGATGGAGATTATTGGAAATATGCGTTAATCAAGCAGGAGAAATGAGATTGACTCAACACGTTGTTAATTACCAGGTGTTTACTCAGATAAAAGAGCTGGGAGCTTTTGATGTTACCGCTTGCATGAATTGTGGTTTGTGCACTGTTACATGTCCTCTTTCTGTTACTGGGAACGAATTTCCCAGGATATTGATAAGGTATGCTGTTTTAGGCTTGGAAGAAAAACTATTATCTCACCCAGAACCTTGGTTATGCTACTACTGTGGAGACTGTTCAACAACTTGTCCAAGCCAAGCTCAACCTGGCGAATTTTTGATGGCAACACGTCGGTACCTTACTTCAAGGTATGACTGGACTGGTCTATCTAAGAAATTTTATTTGTCGAAAAAATGGGAATTTGGAGCTCTCATTGGACTAGCACTTTTAATTCTTGGTGTCTTCGTTGTCGCAACTCTAGCAGGTATAAGTGAAATGAAAACTGATGGTGTTTCAATCGATTCTTTCGCTCCAATAGAGTGGATACACCTTGGAGATCTTGTGTTATTAGGCGTCTTATCAACTCTCCTCCTCTCAAATGCTTTTAGAATGTTTTATTATATTATGTTAAAAGATGATAATGTGAAAGTTCCATTTAAGCTCTATATAACAGAAATAGGGGCGTATTTAAAATTTACGTTTAGTGTTTTGACTCAATATCGATGGGCCATTTGTGATAGCAAATGGCGATGGATTAAACACCTGATTCTTGTATCAGGATATATTATAATGTTTACTTTGGTGATTGTTTTCCTTAAAAATCCCTTCGTAGGTTTAGATTGGTTCCCAGCAAAATTGTTACCCTTGATACCAGAGCTTCAGATAGATGATACCACATGGCATTGGACATCAGTTCTGGGCTATTATGGAACAGCAGCACTCCTTTTCGTGACACTTGAGTCAATGTGGAGTCGTTATAAGAAAAGCGAGGAAATCCATAAGTTTTCACATTCATCAGATTGGCTATTCTTAGCCTTGTTGTTCCTTACTGCTGTAACAGGAATCCTACTTCATCTATTCAGGCTTATGAATTTAACCTATCCCAGTTATTTTATCTATGTGATCCATCTCATGATCGCTGGTCCCATGTTGATAGTGGAAGTTCCATTTGGGAAATGGTCTCATATGCTCTATAGACCTCTAGCAATTTATTGTGCAACAGTAAAGGAAAAAGCTAGGTTATTAGCTGGGTCTTAAAGTAATTTCAAATTGAATTGATTGTTCTAAATAATGTCTAGGACAAGCTGATTCAGATGGATTCATGATAGCATCAAGAAGACATTCAATAATTGAACATTCTATTGAAAAAGTGGCGAAAATCATCAATGAACAAGTACAAATAACTGGGTACTGCTTCTGAAATACAATATTAACTCAATAATAAAATATATACTTCATTAATTATAAAAAGAAATGAAATTATAATTAATTGGAGAACTGTTAATGGAAAGTTTTAGCTGCAGCTTGAATCATCCAATTTATGATGTCTTATCAAACAAAACTCGATTAGAAATACTTCGGATTATTGCTTGTGAACATAACTATGGGAGTCGAATTGCCTCCATTTTAAATGTATCAGCGCCAGCCATCCATAGACATCTGAAGTTCCTCTCACAAACTATGAAAGACCAAGATATGAAGAACTTTACTTTCATAAATCCATCCTATAAAACAACTGAAAGTTTTTCAGGTTATAAAGGCGCAGAAGCGACGATCTACGAAATAGGTACAAAAATTTATCTTTCTTTTGCCCTATATCCCAACTTTACGCATTCACACATTTACCAATCATCAGTATCTGACGATCTACAAGAGTCAAACATCAATCCTGTACCTAATAACTCAACTCCACCTAAAAACAAACCTTTTACAAGTGATAAAGAGAATAAAGAAATGGAAAAAGAAGACATATCATATAGCAAGTCTCTTAATAAGTTTTCAGAACTTTACAAACAAATCCAAGTTAAAAATCAGCATATTAGAGACTTAGAAGAGAAAATCATAGAAGAGTTTGAAGAAAAGAATAAGATAATGAAAGAAATTGATAAAGTCATTCTTGAACATAGTTCTTTAAATTTTGATGAACGAGTAAGTCTCCGTGCCTTAGCTTGTCAAGGTTCTCGTTGCCTTCCTAATCTTCCAGAATTGCTTAAAAAAGATGTAGAAATCGTTAAAAAAGTTTTAAGAAATATCAAAAGTAAAGGTTGGTTTGATTTAACAGGGGAGGAAATTGATTTCGAAAATTTATCCGATATTCAATCTAAATCTTTTTAAGAAGGGTGTCATAATAATTTCAGATCAATCCAGAGTAAAATAAATTCATTCACTCTGCAAATTTCAAAGAAAAAGTATTTTTTTGGATTATAGCGCTGAAATAGAAACAGAAATTACCTTTTTAAATAATAAATCGAAGAGACTTAAGTGGAGCCGTGAGTATTGGTCTTTCATTGCCCCACTAACCTTAGAGACAAACCAGCTTAATCTGGAAGCGAAAATGACACCTTTTAGAAAGCCAATTCCTATGATGAGATAGATGTAAATTTGGTTGTGATGACAAATTTCTCTGCAGGAACGCCAGTGACTCTGACTAGAATTCAAAATCTTTCAATAGATACTAGGGCTGATATTAGGAAAGATATCCTAACTGTGGCTGTTGGTTGTACGATGCTTGGATTCAAAGAACGTAACTTTACCATAGCAATGACTTAAGAAACTAAACCTCGAATTTCATATCAGAAAAAATGAATCTTAAAGATTATAGACCTAATCAGAGATTTAAGATAGGCTTAAGCTATATTAGACAATAATTAAAATATCACTCCAAATTATCAGAGTTTGATACCTATGAAGTGAAATCTAAAGTGGTGGTTAGAAAGGATGGATGAATTTAGAATTGAAGTTGATAGTTTAGGTAAAGTAAAAGTTCCAAGAGAGAGATATTGGGGGGCACAAACTCAACGTTGTCTTGAAAATTTTCCTTTTAGTTCCTTAGGGAAAATTCAGTTTTCCAGTGAATTCATTCGAGCTTTGGGCGTTATTAAAAGGGCATCAGCAGAAGTTAACAGAGATCTTGGTCTATTATCAACAAAGAAGTCAGAGCTTATAGTTAAAGCTTCTCAAGAAGTTATTGATGGCAAATTTGATAATGAATTTCCACTTGTAATTTGGCAGACTGGATCAGGTACTCAAACAAACATGAATATGAATGAAGTAATAAGTAATAGAGCAATCGAGCTTAGTGGTGGTAAAATAGGCTCTAAGTGTCCCATACATCCTAATGATGATGTCAATTTAGCTCAGTCTTCTAATGATGTAATTCCAACAGCAATGCATATTTCTGCTGTTGAACAGATAATGGTTAAGTTATTACCATCTTTGACGCATCTAAAGACCATTTTGAGAGAGAAAGAAAAAGAATTTCAAGACATCATTAAAACTGGTCGAACTCATTTAATGGATGCTACACCAATAACACTTGGACAGGAATTTTCAGGATATGTCACTCAAATATCAAACAGTGTTACACGAATTCGTAATACATTGCCTCATTTATATGATCTAGCGTTAGGAGGTACTGCAGTAGGAACAGGGTTGAATTCTCATCCTGAATACGCAGAACGGGTAGCGAAACGTATTACAGAACTTACAGGTTATCCCTTTATATCAGGAAAAAATAAATTTGAGGGTATAGCAGCTCACGATGCAATTGTTGAAACTAGTGGGGCTCTTAAAGTTCTTGCAGTCAGTTTAATGAAGATAGCAAATGATGTTAGGTGGTTGTCTTCTGGTCCAAGAACTGGATTTGGTGAGCTTATTATCCCCGCAAACGAACCTGGATCCTCAATAATGCCAGGAAAAGTCAACCCAACTCAACCAGAATCAGTTATTCAAGTAGTGACTCAGGTTTTAGGTAATGACGTAACAATAAGCTTTGCAGGCTCACAAGGAAATTTTGAATTGAATGTATTTAAACCAGTGATGATTTATAATTTATTACAATCTATCCAACTACTTGCGGACGTTTCTGTGAACTTTGCAGATCGATGTATAAAAAATCTTAAAGCTAACAAAATTAGAATTAAGGAGAATTTAGATAAGAATCTAATGCTAATAACAAGATTGAGCCCAATCATTGGATATGAGGCTGCAGCTGAAGTAGCACATGAAGCTTACAAGACTGGGAAAACTTTGAAGGAAATAATTCTTGAAAAAGGTATAATGAAAAATAAAGAGGATATAAATCGGGCCCTAGATCCAAGTAAGATGATATCACCAGGATTTCAATAATTATTAAATCGCATTGCTAATGTTGATATTCTAAATCGATTATTCTCAACAAATACATGAGGACTATTTAATCTTTTAACTAAAGAATTACGAAAAAAACTATACCAAATTTTAAATCTTAGCTCTTCATTCTTTTGCATATGAATGAAATAAATGAACAGATTATATCTCAAACTAAATCTAAACAAGATTTGGGTTTAGGCGAATGTACGGTTTATAGCTTACCTACTCTAGCAAAACTTTCTGGAATCAATCTTGATAAACTACCCTTTTCTATTCGTGTACTCCTTGAAATTGGGCTACGTAATTTTGATAATAAACTAGTTACTCTCGAACATGTTAATACAATTGCAAACTGGCCTCAAACTACTGGACAAACTATACCTTATATGCCCTCTCGTGTTCTTTTGCAGGATCTAACAGGAGTACCGTTGATTGTGGATATGGCAGCAATTCGAGATGCCATCCATGGATTAGGTGGAGATCCAGCAAAAATAAATCCTTTGATTCCGACAGATTTAGTCATTGATCATAGTGTTCAAGTGGATTATTATGGCGTTCATAATGCTTATCCGCTAAATCTAGAGAAAGAATATGAAAGGAATAGTGAGCGCTATAAATTAATAAAATGGGCTCAAAATTCATTTGATAACACAAGAATTGTCCCTACGGGTTCTGGAATATGTCATCAAGTTAATTTAGAATATCTAGCCTCAGTGGTGGATATGCGTGAATTTAGAGGTGAGATGACTGCAATTCCTGACACATGTGTCGGTACGGATTCGCATACTCCCATGGTGAATGGAGTAGCTGTGATAGGATGGGGTGTTGGAGGAATAGAGGCAGAAGCGGTAATGTTAGGTCAACCTTATTATATGCCATTACCAGAGGTTATTGGAATAAAACTGACTGGAACTCTATCAGAAGGGACAACCGCGACAGATCTTGTACTTACAATCACTGAAATTCTTAGAAAAAGAAATCTTGTGGGGAGATTTGTAGAATACTTTGGTTCAGGCTTAGTTAATCTTACTGTTCCAGATCGTGCAACAATTTCAAATATGTCTCCTGAACAAGCCATTACTATTGGTTTTTTTCCAATTGATGATCAGACACTTGCTTATCTTAAATTAAGTGGTCGTGATGCAGAGCATATTAAGTTCATCGAGAATTACGCAAAAAATCAGAGACTCTTTAGATATCAAGATTCTCCAGATCCAGAATTCTCAGAAGTTATTGAAGTTAATTTAAGTGAGGTTGAACCTTCGGTCTCAGGTCCATTGAATCCTGAAGAACAGGTTACCCTTTCAGATGTCAAACCTAGAGTACACAAGTTTTTGAATGAACATGCAGAGAGGCGGAAAAGAGATCAACTGACTGTCAAAGTTGAATTAGATGGAATACCTTGGTTCATCAAAGAGGGTGATCTAGTTATCGCTGCAATAACTTCTTGTACAAATACCTCAAATCCTTCCGTTATGGTCGGTGCAGGGCTATTAGCTAAGAAAGCAGTAAAATTAGGGTTGCGAGTCAAGCCTATTATTAAAACAAGTCTAGCTCCTGGTTCAAAAGTTGTTACTGACTATCTTGAGGATCTTAAACTCACACCATATCTTGAATCCTTAGGGTTCCATCTTGTTGGATATGGATGCACAACTTGTATTGGTAATAGTGGTCCTTTGAGAAAAGAGATTGAAAACGTGATAAAAGAAAATGATCTATACGTGACGTCGATTTTAAGTGGGAATAGAAATTATGGTGGACGAATCCACCAACTCACTCGTGGAAACTTTCTTGCTTCTCCAATGCTAGTTGTAGCCTATGCTTTGGCTGGAACTATTAACATTGATGTAAAAAATGAGCCCATTGGTTACACTCCGAACGGAAAACCTATTTTTCTGAAAGATATCTGGCCCAGTCAGGAAGAAATTCAAGAAGCAATTGACAAATTTATTTCAGCGGATATTTATAGGACAGAGTACGCAAAGATAACAGAAGGTGATCCCTACTGGAAAAAATTAGTTGCTCCCACAACAACTCTCTTTGAATGGGATTCCAGTTCAACATATATTAAAAAACCTCCCTTTTTTAGTGAACGATTTTTCTCTCCCACACCTACAGAACCTGATGACATCAAGAATGCTAGTGTGCTGGTCTTGCTTGAGGATAAAGTGTCAACCGATCATATTTCTCCTGCAGGAGCTATTGCGAGTGAAAGTCCCGCAGGTAAGTATCTAATAGATAAGGGAATCCCTAAAACAGAATTTAATACATATGGTAGTCGAAGAGGGAATCATGAAGTGATGATGAGGGGTACTTTCGCCAACATTCGGGTTAGAAACCAGTTAACCCCAGGAAAAGAAGGATGGTGGACTAAATATCATCCAACTGGCGAAATCATGAGTGTATATGATGCAGCAATGAGATATGATAAAGAAAACGCTTCAACAATCATCTTAGGTTCTGATCTATATGGTGTTGGCAGTTCAAGAGATTGGGCTGCAAAAGGCCCTGCTTTATTAGGAACTAAAGCAGTAATTGCTAAATCTTTCGAACGAATTCATCGAAGTAACCTTATTGGAATGGGGGTACTACCATTGGAATTTGAAATTGGTCAGGGATGGCAGGAACTCAGTTTAGATGGAACAGAGAAATTCGATATTGAAGGATTACGCGATGGTTTAACTCCAAAAAAGAAGCTTAAGGTGACTGCACGTAAATCGGACGGTTCCTTACTCGAGTTTTCTGTCACAATGCGTTTGGATACGGATATTGAAATTGAATACTATAAAAGTGGAGGGATCCTACAATACTTAGTTTCAACAATTGGTTAATGGAGAGTTAATCGTAGAATTATATGTATTTTAGAAAGAACTGAAAAAGATGTGGTTAGATAATGGAATATGGAGATTATATTCTTAATTTATTCCGAAAAGATCCATGCGAACGTTTAATTCGTAAACAACTTAATACTTTACCTGAAACCGCAAGTATTAGAGAAGCCATTAACTCAATGCTAGCTAATGAAATAGATTATGTATGTATATTAGACAATCAAGAGAGATTTAAAGGTATCGTAACAGAAAAACTGATTGTGCATTGGGTGAAAGATAATAATCTGAATGAGCAAGCTCCAATAAGTACAATAATGTCAACTGAATTAGAGTGCTGTATGGATAGGAGTGAACCGATATCTAAACTTGTGATGACAATGAATAGGAATAATTTCATGCATATGCCCATCATCGCCGAAGGAAAAGTGATAGGTGTCGTTTCAGTACGTGATTTTGTTTCTTATCTCGTTGATTATTTCGCTGAGAGTATTTATACTCTCATACCAGATCAACCTGACCAAAAAAAGAGAGAAGGAGCTTGACCAGCGATATTCGGTGAAATTTTATGGAAGAAACAGTCTCAGAGGAGAGGAAAACAGCTCATGAAAAAGAAATTTCAATTCTTGATCATGTTGTGATTCGACTTGCAGGGGATAGTGGAGATGGTATGCAATTAGCTGGATTGAAATTTACTACAGCATCTGTTATTTATGGCAATGACATTTCTACTTTTCCCGATTTTCCAGGAGAAATTCGAGCGCCCGCAGGTACACTTGCTGGTGTTTCGGGATTTCAGATTCATTTTTCTTCAAAGATTATCTCTACCCCTGGTGATGACTTAGATGCTCTTGTAGTAATGAATCCTGCTGCATTAAAGGTCAATCTGTCAGATTTAAAATCAAAAGGAATCCTGATAATAAATCAAGACACATTTACAGACAAAAACTTAGAAAAAGCTGGTTATAATCAAAATCCCTTGGAGGATGGGTCACTACGAAATTATCATGTTTATCCAGTTAGTATAACTAAACTAAATCAGGCAGCTGTGGAATCTGAAGGGCTATCTTTTAAACAAATTAACTTAACAAAGAATTTCTTTGCTCTCGGATTAATATCTTGGTTGTATGATCGTCCTCTTACCCCAACTGTTGAATGGATTGAAAAAAAATTCAAACATCGTCCTGAAATAGTAAAAGCAAATATTAAGACATTAAAAGCGGGATATAATTTTGGAGAAACTACTGAACTATTTCCAATTCAGTATCATGTGCCCCCAGCTAAAATGAAACCAGGTCTCTACAGATACATCTCTGGTAATGAAGCCTTGAGTTTGGGTTTAATCGCTGCAGCCAATCTGGCAAAAAAGGAACTTTTTTATGGTGCATATCCTATAACACCTGCTAGTGATCTTCTACATGAGCTTGTAAAACATAAAGAGTTTGGGATACGGGTTTTTCAAGCTGAGGATGAAATAGCAGCCATTGGTTCAGCCATAGGAGCTTCATTTGGAGGAGTTCTTGGAGTTGCAGGAACATCAGGCCCAGGATTTGCCTTAATGACTGAGGCTTTAGGACTTGCAGTTATTACTGAACTTCCCCTTGTAGTAATTAATGTACAGAGAGCAGGTCCTAGTACAGGAATGCCCACAAAACCAGAACAGGCTGATCTATTACAAGCACTATTTGGTCGAAATGGTGAGTCTCCTTTGCCAGTGATTGCTCCACAGACACCTGGGGATTGCTTTGAGATTGCAATCGAAGCAGTGAGACTCGCTACTAAATATATGACTCCCATTATAATTCTTAGTGATGGTTATGTTGCAAATAACATTGATCCATGGAAAATCCCCGATTTGCAACAGTACCAAGAAATAGAAGTTCATCATCCCTCAAGGGATATTCTCAAAAATTCTGAAGATTTCTATCCATACATTCGAAATGAGAATTTAGCTAGGCCATGGGCAATTCCTGGCACTGTTGGATTAGAATATCGCACTGGGGGTCTTGAGAAGGAGGTTGAGACTGGTAATGTTAGTTATGATCCTTTAAATCATGAAAGAATGGTTTTAATACGAGCAGAGAAAATTAAGAGGATTCAGAATGACATTCCATTACAAAAGATAGAGGGTCCAAAAAATGGTGATTTACTAGTCCTTAGCTGGGGTTCAACATATGGAGCAACTCATACTGCTGCGGAAAATATGAGGAAAAATGGGTATAATGTTGCAAATACAAATTTAAAATATCTAAATCCCTTTCCTCGGAATTTGGAGGAAATTTTGAAGGCTTATGATAAAATCTTAATCCCTGAGATGAATTTAGGACAATTACAGTTTTTAATTCAGGCACGATATTCAATTGAAACTGTTAAATTATCGAAAGTACAGGGGAGACCAATCCAGGTGAGTGAGATCCAAAATAAAATTTCAGAAATTTTAGGAGTGGAATAATGCAATGAATAAATCTGAAGAAGTTTTAGCACCAAAAGATTTTGCTACAGATCTTGATGTTCGCTGGTGTCCAGGCTGTGGAGATTATGGAATTCTTGCAAATGTCAAGAAAGTCTTACCAACTTTAAATATACCGAGGGAGAATATTGTGTTCATTAGTGGCATTGGTTGCAGTTCACGATTTCCCTATTATATGAATACATTTGGAATGAATACAATTCACGGTCGGGCTCCAGCAATCGCTACAGGACTTAAATGTAGTCGTCCTGATCTATCTGTCTGGGTTATCACTGGAGATGGGGATGGGTTGAGTATTGGAGGGAATCACTTGATGCATGCAATGCGTAGAAATGTTGACATCAAAATTCTCCTTTTCAATAATCAGATTTATGGCTTGACAAAAGGGCAATACTCTCCAACTTCAGTTTTCGGCAAAAAAACCAAATCCTCACCCGAAGGCTCCATTGATTATGCAGTTAATCCTATTTCATGGGCTCTTGGTGCTGAGGCAACCTTCATAGCTAGAACTGTTTATTCATATGGGGATCATATGAGAGAGGTTCTCCAACGAGCTGCGAGTCACAAGGGGACAGCATTCATAGAAATTTATCAAAATTGTTTGATTTTTAATGATAGGACGTTCGAATATGCCACAGATAAAGAATTACGTTATGATCACATCTTAGAACTCAAACATAATGAACCTATGGTTTTTGGTCGTGATGAAGAAAAAGGAATATTTCTTCACGGTTTAACACCCAAAGTCATTAGTTACAAAGAAGCAGGCTTTACTAAGAAAGATTTACTTTACCACGATGAATATGCTTTAGAACCCACCTTGGCATTCTTTTTATCACGAATGCGGTATCCTCATTTCCCTGAACCTGTTGGTGTATTTCGAGCAATACAAAAGGAAACTTACGATGAAATGTTAGACCGATCGATAAAAGAAGCTAAGGAGACTAGAACCAAATCACTCCAAGATTTACTTTACGAAGGAGAAACTTGGACTGTTACCTAATTTGAAGAAAATAGACGCTAAATTAAATTAAGAGGTAACTTTGATGATAAAATGTACTGTTTGTGGATATGAAAACTTACCTGGGTCATTTAACTGTTCCAATTGCAATAGTGATATTATTATTGGAAAAAGAAAACCTTTAACGGATTCTAGAATTGAGAAAGCAATATTAGAGGATTGTCTTGAGGAAGTTGGAGGAGAAGAATCATTAGCTATCGAAGTTCAACCTGATACACCAGTGAAAAAAGTAGTACAATTGATGGTAGATCGTCAGAAATGCTCAGTAGTTGTCCTAGGATCAGGTGGATCTATTGAGGGGATTTTTACTGAACGATCTCTTCTTCGAAGAGTATGTAATGAATCACCGATAAATGTAGATAAACCAATTAGAGAAGCGATGTTAAAAAAACCTGTTGTTCTTAAGAAGAGTGATTCAGTAGCATATGCTCTTCATATGATGGGTGTGCAAGGCTATTCCTATGCAATCATAAAGGATGATCCTATTCGAGTAATTAACATTAGAGATATATTACACTATATAGTTGAGTTACATCCGAGTCTTGGAGGTTTTGATAATGTTCTCAACGATTTTAAAATGGCTGTTCTCAAAAATAATACACTTTCTGAAGAAGAAAAGGAGATTATCAATCACATTGAAAAAAGTAAAGATCTTTTTTACAAATCCTTTACAATGGCTCGTAATACTGGTAAATTAGGGGAAACTGAGAGGATAACAAAAAAAACTTTTCTGAAGAGCTTTATTCCAGCTGTTAAAGAAATTTTTAAGGAGGAAGAATCTCTCTCTAATGAAGAAAAAATCATGCTTGAGAAGTTAATTGGGTTGATTGAGAGATTTAAGGATCATTTTTTATCAAACGAATAAATCTCTTGTAATAATTCCCTAGATGAAATGATATTATTTACATTTTTTCCTAGCTATATTTGCTGCTATCAGAATTGGATCCCAAACAGGAGCAAAGGGCGGAGCATATGAAAGATCAAGCTTCTGGATATCTTCTATTTTCATTCTTGCTGCAAGTGCTGTTGCCAACACATCAATTTTTTTTGCACCTAATGTACTAGGCGCTGTTATTTCAGCTCCTAGAAAAAGGTGACTTTCTGTATCAAATACAAATTGGATTGACATTTTCTTAGAGCCAGGATAGTAATGAGCAATTTCCTTACTTTCGATAGATATAGTTTGGGCATTATATCCTAGATTCTTTGCCTCTTTCTCAGTTATACCCGTCGTTGAACAATATAAATCAAGTACTTTATATATAGCTGTACCAACTACGCCTGGAAATGGAAAATCAGTTTCTCCTGAAATAACCGAACCTGCTATACGGCCTTGTTTGTTGGCAGCTGGAGCTAAAGGGAGATACACATTTTTCTTCAAAATTTGATGATAAGAAGAAGCACAATCCCCTGCAGCATAGACATCTTGAATATTTGTTTGCATATATTCATTTGTTTTTATAGCGCCATTGGGGAGAAGATCAAGGGTGGTCTTCTTGAACATGTCTGTTGCTGGAACAACACCGATCGAAAGTTGAATAAGATTCGTTTCTATAATCTGTCCATCGTCTATGAAAACTTTTAAACGAGCATCAGAAATTGATTCGACTTTCATTACTCGCTTCTCAAGTATGATCTTTATTCCATGCTTCTGAAGTTCTGAAGTGACATACTTTTGGCTTTCAGATCGAAAAATTAGTCGAGGTCCGATAACAGTGATTTGCTCTCCTTTTATCCCTTGAGCAATGTATGCCTCCAACATTTCTAATCCTATATATCCACCACCTATAATCACAACAGAATCTACATGATTTTTCGCTAAGAATGATTTCAAATATTCTGCGTGATTTAAAGTATGAACTTTGAAAATTCGAGGGTGATCAATATCTAAACATGGATCAGATTTCGCTTTGGCACCAGTTGCAATAATTAAATAATCATATGATTTACGAAACTCCTTAGCATGCTTGAGATCCTTAACCAGAACAGATTTTGCCTCAAAATTAACTTTTATGACCTCATGGTATAAATGCACGGGAATATTTCGATGTTCTTCTAGTTTTTCTTTCGTTAAAGTGATTAATTGATCAAGACTCTTAACCTCATTAGACACATAGTACGGTATCCCACAGGCACCATAAGAAACATATCGGTCCTTTTCATATACATCTATTTCCCAGTCAGCATGTGTTTTGCGTATTGCACTTGCAGCACTTAAACCTGCAGGATTACCACCAATTACTACAACCCTCATACTTCTTCCTCAAAGCCAGTCAATATTCTTTTTGAAATAACTTTAGACAATTTGTCGTTTGATTTCTGAAGTTTCTTTAATATGTTCTTGCTTCCAATAGGGATCACGGATGTAGATATATGCCCCATGAGCTGCGAGAGCTCCTTGAGCGGCTGCTAAAGTAGCTAGTTGATAGGGGGTAACAATATCTCCAGCTGCAAAAACTCCTTCAATATTTGTACGTTGAAGTTGATCCGTCTTTAGGAATTTTCCTTGAAATTCTAATCCTAAATCCTCAAATATCTCAGTATTTGGCTTTAACCCTACTGCAAGGATTACTTTCTCGACATTGAGTTCGATTTTTTCTCTAGTATTTATATCCTCTAAGATCGCCCCTTCTACTTTACGTTGTCCAAGAATCTCTTTAATACTGACATTAGTCAGTATTTCGGCCATTTTTTCCTTTTTTACCAGATCTAAATTTTTTTCTGATGCTCTGAAGTCATTTCGACGGTGGGCCAAATAAATCTTCTGTGCAATGTTATTAAGATCTAAAACGGCATCGATGGCGGTATCACCACCTCCTACAACGAGTACACGACGATTGTAAAAAATATCTGGTTCAATTACATAAGGATAAACCCCTCTGTCTTTGCTAGAAAGCTTTGCCTCCCCTGGAATTCCCAATTCATTAGGTTTCATTCCTGTAGCTATAATAATAGATTTTGCTTGATAACTCGTTCCTTCAGAAGTTACAACATTAAGGTTCCTATGGATTTTTATAACTCGTTCTTTTATAAGATGGACACCGTGATCTGCTGCTTGACGAACCCATTCTGAAACGAGATGTTCAGCACGAATGCGTGGTGTACCTGGGTAGTTGTAAATTTTCTTCTTGGGATAAATAGTACTTAAAAGTCCTCCCCATGTGCCCCCCTCGAATACTGCTGTAACTAATCCTTTAAGCGAAGCAATAATTCCAGCAGAGAGTCCCGCTGGCCCACCTCCAATAACAATAACATCAAAGTTATTAGTTAATCCATTCATTTGATCACCATTTAATTTACCTATATATGTACTTTCTTCATTCTAGGTCTGATAATGATAGTTTAATATCCATGGCATGTTCTGATAATCTTTCCTGAACATAAGTTCCCGATAATCTCCAGATATTACGAATTCTTCCATGTTTATCAATCAAGAAGGTTGTTCTTTCTGCCATTCCCGTTTCATTGTTTAAACAACCATAATTAGCTGAAATTTCTTTCTTTAGATCTGATATCAAGGGAAATGGAAGATGTAGACTATTTCTAAAAGATTGGAGATCTGAGACATCATCTACAGAAACTCCAATAACCTCTACATCAAGTTTCTTAAGTTCGTTATAGGCGTCTCGAAATCCTTCTGCTTCGATAATACATCCAGGAGTGTTTGCTTTAGGATAAAAGAATAGGGCAAGAGTTTTCTTGTTTTGAAAATCTGATAGTCTTATTGTTTCATTTTTATCTGTTTGAGCAATGAAGTTAGGAGCAAGATCACCAATTTCAAGGAAACCACTTTGCGTTTCAACTTTCTTGAGGGATTGTGTATCAGTTGCATAAACTTCTTTAATTCTTTCCCAGAATGGTAGTTCTACATTTGTACTTAACATCATTGGTAGGCATAATGGGCAATCCTCCTCATGAGGCCTTCCAATAATAGGTGAAGCTACATGAAACCATGGATAAATGACATTTGAATGTAGTTCTTTTTCAAATGCTCGGACTTTTGGGTCGTTCAATCGTTCCCAAGGAGTTTCCTGATATTTTTCATCTAACAACTGTGAAACACCTTTGAAAAGATTATTTATAACTTTCATTGCTTCAGTATCAACATCTCTCTCCCTGAATGCTGCACAAATAATGTTTTCCGATCTTGTGTAATAAAATAACAGTTTTAAGGATCCAATACTCATACTTTGGACTTTTGTTTCTGATTCAGCAAACATCCCTGGCATTGTGGAGACAGCTGCTAAGAAAGCTGTTAGAAGTTCATCTTTTTTCCCTAACATCCCGCAGACATTTCCCCAACATCTCGAATAGATCGGTTGTCCTGAATCTTGATAGATAATTAAGTATTCTAATTTAATTGTCCTGATCTGTTTCTTTCTTCTAAGAAAATTTACGATGGACCCAAGTTTCATTTTTTCTTTACATCCTTTAAAATATGTTTATTAATATTATTAGAATCGTAATGAAGCGCTCGTTGGGGAAGTATCTTATGAACACGATTTTAAAATCATTGGCATACAAATTGGACAATTTTCTTTATGATTATCTCCATTAAATGGTAAGGTGCGATAAAACCAAGGATGCATGACTTTCTTCAATAATTCCCTTTCAAATGAGATAACCATGGGATCATTTAGTCGATCCCAAGGAGTTTTTTGAAAATCTTCGTCAATTAATTGTGTAATGTCTTGGAAAAGATCATTTATAACCCCCATTGTGTTTTTATTCACATCTTCCTCTGGAAAGGCTAGGCATATGATATTTTCTGATTCTGTGTAACAGAATAACAATTTTAATGATCCAATACTTATATTCTGGACTTTTTCATTTTCAGATTCAGCAAACATCCTTGGCATAGTGGAGACAGCTGCTAAAAATGCTGTCATCAATTCATCTTTTTTTCCCAACATCCCACAAACATTCCCCCAACACTTCGCATAGATTGGTTGTCCTGAATTTTGACAAATAATAACATATTCCAACTTAATTTGGTCAAGGTGTCTCTTTTTCTTAAAAACATCCATTAATGAATTAATTTTCATTTATTCATCTCTTCTATCAGAGTCCTTGAATAAAATTCTGTCCTATCTTTAATAATACATTAATTTGTTGAAATAAATCTTTTTCAATATGAAATTCGTTATCATTCAGAAATTCATAACAAGCTAAATGATTAAGCTCATGAAGTTGCTTTAGCTATTTTAGACTAATAAAATATTGCTACAATTACAAGAGGCATACTGAAAAGGCATTTTTCGTCCCAATTTAATTTTAAGAAAAATATTAAGGTGAAAAATTTGGCAATATGGGAATGTAGAATGTGTGGATACACATACGATGACGAAGATCAAGGGGTTCCTTTTGAAGAGCTTCCTGATGATTGGATATGTCCTTGGTGTAAAGCTCCTAAGAAATACTTTGATAAGTATGAATAAAAGCTTTTTTCCTTTAGCTATTTCAGTTTTCATTATATTTATTATAATAAATGAACTCATGTAACAACTTGCGTTTAGGACGTTCTGCCTCATTTTTTCGTTGATGATCTTTAAAGAAGTCAGGAATTATGTTTGATTTTTTTCCAACAATAATAAGAGTAATTAAAAGCATTTCTTCAGGAATATCAAGTAGTTGTTTAACTTTTTCTGGGAAAAAACCTGCTATTGGATGAGCAACTAAACCTCTTTCAGTTAAGTATAAGATCATCAACGCTGTTGCCATTCCCGTATCAAAAAGAAAGTACTGACGGTTTTTTATTATACAGTCTAAGTCTGATTTAGAAAATACAGCAATAATTAGACTGGCAGCTTTTGCCCATGCGTTCCCATTAGTAAGTGTTTCGTCCTTTACACGAGTGAGTAATTCTTTCTCATAAATAAAAATAAACCTCCATGGCTGATTATTAGAACAAGATGGAGCTAATTGAGCTATTAGTGCAGTTTCTTCAATCAATTCTCTTGTAATCTCTACTGGTTCCAATGCCCTATAAGCTCTTCTCCTTTTAACTAAATTTTCAAAATTCATTACTTTTTCACCATTTAAAACAGATTTCTGGTAAGTTTACAATTGTAAAAATGCTTTCAAGTATTTTTACTTAAACATTACCTCTGAAAATCGCAAAGAAGGTATTTAAGATCTGAATAAGTTTGATAAAACATCATGAGTTAAGATAAAAAAAGGTATTTTCATTCTTTAAATCTAATAGAAGTGATAATTGTGGGAAAAACAGAAGAGAAACTAATGGCTGCATTTGCTGGGGAATCCCAAGCGAATAGAAAGTATCTTGCTTTTGCGAAAAAAGCGGAAAAAGAAGGTTTTAACCAAGTAGCTCGTGTATTTCGGGCTGCGGCGGCTGCAGAAACTGTACATGCACATGCACATTTACGTGTGTATGGAGGTATTAAATCTACTCTTGAAAATATTCAAGAAGCTATTGGAGGAGAACACTATGAATTTGTTTCCATGTATCCAGAATTCATAGATATAGCTAAAGAAGAGGGTAGAAAAGCAGCAGAACGAAGTTTTGATCTAGCAAGACAGGTGGAAATCATCCATCATGAGCTTTATTCTAAAGCCTTAAAGGCGGTTGAAGAGGGAAAAGATCTGTCTGAAACATCATTGTTCGTCTGTAATGTCTGTGGTTACACCTGTGAAAATGAGATTCCAGATATTTGTCCTGTATGTGGAGCGTCTCACGAACGATTTACTGAGATTGAATAATCTCTCTTGATATTCCAAGGATTAACCTCACTCCTTGGGGTATATCCCCTTTCTTTTTTTTGTCTACTTTAGTCTCTAGAGACCCGCCAATGTTTTTTTTACGATTTTTTTTTGAAGAATTTTTTAAAATAACCATAAATATAGAACCTGAATAAGTATGACCTCTGTTACTCTATATTTAAGCAATTTGAATGCACTTCAACCTTATATCGATAGAAATGGACTTGTTGACTATAATCGCTTAAAAGATGATGAGTGGTTGAGAGATCAAATTAATTATATTAAATTAGTGAATATAGAGAATATGTCTCATGATGAAGAGTTTGCTTTTTGGTTGAATGCCTACAACATACTTACCCTTAAAGGAGTGTGTATGGAATTAGACCTAGATCCACATTGGAAAGGAAATGTTTCGTATTGGAGTAAGGTGAGATTTTTTTTTCTAAGACGTTTTAATGTTGCTGGAAGAAAAATGAATTTGTGGTTTTTAGAAAATAAAATATTGCGAGGGCGTTTTAAAGATCCTAGAATTCATTTTGCGATTAACTGTGCTTCAAAATCGTGCCCTAATTTGCCAGAAAGACTTTTTGCCCCCAAGGACTTAGATAGATACTTAAATATGCTTTCTATTAATTTCATAAATGATAAAGATCATGTATTTCTTAATGAGGAAGAGAAAATCCTTTATCTTAATCCTATTTTTAAGTGGTATAAAAAAGACTTCAAAGCTCATGGTGGAGTGAAAAAATTCATATCAAAGTATTGGCAGCAGAGCGAAGAGTCAATCTTTGAAACATTTCAAATCAAATATTTAGAGTATGATTGGTCTATTAATTCTCAAGATTCTCATAAAAAACTACTGAAAATTGATGTTATAAGTAAAACATAAAATAATAGGAATCAAATTGATTCAATCATTTCTTTTTCTTCAATTTCATTTAATAAAAGTTCTCCTAAGTGGTAAAGAAATGATCCAAGGAAGAAGAAGGACGTAAGAACTATAAGAATGGAGATTAGGGAAAAAAAATATGATAATTGGTTCGATATTAAGGGAGGATTACCCATTTGGGAGAGACAAGCGCTTATTGCATAACCATCAGTGACAAATCCCAAAGAAGAGGGAAAGATTGGGAAGAGGTTAGGGAGATCAGCTAATACACCAAAGAAGAAATAAAACCTTCCAGTTTCATAAAAGATTCCTGATTTCATCCGAAGCAGTGTAATAATACAAAAAATGGTAAAAATCATAACTGAAGCGGATCCAGAAAGCATTGCAATAATAGATTGCCAACAATTGGGAAATTCATGAGAACATACACAAGCACAACAGAATGTACCTTCAGAAAAATAGCATTCTAAGTTTGGACTTAAAGCAGGTAAAAAAAGACTTATTGAAAAGAGATGTCCTAGTTCATGGACTAGAGTAAAAGGAAGGTAAAGAAAGCTAAATATAATTGCTAGAAGTGGAGATAGTAGGGTACATATTGGAAGTGTAAATGTGAATACAATTGAGAATAATATTTTACCTTTTTTCATGCCTGAAGATATATCATATTTGTTTTTTTGAATCATATCCATTTGCTTCATATAATAATTCCCTAAAAAGCTTACGAACATCAGAACATCAACCTAATTATTTAAAATTAACAATTGTTATTTAGAATTATTAATTATAGAGGGACAACAATTGACTTCTAAATTAGAAAAATACAAGTTTGATCATGTTACTCTTGGTGTACTAAGAATAGCGATGGGTTTTGTTTTTCTATGGCCGTTCTTAGATAAAATGTTTGGTTTAGGGTTTGCTACCGCTCCTGAAAACTCGTGGCTTGCGGGTGCATCTCCTACACAAGGATTTTTGCAGTTTTATGGCGTGAATCAGAATAGTCCGTTTGCTTTTCTGTTTTCTGATGTTTTAGGTAATACCTATCAATTAGTGGACATTGCATACATGGGGATGCTATTATTTGCTGGTATTGGGTTAATATCAGGGGTTCTTGTAAGATTATCGAGTATTTCCACAATAATCTTCTTGGCATCTGTTTATCTCTCTGAGTGGATCATTGCTCCTGCTGAAGGTACAATGGTATTCAATCCCTTAATCGATGAACACATTATCTACATTCTTGTCCTATTATTATTCATTATAGTACCAGTTGGCAATTATCTCGGATTAGGCGAAAAATGGTCAAAGCTGTCTTTTGTAGAGAGAATTCCCATTTTGAAGTAGGGATATACCCCTCTTCATCTCCTTATTTCTAATTTTTCTATTATCGCTTTTATAAGGATAAAAAATAAAATTGTAGCACTCCTCGGGGATGTGTTCGATCAATGTAACAATTTCTCTAACATCAACTTTTTATTAAATTACTTAAACAACATATCTTTTAATCCTATGATTTCTGAAAGGCTAGGGAGGAGATTACAAATTAGAGAAGTATTTATATCCTATCGGATTCAAACAAATGCACTCCTAAGAAATATCCGATGCTGAATGAAAATGAATCTTCTTGTAATCTATAATCTAATTCTTTTAACCATGATCCGAATTATAGGTTTAGGTCTTTCTATTGAATTCTTCATAAATCTCCGAAAAAAAAGATTCATAGCTCCCATCGCAGGTTGGGGATGTTGGGTAATAGCTGGAATATTACCAATAATTGCTGATATCCTACCTTCAGAGTTTGTAACTGAAGTTCTCCTTCTGATCAATGCAATTCTAGATGTGGAAGGACTAATACTAATTTTCTTAGGAATTTTATCCTACATTCGTTTTGTACCTGGAAAAATAATGTTTCTGGTATCGTTGGTACTTATGATCTTTCCAATAGTAACCCTTACATTATTTGGTAAAGTAATGGCATTGACATTCGCGGTTGTCCTGAATTTTGCTTCATATATTGTTATATCATTAATAATAATTTTAAAGGGAAGAGAGGTTCATGAAATTATTGGAGATGGGGCTAAATGGTTATACTTCACATTATTTACTGTAATTTGCTACTTAATTTTGTTATGCATCCTTATCTTAACAGTTGATGATTATAGCTATGGTATATATTATTCTGTTAATACTACAGCAATAATTGGTAATTATACTATTAATATTCTGCTTACCATCCTTATTATTGTGTTATCAATTCATTTTGAAAGAGGTATCGCAAATACGGATAAAAATCAGCTAAAAGATAAATATTCACACAATATTGGAAATATACTCCAAATAATTGTGAGTGCAGCTTCCGTAATTGAGTTAGGGGGGCATTTGGATGATTCAGAGATTTTAAATTTGGTTTTAATCCAAGATAAATGTAATGAAGCAGGGGAATTGATAAAAGAAATCAGAGAGCTCTAATAATTCGATCTCTCACAACGAGTACTTATATCAAATATTGAAAGATACTGGCTGATAATGGATTAGAAAATAACTCTCAAATAACTATTGTTTAATTATGAACTGCGTAGAATAATTATTATAAACAGGTAATAACTATACTAGACCAGCACAATCCGAGATAATTGTCCGTCATCTAAAACAGAGAAACTTCTGAATATAGATTGAGTTCTTTAACAGTAATAACACTTATGAGTACTCATACTATAGATGAAAATCATTTTTAAGAAGTTGATGGAGTAGAATTATTCAGCAGCTATTACTACAAAGAATGGAGAATTTACGATAGTTAACAGTTGATTATAATCTGAATCATTAATTTTCAAGTTGTATCTATAACGTATACATGTAAAAAACAAAGTTAAAATCATAATCACTAAATTGGAGCATAACTAATTATAATGTGATTAGCCGTTTAAACTTCTCAAAGAGGAAAGAAAATGTTAAGAAGCACACGGAAACCTATACTGCCACCTCCCCGTGCTGAACATGAGTATGTAGTGTCAATACTCTCTGAACAGTGTGATGGATGTGAATTATGTGTAGAATTTTGTCCGACTCATGTGTTAGAAATCGATATGGAGGCATATAACTCACGCATGCTTCATCCTGCAACGGCTGCTAAACCAGATGAATGCGTAGGGTGTCAACAGTGTGAGAGGATTTGCCCTTCTGTCTCAATCTTTATCACAGAGATTCAAGTCCCACAGGAGGGTCAGCTATGAGTAGTACCAAAACAATTTTAACCACTGGAAATTATGCGAGTGCCGAGGGAGCAATTGCAGTTGGTTGCCGATACTTTGGAGGTTATCCAATTACTCCATCCTCAGAAATTGCCCACTACATGTCGAGGCGTCTACCTCAGGTTGGTGGTACTTTTATTCAGATGGAAGATGAGCTAGCCTCAATAGTATCAGTTGTTGGCGCATCTTATGCTGGTGTTAAAGCAATGACTGCAACTTCTGGGCCAGGTTTGTCTTTAATGGCAGAAACAATTGGTTTGGGATTCATGTTAGAAGCGCCTATGGTAATTATCACGGTAATGAGAGGAGGGCCAAGTACTGGACAGCCTACTAAGGCATCACAATCTGATGTTATGCAAACACGTTACCTATCGCACGGGGATTACGAGATGATCGTTCTTGCTCCTGCTACTGTCCAAGAATGCTATGATTTTTCTATATATGGGTTTAATTTGGCAGAAAAATATAGAACTCCTGTTATTATAGCATCAGATGGGATTGTTGGTCAAATGATGGAACCAGTTAAATATCATTCAGATTTTGAGATAATAAACCGAAAACCTCCCCAAGTTCCCCCTAACGAGTATAAACCTTTTGAAGTACTCGATGACGATTTAATTCCAGGCATGGCAATAGCTGGATCCGAATATAACTTCTATGTTACAGGTTTAACTCATGATGACACTGGTAGTCCAGATATGACTCCAGAAAGAGCAATAAAGCTTATCACACGTCTTTGTGATAAAATTAGGAAGGCTAGGTTTGCGATTAATGATTATGTTCCATGGCAAGAGCAATATTTAGATGATGCAGATATCATTATATTATCTTACGGTATTAATTCCAGAGGTGTTCCTGAAGCGGTTGAAAGAGCACGTAAGCATGGTCATAAAGTGGGATTCGTTAGATTACGAACCCTATGGCCGTTTCCAGAGCATATGATGGAGAAAGTAGGTCAAAATGACGTAAAAAAAGTTATTGTGAGTGAAATGAATTATGGCCAAATAATAAGGGAAGTTGAACGATTTAGACACCTTGGATTTGAAGTTACTGGGAGCCTCGTCCCAACTACCATTCCTTTCAGTCCAAGGTTCATTTATGATGAGTTAATGAAGGAGATTAAATAATGACAACAATAGATTCCATTCCAACTTCTAAAAGTTCTGAAGAGATTACTAAATTACATCCTTTACATGAAAGGCTAAACTTACATCGTTTTATTTTTTGTCCAGGGTGCTTGATAGGATCAGCTATAACATCAATTACAACCTGTTTAAAAGAAAGAGGTCTTACATCTAAAGATTATGCAGTGGTATCTGGCATTGGATGCACTGGTCGATCCAGTGGATGTTTCAATTCACCTGCTTTTCATACTACTCATGGACGGGCAATCCCCTTTGCTACAGGTTTGAAACTAGCCAATCCTAACCTTGAAGTTGTTGTACTTTCAGGAGATGGAGATCTCTTTGCTATCGGCGGGAATCACTTCATTCATGCTTGTAGGAGAAATGTTGAGATTACTGTTATTTGTATTAATAATAATGTGTATGGCATGACAGGAGGCCAATGTGCTCCAACAACTCAAATAGGTGATTTTACAACGACTACACCTTACGGAAACATTGAACCTCCTTTCAATTTGGTCTCTCTAGCTGCTGCATCAGGTGCCACTTATGTTGCTAGATGGCCTGGATATGATACTCTTCGTTTGAATAAAAGCATCCTAAAAGCTTTTGATAACCCAGGGTTTAGTTTCATAGAGGTTTTAGCACCTTGTTTCACCCAGTATGGTCGCAAAAATAAGCTAGGTGATGCTGTGCAGATGTTAGACTGGATCAAGAATCAAGTAAGGATTAAAACTGGGTGTCCCCCCCATGAAGCTATCTTTGACTTCAAAAAAGGTATTATAATATGTGGGGAGTTTGTTGATACTCATCGGGAGGGTTTTAGTAAGAAAATACAAGACCTTAGAGACTTGGCGCAAAAGAAATGATGATAATAAGTGATAACTATGACAGAAAGTGCAGAACAACCAACATCTGAAGCTAAAATTGGTGTTTTTCTCTGTAAATGTGGAAAAAATATTGGTGGAACAGTTGATATCGATGAGATAGCTAAAGAGGTCGAGGGGTTACCTGGAGTAAAATTGGTTCAGGTAAACACTTACACTTGTTCAGATCCAGGACAGGTCGAGATAGAGGAAGCTATAAAGGAACAGGGGATAGAAAAGGTAGTCGTATCAGCTTGTTCGCCAAGGTTACACCTTCCGACATGGAAAAATCTGATGAAGCGTGTTGGAATGAACCCAGAAGTGGTGGAGGTTGCTAATATCCGTGAACATTGTTCTTGGGTTCATCTCCATGAAAAAGAAGAAGCTACATTGAAAGCGAAAGAGCTAACAGAAATGGCAATAGCCAAGGCCGAATTACTGGAAGCTGTTGATGAAATCGTCGTCCCTGTTGAAAAGAGAATTCTAATCATCGGTGGTGGGGTAGCAGGGATACAGGCTGCTTTAGATTTGGCTGATGATTATCAAGTCATTATGGTTGAAAAAAGTCCAACTATTGGTGGGAAGATGGCTTTAATTGATAAAACTTTCCCCACCATGGACTGTTCAATTTGTATTTTAGGCCCAAAAATGGCTGATGTAGGAAACCATAAAAATATCAACTTGATTGCTAGTGCAGAGGTAACGAATATTGAGGGGTACGTAGGAAACTTTGAAGTTACCATAAAAAAGGAACCAAGATATGTAGATGAAGATCTGTGTACTGCTTGCAATGATTGCATTGATATTTGTCCTGTTAATGTTATCGATGAGTATTCAGGAAACTTGGGGTGGAGAAAGGCGATTTACATTCCTTATCCACAATCTGTTCCCGCTGCTTATCTGATAGATACTGAGAATTGCCTTGGACTCTCTCCTTTAGCGTGTGGAAAGTGTACTACTACCTGTGACAAAGAAGCTATCAATTATGAGGACACAGAAAAGACCTATAATTTTAAGGTTGGTTCCATTATTGTTGCAACTGGTTTTCAAATTTTTGATGCCTCCAAAATTCCCGAGTATGGGTGGGGGAACTACCCCAACGTTGTGACTACTTTTGAATTTGAACGCTTGATCAATGCAGCTGGCCCTACCTCAGGAGAACTAGTCCGCCCAAGCGATCTCAAACCACCGAAGAGTGTAGCTTTTGTTAATTGTGTTGGATCGAGAGACGTTCGATTTAATCCCTATTGCAGTAATTTTTGTTGTATGGAAGTTATAAAGGATAGTCTCTTGATTAAAGAACACTGGCCTGAGGTGGACATTTCTGTCTTCTATATGGATATTAGAGCTTTTGGAAAAGGATTTGAAGAACTCTACACTCGCTCTAGAGAAGAAGGAGTTCATTACATACGTGGTCGTCCGAGTATGATTCAAGAGGATCCTGGTACCAATAATCTTTTCGTTTCTGTTGAGGATACTCGTTCAGGAAAGCTTTTATCTAATGAATTTGATCTAGTTGTTCTATCTGTAGGTGCAGAGGGTTCACCCTATCCAATTCCATTTCCTGTTTCTAGAGATCCCAAAGGATTCTATATCGAAGCTCATCCTAAACTAAAACCCGTTGATACACCCACTGATGGCGTTTTCATTGCTGGAGGGGCTGAAGCTCCAAAAGATATTCGTGAATGTGTTACGCAAGCAAGTGCTGCAGCAGGAAGAGTTACGAGGTTACTCGCTAAGGGAGAGTTCTCTGTTGAGCCCTTGTACGCCTATGTCGATACTGAATTATGCAATTCTTGTGGTAATTGTGCAAAACGTTGTCCTTATAATGCTATAACTGTGGATACAAAGAAGAAGACTCCTGCTCATGTCAATCCCATTTTATGCAAAGGTTGCGGAACATGTGCAGCAGATTGTCCAAAGGACTGCATTACAATGACTAACTTTACAGACGCTATGATCTTACGTCAAGTAGATATTGCTCTCAGGGATAACGCCTCTGAAAAAGTTTTAATCTTCGCTTGTAACTGGTGTTCTTATGGAGGCGCAGATCTGGCTGGAACCAGCCGAATTCAGTACCCAACTAATTCACGAATCGTCCGAACGATGTGCTCTGGTCGAGTAGATATTGATTTTGTCAAAAGAGCGTTTGATCGTGGTGCTGGAGCTGTAATGTTAACAGGATGCCATCCCCAAGATTGTCATTACATTTCTGGTAATGATTGGGCCTTGAAGCGTGAGAATAGAATCCGTCGCTGGATGAAGAAGCAAGATATTGCTGATGAGCGATTTATCATTGAATGGATGTCAGCTGCTGAGGGGAAGAAATTTGCTAATACTGTGACCGAAATGAGTAAAATTGCCAGGAAAAATCATAAGGTTATCCATGAAAAAGCAAAAGCTGCGGCTTGAGTAGATAAAGGGGGGATAGAATTTTTTTTAAGAACAATATCGAAGAAGAAATAAAGACTAGAGAAACCGCTACTCATACTTTTAAATGGGATCTCTAAGCCCTTCATGAGAAAAGATCTGATATCAATGAACAAAGAAGGGATTTGGAGAATTTATTCGCCAAAATCGAAATAACTTTCTTCCACCAGCTCCCATAAATCCTTTTCAGATAAAGTTAATTTCTCTATAATCATTTTTTGAATGGTTGTTAAGAGTTTATGATGCTTTTTCTCATCGTTAAGGATCGCCCTTATGATAAGTTTTTCATTTTCGTTTTCTGTTGTGTTCAGCTTATCTTGATAGACTTCTATCGCTTGGCGTTCCAGTTCTATATGTTCAGCTATTGATTTTTTCAGTTCTTCTCCAAATTTTTCTGCTACAGAGGGAGTTGGTTTAGTATAGATACTAATCAATGCACTCAGCATACCTGCATGCTTTTTTGAGTCTAATGCAATCCCCAATATCAATTCTCGAATGAGAACATTATCTATCCCTTGAACTGCTTTTTCAGCTTTTTCAACTATTGTTTTCTCTAGAGTAATTTGATCGTTGTAGAATTCGATTCTTTCCTCTTTCCTCATAATTTTTAATCCACCTTTTTTGATTGTGGATGATATCTAAGAATCTTTTTTAAACCTTTAGCAGAATTTCACTGACCATAAAGATATCCGCAATAGAAATCATTTATCTCCCTAGAAGGATGAAAAGTGTACTATCTATTATTGTTATATACTTGAAATAATAAAGAAGGTAAACCCATGGGATTTTATAAAGAGAAAAATGACTGGGAAAATCCTAGGTTTTTTGGTGAAAACAAAGAAGCTCCACATTGTTCATTCATTCCATATGCAGACATTAAATCAGCCCTAGAGAATAATCCCTCTCTTTCTCCTTATTATTTCTCCTTAAATGGAATATGGAAGTTTAATTGGGTTAGAAAACCTGCAGATCGCCCTAATGAATTCTACAAAAACACATTTGATGTCAGTCAATGGGATAACATTGTGGTTCCAAGTAATTGGGAATTACAAGGAAGTGGAATTCCTAGATATACTAACATACTCTATCCATTTGATCCTGTTGATCCTCCTTCTATTCCCCATGACTGGAATCCCGTTGGGTCGTATAAAAGATTTTTCACTATACCTAAGACTTGGGAAGGGCACCAAATTTTTCTACATTTTGGTGGTGTAAGTTCTGCCATGTATGTGTGGGTGAATGGAGAACGTGTGGGATACAGTCAAGGAAGTAAAACCCCTGCTGAATTTAATATAACTCAGTATCTGCGAAAAGGGGAAAATACGGTTTCAGTAGAAGTTTATCGGTGGTGTGATGGTAGCTATCTTGAAGGTCAGGATTTCTGGAAGTTAAGTGGCATTGATCGGGATGTTTTTCTCTTTTCTGTTCCACAGATACACATTCGTGATTTTTTTGTGCTTGGAGATTTGAGCGATAATTATCTTGATGGAATTCTAAAAGTTTCAATTTGTGTTAAAAATCAGACATCTCAAGCCTCAGGTAAATATCAAATTCTTTTAAAACTTTTAGATGCTGATAAAACATTAGTATTTGAGACCCCTGTTGTAAAAGAGCTTGAGGTTCCACCATTAGACGAGGGGACTTATTATATAGAACATTCCATAAAAGCACCTAAAAATTGGAGTGCTGAGATCCCTTATTTGTATTCCCTGATTCTCTTCCTAATAAATAATTCAGGAGAAACAGTGGAAATTGTTTCATGTAATGTTGGGTTTAGAAAAGTAGAGATTAAAGAAAATCAATTACTAATCAATGGGAGTTCCATCCTCATAAAAGGCGTCAATCGTCATGAACATGATCCTGTCGCTGGCCATGCCATTTCTGAAGAATTAATGGTAAAAGATATTCAATTAATAAAACAGTTTAATATTAATGCTGTAAGAAATAGCCATTACCCTAATAATCCTAAATGGTATGACCTTTGTGATCAATATGGCTTGTATGTTATAGATGAGGCAAATATAGAATCTCATGGTATGGGGTATGATCCTGAGACAACTCTTGGGAATAATCCTGAATGGAAAGAAGCTCATTTAGATAGAACGATCCGTATGGTTGAAAGGGATAAGAACCATCCCTCAGTGATTATCTGGTCTTTAGGGAATGAAGCTGGTGATGGTCTCAATTTTGTTGCCACTTATGAATGGATTCTTAAAAGAGATCCCTCTCGGCCTATTCAATATGAACGGGCATTATTAGGCCCTCATACTGATATTTTTTGTCCAATGTACCCTCTAATTGAGGATTTAGAGGAGTATGCAAAAGAAAAACAAAGCCGACCTCTTATTATGTGTGAATATGCCCACGCTATGGGGAACAGTGTGGGCAATCTCCAAGATTACTGGGATATAATTGAAAAATATAGTGTATTGCAGGGAGGTTTCATATGGGATTGGGTAGATCAAACTTTTCTCAAGAAAGATGAAAAGGGTGAGTATTGGGCTTATGGAGGGGATATGGGGGATTCTGAACTATGGAATGATGGCAATTTTTGTGTTAATGGGTTGGTTCAGGCTGATAGAAGTTTGCATCCCCATATATGGGAGGTTAAAAAAGTTTACCAGTCCATTAAGATACAACCTATTGATCTAGATCGGGGAGAGTTGAGTATTGAAAATCGATATGATTTTCTTAACTTGATTACCTTTAATTTCTCTTGGGAGATTAGTGGAGATGGAAAGAAAATTACAGAAGGCGAATTACCTTCTTTAGAAGTCGAACCTAGGAAATCTCAATCAGTCATAATCAATTGGCCCCAACTAATAACAGAACCTGGAGTAGAGTATTTCCTAAAAATCTTAGTAAAAACAACTGCTGAAACACCGCTTATTGTCCCTACAGGGCATATTGTAGCTTGGGATCAATACAAATTACCAGTGTATCAAGAACCCAAACAATTAGATCATACTCAACTACCAAAGATTGAAGCTGTTTTCGAAGAGGAGTCTTTTATAAAAATTAAGGGGAAAAAATTCCTAATTTGCTTTGATAAAACAAAAGGAGTAATTATTTCTTTACAATACAAGAAAACGGAGCTTTTTCTCAGTGGTTTAGTCCCTAACTTTTGGCGTCCTCCAACTGATAACGATATAGGTAATGGAATGCCAGAACGTTGTAAAGTGTGGAAAGAAGCAGGAAAAAACATTAAAGTTAATTCGATTACATTCAATAAGCTTGATGATTATACGGTTCTTGTTAAAGTTTATTCAACCTTACCTGTAGGTATTTGTAAATATTGTACAAAATATACTATCTATGGGAGCGGTGATGTATTTGTTGAAAGTGAGATGTCTTCTGTACCTACAGACCTTCCTGAACTTCCTCGTTTTGGAATGACATTAACTTTACCTAATGAACTTGAAAGGATTTCATGGTTTGGACGCGGACCTCAAGAGAGTTACTGGGATCGAAAGATAGGGGCGGCTATTGGTATTTATTCTGGGACGGTATGGGAACAATACCATCCTTATGTTCGCCCACAAGAAAATGGAAATAAAACAGACGTACGGTGGATAGCGTTGTCGAATAATGAAGGATTGGGTTTGTTAGCAGTCGGATTACCACTTCTAAATGTTAGTGCACATCAGTTTGAAATGGAAAGATTAGATTATATTGAGGGAGTCAATCGGCATTCCAATGAAGTTAAACCTGGAGACGTTATAACACTGAATCTAGATTACAAACAGATGGGTGTTGGAGGGGATAATAGTTGGGGTGCACCTGTTCATGCAAAATACACACTTCCAGCTAAGGGGTATTCATATAGCTTTCGATTACGCCCTTTTTCTTCTGATGAAGAACCACTTATAAAGTTGAGTAAGCACGTGTTCTAACTTGTTGAAATTTTGTAGAAGAAGAGAGATTTTCACTACTCAGTCTGTAATCTTTAGTAACAAGAATTTATAAATTTGTAAAAAAGTATCACAAAGTAAGCTAAGTACTGAAAATACAGCTTAAAACCTGTTAAGATAAGGATGTTTGCATAATGGTATCGATAACAAAGAAAATATTAGAAGATCATATAGTGGAAGGTAAATTCGTAATAGGTGAGGAAATTGGGATTCGCATTGATCATACACTGACTCAAGATGCCACTGGAACTATGGCATACCTCCAATTCGAGGCTATGGGGCTTGATAAGGTCAAGACTGAGCTTTCTGTGTCTATCGTTGATCATAACACTTTACAAACTGATTTTAAGAACCCTGATGATCATCGGTACCTACAATCTGTAGCAGCAAAATATGGTATTATGTTTTCTAGGCCAGGTAATGGTATTTGTCACCAAGTCTTTCTTGAGCGTTTTGCAAGGCCAGGTAAGACATTAATCGGATCGGATTCTCATACACCGACTGCTGGCGGTATGGGGTCGATTGCGATTGGTGCTGGGGGTCTTGATGTTGCTGTAGCAATGGGAGGAGGTTTATTTTACCTTAAGACACCAAAGATTGTAGGAGTTAAACTTACAGGGTCATTACAAGACTATGTTACAGCCAAAGATGTAATTCTTGAAGTTCTCAGAAGGATATCCGTAAAAGGCGGTGTTGGCAAAATTCTAGAATATTATGGTCCAGGAGTAAAAACTTTGTCAGTACCCGAACGCGCTACAATAACAAACATGGGAGCTGAAACTGGGGCTACAACTTCGATCTTCCCCTCTGATGAAGTTACACGAGATTTTCTTAAATGGCAGAAAAGAGAAGACCAATGGGTGGAACTTCCTGAAGGAATAGATGATGATTATGATGAAATTATTGAGATTAACCTTTCAGAGCTGGAACCGCTAGTTGCGAAACCCCATTCTCCTGGTGATGTTGTTCCTCTTTCCGAAGTTGTCGGAATGAAAGTCGATCAAGTAGCAATAGGATCCTGTACTAATAGTTCCTTAAAAGACATGTTAACCGCTGCAGCTCTCCTTAAAGGACGGAAAATTCATCCTAACACAGTTCTGGGAATTTCTCCTGGATCACGTCAAGTACTAATGGAATTGGCGAAAAACGGCAGCCTAGCTGATATGATTAAGGCAGGTGCCAGAATATTAGAAACTGCTTGTGGTCCATGTATTGGAATGGGTTTTGCTCCAAAGACAAATGGAACAGTAGCTCGAACTTTTAATAGGAACTTTTATGGAAGAAGTGGAACGAAGAGTGCTAACGCTTATTTGGTAAGTCCAGAAGTTGCTGTTGCTGCTGCTGTCTTTGGAGAATTCACCGATCCTCGTAAATTAGGAGACTATCCCAAAATAGAGATGCCACCAGCAATTGAAATCGATGACTCAATGATTCTTCAACCGTCTGACAAACCTGAAGAAGTAGAGATCATTCGAGGCCCCAACATTGCCCCATTACCAGAATTTTATGCGATGCCTGATGATTTCCAGATTAAAGTGCTCATTAAAACTGAGGATAACATCACAACGGATCATATCATGCCTGCAGGAGCGAAAATACTACCTTTAAGGTCTAATCTTCCAGAGATTAGCAAGTATGTGTTTGAACAGGTAGATCCAACCTTTCCAGAGAGAGCTCTTGAAAGTAAAAAGGAAGGTGGCGGAATCATCATTGGTGGGGACAATTACGGTCAAGGATCTAGTAGAGAACATGCAGCACTCGCTCCAATGTATTTAGGAATAAAGGCTGTTCTTACAAAATCCTTTGCACGAATTCATCGTGACAATTTAATAAACTTTGGAATTCTCCCTCTGTCGTTTGCAAACACTGCCGATTATGACAAAATCAAAGAGAATGATATCCTAGAGATTAAAGGAGTACGTAAAGCCTTAGAAAGTAATGAATCAGTTGTCATCCATAATATTACTCAAGGATTTGACATCAAAACCTCATATGATCTATCTGAACGTGATCGGAAAATCCTCCTTGCTGGGGGCACGTTAAGCTACATTTAATGGCACTTGCTGCTCAATCTCTTTTAATCCCCCCTTTTTTTCAAAAAAAACGAATATTCAGTTTCAATTCAATATGATATTTATAGGTAAAAAAGTGAAAAAAGGGAGGATGAGTTTGATCACTGATAACTTTGCCATTTCTGGTCTAGGTTAGGGTCTTGGAGTGTTTCATTGATGTAATCAGCGAACTCATTGCCAGTACATCCAGTGTCCCGTCCAGTGCAAGTGATTCGCTTTTCATACTGAGAACAGATGTCTAGAGCTTTGTCTAGTTTGGATGCTTTCTCGACAAATCCAATATGATTCAATAGCATAGCAGTGGCTTTAATGATGCTAGTTGGATCAGCATATTGAACACGGCCTTCCTCTACCATTCGAAGACCAGAACCATGTACCGCTTCAAACATGGCATATCTCTTACCAATATTAGCTGCACCTGCAGTTCCAAGACCTCCTTGAATCTGAGCTGCTTCATCCGTAATAATATCACCATAAAGATTTGGAGCAGTAATCACTCGGAAGGAGCTTTGCCGAGCGGGATCGATGAGCTTCGCAGTCATGATGTCAATGTACCAATCATCCCATTTTACATCGGGGTAGTCTTTCGCTACTTGTTCTGCGATCGCGAGGAATTTTCCGTCTGTTTTCTTTACGACATTGGCTTTAGTGACTACCGTGACTTTGTTGATGTTGTTCTTCTTTGCATATTCAAATGCTGCTCTGATAATTCGATCTGAGCCTTGATTTGTGATAACTTTGAAATCAATGGCCAAATCATCGGAAATATCGACGCCTTTTGATCCAAGAACGTATGCTCCTTCAGTATTTTCTCGATAAAACATCCAATCGATATTTTTTTCAGGTACACGAACAGGACGCACGTTGGCAAAAAGATCCAACTCACGACGCATTGCCACATTAGCGGATTCAATGTTAGGCCATGGAGAACCCTTCCAGGGAGTGGTTGTTGGTCCCTTCAGGATGGCATGACATTTCTTCAGTTCTTCCAACACATCATCAGGAATAGGTTTCATTACTTTAACTCTATTTTCAATGGTCAAACCATCTATCATTCGAACTTCTACTTTTCCTGACTTAATTTCCTCTTCTAACAGGAAATTTAGAATTTTTACTGCATGCTGGGTAATTTCAGGTCCAATTCCATCTCCTCCACATGCGCCAATGATGATTGGTTTCAATGTGCTGAAATCCAACCAATCTGGTTCTTTTTTCATTCTTTCTACGCGTTCAAGCTGTTCTTTTACTAATTTTTCAAAATGGTCAGTTGCTTTTTTGACGATTTCTTCAGACAATTCTTTTCACCTTAATTGTATTTATTCTTATGTTCATCTTGAAATAAAAAAGAAAAGTTGTGATTTAGTTCGCAAAGAGGATTTCATCCCAGGGTTGTCGATAAAGGCCAGCTCTTTGCCTCTTTTGATCAAAAATATGCCCCATCATACCAATGGATCGCCCGAGGACGAATAATCCGTTGAGTAGCTCGCTTTCAATTACATCCTGTATCTCATCGTCGGTTAAACCGAGATTTAAGAGGAGATCTAGGAAGCAGATTCCGATACACCCATCAACATTCAAGATTAGATTGTTACGCTTAGCAGTTGTGATTTTCTCTACTTCTAAAGAAAAGTCAAGATGTGGGTGTTTTTCGAAATGTTTGAAAACAAACTCTTTCAAAAGCGTGACACGAACATCAGGATTTTGAACAGATTTTATCCGATGGCCAATTCCAGGGATATTAATCCCTACGACGTTTTTCATGTAATCAACAAAGTCTACTGGCTTCATGTTTTTATCAACAGCCTCTTTGATATATTTAGCTGCATCAGAGATAGCTCCTCCAAACCGTGGGCCTATTGTCAAGATCCCACTCGAAAGTGAGGACATAAGATCTCTACCAGCTCTGGCAGTTATAATTGCATTGTGTGCGCCGCTTACTGCCGGGCCATGGTCTGAGGTTAGTTTTATCACCATTTCAATGTAATCTTGCGCATATTGTGGCAGTTCCTTTTTAAACCAGAGTAATCCTATTGTATAGCCAATCGATTTATTCTCTCTAACAATAGTATCAAGACCAACTCCAGAAAACATTGGAACATCGCCTCTTTCATCACTAATAGTACTTACTACGTCAGTTGGTCTCCTAACAATGCCAAGTCTAGAAGCTTGGGCATAATCCATTGGTAATTTTGGTGGTTCAAATTCTTTCACAGGTTCGATCTTTCCCTCTGCTTTAAGTTTGTCAAATGTTTCACGAATCTTCTCACCTAGCTCGTCATATGAGCTTGGTACAATAGCTCCTGCTTCGGCTAATATTCTGTTTTTTGCTTCAGCAGTTTCTAGATCCGTTCCAGCCATAGCTCCAGCATGACCAAATTGAAGACCTGCAGGTAACAGTTTTGCAGCAGTTCCTATACACCACATAACTAGAGGTTTTTTTATTCGCCCATCCTTCAATGCATCTGCAACGTCTATTTCTCCTGTTCCACCTACTTCACCTAAACAAACATGCATCTTAATTTTGGGAATGGACTCAAATCGAAGTAGATGGTCTAAAAGAGTTGAACCTGCATATCTATCACCACCGATTGCGATTGCTTCGTAGACTCCATCAGAATTTTCTGCAATCATGAAATTTAGTTCGTTACTCATACCGCCACTTTTTGAGACAAGACCGACACTACCAGTCCGATAAAGTTTTGATAACACAATATTCTCAATAGTACCAGCAGTGTTTCCTATCTTAAAAGCACCTGCTTTCATTCCTCCAACTGTTGCTGGCCCTATTATCATTTTACCTTTTTCTTTGGCTAATTTGATAAGTTCACGGCTTTGACGTTCGGGAATACCTTCAGCTATTACGGCAACTGTTCGAATTGTATCTGATTCCAAGGCCTCCTTTGATGTTGGATAAGCCGATCGAAAAGAGGAGAAGTTAACCATCACATCAGCATCAGGGTGGTTCTTCAAAGCAAGTGAAAGTTTTCTATAAATTGGTATGACAATTTCTTTTCCTCCCCAGAAAACTTTATGATAGCCTATCGCTCCTGTTTGACTTGGTCTGATGATAGCTGCTACAGAGGGGGTATCTCGTTTGCAAACAAAATCAAAATCTAACATTCGTTGGATAGCTGCTGCTTGAAAACCGTAAATAATGGCTTTAGTTTCTTTGCTAAATAATTCATAATTTTCCTTCATTGGTGTATCTCCTTAATCTATTTCCTTTAGGGCTAGTGGAACAACTCGGGTCATATGAGTATAACGATCATACACTTCAATGGGTACGCCTATTTCTTCACCTACAGCCCTGATAAGTTCTAATCCTTCTTTTTCGTTTGGTCCACCGCGTCTAACATATATTTTCACGTTTGCTTTCTTGAGCTTTTCAGCTGAGTTTCTTAGAGCACTGACTATACCTGTAAATGTTGCCTTGACGTCAGTAAAGTTGGCTATTCCGCCTCCTATGATAAGAATCTTGGGCTTACCTGTAGGATCAGGTTTTTCTGTTATTAGATCAATGATTGTCTGAGCATAGAGTTCGGTATGCTCTCGGTTTGGATTACCCGAATATTCGCCATAATTAGCTAGTTTCTTAGCATAACCCATATCTGCAATGGTATCAGTATAAATAACACTGGATCCACCTCCTGCAACCATCGTCCACAGGGGAGCATCTCTATCTAGGATTGTTAATTTCAGAGAAGCACCAGTTTGCCCATCTAAATGTACCACAAACTCTTCCTCCTTAGATAACACTTGACCAAATCCTCGGGGGAATTCAATCGGGTCATCTGGATTACCCCACGTATCTGGATGACGAAATGCCGCTGTATCATCTAGTCGTGCTTTCAGATCAAGGGGAACAATCTTTTTATCATCTGTAATAGCAAATGGGTTTATTTCCAAGAAAGCAAAATCTTGGTCTACATAGACTTGGAATAATCCTTTGATGAAAGGGATAAGAACATCGCTGAGGTCACCAAGATCAGGTAATTTGCTTTTAAGATCAAATAATTTGATATCTGTTCCCAATGGAACATTAACATGAGTTACTTTATCCCAATTTTCTTCTACAAAGATACCTCCCTCAAAGCTGAAATGTATAATGTCGTTATCGCGATCAGATGTGAATGCGACATAATATTCTTTTGAATGAGGTATGAATGGTTCTACTAGGATTCGTTCCAAAATTCCAGTTGTGGTACCAATTGTTTGTTCTTTACCTAGCTTTTCTTTTGCGAAGGTTTTGAGTCCATTTAGATCAGCATCAAGTAATAATAGTCCAGCTTTCCCACGTTTACCAAAAAGCTGATCAGGTTTTGCCGCTAGCTTCTCAGTGTTAAGCCATGGGTTAGCAGCAACTAATTTATTCCAGTCAGTATCAGGAGTAACAACCGCAAGTTTTCCATGATAATTATAATCAGGAAAATATTTTGGTAACTCCGACATAAGTAATTTTTTTGCTGCATATTCATATATTGATTTTTGTGCCATATTCTTTCCTCTCTAAATTGATTGGTAGAAACTTAAATTGAGAGAAGACAGGAAATAACTAATTTTACTTCTCTCTCCTTCACTAAGTTGTGAAAGAGATGTAGGGTCTAGACATCAAAAATAAACAACTAAATAAGAATTTTATTATAAAAATTGATAAATAATTACATAATGGTGGTTACTCAGGATTTCGACTTAAGAGGGAATTATGAGTCTAATGTCTAGTGGATCCTCATTATTTTTTCAGAAGTATCTCTTAACTTAGTAATCATTATTTGGGAGTATCCTTCCTCCTCCTTCTTATAGTTAATAACCCATGGCGTTATTTTCCGAATTCTTCTTTATTATAAGCAACTAAGTATGATGTACTCCCCCTTCATTAATAGGGTATAATCTAATTACTATATTCCTGTGGATCGTTAGGCATAAAATCTGGATAAATAGTAAGTATTTGAACATTAGACTAATAATATTGAATTAGAATAGCAGCTTCGTATGACTCCTTGCCATATTATATTTTACGGATTTCCTTCTTGTAAACTTATGAGGGGATTCGAAAATCTGGTTATTAAAGAGGATAATATTAATTATTTCCCTCTAGGTAAAAAATATTTGTGGTACGATAATGAACCTTTGTTAAATCAAGAAATATTTAATTTAGAGAGTGCTATTTGTGAATTCATGTGTACGACGGTTAGTTTTAGATGTCATGAAACCTCATGAACCTGATATTATTGTCTATGCAAATCATCTGGCAATGGTCGAACAGGAGAAGGGGGAAGTCACAGCGGTGAATATTGCTGTTATCGAGGTTGATCGTCTAGTTGAGAATATCAAAATTACCATTCAAGGTAATAAATTAGATTATGAGCTTATATCAAATAAGATTAAAGAATTAGGTGGAGCAATTCATTCGATTGATCTTGTAATTGCGGGAAAATCCATTATTGAAGAAACACCTACTCCCCAAGATTAGGTATATTGCTTGGAGTTACATTAAGTGTCATTTTTTTCGAAATTAAAACTCTATATTCAGATAACAGGAGGATGGGAGATTGCGCGTAGGTATTTTGTAATGAATGGATTTGATGGTGTTCTCACTGTCTTTGGGATTGTATTAGGCGCTTTTTTAGTTGGTTATGAATCACCAAAAGAGATAATTGTTCCGGGAATAGGGGCATCCTTTGCAATTGGGATTTCTGGGTTCTGGATTGCTTTTCTAACAGAGCAAGCAGAGCAAGAATTAGAGAAAAAAAAGATTGAATCGGCTATCTTCTCCAATTTAGATGACACTATGTATTCCAAAGCAGCCCAAGTTGCATCGTTTATCAACTCTTTTGTCGACGGTTTAAGTCCCTTCCTGTTTGGATTTTTAGTTTTATCTCCCTTCTTTCTAGTTCAATTTGGGGTTATAATGATAGAAATGGGGTACATTACTTCCTTCATACTGACATTTCTTTTACTATTTGTATTAGGATTCTTCTTAGGAAGAATTGCAAACCAGAATTGGCTAATATTTGGCTTAAAAACATCAATGGCTGGGATTGTATTGGGGATTTTAATGCTTCTTACTGGGATTGAATAAAAGTGACATAATTTAGGTTATAACAGAATTTTTTAGATCAATATAAATCTTAAAGGACAATGTATTATTACTCTCGTTTTTACATTCCAAAAAATGTCTATTAATTGCAATTGAACTTTAAGTGAATCGTGCATTCCCTTACCTTCTGCAAAACATTTGAGGAAAAATTATTATAAATTCAGAAAATTTATGGGTGATGTAGGGTTGATAATTATGTCTTACAAGGATATAGCGCTAGCGTATGGGGATGAAATGATTTCCCATTTTATCCCAGCTGATCTGAATGTACGAGTTCTGGAGCCCGAGAAAGCCAAACGGACCTTTACTGATCTCCAAGCTCGGTTTGATGAAGTCCTCAGAAAGCCTGTCGATTCTCCCCCTCTTGAGGAAATGGTGAAAAACCGGCAACGACCTCGAATAATGATTCTTGTAGATGATGCAACGAGGCCAAATAAGCATACAAAAGTTCTTCTTCCAATGCTTTTGGAAAAATTATTCGAATACGGAGTGAATAAAGAGGATATTCGTATTATGGTAGCAAGTGGTTCTCATAGTCCACCAAGTGATGATTTACTCGAAAATAAGATCCTTGGTTCCGATATTTACAACGCATGGAAGAATCATGTTTTAATCCATAAGCAAGCAGAAAATTGCAAGAATATTGGGACATCATCATTAGGAACACCTATTGAAGTTGACATTGATGTTTTAGAATCAGGACTGGTAATTGCTGTCTCTGATAGTGAATATCATTATTTCGCTGGAGTTGCTGGAACCGTTAAGTCATTCTTCCCTGGATGTGCAGGAAAAGAGACTATTGCCAGAAATCATCCACAAATGTTCGACAAGGATCATGGTTTCAAACCTGCGTGTCGACTTGGGAATACTGCGGGCAATCCAGTCATTCAAGATATGATTGAAATGGCTAAAAAGACAAAGAAGATGGTTCCAGTATTTGACATTGATTGTGTACTAGAAGGAGATGAAATCGTCATCTTAAACGCAGGTGATATTAACTCGTTACATGACATAATTCTTGAAGATTTGAAGCCCCTTCGTATTGTTGAAGTCGAGGAAGCAGCTGATTTAGTCATTGTTTCCACAGGAGCATTAAGTATTAACTTATATCAAGGAGGAAAAGGATTTCATGCAGGTTGGAACGCAGTAAAACAAGGTGGAGATGTCTTACTTCTAGCTCACTGTCCCTTGGGTCACGGAAGTCAGAATTACAAAGATACAATGCTTGAAATAAAAGGGATGGATCTTGATAAAGCCATGGAACATGTGATTAATACAAAATGTAGTATTGACAATTTCAAGATTGGGAATCAAAAAGTAGTAGATTTGATTCGTATTTTACTACGATGCACTTGTCACATGATCACCGAGATGGATAAAGATGAGCTTGAAGATGTATTTCAAATAAAATACGTTCCACGAACAGGAACTATTCAAGAAAGTCTACGTGCATGGATTCATAAGTATAGGGAGGAAAAGAATCAAGATCCTTTAATCTACGTGCTCCCAGATGCTGGAAATTATATCGATGTGAAAAATAGGTGAACACTTTTCGTTCATCTACCCTTTTTCATTCTTCGTGCTTAGATTTCAAGTTTCTGAGTAGTAATTCTATTTAGATTAGTATTTACAACTTCCTTGCTGTAATATAGAGAAGGATTTTTGAACCTCACTACTACTAATCTTCTTTGAACAGATATTTATTTACCAGTATTCATATATGGATTTTTTAATTTTAAATTCCACAAACCCTCAATGTATAGATTGAAATTCTTCTATTCTTACTGGAATTTTTATCTTTTCTTCACTCAGAAGTGATCTTGAAAGATATTTGAGAATTAAAATGGTAGACTCAGAATGGTTCAATAAAGTATGTTTTATTGTGTCGATCAAAAATAATAATTTGAATCTTAAAGGATTCCCAAATTATAGATTTAAATGAATTTAAGTTGTGTTCGAAAAATAGCCACTTTTATATTTCCAACGAAAAAAAAGATAAGATACTATCAGCTGGTCGCCAATATATTCCACAAAGTCTTTAGCTTACGATTTTCGTAAGAATTGATAGTCTATGGCAATATAATAGTGTGATGTGAGTAAAATATGGGAATAGAAATCTCTTCTGAAAGTAAACTTACGCGTTTTGTACCTAAACATCAAGCAAGGAGTGCAGTATGGTGGGTTTTCCAGCGTCTCTCTGGATTTTTCTTATTCTTTTTCCTATTATTCCATTTGCTGGTAAATCACTACTTAACCACACTCCTTCCGACAGATGTACGAGAATTCGGTGTAGCTTCTTTTGAGGCAGTTCAATGGAAGATGCAATATACTTACTTAGGGATACCTTTATACCTTGTAATATCTCTCTGTTTTGTCACCTTTTTAGTTTTTCATATGTTGAATGGTTTTAGAACAGTTACGCTAGATCTCATAACAAACCAGTCACTTCGAAAGCTTATAGCTTTCTTGTTGGTAATCATAGGACTTGTAGCAATTACATACACAATATGGCTTAACCTAACAGTCGCTGGTATTTGAATAAGGTGGTTTATATGGTAGAACAAGAAGAAATAATACATGATTCACGAATAGACACGAGTAGTAAAGCAGCAAACTTTCTCCAATGGTTCAATCCTTTTGCCCGTGGAATAGGGATGTGGGCGTGGTTACTTCAACGGATTACAGGTCTTCTTCTAATTATGTATGTAATTTTTCATTTTGGTATGATATTTACCCTAGCAGTGGACTTTATCTGGGGTTTAAATGCTGGTCAATTCTATAATAGTCTTATTCATTGGGTCAATTCACCAATTCTTCCTGATATCGCTCCTCTAAAATTCGGAGAAATCCAAATCAATATTCAAAATATAATTTCTATTGGATATGGGATTGATATTGGAGTCATTGGGATTCTGGTATATCATGGGTTTAACGGGATTAGGGTTGTCCTGTTTGACTTAGGAATTGGTATTCATCGTCAGAAAACAATCTTCTGGATAATGGTTGTTTTAGGGGTTGTGACTTGGTTTTTAGCTTTACTATTAATTCTAATTGTTCCAGAAATTGTAATTTTATCAGGTGAGTGAAAAATATGAAGATACACAGACATTCAATACTTGTCGTGGGGTCAGGTCTTGCAGGGATGCGTGCAGCAGTAGCAGCAAGAGAGAATGGAGCCGATGTGGCTGTTATTTCAATTTGTCAGCCTGTAAGAAGTCATTCTGTTGCAGCTCAAGGTGGAATTAATGCACCTTTAGGCAATAATCCAGAATCAAAAGATGATTCAGTCGAGCGACATGCCTTTGATACTGTAAAAGGTTCAGATTATCTAGCTGACCAACCAGCTGTAATCAAGATGATTGGATTAGCAAAAGAAACAATTTATGAATTAGAACACTGGGGATGTCCTTTCTCTAGGTTTGAAGATGGGAGTATTGGCCAAAGACCATTTGGGGGCGCTGGTTATCCTAGAACTTGTTTCGCTGCTGACCGTACAGGCCACTCAGTACTTCATGTGGCTTGGGAAAGATCAGTAAAACTAGGTGTTCCTGTGTATGAAGATCGTCTTGTTGTCCGACTCGTAGTAAAAGATAAAAAAGTAAATGGTCTTATTGTTTATAACTTTAGAACAGGAAACCTTGAAATGTGGGAGTGTGATGCAGCAATTTTTGCCACTGGTGGGGCTGGACAAATATATGGGGCAACTTCAAACGCCCTAGCTTGTAATGGTTTTGGTATGGCTGTAGCATATTGGGCAGGTATTGCTCTGAAAGATATGGAGTTCATTCAATTTCATCCAACGACATTATACGGAAATAATGTTCTGATTTCCGAGGCAGCGCGAGGAGAAGGTGGTTACTTACGAAATAACAAGGGTGAGCGTTTCATGGAAAAGTATGCAGCAGAAAAAATGGAGCTTGCTCCTCGAGACATTGTTTCAAGGTCAATCTATCAAGAAGTGCTTGAAGGTCGTGGATATGGAACAAAAGAGAATGGCTATGTCCACCTCGATTTGACACACCTTCCAGCTGAACAAATACTTGAACGTCTTCCCCAGATTCGTGATCTTGCTTTACGTTTCACTGGTCAAGATATGGTAAAAGATCCAATTCCAGTGCAACCAGGTTTCCATTATGCGATGGGAGGCATTCATGTAGATGAAACCACAGCCAGTAAAGAAGTCGAAGGATTTTTCGCTTGTGGTGAATGTTCATGTGTTTCAGTACATGGTGCAAATCGTCTAGGTGGGAATTCTCTTTTGGAGTGTGCTGTTTTTGGAAAAGTTGCAGGTTTGGAGGCAGCTAAATATGTAAACGGAGTAACTGTTTCTCCTAACGCGAAATATATCATTTTTGAAGAACTACAAAAGCAACAAGAAAAACACAATTTTTGGTTCAGTGGTGAAGGTAAGAATGATCCTTTCAAGATCATGGAAGAGATGAGAGATACAATGAAATTGAAAGTGTTTGTTTATCGGGAAGAAGGCTCATTGACAGAGGCTCTCAATAAAATTAGAGAACTTAAGAAACGCTTTAAAGAAGGTGTTTATCTCAAATCTAAAGTTAAAGAGTACAATCGGGAATTGGAGTGGATTTTAGCTCTCGAAGGCATGTTGGATCTTTCCGAAGTGATTTGTATGGGTGCTCTTCAACGAAAAGAATGTCGTGGGAGCCATTGGCGATTGGATCATCTTGGTAGAGACGATAAGAACTTCTTGAAGCATACTTTGGCAAACTATATTGATGGTGAAGCAAAATTGAGCTATTTAGACGCTATTATAACAAAATGGCAACCGGAGGAACGAAAGTACTAAGGTGATAAAAATGAGTGAAACAAAGAAAATTACTTTCAAGATCAAACGTTTTAATCCAGCAAGGGATATCGAACCCTATTGGGATATATTTGAGCTAGATTGCGATGAAGGTACAACAATTTTGATTGCAATTCAAGAACTCATTGCTAAACAAGATGGTTCAATTGCTATGAGATATAATTGCCGTGCTGGTGTTTGTGGCTCATGTGCTGTTCTAGTTAATAAGAAATATCGCTTAGCCTGTGAGACTCTTGTTCTTCAGCTTAAAAAAGATGTGATCAAATTAGAACCCTTACCTTTCTTTCCTGTTATCAAAGACCTAGTTGTTGATATGGATCCATTCTATGAGAAAGTTCTTGCTATCGATCCTTTCCTAATACGGGATCACTCTAAAGATCCCGAGACTGAACTCATCCAAAGTCCTGAAGACTTTAAAATCATCGAAGAAGCAACTAAATGTATTTTATGTGGTGCATGTCATAGTTCATGTGTATCAGTATGGACTGACAAGAATTATTTAGGCCCTGGAGCACTATTGAAAGCATTCCGGTTTACTAAAGATACTAGAGACGAAAACACCAAAAGTCGTGTCAAACGAGTGTCTGCTGAAGATGGAGTTTTCCGTTGTCATACAGCCTTCAATTGCGTCGAGGCTTGTCCGAAAGAACTTAATCCGACTGAAGCTATTCAGGCTTTGAAACGACAGGCAGCAAAACAAGCTCTTAAATTTTGGTCTCGTTAAAAACATTCATAAGGCTACAAATGGCAAGAGATATTGTCATTAATCCTTTTCCCTCTTTTTATGAAAATTTTGATAAAAAATTTATTCTACATTAGAAATGTGGATTTTTTATGAATTTTTAGAAGTTAAAACTAGATAATTCTTAAAGCTATATTGTATTCATAAGTTAAAAGGAATAGAATTTTTATTATTACAAAAAAATTCATTTTATCAGTTTTTCACATACCTATAGTTTGAGAATTGTGATTACTATGGCTGAAACGTTTGATAACACGATAATTGAGAATACAGCTGTTAAGTTGCTCAAGTTTGCTGCAACTCAACTGCCTAATGATGTTTCCGAAGCATTGAAAACCATGTACAATCAAGAAACGAAGCCTACAAGTAAAGCTGCTTTAAAAACGATTGTAGACAACTTTACCATTGCTAATGAGACATCTACTCCCATGTGTCAAGACACAGGGATACATATCTACTATGTGAATATTGGCGAAAAATTTCCCAAAGTTGAGGGTATTCAAGAAACACTTAGGAAGGCATCGGCTCGTGCAACCAAAGAAGTGCCTCTAAGACCAAATGCGGTCAATCCAATTGTTGGTGGAAATTCTGGGGACAATACAGGTAATCATATTCCGTTTATAAATTTTGATTTTATTCCTGGAGCAGATTACTTGGAGATTACTGCTTTTCCCAAAGGTGGTGGATCAGAAAATATGTGTGCCTTGGGAATGCTTAAACCAGGTCAAGGTATTAATGGCGTGAAAAAATTCGTAATTGACACCATCATGAATGCAGGTGGTCAACCCTGCCCACCAGTTGTTGTAGGAGTTGGTATAGGTGGTGGTGCAGACATTGCACTTAAACTCGGGAAAAAACAATTACTACGTCCACTTGGGGAAAGACATCATGATCCTGAGATAGCCAAACTTGAGGAGGATCTATTGAAGGCAATTAACATGACTGGCATTGGTTCTATGGGACTAGGCGGTGATGTTTCTACAGCTTTAGATGTAAAAATTGACTACGCTCATAGACATCCTGCATCTCTTCCTGCAGCAGTAGTTATTCAATGTTGGGCTGCTAGAAGAGCCACAGCTCGAATTTATCCTGATGAACGAGTAGAGTTCTTAACTCATAAGGAGGCATAATTATGGCTGAATTTCATTTTACGACCCCTATTTCAAAAGAAGATGTACAAAAAGTTAAGATAGGAGATGTAATCTACATTTCGGGGACTGTTTTTACAGCCCGCGATGAAGCTCACGAGAGAGCGTTACACCTTGCAAAAAAAGGTGAAAAAATGCCCATTGATTTCGAAGGCTTAGCTGTTTATCATTGTGGCCCAGTAGTGAGACAAGTAGGAGATGAATGGGAAATTGTTGCAGCAGGACCTACAACCTCAACGCGAATGGATCTATTTGAGGATGAATTCATTAAAACATTCAATGTGAACGTTATTATCGGTAAGGGTGGTATGGGGGATAGAACAGCTAAAGCTATGAGGGAATATAAAGCAATCTATACTGCCTTCGTGGGTGGTGCTGCAGTAGTAGCTGCTAAAGGGATTAAACGGGTAAAAGAGGTTCATTGGTTAGATCTTGGAACTCCTGAATGCTTATGGGTTCTAGAAGTTGATAAATTTGGGCCTTTAATCGTTGGTATCGACTCAAACGGTGATAGTCTTTTTAAAGATGTAGCTCTGAAAGCTCAAGAAAATTTAGGTAAAATAGGCGAATTTTTAGGTATTACCTTTTAAGTAAGCATCATATAGGTAATATAAGCACTAAATAAATTCCTTATCAACTTAATTTTTTTTTAAGAATTTATTGGAGGTTCACACAATTCGTCTTCTCGAATATGAAAGTAAAGAAATTTTCAACGAATTTAATATTCCCCTTGCTGAGCGTCTTGTGATCACAAAAGGGGAAGATATTGAAGAAAAAATAAGCAATTTCAACTTCCCTGCAATAGTAAAGAGTCAAATAGCAGTTGGCAGTCGAAAGAAACGAGGTCTCATTAAAATTGCTCAAACAAGTGATGAAGCACTTTCAATGTGTACTGAGTTCTTTAGTAGAAAAGTGGGAGAGTATGGAGTCGAAGCAATCCTGATAGAAGGACTTGCTGATATAAAACACGAATATTACTGTTCAATTGCTTTAGATTCCTCTGGTAGGCGTTTCGTTCTCATTGCTAGTGCGGAAGGGGGAATTGACATTGAGGAGGTTGCTGCTACTCGGCCAGAAGCAATAATAAAAGAAAATATATCTATAACTGAAGGCTTGAGTAAAGAAGCTGCTAGAGGTGTTGCTGAGAAATTAGGTTTTTCAGGTGCATTTCTTAACTCTGCTACAGACCTTTTTCTGAAATTGTGGAAAATAACAATTGAGAAAGAAGCTCAGCTTGTCGAGATAAATCCATTGGTACTCACTCCTTCAGGATTAGTCGCTGTTGATGGAAAAATGACTTTAGATGACAATGCTGCGTTTCGCCAAGAGCTTATCATAGAACTACGCAAGCATAAGCTTAGTGAGCTAGAAAAGACAGCCCAAAGAGTGGGATTTTCTTTTGTTGAACTTGATGGTGAGATTGGTATTCTAGCAAACGGAGCGGGGTTGACAATGGCTTTACTTGACGTTCTAGCTCAACATGGATTAGCGGGGATGAATTTTCTAGATGTTGGTGGAGGCGCTAGTAAAGAACGGGTATATGAAGCTCTTAAACTTATTTATACGATGAATCCCAAAGCTGTCTTAATAAATATTTATGGTGGCATTACAAGATGTGATGTTGTAGCAGAGGCGATATTACAGACAATGGAGGAATTTCCAGATGCCCCTCCAATGGTAATTCGATTAACTGGAACCCGAGAGGCTGAGGGAGTCGCAATACTCAAAAATGCTGGGATAAATGCCTATCAAGATATGATGGATGCTGTTGGTAAGCTTAAAGAGGTTATGACCTAAGAAGGTGGAATGATGTACATTAGCGAAGATTCAAAAGTCGTAGTTCAAGGCATTACTGGCAATCAAGGACAGTTCCATACCCAATTAATGCTTGAGTATGGTACTAAGGTTGTTGCTGGAGTGACTCCCAAAAAGGGTGGGCAAGAAGTTCTTGGTATTTCGGTATATAATACTGTCCAAGAGGCAGTTAGAGAGCATGGAGTCGATACAAGTATTATTTTTGTTCCCGCTCGGTTCACCTATGGCGCTGTTATGGAAAGTTTGGGTGCAGGAATTAATATGACATGTATTATAAGCGAAGGTGTCCCTGTTTTTGATATGGTTCGCCTTGTGGAGACGGCTAAAGCAAGAAAATTAAACATAATTGGCCCAAATACTCCAGGAATGTTAATCCCTGATAAAATTAAATTAGGAATTATGCCAAGTGATATGGCCCACTTTGGTAATGTGGCAGTCATTGCTAAGAGCGGGACGTTGTCATATGAAATCACAAAAGCCCTTGGTAACGCCAATATTGGAGTTTCTGCATATATTGGAATTGGAGGGGATCCAGTTCGTGGAAAAACTTTAACAGAAGCTTTTGATTATTATGTTAAGGACATTGGGACTAGAGTAATCGTATTAATCGGTGAAATAGGTGGTGATGACGAAGAGAAAGTTGCTCAGTATATCAAAGAACAAAAGGTTGACAAACCTGTTGTAGCATATATTGCAGGTAAAAGTGCTCCTGAAGGTAAGCGAATGGGTCATGCCGGTGCTATAATCTCAGGAAATGTTGGAACAGCACAAGGAAAAATAGATGCTCTTGAAGATGTTGGTGCCAAAGTCACTGATACTCCTTGGGAGATTCCCAAAGCAGTTAAAACCTACTTATAAGTCAAATGAGGTCTTAATGAGTATTCTAAACTTCCTCCTCTTTTTCCACTCCCTCTTTAGGATTGTATGTCTCATTGTTAGACTTCGACATTTAAAAAATCACTTTGAGTCTTGAGACTATGTCTTAATCGTTTAATTTGACGGTAAATATGAGACCTCTCGGACTTCTCCTCCCTTTTTATACTTTAAAAAAGTTTTTAAATAATTAAAATGTTCAAAATGATCTTAATTTATGATTTAATAGTATATTTTCAGTTTTCTTCGTTAAACCAAGCTCATCAATTTCTGAATCAGATAAAACTCGTTGTTCTAAACAATCAAAAATTTCTCCTTTAATTAATTGATAGCGAAATTCAAAAATATCACTATGCTCACTTGTAGCAATCACTACGATTTGTGTTTCACAATGGGGACACGATAATACGGGGAAGTTACTTATAAGGATTGAGGAGGAGACATAAACAATATCACCTGATTCTGGGAGATCACGGTAACAATTATCCATAAAAGGAAGAATGGTCTGTAAACAATTAGGACAGGCCCATTCTTTAATCACATATTGTAAAAAAAGCTGAACAATTGAGTTTAGAGAACCAAGAAGTTTCCTATTGAGTAGATTTTCTATTTTATCATGATAAAGGTAAGCATCCCAGACTATATCAGCGTAGTTGTGTTTAATATGCTGTCTGAATAATATTGGGTCTGTTAAGTCTTCATCCATCACTCTACCTCGCTCTGCTAGAGATTCACTTTCCTTATCCCAAAACAATTAATTATTTTTCTCAAATATTGGGAGTTCACCTACCACCATTTAAAAGAACTTTGTTCAAGGACAGAATCATTTGAATTCACATAGGTGCTAATATTGTCATTTTTCTTTCAGAAGTATGAAAAAAAGCTGAGAAGCATGCAGAAGGTCCATTCTGATAAGCGTATTGATCTAGCAAAAGCATTAAAGGAAATATTAAGACCTAAAATGCTGATTCATTTTGCCTGTGTTAGCGCATTGCCTTATTCATCAGTTAGAGAGATTATCAGGCAAATTAAAGGAAGGAATTTCGATTTTGAGGTGATTTCTTTAGGTTCAGCGAGCCAAATTCAGATGTTAGTTGCTGAAGGTTTAGTAAAGAAATTGATAACAAGCTATATAGGAGACGTCTATCCAAGACCAGGTATTTCACCTGTTTTTCAGCGTGCTGTCGAGAATGGGCTCGAAATTGAGCAGTGGTCTTTGATGACTTTAGCTCTTCGTTTATATGCTGGTGCTCTTCACCTAGATTTCATTCCGACAAATTCTCTCATCAACAGTTCAATGGGGATTGATAACAAAAAGTCTTTTCGAATCATTGCTAATCCTTTTGATACCACACAAGAGGTTGCTATTATATCAAAATTAGTTCCTGAATTGAGTATTATTCATGCATGGGCCTCTGATCAATTAGGGAACACCTTAATTTTTCCACCGTATAGTGAGAACCTTTGGGGATGTTTTGCGGCTAATAAAGTTCTTGTTACAGCAGAGAAGATAGTGAGTCCACAGGTCATTAGAGAAATGGCGAATAGTCATCAATGCCTAACTCTTCCTGGTGCTGTTGTCGATCATATAGCCGAATCACCATTTGGAGGACATCCTGGTTCTCATTACGGTCCTTGGGGGTCTGGTTATGATATTGACCTTGATCATCTGATTAACTTTCGGGAATCAGCTAAAGAAGCAGAAGAAATATCATCTTGGATAAAAGAATGGATTCATGAGACAAATTCCGAATCATATATCCAAAAAGCAGGAGTGGAGCGATTAATCCAAAATTTAGGACGTTTGAATGAATCATATTGGAAATGGGCTATCATTGACAAAAGAACCAAAATACAAATAGAACAGCCTGCAACAACAATTGAGAAGATGATTTGGGCTGCAACAGAGATAATAAGGGAACGAGTTCAAGAGAAAGACTATACAACTATCTTGGCTGGTCAAGGAGTCTCTAATCTTGCGGCATGGCTTTCTGTGTATTCACTTTATGAAAATGGACGCGATATCAATCTTTGTGCTGAGGTTGGGTTTTATGGTTACCAACCAAAGCCAGCAAGTCCGTATATCTTTGAATTCAATAATCTTAGATCATCAGCAGCAATTATTGATTCTATTATGACTCTTGGGGCATTATTACGTTCTACTAGAAGCCTTGGAGTTCTTGGTGCTGGTCAAATTGATCAGTTTGGTAACATAAACTCTACTAGGGTTGATTCTTTCATCCTTTTTGGCTCTGGAGGTGCCAATGATGCAGGATCGAATGCTCAAGAAATTATTGTACTTCTACCACTTAGATATGGACGATTTCCTACCAAGGTATCTTATATTACTGTCCCAGGAGAAAATGTTTCGATATGTGTGACGACTGAAGGGATTTTCGAAAAGGTAAATAGCAATAAATTTATTTTAACTGGGTACATTGGTGATATTTCTGAAGAAGATCAGATTATTGATAATATCAAAGAGAAAATTGACTGGGAAGTGGAGATTCAAAAACCTCTAAAGAGTTTTGCAGATCCTACGGCAGATTGGTTGGAATTTTTGAGATCTTTTGACCCTGACAGGTATTTCCTGGGACGGTTCATTGAATGAGTGATTAAGGGCCCAAAAAATACTAAAAGATGAGTTTTAACTGTAAAAGGGAGGAAAGGAGATAGATGTTAAAATTATGGCTTCTCTAAACCATAAGCATCTCGAAGAACTTGAGTAGGATGATATACCTCTTTATTAACATTGAGGAGTTGTAGCTTACATGTTGGACAATCGGTGACTAGAACATCAATATCGTCTCTTTTTCCTTCAGGGTATAGACTTCTTTCAGCAATCATTTGACCGTATTTATAGTTCTTTGACTTAAAACCCCAGGAACCTAATTGACCACAGCATTCTGTTTTAAGTGGAACTAGATCAATACTTTTGACATTCTTTAACATATTTACTGATATTCCTTTGCTTCCTGTACTGAGAAGATGACAGGGCTCATGATAGCCAAAGCGAAGCTTCTTTTCTGTTGTTTCATTGAAGTTTGTGTCCAAACTACCCTCTTTTTTCAGTTTTAAAATGTAATCGGAAAAGAAATAGGTATTGTCTTTTACTAACTTTGAATCATCAGTACCGACGAGAGTTTCGTGTAACTCATCTTTAAGAGTTGCATAACAAGAGCTACATTGAGTTACTACATCATATCCTTGTTTAACATATTCAGCAAAGGTGTCTGTATTCTTTTCTCCCTTTTTTCTGGCAACTTGGCCGAGTCCATTAGAAAGTAACGGAATCCCACAACAGTATTGCTTATTTGGCACAACAACTTCAATGTTGTTCTTCTCAAGAACTTGAACCTCTGCGATAGCAATATCTGTGTTTTCTGTATAATTAGCGAAACATCCGTGGAAAATTGCGACTTTCTTTGTTGGATTTATTGGGGGTGGATTAGTTTTTCGATATTTTTTGAACCATTTTTGGAATGTATTTCTACGGAATTTTGGAAAGTTTGAATCATGATGAACTCCTCCAAAGAGTTGCATCAAATACTTATTTGGTCCCCAAAGTCCTATATTTGATAGAGGTGCAAAAGTACTTCCTAATCGTGCAATCATCTCATAATTACCAGTGAAATAATGCCCTCTTGGAATTTTTCCAATATAAGGTAACTTTGAGTTTTTATAATGCATGATTTTTGCATCAAAAATTGTTTTAGGTATATTAACTTCAGATGGACAATCAACAACGCACATCATGCATCCTGCACAGTCTTCTAACACTTGTCTGGCTTCTTTTGAATATAAAATGTTATAATCTAGTTGACCTGACATAATACCTCTCATTAGGTTTGCTCTAGCCCTAGGTGATGCCAACTCACCAGTACTTGTCTTTTTTGCTCGATAAATCGGACAATCTCTTTGAGGTAGTAATTCTACAGTGCATTTGCCACATCCGTGACATGATTCGATCACATCTTCGAATCCCCACTCCTCTGGCCAAAGTAAGTTTGTTTTCATATCTAAAGTTGCGTAATCTCCCCCAAAACGAAGATTCTTTATTATAAGATCTTCTTCATCAGTAATCTTCTTACCTGGGTTGAGGATTCCTTTTGGATCAAAGAGGGACTTAATTTTCTTGAAAACCTCATAAACTTCATCTCCATACATCTTTTCGATAAAGTTGACTCGATCAAGGCCATCATTATGTTCACCTGAAACAGCTCCTCCTATACTGATAACATAAGAATTTACTTCTTCTGCTACAGCTTTTATGATTTCTAAATCTTTTACGTCTTTTGTATTTACAAAAGGTCGAGTATGAACAAGTCCTTTGGATGCATGACCGTATATAGCTGCTTGAATTCCGTGTTTTGGGAACACTTCTTCTTGTAACTTTGTCATATAGTGTCCAAGGTATTCAAGGGGAACTGTTTGGTCTTCAACAAACGCCATAATTCGACGAGGCTCCCGAACTTTCTGGAGTAATGGTACAGCATCCTTTCTGACTTTCCAAAGGTTTGCTTGTTCAACAGGATCATCAGAAAACCTCATGTCTTTAGCGAGTTTTTCTTGTTCCATAATCAGTTTTCTTGTTTTTTCAACTTTTTCAGCTCGGATTTTTTCATCTTGTTCGTCAAATTCAATGTAAAGGATATTATCCACACCTTCAGGAATAAACTGCTTTAATGAAGGATCCATTTCAACTCCAAAATCAAGTACGCTTTTACCAAGAACTTCAATAGCAGCTACTCCTATCTGATTAACAATTAACTCTACAGCTCTTCCTGAATCAGCAAGATTGTCAAAATCCATGACCACTAATGTTAAATTTTTCGGTTTGTCAATAAACTTGAGTTTGGCTTCTACAACAACTCCTAATGTTGCTTCCGATCCTAAAAATGCTTTTGATAAGTCAACCATGTTATCTGTTATCATATCCTTTATATTATAACCAGTTACATTCATCTTAACCTTAGGCCATTTCTCCGAAATAAGATTTTGCACCTTTGGATTATCTATTAATTCTACTACTGATTTATACAGCTTTGCTTCCAGTGTATCCTTAGTAATAATTGTATTATATTCATCTGAGCCGATTTCAATTGGCCTTGTTGTAATTTCTTCCCCGTTACTTAAAATCACAGTTAATCCTTCAACAAAATCAGCCATATATCCATACTTTGCTGCATGCGCTCCTGATGAATTTGTTCCTATCATACCTCCAATAGAAGCATAATTTTCTGAAGAATTATCAACATAAACGATTTTCCCGATCTTTGCTAATTCATGATTCAAATTTCCACATATTACTCCAGGTTGGACCATTGTATATGATTTTTCCTTGTTAATTTCAAGAATGCTGTTCATGTACCTTCTAAAGGCAAGCACAATTCCGGGTCCTAAACTTGAACCTGTTAATCCAGATCCAGCTCCTCTTGCGTGAATTGGGATCCCTTTCTCGCGAGCATATCGGATTACGTTCTTTACATCTTCTTTATCTTTCGGATAAACCACACACGAAGGGACAATTCTATAAACACTAGCATCAGTGCTAAAAAAGTTACGAGTAATTTCATCACTTGCTACATCTCCTTTCACCCTCGTCTTTAGTTCCATTTCAATCATTTTTGGTTCGAGCTTATTCGTAGGCATAGTTATTCACTTTCTTTTTTTCAGAAAAAGCCATGGACTGATAATTATTATTCATACTAAGGTTTTGAACTTCCATTAAAAACTCTAACGCTCAGAAACAAGGAAATTGTCATTAACTATTGTTAAAGAGATAAAAATACAAAATAACCATATTATGTCCGAAGAAATATTAAGTAATAATATTGAATTAAAAACTATTGACTTTGAACCAAAGAGTAAAAGGATTAATATTAATTAACACAGAGATATTCTTAAGTATTAATTAGTTTACAAATAGTCTATCTATTTCTTTAAGGTGGTTTTTACTGTATCAACCAATCGAAACTGATGAACCCAAAATAACTACACCTGATTTAGCTCTTTCTCACATAAAACCAGGTGATCGGATTTTTGTAGGAACAGGATGTTCTCAACCCCGACTATTAATGCTTCATCTTTCTAACATGGAAACACAAACAGAGGATAATGAAATTTATCATGTAATTTCTCTTGGTTCCGCTCCTTATGTCAAGGATCAGTATAAGAGGCGATTTCGTTACAATAGTTTCTTTATTACAAACAATGTAAGAGAAGCTGTGAGAACAGGGCAAGCTGATTATACTCCGGTATCCACTAAAAGATTGCCTGAATTATTTGATAAAAAAATACTTCCTATTGATGTTGCTTTAATTCAAACTTCTATGCCAAATGAATCGGGGGATGTGAGTTTAGGGATCAGTGTTGATATAACTAAATCTGCTGTAAAAAATGCTCGATTGGTAATTGCTGAAATTAATCCAGAAATGCCTGTAACGCATGGAGATAGCCTTATTCATACCTCTGAGATTAACTTTATGGTCGAAAATCATGCACCACTACAAGAATGGATACCACCTAAGACAACACCCCAAATTGAGCATGTGGCTAGAAATATTGCCACTTTAATAGAGGATGGTTCAACACTTCAATTTGGTGTCGGTAAAGTACCAAATGCTGTTCCCAAATATCTTTTAAATCGAAAAGACTTAGGTATCCATTCTGAAATGATTACTGATTGTGTTTTAGATCTAATGGAGGCTGAAGTGGTAACAAATGAAAAGAAAACCATTCATAAAGGAGAAACAGTGGCAACATTTTGCATTGGGACTCAAAGGTTGTACAGTGCCATTGATAACAATCCAAAATTTAAGTTTTATTCTTCAGATTATGTTTTAGATCCTGATGTGATTGCTAAAAATCCTAGAATGGTAACAATAAATTCTGCCTTGGAAATTGACTTGACTGGACAAGTAGCAGCTGACAGTTTAGGACATTATCTATATAGTGGTATTGGAGGAGCAGTGGATCTACATAGGGGAGCTTTAAGATCAAAAGGGGGAAAATTAATTATCGCATTTCCAGCTACATCGAGAGATGGGAAATATTCTCGAATTGTATCTCATCTGTCACCAGGGGCAGGTGTTGCCATCACAAGAGCAGATATTGAGTATGTTGTTACCGAGTATGGTATAGCTTACCTTCATGGGGCTACTTTAAGAGAACGTGTTCTTTCGATGATTGAATTAGCGCATCCAAAATTTCGTAAAGATCTGTTATTAAAAGCCAAGGAATTCGGATATTGTTATCAAGATCAAATATATAATCATCCCGCAGAATTTATGCAATACCCACTAGATCGTCAAGAATATTATACATTAAAAAAAGGTCCCACTGTTCGTGTTCGGCCAATCCTTACAAGTGATGAAAATAAACTAAGAACATTCTTTTATTCACTATCTGATCAAAGTAGATATTCAAGATATTTCAGTGCAATTAGGGCTCTCCCTCATGAATTGGCACAGAAAGAAGCAAATATTGATTTTTTCAGGGATATGGGTATTGCAGCTTTTTTGGGGCCTATATCAACGGAAAAAATTATAGGAACTGGTCATTTTTATATTTTAAGAGATAATCATACTGCTGAAATTTCGTTATTAGTTCATGAAAAATTCCGAAATAAAGGCCTTGCTAGGTTCTTTCTTTACTTTCTTACTAGAGAAGCACGCGAACGGGGAATTACAACATTTGTGACTGAATTGGTAATCGGTAATCGTGCTGCGATTCATTTGTTAAAAGATTTTGCTGCACATGGCTTAGCAGAAAATCCAAGGATAGAAACAGAGGATGAAGTAACGATTCTTTCATGGGATATTCCATGGGATTGGTATAGATGGTGGATACAATATGAAAAGAAAAGACTATAGTTATGTTTATTCAAACATTTCTTGGTTAATGCTAGTTATTTAAACGTAATGTGATTCTCTTATAGAAAAATTTTGTGTAGTCTGGCTGAACAAACTACCGTTGAAAGAGTATTAACGCAACTATCCTTACTGGGATATTTCTGAGTTTTCAAATCGTATAGGAAAAAACACTTGGTTATACATTTGAGAAAGACTTATTCAAGCTAAAATGAATGCCAATGACATTATAATACCAAAAGTGAAATGAGTAAGGATTGTTGTTGCATTAGCAGGTTGTAACTCTTCAATAAGCATATAATTTCTTTTTGCTATTAAAATGGCTTTTATTGCTAAAGGAATAGTGATAAAAGGTAATAAAAGGAAAATAGGGAAAAATGTACTAATTATTCCTATGAGAAGGAAAATGTAGGCAAGAATCATGCCTATTATATAGATTCTAACTGCTGAGGTCTTTCCTAATGCAACAACAAGTGTTCTTTTTCCTGCTTCTTGATCTGCTTCGCTATCCTGAAATTCATTAAGAAAAAGGACCATTGCAATCAAGAAAGCAATTGGAATAGAAGCCATTAAGCATGTTCCCCAGTTGATGTACCTTAATTGAATGAAATAAGCACTTAGAACCCCAAGTGGCCCAAATCCGACAAAAACAGCAATTTCTCCTAATCCATGATAACTAAGTTGAATAGGCAGAGCAGTGTAAAATAGACCTAGTAATATAGCAGTTAGTAAGAAGAATATTAATAATAATCCTCCGGTGTTAATGATTATGAGGAGGGCTGTTAAAATACCAACCAAATAACAGATAATTGACGCTATCAGAATTTGACGAGGTATAAGAACATTATTTTGAATCATGCGCGACCCACCATTAAAGGGAGAGAAATTCTGATTAATATGATCTGTGGGTTGATCGAAATAGTCATTTATTAAGTTTGTTCCAGCATGAATTGCGACACCAGAAATTAGGGTCAGTAAACCTAATAGAGGATAAAAAATTCTAGTTTCATACCAAGCAATAGCCATTCCCAATATTAAGGGAACTACTGAAGCAGTAAAGAAAGGTGCACGGAGAGCTCGAATCCAAGTTAGAGTTCGAGTCATGAAAGAATGATTTAATGGTGTTTTTGTAGATTCTATGCTAACATTAAGGTCGCTCATTGTAATAAAGTCACCTGATGAGATTATAGATGTAATAAGTTTCATGCAGAGATTTAAGAAAAGACTTGATAATTCCCCGTTTACGATGTAAACGATAGCGAGAGATTTCTAAATGCCACGAACGACAGTATTATCTATAAGAATAAATCGAAAAACTAGAGAAATTCTTGAAAACAACGCTAGGATTTTAAACTTGAAAGTTAGTGTCCTAGCTGCAAGAGTTCTAGAAGAAAGAACAGAGGCTTGGGCGAAAGAGTATGCAGCTAGGATTTATCATCAGCTCGGACTTGATGAGAAAAATTCCGAGGGGTATTACTAATGGTTGCTTTGCTAGAACTTTTCATTCTTGCTTTTCCCTTATTTATTACTGCTTGTTTATCTTTTCTTAACTTCCTTGTATTTTTCAGGAATTATCGTCAGAAAGAAGAAAAGACTTTGTTGCATATAGCAATAACCTTTTTTTCGGGCACTATAATCTTTACTCTTCTATTTATGACTGTTTTTCTCCCCCAATCCATGCAGCTCCAGTTTTTCTTAATAACAAATGTGATGGTATGGTTCCTCTTTCTTGAAGTAGGGAATTCTTACTTATCAGCTTTTCTTAACCTATCAAAGGAAATTGAATGGTATTTGTTACCTATATTTGGTGCAGCAATTGGTTCAGCAACACTCGTTGCAGTAAAACCAGATATTTACCTTGTGATAATTTCTCTAAATATAGAACTAATTGTATACTTAATAGCGATAATTTCTCTTCTATATATTTTTATGAGGGCGATTATTCGAATAAATTCTGTCCTTGGTCAATTTGAAGGAGAAGAGCTTAAACTTTTGGAATTAACACAGCAAACATTTTTCTTAGGCATGTTTTGTATCGGATTTACTTTTATTACTTGTTTTGCGTGGTTAGTGGTTAAGGGAGTTCAAAATTTGTCCCTAGAAGTAGCAACTTGGGAAATAATAGACTGGATAACTTATCTAAATTTACCAATGTATGCAGGAATCTTATTCAGTGCTTTACTTCGATCATTAAAGATTGATTTTGAGCAGATAGACGTTCCTACGATTCTTAATGTGATTGATTCTCCCCCAGAGTAGATAGGTTTCTAGAATTTTCTGTGGTGAAAAATAGAGAACAAAATTTAAATCCTGAGAAGAAGAACATTAATATGATTAAATAAGTAGATGTAGTTGTCCTAGATGTGTTTAGCAATTCCTGCGCAAGTAAAAAAATTTATTGACAACAATCTCATTATAGCTGATTTTGGAAAAGGAGTTTATCGTGAGGTTAGTATTGCACTGATGCCAGAAAAGATTTCAGTAGGGGATTGGATTTTAATTCATACAGGTTATGCTGTTTCTAAAATGGAGCCAGAAGAAGCCAAAGAAACGTTGGCTATGTGGGAAGAAATATGGAAACTTGAGGAAAAAGAAAAATCAACAACATCTAAACTATAATGTGAATTTTTTAACAAACTCTAGGAATCGGTTCACCAACAGGTTTATCAAGAATTCGATGCCCACCAATAGTCGTTTTCATGAATACTTTCCTTATTCTATCCTTTCGCGCCTCCCCAATAATTGCAGCATTCTGGCCTAGTGGAGAGGATTTCAATATAGATAGAATTGTTTCAGCATCTTCTGGATGAACTGCAATAATTGCTTTCCCTTCACAAGAGACATTCAATGGATCAATCCCAAAAATTTCTGATATTATGTGAACATCTTCGGAAATAGGAATTTTGCTCTCATCTATCCAGATAGAAACAGATGATTTCTCTGCCCATTCTGTTAGGACTGAAGTTAAACCTCCTCGTGTTGGATCCTTCATTGCATGAATACGATATTTGAGAATGGGCAAAATCAATGAGTTTAGAGGTGCCACATCTGAACAAAGTGTTGTCTCAAGCTCAATTCCTTCTCGACTTACTAACATAGCAAATCCGTGATCTCCCAAAGTACCTGAAGCTATGATCTTGTCACCTACCTGTACTGAACTATCAGTGATACGCTTTCCTGATGAAATTACGCCAATTCCAGTAGTATTAATGAGAATTCCTGCTTCAGTTAGTGTATGTCGGGGCATGACTTTAGTGTCACCTGCTACAATTCCAATATCATATTTTGTTGTTATTTCGGAAATTGTATCAATAATCATGGCTAATCTAGAGAATTTAAATCCTTCTTTGATGATTAATGCTAAGGTAATTGCGATAGGTGTTGCGCCCATCATTAATAAGTCGTTTATTGTTCCTGCTGCTGCCAATGTCCCAATATTACCACCTCGGAAGAAAAGAGGAGAAACAGTGTAAGAATCAGTGGTTATAACTAAATCAGTTAAAGATCCATCAATTGGAATGATAGCCCCATCATCAAAAGCCTCTACTCCAATCCCATTAGGGACTTTCTTAATCTTTATTCTCTTAGTAATAAAATCTAATAAAATATCCATTTTCTTCCCTCCCTGTCCCATGTCCAATTCCACAATTCTGTTATCATCTGCGCTTTTTGACATGTTTTTCAACTCATAATTTGATTAAAGTCTCATGTGGGGTCTGATGGGCTATGATTGGATGTATGTAGAGTATTTATCTAGCCTTTGGATGAAGAAAACCACTTTTAGCTTGTCTTGAAATCATAAATAAATAGGAGACTATGAATGAATGGTTTCTAATCATTATGATAGTGCATTTTATAACGCGAACATTATCACGATGGATCCAGACAACCCCTTAGCAGAAATGATTGCAATAAATAACGACAAATTTGTCTATGTTGGTGAATATCGATCAAAAATCATCGAAAAAGCGAATTCTGAAGTAGACATTGCTAATAAAACTATAATCCCTGGATTCATTGATTTACATACACATCTATGGAAGGAAGCTCATATCATTTCTATTGATTTAGGATCCTTTCAGACTTATAATGAGGTTATTAAGAGACTAGAAGCTGAAGTTAATTCCAAAAGGTCTGGTGAATGGATTTTTGCGTCAAACTGGGACGAATCGAAGTGGAAGGATCGGAAAGAATTTCTCAGTAAAGAGGATCTTGATGAAATCAGCCCCCTCAATCCGTTATACACACATAGGGAAGATGGACATTTAGTAGTAGTGAATTCTCTTGCCCTAGAGAAGTTACCATTACCTATTTCACATCCCGGCATTGTAAAAGATTCACTAGGAAAACCAACAGGTATTTTAAAGGATGTTTGGTTAGATTTATCTCCATACTATAAAGAAAAAATACCAAATAGCATAGAAAAATCATGTCAAATCGCAGCTTCTAAAGGTATCACTGCAGCGGTTGATAATCTTACAATAATGTCAACAGGTCAGAAAAATATCATAGAAGCATATTTACAACTCGACTTAAGTGATAAATTACCAATTCGCATCTTTCTCAATCCAACACGTGAGTTAATGACAGAGTTCACAAAACTGGGGTTGAAACAAACTTGGGGGTCGTCAAAAATAAGATTCTCTGGTTTTAAAGGCTTTTTCGATGGTGCCCTTGGGGCGCATACAGCTTTGATTAGTCTTCAATATCAAGATATGGAAGGAACTGGAGATCAATTTTTGAATGAAGAGGAACTAATTTCTCAGATTATTTTTGCAGAGGAAAATGATTATACACTATGTATTCATGCAATTGGGGATCTAGCAATAGAAAAACTTCTTAATTGTTATGAGAAGGGAATCAAAGAAGCTGGAAAAGTTTCTTCCTCTCGTAGGCATCGAATTGAACATGCAGAAATGATTACTGACATACAAATTCAGAAGGCGAAAGAATTAGGGATTCTTCTTTCAATGCAACCCAATTTTCTTAAATGGGAATATCCAAGAGAGCTTTATGAAACACGTCTGGGAAAAGACAGATTTATGACCCTAAATCGATTTTCCGACATCCTATCCCTTGGCGTGAAAATTTATTTTGGTTCAGATAATATGCCGCTCTCTCCGCTCTATGGAATTCAGCAGGCTATTAATTTCCCCTCACCAAACATAAAAATATCAATAAACGAGGCACTCCAAGCATACACGCTTAATAATGCTCAAGCATTGTTTATGGAATCTAGATTAGGTAGTATTACCATAGGAAAGTATGCAGATTTTCTAGTTCTAACAGAATCTCCTTTTGAGATGAATCCAACTCAAATAAGCGATAAGATTATTGAACGGACATTTGTTGGAGGAAATGTGGTCTATTCCTCCAATTAATCTTAAGTGAAAGAGAATGAAATTATTAGATTTAGCGATTTTCCTCAAAGATCAATTACTGGGGCATTTTCCAAATAAAGTTGGTATAATTATACTTTATGGTTCGGTTGCTCAGAGAACTGAAGATGAATTTTCTGATCTCGATATGTATGCAATTGTTGATGATCAAGAAGACACAACTCTTCCTTGGGAATTTATTTTTCATGGCCATACGGTTGATTTCTGGAAAATGGATTGGCGTCAAGCTGAATTAATGGCTTCTGGAGATAATGATAGAAGTCCTTGGGCTGTTGCTGCTTCATTATTCACTGAAGGACGGATTCTCCATAAACGATCAGATTCAGATAAAATTCGATTTAATTCATTTGTCTCGAAAATTCGACGTACAGATGAAGAAAATCTGAAACACATAATAAAAGAATTCAATTCTGTTTATTCTCACCTTGAGGAAATAAAGATCGCAAAAAGAAAGAAAGACCTCCTTTCCGCACGCTGGGCTATATGGCAACTTACTAATAAATTAACCATAAACCTTTCTCTGATGAATAATTCCTATTTAACAAAAAATTGGGGATCAAATCTTCATGAAATATTTCAATTCCCAATAATACCACCCAACTTTAGAGAATTAGTTACAATTCTTTGTACCACGAATAATTATGATGAAATGATCAGAGTTGGTCGAGTGTTGATTCAAAATGTTAGAAAATTAATCCTAAAAAAACAACAAAACATCATAATGAGTCCAATTTATGAAAAAAAGGCATTTACCCGTTATGTTAGTATGAAGGCATATATCAATAAGATCATATCAGCTTGTCATAAAGGAGATATCCTCACAGCGAGTTATGCTGTAACTGAACTACAAATATGGATTGCTGAGGAACTTAATCATATTGAGGGAAATTTCCTTGTTGATGTAGACAATTTTAATTCTTTTGATGAAATCAAAGTATTTTATAATCGATTAAAGCTTCCCGATCTTATGGATGGAATATCCCAATCAGATTTCCAAGAAATTGAGAAAAGGGTTAATCAGCTTGATTTGCAACTGCTAGAATTCTGTAAGAATCAAAATTCAAAGATTCCGAGGTTTAATAACAAAGAAGAAATTAAAAAGTATCTTAGCTAAGGTGATTATGTTGAATTCACGTCCACGTGTTTTATGTACTCATAGAATTCCAGAAGCAGGGTTGAAAATCCTTGAGAAATCGATGCAAGTGACAATTTTAGATGAAAATCTTCCCATTAAAGCTCAGTTGCAGGAATTGCTCCCTTTGACTAATTTTCTTATAACACTTCTTTCTGTGGAGATATCAGAAAGCTTGATGTGTTTAGCTCCATCGCTTAAAGGAATTGCGAATTATGCAGTTGGATATAATAATATTGATATCGTTGCAGCTAGAAAAAGAAACATTTTGGTTACAAACACCCCAGATGTGTTAACAAACGCGACTGCTGATCTTGTATGGGGATTAATCCTTGCAGTAACACGTAGAATTATTGAGGGGGATAAAATATGTCGTGACAATATTTTTCCTGGCTGGTTACCAAAGTTTTTACTTGGATTTGAAATCACTGGAAAAACTCTAGGAGTAATTGGTTTGGGACGGATAGGAGCTGCAGTAGCAAAACGAGCTGTTGGGTTTGATATGCAGATTCTCTACCATTCACGAACACGGAAACGTGATATTGAGCAAAAATATGGATTAATCTTCAGAAAATCGTTAGAAGAAGTACTTAAAGAATCTGATATAATCAGCCTCAATATTCCATACACACAAGAAACCCATCATTTGATTTCAAAAAGAGAATTATCATTAATGAAATCTTCTGCATATCTTATCAACACTGCCCGTGGTAGAGTTGTTAATGAAAAAGATCTTATAGATGCATTAAAAACCAAGGTTATTGCGGGAGCTGGACTTGATGTATTTTATAATGAGCCTTCAATACCCTCAGAATTGAGTGAATTACAGAATGTTGTACTAACTCCTCATATTGGATCTGCGACAACTCAAACCCGTGATGCTATGGCACGAATGGTAGCAGATAATATTCTAGCCATGAATGAAGGAAATCAACCGCCCAATCTTATCCCTGAAATGTTATAAAGTTTTTTCTTATCCAGGTCGATCAATACTTTCTTTTTTTCGTAATTTATTATAAATCTCATTCCAATCTACAAGAATAAATACTGTAATTATTAGTATTGTAAGGATCCACATCATTGTGCTAGTTACTATCTCCCCAATTGTGGTTTGTTGGATCACTCCTGATCTGACTTGATTTAAATTAATCCCATAGAGCTGTAAGAATAATTGACCAATGGTTGTTTCGCTAGCAACTGAAGCCATGAACGCAGCTGAACACGTTAATGTCACTTTTCCCAAAAAACAGAAAAATAGAGTTTTCCATAATGAATAATTAGCTAACCCTAAAACCACCATAAAAGTATCATCAGGAATAGGTGTTGCAGCGAAAATAAATATTATAAAGGGAGCATAGCCTTTTTCTACCCATTCGTTCATTTTCTCTAGTTGAGATGATTTTTTCAATGAATTTTTTCCTATTCTACCTAAAATCCACGCTGATAATTCCCCTACCGATGCTCCAAAACCCGCGGAGAATCCTAATACGAGGAGCATGACTGGATTTCCATGAATATCAGGGAGTAGGGTGACAAGAACGAGTGTAAAAAGATAGGGAACAGGGAGTATAATTGTGAAATTTCCTATAATACTAATAAAAAATACACCAATATTGATTCCAAGAACTCCAAATTCCTCATAAAAACTATGAACAAATCTGTATAATTCCATTCCAATGTTAATTTGGAAATAAAGCACGGCAAGAGTTGCTCCTAGCGTGAATACGATGAAAAAGATAACAATCAGAATTCCTAAAAACATGAAATGTTTGTTATCAACATCATTTGGCAGAATGTCCACCCAATTCTTCTTTCAAATCAGAAACAAGTGAATCAGAAATTAAGGGAATTAAAAAAAGGGAGAACAGATTTATTGTACCTTAATCAATTCTCCTTTGCAATAAGGGCATCTACTTACGCCAGTTCTAGTGATGTTGTCGTAGCAGTCTCCACAAATCTTTCGGGAGCATTGTTCACACTCATATGCTGAGTCAGTTGAAGGATGTTTTGCATTATCTAGTTGACAAAAAAAAGCTTCTCTTTCATCTGGAAAATATTTGTGTGATTTGTCCTCTTGCTCTATTTTTGCACCACAATGTTTACAGAAGCGACTTGTCGGAATTATAGGATTTCCACAGCTTTGACAATTTTTAGCTGTCGATGGTGTGGTAATTGTAGAAACACCATAATCTCTACCAATTAATTTTGCACCACAATTAACACAAAAAACATCCCCAGGTTTGGAAGCTGTCTTACAGCGATGACATTCTTTCGCTTTCTCAACTTGAATCGTCTGTGTTGTTGAGGGAGGGATGGAAACAGCAGAAGAGGGTGTACTTGTAGGAGCGGCTTCTTTTGATTTTCTTCTTTGAATTATAGCAACTATCAATAGAATTACAACTATAGAGCCGATAATCAGTAAGATGGGTGTGAAATTGTTCCATTTATGTTCATAGGTCACTTCAGTGTTATAAGAGATATCAAATGTAATATCAACTGATTCAGCTGGATTGACAAAAGGATCAAAGTAGATGAAGAAATACCAATCACCACTCGATGGTACAGATAAAGAACCAGATATTGGATCTACAACATCTCTTTCAACAAGTTCAGCCTGATTGAATTCAAAAAATTTACGTGCCGTATAATCAACGTTTAGGTCAATCTCAACAGGACTAGTTCCACTGTTATACCAAACAAGGTACCAGTCTTGAGCGTAGGGAATAGTAAAATCACCAGTCACAGTAGGATCTTCTGAAGATGCTATGAAAGATACATCAGGATAAATAGTTTCCCAGTTATTCCAACGATTTAATTCATCCGCATCAGCAATGAAAAATTCAATAGGTCCGCCTGAAGTTACAGTGAATTGAAAAGCTAAATTTGAACCCTGTTTTAGAAAATAACCCAGATATTGATAATCATGATTTCCGTAAACAGTTACACTTTCGTTATAATTTCCAGTTCGAGTCACAGTTTCTGGGAAATTTTCAAATGGTTGGTTCCAGATGAGAAACGTGACTTCGCTTTGAGCTTCTACCCGATAATCTATTGTTTGCCCTGAAGACAGATATTCCTTCTCATACCAATATTCATTATAGTATAATGTCTGAGTGTCCGAATATGTAACGATACCATCTGCTGAAGCGTTTGTAAAGGGGAACCAGAATGCTACTCCCATGAGAGGAAGAATAACGAGTAAAGCGATGATTGCAAGTACTAATCCCCCACCCCAATAGACAGGAGCATAGTACCAAGGTCTCCATGGATAACCCCACCACCAATACCAATGCCATGGTCTTCGCCACCATGGTCTCCAGTATCCCCCCCAGTAATGTCGATGATGAGGACGATGATAGCTTCCACCTCTAGGAGCACGTGATACAGTTCGACGAGATCCTGTTCGGCCAAATGGCCGACCTGATGATCGAACGCTTCCTACTCTGAAACTTCGTCCCCCGCCTCGGAAACCTCCACCGCGAAAACCACCACCACCAAGACCTCCGCCACGAAAACCGCCGCCACCACGAGGCAAGAGATTCATTCCTCCTTGATTTGGGCTTGAGCGTTTTCACGGAAGAAAACATCTCTGGAAACTGCAGCAATTAGGAAAATAATTGCTAGTACACAGAGGACAAGACCAGTTATATCCAAAGTGATGGTGCCTGAAACCCGTAGAGCTCCTACTGTTGAGATCACAATGAACAGAATCCAAATCAATAGTAGATTTACCAACCCTACGACAAAACCGATTCCTTGCCAATTTCTCGTTAATTTTACATTATTATAATCTGCATTAGCCCAATGGAAAATTGCAAAAGCACTGAAAATTCCAAGAATTAAAAATATTAAGCCATAAATGAACACTCCAATCCATAATAGGCTATATTCACCTTGGATGTTGAAATATCGTAACCAAAATCCCCCACCTCCACGAGCTTCAAAAAGATAATAGGTTGCTGTTTCATCAGTATAGCCCATCACTGGTGCTTTGAGAAATCCTGAAATCCCAGCCAAAGGTCCTATAATGCCCAGGCAGAAGTACAAAAAAGTCATCAAAAGTGTGAAACCATAGTTGAAAAATCGAGGATTATTTACTGCAATTAATCCCTTTTGGTCCTCATATTTCTCTGGTAAGAACCCCCAGCAATCCGTTATGGTTGCTACACCAATTAATTCATCTTTTTCAATAACTGGAATAACAGATACGTCTAGATCGCGCATTCGAGTGAAGGCAGTAGAGACAGGAGTGTCTTTTGTAACTGGATCTATAGTGTACATTATTTCAGTCACTTTTGCTGTTTCTGCTGATAATCCTTCAGCAACAAGCCCTGTTACAATATCAAAATCAGCAATTACTCCTAAAACTTTTTTGTTGTCCTTTTCATCAACTACAACTAAATCAGGAATTCCTTGCTCCTTCATCTTTAAAGCTGCATCTTTAATCGATTTCTCTGCTGTGATAGTATCGTATTCATCATCAATTGTTAAATCGCGAATATAAAATTCTTTATTTTGTGACAATTGAAATTGAAACCTCCAATTTTTGCAAGCTATTTCAGTGGGGAATCTCAAAAACAAAGGATTTAAACTTTAACCTTACAGAACCCGAAAACTAGAAAAGAGATGACCTATTACTTATTTGTAGTTTTATTAATCTTTGTATTATTCTTAATTGATTTTAAAAATTCCAGCCAAGAACTTAAGAAATTTAAAAATGTATACGTAAAAGTAGTATCAAAAACTTCAAGAGTGTTAGTCAAGCAAAAATTAATCATTTCTGATTTAGGAAACATAATAAATAGATAATTCTAACCTTAAATCTTCAAATCCTATTAGGAATACGAAATAGTCTTCAATCCAAAATTAAGGCTTCTTCTTAATGAATTTATTCTTGTGATCATCACTTTTCGATTAAATGACATAGACATGAAATTATTTCCTCAGTTGGAATATCTCGGACTTGTATTGTAGTGATTCTCCCACGTGATTTTCCATTTTTATGACGGTTTTCTACCTGAAGTTGAATGAGGCCTAGTCTTTCTAAATCCTTCAAATAGGCCCATATTTGTGTTTGGCGGCGAGGTCGAGCTCCTGCTTCTTCACAAATACTTAAATAGGAATTTTTTACTTCAGGTGTCGTTACAGATGTTCTATTAATAGAAAGAAGCTTAGCTATGCTTAGTAAGAGTAATTTTTGATGTGTATTCAGATCCTCAACCACTGATTTTTCAATGGGAAGTACAGAAATAACTGCTTTACGTACATGTTCAGTTGTGATCTGTTCACTCTTATTTCGATCTGCAAGTTTCGCAGCTCTCCATAATAGTTCAATAGCAAATCGGGCATCTCCATATTCTTCTGCAAGTCCCGCTATTATGTCGAGTAGTTCATCATCATAACATTCCTTGCGAAGTCCTAATTCTGCTCGTGAATTTATAATATCAAAAAGGTGATTCCTAGTGTAAGGGGGGAAGTTGATAAAGTTTCTGCCGAGAGAAGAAGCCGTAGATGAGTCGAGGTGATGTCTAAAATGCTTGTCACGAGTACAACACAGTAAGTTGAATCGGGATTCATCGTTATTGTTGGGAAAATTAGAAAAATGATCCTCTCGAATTTTAGCGTCACCCTCTTCAATACGTGATAAGGCATAAAGAAAATCGCTTCGTTCATCTGAAATTAAATAATCAATCTCGTCTAAAACGAGTAAAGTTACAAGATTCTGCTCATATAATAACAGAGAAAACATTCGAAGAAGCTCATCAAAGCTAAATCCCCGTAAAGGAAAACCTGGTACTAGTTGTCGTAAAACAGATGTTAAAATAAGATGAGGAGTCTTTGTCTTGCGACAGTTTACATGAAAGAACCGAAAACTGGGTTCTCCTGGTTTGTGTTCAGCTTTCAGGTATTTGGTAAGATCAGCTCCAAATGCTCTTGACACTACTGTCTTTCCAGTACCTACAGGACCGTATAAAACAACTTTGCGGGAAGAAGAAGCAGGTTCGGTTATAATTGATCTAAAATAATTGACTAGACTCTTCATCTCTTCCTCTCGATGCCAAAGGTGATTGGGAATATAATTAGATGCAAACACCTTTTCTGCGCGAAAAACTGTTTTAGAGTCTGAAAATAACGCAGAAAAATTGTTGCTCGTATTAGACATAAAGTTCACGTTTTAGTCGGATTAATTATTTCACATTCACTCGACTACTTCCTATGATCTAGAAGTAGATTGGGATACTTTAAACGTTAAGGAGACTAATTTCCAAATAATAATAGATGTTCTTGATCTTGGTTAAACCTCTTTTCCTTTCCTTTTCCCACTATTATAAATATTCTAGGAGGAGAAGAGATTAATATAAAAGTTTAGATTCTTTTTTTAGTTTACCATGTGATAATATCGTTTTATCAATACAACTGTGAATTGGGAGGAGTAAAAATCTCAATATAATATTAAAAAGAATTTTAATGATTAATCACGTTAAATACAAGTGAGGGAGTGTTCATTGAAAACGAATTTCAGAAGAATTCTAGAATGTCTCTTTTTTCTATTCACCTTTTTTCCTCAAAAGTTCGATGAGAAAGCTTACTCCGTAACCTAACCTTTACTTTGAGCATGTATTTTTCCCCTATGAATCTCTACAATCCTCTGAGATAAGTAAAAGCCTATTTCAGTCTCTTTTGCGGCATATTCAGATTGAAAGCTAATGAATTGATCAAAAATCCTTTCTAAATGTTCTTGTGTGATTCCTGCACCATTATCAGTTATATAAATCCGTATTTTCCTACTTTTTTTCTACTTTGACTCTGATCTTCTCTCTTTAAAAGCCAATGAAGAGTCATCTTTTACACTAGAAAAATTAACGATATAGTATGATTTAAATATTGAGTTTTTTGGCATTAGTAATCTAGATAATCGTTTCAAATTATTTCCGATCTTAAATGAACAAAAAACGAGATTATTTAAGTTTGAGAAAAAAACATTTAAAAATTAGAGAATGATTGCTATTATATTGTTCATTGGAGTGTTAAATCCCAAATGATTGAGATATTACCAGAATTATGTAGTAAATGTGGTTTTTGTGTTGAATGTTGTCCATCTATGATTTTCTCAATGGATCAAAATATAATAAGGGTTGAGTTTGAAGATTATTGTATCCTCTGCGGACACTGTATCGCTATTTGCCCCGAAGATGCAATTCGACATGGTAAACTCGATTATACTCAGTTTAGAGACATCCAAAAAACCCAAATTGACTCCCAAGACCTTTATACGCTATTCGAAACTAGAAGATCAGTTCGTAACTTCAAAAAAAGGGCTATTTCTCGAGAATTAATTGATCATCTTTTGTCTGAAACTAGATATGCTCCTACTGCAAGTAACCTTCAAAATGTTAAATATCTTGTACTTCAAAATCAAGCTAAAGATTTGTTCGTTGCGCATGTACGAAGTTTTTATGCCAACATTCTAGAAATTTTTCAATCATCTCAAACTGAAGATAATACTATGTTACGCCGTATCCGAAAATGGAAACATTGGTTGTTTGAGGCCGAGAAAGGGAGGGATGCCCTTTTTTACAATCCACCTGCAATTATCATTGCCTATGCTCCTAGTTCCAACTCATTAACTTCATTAAATGTAGGTTTTGCTATAGCTTACCTGATGCTTGCAGCTCACGCAATTGGACTAGGAACTATTAATATTGGATATGCAGTTGAAGCAATACGCCGAAATCCGAAAATTGTGGAAGATCTAGGGATCTCTACAGAAGAATATTGGGTATATGCTGTTGTATCAATAGGATATCCTGCTTTTGATTATTTAAAAATACCTGTACGCAATCCAGCCCATATCACGTGGCAAAGATGAATTGAATACCTAAAATGAAGTGTCCTTTGATTGAATGTTTAGAGAGTATAAGCATCTTGAAATAATAATTCAAAACAAATATGATCCATAGACTGAGTTAAGTGAAAATGACGAAAATGGATAGAATTACCTATTCCACCTTCAATGATTGATACATCTAATATAACGTTAAGAATCCGTCTTAATTATCCATTAACTTCATACCCCCTCCTTGTTTATTCTTTCTCATAACATATAATCCCTCAAAGAGGGACATTTTACTTTGTACACCCCTTATTTTGTAAAGTAAGACAATATCATCTTGAATCTACACTCTGTTGAGTTAAAAGCGTCCTTGTTATTGGAATAATCATCCTAAAACATATTCAAGGTTTGATGAATATTGCCACCTCGTAAAAAGAAGACCTCTTCGGGTGATAAGAAGAGTGAAAAGAACGCTATTTCTGAAAAATCGGAGGTAGTACCACCATCTTTAGAGAATAATAGGGAAACCTCATCTACACCAGTATCCCTAAGTAAAAAACCTGGAATAAATGATATCGGAGAACTTCCTGGCATCGGACCTGCCACAGCCAAGAAGCTTCAGGATTCTGGTTTTGGGACATTGGAGTCCCTTGCAACGGTTAGTATTGGAGAATTAGTCGCAGTAGGTAACCTAGGTGAGGCAACATCTCGGAAAATCATCCAAGCTGCTAGAGATGCTTTGGATTTTGGCTTTACTACGGCTGAAGAGGTCTTAGAACGTCGACGTAACATGTTAAAGATTGCTACAGGATCTGCTTCATTAGATGATTTGTTTGGGGGTGGTGTGGAAACTGGTTCAATGACTGAATTTTATGGAGAATACCGAACTGGTAAGACCCAGATAGCTCATCAATTATGTATCACAGCCCAGCTTCCTCGTGAGATGGGTGGTTTGAATATTGATGACAAAGATCCTATTAAAGTGGTTTATATTGATACTGAGGGAACTTTCCGTCCTGAAAGAATCCTCGACATGAGTAAACGCTGGGAAGGGGATCTAGATATTAAACGAGTTCTGAAAAACATTATGCATGGCAGAGCTTACAATAGTGACCATCAGATGGTCTTAGCTGAGAAGGTTGCGAAGGATAGTCAAACACAAAGAATTGGACTTCTCATAGTAGATTCTCTTATTTCTCATTTTCGTGCTGAATATGTTGGACGTGGCACACTTGCAGGGCGACAACAAAAGCTTAACCAGCATATCCATACTCTTCTTAAAATAGCTGAAGTTGGTAATTTAGCTGTGATTGTTACTAATCAGGTTCATTCAAAACCTGACATGTTTTTTGGTGATCCCACGGCGCCTGTTGGAGGAAATATTGTTGCGCATGCAAGTCATACTCGTGTATATCTTCGAAAGTCTAAAGGTGAAAGACGAATAGCCAGAATCGCAGATTCTCCCTTACTTCCTGAAAATGAAACTGTTTTTGCGATAACTGGGGACGGAGTAACTGATATAGGATGAATAATGCTTATTTCTTTTCCTTTTCTCTTTTTTTAAACTGATCTGATTATGCCTCAAGGATCCTTTGAAGGGGGGTTTTAACTTTTTACAGGAAATTTTTGATTTTTGGTCAGTTTTTTCATTCTAACAATTTGGTTTGTTGTTATAAAGTCTCTATAGATTTATATAAATCAATTTAAGATAGTTTTTTGATCATGCAGGGGTATTCATTCATAATTACAGGCAGAAAAGATGCAGGAAAATCTACTTTATGTTGGCAGATCCTAGAATATCTGAATCAACAACCAGTTTCCATAGGTGGGGTAATTACCCTTCAGAATGATAAGAAGTGGTTCTATTTGGTTGCTGAAAAATCAAAGATTCCGTTTGAAGCTAGTGAAATAGACGAATACATACCAATAGGTGATTATCACGTTCATAAAATCAATCTTAAATACGCAATTAATAGTATCAAGAAAGGCTTAGATAGTGATTTTCTATTCATTGATGAAATTGGACCCTTGGAGCTTCAGGGGAGTGGTTATTTTCCTATACTTGATTCAGTACTGTCACGTGAACAAGGAAATATTCTAGTAATCAGAGAAACGATTCTGAATGAATTTTTATCTATGTACCCTCTTATAAAAAAGTACAGACTTATCAAAGTTGAAAGTCATGAAACTTTATCTCCCCTTAATTTTTTCAAAAACATGATTACACAAACATCAAATGATTCTCAAAAAATATAATTTAGAAGTACGATATGTTATTACTAATTCAGAGTCTTGAAATTCCTTAGTCTAGGAGAAAAATGAATGGCCACAGAAGAATATATTGGTGCACTCGATCAAGGAACGACTGGTACGCGATTTATGATATTCGATAAGAATTGTGGTCTTATTGGTTCGAATTACAAGGAACATGAACAGATTTTCCCTTACCCTGGATGGGTGGAACATGATCCTTTAGTTATTTGGAAAAATACTCAAGCTGTAATTAAAGAAGCTCTCAAAAATACAGAGCTTACTCTTAAAGATCTAGCTGCAATCGGTGTGACTAATCAACGAGAAACCACAATTGTTTGGGATCGAACAACGGGATTACCTATTCATAATGCAGTTGTCTGGCAATGTATACGGACGGCTGAAATCTGTGAAAAATTAAAAACCAATGGTCTAGAATCGATTGTTAAAAAACGAACTGGCTTAGTCATAGCCACTTATTTCTCAGGTCCAAAGATTAAATGGTTATTGGACAATGTTTCAGGAGCTCGATTAAAAGCTGAAAAGGGAGAACTTCTTTTTGGGAATGTTGACACTTGGTTAATTTGGAATTTAACAGGGGGAATTAATGGAGGAGTGCATATAACAGATGTTTCAAATGCTTCCAGAACTATGTTGATGAATTTAAAAACATTAGATTGGGATGAGGAATTAATAGAACAGTTATCAATTCCTAAGTCCATACTTCCAGATATTCGACCCTCAAGTGATCCCGAATTATATGGATATGTGATTCTAAAAGGGATGGGTGAGGGTCCACCAATCTCAGGAGATCTTGGGGATCAACAAGCAGCTTTATTTGGCCAAACATGTTTTGATCCTGGAAATGCAAAAAATACCTATGGAACTGGAAACTTCCTCCTGTTAAACACTGGAAAAAAAATCATTCAATCTGATTCTGGACTTCTTACAACTGTGGGCTATGGAATCGGAAGAGAGACAACTTATGCCCTAGAAGGTAGTGTGGCAATCAGTGGTGCCGCAATTCAGTGGTTAAGAGATAAATTACAATTTTTCTCCGTTGCTTCCGAATCAGAGGAGCTTGCTGCTTCTGTAGCTGACAATGGAGGAGTATATTTTGTACCAGCATTTGTGGGCCTTTTTGCCCCACATTGGGATTCAACTGCTCGTGGAACATTAATAGGTCTTACAAGAGGAAGTAATAGAGCTCATATTACTCGGGCTGTAATAGAATCAATAGCTTTCCAATCTTTTGACGTTTTCCATGCAATGGAAATAGATAGTGATATTAAACTCCAAAGCTTACGTGTTGATGGAGGAGCTTCCAAGAATAATCTTTTAATGCAATTTCAGGCGGATTTGTTGGATATTGAATGTATTCGGCCAAAAATAGAAGAAACTACAGCTCTTGGAGCTGCTTTTTCTGCTGGAATTGCTGTGGATTTTTGGGATCTAAATGATTTACGTGAGAAATGGTTAATTGACCGTATCTTTCAACCAAAAATGAATTCTGAACGAAGAGATGAATTGATTTATTTTTGGAAAAAAGCAGTATCAAAGGCTAAAGGATGGATTGAGGTTTAAAAGAATGAGATATCACTTGATACAAGATTAATTTTCTTCAATTAGAAATAGATGAACAGATTTCTCCATTTCAAGTAAAGTCTCAAAACTTGCGTCCGGATTATTCTCTTGTAACGTCTTAGGATTCGAATATCCACTTGTAAAAGCAAATGTTGTAATTCCTACGGTTTTTCCAGCTAAAATATCTTCTCCTAGGTCTCCAATCATTGCACAACATCTTGGTGTATTCGTTAAATGAAATTTACGGAGGAAATGGACATATCCCTCTTCTTTATGTTTTCCAAACTCTCCTGATGCTAATATTCTATCTGTTGGGAAATAATTTGTGTCTTTAAGATACTTCTTAACAAATTGCATGATCTTTTTTCGGGGAGAATCGCTTACAATTGCTAATTTTATACCCGAAGCATGTAACCGCTTCAATGCTAATAGTGCATCTTTAGTGGGTTGAGCAGATGAAAATCGTTTTGATTGATTTCTCCCAACATAAATCATTGCTCTCAAGGACTTTATATAACCATATCCTAAAGCCCGAGGAACTTGATAGAGAGTCCAAATTATTTTCCATTTCACATTTCTTTCTCGAGAGGAAAGTTTCGAAAAAGTAATTTCATCCGCTTTCTCGATAACCAGAGTAGGATCAATCTGGAGGTATTGTGCTAACATTCCAAAATAATATTGCTTAGTATCAATAAGTGTGCCATCAAAATCGAATATTATCGCTTTAATTGGGATGTACACTAATTGGGGCATGAACTGACTGTCCAAAAGATTAGAATAATCACAAACTTATCTTTCTTCCTTAAATAAAAACACTTTGGCTAATTTCTCTTTCCTTTTCACAAAAAATTTCTTATTATCTTTTTAATTCTCCGAATCTACACTGATCAATACCCACTTCACTGGAAATTATGGATGTAATTCCATGAAATTTAGTCTTAATGACCCTTTAGCTGGATTATCTTTTCCAAAGACTAATATTTGCGATTCACACACTCATATTTGGAGTGCTGATGCATTCGATGAACTAGAGAAGTGGGGACATCAATATGGGGTCAAACGTTTTATGGGTATTGCTCAACCTGATATAAAGAAAACTCTAGAGCAAAATGGCAAAGGTCATGATATCATTTTTGCTTTTTATCTCCCAATGGGTGCTTTTGCTGACCATGATGCAAATAAGCTTATAGAAGCGGTTGATGAAGCCCATGCGCTAGAGTATTCAATGGTTAAAATGTGGTTTGGACCCCGATTCCTTGATTATTTTAAACCATCAAACAAAATAAAATTCACTATATCGAATCCAGAATTTGAGCCAGTATTTACACGTATTGAGGATTATGACATTCCTATTGATGTTCATGTTGCTGACCCAGATATCTGGTATCAAACTAAATATCTTGATCATAACCTCTATAGAACAAAAGATGATGCCATTTCTGAATTTAATGCGGTCTTAGAAAGGCACCCTTCCCTCAGAACGATTAGTGTTCATTTCGGGTCATTACCAGAATCTCTTGAGCAATTAGAAACCATTCTAAAGAGATTTCCAAATTTTCACATTGATACTGCTTCAACTAAATGGATTATACGTGAACTAGGGAAATACCGTAAAAAGTCTCGTGATTTTTTTATTCGTTACAAAAAGCGAATCCTTTTTGCTACTGATATATCAGCAGGATGGGATGATCGCCCAAAGGATTACATTGCGACTCGTTACTGGGCGCAGCGATTATTTTGGGAGACTAATGTCCAAAATGTTGAACTACCCTTTTCAGATGCAGATAATCCTACCCCCCCTACTTTTATCAATGGTTTAAATCTTCCTCAGTCTGTTCTTGATCGTTTTTACTGGCAAAATGCAAATGAATTTTTCAAGTGACTAAAAAATTATATGAAGTGAGCTAAATCTAAAATACCCTAAAAATTAGAGGTTTAAAACCATGAAAACTAAATTCAATGTGGTTCAAGTGGGACTCGGAGCAATGGGACGACGAATATCACAGGCATTGATAGAACGGGAGAATATAGATTTGATAGGGGTGGTCGATATTGATCCAAGTCTGGAAAATAAGGTCTTGAGTGAGATTTTAGAACAAACAAATATCCCTGAAATAAGAATTGAAAAAAACCTCGAACAACTTCTGAATAAAAAAAAGGTCGATGTAGTGATAATTTTAACATCTTCTTCTTTAGAGAAGGTTGCTCCACTCATAATGATTGCAGTAAAAGCTGGTTGCAATGTAATCTCCATTTGTGAAGAATTATCATACCCCTTTGAATATCATCCCCAGCTTTCTAGAGACATTGATGAGCTAGCTAAAGACAATAACGTATCTGTAGTTGGGACAGGTATTAATCCAGGTTATTTAATGGATTTATTGCCCATTGTATTGACCGCTCCATGTTTAACTGTTCAGAAAATTACTATAACTCGAATGATGAATTCAGCAAAAAGAAGGTTACCTTTTCAAGAAAAGATTGGAACTGGTTTATCAGTTGATGAATTCAAACAAAAAATCAACAATAAAGAAATAACTGGCCATGTTGGACTAACACAATCTATTCAGATGATAATGTCCGCTTTGGGTTTGATGAGTGATGAAATTATTGAATTTCCTCCTGAAGCAATTATTGCAGAAAAGGAAATCACAACTTCTTATTGTACCACACCACCAGGGTTTGTATGTGGACTTCAAAGTAAAGCAGTGGCCAGAAAAGATGGAAATGATCTAATTGTATTGAATTTCACTGCTTTTGCAGGAGATCAAGAAGAATTTGATAGTGTTATTATTGAGGGAAATCCTCAAATTTCACAAAAAATCGAGGGAGGAGTTCATGGAGACATAGGTACTGTTGCTATGGTAATTAATCTAGTACCAAAGGTTTATGATGCCAAGTCTGGTTTACTCACAATGAAAGATATATCAGTACCTTGTAATACTGAGGGTATTTGGAAAAATCAGGAAAAATAGGGTTTGGTCGTTACATATGAGAACTAAAATTATTGCAGAAATTACGACATATCCAATCGGAGAAGGCTCCAGTTTGAGTAAATTTGTTAAAGAAGCCGTCAAAGAGATAAACAACTATAAAGGAATCCGTGTTATTCATCATCCAATGGGCACAGTAATCGAGACCGATTCTCTTGATCAAGTATTTGATGTAACAAAGTTGGCTCATGAAGCCATATTACGAACTGGTGCGAAACGCGTCGTTACTCAACTTAGAATCGACGATCGCAGAGATAAACCAAGGAAAATGGAAGATAAAGTAGCTGCGATCTTAAAAGACTAAAAAAGGGGTTGTTAATCTCAACTGAATTATTCAGGTGCTTTTTGATCTACTGGGCTTTTCTTAGTGGTTCCACGTTCTATCCCTACTAGAACTATTTTTAGCGATTTAGTATATTTTTTCAATGCTTTTCTCCCTTCACTAGTTATGTGGACAACAGTTCTGGGACGGACATTCACAAAAGTCTTTTCCTGTTCCACAAAACCTACAGAAACAAGTTTAGTTAAGTGACTATTTAAATTTCCTGATGTTACACCTAGTCCTTTTTGTAATACACTAAAGGTGAGTGATGAATTGAGATGTAGTAATGTTAATATTCCTAATCGCACTGGTTCATGAATGGTAGAATCCAGTCCTCCGAGTAGGTTTTCCAGATAAGCTGGATTCTCTTCCATTTCAATACTCATCTCTACTATTCTGCAGTTTCTACTAGGGCAATACCTTCTCTACCAGAATACCAGTATGTAAGCATACTAATTCCAATTAAAACAAAGCCAAATATATTACAGAAAAGAAACATTGCTGAATTGGGGTCTAACTCATAGAATATTAAAGATGAGACAAATCCAAGGCATAAAGCGAATAATCCAAATGATAACAAGCCTAATCGTACTTTCACATTTCTCGTTTCTGCAAAGAGAATTCTACTTGCAAGTAAAAATCCAATCCCTGTGGTGGTACCCCATACAATAGGAATAAACTGGGAATTCATTGAATCTACAACACCAAGCACCAAAACAAGAAAATGAGTAATAATGAACAATCCAACAATGATTGCTCCAATGGTTCGATAAGCTTTGTTCCAATTTATGAATCCTGGGGAGAAACCTGTTGTAAAAATAATGACACCAATCAGAGGAATAAGATAAATAAACCACAAGCCAAAAAATAGAACTGGTTCGAGATTTGGAGCTAATCCAAGAATGAGGAATGTTGAATCAACAGCTAAGAAGTAGTAACAAACATATTCAATCCAGCCACCAATGATAGCTACGAAACCAGTAAGACTTATGAAAAGTAAAAGGCGATTTGATTCCATTTTTTCTTCAAAAGCAACAATTTTATCTAAAATTTCAAGAGTTGGCTGTAAATCTGATAGTAACTCCATTTCTATCATCCATTTCCACTTTTTTCTTCTCCAAAATTTACTGTAAAATACTTTTTCTTATTGGTTTGTGTGACAAATCATTCTCTCAGAGAAAATTGTATTGGGTTTAATAAAGGCTTAGAATGATGATTCATCCATGTGCCTCAAACAATTCATGAATAAGGTGTTTCAACATTTTGAGAGTAAAAAAGTTTACCTTCATAATCGTAACAGGGACTTTGAGGCTAGGAGGTTAATAGATTGAATGGTGTAATTGTTTTGATAATTGATTCTATTATTTTTATCTTCCCAGCATTCGTTGCAAATGCTGCACCTACGATATTAGGTAAAGGTAAGCGCTTCAATGGACCTATTGATGGTGGAAGATTGTGGAAAGACAACAAAAGAATTTTAGGAGATGGTAAAACGATCCGAGGATTTGTTTCTGGAGTTTTCTGCGGAATGTTGACATGTGTTGCGATCATTATTCTTGGAAACTATACTGGTTATCCTTTGGTTTTTATGACCTACATGAAAGGAGGCCTTCTTTACAATGTTTTAAAGCCATTAGATACTGCTATTTTGGACAATATGATACTCTTAGGATCATTAATTGGTTTTCTTCTTGGTTGTGGCGCTCTCATTGGTGACATAATTGGAAGTTTTATAAAAAGACGTAGTGGACTCAAAAGAGGAGAATCCTATCCTTTAATGGATCAATTAGGTTTTTTAGTTACAGCACTGATCCTTGTATATTTAGTAATCCCTTGGCCTGTCATTTGGCTTATATTTCTGGTGCCTATCAGTCTTGGTCTTCATATCAGTCTAAATTTGCTAAGTTATGTAGCTGGTGTCCAAGAAGTCCCACTCTAATTAATTCTCTTGGATTAGTATAATTCAGGTTTTAAAAGCAGTAGGGAGGATGAAACTTTCTCAAGTTGTTTAAAGCAATACTAAATCACTCATACTATTTTTTATAATTTATATAGCTAATATAATATTTTGGTTAGTTTCTACCACAAAGTAATTTCTTGTAGAAAGGTTCATCGGGTTTTTTAAACTCATAGATTCAAATTCACCTATAATTTTCTCAAAAGTGGGTGAAAAGAAGATGAACTTTTTGGCACATCTGATAGTGACATTAGTCTTTGTGAAAATAGCTGATTTATCGGGAATGAATATCTTTTGGGCTTTAATGTTCGGGGTGTTTATTGATTTTGATCATTTAATTAAACTACCTCTTTATATCAAGCAGAATGGTTTTAAAATAGTTAGGTACTGGAATTGGCGAACAGGGTTCCAGGAACCTGTCTCATTGTTATGGATTATACCTTTGAATATTTACATTCATACATGGGTACCTGTATTCTTTTTCATAACTCATATTGTCTTAGATTATTTGATGAGTTATGAAAAGCAACCATTTTACCCTTTCTCTAGTTTTACTATCAAACAACGGAAAATAAAGCTTGATGATTCTCTTGGAATAGTAACAGTGGTGATAGCAATATGCATATACGTATTCCTGGTTTAAAGAAACGATATGACCAAATAATGATGCCAATAAGCGATTTCTTTCATATGACTTTGAAGTTACAGCCAAATCACGTATCTTGTATTGGATTTTTGATTGGACTTTTTTCTGTGATTTTAGTCCTCGGCGGTTATTGGCAAGCTGGATTAATAATAATGGCAGTTTCCCTCCTTTTTGACGGAATCGATGGAAATATTGCACGATTATATAGTTTAGAAAGTGAAACAGGAGAAAAACTTGAACTTCTATTTGATCGTTCTCTAGAAACGCTCTTGTTTTTAGCCTTTGCAATAGTTAATGGCATTAATTTTGGATTAGTCTTCTTAGTTATTTATTCCATCTTGCTTATGACATCATTGAGAGATAAGGCGAAATTTGATCCTGGATTAAAGAGAATTGCATTATTTCTGGGATTTATCATTAGTTTTGAGATGATTTTCAATATTGTCTTTCTTGTACACATCGGTTCTTTCATGCTTCAAATCATAATCTTAGATTATGCAAATCAGAGAGGAGTAGGGGTTTAATCCCCTCATAAAATTTTTAGAAATAAGATTATTAGAGGTGAAAGTGATATTTCTCGTTCTTAGTATTGATGAAGAAAAATGTTCATGGAATTATATGAATGGAAATTATTTCCAAATTGTGAACTGTAATTATCTTTATAAGTTAAAGTTCCCAAATATGGTATATTTTTCTGTCCTAAGTTTTTACTCTCTTCAATCATTGAATGAAAGATGAAATACTTGAGAATAAAGGGATTATTTTGAAAAATATTTCATTTAAGCACAAATTTTGCATATTTTTGATCGGCTTATTGATTATTTGTATATTGAGTAGAATAAAAGAGAATCAGGGATTATTAAATTCGATAAGTTACTCTGATGGGGATTCTATATTTTGTAAATCATTAAATCCTAAAGTGACCGAACAAAATATCCCTGAAAGAGGATTTAACGATCATACTTATGAATTGATCCCGATTAGACGAAGTTGGTCAGCTGCTAGAGATGATTGTGAATCCCGGAGAGGACATTTAGTGACTATTACAAGCCAAGGAGAGAATAATATGGTAAGACACTTGATTGAATATGAAAGTGTTTGGATTGGTTTTACTGATGAAGGAATTGAAGGGAGTTGGCGATGGATTACTGGGGAGTCTGTTACCTATATTAACTGGGCTGACGGCGAACCCAACGACAGTGGTGGTGAGGATTACGTTGAACTTTACGAGAGTGGTGAATGGAATGATTTGTCTGGTTTAGAGGAGTTGTACTATATATGCGAATGGGATTCTACACACAATATAACAACTCCCACAGTAATTTTCCCAAATGGGGGAGAAACTCTTGAAGGCATCATCAATGTTCTCTGGTCAGCATCAACCGATTCGTATGATCATCATGATGTCACCTATAAAGTTTCTTATTCCATCGATAATGGAGTTAATTGGAATCTAATAACTAAAGAAGTAGTTGCCACTAATTACGAATGGGATACCAGTACGATTCCTGAAGGAACTTCATTTCTGATCAAAGTAGTTGCAAAGTGTTCTCAAGGAAAAAATGTAGAGGATATCTCCGATGGTTCGTTTTTTGTGCATTATCTCACAAGGCTAACGCTTCTGTCTCCTCATCAAGGTGATCGACTGAGAGGTATCAGTATTCTTAAATGGTCAGAATCAACTGATTCCTTAGGATATGCAGTCACATACTCAGTATTCTTTTCTATAGACAACGGGATGACCTGGGATTCATTAGTTACAGGGTTGATGACAAATAATTACAATTGGAATACATCAAAATTTGCTGATGGAAGATATAAGATAAAAATTAGGACAATTAGTTCAGAGGGTCTAACTACTGAATACATTACTGAAGGGACATTTCTAATTGATAATATTCTAACAGATATTACACTTATTGTACTTGGATTAGCACTCCTCATGATTTTTCCAGAATTGTTCTTCAGTAGAAAACTCAGCAACGTTCTTAGTCGTAAAAGAATAGAGATTGTTGAGAGAGAAGAAGGAGTGGGACAACCATGATTGAATCTGAAAAAAGAGCTAAGGAACTTGAAGAATTCACACCTATTGAACCAATATATCATGAAAATTTAATTCGGAATTTGGTTCGATTTGCATCTTTGATAGTAATTGGACTTCTAGTAGGACAACCTGCACAAAACTATCTTCCAGAAATTTATCCAACCATATTACATCAGATGTTGGTCTTTACTCTTTTGATAGTTTTTCTCGTTGGGCTATTCTTTACATTTTCGCAGTTACGTTGGTTTAATGAAAAAAGAAACAAGTCAACCAATTTAGGAGGGACTATGGGTTTATTTGGACTATTTCTAACACTCATTTGTAGTGTACTTTCATTGCTTACTGTTTCATCAGCAGTTCTTATCCCTCTACTTGGTATAGGACTGTTTTTAACATTCTTAGGGTTCTTTATAGAGACAACTCGCATAGATGAACCATTGGTATATTGGTTCAGAATGAATCTGGAGGTTATTATACGCTATTCGATAACGGGAACTGGAGCCTTTTTGATCAACTGGAGTGTATTAATGACAATTTTGCTCTTCTTGGGATATTCGGGTATATTACCACCTTTCTATGTCTGGCCTGGAGATTCAATTGGAGGATTATTATTAGGGAGTATTGGTTTGGTTCTTGTCTGGGGTTCTTGGTATCATAGAATCACTCAAACACTCTGGAAATATCGGATTGAAATCATTAGAACAATCGAGTTAAGTATCAGTCAGGGTCTAATCCTCATAGCACTAATAGGTCCATTCTTAAATCCGGACTTTCTTCTATACAGCTCCATTTTAGGCATCGCAGGATTAGCAGTAATATATCTAGACCTATACATATTTAAAAAGAAGGTTTTTAGTAATTTTTCCAGCGGATTTATATCCTCTAGTCAGGTTTATGCCTCTATCATTGGTCTAATCTTCATTCTTTATGGACTAATCTTGATTCAGCAGCCTAATTGGCGATATTTCACGATCTATCTTTATGTAATGGGATGCTTGCTGCTCTACAGAGTCTGGTTTGATAAAACCAATTACACAATAAATCGTTCTGCTCAAATCTTCGTTTGGTTTTTCCGAACTCATTATAGAGAGGTTATTACCTCTTTTTGCTTTGTCTCTATGGCTTTAGGATCTTTTTTATTTGGATTCACAAGATTGTTTTTAAGAATTAATGATTTTTTTGATCCTGTACCTTTAGGGTTATTTCTAGTTGGTTACGCAATTGGACTAGTGGTTTGGTATATTCCAAGTCGTCATACATACTATCGAGGTATGACAACGTCGTTAAATTTCTATTTGTTGTTATGGGGAATTTTCCTTTTTATTTTCCTCTTGCAGATAGATTCTAATGATATGATACCTTATGTGATTTCAACTACAATGTTTGTTATGGGGATGAGTGTAAACGTATGGCTTTGGAAAAGAGAAATATACAATTCAACTAAAAATACACTTATCACAATAAAAAACACAATTTTTCAAACAATTCATGTTGTTGCCCAGTTCTTCAAAACATATTACCGTGAATTATTAACTATTGGAATTCTAAGCCTTATAACATATGGACTTGTTGTAACGTGGAGTACAGTCATTCACCCTCCCTATTGGCCATTCTTGTTTTTGATAACTGGTTATGCTATGCTTTTAGCCATCTGGCGCTTTCCTAACCGTCATGACTATTTTCGTGGAGTGACAACAACTCTTAGTACCGTAATGATCCTTTTTGGCTTAGTATTAGTATTTTTCCAGGATTATCAATCTATCATTTGGCTTTCTGGTGGAATAATCATTATTGGTGTTGTAGTCAATGGAGCAGCGTGGCAAACGGAACTTAAACTGCTATTAATTCAAACTGCTACTGCTATCAAGAACGTAATTGTCCGAACTGGCGTAACATTGAGAAATTTCTTTATCACTGTTAAAAATGCATTTATCCAAACTATTCATGCTCTTATTCACTTTATCGATAAATCCCTCCATACTATCTGGGACTATCGCGTTCCTCTCATGAGGTCGATCATGACAACTATTGGTGCAATTCTAGCCATCACAGGTTTTTTATCATGGATTTTAAATTACGTATTCGACATAACTTGGATCTCTGGTCTTGAACCTTCGTTCTTGATATCTGGTATGATCCTTCTTTATATAGCTTGGTTCTATCAAGTTAACCAGATTGTTAAGCAATCCGCTATTGCTATTCGTAATGGACTTGTCCACGTTTTTCATATTATCGCGGACTTCCTTGTGGCCGCTAAGAATACTGTCATAGTTGTTTCTCACTATATCTGGGATCACCGTGTTGACATTTTAAGAGCTCTCGTAACAATGATTGGTATTGTTTTGATCTCTACTGGGATTATTCCAGCAGATCTAATTGATATTGACTCAAATATGAAATTAGTATTAGTAATTGGAGGTATAATTGTATTGTATTTATCCTGGCTCCAACCAGTAAACCATTTCCTCATAAAAACCTTGATTGCAATTAAAAACTTCTTTGTTGCTGTTAAGGACGCCACTATCCAGTTTATTCAAACAGCTATCCAATTTCCTGTAAATACATATCGAAAAATAGTTAATTTTCTCCAAAAATACTATATTGAAATAATTCGCTATTCTGCTACAACTATTGGGGGCTTCTCCATTTTCTTTGGGTTTTGGGGAACATTGAGGCAGGAACCGTTTGGGCTACTCATTCTTATTGCAGGATTGGCTATCCTTTATGCTGCTTGGTTCCATCATGTCAATCAATTTATTATTAGAACAATCCAGTCCATAAAGGATGCCATAATCCACGCTGCTCACGCTATTGCTAATTTTCTCCAGAATGTCAAAAATGCAATTATGCGAACTTTTTCCGCAATTGGATCTTTCATGCAAAAAATAGCAATCCAACTGAACCAATTACTCCGTTCTATTGTAGATTTAATTATCCCAATATTTCTTCTGATTTTGTCAATCTCGGCGCTTTTCTATGGTATCATTCTAATTTTGTCTGGAGTATTTGATCCGACTGGAGCTCTTTTTAGTGATCTTCTTCTTCCAATTCCTCTTTTTGGAGATCTTTTGGATTTTCTTGCTCGATTGCTTCAGGGAGAAATCTATGAAGGGAATATCCTAGGTGTTTTTGCTAATCAAGACCCCATATTTCAAATTCTGGTTGGTATAGGCATTATTATATTCGGTGGTGTTGTATTTTTATTTGTGGCGCTAAAGAAGGAGAAAATGAGAATTAGATCCCTTTTGAAGGCTGATGAAACGTATTCTCAAGCAACACTTGATAAAGAAGAGGTTAATGACCTTGATGGTGGTAAAAAGTGACAGTTAATAGAAAGAGATCGAAAGAAAAATCAGATGATATAGCTAAAATCCCAAACATCTCTCTCGATCAGGAGAAAGAAGCAAGGGGTAAACGTCTCCAGGAAGCATCATTTTCGGAACTTGTCTCATTTTCAAGATTTACACTAATAGCAATCTGCATATTTATACTAGCTTTAATAATTTCAATTATTCTCCAATATAGCCCACTTGAAAACCCTGGACGATACGTAACTGGAATTATAGGGATTTCAATTCTTATCCTGCTCCTTAGTTTAATCGTTGATATTCTACGTTGGAGAGATTATACCGAATGGGGAGCTTTGGGAGCTTTAATCTCCTATGGTGGAATTCTCCTAATTTTCATGCCACTTTCTCTCAATATGGTGATCCTGATCGAAGATGTTACTTTCCTGGTTCCATTCTTTGGAGAATTTAGCTTATATCTAATAATCATTATTTTAGGTGTCGTCATTTTTACTATTGGATTCACTTCTAGAGCCACTGAACTTGACCACAAAATTGAAAACCTTCTCTTTATAATGAAGCAATGGATAACTACATTTGCTTTTCGACAATTCTTTCGAACCCTTGGAGAGTTTATTCTAACATTTATTAGTGGATTTTTCAGGTATATTGGGAGGGGAATCCGAGAATTGAGAACTCGTATAGCAAGGCTTCTTAGATGGACAACACGATCTTTCATTTTCTTTTTAACCTCCATCAAGGATTTCTTTTACCATACCTTCCCCCAGATACTAAAACGATCATTGATCGGATTTTGGAACAATTTTCATTGGCTGGGATTAATTGCTGTTATCGTCTATGTTATTCTGACTGATATTCCTATTCCAAATATTGATCCTTTTCTTATCAAAGCAGAGCTACTTATTGTTATTGGTTTTTTCTTTTGTCTTGGGATCCTTTACCCTCAGAAAGACCGTTTTGCACTAATTGCTAAGGGTATGAGGAGCTCTGTTCTTAGTAGAGTGATAAGTGCTTATAGTATGCTCTCAGGAACCAAAATAGAAATGGACAAAGCTATTTTCTGCTCTAGATGTCTTAGAGGGGTTGAAGTTAGAGAATTTGAATCCCTCATGGAAATTAAAGGGATGATAGATCCACCCTGCCCGTTTTGTGGATTTAATAGTTGGATTGGATCTGAAAAAGTGTCTATCCCTTAAGACAAGCTTTTGCAAAAGGAGAAACTCGAAGTTCCCACTATTCCAAAACCTCATCCAAAAGAATCTATTTCTCCTTCTGAAATAGTAATGACTGATGAATAGAAGAAAGCTATTAAAAAAGGTCACTTTCCTGATTATCAATCATATCAGCGGGCACAGAACCTCGGAGCACAGACTCACTCTGAAGTGGAGTTCATCGATCGCCTTGGGGCCCCGAATTTAGCTATAGCTGAAAAAATCAAAGCAGGGGGATTTTCTCATTTTGAAACATACCAAAAAGCTCAGGCTGTTGGTGCTTCTACTGCCTCGGAATTATCTTTGATAACAGAATTGCAAGCTCCTGATTTAGCTACTATGAAAGAAATTCAGAAAGGTAAATTTCCTGATTTTCCATCTTATCAACGAACGTAGAATCTCGGAGCTTCAACCTATTACGAACTAGAAGTTATTGATCACCTTGGAGCCCCTAATTTTAAAACTGTTGAGAAAATTAAAAATGGAGGATTTCGTGATTATAAAAATTATGAGAAAGCTTTGGCGGTTGGAGCTTCCAATATATCTGAATTGCGTATAGTAAAAAAATTCAATGCTCCAGATCTGAGTACTGCGAGAAAAATTCAGAAAAGGAGATTTCCAGACTATCAAACGTTTAAACGAGCTCAGGATCTGGGAGTGCAAAAGTATTCTGATTTAAGAATCATTGATCGTTTTAAAGCTCCAGACCTTGAGACAGCGAAGAAAATCATTGATAGCGGTTTCTCTACTCTTGAAACTTATCAAAAAGCTCAAACTATTGGTGCTTCCACTTTCTCAGAATTAAAATTAATTGAAAAATTACAAGCTCCTGATTTAGCTACCACGAGAGAAATTCAGAGCGGAAATTTCCCTGATTATCAAACCTATCGACAGGCACGAAGCCTTGGAGCACGAACTTACTCTGAACTACAGTTAATGACTAAACGACCAACTATCAGTGCTGATGTTGAAGTACAATCTGCACAAGAAAAAATAAGCTCCAAGAGAGTGATAGAAGAGATTAGTGCGGAAGTAGGAACCCAGACATTGATCACAAAGAAACTGCAAGACGAAAGATTATTCCCAATTGATGAAGAGGCAATCGAAGTTTCATCAAAGATTGAAGAGCCACAAAAAGAAGTACAGGTTTCTGTCCCTGACATAAGAGATGAATCACTTATCAGGAAAAGAGATGCTCCTGCTGAAGAAATACCAAGTACAGAACGAAAAATTTCGAAAAAAGAAGTTCCTGTAAAACAAGTAATCGAGATAATTGACGTATTCTTTGCTTCTGATTTGTTAGTAACATCAGAAACCCAAGATAAATGGGACATGCATAAAAAGGAGTATTATCGTCAACGAACGTTATTCCTTGACTTTGGAGAGCTCAGTGAATCCTCCTTTAGGTCTTATCTTCAGAAATTGAGAATGTTTTTCACTCAGGAAATGGGTATTCAACACGACAAATTATTCAAACTAGACGTAGAAGACACTGAATAAACATTGGAGATAAGAGAAGCGCGACAAAAACTAGAAAAACCGAGTTACAATCAAATAATAATTATCTGAGAGATGATTCAAAGTGCAATCAGGACTTTATGGTGAGCATGTATTAATAACTGGAGCTAGTGGGGGTATTGGCCAAGCTACTGCAAAGCTTTTTAATGAAGAGGGCTGTTGTCTTTCTCTTCATTATAATAAAAATGCAGACCAACTTCAGAAATTCTCTTCGGAGTTAGAAGGTGACCATTGTATAGTTCAGGCGGAATTATCTTCTGAAGAAGAAACTCAACAGATGTTCAACGATTCTATTGCCACTTTTGGGAGGATAGACCGACTCGTGGTAAGTCACGGTATTTGGCCAGAAGAAAATATCCCTGCCAATGAAATGACTATCGATCAATGGGATAGAACTATCTCGATTAATCTTCGTGCTGCATTTCTGTGTAGTAAACTTTTTTTGCAGAACTTGGTGAAATTCCCTAAGGATAACGCGAGTATTGTCTATATTGGGAGTACAGCAGGAGTTTTCGGGGAAGCAGGTCATGTAGACTATGCTGTTTCAAAAGCAGGGCTTAATGGGCTCATGCTTTCTTTAAAAAATGAAATTGTAAAAATCGCTTCACGAGGTAGAGTGAATATTGTCGCTCCAGGATGGACTATAACTCCTATGACCAAGAAGTTTCTGGAAGATCACAAAGGGGTCCGTACAGTTTTACAGACAATGCCTTTACGTAAAATAGCTCGTTCCATGGATATTGCGCAGTGTATTGTTTTCCTTTCATCAGATAATCTTGCTGGTCACATCTCTGGTCAATTAATTACTGTAGCAGGGGGCATGGAGGGAAGACGACTCTTCGAACCTCATGAAATAGATATAGAGCGGATTTAGAGTAATTTAATAAAATCTTTATTTGGTTTTCATGATGACAATTCTTTGGTTACGACAGTTAAGTCAAGTTTAACTCCTTTATAGAATGCGGGGATTTGGGAGAGTAGTACAACACCAAGGATTCCTCCCCAAATGAATATCCAAGTAATCGAATTAATTATGATTTCAAAATAGAATAATCGCAAAATATTATCTAAAATCCAGCTTGCGATCCAAAGACCGATTGGAATTCCTAGGAAAATACCTAGAATTGCTTGACTTAGATTTTCAAGAGTCATAATAAACAGAAATTCCCCATCAGATAATCCAAGGGTCAACATTGTTGCAATCTCGCGTTTTCTCTCCTGAAAATTCACGTAAATTGTCGTGAATATCGACGCTCCTGCTAATAAGCACGAAAAGATCAAAAACACCGCAATAACAGCATTGAAGGCCGCCATTAATACATTAACCGACTGACGAAAATCAACGCTGAGTTCGATAGATCTAACATCTTCCAACAGAGAGATAGATCTTTTTATTTCTTCTAGCAACGTTATATTCGATGGTTGGCTTATTTTAAGGATTAATTGTGATGTAGGAGTTAGGTCGATGTCTAATTCTGTTTTAAATTTATCGATCCACAACTCTTCTGCAATAGTTTGAAGGGTAGTATATACCATACTTCCCCAAATTTCTTTGCTTACTCCTGAAACTGTGATATAGGGACTACTGAAATCTATATTTCTTACATTTTCAGAAAAAGAGATACTTTCCGTGTTTTGTTTTATAAGTTCTTTTAGGTACATCAACGTTTCATTTCGTCCATGGGTTTGAAGTGTATCATTAGCCATTTTCCATACTATCCTCACCTGATTATCAATAAATGGGAGCGTATACTTTATTAAACTTCCAGCTCTGATGCTTAACTTATTTGCAAGAGCAGAACAGACAACCATACTTCCAGTTGTCCAAAGTGTATCCTCATTAGTAGACCAACGAAAATTATGAGTAGCAGGATTTGAGAAGTTCCATGCAGTGATTAAAACTTCTTGTGATTTCCCATTACTTTCTATTTTCGAGGGTATTTGAAGTACTGGGTCTATGGATACGACTCCTGGTAGATTCTGGATAAATTCTACATCTTCTTTCACTCCTAGATCAAAATAATTTACACCTTGGTATTTGATAATCATATCATATTGAGAAATTTCAAAGAACTGACTATTAACTCCAGCAGTCACCGAATCAATAAATGCGAATGACACGATGATGATCATCACAGCTGCAGCTATAGCTGTAATTGTTGCTAATGTGTGAATTCTTTTCCGAAAAAGATTTCTAATTGGCAGTGTTATACGTAATCCCAGAAGTTTCACCAAGGGAATTTTCTCTAAAAGGGCATGTGAGCCCTTTTCAATGATAAACATTGTTTGAAGAGCTTTACGAGGGGTCAATCGGCTAGCATTCCAAGCAGGGACAGCTCCACCAAGAAAACTCACTCCTAGACCCGTTATTAAGGCTATGAGCACTAGATGTAATTGAATATTTATCTCAATTATCTGAGGGAACCTCATGAAATATGAATAGACCCATGTAACCAGACCTGAGGTAATAATTCCAAATCCAATCCCTAATATACTTCCTAAACCTCCAATTACCAAAACAAAGCAGATATAATGTAAAAAAATATCATTCGGGAAATAACCTATACAAGAAGCAATACCAATATTACGTCTTTGACTCTGGACTGTTCTACCTAAAGTAATATAAATTGAAACTGCAGCAACTCCTAAAACAATAATTGGAAGAGCTAAAGCTATTTCCTCAAATGTCTCTAAGTCTAATCGAAGTGCAAGGTTTGAAACTTGGTTTTCTTGCATCACAGGAGGATTGAAAGGTACATCAATAGAAGCCTCAAGGACTTCAGCGAATTCTTCAATTATCCGATTTCGGGTCACAATGTCTACATTCGATGCCATTTTGATAATGACATTGTTCGCCAATCCAGTAAGGTTTGTGTAAGATTGTAATCTCTCTATGGGTAAAAATATTATTCCAAAAACGCTCGTGGGAAGAAAATCATGTTTTGAGGGGATGATGACAAGAAATTCGGGACTAAAAACAACACCTTGGACAGTAAAATTAAATTTCTGGTCTAATATTGTTGTAGAAAGGATGTCTCCCTTTGAAATTTTAAATTTTTGAGCAAAGTGAGATTCTAATAAAATTGACTTGTCTTGAGAAAAAGAATCTGAGTATGAACCACTCGTAAAAATCAAATCATTAATGCGATTGGCTTCCACTTCGGGCCATTTAATACCAATTGCACGACCCCTTGCTAAGAATTGACGAATAGAGGAGTCACTAGAGCTCGTGATGTTATAACTAGTACCAGTCACAAGACGGAAATTAATTGCTTGGATCTCTTCTGCATACTTAGATGATACGAAATCGGTCACAATAGCCTCCATTTCTGTAGTATTAAAGCAGGTGTCACTATATGTGGAAAATTCAGCATCTGCGAAATTTGTTTGCTTATAAATGTGGTTATATGAAGTATAAAGATTCTCGTAGCCCATTGCTAATGCAAGAAATGAGCCAGTACCGAAAAAACATAGTATAATCAATGCAAATGTTAAGAGTTTACTTCGAACAAGATCTCTACCAAGCTTCTTGAACCAAATTCGTGTTAGAAATTTCATATTCGACGTTCTTAAGTGTATCTTTACCATATTAGATTACTCACTTCCACTGGTTCTCGCTGCTCAAAGTGGATCATTTGCCCCATTTGCATTGTTAAGACCATATCTGCTATTTTAGCGATTTGTTGGTTGTGGGTTGCAAGAATAAATGTTTTTTTGGTTTGTTTGTTCAGTTCTTTCATCAACTTAAGAACAGAGATTCCAGCACGATAATCAAGATTACCAGTGGGTTCATCAGCTACAACAATTGGTGGATCTTTAGCCAGAGCTCGTGCGATGGCAACCCGTTGTTGTTCCCCCCCACTTAATTGTGAGGGAAAATGATTAGCTCGTTCTTTTAGTCCAACTTTGTCTAACCATATCAAAGCTTTTTCGTGAATATTCTTTTTCTTAAAAGTTCTAGCCCCATTTGTGGTTGGTACCCCAACCAAATCCAAAGCAAATTCAATGTTTTCTGAAGCAGTAAGAGTTGGTAATAGATTGAAAAATTGAAAAATAAATCCTATTTTTTGTCGACGAAATTGGGCTCTCTGTTTTCGATTAAGAAAGGTGATGTCGACCCCTTCAATATGAATTCTACCTGAAGTAGGAAAGTCAATAGCTGAAACTAAGTTTAAAAGGGTTGTTTTTCCAGAACCAGATGGCCCAAGTAAAACTACAAACAATCCAGGTTCAATGTCAAGTGTTATTCCATGTAGGGCGTTGACCGTCACCTCACCCATTTTGTAGTTTTTTGTTACCTCTTGAAGAGAAATTTGAGTCAAATATTACAAATCCTAAATTCATTGAAGCTTGTAAGACCGAATTATTACTAAGATATTTAAAAACTATACTATTCTCATCCTCGTCCGAGGTGAGATACTTGTTAAAAATTAAATCATTTCGATTATTAGTAAATGAGGAGAAGATAGTAGCAAAAAGATTTGTACAACAATTCATTGGAAATTCTTTAGTTGGAATGGTAGAAAGTCTTCGTTTAAAGGATCCATCTATTCGTAAAATTGATCTTGTGATAGAATTTAATGATAGTTAATCCCTCATAATCATGAATAAGATCCAAATTTCTTGTACTTTTGATACATTTGTCTTATAATATTATTTACATTTCTGATTTGAATTTTTTTTAACAACTATTACCAATACAATATATAGAATTATTTTAATCCCATAAAATGGAAAAATAATAAAAATTATCCTAATTAGAATAGGATCAATATTGAAATATTCTCCTAAACCACCACAAACACCAACTAGCTATTTATCTTCTCTGCTTCAAAAAAATTTTTTAAATTGGGATAGTCTATGAGTCCGTTGGTAAGACAATAGGGGTCTTTCGGGGAGTCTCTCACTTTTCTTCTCTATCCATTTTTGAGAACTGTGTAATTCCAACCCACAATTACTGCAGGGCATATTGACTGTATTTATCATCATTCCACATTTATCACAATAATGTGCCATGTTTAAGATTTCCTTAATACATATAGATGACAGAATATGGTTATTTTTAATCTATGGCTAATATTTATACCTTTACTTCCCCTTGGTCATTTTAGCGAGCTAATAGTATTCCTCTAGTAAATCTCAAAAGTAATTAGTTTAAATTCTTATTATGACAAGTAAAAAACTAGAATTATCTGTTTATTTCCAAAAGGAGTTAAATTAGGGGATGAAATCCTCATTCAATAATAAAATGGATCTCAATGATGAAACCAAGGCATTTTTTAACTTTATTACGCATCCAACTAAATTAGAATCATTAATCATGTTAGAACAGCTTATTAAAGACACTAAGGATGAAAATCTAAGATGTTTCTGGAAAATACTTTCAGATAAAAATCTAGAATGTTTTAGACTTACATGTAAAGAAAATAATACATCTAAGGAAGTATATTATATTGATCTTGAAACTCCGATATTATTTTATCCTGTATTCCAGAATCACATCTCTTTAAATATTGCCTCGAATTTTTTTTCTCTAGCGAGTAAAATTAAGTCAAATTTATTGAATTTCTATAGTCAAGAAGTCGAAAGTTCTTTTATTTTAATAAAAAAAGGTACAACTGAAAAATTGGTTGATTCTTATACTTTTAAAGTAGAAGATCAGGATATCAAATTGTTACAAAGGTCTAATCTTTATAGATCTAGGAGAAAAGAAATATCCCAAAAGAATTTAGACAATTTTCTTAAGAATAACGAGTCTATGTTAAATAATAGATTAAAAAAAGACGAAGGGGTTTATGCTTCGCTTGGAGATCATTTGTTATTTAAATCAGATAGTTTAAATCTTCAAAATGGCAAAAAGCGCTTTCCTGTTGGTCAACGAAACCCCAAAAATCGCTTGAATCTGTTAACGGGGAGAGAATGGATAAAATTTTCTAAAACATGGTTTATTCATCGTCCTCCATCACGAAAAGATGAAGAATTTTTACATCCTGCTAAATTCCCTGAGACACTTATTAGAAAGTTTATCACCTTTTTTACAAAACCAGGTGAATTAGTGCTAGATCCATTTCTTGGTACTGGAAGCGCGCTCATCGCTGCTAAACAGAGCAACAGGAGTGGAGTGGGAATTGAACTCTCTCCTACTTACGCTAAAATTTCTAAAAACCGTTTAAAAGGAATAAATTCTCTATTATATCCCCCTTTATACCAAACTGATGAATCATGCTTTTGGAAGGTTATTTGTGGAGATTCTAGGAATTTAAATGACTACTGGGAGGATTTTAATTTACCAACTGTTGATTTTTGTATCACGAGCCCTCCTTATTGGAATCAGCTCCAACGAAATACTATTCGACAAAGGAAACGAAAACATGAGGGCTTAGATACACAATATAGTTATGATGATCCAAAGGATTTAGGGAACATTGATAATTATAACAACTTCCTAAGTGAACAACAGAAAATATTTGGTAATGTTTACGAAATTCTACGACCTAATGGATACTTAGTCATAATCACAAATCATGTTTTTACAGATGGACAGGTTTATCCCTTAGCTTATGACACAGTATCTAGTTTAATTAATGATAAAAAACATAATTGGATACAAAAAGATGAAAAAATATGGTTACAAGATGATAAGTCCTTGGTGGCATTAGGGGTAAATTATGCTTGGGTTGGAAATAGGTGCCACCAGTATTGTCTTATTCTAAGAAAAGAAGTATCAAACTAGTTTTTCCGATGCTGATAAAGATTAGCTTATCATTAAAGGATTCTTATCCTCATATCACAAATTTCGAAAGAGAAATAGTAGCATGTCTTGTCTCACAAGTTGGTGTCATAATGGTTGGGAACATGCATTGATTTTAAGGAAGAAGGATTTGATAAGGCATCAAGACTTGTTTTAAGTATGATGGAGGCAATTGGTGAAAGCGAACAGGCAGATAGATTTTCTTTATTCGATCCTATTGAAGAGTTATTTTAGTTAAAGGTTAGTTAATGTATTTTTAGAAGAGATTCTTAGCAGATTAACTCCTTACAGTAGTTTTTCATAAACGATAATTGGGAAAGTACTCTCTGGAGGATGTTTTTGAGTCAATTGAGAGAAGTTTTTCGATTCTATAATACCCATAAGGGATATTGGTGTTATTTCATAAGGTAAATCTATTGCATATTTATCAAAAAAGTCAGTAGTTAATAGGACTTCATAAAAACGATGAATTTCCTGAAAAAGGAGTTTTTCCAGCCATAATTTTATTCCAATGTCATCACGAACCCAAATTTCTAACCGATGGATTGCATAATTTTCTGAAATCAATTTGTATGCTTTTTCAATTAATCTTGTTGCTATTTTCTTTCTACGGTATTGGGGATGTACCCCAACGACTGAGATCATACCCCCACGCTCATTATTATTAAAACAAAATTGTCCTGGTTCTTGTTCAATCTCTATATCTAAAATACCAACAATTTTTTCTTTATAAACTCCGATTAATTCAATACTTGGAGTTTCGTATCTAGGTTTCACTTTAACTAATTCATCATAATAAATTGAATTATAATAGGCAAAATGATGACAGTTTATCCAGTCGTCTTCATCTGAAGGATTATAGTGACGGATTTTTAGCATATTTATGTCCTCTACGATCTATATGCCTCATTTTGCAATATTTTAAGTAATTTATCCTTCATTCCTTTTCTTTATTGGTGTTTCAATTAGTGATAACATTTCTCTTAACAACTCAGTAATTTCATCATGAGCTCCAATAATAAACTTCATACTACCCACTAATTCGTGCCCTCCCCCTTCTATTCCTGCTTTAGGGAGCTTTTTTGAACAATTTGAAACCAATTTGGGGAAATCTAATTGTACATTTTGAGAGCGGAAAATAGCAAAATCAGGGCCTAAGCCTATAGTTACAAGAGGAGATTCTAGATCTTTTTTTGCTAGATGATCGAAAAGAGAACCTGTTATTTTTCCTGGAGGTGGGTAATCGAATCTACTAGCATATTTCTCGACATCTAATATTGCTAAATGAATTCCATTCACTAACTTCTCTTCTTGAACATATTCTAGAGATATTTGTAACTGATTTTCAAGATGTTTACGAGCCTCATTTGATAAAAGCCTAACATAATTAATTTGTTTCTCCTGTTTTCCCTGTAGCCCTAAAAGATCGCTTAGGAGAAGACGTCCTGGTGAGAATTTTAAAAAATAGGCTTGGTAATCAACTGCTACAGCAATATCTTCTAGAAAATTCTCTGAATAATCCTTTTCTATAGCAATTGTTAAGTATTGGTTTAATTCGTCCCCTGATACACGATCACCTTTTCCTGCGATAGCTGGGAGATGGCTTATAGTGTCAGTGATATTAGGTTCAATTTGTCTGGCTAATTCACAACCTAACATTCCAGTACATATATTATAGTCGCCACCAACAAAATAAACATTTAGATGAGTATCAATAGTATTTTGAATAATACTTGAGGGAAAATGATGATCAATGACTATAATTTCTATTTCATATGATTTTAGTAAATTGTATGAGAATAAACTTTCCTCACTGCTTCCTGAATCTAAAATTACAATCAAAGGTATTTTATCACCGAATCTATCCTGATCTGATAGCGCGAAATCAAGATCTCTAATTGCATCAATGGGATCATAAAAAGGAGGTTTATTAGGCGTTCTCTTAACTAGGTGCCTTAATTTTTCCTCATCTGTATCAAATAGTTGAAACCAAAGTTCTCGACATGCTGTCTCTAATGCAATTCCTGCAACAATTCCATCACAATCATTATGATGTCTAATTATCACGGGTTGTAATTCTAGTAATGCTCGGCGAATTCTTTTTGCTATACTAACAAATTTTTCTTGTAATAAGTCCAGTGTTTCAGATTTTATCATAAAATCGACTTTCGGGGGTTCACTTCGCGATTCAAGTAGATTTTCCATCTTTTGAGTAAATAAATTGGCATAAGTCTCATCAACGATGAAAATATCGGAAATCTCAATTTGTTCTGAATCTCTGTGATGTGTGTATTCTCCCATAACTTCAACGATGTCTCCAACTTTGATTTCCTCCGCAAACTCAAGATGAAATGCTGCAGCTTCTATCACACCTGTTTCATCTAAGAGGGTAAGAATTTTCGGCCCCCGAGGAATTTGATGAATGTTCTCAATCCTTGCGTGAATTGAGAAAAAAGTCCCAACTTCACGGTCTGTATTGATTTTCTGAAAAGGAACAACGTCATGGACACGTTTCCTTAAAATTTTGGAAGTATCTCTAATAGGTACCTCCAGAAATTCTAGCTTCTCACCTTTCTTATTTTTAAGTTTAACAAATAAGGGATCCCCTTTATTTCCCTCAAACTGTTTATTTCTAATTAATCCCTCTACTTTTGGTGTCAGTTGAACAAAAAATCCAAAATCAGTATTTTTAACCATTGTGGCAGAGTAAACTTTCTTAAATTCTACTGTAGCTGATGAAGCAGGGGGAATCAACTCAAAAATAACTGGATTTTTTTCACACATCTCACATAGCTGTATTCCAGCTGGTATATTTTTCTCACAAACAATACACTGATTTTTCTTTGTTCCTGTTCCTTTACATACAGGACAGGTCTTTTCAATCGATTTTAATATCTGACCTGATCCTGAACAATCGGAACAGGCATTCTTCTTTGATGGTTTAGAACCTACTATAATTTTTGTTGAACCCATTCCATGACAGGTTGGGCATTTAATCTTGCGTTCACTAGAGATTTTTCCCGTTCCAGAACATTTGGGGCACTTTGAAAGTGAAGACATATCATTTCACACATTTAGAAAACTTTAATGAAATTAAATTGATTTTAAGATTCCCAGTTTCTAAGGATATAGACATTAACGACGCTATGTCTACTCCGAATAAAATTGAACAAGGTACTTATATTTATAGACAAATTATTTTATTTCAAATGATACAATTGTTGTATTAAATATAAAAAATACAGAAAAACGGTCAAGAATACAAATAGTATTCATTTAAAACAAGTCTATTTAAGATCAACGCATATTTTAATAGTAAATTCAAATAATATTTTTAGGTGAATATGTCGTGAATGATGAACCCTCGATGAGGGAAGAAGTAATTATCTTTTCTGACAGCCATATCTCAAAATTTACTGGTCTTTTTAACAAAAAAGCATTTACTACTGGCGTAAAACTCATTCAAGGTCTTATAAAGGCAAATCCTAAGGCTTATCTTTTGCATCTTGGGGATATTACCGATTCAGGTACTTATGAAGATTTTGTTTTTGCTAAAAGCCTACTTGATGAAAATTTTTCCAATACAAACAATTTTTATACTTTAACTGGAAATCATGATATGCGTAACATCGGGGATAAACTTTGGGGAGACTTCTTTGGTGAACGGCAATTCCTCATTGACACTACAAAAAACGGAGGAAATATGGTTATCCTTGGTATTGATAGCTCTGAACCAGACGAAAATATAGGTAGAATAGGTGATCGAGGTCTTGAAGCAATTCATGAACTTCAAAGTTATAGTGATGACATTGTAAAAGTACTTTGTTTTCATCATCATTTATTACCAATTCCAAACACAGGAAGGGAAAGATCAATGATCTTGGACGCAGGTGATGTCATGCAAGTCATTTGGAAAGCAGGAGTAGATGTGATTATTACAGCCCATAGGCACTATCCAAATATCTTTTCACTTTCGAATGGAATTAGGAGTTGCTTACTTGTTAATTGTGGAACTTTTAGTAGTTTTAAAACCCGTGGAAAAGCCGGACATACTTTCGTGGAACTAAGGTTTGAAAATGAAAGATTGGATGTTAATATTTATGGGATAGAATCATATTCAAAATATAAAAAACCTGTTAAAGAAACCATTTCTATATTGAAGGGCGAACTTAAACCTCAAACGGGCTATTTCGTTCCTGGAGACAAAATCTTAAGTAAGATTTGTCAATTCTCGGATACTCACTTCAGCCCAGGAAATCATTTTCTTTCTGAAGTTTATGATCTTGGTATTAAGATGATGATCCGTGAGGAACCAAATATACTTATTCATTGTGGAGATTTGACAAATGATGCTTATCCTGAGGATTTTGCCGTTGCTAAAATAAAGCTAAGAGAGTTACGTGATCTTAATATCCCTTACTTAATTGTCCCAGGTTCAAGGGATTTACAACCATTTGGCCGTGAAATGTTTCTTCAACAGGTTGGTCCTTTAGATCCTGTATACGAAGATCCAAGTATTCGTATTCTAGGAATTAATACTGGACCTGATGCCTCAGGTCACGTTGGACGTAGTCGATTGAAGATGATTGAGTATGAGTATAAGACTTATGGTTCATATAAATTCTTTTTTGTTGTTATGCACCATAGCGTACTACCAGTCCCACGTGCTCGTTTTAAGCGAGCAGTTACAGACGCAGGTGACGTAATAGATTTTGTTACTTGTCATAAAGTACCTCTTGTTTTATCAGGACTTGATCATTATGCTACAACAATGCAAGTGAACGAAACGGTATTTGTAAACGCTGGGACATTCTCGAGCAAGAAAATTCGCTCTAAAAGAATGAACACCTTTAATGTTATTACTATTTATGAAAGTGGAGTAATACATGTTGAAGAAATTGAAATTCATAGTAGTACTCGTCATCTTTTAGGATTATATAGAGTGCCCATTACCTCATCGAGATAATCTAATCTTAATATTCTTATTAAAGTTGTGAGATCATTGAATCAAAGTTATATTAGTAAAGAAGGATGGATATCTAAATTAGACGCTCTAAGGGGTTCTACAGAGAGGATTTTAAACCTCAGCCCTGATTGGAGGGCTTCAAATGGTTGGGATCTGAAAGATTTAATGATTCATCTTACTGCATGGGATGAGGAATACTTAAGCATTTTAAGAAGTCAGATACATAAAGAATCCTATATTCCAAGGTTTTGCCGATTTTCTGACTATAAGAAAGAAGAGCAAATGAAATTCGTTAATCGTTGGAATAATCAAATATTGAATGATAAGAGGCATTTGTCCTTTGAAAAAATTCGTAAATATTTTATTAAAACCCGTCAAAGAGTGTTCAGGGAATTTGGAGGGATATGGTCTGATGATAGGGGACTTTCAAACGATTTTGCTCTCCAAATTAGTGATCTTTCCGCCCATGACGCTGAACATATCGCTAAAGGTATAAAATAAGGGATTAAGAAGACATCTATTAAGGCTACAAGGTGTAGATAGAGATTAACATTAAGAAGCCAAACAGATCTTTCTATAGATTTTATTCTTCTATATAATTGTGAGATGGAGGGAAGATTAACACCAATTCAGCCTGTAAAAGCTTTTTTTGAACCTTAGATTGAAACCGATGACTTTCTAGAACCTTAATTAACTGGATAAGATCTGTTGTTTCTATAAGAATCTGGAAGATTGGTTTATTATCGGCAATTTTGATTTCGATACGACCAAAACTGTCAATTTTTCCTCCAATCTTTTTTCTTTGCCATCGGTCGAGTTTCAAATAGTGGATATCGTTGTATCTGCTTTTTTCCACCTTATAGATTGATTTCATTCTTGATTGAAATAATGAAAAAATTGATCCGATCCCATATGCTACTGCATATTTATTTATCTGAACGAACCTGTAATGTTTTGGGACAAGCCATGGAATTATGAACAACCATGTAAAAGGGACTATTAAAAATGAACTCCATTGAACAAACAAAAAAGCAAAAAATCCAAAGAGTACTGTAAAAATGAGGCTATTTCTTAGGAATCCAGAAGTATTTCTAAGATAGCAGCGATAGATAACAGTTTTATCGGAGGAAGGAAAAAACTCACCTGGGGTGAGCGCTTGATCTTTACCTATAGCCAAAACAAAAACCCTGTACCATTTTTCAAGCATAATTCTATTATGAGCTCATCATCAAGAGTCACTTTTTCAAATTATTTTAGTGACTAAATATAATGTTTTGCCATAATTAATTCTTGTTCAGTAAACTTGAATCCCCATCGTTTATACATTTCATTATGAAAATTACTTTTAGCAAAAGTCGTCAATAAAACTTTCTGAACTTGTTGTTTCTTGAACCACTGAAAAGCCTTAACGGTGAGACTGGTTGCGATGTGTTGTTTTCGATATTCTGGAAGAGTAGCAATTCGCGCATAATGTCCCTCGATCCCATTCGCAGAAATAGAGTTTGAATTGTATCCTATTAGTTTATCATTCAAAAGGGCTATAAATAGGGAATTTGTTTTTGATTCGATTTCTTCTCTAAACTCCTCTCTAGTTTTTCTCCAATAATCTGAAAAGCAGATCTTCTCCAACTTAACAAGAGCTCTGAGGTCATTTTTTGTAGCTGACTTGATTTTTACATTAGGATTTGGCTGATATGGAAAAAAAAGATCACTTTTTTCATAACAATTAATTTTGGTTATAATGTGGAACCTGTGTTTAATGAAAAAATCTTTTGTATTGAAAAATTTCTCGGGAATTCGTACAGAGAGATATCGCAGATTAGGTTGCCTTGTAAGAAACTCTTTCTCTAATAATTGTATAAGATCACTACCAATTTGACGTCGTTGAAAGCTTGGGAGAACATAAAGAGAAAAAATTCTTGCTTTATGTGAACTGTTTTGGTCTCCTATTATATAGCCAATAATTTTTGAGAATTGCACTGCTATTTTAACAAGATGGGAATTGAACATGATATATCTACGAAAGTTGGAATGTTCAACAGGATTATCAAAATCTCCAAATATCTGGATATACAATTCTTCAAAGGATTTGAGATATGTTTCATTAAGGGAATGAAGTTTTATATCCATTTACTTGTTCTTCCTAGATTGAATTCTGTAACTATGCAATCTTAAATCTATTAAGAGAAGTATTTAAGTATTTTAATTTGACCTGAGGATGGTTCTTTCTTTGAAGAAATATCTTGACAAACTTTTGTAAAAATTCTTTCGGCTCTTAATCTTGAACGCAAAAGTGACATAATTTGAGAGATTCAAAGTGCTATACTGAAGAGGAAATTTTAGCAGCTTTAACAAATGCTGTTGATGAGGTTGAAGTCTACACTAGGAAAATTGGCTTTGAAAAGTTTGAACAACCCCTTGGGTTCTTTTTTGCTCGGGTTTTGGATAATAAAATTACTCGATCTGAGAAAAGAGGAAAAGAACTTAAAACAGCAATTATAAGAGGTGCTGCGTTCATTGTAGTAATTCAAATTCTGATATATACTGTGTTATTAAAAGAGGATTCTAAAAGCAGTTTAATTAATACAATACATGATTCTAAACATCTACAATCTTATTTTGATGAAATTGAAAACGAAAAGAATTTTGGAGCTATCTTTAATGCTAGGATTGTTGAATTACTTCCTAAAGAATCAGCTGTGACTCTAAATCACGTTTTTCAATCATTTATCTCTTTTAATAAGTCGCAGTTCACTTCTGATATTCTTGGGAAAATTTTCCATGGATTAATCCCCTTTGAGCTGAGGAAATTTCTTGCTGCATATTATACCTCAAACGTTGTTGGAGGATTTCTATCATATTTAGCAATAAAAAACGACCAAGTTAAAATCATGGATCCAGCTTGTGGTTCTGGGACTCTATTAGTGAGCGCTTATAAGCGAATCATAGAGATCAATAGAAATCTGGATCATAATCAAATTTTACGGAATATCTATGGAGTTGATGTTTCAGCATTTGCAGCTCAGCTTGCTGCAATTAATCTTGCGATTCAAAAACCTACTGATTCCTGGAACACTTGTAATATTGCCATTCTTGACTTTTTTAGATTAGAAATCGGAGATAAGGTAGTAGGTTTTAAAGTCCCCAAATTTGATGTTTTTATTGGAAATCCCCCATTTACTCGTGGTGATCGATTAGATAGTGAGTATAAGGACTTCTTACAAAATCATCTTCTTCATAAAGGAATTTCCTTTGATTATAATAAAAAATATTTGGGTTTATATGCATATTTTCTTCTAGATTCTTTAAGATTCTTGAAAGCGGAAGGAATCCTTGCTTTTATTCTTCCTCTTTCATTAATTAACTCTTTCACAATGAAACCTGTTCTGAAGTTTTTGATGTCAAAATTTCTCTTTATTTACATTATTACATCAGAAGCTCAAATTACTTTTTCAGAGCAGTGCTCATTTAAAGAGATTCTCTTGATTGCCCAAAAAGGGAGAAAGAAGAGTTTTGGAACTAAATTCGTCACATTAAAAAAGGAATTAACAGATACTAATTATCGAAAAATAGCTGAAACAATAGAAAAGACTACGAAAAATTATGAAGACACAAATATACGAATTAGAACTATTTCAACAAAGACTCTGAAAGAAACTCTAAAAATGAACTGGATTGTATATTTTTACAATAGTAAATTCATCACCATTTTTGATCAGATAAGACGGTCCGATACGATTTCTCTAGTAAACGAAATAGTTGAAAATCCTCGGTATGATGTGGATCGGGGACTCCGTGCTGGAATTTCTGATTTCTTTTATCTCCCCAATAAATTCTGGAAAATTGTTGATACATCGAATAATGGGATTAAAATAAAGAATATTAGAGACAGTTCTATTCTAAATCTGTCTTCTAAATATCTTGCACCTGTGTTAAGAAAATCTTCTCACTGTAGATGTGTTATTCCAGAATCTTCTGACTATATTGTCGTAATTCCTGATAAAAATGAAAAGGAAAAAGATGTTGATAATTATATCAAGTGGGCTGTTCAGAAGTTCCAAAAAACAGGATTTGAATCACTAACATTCAGGCATATCAGTCAAAAACGCAAAATTGCTAGAGTAGCAATCACTCATAAGCTTAGTCTTATAAGTAGTAAGATTATCACTTATTACTCCCCAAAGCCCATTGTTTTAACTGATAATTTTATCTTCATTAGAACTTTTAATAAAGAGAACGACAAAATTCTAGCTGCTTACTTGAATAGCTCAATATTTCTCTTAACTTATCTTATTCTACGTCGAGAGAAAAGTGGTGCTCTTGGCCAAATATTTGGTACTGATGTGAGGAATTTCTTTTGTTTGGATCCCCGAAAGGTGAGTTATTCTGACCGATTAGAGCTTATTAAGTTATTTGATCATTTTATTAAGGAATCAAGCTTTTTTCCCTCTTTTCGTGAACAGATTAACAAAGCGAAAGAGGAGAGGGATAACATTAGATTTCTACTGGATGAAAAGATCTGTGAGACACTTGGAATCAAAGATATTCCACTGTTCTTGAAACAACTTTATGAAACATTAATTGAGGAATTGAAGAAGTTTTAATGATTATTTTCGATCCAAACTAGGATGGACTCTGAGTGACAATAGAAGAAAGGTTTCCCATTACTATTATTCAACAACTGGCAAAAATAGAGTCTCAGCGACGGCAATTTTACCGACCGATATATTCTATCCATAAATCCTGGGCCAGAAGACCAGGGACAACAATACGTGCAATAGGTCTTTCTCATTTCTATCAAGATACTCTCTTTAATTCTAATCATATAGAAGAAGGAGGATTTTACCAAAATCATTATTTCCAAGGGAAAATTGCTCTCGATCCCTTCTGTGGTGGAGGAACGAGTATAGTTGAGCTTCATCGTCTTGGAATAAAAACAATTGGGATTGATGTAAATCCAATAGCTTGGTTCACTACAAAAAAGGAATTGGATTCATTTAATGAAGCCACTTTTAACCAAGAAGTTAAAAAAATCTTTCAAAGCGTTGGCCAACGAATTAAATCTTATTATAAAACAATATGTCCAAGCTGTCACTATTCTGATGCTGATATTATGTATATATTTTGGGTAAGAACCATTCAATGTCCTTCGTGCAACTCCGAGGAAGATCTATTCAAGTATTATATTATTGGTAAGAAGCAACGGAAACATAAAGCAACAATGGTGATATGTCCTTCTTGTGATCATTTATTTTATACATGGAAGAAGGTTAAAGAAATATCATCTTGTCCAGAATGTCAACATGAGTTTATTCCGATACAAGGGAATTGTCGCTTGAAAAAATTCACCTGTACTCATTGTCAGAAAGAATCTAGACTTGTTGAGATACTCCAACAACCTACAAATTCTTTTTCTGCAAGACAAATAGCAATAGAATTCTTTTGTCCCGAATGTCGAACACGTGATTATAAACCAGTAAATAAAGAAGATAGAAATCTTTTTACACAAGTACAAGAAGAATTCATGATAAAAAAGGATGAACTCTTATATCCACATGAATTATTACCAATTGAAGGGGATAATATATCAAACCTTAGAAATTATGGTTTTCAACGATTTTCAGATCTGTTCAATGAAAGACAGCTACTAAGTTTGAGTCTCCTCATACAAGCAATATCAAAAGTTGCAGATCAGAATATTAGAGAATTTCTCTTGTCTGCATTTTCTAGTTGTTTAGAATTTCATACTGTAATCTGTCCTTATAATTATACAATGAAACAGATTGTAAATGTGTTTAACTATCAATCTTTTCTTGTACCAACCATGTATGTAGAAAATAATGTTTGGGGGACGAAAAAAGGGAATGGAACTTTCATTACTTACCTCGAGAGGATAAAAAAAGCCAAAAAATATTGCAGATCACCTTTTGAAATAGCTTTTCAGAATAACCAGATTATACGAATCTCTGTACCAGGAGATAATATCGAAGCCAAGTCCGTTAAGACCTTTCAGGAACTTCAAGCAAGTTCTAGAGCTGAAACTTTACTTATTAATGATTCCTCTGAAAACCTTCAGAGATTGGGTATTCCTAAGGCTTCTGTCGACATAATAGTGACTGATCCTCCTTATTTTGACTATATTCAGTACTCTGAATTGGCTAATTTTTTCTATGTCTGGTTGAGAATAGTTTTGAGACCTTTATACTCAGAATTTCATTCTAATTTAATCAATACTGAATATGAAATTGGTAGATTAAAACAAGAGAACCATTTCCTTGAGGGAATAACTAAAGTATTTCAAGAATGTTATAGGGTTTTAAAGCCAGAAGGTCCGATGATTTTTACATTTCATCATTCTAGTGAAACAGCATGGGCAATGATATTAGAGGCTTTAGCCAAAAGCCAATTCCTAATAACTGCTACATTTCCTGTTCGAAGTGAATTTGGTGCTCGTCCTGTTAAAGGACAAAACTTTGATTTTATCATTATATGCAGAAAATATTCAAAAGTAAACCTCGCCATGAATCATATAAGTCGAACAGTATTAGAGTCAGAGATAAAAAGAAGTTTAGATGATTTTTCAGTTGTTTCTCCTCGAGAACCTGATCTTACTCCGTGGGGGGTTGCATTTGCGTCTATTCTCCCTATGATATCAAAATTCTCTACATTAAATCAATCTGTAGATATTGAAGAAATCATATTACACACCTTTACCCTCCTCAAAAACCTTAAAATTCAATATAATTCTAAAACACCTTAATAATCCTAATGACAAGTTTTTAAACAAAACAAACAATTTACAAATAGAAGTGAGCTTGATGACTGGAGAATACTTTGGGCAATTATTAAAGGATAAGGACATTCATAAAAAAGGAACAGAGTTATTTGTTAAGCTTGTTGAATCACTAGAAGAAGCTTATGATAAATTCGAAAAAGCATTGAAAGCATGGCGAGGAGGTGACTTTGAACGAGGTTTCATGTTACGTGATGAGGTAATTCAACTGGAGAGAGATGCAGACAAAGTAAAGGATATTTTTTTTGAAACAATTTTCAAAAAAAAGGCATATCTCCCTCAGATAACAGAGGAGCGTTATAACATGATGTTGAATGCTGATCGCTTATTGGATCGGATCGAAAGAGCAGTTAGAATCGTTTGTGTGAAAAAAATTGATGCTAGTTATTTCCCTCCAGAACTCGATCGGATAATAGATTTAACTGAAGATGTTATTGAAGATTTCGTAGAAGCCAATAAACTATTTTTCAGTGACTTTGAAAAGGCATCAAAGCTCGCACGTAAGGTAGAGGAGAAGAGGGATGAAGTACGTGATCTTTTTTACATTATTTCAGAAAAAATAGTTAATGACGAACTCCCACGAGGTACAAGTAGAATACTAGATGCTACTACTCGTATTAGCGTCGAAGCAGAGCAAGGTTCAGATTATTTAAAAGTTCTTATAGCTAAACATAGTTAATCGATAGAAGGTGTAATACCTTGACCGCACTGATTATTATAGGTGCCGCTCTTCTTCTTGGTTTCGTTGTCGCATTCACCATTGGAGCCAACGATGAAACAATGACTCCAGCAGTAGGTGCTGGTTTACTCTCGTTGAATATTGCTGTCCTAATTGGTGGTCTATTTAATTTCATTGGTGTATTCTTTCTAGGAGAATCTGTTTCCAAGACTGTTGGTAATAAATTCACTACTCCCAATTATAGTCTTTCTCTAACAATGGTGTTTGTAGTACTTCTCTCAATGGCACTTTGGCTATTCATCGTATCCTTGAAAGGAGTTCCTATCAGTACAACACAATCTGTTGTTGGGAGCGTTATAGGGGTTACCATCCTTGAATGGGGATTAATAGCTTTAAATTATGATACTCTCTTTTGGGTTCTACTCAGTTGGGTTGTCAGTCCTCTTATCGGGCTTGCTGGAGGTTATGCTTTTTACTCATTAATCATGAAAATCCGACAATCAGTTAAAACACAGGGTTACGCAGATTATGAGAGACAAGAAAAGATAGCTTTTTATGCTTTGGCTGTTTTTTTACTCATTTCAGTATTTTCTCGAAGTGGAAATGATGTTGCTAAAGCTATTGGTCCCCTAATGGCGATTGAAGATTTTGTAGTGGAATTATATATGATCGGACCAGTTCCTATTAGTGGACTATACTTAGCACTAATCGCAGGTGGTTCAGGAATGTGCCTAGGGGTAATTATCCTTGGGCGAAGAGTTGTAAAGAAACTAGCCAGCGATATTGTAGCTTTATCTCCTACATCTGCGTTAGCGGCCAGTATTTCTGTCAGTTTAATCATGTTCTTTGGTACATTATTAGCAATTCCATTATCGGGATCTCATATTTTAGTTGCAGCCTTTATTGGAGTTGGTTTCGTAAATAAAGAGAAAGTGGATAAAGAAAATCTCAAAGAAATTGGAATAAGTTGGTTAATTACAACACCTATATCTGCGATCTTTTCTGCTATAATTTATGTGGTCTTCAACTTACTAGGGGAATTTTTTGTTGCACTTTATGGATAATTATACCTCTTGATGGAATAAACATATGAAACAGAAGATTCAAAGATCAGAAAAAGTAATCGAGAATTATTTTCCATTCTCAAAGGTCAATGAAATTGCCTACAGAGAGAGTAATGCGAAGAGGTACTATCGTCCTGTTCTAACTCTGCATAAGTGGTTTGCTCGCCGATTAGGTTCTGTTTTTAGATCTATTCTCATCTATTCTTCACTTTCCTCAGTAAAAAACGATGTTAAAGCTGTCAATGCTTCGTACGAAGACAATATCCTGGCATTGGAACATGATTTTTGGAATCTGTATTTACAAGAACATAATTTTGAAGATATTATTGTTATAGATCCTTTTATGGGAGGGGGGACAACAATTATTGAAGCCATTCGTTTAGGCTTTGGTGGGATTATAGGTGGTGATTTGAATCCTGTCGCTTGGTTTGCAGTAAAAAAAGAGCTAGAAGAAGTTAATATTAATAGTTTAAAGGTAGAATTTGAGAAATTATCATCCAAACTTAAACATGAGCTTTCTATATATTATAAAACACAATGTGGTCATTGTTCGAATCATGCGGATGTAATGTACTTTTTCTGGGTAAAAGAGATTCAATGTGAGCATTGTTCAACAACTACTCCCCTTTTCCGAAGTTATTTGTTTGCTTATGATCGTAAGGATCCTTCATCAGGTCATTTTATTTGTCCTAAATGTCAAACCATTTTTCACGGAATTTTTAAAGAGGATCTTTACTGTCCTGAATGTAGCTGGATCTTTGATCCATTTTCTTTTGTTGTTAAACGCGGAAAAATTTTTTGTCCCAGCTGTGAACATACAGCTAAAATTGTAGATGTTTGTGCAAAACAGGGAAAGTCCCAGGAAAGATTATATGCTATAGAATATTATTGTTCTTATTGTAATACACGTGATTACAAAAGAGCTGATATAAATGACCTTGACCTCTATCAACAAGCATCTCATGAATTTAAGATGATTCAGAAGTTATTACCACTTCCTAACCAAGCTATCCCTATGGGAGCTAAAACCCAGGAATTATTAAATCATCAAATTCTCTTTTTTACCGATATGTTCAATATGCGTCAACTACTTTCTTTAGGAAAATTATTGAGGGAAATTCTGGAAATTCAAGATCAAAATATAAAGGAATTCTTTCTTATAACATTTTCAACAGCTTTGGAATATAATAATCTTCTGTGTGAATATCATAGAAAGAACCATTACATCTACAATTTATTTCGAAAACATGCCTTTCCTGCCACATTGAACCCTGTTGAAAATAATGTATTTGGTACAGCAAAATTCGGTACAGGAACTTTCAAAAACTTCTTTTCGAAGACCATTCGAATTAAACAATTTTGTAGGAATCCGTACGAATACTATATTACTGAGGAAGGGAATACTAACCGCCAATCTATGAAACGTTCAATTAAAGGGAGAGTAGTGTCTTCATATTCCAAGCTCATGCAAGATCCTACAGAAAATATTTATCTCTATTGCCATTCTTCTGACCAAATTCAGGTTCCAGATAATAGTGTGAACTTAGTAGTAACAGATCCTCCCTATTACGATAATGTTCAGTATTCTGAGTTATCAGATTTTTATTACGTTTGGTTGAGATTAGGACTTAAGGATCATTATCCCTGGTTTAGTTCAACATTAACTCCCAAAAAAGAAGAGATTGTAAAAAATATAAAAATTGGAAAAAAAAGTAGTGATTATCAACAGGGCTTAAAAGAAGTATTTTCAGAGATTTCCAGAGTCTTGAAAACTGATGGTTTGTTAATATTTTCATTTCATCACAAAGAATTACAGGCTTGGACTTCAATAATACAGAGTTTATTGGATATTAATTTCTACATCACAGCAGTTTATCCTGTGCGTGGTGAAATGGAGACCAGTACACAGATTCGAGGTAAAAAAAGTATTGAATTTGACGTCATCTTTGTCTGCAAGAAACGTTTGGGATATTCTCACAAAAACATGTGGGAAAGACTTCTTCCTAAGATTAAGAAGAGTATAAAGGACAAAATAACCCTTCTGAGTAATACTGGTGACTTTCTTTCAAAGGAAGATCAATTTGTAGTTCAACTTGGTGTTGGATTAAAGTATTTCACAAAATACTATCCTAATATTACCTTTAATTCAAAATCTTTGGCTTTAAAGGAAGCTTTAGAAAATCTCGCATCGCTCACTTATTGATTAGGACTCTTCTTTTGTTATGTTATTACTTTTGTTATAAATCCAGCGAGTTAAATACATATAAGGAGTATCGATTAGTCCTAGAGTCCATTTCGTTATTAGCTGTCCTATAATTAGAGTAAAAACAAATTCGACTGTTTCTACTTTAATTGAAGTATCAAATAACCTCTGAACAGAAGGTAAAATCAAAAAAGCTAATGGGATAAAAATGATCGAATCTAAACCTAAACTTAAAATGTCACTAAAAACATTTCTTATCCATAGATACTTCCACCATTCCTTCTCTAACTCAGATCTTGCATGAATCCAAGATCGAATCATGTCATAAATCCAAGCGTCAAATCGTTCACTGATGAGAAAGCTAATCCATGAAGCCAGGGTGATAGCAGGAACAATTGCAAATGGTGTCAAGGGATCAGTCTCTTTTCCACCTGCAGCAGGGAGTAAACCAGCAAGTATCAATAAAAATACCATAATTACCTGACTAATGAGAGCAATCCAGATCATTTCGTAGACAGTCTTTCTTCCAAATTTTTCATTTACCATATCAGTAACCTGCAGAGTAAAAGGGAAAACAATTACTCCCACTGGAGCAAAAATTGGAAGAACACCTAAATTTAACAATAAATCCCCAATAAATGGTAGGTTTTCAAACCCTAAATCAAACATAGCGATTTTTGCGGCAAAAAATTGAGCCAAGGTTAGAAAGAGTATGTAAATTCCTATTAATGCCCTAGGAGAGTTTGATTTTGCTGTATACCAAGCACCAAAATACGTAACAACCCCTAATATAATGAATACTCCAAAGCTTACTATTATTCCTTCATACATGCCTCATTAATCTCCACAGTAATCCAAGAGGGAAGTACGTTATGGTTTTTTCTTTCTACTCTTTAAGATTTACATAGAAATACAAGAAAAAAAAGGGAGGAAATCTAAGTTTATATCACTAATTAACTCGTAGTTTCAATGTTTTGTCATCTATATTAATTTTCGAAAGAATTCCTCCTCTAGATCTGAATGATTTAGCCAAAGATGTGAGAACTGGTAGATTTTCCTTTAGATTATGTTTTTCCTTTAATATTTAGTCTTTGATTGTTCTTTCAACACGTAAAAAGTGTATAAACTCATTTTGGTTAATACAAATAATAAATATCGCAAGTATAAACAGAAAAACAATTATTTTGCTTTCATCTTTCCCACTCCGACCTTTTTTCTACACATCAAAAATTATTCATTTTTGTAATTAAGAGAAAAATAAATGAAATAGTCAGTAAAGGTCTTTTTCATTTAAAATATTTTACAATTATGTGACAAAGCGTAAGAAAAATGAAAATCGATTTGTCTGAGAGATTTTTCAAGGTGTGACCAAAGTTTGATCTTTGAAGTATACACACCGCTAAAGGAACATTATACTAAGCTTGATCCTCATGCAGAAACATGGGATCTTTGGATCAAAGGTAATAAAAGTTCTTTAGAGGTTTATGAGGTTGCTATTGGAACAATTTTGGTTCAAAATACAAATTGGAGTAATGTAAATAAGGCTATAGAGAATTTAAAGAATACAGATATTACTTCTTTCAAAAAACTACAAAAAATACCACTTGAAACGCTAGAAGAGCTGATTAAACCTGCTGGTTTCTATACACAAAAAGCCTCCTATCTTAAATCCTTAAGTAATCTCTTCTTAATCCATAGTGATACCAATACATCTCCTTCTCGTGGTGAATTATTAAAATGTAAAGGTATAGGAAAGGAAACAGCTGATTCAATTTTGGTGTATTGCTTTCAACAACCTATTCCTATTATTGGGACATATACTCGCCGTTTCCTAGCTCGAATACAAGGAAATGCAGATTTTCTAAGAATAAAGTATGAGAATCTTCAAAAAGTATTAATTGAAGAGCTTAAGGAAGATTCTGAGATATTAGGACGATTTCATGCTTTGGTAGTGGTTCATGGCCAGAATTATTGTCAAAAAAACAATCCTCTGTGTCCAGAGTGTTTTCTCCTTGATTTATGTACCTATGGGCAGAAACATGAAACAGACTCTAATATAGCTCAAATTCAAAAACAAATAACCAAATCTTTGAAGCGAAAAAAGAAATGATTTCAGAACAGTGTTTTTTTTTAGCTGATTTTCTTAATTTCTTCTTCTCTTAGTAACCGTCGTAACACCTTTCCTACGGCACTTAAAGGAAGGGAATCTCGAATTTCAATCTCTTTGGGTACTTTATACTTTGAAAGACCCTTTTTTGCATACTCCATGAGTTCACTTTCCGTGATTGATGCCCCTTGTTTTAAGACAATGAACGCCTTCGGCCTTTCTCCTCGATATTCATCAGGAATTCCAATAATCGCTACATTCTCAATTTCTGGATGTTCAAAGAAATATTCTTCAACTTCACGAGGAAAAACTTTGTATCCAGAGGCAATGATCATATCCTTTTTCCGATCCTCAATATAAATGAACCCGTCATCATCCATATGACCAATATCACCCGTTATAAAGTATCCTTGAGTATTCATTACATTGTGAGTTTCTTCTTCTTTATTCCAATAGCCTTTCATCACTTGAGGTCCTTTAATGCCAAGTTCTCCACTTTCTCCAATTGCCAATTCTTTATTCTTGTCATCTAGATCAAAAACCTTCACACTTGTATCGATAAATGGTATTCCTACAGATCCCGCTTTCCGATTTAAAGGTGTATTGGCACTAGCTATCGGTGATGTTTCGGTCAAACCCCATCCTTCTAGGAGAGTTGATCCACTTGCTTTCTCAAATTGTTTCATCACTTCAATAGGTAGCGGAGCGGCTCCTGTTAGACAAAAATCAATAGATTTTAAGTCATATTTCTTAAAATGAGGATGATTAAGTAAAGCGATGAACCCAGTGGGAACAAATGGGAGAAAGTTTGGTTTATAAGTGTCTATGAGTTCTAATAATTCTGTGAAGTTCCTCTCTCTAGGATTTGGCACTAATATAATTTCATCAGCTAAAAATATCGGTAGAATCATAGCCAAAGTCCCTCCAAATAGATGAAAGAGCGGTAAAGCAGCAAGAAAGCGATGTATTCCTTTTTCTGGTAATCCATCATAAATCGGAATCATCCAATGATATCCAGCAAGACAATTAGTGATTAAATTCCAATGTGTTAACATAACTCCTTTAGGTAATCCTGTTGTACCCCCAGTGTAAGGAATCATGGCAACATCATTTTTAGGATCGATTTTTGGATTTGGATAAGAAATAGTCTCATCTTCTTGAATCATCCTTTTGAAAGGAATATCCTCTGGGTTTAACTTTACTATTTTACCAATTAATCCTCCAAGGAATCCCTTTACTCTACCTATATACGGTTTAATAGAAGCGACAATAATGTGTTCAAGGTGATCGACATTTTTAGTAACAGTGTGGATTAGATCTAGAAATGCCTGATCGCCACTCTTCACATCCATTGTTACTATTATTTTTGATCCAGAATCCCTGATATGGTACTCTAATTCTTTCTGAGAAAACATTATGTTTAATGGGGCAACTATTGCCCCTAATTTTTGAGTTCCATAGAATGCGATAATAAATTCCGGAAAATTGGGCAAAAAAAGAGCAACTCGGTCACTCTTTCGAACTCCTAGTTTGGACAGATGCTTAGCAAAATTTGTTGCCATTTTTTCAAGCTGTTCAAAAGTAATCCTCGTGGTGCGAAATTGTTTACCTGTAAGTAGTATTGCGGGATTATCTGGAAAAGCTTCAGCGTTTTCTGTTAATACATCAGCTAGACTTTTTGATGGATAATTCAAAGTCTTTGGGACATTTTTTGGATAACTTTTATACCAAACAGGCTGATCATTCATAATTAGACAACTTCTCATTCATTGACAAAAACTATTCGTTCTATATCTAAATTACCATCTAGCGATTAATACCTGAATATCAAATTAGGTAATGTGTTTGAGGTATAAAAAGTGAATACAGATGACATTATAAAGGTTGCACTTGACCTAGTGAACATGAATGATCTACCTGCTGACTCAGCCATCTATGTTCCTGGAGAAGGCATTTCAAAGGTGCTTTACGGAATAGATATTGGGGCAACTGAGTTGCTTTACGCCAAAAAGCATGAATACGACGCTGTGATCGCACACCACCCTGTAGGCGTGGTAAATCAGTTTAAAGTTTTCTATAGACATATGGAACAGTTGGTTTCAAAAGGTGTACCTAAAGAAATAGCTCAAAAGGTCGTGGATAAGAAGATTCTCGGGCTTAAATTTGGTATACATGCACATAATTATGAAATGATCCCCTCTTTTGCACGATTAATTGGAATTCCTTTTCTTAACATTCATTGTCCTTCAGATGAGCTAGGTAGAAGGCTGATAACTACTTCAATAAAAGAATTGGTGGAAAAGAAAGAGAATCCTCTTTTAAGCGAAGTTAAAGCGCACCTAGAATCTTCTTTTCCAGAATTTCGTGAAGCTCAAACCGTAATTGAGATTGCTAAAGGAAATGGTGACAGTCCACTAGGGAATTGGATTTTTAGTCATGGGGCGCTTACTAATGGAGGTTTTAAGATTGCCGAATGCTATTTTCAGCATGATGTTGATACAGTTATCTATATACATATAGCACCGGCTGAATTATTTCAGATATTAAATTTAAACAGTGGGCAGCTTCTTATTACTGGACATTTAGCTTCTGATTCAATTGGAATTAATCCCTTCTTAGATCGATTAGAAGAAAATGGGATTCAAATTACAGCTATTGGTGGATTAATACGTTCGAAGTGAGAGTAGTACAATTATGGAGGATTTCCCAGTGCGACTTCAAGAATATATTAATGACAATGGACTAAATGCAGAAATAATCTCATTACAAACTTCAACAAGAACTGTAGATGAAAGTGTAAACGCATTAGGTTGTGAACCAGAAGAAATAATAAAAACAATCATTGTTGTTACTAATACAAATGAATTTATTTTGGTTATTCTTCAAGGAAATCGCAAAATAAAGACTAGAAAAGTTAAAAAATTATTAAATGTAAAGGATGTTAAACTTGCTTCACCAAAACAAGTTGAAAAAGAAACAGGGTATAAAGTGGGGGATGTTCCTCCTATCAGCATAAATCTGCCAGTTATATTAGATGAACTTGTCTTAGAAATGTCAAGAGATTCAAAATTATATGGAGGTGGAGGTTCTTCATCGAAACTTATTTCAATTTCTGTTGATGAGCTTCTAGATTGTACTCATCCTCTTATTGCTGATGTTACGACCCCAATATAAAGGAGGATCATGAATTGAGAATTTAATGTCTGATTTTCTTGACTATTCTTTATTTCATACACTAAATTAATGTAATTTATATTTGTGAGCTCGCTGTATCCCCATATGAGTCATTAGATTGATGATCTGATGAAATTTAAGTTTTTTTATGCTCTCTTCCCTTTCTTGTAGGATCAATTCTGTGAAATATTCTTTCATAGCTGGTACGAGATCATGAACCACGTTTGAATTCGGGTTTCTAATCATTTAGGGGTCAACAGATGATGGTTTCGCCTTATTCGAAATATTATTCCTTTTTCTGAGGCAATCTATATGCTCTTGCTCGTCTGATGCCCATTTGTGTATAATAATTGATAACACGGTGAAATTCTAACCTTTTTAATTTCTCTCGTTGGCCCTGAATTGATAAATCAATGAAATATTCTTTCATTGCAGGAGCCAAATCATGAGCAACTTCAATAGGTATTTTGTTCCATTTTCTCAGAAATTTTTGTAATTTTAAGAGTTTTCGGGGATTATTAATCACAAATACGTTTTCTTCAGTTGTTATGAAATCCATTGCTTGCATAGATTGAGCTCCAAACACAAGACGAGCGGGAAAGGCTTCAAAAAGCAACTGACAATAGTTCACAATAACAGCTGAAAATGCACTTATGAGGGCTGAATCTAGCGGAGAATCATACTCTAAATGGATTGGTACTCCTGCACTTGAGTGAATGACTCCCCAAGGACGAGACGGTGTTAATGTTGAAAAATGAGTTTCGAACAGCTCTCTCAACAAGGCATGAAAAAACAGCAATTCTTCAAAACTTAATGCAGAGAAGGAACATTCACCATTCCCCACTGTTACATTTTCATTATAGGTTACTGCATTTATTGCTTCTTGGAAAAGCTGATCTACGATGTTTTTATCATGATTATTTTCTTCTTGTGAGTAAAATTGTGAATAGATGACTGAAGCACCCCCTGCAAGAATACTCCTCATTTCATCCCAAGGAGCAGTTTCTAATTCTATTCGACTCATTAGTCTTGTCGTGACAAGAGGGTCAGAAATAACAATGCTGAATCTCTTCAATTTACTAGATAGATTTACAATCATAATTTCTCGTGCTTGACTTGGGTGAGGACGAGGATATCTTAACCTTACAATTCCAATTCCCTGACCCCACAATTCTGCTCCTAATCTACTGACAGATCTCACGAAATCGAGTGTTTGTTCAAGCTTATCTTGGTTGAGATCACCAAAATGCCATTTCACTTCGTTTTCACTAGTTAGAATTGCCCAATTATTGAGATATAAACGACGCTGATTAGTAATCATTATAGAATGTTCTCCATGTCTGTTTTTTCTAATGTTCAATCGTTATCTTTAGTACTTCAATGAGGGGACTAAAAAGGATTTATTTATTAATTATGTAAAATGTAAATAGTAAATTTTCGCAGAATGTTTAGAATTATTTTGTTGCTTTCAATCTTTTTATTAAGACAGAAATAATATATCATATATTAAGGTGCCATAATAATTTTCAGTTTCAATTATGGTGATTTGCAGTAAATCCATTGCAGCTTTTTTTCCAACTATCTTAGATAGATTATGTAAAAGTGAGTCCAAAAATGGGAGGAATGCGTTTTGAAAAAGTGGTGTCATTATTTGTGGGCGAGTATTTAATACAGCTTCTAATTTTTCAAAATATAAGCCTTTCATATAATTTTCTACAAGCTTAGCAATAGTTATTATCCTTCCTTTGTTTTTTGCCCGTTCTAGCTCATGATTAAATATTGTCTCAAAGATTGTGAAAGTGAAATTTTCTCCAAACATTTTAACCAGTTGGAGGCGAAATAACTTTAGAAATTCTTCAAAAACAATTAGTAATAAACCAGAATCAGACAAGAGGCTGATATAACCACTAATTGACAGATATCGAAATAGTTGGATCATCCTCATTTTTTCTTGTGTTGTTAAATTCGCAGAGAGAGACTTAATTGAATGTCTTCCATCAATTTTTTGAGTAATCTTAATTCCCCATTCTCCCCAATGTTTAAAAATTGTCTGATAGGCCATTCCTTGTTCTAATATGATACCGATATGAGCTTTTTCGATTTTAAAAATATCAGTGTTTTTTATTGCAATATCCACTGATTTTAAGTATCCTATCTCTTTTAATATTGCTGTTCTAGCAATACAATATTCTAATGGCCAATTAATTTTGCGAGAGATTTCTATAATAGCTAATTTCCCATCAAATAATTCCAATAGGGGTTTGTACTTAGATGGGATCTCTATTCCTCTATTTTTATAAGCTTCATCTTTTATTTGTTTGAAAATAAGGTTCTCATCTAAATGAGATAGCATAAATTTTCGAGTTAATTCACGAAAAGGAATGTATCTCTGGGTTTGTATATTTTGTTCTTTGATTTCCTTTAAATAATTAAATTCGAAAATATCAATGATTGCTCTAATTTTTTCCATTAAAATTTGACTTTCATTATCTACTACTAAAATAGCTTCGATTTCTTGACCACGTTCAAACATTATTTTCTTTCCTTCCCTTTCAATCACATTTAATGTTCCACTCTCGCTTGATATATTATCCATCATACTATCAGAAAATGTCGAAATAGCATTTACCAATCCTCCTAAAATAATGGAATCAGTACGAGGAGCATAACTACTAAATTTAATGTCAAAAATTGTCAAACCAGAGATGTTTAACAAAAAATAAATGAGACCAGCTTTATCTAGGGATTCATTACTCATTTTGGTGCATCATCCAATTTGACGGGACTTGCGGGTTTTTTTGCTTTAGTTTTCAGCTCATCAAAAAATACTGAAATCTTCCATAATCCAAAGAAAACAAACCCAAATCCTATACTAATCAATACAAGAAAAACTAATTGTACTAAAGGATTCCAAATTGGATCCTGATAGTTTAAAATTGAGATAATTGTTTGAGAAAGCAAACCACATGAAATAAAAAATGCTCCTAGGCTAATAATCTTATTACTGGTTCCAAAAATTCCTTCTAACCGAAATTGTTTAGCAGTTGTAACAAGACTAATCATCATGCAGCATCCATAAAGCATACCACGAATAATGTCATATTCTTGCATATTTTCACCATCAATTTCCTAGCGACTTTTATTAACTCTTAATTCTCCCTATAAATTCATTTGTATCCAAAATAATTCTGATTTTAAACTTATGTTCAACAGGAGTTTGGTTTCTAAAACTTTTTAATACGACAAATATCTAATGAGATCTCACTATATAATAATTCCTGAATTAGAAACGACTTGAGTGATAATCTAATGATGATTAAAGTACTTGTGGTGAGTTTCTAATTGTTTGATTACTTCTTTTTTAAATAAATCAGGTAATCTATAAAGCTCAAAAATTAAATCATCTAATGAACAACATAATTCTGATATTTTTCCTTTCTCAGTACAGAATGGACATAATTGTAAGAAAATCTCTTTAGAAGATGAAAACTGCTCAAGTGACTTGCTAAGGGAAGATACTTCTTCTTCGATTGAAGTGCAAATATCATTTTTCAAAGGATTAAGTCGAGGTAGGGGTATCAACCCTATATCTGCTGGCGGAACAGCTGCTGTTAGGTTAATCTGATGGATAAACCAGTTTATTAGAAGAGAGTTAAAAATTCCTAATAATAAATTAGTAGAAACATATATTGAAGTCGAATTACAATCTAAAAGAAAATAATTCAAGTTATTTTCGACCCAAATTCTGTTGTGAGTTTTAAGGTGGTCTTCCGAGATCAAACCAGAAACAACTCTACGTAATTGTTCTCTAGCAGTAATTCGTTGGAACACAATTCGGGGAGTATTGGCGTGCTTTTTTCGAAAGATAGTGTTATCCATTGATGATGGTTGTAAGTACCAACGAGGCTTATGGCGATTTTCTGATAGATTGATTATAAAAGGATGGACATTCTTCCCATTTAATACAATCTCGAAATTTGAAATGTTATCTTTTTCAAGAATCTTTTTATAGTAAAAAGGTCGGATTTTGCTATCAGCAGGTCTTATTTCTCCGCTTTGAATTTTGTATACATCTTTTAAACAGATAGAATTCTTTCTAATAAGCCTAATTATTTCAAATGTTTTAGGGTATGGTGAAGGAATAATTTTATCCTGAAAAAGTAGAAGGGGGGTTGAAATGTCACCTTCAGTAATTTCACCTAGGACTAATTCTTCTATATTACAGGTTCGTATTATATGAGTTTGCTCTTTTTCTTCACCCCCTTTCTTCTTCTGTAAAACTAATAAGCAGGTTCCTTGAAGAACATTAGGAAAGATATGAGTTCGACTTACAAAATCAACCACTTCGCGTAAATGGAATTGCGAGAGAAGGAATTTACGAACCTCTACACTATAATAATCAGTCAATACTGAATTTGAAGTTAAGAAAGTTGCGATTCCATCTGAAGTCAAAAGCTCATTCACACGGGTTAAAAAAAGGTGATAAAGATTAAATCGATTAATAAATATCTGTTTTTGGTATAATTGGCGATAAATTTGGTTATCTTTTGATGAAATATCTTTTGTTACATAGGGTGGATTACATAAAACGAGATTAAAACCTTTATTTTCATGATTAAAAATTCTTGGAAATTCCTTATACCAATGAAAAAATTGATTTTCGTTAATACTTAATTCTTCTTTCTGGAGTAATTCAAGAAATCTTTTTTGATCTTCAGGTTTAGTACTTCCAAGTAAGACATTACCATGCCTAATCTGGTGATTTAAAGTGTTCTGCACTTCTTTGAGCTTATTTTGAGTTAAATTGGATTCATTTTGTCCTAATAACCATTTTTTTAGCTCCTTTTGGCAAGTATGAATTGCTTTAGGATTAAAATCTACTCCATGTAAATTGTTCTGGATTATCTGAAATCTAACATCTGTTGAATCTGAGGAATTACAATGAATTGCTTCTAGAAATTTACCTGCTTCTAAAAGAAAAACTCCATTTCCAACTCCAAGATCGAGAATTTTGATATCCTTTATTAGCTCTTGCATTTGTAGGCGTGTTGAATAATTAATGGTATCTTTAGGAATTTTTGATGCTGTTACCTGTGATAAGAATTTCAATAATAATTTTTTAGGTAATCGTTGGTGAAAAAATTGTTGGAATGCCGACCAGACCACAAATTGAGCTAGTATGGTTGGTGTGTAATAGGTACCAAGCGATTCTTTCTTATTTGAGGATTTCACTTGTAACACCTGGTGAGACCCGTTCATTTCAACAATAATTATTTATAGAAAGCTGTCTAGATTGATGATTTGACTCCGATTAATATATTCAAGTCGAGATTGAAAAGATTTGGCATTTTCCAAATTCTTCTGAGACTCAAGAACATATTCTGGATTGATTTCAATCCCTAGATATTTGCGATCGAGGAGTTTAGCTACGATTGCAGTTGTTCCTACTCCAAGAAAAGGGTCGAAAACTAGGTCTCCTTCATCAGAAGATGTCAGAATTATCCTTTCCATGAAAGTTAAAGGTAATTGAGTAGGGTGTTTATCATGTCTCTTCTTTCTATGCTTGATTCTATAAATATTAGTCCAGATATCTGAAAATGGCTTTTCTATCAAAGGAGTATTGATTCGTTTATCAATACATTGTGCTCGTGCGCAATGAGTCCAATTATGCTTAGAAGTTAATTTGTTGAACGTGTACTTCTTGTTTGATTTTGTGTAGAAAAGTAATGAATAATGAGCAGGCATTATCTTACCACGGGGAGCTGATAAAGCATCCCAAGCGATGGTATTTTGTCGAAATAAGAATTTATCTAAAAAAACTGCATGATTAATAGCCCATTTTGGAAGATTTAATAGATAGAACGATCCGTCTGGCTTTAATAATCGTACTATTTCAATAATCCATTTTTCAGCCCATTTAAGATAATTTTGAGTGGTAGTGGAATCATCATATATACCATAATCTTTCTCCAGATTATAAGGAGGATCTGCAAAAGCTAAATCGACTATGCCTGAGGGAAGGTTTTTCATTTCTTCAATGCAATCCCCATTGATAATTCGATTTTCAAAACTCATAAGGATTCACTCCATCATAAGGAGCAAGAAGTAGAGTTGATGTAGAGGTGCATGATAAGTCAACTAATCGTTTTAAGACTGAAGAAAGTAGCGGATTTACTGTAATCAGTTGATTAGAAGAAAAATCTGGATGCCAAATGTCTGATAATACCATTCCATTTCTATGTCTAAGGTGTTTTTTTCCGCCATAATCTTTTAGTGGTTTATTACAAAAGGAGCAAAAACGATATGGTATCCTAACACGATTAATTCTGAATTTTTTAGGAGATTTCACATAATACAAGATACAATTTGCTTCTGATTTGTATTTTCTTGAAACATCAACATGAGGGATTTCCTCTGAATAAACAATCCAATATTTAAAATAAAGACCTAAATGATTAAGTTTAACACCAAAATAAGGTAAATAACGAGGAATTGAATGGATCAAAACATTTCCATTGGATTTTAGAATCCGTAAAGTCTCCTCTAGGTAGCCATAAACTTCTTTTATAAGTGATGAATTAGAAATGTTATGATATGACGAAGTATCTTGTTTCTCCTTAAATGTAAATTTTGGAAAAAGAATCCACGTATCAACACTTTGATCCTTAATTTCAGCTAATTTCTTCATTTCAGACGATTGTAATACTATAAAGTTTGATGGAATGATATCCTTAACACTGTCCCTTCTATGTTTACGTGCTAGAAAACGTTCCTTTCCTGCCTCAGGATCCTTAATATTGTAAACTGCCATCAACTCTGATAATTTGAAGAATCCTTTTACCTTTAAGGGATTTTTAAGCTGTGTTCCATTTTTGTCATACTTTTTTAATAAACCACGTTCTATTTGTAGTCGGATGTTCTCCTCCGCATGATTGGAATAAATCACTGCATCTTTCAATGTTATAAAACGATCACGTTTAGGCATTCCAATCGAGCTTTTTTGATGATCTAAGAATTATAAGGATTGTGCTTGATATTTTCCCACTGAGAAGTTTTTAACTGATTAATTATAGCCTCCTCTTACTTTAGGAGTAACTATTATGGTAAAAACGGAGGTTTTAGTTGTTGGTGGGGGCCCCGCAGGAGTGATTTCAGCCCTAACGGCTGCCAAATTAGGCCGAAAAGTGATTTTGATAGATTCTAAATCATATGAAGAAATTGGTAACAAGGTTTGTGGTGATGCGTTAAATCTAGCTCCAGCCACATTCTTAGAAGAAAAACTAGGGCTTGAAAAGCCTCATGGTGAAGAGGTTGCCGAAATTGTGGAACATTTAATTTTTATGACTTCCAAAGCTGATTTTCCAATCCAAGGGGATGGTTATGTATTGAATCGCCATCCATATGGTCAACGGCTCCTAAAGAAAGCTATTGAATATGGTGTTGAAGTTCGTGCAGAAACTAAAGCAATAAAAGCAATTACTGATGCAGGTTTTGTGAAAGGGGCCGTAGTTCGAGATAAGAGTAAAAAAGAAACATATGAAATTTTTGCAAGCGTAACAATCGATTGTAGCGGTAGAAACTTCCAAATACGCCGTACTCTCCCAGAAGATGACTTTCCTCTTCTTGAAAAGGAGATGGAGAAACGAGACATCGCTGTTTCTTATCGTGAAATTATTAGATTAAAAGAAGAGGATCACCCTTATCAGAATAAGATTTTTTTGATTTATCGTAAGGAAATTCCTGAACCTGGTTATTTCTGGGTCTTTTCTAAAGGTCCGAAAAGACTCAATGTTGGGATTGGTTGGTTCCTGGAGCCAAGACACAAAGGGATGAAAGATTGCTACCAAGAAGTTTTACATAAATATTATTATCCCCCAGGTTCTTATGTTGTAGAAGATAGGGGAGGATACACTATTCCTACTCGTTATCCAATGACAAATGCTGTTGCCTCAGGTTTTTTGACCGCAGGTGATGCAGCTTTTCATGTTAATCCATTGTCTGCAGAGGGCCATGGACCAGCACTAACTGCAGGGTATTATGCAGGAAAAGCAGCATCAGAGGCGATTGAAACGAATGATGTTTCGGAAAAACAGTTATGGAAATATAATATCGATGTCATGAAGCATTTTGGTTTAAGTCATACAAAGACCCAGTTATTTACAGCCGCTTTACGACGAATCAAGGTTTCTGGAGTAGAATTTCTTCTGCGAAGAAGGATATTAAACAAAGAGCAGTTCATTGAATTGCATGAAGGAAAACAGCTCAGCTATTTTGATATAGCAAAAATTGCGATTAAATCTTTCCCTCGATATGATATCCTTTTCCAGCTTTCAAAAATCGTCAAGGGAGCACAATTTTTTGAAAAGTTATTTGCAGAATATCCACATATTCCTGCTGAATACGCAGCTTGGAAGGCTCAATTTGATTCAAAAATGGAACAAATCCGTTCAATTTAGGTTTCATAAGTCTTTTTAGAACCCTTAATCTCTCAATTTGTGGATTTAATTGAGGGTTCTGTAGGTGCTTTAGTTCCTGTTAAATCAAAAATTTCACGCAAATAAGTACCCGTTGGACATTCAAAATGAGCGATCTCTTCGGGTGTTCCTGTGGCAAGTACTTCCCCTCCATTGTCCCCACCTTCAGGTCCTAATTCTATAATCCAATCTGAAGTTTTTATGACATCTAAATTATGTTCTATAACGACAACTGTATTACCTTCTTCAACTAACCTCTGAAGAACAGCTAACAAATAAGATATATCATGGGTTGAAAGACCAGTAGTAGGTTCATCTAAAATATAGAAGGTTTTACCTGTCGATCTCTTAGAAAGTTCTTTGGACAATTTAACCCGTTGAGCTTCTCCTCCTGATAGTGTTGTTGCAGGTTGACCTAGTTGGATGTAACTTAAGCCAACATCAACGATGGTTTGTAATTTATGCTGTATTTTTGGAATATTAGAAAAGAAGTCAAGGGATTCCTCCACAGTCATGTTCAAGACATCAGAGATGTTTTTTCCTTTATAACGGATCTCTAGTGTCTCTGTGTTATACCGTTTTCCTTTACAATCATCACATATAATCCAAACATCCGGTAGAAATGATAGTTCAATCTTGATCTGTCCTCCACCTCTACATGTCTCACAACGTCCCCCCTTCACATTAAAGCTAAAACGTCCCTGTTTATATCCTCTTATTTTCGCTTCTTTTGTTTGAGCAAATAACGCGCGTATATTATCCCAAACTCCTGTATAAGTTGCAGGATTGGATCGTGGTGTCCTTCCGATTGGGCTCTGATCAATGTTGATAACTTTATCGACGAATTCTAATCCTTCGAAACTTTCATGTTTACCAACTTTCTCTCGAGATCTATGAAGATATTTCATAAGCCCTGGATATAGAGTGTCATTCATCAATGTGGATTTTCCTGATCCAGAGACTCCTGTAATGCAAATAAAGCGGCCTAAAGGAAAACTGACATCAATATTTTTTAGATTGTTTTCCCCAGCTCTTATAATTTTGATACTTTTACCATTGCCAGTCTTCCTATTCTCTGGGATCTTAATCTTTTTTCTCCCAGAGAGGTAGGCTCCTGTTGTGGAAGTAGGACAATTCATAATATCTTTAGGCGTTCCCTGAACAACTAATGTACCTCCATGAATTCCTGGGCCCGGGCCTAAATCTATAACATGGTCAGCTGCTAAAATCGTTTGGTGATCGTGCTCAACAGCAAGGACAGTATTTCCTATAGCCTGAAGGTTCTTCAAAGAGTCCAATAACTTTTGTTGATCACGAGTGTGTAATCCGATTGAAGGTTCATCTAAAACATAAGTAACACCTACTAAAGCAGAACCAATTTGAGTGGCTAAACGAATTCTTTGGGATTCCCCTCCTGAGAGAGTCATCGAAGTTCGGTCTAATGTCAAGTAGGGTAATCCTACTGATATGAGGAAATCTAATCGGGATTCAATTTCTCTTAAAATATTAGAAGCAATCTTCGAATGAGTCTTTGAAAGTTGAGAACGGAGTTCTCTTATCCAACTTAGGCAATTTTCAACAGTCATTTCTGTGATTTCAATGATATTTTTATTCTGAATCGTCACGGCTAGCGATTCTGGTTTTAGACGTTTTCCATTACAGCTGGTACAGAAGTCTTGTCTCATAAATCGTTCATAATAAGAACGTGCGGTCTCACTTTTGGTTTCTTTGTATCTTCGCCAGATCGTATTTACTGTACCTTCGTGGCGATGTTGTTTGGACTCCCAACGACTTTTTTCTGATTCAAAAACAACATTCATTTTCGTTTTTGAGCCATAGAGTAAACTCTCTATCACTTCAGACGGAAGATCTTTTAAAGGTGTATCAACTGAGAAATCGTTCCATGATTTTGCTAGAGAAGTATAATAGGCAAATCGCCATGTGCCAGGTGTCAATGGTTTGTCCATAAATCCTCCCTCACGAAATGAAAGATTCGGATTAGTTATGATTAAACTCGGGTCAATGTTTAAGGTAGTGCCTAATCCCTGACATTCGGGACATGATCCCCAAGGGGAATTAAAACTGAAATTTCTAGGTTTTAACTCTTCGTAGGAAAGCTCACAGTCAGGACATGCATAATTTTCACTGAAGAAAAAATCCTCTCCAACTTCAGAGTTATCAATATTTATCCTAGTTATTATCACTACTCCTTCTCCAAGTTCGAGAGCTTGTTCTAATGCTTCAATCAAACGATTACGTATGTTAGGTTTAATAACAAGTCGATCGATTATTGTTTCTATGGAGTGAAGCTTGTACCGATCAAGCTGAGGAGGATCAGCTAGATCATATTCAATCCCATCAACCCTTACGCGAACAAAACCCAATTCTGTAAGACGATCCCACTGGGTGTGATGTGTTCCTTTCTTACCTCGAATAATTGGAGCTAGAATCTTAATACGTGTTCCTTCTTTCCATGTAAGTAAAGTTCTGACAATAGATTGGGGAGTTTGAATTTTTAATTCTTTATTGCAGGAGATACAGTGAGGAATTCCGATGTTAGCAAATAATAAGCGTAAGTAATCAAAAATTTCAGTTTGAGTACCAACTGTTGATCGTGGATTCTTACTAGTTGTTTTTTGTTCGATCGAAACAGCTGGAGACAACCCTTCAATAAGCTCTACGTCTGGTTTTTGCATTCTTTCAAGAAATTGACGGGCATATGCACTTAATGACTCTACATAGCGACGTTGTCCTTCTGCAAAGATCACATCAAACGCTAAGCTTGATTTTCCTGAACCACTGACCCCAGTAATTACTACAAATTGATTACGAGGGATGGATACTGTTAAATTCCGAAGGTTGTGGACTTTAGCATTTTGTACATAGATTACCTCTTTTTCTTTATTTGACATGACAAGATATTCCTATTTGGGATAAATTTTTAAATTTACAGAAACTGGTAAAGCATTAGAAGAAGTAATATGGGCTAATCTCGACTATACTAGCCTTTATCGATTTTATTGAAAGAAAGAAGGTCTTCAATTAAATCTTACTTTGATATAAAGGGCATAAGTGTTGATGATTATAAAACCTAATCACACTAAAATCAAAAAAATATACACATTAAAGAAAGATTAGTTCAATAGTATTTTTCTATTTTCGTTTTAATTCACTATATGTTTTTGTGATACATTCTTCTTGGGAAAAGAGTAAATTATTTGTCATAATTGAACAAAAATATGTTTGAAGTTCGTTGGAATCTGATAAAAATTAGATAACTATATTTTATATTAGGTTATATTTTGGTTAGCTTTTTATAAGGAGTCACAGGTATTATGATCTAGGCCAAAGGTTTAATTTTTTTAAAATCGTTTAGAATTCATATTATTCTTGATGAAAATACAAAATTTGGGATAATACATGACAAAATTAAAAATAATATTTCTGATATTGAGTTTATTATTGCTTGGAGGATCGACAACATTAATAATCACACCTCTCGGATCTACAACTTCCTTTACGCAGATAAATTCAAAAATTCCTCCCCTTAGAGGGGGACACGATATAATCGAAAGTTCGAAAATCCAATCTCCAATTTTGTCTCCGTTTCTCTCAATCCAGTTCTTCCCCGAACCTACTTTTGAAGTATTACAGTTTTCTGACCATGAAATGGATCTACGCGGCTATGGGAACGATACAGTTCGGTTCAATATGCAATTTCGACCGACTTCAGACAGAGCATGGTATTATGGGTACGCTCAATTATGGACCAGTGATACTACTACTCCAATAAGTCGAGAAGCATATTGGGAAGCTTGGGTCGATCCAAACACAATTACTATTGCCAGTTTTGATATTAGTGGGTACGAAATTCTAGAAAGCGGAGTTAATGGCCCTTATTCTGTTCGATTACGATTCTATAAAGATAATGGAACTTCTACTTTAATTTATAATAATATATTTGTACATACAACTCAATTCTATTCATACACGGAATTTCAACCGAGACCAACAATCGATAGCTATACATACAGCGCGATTGATACCGACTTTAATGGTTTATATGATTGGATCGAGGTTTACGTCACTGTGACGGTTTCAATACCTACTAATTATTATTTCAGTGGAACAATATCGGGTGGTGGAATTTCTGAAGATGCACGAAATAATACTTACGTTTCTGGTACCCAAATAATCACACTAAGGTTTGCAACCTGGGATTTTCAAAGTATGAGCGGATCAAATACAGTTTCATTAACAAGCTTCTTTATGGAACATGACACTTCCCCAAGGTATTTCATTTATTCTGGAAATCCGAGTGTTTCTCTTGGATTATACGCCGCGAGTGATTTCGATGAATCCCCTTTTAAACCTACTGGTCGTTTTTGGGAACGAGGATATGACACAGATGCTGATGGTTTCTATAATTACTATCGTTTCACTATTGAAATAAATAAAACAAGGATTGAGGAAGGTGAATTCCGACTTTACGCCACTCTCTATCAACCACCAAGCAGTTCAATCACTGGCGTATGGGATAATTACGTTTCTAGCCTTAGTTTGAATACAATAGGACTTGTGAATGCTTCTTTTGACTTCAACGGAATTGAGATTTATAAGAGTGGGATTGTTGATACTAATTTCCTTGTGAAGAATATTCAAGGATATTATCAACACCGCCCAAATATTGGATGGAACTGGGATGATTGGGTCTATTTCTCCAGTGTCGAACTGTACACGGTCACTTACTATAATTACACCGATTTTGAAGGCCCAGGAGCGGCACTAACACATAACTTTAACGATTATGGATTTGATACTGATAATGATGGATTGTACAATTATATCATTGTAGAAGTCGAAATCGATGTATTTATCGATGGTGAGTATTATCTATCAAGTTGGTTAGATATTAGTTCAACATATCAAGACATTGATTATGCAAGCACAAGTATCTATCTCACTGTTGGAATCCATTGGGTTCAACTTCAGTATGATGGTATAGAATTTTTCCGTCAAGCAGTTAACGATTATGTGAAATTCGAATATTTGACTCTGCAAGGCGGATCACCTTCAACGGAACTTGATTACAACAATACAGCAATTCTGTCTTATTATGTGTTTACCCAATTTGATCCTCCAAAGGCCCGATTTACAGGCATATATAGTGATACCACAGCAGATACCAATAGTGATGGAATATGGGATGAATTAAGAATATCTGTAGAAGTCGAAATCAATGAGACTGGAAGATATCAAGTTCATGGAAGCTTAAGAAATCCAATTACAGGTGATGGTGTGGGTGTTGATTCAGAAGCAATGGATGTTTTACTAGTTGGAACCGTATCCTTCGTTCTTCCGTTTCCAGGTGATTGGATATGGAGGCAACATATCAATACAACTTATCTCCTCGATTATGTTTCGATCAGTGAAGTTGATGACAATGATAATCAGATTTATACGTGGGATTCGAAAGGCACCCCCTTTACCACGGATTTTGTTTATAACTCTGCTGAATTCATTGCACCAGTAGCATTCTTCACAGGTAATTTCTATGAGGCCCTTTTTGATTCAGATTTGGACACATTGAACGATTTTCTCGTCATTGGAGTAGAAGTTGAAGTCTCTCAGACAATTGATTTGTCTATAGAAGGGTATATCGAACTTGAGAACACCATTTGGGCTTATACTTATGCTTACAATCTTAGTCCAGGAACACACTGGATTGAAATAAAATTTGTTTCCTATCAATTGTATAAGACATTTGTGAATCGGATATATAGTATCAATTTCTATCTTTATCGAACTGACTTCTGGGATCAATTGGACTACTATCATGATTATGTAACTGATTCTTATGACTATACTGAATTCGATCCTCCACCTGCTGAGTTCACAGACAACTTCTTTGACTATGGTGTCGATTCTGATGTCCCCGGGAATGGAAAGTTTGACTACGTTGAGCTTGCTTTTGAGGTCATTGTAGTTGAAACAGGTATGTATCGAATATTTGGAGGTGTTTATGCAGATGAAGGTGGTGAAAGTTATTATTTCTCCACAGACTGGGAGACTTTAACACCTGGTACACATAATATTACAGCAACAATCGAGCCATACTGGTTCCTAGGTCATAGTAGCGGAACCTCAGCTTATGTTAGTTACGTCGACCTTATTGAATACCGTGAAATCGATTCTATAGGATATGATCTTAATCTTGACTATAACCGTGAAAATCGTCCACTGACCAATACATATAACCATAATGAGTTCGATCCTCCCCCAATTGCTTTCACAGACGCTATCTTTGACTATGGTGTTGATTCTGATGTCCCAAGTAATGGGAAGTTTGACGTTCTAGAGTTAGCTATTGAAGTCAATGTAACCGAAGCAGGCACTTATTACCTGTATGGACGAGTATATTGCGAAAGTGGTGGTGATAGTTTCTATTTCAGTTCAGACTTCTTAGATTTACCTGTAGGCCTCTTCAACTTTACTTTTCAAATGGATGCTGGCTGGATACGAGGTCATGCTGATGGCTCCCAATATTATATCAGCTACATGCATCTTTATCAGTACATTCCATCTGAAGGTGAAATCCTACGAGATCGAGTCGAGCAATCCCAGTATTTCAGTCGTCTTTATTATCATCATGAATTCGATATACCTGATGCTTGGATTATCGGTATTCTCACAAATTATCCTTTAGATTTTGATTATGATGGATATTATGATGCATACCGAATAATCTTCCAAGTGAATGTAACTGTACATAATTTTGATTTGCACATTTACGCGGTGATAACTGAACAAGAAACCTACAATTGGATAGCTTCAAGTTACATTGATTTATATGATTTGACTATCGGTATTCACAATATCTCTATTGATTTCCGTGGCGATGAGATCTATGATAGTGGCTTTACAAATGGAATGCAAATTGACTGGTATGAACTTTATAGAATATCCGATTGGGTGATGATAGATAGCTCTGACAGGGAAATTCCTCTTACTATATTATACGACTATACTGATTTCAATTCCAAATTCTATAAGTTGATACGGGTCTATAGTATCAATGTTCAAGAGAATGAATATGAAGAACTGGTCGTAAATGTAACTATTCTTCGTGAGGGTACAGAGTCAATTCTTTCAGTTGAGATAGAAACAGAATTTGGCTGGTATGGGATGTCTAGAATTTATATTGGTGGGAATTACGAAATCTGGACTTTCACCTATACACCTTCATCTCTCGAAACCTATACATTTACTGTTTATGTTGAGGGAGATAGAGGTTCAGACGATAGTAAGACCTATCAGGTCGGTATCCCAGAAATTCGAGTTTTCACTATGAACACATCATTACCAGTAACCCTTGGAGGAGCCATTCACTTTGAGACAGTTGTACGTGATCCTGATGGAATTGCTGACGTTACATTAGTCACTTTTGAGACAAGCTATCCAATGTTGTTTATAAAAAGTAGCTCTATGGGTGAAATTTGGGCAGTAGACGTGACTTTTAACGTCGCAGGGCAGTCATCTGCATATATCTTAGCAACAGATATGATTGGAGGTACCGCACAATCAGATAGTTTGATAATAATCGTTAACGAAGGTTCAGAGATTGATTACGTTACCATCTATCCAGGTACGACAATAGAAGCTAATACAGAAATTTCCTTCGAGATTGGTATTCAGAAATCCGATGCTATTATAACTAGTGTAACTCTTGAGATAATTGATGACCGTGGAAATGATTATCTTGTTCCTCTTGAAATGACAGATGAAACTGATGAGCTTGAGATTTATGGAGGCCAGTTCACTCCTGAAAGATCTGGATTATATGAATGTACAATTCGGGTTTTGAACACACGGAATCAAGAATCAGTCTATGCGGTTACAATCACAGTGAGAGGCAATGAAGACATCGAAATGATTACACTTGGCTTTGAGGTACTACTAGGCATCGGTATTCTTGTACTTTTCTCCATTAGAAGAAGATTCCTGAAGAAACAACGGTAATCTTTCTTCATTCCTCTTTTTTTTTATTTTTTAACCTTATCTTGGGTAGCTTTTTTAAAATATTTGATTTTCACCCTTATTTACTGAAATAGTTATTTTGACAATTGCCACAATCCACTTACTTTTAAGGTGGAGAAACAATGATCCATTTGTGTCGAAACGGATGAATTCTCCCCCAAAATTTAAAAAATCATTTACACGCTGGTTACTAAGTCATTTGACTGCAAAACCCTTTATAATAGTTGGTGTGCTAATAGGAACTGCTTTTGGGATTTTTACTCGATTGCTAATTCCAATTATTTTAGGCCAAGCGATTGATGTTGCTATCATCGATAAAAGAGATCTATTAAGTTCTGAAGCCCAATCCTCTCTATTAACTGATTATGTTCTTTTTCTCTTATTGTTAGGCATATTTCGGTTTATCATTGGGGTAGTGACGACCATCGCGAATGACGGGCTTGCGTGGAATGCACAACGACGAATCAGGGAAGAATTTTTTGAAGAAATGCAGAATAAGCCTCTTAAATTTCATGACTCTGTTCGAACTGGTGAATTAATGGCTCTTGCCACAAATGATTTAGGACAAGTGGGTGGATTGATCAGTCCTGGATTCGGGATGATAGCAGATGTCTTTATTTCTATTATCCTCTCTGCAATATTAGTCTTAGGAGTATTAAATTCCCCTGAGTTGATAGTACTTTCTATTCCCTTTCTTATTGCCTACATATGGGCTGTTCTAAGTTTTAATCGTAAAATGGCACCAATAAGCTATACTTTCATGAGGAAATGGAGTGCCATTGCCACCGCGGTTCAAGATAATATCACAGGAGCTGAGGTAGTAAGGGCATTTGCAGAGGAATCATATGAGAGGCAAAAATTTATGAAATTTGTTCTTGATTTTAGAAGCACTTGGTATCGTCAAGCAGTACTCCAAGCACGTTATTTTCCAACACTTATCCTATTTTCAGCAATTGGAATTTCTGCTATAGCTGGATCTTACCTCGTTTTTCTTGATAAACTTACTATTGGAGGTTTGATTGCCTTTAATGGTTTATTAATCAGCTTACTATTTCCAACATATGTGATAGGCTTTGCCATTCGGATTTTTAATGGAGGGATGGCTGGAGCACGTAGAATTCATGCAATGGAAATTCGAGAGGAATGTGAGGAAAACGGAGAGAATGAAAAGGAGTTTCCATCTCACATTACAGGTATTATTCGTTTCAAGAATGTAAGCTTCAAGTATCCAACATCAAAGAAACCTGTTTTAGATAATATAAATTTTGCAGTAGCTCCAGGGCAGACCATTGCTATTGTTGGCCCCACTGGATCAGGGAAATCTTCCCTAACAAACTTATTACTCAGACTTTATGATTATGAGGGAGAAATTACTATAGATGGAGTAAATATCAAGGATTACTCTCTTGAATCTTTAAGAAAGAGATTTGGGAGAATCGAACAAGATATATACTTATTTCCACGTTCAATTAAAGAGAATATAATCTTTGGCGCGAGAGGAGCTAACCAGTCTGATGTTGAACGTGCTGCCCGATTAGCTCAAGCTCACGACTTTATTATGCAGTTACCGAAGGGTTATGATACTTATGTGGGAGAAGGGGGAAGTCAGCTATCTGGAGGACAGAGGCAGAGGGTCGCTCTCGCAAGGACTTTCCTCACAAATCCCAGCATACTAATTTTTGATGATTCGACGAGCTCTGTAGACTCTAAGACTGAGGAGAAAATTGTCAAGGCCATAAATACCGTTATTGAAGGTAGAACTACGTTTGTGATTACACATAGACTGTCTACCATCCGTCAAGCTGATTGTATCATTGTACTCAAAGGTGGAAGAATTGTTGCAAAGGGTCATCATTCGAAATTAATAGTTACTTCACCAGATTACCGCCGAATATTCGGTAAAAATGTAGAACTTCCTCCTTTAGAAGTGAGTCAACCTACGTTAACACCTACTGCTGCTGGAGGTTCTTAAATGGGTTGGATTTTTGAAGGTATAGATCGACAGGATCAGGAAAGGAACTATTCAGACTGGGAATTGGTCAGACGTAGTATTAAGAGAATTACTCCCTTTAAACGGCCGATAATTATTTCTTCGATTACTACGGTTATTATTACCATTACTAGTTTATTGACTCCATTAATATTCGGTAATATCATTGACTCTCTTCAAAATCCGCAATTAACAGATAATATGGTATTATTTTTAGTCTGTGGCGGGATTAGTTACTTTTTTTTGTATATTCTATCATGGGTGGCGGACTATATAATTAACATTCAATCTGCGAAGTTTGTACCTGACTTTATGGTAACATTAAGGGCTGATATTTTTGGAGCCCTTCAAAAACAGGACATGAAATTCTTTGATAAACACCGAAGTGGACGTTTGAATTCACGGGTTTCGAGTGATGCTTCAGACTATGGAGTAGCAATCTCGATTGTCATGACGATTATAGGTCACTTTCTTGTGTTAATTATGATATTTATTATTTTAGCATTTATCGATCTTCCATTAACACTTCTTTCTATTTTAGTTATCCCAATCCTTTTAATAATGAGTTACTTATTTCGTAGAGTAGCAAGAATAACGAGTATGAGCTTTCGACGAGCCCATGCAGCTGTAAATTCTGCGATGGCTGAATCTGTGAATGGAATTCAGGTTAGTAAGTCATTTGGAGTAGAGACAGAGATTCTTGATGAATTCAAGGAAATAAATAAACGTCATTTTATAGCAGGTTATCGAAGGAGTATTTCCATGGGGATGTTTTTCCCATTTGTAGATTTGTTGTCAGCAATCGGGACAGTGGCTATTTTAGGGATTGGTGGTCAGGGTGCAATTTCAAATTATGGTTTTGTAACAGCAGGAATTCTCTACATTTTTTTAAGCTATTTAACACGATTCTTCTTTCCTATTACTCAACTAGTTAACTTTTATTCCCAATTGCAAGCTGGATTTGCTGGTTATGAACGTATACTGCAAATAATTGATTCAGAACCAGAAGTTCAAGATCTTGGTGATGTTGAAGTCAACCAGATTCAGGGAAAGATTGAATTCAAGAATGTTGACTTTGAATATGTAGCTAATGCTCCAGTATTAAGAAAATTTTCTTTAACAGTTCAACCAGGAGAAAAATTAGCCATTGTAGGGCACACAGGAGCTGGAAAAACTTCAATCATATCGTTATTAGCCCGATTTTATGAATTTCAGGGAGGAGAGATTTTGATTGATGATATTTATATCCGTGACATCACGCTTAAATCATATCGAAAACATTTAGGAATTGTACTCCAAACTCCATTCCTATTTAATGGGAATATTGAGGAAAATATTTGTTATGGAAGGAAAGACGCAAGTAAAGAAGACTTTAAGAGAGCTTTGAAAATTTCAAGAGTAGATGAAGTTCTAGAATATTTAAAAGATGGATTACAAACCCAAGTTGGCGAGGGGGGATGTTTATTGAGTACAGGTCAAAGACAACTCGTTAGTTTTGCTCGAGCGCTTTTAGCAGATCCTAGAATACTCATCTTGGATGAAGCCACCTCTTCTGTTGATGCGTATACTGAAAGTATGATCCAAGAGTCGCTTGAAGAATTAATGAGAGGGCGAACATCGATAGTTATTGCTCATCGGTTAAGTACAGTCAAAAATGCTGATCGAATTATTGTATTAGATCAAGGAAAGATTATTGAAGAAGGAACTCATGAAGGGTTACTCTCTCAAGGTGGAGAGTACGCCAATTTATATAACACCTATTTCAGGCATCAAGAGGTAGCATGGGTACTTGATGAGACAATTCAGCAAGCTGCTGTTGAAACGACCACCCCACCTTAAGTTACCAAAAGAAAGAAGGAGAGAAATCACTGAGTAATCTCCTAGAAGTCGTTTAAATAGTTATTTTGTTTCGTTTTAAATAATAGGGAAATTAAATTCAAACTATTATATAAAAGCATACTCCCTCTTAGATAATTTCATAATTTACACTTATTTGATTTTTTTTCAAAGAAGCTATCTTTTTACTTTTTATGTAATTCTTCTTGCAAGATGCTTATCATTATTATTCTGACTGGTGATGAAGATGGAAACTATTGATGAAGATTTAATAAGCTGTCTTACGATTCCAGGTCAATCAGGCTTTGAAACACCTATTCGTAAGTTTCTTGTGGAGAAATTAGTTAAATATGGAGAAATCGCACGTGATAACTTGGGATCAATTATCTGCAAAATTGAAGGAAAACATAATCAAGGATTAAAATGGTTCATCGGTGCCCATATGGACACTTGTGGCTTTTTAGTGCATAGTATTAGTAATGGGTTAGTAAAATGCCTTAATTTTGGATATCAAGATATTCAAGCCTGTCATCTTCAGCCTGTGGCCATTTCAACGAAAAATGGATATGTCGATGGATTGATGTATTCTAAACAAGAGGATAAAAGTACAATCAGCTTTAAAATTGATGTTGGGCTTCGATCTTCAAAGGAAGTGAGTGCTTTAGGAATTCAAGCTGGCGATCCTGTTCACTTTACAATCCCTCCCTTTCTTGTTGGTAATCCATCACAGAAAGTATTATGTTCCCCCCGATTAGATAATCGCTTGGGAATTTTCGAATTACTCCTCTTGGCAGACTATTTAAACAAAGATCCCCCTCTAGATGATGTTTTTTTAGTAGCTACTGTTGAAGAAGAGGTAGGAGCTCGTGGTGCTAAAACTGCTGCCCACAAAATTCAACCAGATCTAGCACTTATTTTAGACGTCACTTATGACGACTACCCTGTTACGATAGGTGATGGACCTGTGATTACGATATCAGACAAATCTTCACTCTTATCGACTCATGTGCGGGATTATTTGCTTGATTTAGCTAAGAAAAATAAGCTTCCTATTCAAACTGAAGTCTGGAATATCGGAGGTACCGATGCAGGTTCTGTAAGGGGATTTGGTGTACCAACCATACCTATTCTCACTGCTACAAAAAACAATCATACTCCAGTAGAAATGGCAAGTATTGATGACTGTTATTCTGTCGTACAGTTATGTCTGTTAATCATCAAGCATAGTAAAGAAATACAAAATGCTTTTCAAGAGTGAGATAGGTTTCAATCTAAACTCATAATTTCATACTTAAGTTTATCGATAATATTGAGTTGTAGTTTAATCTTCTCACAATACTGTTTGAAGTGAGGTATATCTACGTCATTAACAATTTTAGATTCTAGAAAACGATTGATATTCAGGAGAATTCCATTAAAATTTCCGCGAGTCTTGCCCAAACGGGACAGAATGGAAAATTTAGTTTCCTCTACCTGTACTTTTGTAGATAATGATTCCAACTCTGATTTGATTATGTTAATATTTACCAATCCTTTTTTAAATTGTGAGTCATAGGTTTTTTTGAGATCTAAAATGGTCCAAGGTGTTTTCCGCCAATAATAACATTTATATGGTACAGGATTCGTAAATCCCAATTTTAAAGCTAATTTTGAAGATAGAGGGTTTGCAGCATCCCAATGAGGTTCAATCCCCTTTTTTAATAAATATTCAATAAGTTTAGCACTTACTAACGTCGCGAAACCTCTTCCACGATAATCTGGGTGGGTTACAATATCCAATTCAACACTTTTAGTAATTGGCATAGATGCCTTAAATCCAATCACTATGGAAATAATTTTCTCACCTTCTTGAATACAGAAACCTACTCCTTCCTCAACAAATCTCTCGGGGCCTCCCAAGTAGTTTATAACGTTTACCCAATGATCAGCTAAATTTTGACTTAAAATTCGTTTAACTACTTCCACATCAACCTTTTTTATCTCAAACCCTTCTGGTATGGCAACTAATAATCTTTGAATATTCTGTAATGATAGGTTTTGAGTAGAGAGCTCAGTACGGAGAAAATATCCCAAATAAGTCCATTGGGTTTTGAGTCTTGATTCCCATTCTTGGGAGGGAACATAGATAAATGCTTTCTCTGGAATTTTCTCTAAAAATTCTTTGAGATTCTCTACTTTGCTGTTTCCTGATAAATAACATGCCCATTGCTGACACAGAAACATTATAACTTCTGGATTCTTTAAGTCATCAGCATATCCCTCTACCTTAGACCATATTAAATTTTGTGCAAGTGGATTCAAGAATCTATGTCCCTTAAAGAAAGGCCAAAAATCCATTAATTGCTTCTGTGGTATTTTTATGATCATTACTGATCGCTCGTTCTCGCGACTTGATGAAGAAATAGAAATTCATGGTTCCAATTGCTGTAAATATTTGATATACCATTTTCCAAGGATTTCCCAAATTTTCGCGACATTTTCTCCTGTACGTTCATCAACAGTGATATAGTTGATATTTGATTTATGTTTTCGATTCATCTCGTTTGAATAATTATGAATTTCTTCATCAGTAATGTATTCACTAGTCTTCACCCTTCTATGGATGTTTATTCCTACAATTACTATTGGAATTGATTTTTCCAAGCCATTATAAAGCCAAATCTCATTTAACCATGAGGAAAGGTTATGGAAGGTTTCTAAGTCAAGAACATCAAATACAATAATTGCTCCAAGTGCTCCATAATAATATCTTCTTCTTTCAACTCTGAACATGGGGTCAAGTGATAATTGCCAAACTTGGAATTGAAAGGTGTTACCACCTATATTTATTATTTTAAAAGCAAAATCTCCCTCTATTAGTGTAAAATCGCTCTTATATACCTCCCCATAAAATTTTAGGATTTCTGCTTTCTTGATATTACCAATCATAATTATTTTCATGGGGAAAGACATTTTTTACACTTCTATTATAGAATGAAGGTGATAACGGGCAAACCATACGAGTAGAACTCCTCCACCAATAGTTGCCACAAGGTTGATAGGAATAGCTAAAAGATCATATTCATAGATTCCTTGTTGTAAATTGAAAGATATATCAATTAATCCTAGAAAAACTAAGGCTCCACCTGCTGCAGCTGCAAAAAATGATCCATACGATTTCCCCGTTAAGATGCCATATGCAGAAATCAGTAATAAAATAACAATCCAAGTATCAGCCACAGGAAAAGCTGATTCAAAAGCTAGGTAAGTTTCAAACAATGGATCGGGAAGAGAAGACTTCAATAAATCGAGAAACCAGCCTATCCAAAATCCAATTATTAATAGGGCTCCAATTATTTCAAGATAAGCAACATAAATATCATTTTTTGGGTATTCTTTTTTCATAAATTACATCTCCATCAAATAGTCTATAATCCATAGAACATTTCAGTTGCTTTTATGGTCAAATTTTCAGAAAGCAATCGTTTCATTAGAATTGCTCCATAGGTTTGTAAGTGGTTACCTACTTTATAATGAGCTTTTGGACGTTTAGCTTCGATGATTTTTTCAATTTTTTTCGAAACTATTATCGGAGGAGGACTTATGATAAGATTTTGGATAATTGTTCTCCAAGCCTTTTTTGCTTCCTTAAAATATGGAGATTCTGATGATACAGGGATTAGGTCTATCATTTCTGCAATATCTTCGGATGAAATATCCATTTCACAATGATGAAGCTTAGTTGTATTTGCATCAAATGGGGTGTTAATATCCCCTGGAAGAAGCGATGACACTCGAATATTAAAAGGTTTTAATTCTGTTCTAAGACTTTCTGTTAATCTTAGTATTGCAGCTTTACTTGCCGAGTAATGCCCTTGGAAAGGAATACATATGACCCCTGCAAGTGAGGAGGTATTAATAATCTGGCCTGATTCTCGTGATCGCATTCTTGGTATTATCGCTTGCAGGATACGAACTAAACCAAAAAAATTGACTTCAAATTGGTATTGTGCTTTATCTAAAGACAATTCTTCGACAGGACCAAAAAATCCATTCCCTGCATTATTAATCAATGTATCAATTTCTTCTGAGGATTCTAGGTTCTGTATTGCTTGCTTTACAGATTCAGTTTTACTCATGTCCATAGATATATATTGAATTTCTTCTATAATCCTATCTAAATTGTCAAGTATACTGACAGGAGCTCGTATTTTTCCAGGTTCAATTTTTGTTTTTGCTTTGTTTGTGTACTTAAATTTCGTATGATCTATAAGAAATCGATTTTTTAATAGATTTTTATTAATTTCTTCTGGTTTTCGGGAGGTTCCAATTATTTTATAACCCTTTGAAGCCAAATAAATAGCGTGTGATAATCCCAGACCTGAAGATGCACCAGTTATCAAAATTCTTTTAGACACTTGTCAATCTCCATCTTTTTTTCTGTAGAAATCAGAGAGATCATATTGTTTCCACGGACGAGTAAAGGGGATATCAGGCAGTTGTTCCTCATGTTGCATTTCTCGTTCAAAGTAATAATAGAGAGAAGCTTCTCCAACTAAATGCATACCACCTGTAACAGGGATAACTGTTCCAGTTACCCATTCTCCTAAATCAGATACTAAAAACGTGATCACTTTTGCAACATCTTTAGGTTGACCAAACCGGCCACGAGGAATCTGTCGAATTAATGCTTGTGCTAGATCTGGTAAATCCAACGGTTCTTTCATCAATGGCGTGACAATGGTTCCTGGACGAATAGCATTTACATTTATACCAAATGGAGCAAACTCTAGAGCTAAAGCACGCGTCAAACCTGAAATACCAGCTTTACTTGTAGCATAAGCAGCGAGTCCAACAACAGGAATTTCATCATTTATACTCGACACGTTGACAATTCGGCCTTTCACACCTTTCTCGACCATAACACGACAAACAGAATAACACATAAGATGCGTTCCTTTTAGATTTGTATTAAGGGTCCAATCCCACTCCTCTTCGATTAAATCTAAATAGCTAGAAAGGCCACCTACCCCTGCACAGTTAACAAGCACATCTATTGTTTGAAATGTTTGGAGTGTTTCCTCAACCAAGGTTTTTACTTGATCAGATTGCGAAACATCTAATTGGTGAAATAAGCATTCTCTCCCACTTTTTTCTAAGTTATTTTCTAAATTCTCCCCTAATTCCTCATCTAGATCAGCGATAACTACTTTCATACCAAAGTCAGTAAATTGATTCACAACTGCAGCCCCAATGCCAGAAGCTCCTCCAGTCACTATTGCAACCTTATTTTTTAATTTTAAGACATCCATTAGCAATCATTCCTTAATGGTAGACAGGTTGGAATAATCACCATGAAATTCTACAGGGATACTAGCAAGAATTTCAATCCACTTAATCGTGCTATCTGAAGTACGTAGAAGCTTGACTAGCCCCCCTTTTTTGAGTTTAAGCTTTCGCATTGTCAGAGCTTTTGTCGCGCCAAGTTCTTGGCGAAGTATTCTAACCCAGTTTCCATATTTTCCAGTAATTACAAATTCAGTATCCTTCTCCCCTTCCCATATGTCTTCTATAACCCCATTGTTTTCTCTATATCCAATGCGTATTGTTTCATTAACATTCTTTTTCGGTTCTGGTTCTAAAATGAAAGTGAAGGATTTAATTCCTTCTCCCCTTGTCATTTCAAGATATTCTTCATTCCCATTAACTCGTTTTTGAATTTCCAATAAATGCTCTTTACTTCCTAACATCATGAGAAGTAACCTCCTTAATACATAGTAAAAAATTAATGTGGATTAAGAAACTTTGAATCTTTTAATGAATTTCTATTGTTTTTATTTATGGAACCAATGTCTTAATTATTCTCAAAGGATTCTGTTTTAAACATTTAGAGCGTAGGTTTATTATTCAATGAATTCACAAAGTTAAACAGCAAGAGAAAAGTATAACTAGAAATAATGGCATTTTTGCCTTTCCCCTACTTAAAATAATTTGTGAAATACTTATGAAAGCTCCAATTATCGTTGTAGAATATAATTCACAATGGCCATCTATCTTTGAGAAGGAAAAACGACTTATTCTTACTGCAATTGGGAATAAGATCATACAAATCGAACATATTGGTAGTACTGCCGTTCCAGGATTAGGAGCTAAACCAATAATTGATATAATGGTTGGAGTCAGGAAATTAGTTGAAATAAAAGACCTTATTAAACCAATGATTGATTTGGGGTATGAGTACATAAAAGAACATGAAAAAGAGATACCAGAAAGACGATTCTTTACAAAGCGATCCAAATATAAAGGGAGTACACATCATCTTCATATGGTTGAAATAACAAGTGAATTCTGGAGAAGACACCTAATTTTTCGTGATTATCTTCGATTTAATCCCGATACTGCTGAAAAATACTACAAATTGAAAAAGAACTTGGAAACAAAGTACCGAAATCATCGTGAAGCTTACACTGAAGCAAAAACTGTCTTTATTCAGTTAATTATTGAAAGGGCATTTTCACAATTAAGTGATTCAGCTCAGTTTATTCTAGATTAATCAGAATGGGAAAAAAATATCCTTGACTGTGATATATAGTTAAATTCCTCTAAATTAAATGATATCAATTCATAATTGCAGATATTTGTTTCCAAAAGTTCGTAAGGCTTCTTGAAATATTCTTAAGGGAGCAGAAGTTAAACCTGCACCAATTTGCCCAATTCCAGCTTCTTTATGAGCGATGCCAGTATTGATTAGAGGTGGTTCGTTCAATTCAACAACTTTTCTAATATCAATTCCTGTTGGAGTTCCACGAAAATTAAGACTTGGAATGGTAAATGAAGCACTCGTACCAGCTGTAATTTCATACATTCGTTCCGTTCGCGAAAGGGCATCAGAGGAATTTCCTCCAACAAAAGAGACAATCGCTGGAGAAGCTGCCATTGCAAAGCCACCAATCCCAATCACTTCGGAAATCGTAGAATCACCTAAATCAGGACAAGCGTCCATATTAGAATAACCAGGAAAAAATAGTCCATCTACCATTGGTGCTGGTGCTGTGAACCATTCTCGTCCTAAATCAGAGACTTGAATACCGATATCTGTACCATTACGAGCCATAGCAACCACTAAGGAGCAATATTCAATATCACGAGCCGCATCAGCAATTAATTTTGAATGAGGCATAGAGAGATTTAAATTAAAGATATCAGCATTCTCTTTCAGGAAGATAAATACTTCCTTTGCTGTAGCAGCATCTACCGTGTCTATTAGATGGGGAGTGATTTCACTCATGAACAGATAAGTACCAGAGCGATTTCGATTGTGAGCTTCGTCACCCATGTGTAAGGACTCCGAAATAATAGCTCTAATGTCAATTCCGTTGGTATGATTTATTGCTTTTTTCAAAGTTGGAGCTAAAACCTCTTTCATCCAATTGAGTCGCTTTAACACCTCAGGCCCCCATCCTCCAAAACGTAAGACCTTTCCTCGTCCTTCATTTAAGGTACAATAGGATTTTTTTCCAGTCCTTTTATCCTCTACAACAAAAACAGGTTGGTGTGGTGCTGTGATTCCTGTCATTGGTCCTACAGCATCATGATCATGATTACAGTCAAATTTAATATCACCAGACGCGCCAAGATTATAACCTTCTTCAATGTTATTTGCTAATCCTTCATACACAAGAATTCCTGCGATTGCTCCTTGCATGGGTCCACACATCCGATTCCACTCAACAGGCGGCCCAGCATGAAGAATGGTGTGGTTGTCCATTCTAGGAATAATATTCAGTGCATTTAATTCAATATCGACTAAGAATGGTTGAACTTCCGCCATACGATGTAAAGCTTGCTTATTTGCATCTTCAATCTTCTTCTTGATATTCATTTCAAATCTTTCCAGAAATCAATGGATTCAGAGTAGTTGTTCCAAAATAGAAATGAGTTCAGGATCCCCTTGAGCTGGGGGTTCCCATTTAACATGGATAGTAAGAATCCCTTGCGCATTGCCTGCCTCATAAAATGATTTTAACCCAATGTTAATAATTTTCGGTCCATCTGATAACAATTCACTTAATTTACTCATTTCATAACACCTTATATTCTAATTAGATTATTTCACCTCTTGTTGCAATAAGAGCAGCTAATCGTGCGGCCTGAGCATTGGTTGGCATGATATATACTCCCAGCTCTCTCAGCTCAGATTTTATTTCCTTAATATCTTGAGGATCGAGTTCAGTTCCACAAATGTGTGTAACTATAGGAACTCTTCGTGTTTGTGCTTTCCATTTGGAGAACGCATCTCGCATATTAGCAATGGGGTTTTCATGAGCAGAAAAACCTGTGATAAAATCTATTAAAATAACAGCAGTTTCAGGGTCATTTATTTCTTCTAAAAATCTTATTATACGTTCAGTTTGATCAATCATTGGATGGGGTTTTCCAACTGTAAATTCATCCGCCCCCATATCAATCAATGTATGTTCCTCACTTTTTTTAGGATTTCTAATCAGTTTGGTTTCCTTTAATCGTACATTTGTCCATACTGAATCAGAGGAGGGTAAAATATTTGAGATAATTAATGCAGCCTCGTAAGTAAACGTTCCCCCAGCAAACAAACCACGAATATACTTTTGTTTTGAGGTTAATCTTGATTTAGCTTCTGTTAAAAGATATTTTATTTTAAGCTCATCATCAAAAACTACTGGAATCCTTTGAAGTTCTTTAGATTGGATGTATTGTGATGCAGAAAGAGCAGCTTCTTCTAAAGTTTCAACTGTGAGAGTCTTCTGAGGAATGTCAAAGTACCCCGCTTTTTTTCCAAGGAAGTTTATGATCACTGGTTTTGAACAATGTTGGATTTCTGTTAATATTTTTTGAAGGGTCAAATCATCTGGTGGTTTTGAGATAACAATAATCAATTTAATGGATGGATCACGGTCAAGCTCATGTATTCCATCAATCATTGAGATACCACCAACAATATCTTTTATGTCTCGTGACCCTGTTCCAATGGCATGAGTAACTCCAACACCTCTGTGATGACATAACACCATAACTTCTTGTGTTCCTGTTCCAGAGGCTGCAACAATACCAATTGGTCCTGGAAGGACTACATTGGCAAATCCTAATCCTATGTTTTTGATCATGCCAGTTCCACAATCAGGTCCCATTATTATTAATCCTTTCTCATGAGCATAGCTTTTTAGAGCAACTTCATCCTCTATAGAAACATTATCGGAGAATAAGAACACATTGAGATTTTGTTCTAATGCCAATCGAGCCTCTCGTGCTGCAAATTCCCCAGGTACAGAAATTACTGCTAAATTAGCATTAACTAGACCTGAAAGCGCCCCTCGTATTGATCTATATGTAGTAACTCCGTTTGTTGGAGACATCACCTCTTGGGATAAAAAGTCAATTATGTATTGAATTGCTATCGTACCACTGGTTTCTGTTTCTGCCTGAACAGATATAATGATATCATTAGGCCCTGCATTTAATGCTTCGGAAGTAAGAAGATTTACTTCTTCCAATAGGGATTTATTCTTTGGAGTACCCATAAGAACTGAAGCTATCTCAACTCCCTCCAATTTGTTTGCTGTTGAAGCTGCACGCATTAATTGGACTGAATCACGATATTCTTGTCTGATAAGATGTGTTCTTACAACAGTCATTCTTTGTTCACTTAGGAAATCTACTTATTCGTATACCTTCTCTTCTTCAAATTCTCCCCCAACTGCATCTTGTTCTACATCTCGGGGACTTTTTTCCGAAGCTCGATTCAAAAACTCCTGATAATATTCATGTTGAATCAGGAGATTCATGATTTCATTAGTTCCTGTCCAAATACTCATCAATCGAATGTCTCTAAGTAATCGTTCAACAGGATAGATGTTTGTATATCCAATTCCTCCCATAATTTGCATAGCATGATTAATAATTTCCCAGGCTGCATCAGTTGAAAATTTTTTACTTTCAGAGACCATGCGACGAATTTCTCCATTGGTTATACCCCCATTGGTGTCTATTGTTTGTGAGGTTGAGAAAATTAGAGATCGCGCTGCATCAAGTAAAGTGATGCTATCTGCAAGTTTGAAGCTCACACCTTGAAATCTTCTTATTAGTTGTCCGAATGCTTTTCTACGATTACTATATTTAGCTGCAACTTCTATACCAGCTCTTGCTGCCCCAATAGCACCTGCAGCACTAGTCATTCGCTCTGGAATCATCATCTGGTCAAAAATCTCCCCTCCTTGATTGAGATCACCAACCAAATTTTCTTCTGGTACTTCAACATTATTAAAGTTCAACCTTCCTGTCCCTCCTCCACGACTGCCCATTAAGCCATAAACATGTTTAACTTCTACTTCAGGACCACGCTCTACAATAAACGTGCTAATTGACTTTCTGGGATCTGAAGCTGTTGAATTGGTCTTAGCATAGACAAGAAATATATCAGCTCCTTCCGATCCCACCACAAAACGCTTCTGTCCGTTGAGGATGTATAGGTCTCCCTTTTTTTCTGCAAAACAGGTGGCACCAAAAAAATCTGATCCCCCACGGGGTTCGGTGAGGGCTTCAGCACAAAATAACTTCCCTTGTATTATTGGTTTTAGGTATTTCTCCTTTTGGATTGGATTACCAAATTGATTTATCGCTTCTCCCACAATACTAATTAGAGAGTATAAGCACCCTAAACTTGGCCCAAGCACACCAATTTCTTCTAGAGCTGCTGTTTCTGCAACCCATCCTAAATCTTGACCTTCATATTCAGATGGAAACCTAACTCCTAGTAATTTTTCTTTTGCTAAACTTTTAACATATTCTGTTGGATAATGAACCTCTTCTTGATCCATTTTACGAAGAAGAGATGAAGGAACGCCTTTAACAAATTCTCTAGTTCGATATTTCAGTTCTTTTTCGCTTTCATTCAGCAAGACATCAAACATTTTGAATCTCCTAATTAATTGAAAAATCATTTGTTACTTCTTGAGTAAAGGAACACAGTGATGCTATAAATTTTAGTAAGACTTCACAGGATTAAACATATTTCTTTGATACTCCATTCTAAAGTACTGTGATTTTAATGAAATACAATATTACTTAGATAATTTTTTAGATTTATTGGTGTACTTCAGGAGTTACTCAAAGTATAACAATAAGTAATGACTAATGTGTTTAATTTTCATATTATTCATGGACTCTGCAATGTTACTTATAAAACTTCATTTAATGATCCAGTTCTATAACCATGGCAATCAATTGTCACATATGTAAATCCAAGTTCCTTTAGCTTCTGTTGCAGCTCATCTAGAATCTCTACTTTTAGTAATTTTTCGCGTTCCTCTTGAGCTACTTCAATACGGGCAATTCCGTCATGATCTCGAACTCTGAGGACTTTAATTTGAAATGAATCTAGGATGAATCGTTCTGCTTGTCCAACTCGATGGAGTTTTTCTGGAGTTATTTTGACTCCGTATGGAAAACGTGAACTCAAACAAGCTAAGCTGGGTTTTTCCGCATTAGGTAGTTTAAAATGTCGTGCTAACTCTCGGATATCAGCTTTCGTTAGTTTATTATTCAAGAGAGGTGAATCAATGGATTTTTCTTTCAATGCATTAAGACCTGGGCGATGGCCAGTTACCTCTGAGAAGTTTGTTCCTTCTAAAATGATTTGTGCATTCTCTTCAACTGCTATCTTCTGTAATTCTTCGGATAAAATCTTTTTACAGTAATAACAACGATTTTTAGGATTTGAAGAGAAATTTTCATCTTCTAATTCATTACTCTTAATAATTCTATGTTCCCACCCACGATTAAGGGCAATCTCGGTTGCTTCTTGAACTTCTCCAGGTAAGACGGTAGGAGAATCCACAGTTACCGCTATCATTCTCTTTGCAAATCGATGTCCTAGTTCAGCCAATACAGAAGAGTCCACACCGCCAGAATAAGCAATTATAACTGTTTTTCCAGTAAAATAATGCTTTAAATTTGTTATCTTCATCTGAAGATTAGGAGATAGTTCATTTTCAATGAACAAGGGATTCTACCTCATTTTCATTATTATTATTTGAAAATAATATTCGTGATGATTCGACTTTCGGATTTTTCTATTAAATCACTCATTCAAGATAATCAGTTTAAGGAATTCATCAATTCTTTCTCATACGAATTTAAATAGCTCAATCACTTACGTGATTACATTGTTTTGCAATCAAGGCTGCTGTAGCTCCCGCATTAATACCATTATCTATATTTACTACAACTAAACCTGGAGAACAGCTTTGAAGCATTGTCATTAATGCACCTACTCCTTTACCCCCGTAACCGTAACCAGTTGATGCTGGAACACCAATCACTGGTACATCAACTAAGCTGGATACCATGATCGGTAAGGCGCCTTCCATCCCAGCAATGGCAATTATAACTTTCACCTTGTTTTTCAAAATTTCCTTTAAAGGCTCAAACAGTCGATGGACTCCTGCTATTCCAACATCATTAAACTGTATGGCGTCAACACCCATTAATTGCGCCATAGCTTTCGCTTCTTCGGCTATAGGAATATCTGATGTTCCTGCCGTTAATATTCCTATTTTATAAGGAGATGGGGAGAATTGAAAATTCTTTGTCGTTATAGTAACAGTATAAGGTTCATAAGCAGGCGAAATGACAAGATTATATTGTCTAGAAAACCCCTCCTTAAGGAGATCAAGATGTTTCTGTAGCACACGAGAAAGTAAAATAGGAGAGTTATTTTGCATATGTCGTGAAACAATGGCATTCAGAACTTCTGGACTCTTTTTCTCTGCATAAATCACTTCAGGAATTCCCTTACGCAAGTGACGACCTGTATCAAGAGCAACTCCGTTTTCAATAAATTCAATTCTGAAAAGGCCCAGTGCAGATTTTGCTTCTTCTAGGCTTAGTTTTCCATCTTTCAATTGTAATAGAATAGTATCTATATCATTCATTTTCTTCATCTCGTTTATGGATCTCTGTTAAAATCCGTTTATTAATCTCTCGTAGTGAAACTCCCTTTTGACGTGCTATTCTTTTTAAATCTTCATATTCTATCTTTTCTGAGATGAGTTCGGAATTCAAGAATCCCTTTTTAAGCTGAACAGTTTCCTCATTATTCAGAACTTTAATTTGATGGATAGTTAACTCACGGGGTACTATATGACGAAATCCTCGGAGTACTCGTACCCCTAATGTGCCTAATTCACGGGCCAGAATCGTTGTTACCTGAAGGGACTTTGAAGGTTCTACAATAGCCTGGATAAGAAATCCTGGTCGATTTTTTTTCGAAACAGTGCTGATTATTGAGAGATCAAGGACTAGTTTTTCTTCAAATAAAATGTCAAAAAGATAACCAAGGGTTTCTCCATCCACATCATCAACATTCGTCTCCAAAATATTAATTTCCTCTTCTGCTAAATCTATAGGTACTGAACCACGAAGAAATTGTAGATAAGAAGAGATTCCTTGTTTATATGATCGTGTCCCGAAACTTCTGCCAATCTCATGAATTTTCATCAAAGGAAGATAGTTAATAGAAGTGGCATCAAGAGAGGCGAGTAATGAAGCTCCTGTAGGTGTAAGTAATTCTTCTTCAATTGGACCTCCTTTGATTAATAATTCTCCTTGTTGTACAATCTCTATTGTAGCTGGCCCTGGGGCGGATACTTGCCCATGAGCGATTTTTAATAACCCTCCTCCTACAGCTATTGGAAGAATATAGGTTTGTGATTTGAACAGTCCTAACTGGTCCCAAAGATAAGTAAATCCAATAATATCAAATATAGTATCGATGGTGGATAATTCATGGAAATGAACATTATTTAAATCTTGACCATGGACTTTTGCTTCTGCTTTCAGAAGGAAAGAATAAGCTTTAAGAGCCATTTCGTGACTTTTAGGAGAAAAATTCAACTGATTACTCAATTCTGTTAAAATTTTATTCAATTCTTGAGGTAAGAATTTCTTGTCTGTTTCAGTACGAATTTGGCAGCCAAGAAATCCTTGTTTTTTAACAGAAAGACATTTCAATTGAAATTCAGGATCATACTTAGTAAGAAGGTTTTGAAAGAGTTCACAAAACTCAATTCGATAACTAGCCTCCTGTGTATCTAGCAAGGCTGCGATCAAAAGATCCCCCGCAGCACCTGATACACTAGGATCTATTATTTGAAGTGACATATTCTTATTTCCTTTTGAAAAAGACAGTTGTTACATTAGATTCGATATTATTTCGTTAGATCATAATTAGATTGATTATCAGTTATTATAGTATGGTAAAAACAGTCATTATAAGATTTTAATTAGTACATATAGGATGGGGTTAAATTAACCTTACAATAGGTCAACAAGACTCAAAGAAAGATTCGTATAATATTTTTCTAGTTAAAAAAAGACAAAAAGAATTACTATATGTAGGGAGGATACAATGAACTATCATGTTATTGGGAAGTCTGTGCCTCGTCAGGACTCAAAAGCGAAAGTAACAGGTACAGCTCTTTATATTGATGATTTACGTTTTCCTAGGACACTGCATCTTAAAGTTTTGCGAGCTGGAGTAGCTCATGCGAAGATAAAATCCATAGAAATCTCTGAAGCCAAATTATCACCTGGTGTTCAAAAGGTTATAACTGGACGATCGAAAATCGTAAATCAGGAGATATTGTACGGGACTTGTATATTTGATCAACCTCCCCTTGCCATTGATAAAGTTAGACATGCTGGAGAAGTTGTTGCAGCTGTTATCGCTGAAACCGAAAAAGAAGCGTTGACAGCTGTTCAGAAAATACGTGTAGAGTACGAAGAGCTTCCATTTGTACTAGATCCGATTGAGTCAGCTTCTTCTACTAGTCCGTTGATTCATGAATGGAATGGAAAATACAAACATCTACCAACTTTTGTCCCAGTTCCAGGATCCAATATTTTTTACAAATATCATTTGAAGAAAGGAAACCATGAGGATGTTTTTCAAGATGCCGATGTGATAATTGAAGATAATTTCGAGTATCCATTGATGAATCATGCAGCAATTGAACCGCATGGAGCCATAGCTTGCTGGAATCGTGAAGGAGAACTTCATATTTGGAGCAGCTCTCAAGCTCCCTTTGTTGTACGTGAGGTTCTGACTCAAATGTTCCATATTCCGATGACGAATATTCACATACATGTTCCTTTTTTAGGAGGAGGATTTGGGGGCAAATCAGACTACACAATTGAACCTCTTCTTGCAGTATGTGCTCGAGCTGTTCCTGGATATCATGTCAAATTTCGTCTTACTAGAAAAGAAGTTTTCATTGGCACTGTATTAGGGCGTGGATTAAAAGGAAAAATGAAAATCGGTTCAAAAAAGGATGGTACTTTTGTTGGACTTGAAGCTGAATTGTATTTTTCTGATGGTGCTTATGCAGATACAAGTTGTAATGTAGTTCTGGCTGCAGGACACAATTCTGCTGGTCCTTATTATTTTCCTAATTGTAGTCTACAATCTTTTGGGGTGTATACAAATTCACCACCTGTTGGTGCAATGAGGGGTTATGGTCATCCCGAAGGACAGTTTATGATTGAAAGATTGATTGAACAATTAGCGCGTAAACTAGACATGGACTCCAATGAGCTACGTATGCTAAATTTTCTAAAAGCAGGTGATACTAACTCATTAGGACAACAAATTACAGCTCATAATGGGGATATGAGGGAGTGCTTTGAGAAAATGGTTGCAGCTCTAAAAGCAAATCCATTACCAGAAGAAGATGAAGTATATTTCTATGGTAGAGGAGTTGCTGCATTAGTAAAATCTCCTGTTCAAGCTGCAAATGCTTCATCAAGCGTTTTCTTAAAATTTAATGAGGACTTAACCGTCAATATCTCAATAGGGGGGATAGAAATGGGTCAAGGATGTCTTACAGTACTCGCACAAATAGCTGCAGAAAGTCTTCAACTTCCCTTGGAAAAAGTTCGGATTAATTATGAAATTAATACACAACTAACTCCTTATGAATGGCAAAGTGTGGCGAGTATGACCACAATGAGGGTTGGAAATGCCATAATAACTGCTTGTAAAAGAGCAATTGAGCAATTTAAACAAAATGCCGCGTTAGTCCTTAATTGCGATTCCAAAGAATTGATTTACGATGGTAAAAACGTATCTCGGGGACAAGAGAGCATTTCATTAAAAAATCTCGTCCTTGGATATCAATACGAAGATGGCCATACTATAGGTGACCCAATTTTAGCTTCTGGATCTTCTGTTGTTAGGAATGTAACCTTTCCTAATCTTGAAAGTGGTCAATATCAGCCATATGAATGGACTTTCGGTGCACAAGGTTGTGATATTAGTATAGAAAAATCAACTGGTAAGATAAAGGTTTTACATATTGTAACAGCTCTTGATATTGGGAAAGTAATTAATCCTAAGACTGTTCATGGTCAAATAACAGGAGGAGTTCTGATGGGGATAGGAGCAGCACTTAAAGAGATAATTATTTTTGATGCAAATGGAATTATGGAAACAACCACTCTACGAAAGTATGCAACTCCCAGAATATCTGATATGCCTGATAAATTCACCTATATTCTTATTGAAAACCCTCAACCAGATGGCCCATATGGTGCAAGGCCTATGGCTGAACATCCTATTATAGGAGTTCCACCTGCAATTCTTAATGCTCTTCAAAATGCTACAGGTATTTCGATAACAAAATTACCAGCTACATCTGATAAAGTACTAATAGGTTTAGTGGAGAGGAGTTGATAATATGGAGATTAAACTTACAGTTAATAATAGAAAATATACGCTTGAGGTCGATCCTAAGGATTCTTTACTTTTTATTCTTCGTGAACGTCTAAATTTAACTGGAACTAAAAATGGGTGTAATCAAGGTCACTGTGGAGCGTGTACTGTTATCTTAAATGGTGATGCTGTTAAATCTTGTCTAATAAAGTCCAACAAGCTCGACGGGGCGAATATAACAACAATTGAAGGGATCTCTCCTGACTCACTTGATTTCGAGTTACACCCTATTCAGGAAGCATTCGTTAAGACCACTGCTGTTCAGTGTGGCTTTTGTACTTCAGGGTATATTATGGAACTATATGCTCTCTATGAAAAAAATCTTGATATTTCGGAACAGGAAATAAAATCAGCTTTAGAGGGGCACTTATGTCGTTGTACAGGTTATCGGCCCATTCTAGATGCTGCATTACTTGCTCAGAAGATAATATCACAAAAGAAGTTGTGATTTTTCTCTTTTATTTCAATCCGACAAATTCATATTTGTAGTTCATTCCATCTATTTCTAGGAGTACTATGGTATTACGAGGGGCAAAATATCTATCTGTGGGGGATCCAGGATTAATGAAAAGAATATCATCTTTAAATTTAGCAATGGGTTTATGTGTATGCCCACTCACAATAATATTAGGATGTGGAACATTACTAAACTCGTTCAGAACGCGTTTAAAATAACCTGAGGATCCCCCACTTCCATGAGTTATACCAATCAATAAATTTTCAACTTGAAACACTTCTCGTTTTGGAAATCGGTTTTTAACAGTCTGATGACACATATTTCCGTGAACAGCTTTGAGGGGAGCAATTTCTTCTAAAGGTGTAACGATAGATAATTCCTCAAAATCTCCCGCGTGAACAATTAAATCAACATTACTATCAATGAATTGTTTTCTAACTGAATCTGGAAGTTTCTTTTGGCGAGACGGAATATGGGTATCAGAAATTAATCCTAATATTTTCATTGTAATTCATCCAAAAATTAAGGATTTAACAACAACAGGAAAGACCCGATTATTTACAATAGGCTCTCCGATATCAATAAAATCTCCCTCTTTCAGAGAAATCTCGTCAATAGAAAGAATATTATTTTGTACACCTGTTTCGCGGCGAAGAACATTTCCCACTGAGTTTCCAATATCCGTATCGAAGATCATAATAATTGATTTATTGTTTGCGAGAGTTTTCGGCAATGCTTTTACAACTCCTTTTGAAAATATGGCCAACTTTTCGTATACAGTTCTCACAGGATCATGAAACGCTAATGCGATTGGTTCCTCTCCCTCAAGACGATCAAGTCTTTCTAGAGCAGCTGAAATTTGGGTGGCTACATAATTTTCTGATAATTTATCTCGTTGAATTATTGGAGAGACAATAGGTAAATTTCTAATTGGAAAAACACTCACGTTTGTCTCAGGGGACATAAATGTTGTGGATCCACTTACCTGTAAGGTATACTCACTTGCACCTATAACAGTAGCACGAATTTTCTCGGGTACTTCCACCCAGTTGTGATTGTGTTCTTTGATTAGTGATCGGATATGAAAACCTAATTCTTGTCCTAGGTCATTATAATTCTGAGTATTTTTCTCATAAATAAATTCGGCTACTCCACCAGAGAAGCTCCAAATTGGATTTCCTTCAAAACACTTTTGAGGTAATTTAGAAGTCATCATAAGTTTTTTAGTGAATGGAGACATTTCCTGATTTGTAATCGCTTCAACTAAAGCAGATGCTAATAAACGAGCCACATGATCTTTTTGAAGGGGTGTGACAATATTTCCTTGTTTTAAATCCAATTCACAGTGTTCTAATGCAATTTTTCCTGCTGGTTCTAATCTAGCTAGCTCATTCTTCTCATCAAATACAATAAGTCGCCCACCAACATTAATACAAGCTGTGGCTATAATCTCTCCTTTGTCAATCACCGCAATATTCGATGTTCCCCCCCCTACGTCTGAATGAATAACTTTACAAGAGTTCTTTCTCGAATATTTTACTGCTCCAGAGCCATATGCCGAAATAACTGATTCAAAATTCGGCCCTGCGCTTGCAGCAACAAATTTCCCTGTTTCTCTTGCAAGAATTTCTACAATTTGTTCAGCATTTTCTTTCTTTGCAGATTCCCCTGTGATTATTACAGCACCTGTATCAATGTCTTTGGTGGTTTTTCCAGCTCTTTCATATTCTTTCAATAAATATTGTGTTAATTTCTTTAAATTAATCTCATTTTTGTCTGTTAGAGGAGTGAAAAAGATATTTCCTCGATATTTGATGATCCTTTCAGCAACATGATATTTCTCAGTTTTAGCTTTAGGATCTTTCTTTAATACTAGTTCTGAGAATATAAGATGAGATGTACTAGTACCTACGTCAATACCCACACTAGAAATTCGTTTTTCTATCTCTGTTGGTGTCATAGGATAACCTGCTTCCTATTCGGTGATTTATAGCTGTGATTTTTAATCTTATTTCCAATTGGTTAATATATATCAATAATGAATACAACTGAATGGGAGGGATTCTTATTTATCTTGTATGCTGGGAAAAAGCAAAATGTATAACAATTCTTATTCTTTTCACATTATTATCAGAATGTTAATCTCAATCAAAAAAGAATCAAATTATAGTGATTAAAATGAATTTTAGAATGATAGATTTAACACAGAAACTCAGTATTCATACACCTCCTTGGCCGAGTTATGTTCCGCTGCAATTACAATATTTTAAGAGAATCGCGGGAGCACACATGGGTCAAGGAGCTAATGGCCAGATTTTGACGACAAGTAATCATGTGGGAACACATATTGATGGAGAAATTCATTTCTTTGCAGCTGGAAGAAGTATTGGAGAAATGGAGTTGGAAGAGTTTTGTGGGCCTGGAGTTATGGTAGATCTTTCCGATATATTAACTGATTACGATCTATATTCACCAGAGATGTTAATGGAACGTGCTGATATTAGAAAAGAAGATATTTTACTTATAAAAACTGGTTATCAGCGTTATGCCTGGGATCAACCTGAGAGTGATGAGTTAAGATATTTTGTAAAACACCCAGGGCCAGATAAGGATTTTCCCCAATGGGCAATGGATATGGAATTCAAATGGATAGGGGTCGATTGCGGTAGTGCTGATCATCCTATGAACACGATTATACGGGATTGGCATCCCAAACCTTTCAAAGAAGCAGAAAAAAAACTAATAGAAAAATATGGAGTGAATTCCTGGGATGAGATGTTTCCTCTTGATGAATTTTATCAAATCATGCATCTTGATTTGTTTCCAAAAGGAGTAATTCATGCTGAAAATTTGTGGATTCCTGATGATCCTATACTAAAGAATAAACGGATTTGGATTGGATGTTTTCCTCTCCGCGGTATTGAACTAGAATCCTCAATGTGTCGAATTGTTGCTTTTCCTGATGTCTCATTAGATTAGCAATTTGATCTTAAATACTTATTTAATGGAGTTAAGAAGGTTTAATAATCAAAGAGAGGAAGAAAAGTTAATGGGAAAAGCTACGGAGAAAAGAACAACTGAAAAAATCCAGAAGAAGAAACCAAAAGCCCTTGTTGTAACTGAAGATGAATTTCTTAAATTAAGACCAATCATAAGTCCATATGTGTCTCAAAAGAAAAAAACTGCTGATGATCTACTATTAGAACTTGATTTACGCGAATTTAAGAAAAGAAGCATTATTAGAAGATTTCTTCCCACTCCTGATACCAAGAAAATCCTTCTTGACAAGTTAGGAATGGATGTTTTTCTGTTATGTGATGGAAAACGTAAAGTCATAGATATTATAGAGATTTTTCAAGAAAAATATCGTTTAACATCTACTGAAACTAAAATTTCCATAAAGAAATACTTGATGAGTCTTACAGAACGTCACCTTGTCGGATTTATAATACCAGAAAAAATAGCTAAAAGAAATCTGTCCTCTGGAGAAGTTATTGAGAACATTATACTAAATATAGAATGATAGTCAGAATCTTATTAAACAAAATTGTATTTTGATTAATTTGGCAAATTAGCTTCAATTGCTAATTTTGTCATATTTTCTATTAGATCTCTAATTCTTACTTCAATTTTTCTGTTTGTAGAGAATATAATGCAATAAATGTCGTTTTTCTTTGAATTCAACCATAAATAGGTTTCTAAGTATGTATTTCTAAGATTCAGGGGGATTCTCTTCTCTACTGTATGTTCGTTCTTCCAGGCAACTGTTTTTTTCTTATAAATTAATTTTGTGAAATTTTCGGGACTATAATTCGTGGGGATTCCAGGAAGATGCTTCTTGTAATAACCTTTATACCAATCAGGGATCTCTCCGACATCTGAAACTTTTTGATCAGCGAGACCAATACGATAAGCTAGAAAATCCAAATCTTCATTATAGAGATGAAGAAAAGTAAGTCCAATTAAAAAGTCCTTTTTTCTCAAGTTCATATTAAGATATGGAGAATAAATTTGAAGATTAGGTGCTGTCCACATTGAAAACTTACTTTCAGGATGGCAGTTAATCTGGGAGATTATATTCATTATCAAAGGTTTTTCAACAGATTTCTCCTTTCTGGCAAATTGAGCTGGGCAAATGATTAGTCTTTGAGTTTGATCGCAGATCCAGACTACAATATATCCTTGAATCTTTTCATTCTCTAATTCCCAATAAATATACTTTGCTTTATGCTCATTAACTTTTCTATCACCCTCGGTTCTTATTTTAATCTTTTTACTTGATTTTTTTAGGGTTTCAAAATAATTCTTGATAACCTTACTCAAATCTGGAGTATTTTTATCAATTTTGGCCCAGCTAACCTCCAATTTTTTCTCCTTAGCATCACGAAATCCAAAATAACCTGTTTTTTTCTTCTGTCTCTTCTGTCTTTTTTTTTCAAAAATCATTTGCCATTCAATTGGAACATTGATCAGGAAATATTGCCAACCGAATGTTTGAGTTTTCATCTTAATCCCATTGAGAAAATTAGAAGTATTTATAGTCGTTGTCTCAAAAATCATGATGAGGACGCGGTAAATTGCTAATCAAGGCTATCTCGCTTTATACTTCTTTTAACATTGATGCAAGAGGAACTTTCAAGAAGGGCTTCACTACTAGGGGGGAGGAGGATCTGATAATTTAAACTGTATTTTATTGCTTCATGTCTTCTAGTTTTATAAATATGAAAAATAGGAAAAAAGTACATAATAAACTTTAGGAAAAAAAGGGAAACTATCAAAATACAGAGTCAATTTCAGAGAATAATTATTAAAGAAATTAAAAAAGCATAAGCAGTTATATTTAGAAGTTTTCATTTCATCCATGTTCAAATTTGAAGGAAAATTATATGTCTGAATCGGAAATCCAGTGTCCATGTGGTCAATATATCGAAGATTATAGCAAATACTTACTTCTTCACTTAAAAAAGGAGATGGGAGAGATTGATATCTTATGTCCTAATGAATTCTGTTATTTGAGAGAACTCGGATTTTTAAAATTCCACGTTGACACTAATGGAAAAATTAAATTTGATGTTGGTAGGTTTTATGCTCCTTACTCAACTTGGAATGCAACAAGGATTACTGAAGAAGCAACAGTAAAAATACTTAAACAACACCTTATAGATATTACTGAAAAACTTGTTGATTGGGTTAAGATAAGAAAGGGTGTTCTTAAGTTACAAGAGGAAATAAAAGAAAAACTGGAGGTTTCAACCTGAGTCTTGATCTACCTGATCCTCATTTTTCACTTTCTGAGGTAATATATTTATCATTTGCAAATATTCGACGGAGATTTTTACGCTCTGTAATTACTGCATTGGGTATTATCTTGGGAATTACTTTTATGTCAGCACTTCTAACTAATTCCCTGATTTTAGGATTAATGCAAGCTGAAACTGAAGTGGAAGCTTATCAATTCTGGTTAGTTGGTATATCATTGATTGTTTGTTTTGGTGGGATAACAAATTCCATGTTGATGGCTGTGAATGAAAGAGTAAAGGAAATTGGAGTCTACAAGTGCATTGGCGGATTGGATGGTCATATTGTACGATTATTTATTGTAGAAGCTTTATTTTTGGGAGCACTTGGAGGATCAATAGGAGCTATTGTAGGTTTAGGAATGGGTTTGCTAATCAATCTAAACCGTTTTTCACTAGATGAATTAACAGCTCAAATAACGGCAAATCCACTTATTTTCATATCATTATTTGGTGTTTGTCTTTTCATTGCGCTTTTTCTTACTGCTCTTGCAACATTTATACCTGCAAGAAGAGCAGCGAATTTATCTCCAGCAGAAGCTTTACGATATGAAAATTAATCTAGTTGATGATTTATGAGTCTTGAGGAATATGTTGTAGAAATTTCGGATGTTTTTAAGGAATATCAATTAGGAAAAGTCATTATCCCAGCACTACAAGGCATTTCATTCAAGATTTATCGTGAGGAATATGTATCTATAATGGGTCCTTCAGGCAGTGGAAAGAGTACATTGTTTAATGTGATAGGAGGCCTTGATACAGTCACTAGCGGTGAAATCTACATCGACCAAGTAGATATTGCTGAGCTTGACGCATACGAATTAGCTTGGCTTAGAAACAGAAAAATCGGTTACATATTCCAAACATTCAATTTACTGTTAGCTTTCACTGCTCAGGAGAATGTAGAAACCCCAATGGTTTTTGCTGGAGTCCCTAGAGAAGAAAGGAGGAAAAAATCTAAAGAAAAACTTGAATTAGTAGGACTAGGAGATCGGTTGAAAAATAAACCTGGACAGTTATCAGGAGGGCAACAACAACGTGTTGCTATTGCTCGAGCGTTAGCTAACGATCCCGCCATTGTTCTAGCAGACGAACCAACTGCGAATCTTGATCTAGTTACTGGATTGGAAATAATTGAGCTGCTAAGGAGATTAAACACTGAACAGGGTACAACAATAATAACAGCAACTCACGATCTTAAAATGATTAATATTAGTGATCGAATTATATGGATTCGTGATGGGAGTGTCGATCGGATTGAGGATCGTGCAGATGTACAAGTAAGTGCAATATCTTGATAGGTGAAAAAGATGTCAGAGGATATCACTATAAAATTAGATGATGTTTGGAAAACATATATCATGGGAAACGAGGAAGTTCAAGCACTGAGAGGGATTAACCTTGAAATTCTTCAAGGTGAGTTTCACGTTATCATGGGACCTTCTGGGTCAGGAAAGACTACTTTTTTGAATATGGTTGGTGCTCTTGACTTTCCTTCTATGGGAGAAGTATATTTCGAGGGCGTTCCTCTTTCTAGTCTTACTAAAAAACAATTGGCTTCTTTACGTTCTTACAAGATTGGATTCATCTTTCAAACCTTTAACCTTGTTCCCGTAATAAGTGCTCGTGAAAATGTTTCATTACCTCTTGTTTTTCAAAGATATCCCAGAGAAGAAAGAAAGAAGAGAGCAGAGGAGATATTAAAAAGAGTTGGATTAGGAGATCGTATGGATCACACCCCAGATGAACTTTCTGGGGGACAACAGCAGCGAGTAGCTATCGCTCGGGCTTTAGCGGGTAAACCAAGTTTGATTCTGGCTGATGAACCAACAGGTAATTTAGATTTAAAAACTGGATTTCAAATTGTTGAACTATTACGTGAATTAAGCCAGGAAACTGGTGTAACAGTTATTAATTCAACGCATGATCTTAAACTAATCGATATTGCCGATAGGATCTCTTGGCTAAGAGATGGTGAGATAACACGAACCCAACAGAAGTTAGATGTATCAATTACAAGTGCTGACGTAACAATCTAATTAGCAAAACAATTTTAAAAACACATTAAAGATAAAATGGAATATAAATAAAAGTAGTTTAGGGGCCTAAAAAATGGAAACAAATGAGATTATTGCAGTTGTACTAATAACTCTTGCATTAATAATGGCAATATTAAGTACATCAATAAGAACAGCTCTCAATGATCTTTTTGAGGGAATGGGAGTTGGTATGATAATGTATTGGTTACCTGGGGACATTGTATTATTATTTATAGAAGTAGGCATCTTCATTCTAATAATAGCAACAGCAATTTATGGACAGAGAGTTTCAAGAGTCTGATTAACCTACTTTTCTGGAAATAATGCACTCTTCTCCACTCTTGGTGAATTAAGATCCTGACCACTCTGCCTTAATGAGAATAGCTTCCTCTTTTTCAAATTCAATTGGTATACCTCTTGTTGCTTCATCCACTGTCAATTTCAAATGAGCTTTTTTTTCAAGCTTCGGTAGAGATTTAATGTCGATAGTCCAAAAACCATTTTTTTTTCTCAACAATTTAACCTTACAGGCTAAGAATTTCGGAACTGGATTATAGGCTACGAAATTAAGCTTTAGAGGAGGAAATTTAGTTAAAGCATGAAAATCAAATAGATCCAAATTTAGGAGCATAATTTCTTGTTTATCACATTTTGCTAAGGCTTCAAACATTAAATATAACCAAATAACCTCACCTGAACCATAAATCTCCCTACCAATTACACCTGTACGAGAACCTTTTGGGAATATTTCTTGAGATTTTGAAAAATGAGGAGGTGTTTCAAGCATTTCAAGATCTTCAAAAGGAATGAATTTACAAGGAGTTTCGCGACGGGGTGGATATATAAATTCTTGATGTAAAACATTTGAGAAGTAGTAGAAGCTATTTATTCTGATAAGATTAAAAAATTTAAGTAATCCATTAATAGGGAACTTCATTCTACTTGAATTTATGATAGTCTTGAGGAAAATTAACCATGGATATGTAGATTCGAGGTTTTCTTTCATTGCTGGATATCTAATACCAACACATGCCATTACTAAGCCTTTAGTTCTACGTTTTCCTTTCCAATTAAACGAATTATCGTCATACCAGTAGAACATTCGTAGTTCATTAAGAATATTAAAAAATGCACTTTTTATATAGAATTCATCCCCAGTAATTCGATATAATTCTGTTAATCCTGCTACACCATAAGCAATTTCTAGTGGCTCCCAGAATAATTCATCTGGGGAGAATTTCATAAGTTTCTTTGCTGATTTTTTCGCTTCTCGAAGGAATCGATCCTCCCCAAATAAGTAAAAAGACTGAATCATTATATACAAATAAATGCCTAAGCAGGCAAAGTTTTTAGCTTTCATTTTCCAGAGAATATCTTTTTCCCCCCTGGCTTTAATTAAGGCTTTTTTCTTTTTATGGTCTGAATCAAGTTCATAGTTTAAAGGGCTAAATGAAAAGGGATCATAAAAAGCAGTGATCTCATAATTATGTCTTTGTACGAATCTTATTGATTCATTAACCATTTTTTTAAGACTAGAAATATAATTAAAATGAATAGGAACCAATGGAAGTAACCGAATAAACCAAGCAAATCTAGTAATAGGTTCAAAAAAGTACCAAGAATCGCCAATTGAGTATTTTGTTGGCTTAATGATCCTAATACTGTGGAAATTATCATACTGAATATTATTATATAGGAAATTGGAATTAGGGTCAATAAAACTTTGGAGAGACTTACTGGCGCGTTTAATATGATTCAATTGAGCCTCATCGTTGTGGAGTTGCAAGTACAGTATCCATGGAGGTAGTACATCGAAAAATGTCATTGTTTCAAAGGTATTTATTTTACCTATTGTTTTTCTACGTTTAAGCTCTGATTTATCAACCACATACGCGTGATATTTTGGTGAATTTAGATCCACCCAGCAGAGTTCCTCTTTCATAAGATCATTAATGCAACCTTTGCTAAATTTCCACCATGAAAGATTATTAGAAGGAAATTGTGTATAACCGGAGACCAATTTGAAACATCTTGAGACAAGAGCTACTACTGCCTCCCATTTACTTGGTTTTTTTTCCCTATAATTTTGAGATAAAAAGAAGTCAAAAGTCATTTCAAATTTCGCTGGAATTTCTACTTGTTTTGGAAGTGGTATTCTGTTGAGTAAACCAAATGAACCATCAGTTTTTGTTCCACATTCATATATTGAAAATCTTTCAACAGTTTCAGGAGACATCCAATACATTTTAGATATATCTAAAAAGAAAAAAGTTTCAATTCTTGAATCAGGATTCCACACATAAGCTGCAGGCATATCATTAGATTTCCATTCATCTGTGGATGGTGTATGTCGAGTTGGTTGATTAATTGTAACTGCTGCAGGGTCATTGTATTTAGGTAAAAGCCTCATTTTAATTTCAGGTGCTGTGTTATGGAATTGAACTTTTTCGTTGAAAACTACTTTTATTCGAATGTGAAACCATGGGTACGTTTTCGCATTAACAAAAATATCCATGAAAACTTCTATACCCTTTATTTCAGATTTATTTTCAGAAAATACATGAAATGTATCATCTGTGCGTAACTTCTCAGTTATTTTCACTGAATTTATGGTAAAATGATCTTCAAGCGAGATTAGAGGTAATAATAAGTTTTCTTGCCATTTAGAAGGCGTAAGCACTGAAAAGATTGTAAAAATTGTACCCTCATTACGCGTTAATGAAATCTTTTGCCCTTTTATCTTAAAATGAATTTCGTCCTTGATTTTCAGTTCCTCCATTTTTTGGGAATTTTTGGATTAGAAAATTTATTTTTGGCTTCGTTCTTTAAGCTAGTTTTTAAGAAGGAGTAAAATTCGTTCATTAATGCCTATTATTTCGTGATAAAATTTTTTTTTGTGTTTCTGTTCACATGTGGGTATTCTATATGGGTTCTCCTTTTTACACAAAATTTAAAATATTGTCTAAAGCATCTGTATTATCTGTTAATCTCCCAAATAATACAGATAATTCAGGCTTGTGATTTGTATGAGTGACGAAATTGCGGAAAAGGAATCGCAAACAGGACCTAGAACAGGTTTAACCGTTAGATCTTTAATTATTGCTTTAGTGATTTTATTCTTCTGGGGATTATTAAGTATATTCAGTGGAAATTTCGGTCAGGCTCCCCAAATATTTATAGAAGAAATGTCTATTCTCTTTCCGTTTTTTATTTTGGTATTTGGTCTTCAAGCTCTTGAAAGAATTAGGATAAGGGGAATCAAATTAACTAGACAAGAGCTAACATTTATTTGGGCTATGTTGATAGTTGGTATTCCTATTACCAGTAGTGGTTTTATTGCTGGAAGATTATTACTCAATGCGATGTATTCACATCAAAGTGATGAACCTTACGCACCTTTATCTGGATGGGCTCCAGCATTTTGGGCTCCTTCAGAGGAAGAAATCCTCCGAGCATATGAGGGGGGAGTTTTTCCTGATTTTACAGAATGGCTAATCCCATTAGCATTCTGGGGAATCACATGCATTGCTTGGGCTTTTATGTGTTTATTTTTGATTCAAATATTTAGAAAACCTTGGGTTGATGTAGAAAGGCTAGCTTTTCCATTAGCTCAACCTGTACAAGAGCTTTTAGAATCTCCTTTAGCGGTACCAGAAGAAAAAAGGAAAAGGTATTTTTGGCTCGCGTTTGGATCATTACTTGGTATCGGTTATGCCTCTCTTGAATTCTTACGCGTAGCGTTCCCTGATTGGGGAGATTTTCTTGCAGATGTAGATATATTTGGATGGATACTGGGGCGAGCTTGGTCTATAACAATTGATTTTGGAGAAGTATTTGGTTTAAGTGCGATATTACCTAATGCCCAACTTGTTGCCCGTCCTGAACCCATTATGATTGCCGCTTTTCTATTAGTTTCACTTAATGTCCTGCTTTCTGGTATAATTTTTTGGCTCTTTTTCTGGGTTTTATTACCAGTAGGTATGACTGAGTTGGGAATAATAGATGCCCCAGCTTCAGTTGCCGCCTCTCCTCCCTATATTGATCTAGGATTTGGACGTGTTGGGGGAATTTCACTTTTTGCTTTTGGGGAATTTGGAATGCTTTTTGGTGTTGTTGTTTGGGCCGTTATTCTGCAACGTCGATACCTTTGGAGGTCAATTAAGGCTATCTGGGATCCTAGTATAATAGATGAAAGTGGGGAACCTATATCATATAGAATAGCATGGATTGGATTTTTACTTTGTGGGGTTATATTCTTCTCAAGTTTATTGTTAAGTGGTTCTCCACTTGTGATGGCGATATACACAGTCATTTTCTTAGTAATAGGATATATTGCTGGCGCCCGTCTTAGAGCGGAAACTGCTGGAATGGGAATCGGTCACCCAGGGTACCTTCATCTGCATGGTATGCATACTGTTCGCCTTTTTGCTGGTGAAGAAAACGCAGCAACTGGTGGTTTTTATGTCACCTCAATGTGGATGCAATTCTTTCAGAGAGATGCTGCTCCAACCACACCAGCAATTTCTTCACTAGAGGCCTATAATATTGCCAGAATTACCAATACACGTAAAAGAGACATTTTCATTGCCCATAGCATCGGAATCCTTGGGATAATATTATTATGTTTGATTACTTGGCCAATTTTTGCTTATTCGTATGGATTAGCAAACGAATGGTCTGGTGAGGCAGGACACAACCAAGATTATAGTGAATCAACAATGACACTGGCTGCAGGTGGCTTTTGGGATCATCGAAGTTATGAAATTGATATCTGGGGTCAAGCAATATTAGGAATGGTTTTTGCTATAGGTCTTAACATACTTCGATTAAGTAGGCCTTGGTTACCGTTGAATCCAATTGCTGCACCAATCATTTTAAGCCTCCGAGGACCTTATTGGTGGTTACCAATGTTATTTGCCTATATTATCAAGTTCCTTGTAGTCCGGATTGGTGGTACAAAAGCTTATACTACTTTTCTCCTCCCAGCTGCAGTAGGATACCTTATTGGAACTGCAGGTGTGTGGGGATATTCACTAGTGGTAGTGATGATTCCTCTACTCTTTCCATTTGTCGCAGGAGCCATTTTTGATTTCATAGTTCTCGCTATTTGGGTATTATCCATCTTAGCAACAATTTTATATCTAATTCTTAATTTAATAAAGAGATGATGGTGTCCTTCATGACAAAGACAAAATTTGTCATCATCTTTTTTTTTTTCTTAATGTTTAATGTAATAGTTCACGTTTACACAATTAATGACTGCAGTAATATCATAAATTGGAAAGAAAATAAGACAATTACTGGAGACAAGATTACAGGGAGAATAAATGACCTCATTGACTTCCTAGATTTAAGCAAGCAAATTAATGAAACCTATTTTGAGAACATTGAAAGCCATATCAGTAATTTATCTAGTTTCGGAAGTCGTGTAACTGGTTATCCTGGGTATGAACAAACAGTTAATTACATCGTTGATTTTTTTCAGAAACAGAATCTATCGAATGTTGAAACAATTTCCTATCCACTCGTAATACCACTAGAAAAGAATACATACATTGAGATAAAAGGGGAAAATTATTCAGCGTATACTCTTGCTCCTAATTCAGTCCACTCATGCAAAACACCCCCAAATGGAGTATCTGGAAAACTAATTTATGGTGGATCAGGTAAATATTCTGATCTTGATGGGAAGGATATTGCTGGATCAATTGTAGTCTTGGAATTTAATACAAACGACAATTGGCTTAATATTGCTGGTTTAGGAGCTAGGGGAGTTATCTTTCTTGCCCCTAATGACACTGATCGCTTTGAAGCTAATTCTAAATCAATAGATGTCCCTCTTAATTTTCCCCGATTTTACATTCAAAATTATACAACTATAGAAACTGTTAAAAGATTTGCACAGCAGTATAATCAAACTGTAACCCTTTATTCTGATATTGAGATGACTATGATTGAAGCTAAAAATGTGAAGGGATTATTATCTGGTAGAAGTGATGACCAAATCATTATTTCTGCTTATTTTGATTCTTCATCAGTGGTTCCTTCTATATCACCTGGAGCTGATGAAGCATGTGGGATCGCGACTCTTTTAGAATTAATACATGTTATAAATGACAATAAAATTATACCTCAAAAAACAATAATGTTTTTAGCTCTCTCTGGTCATAATCAAGCAGCAGCAGGAGCAAGAGAATTTGTCTATCAAAATTATGATATATTAAATCGTGAATCAGGAATAAAACTATTTCTTACATTAGACCTATCTGCCTCAAATTATAAGATTGGAATAAATCCATATGGTTATTTATATCGATTTAAATTGCAGTTTACTACAGCGACAAATTTAGAAGGAAGGATAAAGGACGTTGGAGAAAATTATTTGGTTGAATATGCTTCACATATTCGTGAAGCCTCTAATTACAATTTTGAAGTGAATTCATATATCAGAAAACAACGATTTGAAGATATTGCTCCGATTACCTTTGTAGGGGATCAAGAGCCCTTCGTTGCAAGTAATGTCATCGGATTGTCTTTCTTTACTAGTGAATCTCATCGATTAAAGTTTAATACTCCCTTTGATCTTCCTAAATATTTACAAATGGATCACCTGAAGTCGCAAGTAGTTTATTCCATTTGTGCTTTAACTCAGCTTGTCTTAGAGGAGGACTTAGATAAAGTATTAGACTTAGAGCATAGAGATTTTTCAATAAGACATACAACTCACGTCGGATACGGGATTATTCAAGGTCATTGTAAAGAACGTAATGAAACAACTGCTTGGTTTTCTGATGTACCAAATGTTCTTATCCGTGTTTCATCTCGTGATCCAAGTCGAGGTCTTTATGGGGAATATACCTATCTTACAAAAACTGATAATGATGGATTCTTTGAAATTCATGGAATTTCCTCCTCTCAACCTGATATTAACTTAGAATTCATTGCTGAGGCGTATGAATTTGATTCTAAAGGTAATTTAATCAAGGCAACCAATTTAGGATCATATGGGCAAACTTTTAAGCGGTCAAATAAGCTCACAAGTAAGACAATTACAATTAATCCTACTGTGTTTAAGTGTGGCACAGTTTCATTATTTGAAGTAACACATCCTTATACTCAAGCTCTCTCTGCTAATTCATTAACCTATCAAGTATTGGATCCCGAAACAAGAAATCTTTTCTTCTCATTTGGATATATAGGGATTAAATCAGTTAGTTTAGTCTTTCTTTATCCTGATACATCCTCAATTATGGTAGGAGAATTACCAGATGGAGTATTAGGGGTCTATGCTACGAATTCAAGTAGTGAAAAGCCGAGAGGAGAGGGTTTTAAGGTTCAAATGGGTGAATTTCAAAATCTAGGGATCTCTTCATTTATCACTTCTTTAGATCTTCAGGCAGCAACAAAAACTTATGTGGAATTATACACGAGCTATAATATTTATGATTCATTGGTTAATGATACCTTTGAAAGAGCGATTAATCTTATGGATTCCGCTTTTATACAGAAAAACAATCTGGAATACTCGAAGGCAATTGTTACTATCAAAGAAGTTCAAACTTGGTCATTAGACGCATTTAAGCAAGCTAGACGAGTAATTGAGGACGGAACATCTACAACAATATTTTTTGCTATCTTGCTTCTTCCTTTCTCTTTTGCGCTTGCATCCCTCCTTTTTACTTTCGAAAGCGGTATTAAACGCGTTGTGGTGACTAGCATAATTTACGGAACAACTTTATTATTTTTCTATATTATTCATCCAGGTCTTCATTTATCATCCAACATTTTTATGATAATAATTGGAATAATTGCTATCATTTTTGTGTTTCCAGCTTTCTATATGATCTATCAAGAAGGATACGATTATCTAAAGAGTTTACGAGTCAAAATAATTGGAGCACATTTTGCTGATACTAGTCGAACTTCAACTATTTTAATTGCTATGAGTACTGGTATCGCCAGAATGAAAAAACGAAAAGGAAGAACAGTAATTGCTCTCTCTGGTATCGTTCTTATTACATTTTCCTTAACACTCTTTACTTCTGCGAGTACACAGGTTGCTGTGTCCACTCGAGGAGTAGAACTTGAAACACCTTATAATGGTGTCTATTTTAGAATGAAAGATTGGAAAGAGCCACTTTCTGAGGAATTATATGATTTTCTAAATGTAAAATATGGTGAAAAAACAACGATTTCATCACGATGGTGGTTATACCCTCCATCACAGGAAGCCAACGGATTTTTGAAAGTAACGAACATTGATGGCAAAACTAGTTGGGAAGGAGAGGCAGTACTAGGTTTAACTGCCGAAGAACCTTCCTTTCAACCACTTATATCATCAATATTAACCGAGGGTACTTGGTTTAATAGTTCTAACAGTATGGAATGTATTCTCTCTGAATTTTCAGCTAATAGTTTGGATGTTCATGTAAATGACACTATAATTTGGTCTGGATCCAAATTTAATGTTATTGGTATAATAAATGAAGAATCATTTGATGAAATCCAAGATTTTGATGGTGAGGAAATTACTCCAAAAAATAATCGTGCACCGTCTCCAAGTGTTCATCTACCAGCTAAATTGATATTTATTCTTCCAGCAGAAACAGCGAAGGACTTTGGGGCATCATTATATGCAATTTCTATTTTAGCAAATGAGGAGGTAGCTAATAACATTGCTGACTCTGTTTCCTCGACTTATGGACGTTATCTAGAAGTTAAGGTTGGTAATAATGGTATAGTGTCTACTCATAGAAGAGTTATACAAGATTTTGGAAGAGGATTAGTTGAAATGGGAATACCTCTTACTATAGCGATTTTATTGATGGTCAACACCAGTATAAGTACTGTGTATGAATCAAAGAAAGAAATTGCAGTTTTCACATCCTTAGGGCTAGCACCATTCCATATCGCTGGATTATTCTTAGCTGAGTTTCTGGTGTATGCTGTTATAGGTTCTGTGGTTGGTTACTTGGGTGGAATAACTACAGCGGTGTTACTTTCAGCTATAGGGATGTTTCCTGAATCGCTAGCTATTAATTATTCATCTGGATCTGTAATTAATGCATTAGGCTTTGGAATTGCTGGAATCCTCCTTAGTACAATATATCCACTTCGAATTTCTGCGAGAATGTCTGTACCATCTGTTCGACGAGCTTGGGAACTTGCAACTTCTCCTCAGGAGGATGGGGTTCATTGGTCAATCCCGCTACCATTTGTCGCAGCAACCGAACAAGAAGCAGAAGGTATCATTCATTTTTTACGTGAATTTTTCATTATCTATGAGTCTGAAAGTGTTGGTGGGGTATTTTTTGCCCAGAACATTAGAGTGGTTGAGAAGAAAGAACCTAGGCAAGAAAAACACCTCATGGCTACAGTTAATTTGGCTCCATTTGATATGGGTTTGAAACAGAACGTAGATCTTTACACTTATCTGGATGAAATCAAATATAGATATGTCTTTGAGATTGAATTGGAGCGATTAGAAGGAATATTATCAGCATGGGAAACCTCTGTGAGACGTTTTGTTGACAGTATTAGAAAACAACTCCTAATCTGGAGAAGCCTTTCAAAAGAAGAGAAAGCAACTAAATCAAAGGAATTTCGGATTAGAATACAAAAGGAATTATGAGGTTAATGAATGTCTGAAGTTAAAAATGATTCGATTCTTTCAACGGAGCATGAATTACAGCAAGAATCCTTTCAAAGTGGATTGACTTGGCGTGTTGGTTTAGCTATTGTCTATAGTGCCCTTATTATACAACCATCGGCTATTTATTTATATTTTGTAACAAATCAATGGTTTATTGGAGCAGTTCTTAACACAACAATCGTTTTATTCGCAGTTCTCGCAAAAATGGCTGATAATCCGCTCACGAAGCAGGAGGTGTTTATTATGATAAATGTCACTAGTACTGCTTTGGGTATGGAGATGATAGTTGCTTTAGTCTTCAATTATTATCTAAAACATCATCCGTCTACTATAGCGACATTGATTAACGGTATATCTCTCACAACACTTATTCCTAATTGGTATGCTCCAGATTATTTTGGTCCGATTCAAACACTAATTAATCCTCTTTTTATTCTACCCTTGGGATTACTCATTCTAAATGCATTACTTGGAAAAGCAACTGATATTTCTTTAGGGATTGTGTTCAATTATCTCTATACTAAGGTAGAAGTACTACCGTTTCCTACAGCTGAAGTCGAAGCTGAACGATCAAAATCTTTAACTTGGGAGGATAAAAGAAAATTACAGATATTTTCTCTTAGTGCAATTGTAGCAAGTTTCTTTGGAATAATCCTTTATGCTTTTCCACTTGTAATAGGGATTCCTTTGATTCCCCTTCCTTGGTTTGATTTTAATGCATCAATTGAGGGATTTCTACCAGGAGCTTCTTTTGGTATTGCTACAGATGTGATTGCTTTTGCTACAGGTTTTATTTTACCTATGAATGTTGTTGTGTGCATTCTTATTGGATCAATTGTCGTAAATATAATAATCAACCCAATTTTGGTAGCAAATAATATGCTTCCAAGATGGGAAAAGGGTATGACACTCCTTGATACATTTAATACATCTCAGTTAGACTTTTGGTTAGGGTGGACAGTTGGTTTATTGATTAGCGCATCTCTTATCCCAGTACTTCGCAATCCACGGATTTTTATAAAAACTATCAAGGACTTGAGGAAACTAAGTCAAGGGAAAGGAGACGAATTAGAGGGCGGAGCTCCCAAATTAAGTATCTTATTAGCTTTTTTCTTACTTGGAACGTTGGGTTCGGTTGTGGTAACATTCTTACTTATACCAAACCTCCCTATTAGATTACTAATTGTTTTAGTTATTCTAACAGTTGGTTGGAGTTTTATCTCATCTCTAACAATGGCTTATGCGTTTGGAATTACCGCAAATCTTCCATTAATTCCATATATTAAGGAGTCAGCTTTTGTTGCTGCAGGAGCTCCTATTGGAGGGGAAATCTGGTTCGCACCATTAGTTATCTCTCAGGGAGGGGCTGGATGGGTTGCAACTTTCAAAACAGCTGATTTAACTTTTACTAAAAGAGGAAGTTTGATAAAAGCGCATGTTTTAGCGTCATTTGTAGCATGGGGGGCTGGGATTTTCTGGGTATCCGCTTTATTGTCAATTGCACGTGTGCCCTCTGTAATTTTCCCAGTACCATTTTGGGATCTTGATGTTGGTAGGATTATAACGTTTGTCTCGGAACCAACAGTGGTTATAAATCCTTTAATATTAGGAATTTCCCTTATAATCACTTTAATTCTCTATTTTATTGAATGGGGGACGCCAGTACCAATTTCAGTGATTTCATTGGCTGTTGGTACAACAACAGCTATTCCTTATGCAATTACTACATTTCTGGGAGCACTTTTTGCAAAAATCCTAAAGAGGAGAATGATTAACTGGGATACTGATCGTGCTATTATTGTTGCAGGTTTAGGAGCTGGCCTTGGTATTGTTATTTCATTATCGACCTTTTTAGCATTAATTCTTAACACAATAGCTTTGCCATATTAATAAAGAGCTTCTTTCTCAATTCTTTTTGTAACTTTTCTAATATAAATAGATATAATATCAAAAGCTTCAATAATGGAATCTAGAACCTTCTGATATTTTCCTTTCAAAATAATATGCCCAAGATATTTTTCAAGATTAATATTCCAGATAATTTCACTAGGATTGTTAAAAATTTCTTTAAAGTGGATACAATATTCATCAAGCTTATTTGTGGCGATAGGTTGCGAAAAAAGAGTAATTTTTAAGGCGTCAGGCATAATAGTGGAAATCATTTTTCTGAGAGATTCGTCTTGATATAGATTTTCCACTAAATAATCAGATACAACAAGATTAGGAATTTCCTTTTGTAAATATTTCAGGAAATGATGTGACACTACTTGATAATTTTTCCTAATTAATCCTTTCCTCCAAATTTCACACTCAAGTCCTTTTAATCGTTGAAATACTGGAATCAGACCATTTGAGAAATCTTCTTTGTCAACTATTATGACTGAGGCTATAAATTGCCATGTTATATCAACTGAAAATGATAATCGATGTTGTCTGAATAAAATTGAATTAAAATGATATTTTTCATTTGGAATTAGAATGCTTGCACCGAGGTTTGAAAGCTCCCATTTTCCATATTTTGATAAATATTTCGCAAATGGGACAAGTAATCCATCAGAATATGAGTTCACCATGCAAATTCCCAAGAAATGTGATTTAGTCAATTTTATCTTTCTATTGTAACAAACTAGGTTTAATTTTTTAAACACTTGGTTGTTGAAGGTTCAATTATTGAGATTTTCAAACATTAAATTATTAGAAAAAAGGTAAATTATCTTTTGTTTCGGAAATAAATTTTTAAATATTAGGGTGTTATATTCGCTAACAATCTAATTTACCGGAGAATGAATTATTATGAAAAATATGAGCTTCTGGATCATGTTTTTGCTATCTTTTAGTATTTTGTCTATTCAACCCAGTAATGGAATGTTGAACATATTTTTAAATTATTCTGATAATTCTGATATTTCTTTAAAGACTACTCAAACTAATATTTATAAAATTGATCTTCAGGTCACAGCGCCATCAGGATACACATTATCTGGTAATACTCCGATTATTATCAAACTAACAACACTTGCTGATGAATTTCCTGTTTCTGTTGACGTTTTTGGTCTAGATACTCCAGATCCTTCAGATGATCTCAAATGGTCAGCAGTTTATATTACTTATGACGAGGAAATAATTCCTAGTCAAGTAGACGATATAGACAGTCAAGTAGGATATTCTGAAGATGATGAATTATTATTTCAATTACCAGAGTCGTTAGAGCTTACAAGTGGGGAAAGTGCCTCTTTCTCGATCTTTTTAGGAACTCTGGAAACAAATTTACCTGATCCAATCTTTCCTGAAGCGTGCACTGTCTACGATTATACGAAATATACTCAGGTGAGGGAATATTTCGGTGCTGATATGCTGAAAAAAGCCTATTACATCGAAAATAGTAAGATACAAGCTGCAGCTTTAGTTGATGCTGCTTGGAGTTCTGGAGGAATTTATGAATTATCCGTACTTGGCGAGGAGGGGAATTCACGGTGGGATGCAATTAAACAACGATTCGACCCAAGTTGGGAAGCGTGGAAATGGGCTCGTTTTGCCACAGTTGAGCAATTTATCGAATTAAATGATAAAGCTGGGACTAATAACTTTTTCATACCCAATCCTGAAAGGTCGATTATACAGGGGCCAGTTCGTGCACGAATTCAAATGCAATCAATACCTCCATATGGCAAAGCTTCTTCAGTTTGGGGTACAATCCCTGGAGTCTACGGTTTGGTAACATACGAACTTTTTGCAAACCTACCTTACCTTGATTATACTTTGGCAACAACTGGGCCTAACGCTGCCGCAAATCCGAACTTGATCATTGAGCTTCAAAATAGAGAAAAAGCTCCTGGAGGACAATATAGTCCTTATAAAAGTGTATATGTACCTGGAGATGGATGGAGGCCAAGAAATCCTGATGATCTATTAGTACATAAAATCTTACCTTCAGATTTTTCTGAATCGTGGTATCTAGAAAAACTAGCACCTGGGGAAATTATGTCCCCTTACGAAGAAAATTCTGATAAATTAGGATTTGGGTGCATCTTTGATATGAATGGATTGACAAACATCACGTATCAAAAAGCTTCTGAAGACATGAAACTGATGTATGATCCATGTGAATTGCCATTAAATGCTCGATATTTTCCTTTTGATGTAACTATCACCCAAGATGCAATAACCTATATGGAAGATAACTTCCAAGAATGGAGTCGTCCTGATCCAGACTTGGATATATCTGTCTCAGTAGTAACTGCACTCCCCTTCGAATATGTAGGTGTTAGTCGTCCTCATGTTTCTTTTAATAATGATACAGCTTTATTACAAATTGAGAATATTACAGCAATGTCAACTGAATATGGAATTATTAATGATACAATTGAATCTACTCGTACGTACAAAGTATTGGTTGCTAAATCGAAGGAAGAAACTGGAATTGAAGGAGACCTGTCTTGGAATTCAACGACGTTAACATGGGAAGCTCATGATGTCAGTCTTGCCTCTTTATCTCGTGATATTGCTTATGTTGTTGTGGCATATTTCCAGGTTGGTGACATTTTAGGGATAAGTCCTTATTCTAAATCCTTCCCCGAGATCCCCGACACTACAGCTCCTCTCATTAGTAATATTATTCAAAGCCCTCCTGCTGAAGCAATAATTCTTTCTGCTGATTCCGTGAATGTTTCTGCTATGGTAACTGATGATACAAAAGTCGAATCAGTTATTCTAAGCTATAACAATGGTACTGCTATATGGACCAATATCACAATGACTTATGGATTCGGTGTTTATACAGCTACAATCCCCCCACAAGCAGAAGGGTCAACTATTCAATATCAAATCTATGCTTATGATAGTGCTGGAAACGCAAATGTTTCAGAAACATTCTCTTATGAAGTGTCAATTGAATACCACCCAGGCCAAGGTATAATACCATTTTTAGGAGCATCTGCCATTCTAATTGGTGCTGTTATCATTGCTTTGAAAACAACTAGTATGCATAGGCAGAAATACGATGAAGTGGAGTAATAAACACTTCAAGTAAGATTTCTGAAATTTAATTTTTTTCATCACATTTTTAATAAGAGAATTGATACCCATATTGGAAATATGGGTAAAATTTATCACAGATTTTAATTCTATAATTAAGTTTAAAAATCAATCCAGAAGAAGTTGAATTGTTGTTAGAAATCTTATTCTAACAATCACAAGTACTATGTGGAAAGTAAAATGAATAGAAGAAAAAATACTATCTATATGTTTGCTCTATTTCTTCCTTTGTTTTTCTCCGTATTGATAGCCCCGACTATCGTACGTGCTGCTGAAGGAAAAAAATCCGCGATAATTACTATCACGGCAGGAGAAGACGGGATAATTGCAGATACTCCAATTATCATTGAACCAGGAGTATTACCCGAAGGAATAGAGAACCTACAAACAGCGATTGTTTATGATGGTGATACAGCATTACCCACTCAGGCAGATGACTTGGATGGTGACGATGAGATTGATGAGATTGTGTTCCAACTCCCTGAAGATCTCGATGCAGATGAGGAAAAGAAATTTTCCCTCTATGTCTTAGATGAAGGAGATGATAATGGTCAAGATCCAAGTGCCTCCATTGATGCGGAATTTGATGAATATAATGCATCTTATAGCGATTGGCTTCCATCAACTTACACTACAGGTTATTCCAATGCGTCTGGAAATGCTCCTTTGGTAGATGAAGTTGGTAATGTCACCTGGATTGAAACTGATTGGGCAGTTATGTGTGTGTACATCTCATCTGGATGGCGTAAGAGTGCATTCAAACATATTTACATGAAAGACGAACAATGGGATGTAGGTATGGCTAAATGGGATCCATGGTCCGACTGGCAATTTCAATGGACAAGAGTATTCTGGGAAGCTGACAATGGTTGGCACGACGGTAATGATTTTAAGAATACCTCTGATACTGTTGAAATGCTTAAAGTTGGCCCAGTTCGATGTGTACTACAAACTAAATCAGGAATTGGTTATAAAGGAGATTTTGGAATTCAAGATGATCTCCGTGCGCTCAGAACATTTACTTTCTATAGTGGCTTCCCTGGTATTCACCAGAATATTCGTTTAACTGGTGGAGATGAAGATGAAGCGTCAGAAAGTATGACTGACCTGTATGGTGGTCCTCTGCAATTTACTACGAAATTCCTTGATTTCAGTACGGACACCTCTACGAGTCCATGGTCAACTTTCCCAGATAGTAATGGTTTCAACATGGTTTATGCCCTAGGCACCCCAAATGAGGCTGGAAACTCTAATCGTGAAAATCCTGATGAACAATTCCTAAATTTAACTAAAATGACAACGACCTACTTTGGGATGTATAGTAGTGCAACAAAGAATGGATACATGATTAACTTCGCTCTTGGTGAAAATGCAACTACATTTATCAAAGACCACGTTACATCTATCGATTGGTCTGATGGTGAGATTGTGGTTAAGCAATCATACGAGAAATTCCCATTAGAAGGAATTAACCGTGTTTATGTACCATTCAGCAAGGCTACTAATCCTAAAACTCAGATGGACACTCTAAATGGGTATTGGACTGTCGATTATGACATGGAGACATCTAAACCAGCTCCAGCTCCAGGTTTTGAGCTTGTCATAACACTTGTGACTGCTGCGGCCATCGCAATCATTTTACGTAGAAAAAGAGGATAAATAAATTCCCTCCTCCTTTTTTCTTTTTTTTTGATCTCTCTCTTCTCAAAGCTTATTGTTTTGAAGCTGCTCGTATTTCAACTTTTTTTGTTAATTCTATTATGAAGGATAATAAAAATCTCATTCCCTTTATTGCTTTTTTTAAGAATTTCTTTAGTTTCTAACTCCTCAAGGGCTTTAAAGAAATATAAATTGGCCAATTTCGTCTTTTTTTTCAGTTCTAGAAGAGAAAGATACCCGTTACTTTCGGAAAGAATTTTCCTGATTAGCTTTCGATGTTCTTTCAGTAAATCCGAGGTTAAAACCATCTGTTTTCACTATTAAAATGGGATTATTTTATTATTCAGAATGATTGAAACAATTTTGTCTTCTCTATCGTAGCAAGCCCGATACATTTGTCTGCTGCTCCATAATAGACAAAATATTTGTTATCTTTTTCCACAACACCACAAGTGAAGCAGACGTTTGGTACATCTCCTAGTTTTTCGTAGTCTTCTTCAGGTGTAAGAATAGGATCTTCAAGTCGGTTAATGATAACACTCGGATCTTTCAGATCAAGAAGTAGCACACCTAGACTATAATGAAATTTTTTGTCCACTCCGTGATAGAATTCCAACCACCCTTGTTCTGTGAAAATCGGTGGTGCACCAGCCCCAACTTTTAGATCCTGCCATGAATTTTTAATAGGTGAGAAGAGCTGCTTATGACCAGTCCAGTTTTTCAGATCTTTGGAATATGCAATCCACATGTGGGGTTCTGGAGCGCGATGAATAAGGACATATTGACCATTAATTTTCTGTGGAAAAAGAACACCATCTTTATTCCTATATTCATTGATTATGGTTCCATGACGCTCAAAGGATTTAAAATCGGTTGTTGAGGCGATACCAATGTGATAATCAACGTCTCCTTTTGGTACAGGAGTTCGTACTGCGGTGTAAGTAATGTAATACTTGTCTTCAAGATATGTTATTCTTGGATCTTCCACACCGTATTTTTCAAAATCCTTTTCTGGTTTCATAGCCGGTTTTGAGAATGTTTGGAATTTATATCCATCTTGACTCTTGGCTAAACCTATGGTTGAAATATATGTTTTGTAATTTCCTATTGCACGGTAAAGGAGTAAAATTTCACCTTTAAATTGACATGCTGCACAATTGAAGACAGCTTCTTTTTCCCAGGCATGAGCTGGATTTGGTTTTATCACGGGATTCTTGTTATAACGAACTAACCTCATTTTCATCTTCACCAATATTATTTTCTCTAGTTTCTTCTACTACCTTTTAATAATTTTTTTGTGTGAGAACATTGAATATAAGATTAATACAGTTAATATTGCCATAGAGCTGATAATAAATAACACAATTGCTAGTGAATCCGGTGATGGTGATGTTGTCTGAGGTAGCGAAGAAGAAGATGTAAAATCAACAACTCCTGGGTTATAAATGAAGCTCACTAGACTAGATACATTAATCGTTAAGTATGCGGATCCTCCAGGTGGCAGTGTTATATTGAACGATTCTTCAGGTTGGAACTTACCAAGTAAGCTTCGATTAGCATACAGCGTATATGGACCATTTAGTTGCTTCAGAGTAAATGATAATGTTTTTTCTTTGTTATAAGGATTAAAGACAATATAACCTCGATTTTCAGCAGAACCAGGATATTCTTTGTCAAAAATATTTAAATTAATTATTAGTGCATTTCTATCAGAGGATTCTCCTAAAGCCTCAAAAAGTAAATATGACCAAATAGTTTCACCTGCTCCATATATTTCCTTTCCATTATACCCAGTGAAATACCTAACTGATTCATTTTCATATTCTCTTACTGCATAGTAATCAATGTCTTCATAAGGAATAAATTGGAGTGATCTTGGACCAAAGTCTCTTTCCCAAGCGTCAGGAATGTTGGGAGAGAAGAAATAGAAATTTTTAATTCGGTTTAAGTTGAGAACTTTCAATGGTTCTTCTGCGTTAAATTCAGGGACGTTGCCATAGAGATATTTCAAATAAGCGGTCCAAAACATGATACTCTCTCCATTCTCTTTAAATGCAGGAGCGTTAATCCCTCCTAACTCGGAGGGATTATAATATGGAGAATGTAGACCATCTCTCCAACCAGATGGTAACCATTCACTTGTTTGGGGATTGAAATTTACTAATGCAGTTTTCCCCTTGTTATAATATACCATTTGTTCTTGAGCGTAAAAAAAGTCCATGGAGAGTCTTACAAAGTCTACCGTTGAATTAATCAAATCAGAATATTCAATCATCTTCGCTGATGCAGCAACAGCTGCAGCAAGTTCTTGTGGTTCATACAAAGTCATAAATGGTGGAGTTACTTTTCGCAAAGCAATTAATGTCGTTTCAGCTTCTTTCAAATAAGATATATCTTGAGTTAATTCATAAGCATTGATTAAACTATAAGCTAGGAGTCCTGCTGTGCAGTAATTTACTGTATTATAACCAAAAGCCTCCTCTTTATTCAAATTAACAAATTGAGGGAAGAGATAATTAAAATTATGAGCCATCTCAATTCCTGAGGATAAACTACCGAAATATGGATTTCTTAAACTAGATATCCCAGAAATCATGAATAGATGTCCATATTTTAACACTGAATTCTCCATGAAGTACCAAGAATCATGCTTGTTTTCACCTGGGCGGTTTGTAGCTTGTTGAGTTTGTGGATTATAGTACTTTGGTAATTCATCTATGAATTCTTTAATCAAATTTTCTCTTGTTTCATCTGGATGTAATTGAATGTATCTATACATTGGCCACAATACATCCATGGAAGCCATCAATTCTGTTATTTCCCTAGTTCTATCTTCTCCTCCCCAACCGTCAGTTTTTTTGACATAGGGTCTAAAACCTGTCACATTTATAGAGGTTTCATTTATCCAACATTCATCAAAAATTAAGAGTTCTTCAAAACACTTTTCTGCATAGTCTGACCAAGAGGTTGTATTTTCAGGAAATTCATCATATCTTGGTAATGTAGCCAGATTTGTTTTAGTAGCTACTTCCATTTCCTTCCAATTCTTTTGAAAGTTCTCAATTTTAATCAGGATTGGATTTTGACATAAAACTAGACCAAAAATTGGTAAAATGATAATATACAGCAATCCCACTATAATGATAAATTTAATTGCTTTTTTGGCCAATATCTATTATCCTCAGCGTTTCTTCATTATTTTATATTTCTAAAATCTAATAGAATAGATGAGATGAATTTTAATGCAATTGAAATTAAAACAATCAAATCAAGATTAAATTTATTGTTATTATAACAATATTTCCTTAATTAAATTTTAGATGTTTAAGCTCAAATAGTTAAAATTGATTTTAATTATTACTGAATAAGATAGGATTCTAATTATCTAGTTCAGATAAGATATTCAGAAATTAATTAAATAGATTGTTTATAAACTATTGAATTGCGGAAGTGATTGTTTAAAAATCTCTATATACTTATAAAATAGCTTTTCTGCTAAGTCAAGATCATTAATCATCGGAAATAAAGCAAAGGCCTGAATTCCAGCCTCGATGTCTCCATGAACAGATGATTTAGTAATTAACTTCGAAATTGAAATCTCTCTCTGACATAAAGTTGAGATTGACTCTGGAAGCCTACCAACTGATACGCCCAAACCACCTCTTTTATTCACTATACAAGGAATTTCAACTATTGCATCCATTGGTAAGTTTTGAATGGCTCCATTATTCTCAATATTCAACGCAGGTTCGTAAAATGAAGAATCAGTATATATTTCGGTTATTAAATTCGCAAGTCGTTCAGCAGGATCCATCTTCAATTTTTCAATCCCCATTTTTCCACTAATTATTTCTTTTATGGTCTCCCAATTCTTTGCCTTATTTTGTAGATTTTCGTCAAAACCAAAGTGGTATAGATTATATTTATCCCAGTTCTCTTTTCGTGCTGTATAGGGAAGATATTCTGAAAGATGTGTTTCACCTGAAACAGGCAGAAGTCCAAATACTCTAAAAACATGTCTTGTTAAAGCTTCATAACTAGGAGGTAACTTATCTATATTTTGATGGATAAGAGGATAAATGTCTTCTCCATTTGAATTTCTTCGAACTTCTAGCATCCATGTAAAGTGATTTAAGCCAGCTGCCAGGACGTTATATTCATCTAAGGCTAAATTTCGATATTCATGATATTCTAAATGTTGATTGTTTTTAATCCCTAGATCTTCGATGAGAATGCGGCCTAAGATGTAAAATCCATACCAATATTGGTGGCAAAAACTTATACAATTGATACCTGCATAATCTTTTGCTGCATAATGAATCCTCGATAAAGGATTAGTAAAATTTATCAACCATGTATCGGATGCAAAATCATGGATGTCATGGAATATTGGCATAATAGCAGCGAGGTTTCTAGCAGTATGGCCAAACGACCCTGGGCCACCATTTTCCGCATAATGCCAGATACCAAATTTCTTAGCGATCTCGAAGTCTCTTCGCCAAGTTTCCTCACGATTAACACCAATGGATAGGACTACAAAATCAGCATCTTCCAAAACTTTTTTTCGATCAGTTTCAGCAAATAGTTTTACTTTAGATTTGTAACGCTTTCTTATCACTTTAGCTAAAGACAAAACTAAATTTAGAGTCTCTTCATTGATATCGACCATATATAGAGAAGCATTTTGAAGTTTCGGATCCGACAATATACCATTTAACGTCACAAAACAAAAATTTGTGCTTCCTGCTCCTATTACTACAATCTTTGGCTCATTTGTCAAAGAAATCACAATTATTATTTTTACTATTGATTCTTTTCAGTTCAAAGAATCTAACGAGCGAATTTCTTGATATTACTAACAACTGGAAAATATTTAGAAATTTGCCTGTGATATCAAGAAAAGGGTTGTAAGGTAAACATTATTTATAGAAGAAATTGAAAGAAGGAAGTTTTGATACATCTGTTTCTCTTAAAGACACATTACAGACTGGACAGGTTTTTTTGAATTTCACACTTTCTAGTAGATGGTGACGATGGAAAAAGCTTGAACATTGAGGACACTGAACAACTTCTTCTTCAGTTTGAAGCTCCACCACTGATGCTCGACAGATAATACAGGAAAGCCTCTGGCTACAAAATCCACAATTCTTTTGCTTCTCAAGAATTGGATTACCACATTGCGGACATTGGCTTTGATAAAGGGTGGTGGTTTTTTTTAGGCGACTGTATACATCTTTAAGGCCAGAAATCCAGATTTGTTGGAGTGATTTATGAGAATGGATATCAAATCGGGATGAGAATCTTATTAGGGCTTTTTCATACTCTCGATAATATTTTTCCTTTTCTGATAAATCCATGAGTTTTGAGAGATTATTCCATGAACAAAATTCCCCCAGAAGTGGTAAAATAGCTCTTTGCGCATCCTCTTTTTCTTTCAATGTCTCATATAAGTTAAAGAAGTATTCTTCGGGTTTTTCAGGAGGGTGAATTTCTAAATGGTAAACTAAGGTTTTGAGGATATTCTCCTCAAGAGGCTCAATTGGCGATTCAAGAAGAATATTTTCAATTGTATGCACTGAGGTGTTTTCAAAAAGGACTGGTAACAAAAGAGATTGACTTCGTGGTCTTTGTTTAAAAATGGAGAAAATTAACAAGTCATCATTAGCTGATTTTCCAATTAGAGAACGAAAAAAATCGTAAAGAATTTTTTTCCCTTCAATTGAGAAATCTTGTTCTTCATAATTTGATATTAATTTTCTTAACAGAGGAAGATTCTCTTTCCCACCCTTAGTTAGTTTTTCAAGTTGGTTTATAACTATTGAATTGAATATGTGGGATTTAAGAGTAACTATAAATGGTAAAATTATATTTTCAACATCTACAAGGGATAACGATGAGAAAAATGAATTTACAATGGGGATAAGAGAATTTAACTTTTGAGTGTCGATAATAGTAAGTGTGTTTATTGTATAATGGTTGATGATTTTATCGAGTAAAGAATTTGTAGAATTACTGAATCTTGAATCTGTGATTATTTTGGATAAACGAATTAGGACAATAATCAACAATTCATCTGGATCTAGTTTTATCAATTCTAGAACAGCTCTTTGAATCGCAGGTTCTTGAATATATGATGTTCCTTGTCCTGACAAGAGTGAGTACAGTATTTTGGGACTTGTTGTGACACATTGTGGGATAATACGTTCAAAGATAAAAGACAGATGATCCTTGGGCAATGAAGATATTACCTCTCCAATTATGGTAATACTCAAATCGAAAGCGTGAATAAGAATGGGATGAAGTTTTGAAAAGCTATTAGGAGGTAACGATTTAAATAAAAACCAAAATTGGTAGAGTTCTAAGCTAATCAGTCTATTCAGCAAAGGAATTAGATAAGCCTTATTTTTTCCTTCTTGTAAAAAATCGCTCAGTACAATATGAAGAGCATCCCTTGAACATATTATGAGTACATCCTCCCAATACTGCAATAATTCCCTCTTTAACCGAATCATGTCTAAAAGAATCTTAAAACTAGAATGATCAATCAACATTGCGATGGATAATTGAGGAAATGAAATTCTTTTTCCTAATTTAACTATCTGATCAAAATGTTCAGCAATATGTTGTTGTAAATATGGTTCTAGAAGTGTTTGTGTTGTTATTGTTAATTTTTTCGAGGTTAAGGCCGATTTGAAGATATCAAAGTCAGTGAAAAGAAATGCTAAACGATCTACCAAGGATTGAGTAATTATGTAATTCCCAATTTTTTGCTTTGTTCTGCTTGAAGTATCAGAAAAAATCCTGTAAATGACATCAGGAGGGAGATTAGTATTTAGTTCTATCGTTGTATTTATTATCATTTTCCAATTCTTCGTAGCAGCATCTTGGAGAAATGGTAACAGTAATCGATGATGTGATTCAGATTTACTTTCAAGAAACGTCTTCAGAATTAAATCAACATTATTAGGAGCATAGATTTTCAGATAATGAGTTAAAACTTTTTCTCCCCATAGTACCAAAATCTTAATGAATTTTGTATTTCGCTCTGCCTTTTCTTCAGTTATTTTGTCGTATAATAATGTTCCTATACTTGAATCAAGCTGAGAAAGGATTTTTCGTATTGATTCATGGTTTAAACCAAAATCCCAATGGTTGTAAATCTGATCAAGAATTAATTCTTGTTTTTTTCGCTCTAGAGACGGAAAATAAGCAATAAATTTATTTGTGGCAATTAAATCAAAGAAAAGAGATGCTTCCTCGTTATCCAACTCCTCAAATGAAGAGAGAATAAAATAAAGACTTTCTGGGAGTGATTGTTCAAGCCCATATTTCATTTTTGTTGTGTTTTTGCCCTGTTTAAAACTTCTAAAAAAAAATTCTAACGCGTGTTGGTGGTCATCCTTAATGAAATTCCTAATCTTCCGTTTCCATAATATTGGTACATGACTAGTCAATTTCAGATCTAATTCAGGGTTTTCTTGAAAAGACATTAGATTATAAAGCTCTCCGAAAGAACTGAGGAAAATGAATTTCAAAAAGATATCTATTGGGGATTTGCAATAGGACTATTGAAGAAAGTTCATATTAGAATGGTTAATTTCTGTTAATTTTCAGTAGAATATACTTCTTTTCCATTTATAAAAACTCTTTCCACCTTACTGTAGAACTCAAAGGGGTGATCTGACCATATCACTATATCAGCATCTTTCCCTTTATCTAAAGAACCAACGCGGTCATAGATTCCCAATATTTCTGCTGGGTTTTTAGTTACACATTGTAAAGCTTCTTCTCGTGACAAACCTTCCTTTATTGCATACATCGGTAACAGCTGGAAGAAGTTCATTGGAGTAAGCGAATCTGTTTGCAAAGCAACTTTAACTCCTGCTTTAACCATGCTTACTACAGTCTTAAATGATCGCTGTCGCGTTTCTGGTTTAGTTATCCACATGATTGTTGGTCCTAAAACAGCAGGTACTCCTTTTGTTGCGATATAATCTGCAATTTTCTCCCCTTCTGTACAATGGATAAGAACTAGGCGGATATCAAATTCCTCTGCTATCCTGATAATTGTGGCAATATCATCAGCCCTATGAGCATGAGCGTGGAGAGGGATCTCTTTTTTAATCACCTTAATTATTATTTCCATGCCCAAATCATGCTTCGGCGGAATTGGAGGCGCTTTTCCAAGTTTTTCAGCTATTTCTAATCGTTTTCTATAAGTTTCCCATTCATTGATATAATTTTTAGCCTCATTGAAGGTTTTTCTTAATAATCCTGCAATACCCATCCTTGTTTGGGGCATTCTTTTGTGTTCCTGTCCATGCATCCTCTTTGGATTCTCTCCTAACGCAATTTTTAATCCTGACGGAGCAAGTAGAATCATTTCATCAACAATAGTTTTTCCCGAGGGTTTCACGATAAAAGCTTGACCAGAAATGACATTTCCTGAACCAGGGCCTGTATTAATACAAGTAACTCCTCCCCTCCACACTTCCTTCAATGATGCGTCATCAGGATTAAAAGAATCAAGGCCTCTAAGGTGAGGAGTTATAGGATCAGTCATTTCATTACCATCCATTCCTGCCCATCCTATACCACCTTCAAATAGGCCTTGGTGGCTATGTGCATCAATGAACCCTGGTATGACATATTTGTTTGTAGCATTAATTACCTCTGTGCCTTCTGGGATGGTTAAGTCTGGGCCTATTGTGTGGATTCTCTCCTCATCAAACAGAATACTCCCATTTTCTATTAGTCCTTGATTAGGACAGAGAATTGTAGCATTAACTATAGCTTTCATCATCAGATCTCCATCAAATATCGTTGCCATTCGAGATTTTCATCTAAAGAAATATGAAAATGAACTAAACAACTAATATTTCCAGCAGGTATAAGTAGTATTTGGGTTAAAATTTTATCTTCAAGAATTACGTTCGTTTCTCTACAATTGCTTGAAACTCTTTTAATAGCTTCTGAAGATAATCGAAACCTGCTTGCCAAAATTCAGGTTGGGTTAGATCCAGTCCAACAGAGGCAGCCAAATCCACAGGGAATTGTGATCCACCTGCTTCAAGGATTCGCTTGTATTTTGGGATAAATGATTTCCCTTCTTCAAGGTATTTTTGATAGAGACCTAGGACAAAAAGTGCTCCAAAAGAGTACGCATAACAGTAAAAGATTCTTGGGTCTAGAAAATGTGGTATAGTTGCCCAATTCCAACTCTGTTCATGAAGGAAATCGACTGAATCACCATAGGCGTCTTTTACGTGGCTATCCCAGATATCAGACATTTGTTTGGCCGATAAATTCTCTTTAGCTCCTTTTTCATGGCATTCTTTTTCCCAGAACACATACATGGTTTGACGAGAGATCGTAACAATAGCATCCTCTATCTGGTTAGCAAGGAGTTTCAGTTTTGCCTCCTCATCAGTTAATGTATTTAACATCTTATCAATTAGTATTTGCTCTCCAAAACCCGAAGCAGTCTCAGCAGCTACCAAGGGGGGATAATAGTTGAAAAGAGTTTGATTTCGTCCACTGAAAAGATCGTGTAAACCATGTCCCATTTCATGAGCAAGAGTTCTAGCCCCATCAGGTGTACCATCATAAGACATATGGATTAAAGGATCTATTCCAGGTGCGATACTTAAACACAATGCGCCAAATCGTTTGGTTTTCCTAACTTCTGAGTCTATGAGATTGCGATCAAAGAATCCTTTTGCCATTTCACCAATCTCTGGATCAAATTCGGAATATGCATCAAGTACCATTTGTTTAGTCTCCTCCCAGGTGTATTTGATTACTTTACCCAGGGGAGCATAAAGATCAGATCCTTTAATTCTATCACCTTGCCCCATCAGCTTAGCTTTCGACTTATAATATTCCTGTACAAGAGAATAATTCTTTTTAATGATTTCCATCATAGTTTGTACAATTTTCTCGTCTGTTTGATTCCTAAGATGTGCTGGAGTCATTATTGTGGGATATTTACGAAGATCAACATCTATTCCATGATTTTTCCAAATATTATTGAAACAATGACTTATTGCAATGGATTCGTTTGCATATTTTTGATAATAAGCTCTGAAAACTTTTTCGCGTGTTTCAGGATTGGGATCACGAAATAAAGGGTAGATTTCTCCTGGAGACATTTTCTTCAATTCTCCTTCGATCTCCACTTCGAATTCGAAAGCCGCGGTGAATTCTTGGAAGAATTTAAACCAGGCGTCCCGACCCACTAGCGATTTCTGTAGAAGAACCTGTTCAACTGGTTCGGAGAGTAGATAAGGCTTGTTCAGTCGTTTAACCACGATGTAATGGTGGTAATTAGCCAAAATCGGATCAGAGAGATATTTCTTGACATTCTCTTCAGATAATTCGTTCAATTCTAAGGTAATCCAAAGCAATTTGTTTGTAATATCTACAGAATGGTGTTCCATTTTTGCATAAAGCGCTTTATGATCTTCATTAGTAGTTTCCTGATAGAAAAGTAGAGCTCCATATCCTTCTGGCTTTGAGATCAAGGTTTGAGCTTTTTCGGTTTGTTGAAAAAGTTCAAGTAATTCCTTAGCAGATAATTCACCACTTTTTACTTTTCCTCGAAATTTCTGCAATTCATCAGCGATTTTGTGAGCCTTATTTACATGTTCATTGATATTTGGATCATTATAACTTTTAAACAGAAAAGAAAGGTCCCAATTGCTAGTCATTAAATAACAACTCCATTTTTCAGACATAATTTACTATTAGCTTGTAACAACTAACCAATTGGTTGAAATATCTAAGATTTATTATTCTGGCATTTAGTAATCAATTCGAATGAGAAGGGAACTAATTAAATAAGAATCTGTAGTTAATTGCTGTCATATTAGTAATTGTCATTCTTTTTCCCCTATGCAATATTCCTTAAGAAAAATCCCTTTATGAAACAGAAATAGCTACCTGTCCACTAAGATTTGTATAATAATAATTGGTACTTGTACTTAGTATTAATTGTAGTTGTACTTAAAATATCGGACTTTATGTTTTTAAAGTAAAATATATTGGAAGGGATTAATATTATCAAATTGTGAAAATCTCTGAAGTAAGGAAAGAAATGTGAAGAATCTATTTGAAAAGCGGAGGAAATTTGAAAATAATTAATAAAACGAAAGGAAAGCTGGATATAAGGATTTTAATAGAGATAAATTGAAAATAAACTATAGAAAGGGAACAAATATGAAAACACAGTTAGTAGAAGATGAAGTATTAGATATGATGAAGTTAAAGAATCAATTTGGTGTGTTCAATAACAATATGATGATGTTACTTGATGACAACGATAAGGCCTACGTTGAAGAAATTCAACAACTTTGTTTGGAGCAAGAAGAGAAAATAAACGGGATTTACGGTCATAATACCTCTGATTACTACGATTGGTTTCCTTGGGCTGGTAAACATGGATTAATTAATCGTAGCAATGATTATCCTCATAGAGATGACTTACGTATTGGTATGAAAGCTGAAATTCTTCGCTGTTGGACAATGGACATCTTTAATCCTCAATTCAATATGGCAATGGGTGCTTCTGTTCTGTGTATTAATCCTATAGCTCATCATCATAATGGCCGAGAAAGTCTACTCAAAGATCTTCAAGATCTACTAGATGGTACCAAAATTGGTTGTATTGGAATTACAGAACCAGCTAGGGGTTCCGATGCCGTTAACATGCAAGTTAAGGCTGAGAAAACTGATGGTGGATATAATATTAATGGAGCCAAATGTTATACGACTAATAGTCCAAAAGCGGATATGTGTGCAGTTTATGCTGTTCTAAATGAAGAAGATCCTCGGGGGACAATGGTACAGGGGATTTCTCACAAGGAATGGGATCGTGGATTTAAGGCGGAAAGAATAGGGATTCCTTCAGTAAGTAAGGTCCATATTGGTAAAACAATCTTTGAAGATTCATTTATTCCTGAAGAATATATGACAGGTGGTCCTGGTGAAGGATATCATATCTTATTCGAAGGTTTAGTACCTGAAAGAATTGGAATTGCTGCAACAAACGTGGGCCAAATGTGGGGAGCATTTGCATTAGCTTCGCTCTATTCAACTGTAAGACAACAATTTGGAACAAAAATCTTACTCCATCAAGCTGTTGGTATGTCAGTTCTAGCAAAGTATCATTCTCGATTAATGTCTATATCCATGGCTTTATTAAAACTAGCTGAAGCTTATGATGCTAAAAGAGATGAACTTGCAGGAATAAGCCCATTTATGAATCCATTCGTAGCTATGGCCTCACAAATGAAAGAACAAGCAGCACATTTAGTTCATGAATTAACATATGAATGTATGCATGCAATGGGTGGTACTGGCGTTACTGATCAAACAAAGATGCCAATGTATCAAGGAATTTCAGAGATTGCGGAAGTCGTTGGCGGAACACGTAATGTACAACTACTTATTGGGAGTAGAACAATTAACACAATGGTAAAGATGATTTGACCTATATAATCTTCGTTCTACTTACTTTTTTTCTTTCTATTTATTCTTCCCTTTTTAAATTGCTTACAATCTGTTAAAATATGTAAGATTCAAGAAGCTTCTTCGTTTAAAGCTTTTTGGGGTTATTACCAATGTTTAGTATTAAGAAAGCTGTTGAAATGGTTGATATTAGTGAATTATACAAACATATACTTTCACTTGAAGGAGTGAAACACGCCCTCGACGGATACGAAGCATTAATCCAAGCTGGAAGTTATATTGAAAAAAAACTCAGAGATTATGGCTTAAAAACGAATAAACAGCTAATAAATGTTGAGGGATTTGAAAAAGAATTGTTTAATTTAGAAGGAAGGATAAAAGGAAATATCGACTTCTCCGACCCTACAGTTTTAGTTACTAGTCATTATGATACAGTATATTCTACTCCTGGTGCTGATGATAATGCAAGTGGCGTTGCAGTCATGATTGAAGTTGCTCGTGTTCTTAAGGAATTAAATTACGATAAGAATGTTATTTTTGTGAGTTTCAATTTAGAAGAATTTTCACCTACTTTACAAAAGCCGATAAGAGAGATTGGAACCGAGTATGGAGTTTTTGATGAAAAGTTTCGGTATATTTCTTGGCCTGTGAAAAAATTCGCTGACCAATTTAAAAAATTGATAACTCTATCTGGTCCAGCACAACCTTTTCTTAATGACACTGAGTGGGAACAGTTTCAAGTAGCTGCCAAACAGGAGTTAGAAGATACGGAAATTAAATTCTTTAAAGAACAGAATAGAATATTCCATGATTCAGCACAAATTGATCCATTTGGCAGAAGCTTTTGTTTGGGGAGTAGTGTTTATTCCGAATATGTAGTTGAAAAGGGCATGAATATAATAGGGGTCATAAATTTAGAATCTGTGGGTTTTGTATCTAATGAACCTTATTCTCAACGCCTACCTTCAGGTTTAAGTTTGGATATGTTTAAAACTCATGGTATGGATAAACATCAAATGAGAGGTAACTATATTACTGTAATTGGAGATATAAACTCTCAACATCTTACAACTGCTTTTTTTGAATCATCTCAAGATGAATCTATTGAATTACCATGTGCTGCTTTGGATGTTGTATTAGGTTATAATGAAATCAAGCAAACAATGGCTGACTTATTACGGAGTGATCATGCCCCGTTCTGGAGATTTGGCATCCCTGCGGTAATAGTGACTGATACAGCTAATTTTCGGAATCCTTATTATCATACTGGGGGAGATACGATAAATACATTGGATTTTCCATTTATAAGAGAAGTTTGTAAGGCAACTCTTGCTACAGTAATTAAATTGTTTTGAAATTTCGGAAAAGGATTATTCGCAACAATTTTAAAGAAACTAAATTAATCTCTGTGTTTGGATCTCTTCTTGATTTCAGATCCTTTCTTTTTGTCCCTTTTAATAATTTTTGTCGGATTATTTACTCATAAGGTGCATAGCTAATTATAATAAAAAGTCATGAAGCTGCTATTCTCCTTTTTGGTGGGATTTAAGACGAATACAATTATCCGGATAGAATGTTCAGGTGCTTTTTTTAAGAGAAGAGTGTTCTATTATTATCAAAATAATTCAGTATTTCGAAGTTGTACATTTTTATGCCATTAATCGGTGATCTTTGAATGCCTCTTCTCTCAGTTAAAGTTTTTAATGGAAATAACATTGAATTGAATTCGACTGTGTCCATTTCAAGAGATCATCGAATTTATGAATTAATTCCACTTATTGGAAGATTAGCACGAGAAGCGATTCAAAAAGAACAGACTCATGGATTAATTATTAATGATCAATTGATTGTTTTTTGTACCATTAATGATTTGATGCTGGTCTCAATTGCTACTCGCAATACTTCTTTTCAAAGAGTTGAATCATTTTTAAAGCTCCTTAGAGAATATCTAAGTAATCATCTTCAATCTTCCCAAGCCCTTGTATCCTCAAAAGATTTTCAAGATTTATGTAATTCAATAGTAAAAACTATTGATGACTCAACTAAAGAAATAAAAATCTCTCTTCTCGGATTGGATCGTTCAGGAAAAACTACTTTTCTTAATTTCCTAAGGGAAGAACAACCTCTAACTGGGTTCGAATCTTATAAGCCAACACAACTCCTTGATATAATTAGAATCGATTCCATAAGTAATCTACCCCAAATCCAGTTTATTGATCTTGGGTATGCTTTTCGACAGCATTGGTGGAGATTTAGTAATGAATCTGATGCATATATTTTTTTTGTAGATAGCTCCGATTCAAATCGAATAAAGAAGTCTCAGGAGTTATTCAAGGAAATTCGTAACTTCTGGGATCGTCCTTTTGTAATTGCAGCTAATATGCGTGATGTAAGCAAAATTGTTAACATTAGGAAATATCTTGCCCGTAAGTTTAGTATTTCAAGCAAGAAAATCTATGAAACGAACACTTGGACTGGGGATGGCATTTTTCCTCTTCTTGAAGGATTAATTACAGAAGAGATGCGAAAAATTCAAATTGCACCTATAATCCATTCAAATAAACGTGAGACATAGTTCATCTTTTACTCTGTGCAATATTAGCTGATAAACATCCTTTAAGTCTAAAATCCTAAGAAAGGAGATAGAAGAATCCCTAATAAGACCATAATATAAATCGAAATTAGACTAACAATTCCGGCACGTTCCATACGGGCAAAGAATTGAACTGATATTGCGCGAGTAGATAATAGAATGACCCATAGTTGCAAAATAATGGCTAGTGCTAATGGAAGGAAAGATTGAGATAAATCGAAGACATCAATTACTACTAAAAGAGGAAAGAGTCCTAAAGGTAATATTGATACGCCTAAAAAGACAGCCATTGTCATAACATCTTCTAGGGATAAGTACTTTTTCCGTAAGAGATACTTAGAAAGAACTAATACTAAGAATGTGAAAACAAACCAAGATAGCAATATACTTCCCAAGCTTATCAAAATATTCTTGTTCGGATTTACATCAGAATAAAACACAAAAACTAGTACTAAATCGGCTTGAGCGGTGAAAAAGGCAAATAATAAAAAAAAGAGTATTTGCCAGCCAATGAACAACACAATGGATTTCTTTACGAAGAAGAAAAATCTGGGAGGGGCTAAAATTTTCCAGATTAACGAAAAAGGATATTTCTGGATAAAATCACTTTGTGTAATGAACTGGTTTCGATCTTGACTTGATGTTAATAAATTATGAGCAAACCATCCCCGTTCAGAAAGCATCCATGATTTGGATCCCTCATCTTGAGTAATTAAATCTCCTAAAAGGTTAATGTGGTGATAGATCGTCCCAACTTGAACAGGTTTATTACGGGTTTTACTCTTATTTAACTCATTCTGAAGACTAGTAAATCCTATATCTTCAAATTCTTGGTGTTCTGCAAGAATGATAATTATATCTTGTCTTAGCGGATGAGAAAGTGCCTTGAAAATTTCGGTAAGGTTCTCATCTGCCTGTTTCGACATTGCGATTTAGGAGTAAACTCTAATCCTTTAAAAAGATGTTTTTTCTTTTTAGAAATAAATTTAATATCAAAAAAAAGAAAATGGTAAAATAAAAAAAGGGGATGAGAGAGGAAATAATTGGAATCCCCTATTTTCTACTCCTTCGAAATTCCCGAACAGTCAACACGAGAATCGGAATGGCTAACACGACAATCATGAGCCTCATATTCTCATGTATGAAGCTTGTCAGGGTTGTGAAGCCATTCACACCACTTGGTTCTCCTGATGTTGGAGGTCCAGATGTGCTGGAAGGTACGGTTGTTGATGGTTCTATTGGTACGATCGCTGCATAAGCGGAGAGGAGAGAAGAGTCGCTGTACGATGTCCAACTAGAAGCACTGGAAGTAGTACTCTGTATTCTAAATCTCGTAACAAAAGAATCTATGTGCATTCTGGTGTTGAATGCCATAGCAACTGCTAAAGGACTGCCTTCTCCGCTTTCTTCACTAGCTCCTTCCATACCTGATGCACCAGCCATCGGATAGCGGCTACTATATTCTACAGAGACGGGTGGTACTATTAAGGAGTCTGCATCTGTTACTGTAAGTTTGTAATAGAATATAATAGTAGCTCCAGGAGCAAGGTGCAATCCTTCAATAGCTGCGATAGTAATAGGCCAATCTGGGTGATCTAAAGCAAAACCTTTGTCATAGGTTTCTGGATCTATTGTATTACCTGAAATATCCGTGACTTTGTAATTGTAACCATTATAATAATCAGCGTATGGATCAATACTAGCCATCCTCGTAGGGAAATAGCTATATAGTTTGATGGTTGTAGCCTCGTCTCCAAGGTTTTTTACTTCAGTTCTAATTTCGATGAGATCCCCATTCTCGATGTAATCCCCATTTTCATCAGTCCAAGAAACTGATACATTAACAATAGGTGTTGGATAGCTTGGTTCGTCTTCTCCAGCTTTATCGTCCTTTGGTAAAACAACACCTAGTATGAGGTTAGAAACAAGTCCTGTAATTTCTGTTCGATTGAAGACACCTCCATAACCTTCATCTTCTTCAGTTGTATATACAAGGCCTACTGTGACTGGATGAATGCCAAGGAATGTAGATACATTCCGAATGAAGGTGTGAGTTTCTATACCTCCAGCATCGATATTATTTATGGGGATAACTTCAGAAAAGTTATATACATCTCTCAGTTGCCAATCGGGGCCTAGTTGAGCATGGTACCCCTGAATGAAGATGTTTGTGGCATTTGCATCACCTATGTTTTTAATTGTAACATCGATCTGAGCAACATCATCAATTTTATAGATTGACGAGTTTAATGATACTGTTGCTTTTAATATCGCCTCTAAATCATAAAGTTGGACAACAAGGCCATTTGACCAACCAAAATACTCACGCTCAGCACTGTCAGAATATCGAAACATTACTCCTGGTAGGAATTCGGGATTTCCTATCAAAGATGGGTGGCGTAAATCTTCTCCTTTTGAGAGGGCTTCTTGAACAACATAATCTACTAGATTATTTCCAACACCATATGCACTAGTGTTATCAAAAAAAGTCACATTAAACTCATATGGAGTTGATGTCATATCCACCTGTGCATCCCATCCGAGAACGAGGAATGTATCATCTATTCCAGGAAGTTCACCAATTGACCACCAAAAAGTCTCAGCTGAACCATTTACTAGTTCCGGAATCGTTCCATTCAAGGCGAAATTTCCATTCTGTAAAGTTGTCTCTTGTAGATTGCTAGAATAATTGAACTCAAAGAAAGATTTATTGATATAAACAACCTTCATTGATTCCTCAAGATCAACATCGAACACTTGGTTTGTTTCATTCCAATATGTAACTGGCTGAACGACAGTACCATTCTTATAAGTAAACCACCCCTCGATAAGGAGGTTAACTGGCCAAGTAGCATTCCAAGAAGGAAGATCTTCCAAAGTTCCAGTGAAATAATTGTAATATTTTTGAATGGTAGCGTTGAATTCGTATAAATCTGAATTAAAGATTGAAATGTTTATTGATTCGGGTTTTCCTTGAAGATCCCAAGCAAAGGATACATCATACGCGTTTTCATTTCCAGTATTATTCAGTTCTATTGTATAATTCAACATTGGATCTGTAAGTGAGTGTAATGCCTGAACATCTACTGACACATCTCCAGCAATCTGAGGAAAGGTCGTTAGTTCTTCAACATTCATATCATAGGTCACATAAATGTCTTCATAAGGTCCATTGACCCAAGGGCCAAATTTCAATGTCCATTCAAACTGACCTGTAAGTTCTGGATACAGATTGTTCGTATCAGGGTATAAATCATAGACATTTGCTATATATGGAAGTTTAAAATTAATGTGACTGATAGAACTATTTTCTGCAGGTGTAATATCGCCCGTGAGTCCAAATGCTGATTCAATAGACATATTGTGAACCCCATTCTCATCGATATCTATTCCGTTTTCTAAAATGAAAGCTGTGACAGCTAGAGGAATAAAATTACCAAGTTCATTTTTGATCAGGCCAGTTCCAACCACTGATACTGGAGCTGATGAAAGTACGTCCCTTGTTATAAAACTAGTAAAACCTTCTTGACTTAAGACATCGTAGAACTGGGTAGTGATAAAATCAGAGTGGTTCTGAGCTGACATATAACCCCAGTAGAAAAGGGTAGTTACACCTCCAATTTCAACACCATAAAGTATATCTAGTGTTGTACCCATCCACGTATTCAAAGCTGGAATAATTTCTGATGCATCATCAAGAGCAGCTTGCATTCCTTGTGAGAATTGAAATAGTATGGTTGCACCATCACGAAATTCCCAGATTGATCTAGGCCAATAGTCACGCCAGTTTGCTTGATTGGAGCTAATGATGTAAATGAGATCAAGTTCATCAAAAGAGCTATCAGAGGGATTTAATGGGAAATTTTTCTTACCACTTAATTGATAGTATTGAGCGATAAGAGCATTATCTTCAGCAGCGATTAGTTCAAGTGCTTCAATGAATGGATCCTCACCTACAACGGTGTCTGTCAGGATCTTTTTGGGTACAGGCGGAGTCGCTACAGTGATACCTGATTGACTCATCAGTATGAGAGTAATAAGCATCACATTAACAGCTAAAAGCTGAATTCTTTTTTGATTCATGTTTAATCTCCTATTAAACTCTAATTTTTTAGTTTTGATAAAATAAAAGAAGCAACTTGCTTTTAAGTTGTAATTCATATTGATTATCCCTCTCTTTTAAGGGCTCTTTTATAGAATTATAGAAAAGACTTATTCTAGTTCTCTTGAATAATCTTCGTGAGTTCTTAGTTTTCAAGAAAATCTTATATGATAATTGATTTGTATTGTTTATATTTCAAAATGATAAATTTCAACATCATCTCCCGATATTATTATCAATGAATAAATATCTGGAAGTAGAATACTATATTGTTTTGAATGATTAACTCAACTTATTGTGTGGTAGATATCATGGTAATTAATCTGGAAGAATGGAAAATCATATTTAAATCTTTGAATTTTTTTATAGGATCCTGTTTTCTTCTGATACTTTGCCTTCTGTTATTCATTCAGGAAACCATTCTTATCGGGGGAGAATTTCTTTTTGGTTTGATATTCATTTTTGTGCTTGGGGGATTTTTTGTGTATATATTTATCCCTGAATTAGTCGTGCTAAATCAGAGATTCCTAAATACGCCAAAGCGACAGATCATCCCTCCATTTTGTGTGTTTACCATTTTTATGATTTTTCATGTTATTGTCCCAACTTCAGCTGATCTATTAATTAATATTATCCAGATTGTCTCTGGATTCATTTTTATTCTGACTCCTAGCATTCTTTACATGATATTCCATGAAAAAACAAAGAGAGGATTGTCTTGCATCGATGTTGTTGCAGGATTATGGGTATGGATCCCAATAGAGTTTGGGATTGCTGATGATTTTCTAGGACTAGTTGAGCTGGGAAAAATACCCTTTGATACATTATTAGCTTTATTTGCATTCATTTACGCACTTATCTTTGTTCGTCATCATGACATGGGATTATCTTTTACTTTTTCAAAGGATGATTTATTCATCGTTATTCTAGCTATTGGAACACTTTTAATTGTTATTGCTCCCATTGGTATGCTTTCTTACTTTTTAGCTCCTCCACGTTTGATAGTTCAAAATATTGAGAAAATTATATCAGAGATCCCAGGATCATTGATTGAAATCATCTTCACCTTTATATTAATATTTCTAGGGACAGCGTTAATTGAAGAATTGTTTTTCCGAGGTTTTGTCTTCAAGCTACTCGTACAGAAATTTGAGGAAAAAGATCTCTCTAGTAATTGGTGGTATGGAGGAATCGTAGGTCTGGCTGGGTTGATCACCATAACGCCCTGGATTGAGTATATCCTTCAGAGTCTAAGTTGGATTCCATTATTTTCTCTTTTAAAAGACATTGTGGGTTCAATGGCTAAACCTTTAGGTAATTTTGAAGGAAAAGCTTGGCCTCTTGTTCAATCCATCCCCTTAGAGGTGTTATATTTAATAGTTGCACTCATTCTTGCCTTTTTTGCTATAATTTTGATCAATGAAACTCATGATTCTCTTGTTGCAGCGTTAGTTTTAAGTTCAATTCTGTTTGGTTGGGCCCATTTCGAAGATCCCAGATATATTTTATTTGCCAGCCTTGCTGGATTACTTTATGGTTGGACTTATTGGAAAACACAGAAAATAGTGCCTGCAGCCTTAGTTCATACCACAGTTAATACAGTTTGGGGAATCTTATTTAGTTTTTAAGGTTTTAAAAACCAATCTGAGATTGTTTAGCTTATTAATTCCTTTATAATAGGGATTAGTTCAGTAAGATTTTGAATGATTTTAATTTGTTCTTCTAGAGTATTTTTCATCGAATAAATTTTCTTTCGCTTAACCAATATAAACCTCATTCCAAATTTAAGAGCAAGATTTGCTTCTTCAATAGAATCTCCAACGAAAATCGTTCTTTCTGGGACTGTGTTGATAATTTGAAGCATTTGCTTAAAATATTTCCCTGATTCTGCCTTTTTTGGTGCTTTTACAGTGTCATAACCTATTAATTCTTGAAAAAAATCCGATAAATTGTGGAGATCAACAGCACCTCTAACATGCTTACAAGATGCAGATGAAGCAATATGCATACGTAGATCAGTTATCTTAGCTAGTTCCTTAAGCACTGTATTGACTTCAGGGTAAAGAATCGGATAAATACCATTAGCTAGAGCTTCATATTCCACTAATGATGTTTTCAGCAAGGGCTTAACTGTGCTTTTATGCTCTGATGGTACAAAATTTAAAATGAATTCTTCCCATTTGACATCTATTGCTTTATAGTCTGTCATAAAGGCTTCTGAATCAAAATTTATTTCTTCAAAATTATTGAAAAGGTGTGTAATATCAGTAATCCAATTTTCAAATGCAATTTCATGAATTTCATTAATTTTTTCGCGTTTTATGCCTGTGGGTGTCAAAATTTTCTCTAAATAATTCCCATAATTCTTGTTTACAGCACGAACATCCACTAGGACTCCGTGTAAGTCAAAAATTAGATCCCATTTAGAAGTAGGCAACGTCCATCAGGAGAGGTTATATATTCAATTTCTTTATTATTCTTAATTCTATTAAGCTGAAATATTCTAAGTATTAATACAGCTTTTCTCCACATTTAGGACAATATTTCACGATATACGTTAATTCATTGCTACAGTATTTACAACGGGGACTCTGTGAATCCTTCCTTTTAGAAGAATTTGTATTTTCATCTAATTCTTCAGTCATGATGGAATTCCCCGATACTCAATCTTAACTCGTAAGAATTAATCTTCAGTCTTTCTTAATAAGGTTTTGAAATTCATAAAGCTTGTGGTAACGAACAATATTCTTATAATGTGAAATTGAACAAATAGCATAGGAGAATGGAAATGTTTTCAATAAGAAAGAAATTGGATGAATTGGATGTTACTTGGAAAATTGCTTTCAGAAAAACATTACTTGTATTTGGATGTTTTATCGGCTGGTTATGTGTTTATATCATAGTAATGTTTGGATTGACTCTCCCTCTAAGCCTACTTCCGCAAGAGGTGTTGTTTACTCAAATTGTTTATTATTTTGTCTCCTTTGGTTCTTATTTTCTACTATTTTTTGGATTCTTCGTTGGTTTGTTCAAAGCCCTAATTGACATATCAATACTCACAAAAACAGAATTGCTCCCTTAATTATGAATGTTCCTAGTATGAAAAGTGAGAGATTATCTTGAGTTTTCAATTAGAAAAGCAAAAAAAAATAGTTTTGGAGAATTTTCGTGAGTCTCCTAGTTTTCAAATATTATTTATTTGTTCTGGTAATATTATCAGAAGTCCTTACGCCCATTTACTTTTTGAACACCTTATTCAAGGAGAACCTGAGCTAGAAAAGATTCGAATAGAATCAGGAGGAGTGACATACAGGAATGATTCTATCTCGTGGGAATCTCGAGACCTACTGTTAAAAGAAGGTGTTTCCATAGAGAGAATTGCCAAATTCATTCCCCGATATGCTCTGGATTATCCAGAAATGTTCCAACAAGCAGATCTTGTTCTTGTTATGGAGAAAAACCATTATCAAAAAATCCCCCAAAAGATCAGAGAGAAGTCATTTCTCTTACTTGAATTCACAATGGGGATTTCTGAAAATATACCTGATCCATATTTCGATCCTCCATATGAACGTTCTTTTCAAATGATAAATGAAGCTTTAGTTAAATTAAAAGAATTTTTTAAAGAATATTCAAAGTAAAATTACGATTAACTAGTATCTAGCGTTATTTTACTAGTTATTTCCTTTGGTAAAGCGAAGAATCCCGTTAATATCAGAGCTAAGGAAACAAGAAATAGATCAAACCAAATAAAGTAAATATACCTTAGTTCTGAGAAATGCCATGGTGCCCATGCTGCATATGTCAATGCTAACAGGGAAAATCCCATTGTTAGCATCCAAGCTGATGAAAGCTTGAGATTTTTCCCGTAAGAGTAGAAAAGGTATGCAATCAATATTGAAACTGGGATAAATTCACCAAATAGAAATCCATACATAGTTAGTTCAATGGAGTTAACATCCACAAAAATTACTAGGCGTATAAAGAACCAAGATTCTCCAGCCAAAAAAACTATCAACGCTGGAACATAAATAGACTTGTTATCCTCTGTAAATAACATCAATGTGCCTATCATCATTCCTGTGACCCATAAAATCATTGGATTCCGCCATAAAAGGAAAAAAATGGGATCCTCCATATTAGCAAAATCTAAGCCTAGAGATTGTAAGCACATCCCAATGAATGTAACACTAAAGAGTAAAAAGGAGACTCCCCAATATAATTGGTACATGTTTTCTTTTCGTGGAGGTGGTTTTAACTGGTACCGATAAATGAGATAACCTCCAATTGCTATTAATAAAATAAAAGCAGAAAAGGAAGGTCCAAAGAGAGTATAACGTTCTGTGAGTAACGGAATTTCAAATCCTTTTGGCATTGTAAAGACTGTGACCGCTGAGAGAATGTAGATGATGGTTATCAGTATTATAAATGCAGTATGTTTTTTAAAAAGCTCCTTAATGTTTTCTATCAACATTTTCACTTTTCTCTTTCCTTTGAATATCAATCTATCAACTTAGAGCTTCGGGAATGTTTTCCTTTATGTATGTCATTGCGTTCCTTACATCAATGAGGTCTAATTCAAAAACTATTGGACCTGAAAATTGAACTTCTAATAGTCTCTCAAACAAGTCTTTTACTGGAAGATCGTACGTACCAAGGGGTTGATGATCTATTCGGGGCGCAGCTCCGTCATGAAGATGAAGTTCTATAATTCGTTCTGCGTACATTTCAAAGAAATCTAATACTCCATTCCATTCACCAGAATATCCAGCTAGAAGATGTCCTGTGTCAAAACAAATACTTAAATCCAATTCCTCTATACATTCCTCCATTACCCTGAAAGGAAATTCAACATTTTCCACTGCTAGCTTCCTCGAAGGAATATTTGTGCGATCAATAATTTCCGCTATACTTTTCTGAGCAGCCAAGGCAAATTGCGCACTTATAAATGATTTTACATAACTAGGTAAATTTAAAAGGCTAAATTCTGAAACTAATGCACCAGTTGCATGTATTATCCAACAGATGGGCTTTAAATGCCTAGTTAATTCTATAGATTCTACAAGGCAATCAATTGAGGCTTTTTTAACATGAACATTGGGTGATGCTAGCTCAATTGCCCAAATTGGTAGATGGACTGAACAGGAATAGTTGTTGATAATTCTGACCTCATTTAGCTGATCTATGACATCCTTTCTAAGTAAGCCAGGTAAAACATAAGCTAAATCCCCAGTAATCTCAAAATGTTGGAACCCATCTTGTAGACTTGCTTTTACGATGTCAGTATAGTTCACACTAGATATATCTAGTTTTCCTTGTTCTATCATCCCAATGAAGTCCTGAAACTCAAAGGGCCTGACACCAAATAGTAGTACCATGTTGTAATCGCTCCAAAATTTTAAAGAGAGAAAATTAAGATTATATCTGTGGAATCATACGAAGAGATTAAAAGGATATTTAAGCGAGAATTGTACTAGATTTACCTCTCTTAAAGAGATAATCCTCTATGAATTTATTCTGAGTTGAGCTCTCATGATCGGATGGATTATTCCTCCTCCAAAACCTTCAAAAAAGTCAACAGAACTGTTTACAAAGGAAAGACGAAGAAAAGTTATGTCACTGAAAAGAACTGGGTTTCTCAAGTCTCAGGTAATTGAGAAAGCCATGTTGAAAATACCTCGGGAAATCTTTGTCCCTATTGATTATCGAGATTATACCTATCAAGAACTCCCGTTTCCCCTCCCAGGAAAAAGATCAACAATTTCTTGTCCTCATTCGTATCCCATGTTTTATGAGGCTATTGAGCTTACTCCTGGAGATAATATGCTAGAAGTTGGTGCTGGGTCAGGTTATGGAGCAATCCTAGCTGCGGAGATTGTGGGTTCATCCGGTCAAGTTACTTCAGTTGAAATAGATCATGAGACCTTTCTCTATGCTAAAAAGTGTATTTCCCTTTTTAAATACCCCAATTTATTCTTGGTTGAAGGAGACGGAGGAAAAGGTTATTCTAATCATGCCCCATATGATAAGATATGTATAACCGCGGCATGTAATGAGATTCCACCACCCCTAGTTAAGCAACTTAAAGTAGGAGGGAAGTTAATTGCACCTTGTCAAACATCACAAAACATTCAAGACTTAATATTACTTGAAAAGGATGTAAACGGAGATATTACTGTGAAATCCATCGAGAAAGTGTTATATGTTCCCCTTCAGGGTGAATATAGTCATTAATCATAGTTATTTGAGAACAAAAAGTGAAAGAATATAAACTATGTAAAAAGTTTGGACACAGTTCAAACTTGATCGGTAACCCTCTTAAGCCATGTACACTGACGATTGACTGGCTTGAAATTATTTTTATTGATAGTGTTCACTAATTTCATTAATCAGTATGTCTGTGATTCCCTAATAAGGTTTTGAGAAAATAAATTAGGAATGTACATAGGAAACCTTAAATTTCTTAACGCTATAAATGATATTATGCATTAAGAGAAAAAATGTATAAACACCAAAGGGGAAAAGAAATGCTTTTGATAAAAAAGAAATTGAATGAGTTGGATATTACATGGAAAATTGCTTTTAGAAAAACAATACTTGTACTTGTATTCTATATTGGAGCAACAATTGTCAGTATAATAATATTCATTGGATTAATTATCATTGCTACTGCTTTAAATCCAATCTTTCCACTTGGGAACCTTTTTAATGAAACTACATTACGATTAATCATCAATTCTATTGCGCTATTTGCGTCCTTGATTGGCTTTTTTAAAGCCTTAATAGACATATTAATCCTTACTAAGGCAGATTTTCCACCTTCCTAATATTTAGATAAAGTAAGGTATTGAATGTAAAATTATAAAAAAGAATTTGGGTCTTACTTTAGTAGAGTAATTTTATTTAATTTCATAAGTCTGATTAGGATGAATCTAAGATAGAAATCAATACAGATTTGGTCGATACACCTCTTAGGCCTTATACACGGACGATTGACTGGCCTGAAATTATGTTTTTTGCTGCCAGTGTTGATGACAATAACCCGTATTATTTTGATGATGAAAGAGAAGCAGGCATTATTGCTCCGCCAATGTTTTGCATGATAGCAAGTTGGCCACTCGTTAAAAACATCAATGATCATATAGAAGTTGAGGAATTCCCGTATGAGGTATTATCAACTATTGTACATTATACAGATCATCTAAAGATTAATCGATTAATAAAACCAGGTGACAGATTAACAATAACAGGAAAAATAGTAGCAATATTACCTCATCGTGCTGGAACCCATATTGTTATCCGATTAGATATAAGAGACAAGGAAAATCAATTGGTTTCAGAGGATTATATTGGTGGATTGTTACGGGAGGTGGAATGTAAGGGTGAAGGCCAAGGGAAAGAAAATTTACCAGAGATTATAAATTTTAAACCTCAAACTGAAGCGCTTTGGTCAAAGACAATTCATATTGACCCATTAAAACCATACATCTATGATGCTTGTACTGATTTATCTGTTGTTCCTATTCACACATCTAAGCAATTTGCTCATCTGGTTGGTCTTCCAGATATCATACTTCATGGGACAGCTACTTTAGCTTTGGCTGTAAAAACAATTACTGATAAGGAATTAACTGGAGATCCATTCCATATTAAGGAAATTGCATGCAAATTTACTGGTATGGTACTACCAAATACTGATGTTAATATACTTCTTAATGGAAAAAAATTAGAAGAATCTTCTGACCATTATTTCTTCGATGTTTATAATAGTGAGGGTCGTAAGGCTATAAGTCAAGGCTTTCTAAAAGTCGAGAATTAAAGGAAATGGTTCTAGCTATGAATTAGAACAAAACTTTCAAAGAGAGTAAAAATACTTTTTTTCTGAAATACTTCATTTTTATAATGGTTAAAATGATGGATTAACAGCTCCCGATCTCCTTTATCCGCAAGTCCTCATAATACATCAGATCTCCATTTCTTAATAAGATTGATTAGAAATGAATTTTATTTGAATGCTGAATAAAAATAAAACCATAACTGGCTCAAAATACAGTTTCAACTGGATTTAGATTAATTAATAAAATTTAACAAATGCTTAGAGAACTTCTTATCGAATAGCGGAATTGTTATCTAGTTTTATTTATTAAAATCTGATTCAATTAAAATACAACCAGTATACTAGAATTCAGATATTTCTTCATTTGGGTTGAATTCTTTATTATTATTACCATAATATGAAGGATAAGGTTAAAACATTGTATTCCATAAAAAATGGATTTAAAATTATGGTTATAGGCATTTTACTCCTAAACAGTCTCTCAATCACAATTTCTTGTAGTCAAGAAAAGAATTCTGACACTCAAAACTTCATTCTTGATATATTACGAGGTTTTGGCATAACAGGAAAAAAACAAGGGCCTTATCGTGTATTACCACACCTTACAAGCACTTCTCAAATAAATCATCAATCAAGTATTAATATTACATCTGGACCACGTTATAGTTGGTCTGAACCAAATTGGCCCTACAAGAAAAATATAACTATACTGGCTTCAAAGATCAGTGCTGATCTGACTAATTTTCCTCTAATGATAGATCTTTTTGATTCAGATTTAAGAGATACATCAAAAGTTCAAAACTCTGGGGAGGATATATTATTTATTAATGAAAACGGCTGGACTTGGACAGATGAACTTTTAACGAATGGTGGTTTTGAAACTGGGAATTTAAATGGGTGGATTACATCAGGTAACTGGGAGGTGGGTACAAATCCTCCTATGGGGAATAAAGGGCCTCAATCAGGTAGTTTCTGCGCTTATACTACTGATGGTGGTAGTACTACTGATTATATTCAACAAGATGTAGATCTTTCAAGTTACATAGATTATATCGATAGTGGTAAAGTTATTGCTAATGTTTCAGCATGGGCTGTAATGGCGGAGGATGATTTTGATGAAACAATTATCAGGTTTCAATATCTTGATGCTTCGAAAACAGTAATATCAGCTGTATTAGATACTGGCATACAGATGCCTAGCGTATGGACTAAATTTTCCGCACTCTTGAGTCCTATCCCTGTCAATACTAGATATATTAGAGTTTGGGCAAGATGTCATGAACTTGGTTGGGACGCTGGTAGTGTTGACAGTTTTAGTGTAAAAATTGCAAATATGGGGGTAAAATTAGACCATGAAATTGAACTTTTTGAACAAACATACAACACAACACATGCTCATTTAGTTGCGTGGGTTAAAACTAATTTGTCAAGCTCTCAAAATACATTCTTGTCAATGTATTATGGTAATCCCACTGCTGGAAATCAAGAAAACCCAGTTGCTGTCTGGGATGAGAATTATGTTGGTGTGTGGCATTTAGGGGAAGAAAGTGGGAGTGCTACAGATTCTACAACTTATGGAACTAGTGGAACAATTTCTGGAGGAGTAACGCAAAATATATCTGGAAAATTAGGGAAAGGATATGATTTTGATGGGAATGACGGATCATCAGTGCTTTTTGGTGATCCAGGGGATGGGCATTTAGATTTTGGTTTAGGCAGTTTTACCGTTAGTTATTGGATGAATATTGACCAGAGTACTAGTGACTACCAATTACCAATTTATAAAGGAGGAACAACTAATAGTGAGGCTGGGTATGAAATGGAAACAAATCCAACCGCTGAATCTATTGATTTTATGACTTCAGATGGAACCACAGCCTATTCAAGTGGTAACGCTGGTGTTACATTTGACACCTGGGCTTATATGGTTGGAGTGGTTGATCGATCATCTAATTATATTTATCTTTATCAAGATGGGAATGATCAAGGGAGTTCTAGTATCAGTTCGCTAGGAAGTGTGGATAATTCCCATAGTATGGCCTTATCACCAAATCCTTATCCTGTTGACGGAATGATAGATGAAGTACGAATTTCTAAATCCATTCGCTCTTCTGCATGGATTGAAACTGAATATAATAACCAATACGATCCTAGCAGCTTCTATTCGATGGGAGAAGTTGAATATAAGTGGGCTTTCCCCACATTTGCATATAGAAAAGCAATAACAATAAATGCCACCAAAATAAGTGGAAACTTTACCGATTTTCCCGTCCTTGTTAATTATTATGATAGTGATCTCCATGATCCTACCAAAGTACAATCTGATGGTGATGACATCCTTTTTACCAATGTAGTTGGCACACAACTTGACCACGAAATTGAACTTTTTAATCAAAATGGAAATGGAACACATGCCAATTTAGTGACTTGGGTAAAAGCAAATCTTTCGAGTGTAGAAGACACTCTCATTTTTATGTATTATGGTAATTATGCAATTGAAAGCCAAGAGAATCCAGAAGGTGTTTGGGATTCCAACTTTAAGATGGTTCACCATTTTGATGAAACAACAGGTACAACTTCTTATGATTCTACAAGTAATAATGAAGATGGAACAATTATGGGTAGTATTAGTCTCGAGGTAACGGGTAAAATAGGAAATTCATATCAATTTAACGATACATCTCTGGATCAAAAAGTAGGATTACCACCTTTAGGAACATTAAATGCATTCACAATGGAAATTTGGGTGAATCCGAATACTGGTGAGAAAGAAGCTATTTGGGGAAGGGAATTCACAATCGGATCAAATGCGCAAGGAGTAGGGATTACATACTCAACATACGACCCCAAACAATTTGGTGCAATCATACCTAATGGAGCTGAGGGATCAGGGAGTACGAGAATAGATATTAATGCAAATAGTGAAACATCAGTAAATGCATGGAATCATCTTGTTGTTATATATAATGGGTCAGTTCTTAGGATGTATGTTAATGGAGTTGAAGTGGCAGATTCACCTAAAACTGGTATGAGTTCTCCTAATTATTTATTTACTCAAGAACCATATTCTCCTTATATGGGATCATATTTTGGCTATACAGGGTACAATTGGAACGCTGAAGAAGAATATTTTGACGGTAAACTTGATGAAGCCCGACTTTCAGATATCGCAAGAAGTGCTAATTGGATATTAACTGAATACAATAATCAATATAATCCAAGTAGTTTTTATTCAATTGGAGAGGAAGAGGAAAAAGAAGGACCCCCAGCTATTCCAGGTGAATACTATGTAAACAATGACGGATCTAATGTTGATTATTCAGGTGATATGGGGAATTTAGAAGATTTTAATAATATGAAAGGTAAGGATTTGAGTTATGCAAATCTTCAAGAAACAGCTGCAGTTACAATTGAATGGAATGAATCATTTGAAACTGTTAATGGTGTTCAATCTTATACAAGCGAGAATTGGTGGACTGATTACTGGATTCAAGACACCACTGATGACTATAATTGGAGTATTAGCGATACATACCAGACTCCCTCAGCCAATACTGGAGCTAGTGGAGCCCAGCAAGGCACATGGTTTATTTATACAGAAGCTAGTAGCAGCAGATATGGTAATTTTATTCTTTATACTGCTAATAGTATAGATTTCAGTAGTTTAAACAATGAGAAAATCGAATTTTATTGGAATATGTTTGGTGCTAATATTGATGCTCTTTATCTTGAACAGAATACTTCGGGATCTTGGTCAAGTGTTTGGAGTCAGGTAGGAGCAGGTTCACCAGATCAATCTACATGGAATTTTTCTTCTGTTGATTTAAGCGGTCTAAGTGGAATCGGTTTCCTTAGATTTCGCGGTGTTACTTCAGGTGGTTATGCAGGAGATATCTCTCTCGATAATGTTAACATAACCTCTATAGCACTTACTACTAATTACCGTCTAGAACAGGAAATTCAATGGACAAATATACCTTACGAATTTGAAAAAGAAGAACTTTGTTTATATGTCGGAACGACTGGTACGGAGGATATAATTGTAGAGGTTTGGAATGGGAGTAATTGGGTACAGGTTTTTAGTGATTTAATCGCTAATTCATGGAATAATATTTCAATTACTAGTTATCTGAACTCTTCTACATTCACTGTACGTTTTATTGATGGTACACAAACCTCTGATAACACAACACAAGATCAATGGCAAATAGATGCCGCCTTAATTCATGTTTGGAATGAGGTAATTGATGAAACACCTCCTGTGATCAATGATTTTGGAATAGATGATTCGGGAACTGGAACAGGGAGATTTTGGGCTGATGTGATAGATACTGGATCAGGAGTAGCAAATGCAACTATAAAAGTTAATGGAACTAATTATAGTATGAGTTATAACGGTAGCTATTGGATTTATCAGCTGCCATCGCTTTCATTTGAAGACTATTTCAGCTATCAAATTGTAAACAGTTCTGATAATAATGGGAATTTCTTAATTAATCCATCAAACGAGGAAGCTTATACATTTGATTATGATATATTAGCTCCTACAGTCGTGGATTGGGAGTACTACAACACACTCGAGCTATATGGCACCTTCAAGGCGAATATTACTGATTCCTGGGGAGAAATCGATACTGTGCGGGTGAATGTCACTACGTACAACATGCAAGCCCTCATGGGACAATACACTACTTTTGGAAGTACTATCTTTGCATATTTGAACGATACACTCGAGATGCCTAATGGGCTGATGGATTTTCAGATCATTGTTAATGATACGGCGGGGAACGAGTTCATCTCAACCACACATCAGGGAGATGTCTTTTCTAACCACCCCCCCATAGTAGAGAATCTCACGCTCAGTCCCGCTATCCCCTGGAGTAATTGTTCTCTCACCCTCACCTATGATTATTATGATGAAGATGACCACAGTGAGGCAGGAACCGAGATTCGGTGGTACAAGAAGAATGACTCTGTTTTCCTGTTAGAATCTGCTTATAATGACACTAAGGTGATTCCTGCCTCGGCTCTGGAGGTAGGGGATCAATGGTACGTCAATGTCACCCCGAAAGATGGGGAATTATTTGGTGAGACAAACACCTCTGCCATCATTACTGTTTTAAATACTCCTCCGTCAGCTTCCAATGCTGTGGTCTTTTATTCAGGTGCCATTCCCTATACAACTTCGACCCTCAATATTGATTACACTTATGACGACCATGAGGGGGATGGGGAGGATAGTACGAACCGTCAAGTGGAATGGTATCGAAATGGCGCGCATTATCCTGCGCTTGATAACAGCACGAGTGTCTTGCCAGGGAACACTACCAAGGGGGAGACCTGGGCTTATCGGCTCCGTGTCCATGATGGTACCGGTTATTCCAGCTGGGTGACTTCTGATACTATCCTGATTCGCAACAGTCTACCGCAAGCAGTCAATCTTGCATTACCCTCTAATCCGACCACGCTGGATGATCTTGTGGCTGATTGGGACATGATTGATGCTGATGGGGATTCGGAAGATCTCGGGGCGGTACTCATCTATTGGTATAAAGATGGGGAAAATCAATCTACTTGGGTTAATTCAGTGACCATTGGGGCGGGGAACACCTCTAAGGGGGAGACCTGGCGGTTTGAGATTCGGGTGTATGATGGGGAAAATTATTCGGTTGTGACCCCCCTCAATCCGCCTGTGGTGATCCTTAATTCTGTGCCCACCGTGAGTACTGTCGAACTTGCTCCGACGATTCCCGTCACCACCGATGGTCTGACTGCGACTTGGGAGGATGCTGATGTTGATAATGACGCTCTTACATATACCATACGGTGGTATATTATGGGCGTGGGCTTACAAGCCGCTTACAACGATCTATCAACTGTCCCTGCTAGTGCGACTGTCAAAGGGCAGATTTGGTACTACAACCTTACAGCTTTTGATGGAGAGGATTATTCCCTGGAAGTAAGCTCACCTCAGGTCACGGTTCAGAATACCCCTCCTGAGGTAAGTAATTTAGCTCTTACTGCTGCTCCCAAGACGATGACTAATCTTGTGGCGAGTTGGAGTGCTGCTGATAATGACACTGGGGATTCCTTAACCTTTAATGTTACCTGGTACCTTGAGGGAGTAGTGAACTGCAGTTGGCTCACCTCCGCCACTAGTGCGACACTGACTGCAGGGAACACCACCAAAGGTGACCGCTGGTCGTTTACAGTTCAGGCATATGATGGGGAGGCGTATTCCAGTGTTATCTCCCTCGGGTATAATCGGACTATTCTCAACACTGCCCCAGTAGTGGCAAACCTTACGCTTACCTCCATGCCGACGACCACAGATCCTTTACTGGCTACCTTTGATTATTCCGATGCAGATCTTGCAGATAATGCGAGTCTCATCTTTAATATCACGTGGTATCGGAATGGGCTGGAACAAAGCGCTCTCGCCAATACCACCAGTATTGGTTCAGGAAATACTACGAAATCCGAGTTCTGGTGGTTTACCGTCCAAGCCTATGATGGAGAAAGTTTCTCTTTGAAGCTCGAGTCGGTTCATGTGCAGATTCTCAATACTGCCCCTGAGGTTAGCAATCTTGTGATTACTCCGCTGAGTCCCATAACCACCATGGTTCTCAGTGCGAGTTGGGATGAAGTGGATGCAGATGGCGATAGCCTGACTTATACCATTCGGTGGTATGTCGTGGGGCTGGGGCTGCAAGCGGCGTACAACAATTTACTGAGTGTTCCTGCCAGTGCGACCGCCAAAGGGCAGGCCTGGTACTACAACCTTACCGCCTTTGATGGAGCCGCTTTTTCCATCGAAACCAGCTCCTCTCAGGTTGTCATCCAAAATTCTTCTCCCGAGATCGATTCCCTCGTGGTCACGACTAATCCGACCACGCTGGATGACCTGATTGCTGGTTGGAACGCTAATGATAATGATACCGGGGATTTACTAACCTTTAATGTTACCTGGTATCTGAATGGGGAAGTAAATTGCAGCTGGTTAACGTCCACCTCTAGTACTACCCTCGCTGCGGGAAATACCACTAAGAATCAGCTCTGGAATGTGACCGTACGGGCATATGACGGGACATCTTATTCCAACACAATTACTCTAGCGACTAATATCACTATCCTCAATTCTAAGCCCACCGTAGAAAGTCCTTCTTTCAATAACACCTCTCCTGATGCAGTGGACGATTTTCAGATTACTTACACCTTTGTGGATGCGGATGCTGGAGATGTTGAAGATCCAGGGAAGATGATTGTCTATTGGTATGTCAACTGGAAGTATAATGCCACTTTCCAGAATCAGACCACGATTTATGCTGCGAATACCACTGCCACAGAGGTGTGGTATTACATTCTCAGGGTGTTTGACGGGGAAACATATAGTGATAATGTCACCTCGGAACAGGGGGTCTATATTGGGGGTGGCAGCACCAACACACGTCCGCTAGCTATCGATCTAACATTAACTCCTGCGTCTCCTCTCACACATGAGGCGCTCATTGCGAATTATAGTTTCTCTGATGGGGATCTCGACCCCCAAGTTGCGTATGAAATTCGCTGGTATAGGAATTCTGGTGGTGGCTTCCAGCTCCAGTCCCAGTATAATAATTTATTCATTGTGCCAGCGAGTGCCACCTCCAAGGGGCAGGAATGGAATTTTACCGTGAGAGTGTTTGATGGTATTCAATGGAGTGAGCTCAATGTGTCTACCACGATCACAATTGCAAATACGAACCCTGAGGTTACCATCGCTGATATTACCACGGATCCTCAAACGACTGATGATCTGGTAGCTAGTTGGACTTCGAGGGATAATGATAGTGATAGTTTAACTTTTATCCTCACTTGGTATATTAATGGGATTGAAAATGCCACGTTTGCAAATAAGACGGTGATCGGAGCGGGAAACACCACCAAAGGAGAGAAGTGGTATTTCACTGTCCAGGCCTATGATGGGGAAGGATTCTCCAATGTGTTCCCATTGGCTGCGAATGTCACCATCCTGAATACCGCCCCAACAGCGGATAATTTAATCATTACCACTAATCCTACGACTATTGATGATTTAGTAGCAACTTGGGATTATTTTGACATTGACAATGATCCCCGAGATGATGGGCTAGCTCGGATTTGCTGGTTCAAAAATGGGGAAAACCAAACTGCATTAACTAATCAAAAAACTATTGAGGCCACTAATACCTCTAAAAATCAGGTTTGGTGGTTTACAGTCCGTGTCTTTGACGGGGAGGACTATTCTGGGCTTTATGAGTCCGCTCACATACAGGTCTTAAATAGTATTCCTATGGTGGGAAATTTGGAAATTAGGATGTCAGACCCCAAGACCACAGATGAGTTAGAGGCTCAATGGGTTGCTGTTGATGATGACAACGACATCCTAAGCTACACCATCAAATGGTATAGAGATGCTGTCTATCAGTCAGCTTGGGATAATGAGATCACAATTCCTGCCAGTGCCACCTCAAAAGGCGAAACCTGGTATTTTACTTTGAAAATGTTTGATGGGAGCGAGTATTCCTTAGAAGAGACCCTTAGTCCTGGTGTCCTTATTCTCAATACTCTTCCTGTCGTTGAAGACCTGGCGTTAACCCCGGATCCTCAAACGACTGATGATCTGATAGCTAGTTGGATGTCGAGGGATAATGATAGTGATAGTTTAACTTTTATCGTTACCTGGTATGTCAATGGGATTGAAAATGCCACGTTTGCGAATAAAACGGTGATCGGGGCGGGAAATACTACCAAAGGGGAGGAATGGTATTTTAGTGTCCAAGCATACGATGGAGAAGGATTCTCCAATGTGTTCTCACTGGCTGCGAATGTCACCATTCTGAATACCGCTCCCACAGCGAGTAATTTGATGATTACTACTAATCCCACCACGCTTGATGACTTAGTTGCTGCTTGGGATTATTTCGATGTAGACAACGATCCCCGAGATGATACGCTAGCTCGGATTTGTTGGTTCAAGAATGGATTGAATCAAAGCACTTTAGTCAATCAGAAAATCATTGGGGCAGGTAATACCTCCAAGAATCAAGTCTGGTGGTTTACTGTTCGTGTCTGTGACGGGGAGACCCACTCGCTTAGTATCTACGAGTCCGCTCACATTTCTATTCAGAACTCTCTACCTTATAGTTCCTCCGCTCTCCCCATTCCCGTGAATCCTTCTAAGGCAAATGGCCTAGTATTGACTCTACCTGCCCTTCTTGCGGCTCTCTCAGACCCTGATCCGAGTGATGACATTGAAGTAGTCAGGATTCGCTGGTATAAGGAAGGTGTGCTGCAAGGGACGTTAAATGACTCCTTAATCGTTCCTGGAACCCGATTGACTAAAGGAGAGAGGTGGAATTATTCCATTGTGCCTTTCGATGGAGTCGGTTATGGGGTGGTGTGTGTGTCTGCGGAGATAGTCATCTTAAACTCTCGACCGACCATCATTAACACTTATTTCACGGCAACAACTGTTACCACCATTAGCAACCTCGTGATCAGCTATCAAGCGGAGGATGCCGATGGGGACCCTATTATTGTCTCAGGGGTCCGCTGGTATCGGTATGATGCAGGGATTCCTGGGTGGGTGTACAATGCCACCTATGATGATTATGTGAGTCTCCCCGCTATAGCCACTACCAAGGGAGAGAGCTGGAAATATGAACTTGAAGTCTCTGATGGGACTGATCCATCCGTTTGGAGAGAGGCGGCGAAAGAGGCGGATATTATCAACAGTCAGCCTCGCGTTGATCCCTTCAGTATCATACTGATAGGAGGTATGACTACCTCTGAGCCTTTACAGGTGAGTTATGCCTGGTATGACGATGATCCTGGGGATAGTAATACCCAGACGATTATTACCTGGGAGAACAGTGGGGACTATCTTGTCGATACCTATAGCACGACGTTGTCGGCGGATGAAACCATGGCGGGTGAGCGCTGGTGGGTGACGATCACTCCCTCTGATGGTGAGGACTATGGCGATTCCGTCAACAGTAAGCGTTATGGTATAAGTATCATCATTGGTAACACTCCTCCCAGTCTCCTGCCAGATGACATTGTGATTAATGGGGAGTTTAATGGCACCGAATATCAAGGGACGAGTTTTGGCACCGTCTTCAATCTCAATCTTCATTATACGGCATTTGATCTTGATGGGGCTCAAGGGGTTCCAGCGTATGGCTTATCTCTCGTTGATGGTTTCGCGGTGGGATCCGAATATCGGTGGTATCGCAATCGTTCAGGTACCATAACTCTAATTTCAGCACTAAATGATGAAACAACTGTTCCCTTCTATTATACTCAAAAAGGGGATGGTTGGTGGGTTCAAGTGCGTCCTCGAGATTTTTATGGAGATTTTGGCGTTCCTCAAAATTCTACTCAAATTACTATTGGGAATACCGCACCTCAAATAATTGGATTACACTGGGTACGAGTCACCTATTATACAACCAATAACTTGGTGTTTTATTATACGTTCTTTGACTATGATACTAAGGATATCCAACGAGGAGTTTTTATCCGCTGGTATCGGAATGGTACTTATTTACCAGGATTTAATAACAATACAGCGATTGCCTCTCAGTTCACGAAAAAAGGAGAAGTATGGTATGCGAATCTCAGTGTGTTTGATGGTGAATCTTACAGTGCATGGTATTGCTTACTTAATATCACTATCCAGAATTCTCCCCCAACGGCAGCAAGCATTTCCATAACCCCCCTATCTCCCAACACCACCCAGCTCTTGGTAGCAACTTGGATCTTTAATGATGTCGATAATGATTCTGAGGATCGTGGCGCCGCCCTCATTCAATGGTTCCGGAATGGGATCCGTGTGGATAACCTCACGAATAGCCAAACAGTGCCCTTCGCCTATACGAATCGGGGGGAAAGCTGGTACTTCATGGTGCAAGTCACTGATGGGTATAATTACTCCCTTACCCTTTATAAATCGAATACCATTATAATTATTAACTCGGCGCCAACTGCGGGCGACCTGCAGATCAACAACGGAGATGAGATTAAAACCACTCAAGACCTGGTGCTAAGTTGGAGATTCATTGATCCTGACAATGATATTGAGGATCGCGCCTCTGTGTTAATCCTCTGGTATTTGAATGGGATCGAACAACCTTTGTTCAGAAATCAATCGACAATTTTAGCGATTAATACTACGAAAAACCAGCAATGGAGGGTGGCAATCAAGGTCTGCGACAACGGCGGGTTATGGAGTGAGTTCTTGAATTCATCCCTGGTGGTGATCCTGAACTCTGAGCCCGAGATTATTATTCATGAGAGCGCCCATCCTGACTTTATCGTTGAGGATGAAACATTTGAAATTAATAGCAGCGTTTTCAGCTATTCCGATGCGGACGGGGATGAAGCTCAATCCGTGATCAGGTGGTATTGCAATGGGGAGTTGATGTTCCAAAACCTCTGGGGTCTTGCTGCCACTGACACCGTTCCTGGTGATGTCTGGTATTACACCATTCAGCCATTCGACGGGACTGATTTTGGGGAGGAATGTAAATCGCCTGCCATCCCCATTGAGAGTCGGCCTGTGATTCATAGTTTTGTGGCGACTGCCCTCCCCGACACTGAGGGCCACTATGAGGTGGAGATCAACGTCACGGACTCTCGGAATGAGATTCTTCGCGTAGAATTTTGCTTAGCTCTCAACACCACCACTGAACTCCCTCTTTTCGTGATCACCTCTCCCAAGGCTCCGGAGTCATCTCTTTGGCTTCTAGATTACACCCTCGACAGTTACTCCTATCTTGAGACCCCGACTCATGTCACCGTGACCGTGGTGACTACAGTCACTTATTCTAATATCACCTCCGAAATCCCCTTAGTTCAGTCATTCACCTTTACACTCGAGGATAAAGCACCTCCGCGGGTTCTCAATGCCTATTTTGAGAAGGATGATGAGCTCAATCCCACCAACCTCACTTTTTATGCTGAGGTGCAAGACTTTGGGTCAGGGATCGCTGAGGTCATTCTCTCCTATTGCTTCCAATCGAGTGAAAAGTTCAACCAGACGGGTGGGAATGGCGCTGCCTTCCTTCAAGACGATCTGGAATGGCTAGAGGTGCCTATGATGGTTCAAGCTACCAATGAGAGCGGGAATTTCATCTTGTATGTGGTGACCGTGGGGTTTACCCAGGCCCCCTACAGCCTTGCCATTATCTATCGGGTTTCGACTGAGGATGTGGCGGGGAATAGCAATCCTGTGGCCTTTGACATCCGTGACTATCCCGAGCGACTTGGGGCTGAAAAAATTATCTATAATCCTCCAGGTCTGCCAGAGTGGGTTCTCCTCGTGGCTGGGCTTGTAGTATTCGTCATCTTCATTGGGTCTATAGTTTATGTGAAATTCATCCGTAAACCCGAACTGGTCGGTTTGGATAAAGAATTGGTTATGGCCAAGGTCTCTGACATCCCTGATGCAGAGGTGATGGCCTCACTGGATGCTCATACCATTGGTGTGATTGTTAGCTTTTTCGACCAGAGACACGGCCCGATTCCGATTATCATCGTCCCTGAGATTCTGAAAGACAACTTTAATAAGCTGGTGGAACTCTCGGATCGCTCTTTCAGTGGCACTGGCTTTGCTGATGATTTTGGTGTTGAAATTCCCTCCAGTTATGACTTTGTGTTATCCCAAGGCATTCGTACAAGTGTAATGTCTTTTGGGTACGCCCTAGAGCGGCCTGAATCCAGAGGAGGCCAAGAGAACCTTACCTGTAACATTATCATCCATCAAGATCTCTTTCCATTAGTTCAATCTTTCCAGAACGAGATCAAACGGAATGTCCATTCTCTTCACGTGAGAATGGATAAAAATCCTTCAGAAAAAAATGAGATCCGTAAACTAGTCTTTGAGCTCAGGAAATTCGTATCTAACATTATATTATCCTACGCGAGCATTTATGGCACAACAGAACTTATAGAAGAGCAGAAATGATATTCTTTCATTGATTTTTTCTGCTAATGAAATTAAACGTGAAAATCCTTCTTTCCAATCCTCATAGACATTTGACCACGATTTTTCCATATTGATTTCATAAATCCATTCATTAATCTTCTCTAAATCAGTTTCAGATTCTGGATCGAACTCATCTAGCCACCAATCAAGATTTGGATTTTCGTTATTTATTGCACCTTTCCTTCCCCTAATTTTTTAATACCAGAGTTGTTTATTCCTTTGACGGAATTTTTTCCCCTTGGCCTTTAGTAGATGAACTTGGGGTTGTGTCTCTTACCCCTACACTTGTAACAAGACTAATCGCTTCCTCGAGGTAAGTTTTTATGCGAGCTTGGTCAATACGATCTACAAGCGGAGATTTGTTTTCCATCATTGATATCCACTTATCAACTTCTGCTTTGAGAGAATTCTGTTCGTTTACAACTTGGTTAGAAAGTGATTTGAGTCCTTTCTCCTGAGAAATATTCACTGCTTGATCAAGGAGGTTGAAAGTTTGTTCAATGTCCAGATCGAGGAGAGACAACTTGGATTGAAGGATTAAGGTATATGCCAATAAGAATTTTGAGTTCTGTTGTCTTGCGATTTCATTCAGCATGCTAACATATTCACGTAGGTTTTGGAGAGATTCAATTTACATTATACGTTGGTATTACACACGAACTTCTTTATTTATCAAGCTTGACTTTCTCCAACAATTCTAGTCGTTTTTTGATCCTATCACGAGTCTCTAGATCAGCAAACAATTCAAAAAAGATTTGATCGTCACCTAATTCGCCACTATTCCACTTTTCTTGAAAATCTTCAGAAGAAAAAAGGAATTCTTTTTCATAAGTTAATAAATGTTGATTTAAAGAGTTAATTTTCTCTTTTAAACGATTAACCTCTTTCTGTAACATTTCTTATACTACTTCCGAACTCTCATCAGCTAGTAGTATGTTTCATCCAAGTTCAATTCTGCCCTGAATTTAAAGCATATATATTTTGATGTATAAAATCTCTAAAATTGAACTAATTTTGATATAGTAGTATTTTTATGAATTTCATAATAGATTGAGCCTTCAAAAATCAACAATTGTATAATTGGATACAGAACGACTTAGTAATGGCTTAAAAAAATATTTGACGACATTTCATATTATGTTCATTTTTCCTGTCTTTTCGAGGATGGTAGGCGTAAAGACTGAAGATAGTGAACATTTCAATGACGCTTTTTTATGACAAGACTGACAAAAATGATAAAGACTAGCAGGATAGAAATCCCATTCGTTGACGTAGGTTCAATTGTTGTCGTTGTACTAGTAGTACCAGGAGTCGTAGTAGTGGTTGGATTTATAGTAACAACTGCTGGGATGATGTGCTTATCAATTAAAGTAAATTGAAGGGAATAATCTGACCAACCACCAAGATAATTAGTACTTGTTATGACGACTACTAAGTTGGTTTTAGGTTGAACAAGTAAGATTTGTCCTCCTATACCTAGACCTCGATAATATTCAGCTTTAGTATTTATCCACCATTGAAAACCATATCCTGTGCCAGCAGGAGGTGTAACTGATTGATGAACCCAGTCTTCTGGGACAATCGTTTGCCCACCCCATGAACCATTGTGAAGATAGAGGTAGCCAAATTTTGCGATGTCATAAGGATGTAACCATAACCCATGACCTCCTGCAATAACACCCTGAGGATCCTTCCACCAATGATAATTGGTAATATTCAGAGGTGTAAATAGATAATCTTCTGCAAACGTCTGAGGATCCATTCCTGTTTTAATTTTGATAATTACTTGTAGTAAGTGTGAAACACCGGTGTTATATTTAAAAACTAACCCAGGGCTATCTTCCATTGGTTTATCTAATACGAATTGAACCCAATCGTCACTTGTAATTAACTTCGCATCATCATCTGCAAAATTGAGAGACCAATATTCAAAACTATTTGTATGGTTGGAATGAAACTCATAATCTTGAGGACGGACTGGATATTCAGAAAACAACCCTGGAGTGTTCCATTCTAGTCCACTTCTCATTTCTAAGAGATCTTGAATTGTTATTGCTTCTTTTTTAGCATTCATGTTAGCAAATGTTCTATTTGAAAAGATATTAACTATCGGCTCATCAAGGTTCGTTATAAAACCACTATGATTTGCTATGCCGATTAATATACTAGTCACGCTTTTTGTTATCGAATTGAGTATATGCATATCACTGTAATTGTAATATGAATAAAACCTGTCATATACGATATAACCATTCCGAATTATTGATATACTATCAATATATTTTACATTATTTTTCGTCATAATTTTTTCATTATTTTCAAGTATTGATGAATCCATACCCTGCCCTTCAGGGGATGAGACTCTCCATCCGTTTGTTGGAACATAAGCATTTTCTGAGGTTTTAATTATAAGTCCTTTAGTTCGAAAGCATACTATAAGAATTATCTCCAAAATGACAAAAATTGCCGTGTATTGAATTCTTTTCAGGATGATCACCATTTTTGAGTAGGATTAATGATGGAGAATTCTGCAATTACATTAGCATCTGCAATTACACTAGTAGTTGTAGATGGGGATGGCTGGATAAACCTTTTGATATCGGTTTTCACTAGCACATCCTATCCCTGTCCAGCACCAAATGAAGTAGTATACCCCGCTAAGGTTTTTCATGCCCAACGAATCACATATTATTACGCAATACACAAAATCCGACTTTATTTATGAAGATTTGTTGAAATGATCAATTTCATATATGATGCCAACAAAAGATTGTCCTATTTATTCACAATTCTATTTATTATGATTTTTTTCATTGTTTTTATCTTCCTGAAGAGAATAACACTTTAGGATAAATTAAAAATGGCTTTTTAGATATTTGAATTGCAGAGAGATTTCAAATTGAGGAAAAAGTGGATAATAATCCTATATAAATGAGAATAAAGATTTTCTTGTATGAAAGCATGATTTTACGACATTTCAAGGATATCATCTAATTCTTTTTCATGTATTTAGTACAGAGGAATGAAGAAACATTTGAGCTAAATTATGATGATTAGATCAAATAAGCTTCTTTTTCCCGAAAAATGCCGTAATTTGTGATGCATGACCACCCTCGTGTCCTTCACCTTTGTATATATAATCAAATAGAGAGCTAACTGTGACTGGCATATCTTTAGTCCATTCAAAGGGTGTTTGATATTTCCATTCAGAGTTTGAAAGACTACTAATTTTTTGTATTAATTCCTTGAATGTAATCTGCCATTCCTCAAAAATTTGATCTAAATGCAAGTTTTTTCGTTTATTGGTTTCTTTTTCATTGAATTCAGCTTCATTTAGTTCCTCTTCATTAATGAACCATGGTTTCTCATTATTTAAGAGGTCATCAGTGGCTTTCTTGAGCTCTATATTCCATGCAGAGATATGAGCGATGATATCTTTTGTTGTCCACTTCCCTGTAATAATTTCTTCTGTAATTTGGGACTTTCTCAATCCTTTTATTGTTTTTTCTAGCTTCTCATGATTATGTTTTAGAAATTGAATGGCTTCTTGTTTTCTCATTCTTTCATTCACCTACACACTGATATAATGATCAACCCATTGCTGGAGCTATTATGCTGTATATCAGGTTCGAATTACTTTTCTTCCTTTGATTTACCCCATAACGCATTCGAAAAGAGTAATTATATTCTTCAAAACCCAAGTGGTAAAAGAACTGCAGTGGAATATTAGATGTCTCTGTAACTCCTATGAGGATCCATTCACAGTCCTTACAGCGAATTGTGCTAGCTTGGATTAATTTACTTATTAAATCAAGAGCTAGAGTAGAATTCTCTGCAACTAATGGACCAATTGTAAAAGAATTACTAGAATAACGTATGAATCCAAACCCTTTAACAATATTATCTTGAATAAATACTACCCCTTTACTTTTGGGGTTCTTCAACATAATTTGAAAGATTTTATTCCTTTGAGCCCCAAAGATCTGTAGATCGAATATTCCTATGCTTTTAAGGTGTTTGCTGTGCATACGAACACTTCTTGGCGCTGAAATCAACGAACTCATAAGGGTAGATTTTGGGATTTTTAATCGGAGTGATCTTTCGATTCTTATAAAATGAAATTTCTCATAAAAACCTACAACTTCCGGAACTGCATCTAAGAGAATTTCTCTACAGCCAATCTCAAGTAAGTGATTCACAGCTTCCATGAACAATATTCTACCAATCCCTTTCTTATGATGTTTTTCATCTACAATTAGGAATCCTATCCATCCTGTAAAGGGAGGGTAAAAGTATGTCAAAACTATTCCCAAAGGTTCTTGAGTAGAGGAATCTTCTGCTAGATATGCAGAGTCACTGAACTCAAGCAATAGTTCTGGATTTTTTTGACTAAAACCCCATTTAACTTGAGAATCAAGATATTTCAAAAAATCTTGGTCAATTATTGTCAAGGATCGAATGTGGATTGGTAACATAAAATCATCATTTCATTGTAGAATCATTAAATCTGTGTTTTGATAGTGGCAGGAAGAATATAAAATTCCAAATTAACTGGATCCCTCTCCCTCTCTCTTCGATTTATTACCATTAAGTTATTCTTATGTTTTATTATTCCCCACTGTGGCTGTTTTAAATTAATACTCTCTTTAAGAGAGTCCCAATTTTTGTCTAAAGTTTTTATTCCGATCAATTGTACATTAGAAAATAAATACTGCTTTGATTGAATACCTTCTAGTACTTTTGCCAATGGACGCATTAAATGAAACCAAACAATATTACTGAAGGGGAATGCCCTACTTAACTTAATTAATTTCTTAATTTTAACATGTTTACACTCAATCCACATACTTGGGATCCATTCCTCCTTTGTGGGAATTTCTGATCTTCCCCAAGCAATTAAATCAGGTCTATAACGATTCAAAGTATAACGTGGTTCGATAATGAGCTTTTTTTCCCAAAAATAACAATACGCAAGTACTTTAAGAATAACATGAAGGTTAGATTCTTTTCGACGTTTATGTAGTATTATCCGTCGAGATTCCGTTTCTGCTGTTACAAAATTCTCCCAAATTAGTTTTAAAGGTAATGTACGAGAAAGTGGGTTGTTCATTATGCTTCCTGAAATTATGTGGCCAAATAATAATAAATTTTCATTTTCAAAGATCAACTTGAAATTTTTGTTTGTACAGTAATTGGTTCCCAGTCTAAGCTTTGATGCTCATAATATTGTTTATACAGCTGATTGTATTTACCTCTCTGAGCAAGTAAGGATTCATGAGTACCCTCTTCAATGATTTGTCCCTTCTCCATGACAATGATTCGATCCGCCTTTAAAATGGTGGAGAGCCTATGAGCAATAATGATCGAGGTTCGACTAGATAAAAGCACTTCAAGCGCCTCTTGAATGATTGCTTCTGTGTAGGCATCTACTGATGATGTTGCTTCATCGAGAATGAGAATTTTAGGATCAGTCAATAAGGCGCGGGCAAAACTCACAAGTTGTTTTTGGCCAGCAGAAAGGCCTCCTCCCCTTTCCCCTACTTGAGTCTGAAGACCGTCAGGTAAATAAGCTATTAGCTCATCTACATGAACAGCTCGTATCGCATCCCAAAGATCCTCTTCTGAAGCATCCTGTCTCCCATATCTTATATTTTCATCGATTGTTCCTGAAAATAGGAATACATCTTGTTGCACCATTCCAAGGTTTTTTCTATAAGAATCCAATTTCAGGTCCCGAATATCAATTCCATCAATCATAATGGATCCGCCTTGGAATTCATAAAATCGCGCTAGTAGGTTGACCAAGCTAGATTTTCCCGCTCCCGTATGTCCTACTATAGCGAGCTTTTCTCCTTTTGCTATTCTCAGATTAAAACCTTTAAAAACCCATTCGCCATCTCTATAACTGAAATCAACATCTTTAAAGACAATCTCCCCTTTTAATTCATGGATATCTTGTTGTTTTGGATTTTGTTTTACAGTGGATTCAGAGTCTAGAATGTCAAGAATCCGTTCATATGCCGCCATACCAGCACTAAGTTCAGGAAAAAAGGTAGCCAGAAACATGATCGGGCGAAAAAACCGCTGTATATAGAGAATATACATCAAAATAACCGCAACAGATGATATTCCCTGAACAATAAGTTGGCTACCAAGATAGACGATTATTACTAGGATAATTGCGGTAATAGTTTCTAGAATCGATCTCCAAACGTGTGTAACAGCCGTTAATCGATAAGCTGATCCGAAATATTCTTTGTTTGTATTATGAAATTGTTCAGATACCGTAGCTTCCTGACCGTAGCTTTTACAGACTTGAATACCTTCAATGGATTCTATCATTGCATTATTAACATTACCGATTGATTTCCTATACGCTCGACTTACAATTCTGGCTAGTTTTCTTAGAGAAAACATCAATAAAAAGAGGAAAGGAACACCCGCTAAAGTAATCAGGGCCAGTATTGGATTTAGCCAGTAAAGAATCCCGAATGTTAGAAGGCTTACAAGTAAATTCCCCATAGTTTCAGCTATCAAAATAGTTGTATTTCCAAAATCTAGTGCATCGTTTGAAACTCTTGAATTAAGACTCCCACTGAGATACTTATCAAAGAAACTCATATCTTGTTCTTGTAATTTGTCAAAAATATCCATTCTGAGGTCTTCTAAAAAGAATGGCATAAAATTTCCTACTTCTCGTCTCCTTAAACTGAATGTTATCCATATTATTGCAGAAAAGAAGAGATAAATTATTCCTGCCCCAATAGCTATTGAAAGATCAAGAGTGATTTCTTCAAGTTCCTCAACTGCAAATCCAACTATGAGTGGGATTATTATATCAGCTATTGTAGATATTAAAATTAAAATAGAGATCAATGTAATACTTCTCTTAAATGGAGTAATCCTTTGAAGGTATCGAGCGATGAGTTCCCTATCTGTATATTCTCGTTCTCGTTTTTCGCTGAATAATCCTCTATAGAGTCCCATAATCTAGCCTCAGTTTAGCTTACTATTAATTCTGGTAAAATGATATGTTTTCCAAAGATCCGTCTATAATCCTCTGATCTTTGTAATAATTCATTATGATTCCCCTCTGCAATATTTTTCCCATATTTGAGTACTATTATTTTATCAGAAGTCCTTATTGTATGTAACCGATGTGTAATGACCAATGTTGTTCTATTTCTTACAATATTGGCCATAGCGCGCGTAATCTTCTCTTCCGTTTCACTATCTACTGCAGAAACGGAATCATCAAGAATTAGGATTTCAGGATCAGTTAGAAACGCGCGTGCGATCGCAACCCGTTGTTTTTCGCCACCAGAGAGGCGCGTTCCTCTCTCTCCAACAATAGTGTTGTATTCTTCTGGAAATTCCCGTGTAAATCCATCAACTTGAGCGAGTTCTGCTACGTCCATAATTTCTTCTTGAGTAGCATTTGGCTTACCGAAAGCAATATTTTCTCGTATTGTGCGGGAAAAAAGATATACATCTTGTTCGATATAGCCGATATGCTGTCTTAATGATTCCAGATGATAATTACGAATATCTATATCATCCAATAGGATCATTCCTTCCTGGGGCTCATAGAGACGCAATAATAATTTGACTAAGGTCGTTTTCCCGCATCCAGTTGGGCCTACAAGGGCCACTCTTTGATTTGGTTCAATGATAAAAGACAAATTTCTTAGGATAGGAATTTTATTTTCTCCATCATCTCCATATGCGAAGGTAACGTTTCTAAATTCAATTTTTCCATTAAAATTATCTGGCCATTCTATGAGTGTTGGTTTATATTCTTCCTCTTCTTCCAGTGAAAGACTTGTGTATAATCTGGAACAGGCAGCAAAACCGCTCATCATATCATTAGTAGCCCAAAAGATCATATTGGTAGGATCAATTAATGTTATTAAGAGTAAATTTGCTGCTGTCAAGACACCTATGGTTAATGTACCTTGGAACACAAACACACAACTCGCTAGGAATATTGTCCCAATACCAAGATATAGCACTAAAAGAGGATAAAATTTTGCTTGGACTCTGGTTTCTCCAATTCTATTATCACGAAATCCTATCACTGCTTTGTGAAATTTTTCACGTTCCAATTCTTCTGCTGTAAAGGATCTTACAACAGCAGCACCACTAAGACTGTCCTGTAAAACCACAGCAACATTTGAATGTGTTACCATACGTCCTGCAGCCCACGGAGCAATCCTTTTTCGATAATCTAAAACATAGTAAATGTAAAGAAGGATAAAAGGAGTACAGATAATTGCTAATCTCAGATCAAGGGTAATTATCAAAAGAATACCAGCCATTATAATTTGAATGAACGGATAAATGTAAAAAGCTCCATGGCTGATCATAGTATTGATGATTCGTAAATCGTTTGTAGCCAAAGCCTGTAAATCACCCGTTCGAGCCTTATCATGATATCTTAATGGTTTATACTGAAGTGTATCAAAAAATTCTTGCCTCATGTTCTGTTCTGTCTTTAAACCGAGATAATGGCCTACCATCATACTAATATAATCCATAGCATTACGTAAAACGAATACAGTAAGTGCTATAGCGAGTAGTAATACTATATTAGTTAAATCGCGTGTTATAAGAGCATTATCAATGATATACCCAATAATAACAGGGATGATGACTCTTGATAATGTAACAATAGTAATACTAACAATTACACACAGTACCAAGAATTTTTGTTTGATAAGATGTGACAAAAACCACCTTTTATCACTCGAAATCTTTTTAATGTCTAAACTCATGTTACTTACGCATTCCTGTGGTAAAATTTTGTCTAATTCAAAGATTTACACTGATTCGATTTAATGATTATGGAATATGGTAAAGAAACTTGTAAACCTTATTTCCATTATTTTTTAATCATTTCGTATTCTTGGTTGTCGATGATATCTTTTAGAAGCTGTACAATTTGCCAAACTTCATGATATGAGTTGTAAAGCGCAACAGGAGCAATTCTAATGATATTAGGAGGACGAAAGTCAGTAATAACTCTTCGTGCTTTCAAAGCTTCAGTAATTCGAAATGCTTCGTCGTGTTCGATCGCTACATGTCCAGTTCTTTGCTTAGGGTCACGAGGTGTCCCTATCTCAAAGTTATAAGGAGTTCCAGTTAATAATTTATCAACTAAATCGATCAAGTAGGTGGTCAATTTTATCGATTTTTCACGAATGCGATCAATTCCAGCTTCTAGTGTGACAGCTAGAGCCCCTTCAATCGGTGCAGAACATAAGATATTAGAGCTGGAAATTTGCCATCCCCCTGCTGATTTAGTATGTTTAAAATCCAATTGCATTTCAAATTGTTTTTCTTTTATATATCCAAACCAACCTGTAAGTCCTGGTTCTTTGTGAAAATGTTTCTTATTAATGTATAAAAAGGCGGTTCCACCTGGTCCTGAATTCAGATACTTATAGCTGCACCATACTGCGAAATCAACTCCCCATTTATCAAAATAATGAGGTACGGCTCCAACGGAATGGGAACAATCAAATCCGATAGGGATTCCTCGTTCATGGGCTTCTAATGTCAAATAAGCTATGTCTAATAACTGGCCACTACGATAAAGTGCTGATGGCAGCATAACAAGAGCTATTTCATCTGTCATATAATCAACAATTTTTTTCTCATCCAAAAATCGTCCATTTGGAGGAACTAGTACTAAATGTTGGGTGGGATCTAAACCCTTTAACTTTATCTGACTTTGTAGAGCATAAATGTCAGTTGGAAAATCAAGAGTATCGGCAAGAATTTTTGTCTTTTTACCATCAGGGTGGTAAAATGTACTTACAAGTGAATGAAGATTGACCGTTGTTGTGCCTGTAGCAGCTACTTCAATTGGTTCAGCTCCAACCAATGGAGCAGCTATTGCTCCCAAATCTTCTCCAAAATACCACCATGGTCGTTCACCCTCAAACCAGCCAGAAATTCCAAAAGTTTTCCATTCTTTCACAACCCGTAATAGAGATCTCTCTGCATCTTTGGAAAGCAAACCAAGGGAGTTACCATCGACATAAATTGTATCTGAAGGAATATAGAAGCGGGAGCGAAAATTTGCCAAAGGATCTTCTGAATCTAACTGGATAGCTTCCTCCTCATTGGTCGTAAATAGCTGAGTCATTTTTTTTACCTTGAAAAACATAAAAAAAGGGTCTCAATTATATTTTTTCTAGGAAATTTGATTTGTAGATTAGTGTTAAGATATAAAATATGGCTAATTGAAAAAAAAGGGAGTGGGGGGGAGAAAAAGTTACTTTTTTCTTCGAAGCCAAACCAATAATAGACTTAACGATAGGATAGAGAAAATTAATTCAAATCCGGATGCTCCAATTTCTGGGCCTTCTTTACTCTCAGGGGTTGTTGCAGTGGTTTCTTCAATGTTATTAATTTCAAAGAGATCTGATTGTAAGCTGGTAGTATCTGTTCCATCAGAGATTTCGATAATGATTCTATATCCAGTATCATCAGGATAAGCCGTACTGTCGAAAGAATATGTTGTATCAGTAGTGCCTGATTTTAATGTAATTTTTGTTCCATCTGGCTTAACAAGGATAATGGTAGATGTAAGAATATCTCCATCAGGATCACTGGCAGTCCAAGTAATGATTTCTGTACCACTGATAACATTATCTATATTTTCAAGTGTTCCTTCTGGAGCTCTATTCCCTATCTGAACTTTCACTCTAATGATCAATGGTGTTGTTTCATCACCTATTAATCCAATGACAAATGTGCGAACTCCCGCTGTGAGGCCCGACGGATTGTAGTGGAAAGTGAACGTCTTTTGATCAACTTCTGCCCAATTTGTGAATGATTGGGATTGTTCAACAAATGCCTCAGTCCATGCGAAAATTCTTCCAGAGGGAACAGTTCCAATGCCTATGTTGGTTAACCTGACGATAATATCAAATTCTTCGTTTAAATCGACGTATGTTGGGGCGTTTATATCGTCAAATTCGACTGCATGTGTGAATGTTTCATATCCCTCGAATGAGAAGTGAATATCTATCCCAGATATTGTCGTTAACACCATTTTGTACCTTAGAACTTGAGGGTAATTATTTGGATAACTGTAATCAATGATATGAGTTTTGTAGCTAATAATATGGCCTGATTCTGTAAGAGCTCTTACACGTAAGACCATAACTTGTGGTTTTGAGATTCCAGCATCTCCTGCAACGGGGAAGACATCAATGAAATATTCTCCTTTAATAGGTGAGTGAATTGTTAGATTTTGTGAATCCGGTATGAGTCCTGAATAGGTAGTTCCAGGATATGCCTCTTCAAAGCCTGTTGTATAGTTGTAACCAACACTCATAGTTGAATTCCATAGGTAGATTGCAGAACCATCCACTGATTCCAAGGTAACTTCAAGCGAGTCCATTGGAATGTGTCCATAATAAACCTGCTGTGCAAGAATAGCTTGTACTGTCGCAAACACTGGAGGTTCTCCTCCCATGGTATTTTCCCAATAGGCTCTGGTGGAAGTCACATATATCATGTGAGTATTGAGATACTCTGTTATACTGTCATACCACCACTGATCACTATCACGTCCTGCCATAAGGAACGCTTTGCTTGCTGAAAGATACCAATAGTATTCAAATGAACGACCTGAATGTGGATTTCCACCAACAATCTGTCCAGAATTGTTAATCCAATCGAGGGCGGATAATATGTCAGGATCGTTTGGTTCAGATCCACTGAGATATAATCCCCAGATTCCTGCCGCTGTCATTGATCCATAGCTACTACTGCCCCAATCACGCCAATCTTCAGTACTCGGAGTGTAGGTAAAGCCACCATCGTATCTCCAAATTCCTTCCTCGTCATATCCTCCTCTACAGCGCCTAACAAAAATATCGACTTTATCCCAAAGATTAGGATCAAATGGATCCAATCCCCCAGGATTGAAGTTTTCATAGGTTGATAGTGTGAGGATTGCCCACTGACTTACAGAAAGATCAGACGATTGGTGATCGTCTCCATATCGCCAACCACCGTACCAGGGATCACTTAGATCTACGCTCCACGTTTCGTCATTTTGTGTATAGACCAACCATGCAATAGCATCATCAATAAGTGAATCTAGAGCAGAATCGTACCCAGGGAGGGTCGCATTGTAAGCGAGTAAAGTAGTAGTTGCCATAGCAGTCTCATAAGTACTATGATAGATTGACCTACCATCATCTTGATCAAAGCTAAAAGTATTTTGCAGGTATCCAATTGCATCTTCAACAACCTGATCATAAGCCAAACCTGCTTGGATGAAGCAGAGAGCAGCAAGAGCTGCCATTCCTGGTCTACCATATTCTTGCCCAGGTTGATAATCCCATGATCCATCGGGATTTTGTTGAGTTCGTAACCAAGCTAATCCTTTGGTGATGGTACTTTCTGGTGAGGGAATCGTACCAGGGTCGATAGTGATTGAAATGGTGGTTTCCGAGGTCTTATAGGTCATATCATACGCTCTTATGGTTATTTCAATATTTCCTATGAGATCATGTGAAGGGAACCAAGTAAACCTAAAATCAGGCCCAGAGGCTGGTTCACCCCAATTCCATTCATAAGGATTGTAAGTAAATAAAACCTCTTGACCAGAAAGAATCTGATAGTATAATATAGCAGATTCATCAATGCTTGTTCCAGTGATAGAGATTCCATAGTATTGCCCAAAATGTGCTCCATTTGTAGGTGTGGTAATGCTTACACTAGGTGGGGATGTATCTTCTGTTATATCTACTCTCACAGTAAGATCCTGAGTGGCAGTTGGGGGCTGATCGTAATCTGCATGGAGTACTTGAAAGAGCCATGGACTTGTGTATTTACCAATCTGTATCAAGTAATGATCCGTATTGATATTCCCCATCCATTCCTCCCATCGAATAATATCTCGATCCCAAATGCTGCGAAGGCGTCCAAAACCATCTAGATACCATATATCGAAATCGGGTAATCCCACATCTACCGGTTCAGTTCGCTCTACCTGTAAGTGAAGAACATCATTAAAGTATTGTGGAACTATACCAAACAATTCAGAATCATTAACTGCGAGAGTCCCAAAATTATATTCATCACCAGGCCCTAGAACTTGTATTGGGGAAATAGAGCTAATATCTATTGCAGTCGAGTAAGGAGCGACTGCATATGACATATTACAAGGGCTAAAAGGTTCATGATGATATAGTTCAACAATTGCTACTTCTTCAAAGTATATTGTTGGATTTGTGTCACCATAAAAATCGAAAGCTCTAAGTATCCCTCTTGAGATTGTCAGCTTTATTTCATTTAGACTATTTGATTGTAACCAGAATGTTTGTTCCCAATGTCCTATTGTCTCTCCAGTACTATTTCGTAATACTAATCGGATATAGTACGGTTCATCATTATTCATCCAATGAAAGAAACTTTGAAATGTAATATTTACTTCTAAATAGTCCGATGTGAGAGTTGCATCATGCATTATGAACGATCCAATCTCCATTGGTTCATCAAAAGTATAAATGTCAAATATTTGAGGAATTAATAATAGAGGGTTCTCATCGGGATTGTAGGACCAATTTTCATCAAAGATTTCATAGTTATATTGAGTGCTTCCATTCGCTAATTGAACGTGAGAAATCCGATATGGGCCAGCTAGTTTCAATGCTCTTAGTTGTGTGCAGTTGAAATGAACTGTAATATTGTGAATACCATTTGATAATGTCTGAAAATTGCTTTTTCCCCAGAAAAAATAACCTCCATCATAGTATCGGTCATTAGTATATGGATCGGTGAATCTGCGTTGAAAAGTTTGATCATAGAGTGCTGCCATAACAATATAATCCGTTACGTATGTCGATGTAATTTCTACCTCAACATTGATCATTAATATGTCAAAATCACCGTCAGGCTCAATATCATTAAGCCCATTATAGAAAATTCTTCCTGTTAGATGTCCTCGGGGATCATCTTGCATTATCTTAGTAGCAACAGTTGGAGAAGATGTCTGTATTCTTTGATCTTTATTTGCAAAGTTCGAAGATATATTTGTCAAATTTGTAGGTGACATTCCGAGAGAAAAAGCACCAACCAAAAAGATTGCTATCAATATAATGAAATTTCTTTTTATCATTTAAAATATTTCACCTTTCATTATTTCTATTCAATTAATAAAAAAAAACTTGAGTTGAGATTGTCTACTAGCTCAGTAATCATATTATAAGAAATATTCCATATTATTTTATATCGTTTTTCACTTTTTAGTGTAGTAAATTGAACTAGATACCGTTTAATGCAAGAATTTTACTCATAATAAACTTTAAAGAGATTTTGGAAGTATTAGCTTCAGAATTAAAAGTATTTTCAGTGATAATAGTATCTTATTAATTTTCAGGATGATATAAATCATCCTCTTTCTCTTCATCAAATAGAAAACATTTTATTCTCTGCATTGTGGAAGATCTACAACATATCCAAATTTTGTTAAAATAAATGAATACAGTGGATATCAAATGAAAGGTTTATACTAGGTTATCATCTGACATGAAATGGAGTCTTTTAAATGTTTAGAAAGAAAAAGCCCTCTGAGATCGAGTTATTAGAACAGAAATTTTCTGAGAAGACAGATAAAATCGAAACACGAATAAATAATATGACCCAAGAATTAGCGGAAAGAATTGCAGCAATTGAGAAACATTTAGAGGGATCTGCAGTTCGGCAAAGTGAACTATCTCAGACATTCGAGAATAGGAGTGTTGAAATTCGAACTCAGGCAACTAAAGAGTTTAAAACATCACTTGAGGAAGTTAGAAGTTCATTGGAGACCTTAGGATTAGAACTTAACAATCAAGTTCTCGACTTAAGTACAAGACTTGAACAACTTGATCAGAACTCGAGTAATTGGTCATTTGCTATTAATGAGCAGATTGAAGAGTTTCGACAAAATTACGTAAATGTCTTAGAAGAACTTCGTCAAGGTAGAAATATCGCGGTTGAAAAAGAGCGGCTTATGAGTCAAAAATATGAAGAATTAGTTAATCAGTTGAAGGAAAAAGAAAAACTAGCAATTGAAAAGGAAGCATTAGCTCAGCAGCGGATTGGTTCTTTACAAGACGAAGTACAGAAAAAAGAAAAAGAAGTAGAAAAAACCACTTCACAGCTCGAACAGCTAGAATCTGAACTAAAAGCTAAAAATGGATTTATTGATGAATTACGAGAAAGAAAAATTAAAGCTGAAGAGCTGAAACTCGAACTCAAGCGTTTGAGTGAAGAAAATGAATTGAAGACCTATGAACTTGAGAGAGCTAAAAGCCAAATGACAACCATGTCGGATGATACCAGACGTTCTCTGGGTACAACAAAGGCAATAAAAACTTTTTTGAGCGAAAGTGAGTCGGGGAGAGTCTTAAGTCATCTGATGGGTGTGGAACAAGCCTCAGTGGATGATCTAGCAACAATGACGGGGATTGCAACTTACACTGTTCAACAAATTCTTCAACACTTCCAAGATATGGGCATCATTACATTAGATAAAACTACAAGACGAGCAAAGCTAAAAGAATAGACAATTAAAGTCTTACGCTATTTGAATTGAGATAAAGGGGATTTTTATGGAAGTAAAGATTGGATCAACCATTATACGTTTGGTTCTAGGGGATATTACTCAAGAAAACACTGACATCATTGTAAATGCGGCAAACACTTCACTCAGAGGAGGTGGGGGTGTTGATGGAGCTATTCATCGTGCTGGGGGTTCTGAGATCCTGCAGGAATGTGTCGAGAAGTATCCTGAGGGATGTGAAACGGGGGAAGCTCGAATAACTACAGCGGGACAGTTAAATGCTAAATTTGTAATCCATACACCTGGTCCGATTTGGAAAGGTGGGAGACAAAACGAGGATGATCTTCTAGCAAGTTGTTATCGTAATTCTCTCCATCTCGCCATAGAATATGATGCTAAAACAATTGCATTTCCGTCTATTTCAACTGGAGTGTATAGGTTTCCGATTGATAGGGCATCAAAAATAGCACTTTTAACCGTTATTGAAAATCTAGTGTCGACTTCTATAATAGAAGTTCACTTTGTCTTATTTAGTGATTCAGACCTTCAAATCTACGAGAAAAATCTTCTAGAGATAATTAATAACAGATAAGTTAATCATCTCGTTCATTTGATTTGAAAAGAGGATGTAATGAATTAAGAGTTACGTGGTTTTTTTGCTTTTATCCTAAATTTAGGGATTTTTTCTTCATATGTTGGTGGTGGTTTTTGCCTTGATGGTGTTTTTATTTTAATTTTTTTAGGAATAAGTCTGTTTATTCCCTTAGATTCCTTTTTCTTTTCTGCTCCTCTTGATGTGGGAATAGTCATATTTATTATTGCTGCTGAAGGTTTTTTATCACTAACTCTGGGAACAGGTTTGTTAACGAAATTAGATTTCTTTTTTGAAGAGCTTCCTAAGGAATGAGGTATTTTAATTTCCTTATTCGGATGCTTAGGAATTGGAGCAGGTTGATTTGAAACCAATTTTTTTCGATTTCTTTTCGAAAGCGCCCCAAGACTAGTTGGTGGAGCATGAGATCTTTCTTGTTGTGAAGAAGACTTTGGAGGAGTTTTAGAATTAACTGTGTTTTGATCCTTCTCTTTTATTGGAGATTTAACTGGTTTGAGAGAAGTTTCGCCCTTAATTTGATCTGATAATGGAGGTGGAACATTATAATAAGGAGTATCATCTTTTGATGGTTCAATTGTTCCATGTCTGGAAGGTAGTGAGTTTGATGACTTTGGTATGTTTACTTTCAACTTTTGTTTTGGTGGAGGAAGTTCAAATACTTCTTCTGCCCCGTTTGGAAATTTAGATTTAATTATTGAACTTTTAGAATTCGTGGGGATCTTCTGTTTAATTTCCTTACTAGGCTTTTTCTCACGGATTTTCCATCTTACCAATTAATCCAATTTCCTAATCTGTTAAAGGAAAATTCTATTTTCCTTTTAATCTAATCAAATATTCTCTCTTAAATTTATAATGCTAACGAAATATATTACAAAATATCCTATTTTCCAAATAAAAATCCAATTCCAGAAAAGAGGAAAAATAAACCATATAGGATCCCTATTAAATCAGTAGTTATTAGCCCTGCAGTTAAGAAAAGTGCACCAAATACAAAAAAAGTTATTAGAGCAGTCCATTCTGCTGAGGGCCCTTTCTCAGATTGCGAAGTAATTCTAATGAATTGATATCGAGTGAAACTACGTAATAACAGGGCGGATGATACTGCTAAATACGGAAATGCTAATATTGAGGATACAGTAATTTGAAGTTGAGTGAATTCATTTACAGGTAGAATTTCAACGTTAAAAGTTAACAATGGTTCTTCATTAAGAGGGAAGAACGAACTTGTAAGTATAACCAATAAGGGAATGATATTCGCTAATGAAAAAAAGTAAATCTCATTCAAGGTTGCTTTTACATCAATATAATATAGAATTCTTAGAAAATAAAATATAGTTATGGTTGCATATAGAGTCAGGTAGAGAATATTCATAGCATTACTGTCTTCATCACGTATGAAGAAAAAAATACTAGCTGATATTCCCATAAGGAAGACAAAAAATGCCATGGAATGACGTGAAGCCATCTTTTTAGCCCCATCGGTTATTTAGAAGATTTTCCTGAAACATTTTAATTAATTTCTCGTAATTCTTCCCAGAAAGACGATACATCTTTTTTGTTGAGATAGGTTTATTACATCGGGAACAAATATCTGCAACACTAAGCCATTTTTCTAACTCAAGCGAATGAGCTGGATGACCACAATGAGGACAGATGACTACTTTCTTATCTGGTTCAGTGGGAAATCCATAACAAAAAATACATCGAAAGTCATCATGAGATAAATGTTGGCCAGAGGGAATAAGCTTAGTAATGATAGCTGGATTTAGTCTGTCGATACGAGTAACTGTTCTCCCTGTTTGTATTCCTGGAGCTACTGTAACAGAGTTGATACTTTCGGATCGTGGTGTTCTAGACATTTGGGGTACTGATCTTGGTTGTAATAGGCTTGCTTGATTCGTTCTTGGTTGGCTATTTGCATTGCGAGGACTAACTGAGGATGTTCTATTAACAATAAAAGATCTCCCTAATGTTTGTTGAGGTAAACGATTAACAGTCACACGACGGATTGGAACAAGAACAACCTTAAGTATATAATATTGGATCAGAAAAATAATACTAACACTAACAAAACATAATCCACTAAATTCAATAATCCTAGTTTGGATCCAAAAAAAAGCTAAACTTAAAATTATACAGAGATTATACAGAATGACAATTTTGTTGGGAACCTTCCTTCTAAAGATAAAAATTGATGGATACCTGTTTGAATAATACTTTTGGAGGAGAAATAGGAGAAATATAAAGAATGGTAACACAAAAATAATACTAAATATGTTTAGAAAAACAAAATAATTTCCACCATTAATAAACTCAATGTCGAGAGAGATTTCGAAGAAAGATGATCGTAGAAAATCATTTTCTCCTAAAGACGCTGTATGAGCTATCAATGTTCCCCCATATGCGATTAACGACGGGATTCCAATAAAGATTCCCGAGGCAATTGGAGCATTATAATGCTGGAAATATCGCCATTCCTCAAGAAATTTTAAAATCAAAATTGCAGTTAAAGTAATATAAGCAATTGTAAGAGCAGTTTCTATTGGTTGATCAGTGAGTAATGTTAATAGCGTAAAAACAAACCCGACGACACAGATAGAAAGATATACATTACGCCCGACCAAATACTTTTCGACCTCGAGTTAATTCTCATGATCATATTCTAAAAACATACTACCATTTTTCTCTGCTAGTGGAAGAAGGGTATTCATCATCTCAGGAAGGCTCTCTAGAGGGCAATTAAGGACTTGGTAGGGTGGTTCTTCCCAGGTTTGCAAATCCTCTTTTAAACGGAATATTTTAAAGCCATATGAACGTTTAGATATTTTTGTTGGATCAATAACTAAAGCAATAGGTGCTGTTAACTGGGAGTCTTTCGTCCTTCCAAGTTTTTGGTAGCGAACTTGAGTCTCAAAATCGGTTTGACTCATGAATACTCCATATGATGGGTGACTATGATACCAACCAAGAATAAGCTGATCATGGGTTTTCATTTTTATTTCATTATACACTCTGACCATGGATTGAGGATCTTGGATTTGTGCATTTACCTCAGTGCCATGACCAATTGGATAGGCATCCTCGACATTTAAACATGCTAATGGAGTATCTTTTTGTTCAATTTGTCCCGTTAAAAGCCCGATTACCTCAATCCATTTACTTTGGGGTGTATTCGGATTTGCGTACTTTAAAGCATGTAAAGCAAGCTTTATGTAAGCTTTAAGATGAATTTTAACACGAGAAGGCTTCGAGTCGGGATCTAGGTCATCAAGATTTAAGTCAACAGATTCTGTGTTTTCTTCTCGATTTTGATTCATATTATGATTTTCATCCTTATTGAGATTCTCTGATCCGTTGGTAAAAAGCTTCTCTGTTTTTGTTTTTAATTGGGAAGGTTTAAACTGTATTTGCTTACTTAATGGATTCCAAGTATAATTATCAGGCGGGAGAGTAATGAAAGGAAATTTTAACGTAAATGATAAAGTTTGAGGGTCAAATGTTAATGAAAGATCCCGTAGTAGTAATTCGAAAACATTTTTGGGAATTTTATTATTATTAGGCATTTTTCTAGCAACGCTCTATGTTTAGATTTTTACCATTTTTCAGAAGCATATTTCTTAGTAATTTTATGGGCTTTTTTCAAGAAATTCTTGCGATCACTAAGATATTCTTGAGCTGCTTTCTTATTGAAAACATCATGAGGATTAGTATACGCTGTGTCAATGTTGAACATTGCTAAAATCGAATAAATTATTGTACTAATGTTTTTTGAAGGAGACCAACCGTCTGGTCTTCCCACAAGGTCGGGGTCAACAAGAGCTAGGCATATATTCCGTTTTCCTTGATATTCGTCAGGTTTTGGCCAGAAATTTGGATGCCAAATTGGAGTATGTAATCGGACAAAAGGGGGGGAATATGGGTAGTTTGATCCAAACTTAATTTCTAGTTTGAATTTGCCCTTTTCATAAGGGGTTCCTTTCGGTCCCTCAAGAAGAATTGCTAAGTGTTCTACGCTTTTTTTTCCGCCTGGAAAGGCCTTTAGCTGCTTAATGGTTTTTTGTTTGTATAATTTTTTTAGTTGTTTATAATCATCAGCGATTCGTTTAAGTCTGATAGACATTTCTCACACCTTTTTATTACTCAATTTTCAATTTAATATAGGATTGAGTGCCATCATCAAACCCCGTGACCAATATAGTCTCATAATCTCGGATTCCAGCTTCAAATATGCTCTGATTTGTATCAATTTCATTAATATCTGAATTATCTATACGAAAAACAATTGGAGGAAATTCTGGATCAATGGTGAGCTTTTTTTCTTCCGCTAATTTATTGATGATCTTTTGAATATTTGCCTTAGAATTCACTTTTATCCGATAGAGGGGGGAATGGTTATTACCACACATTGTACAATCTGGGTTCTTAGGTTTTTCAATTTCATAGAACTTCCCAGTCAAACCATTGTATATCACATAATTTAATTGAAGTGTTCCAAGTTTTCTTTTTTCTGGAGGTGTGTGGAGATGATGAAGAATTTTAACTGCTTCTTGTGATTGTAGAGATGCCATTACACAATTGATGGTGATAACTGTTGGCTCGTGATTATCTATTATTTGGATGATCTGATCAGTCGTAAACGGTTGTGAGCCGGGAAAATATTGTTTAAGTAGATGATTCGCATATTCTCTAATGGTGTCAACTTCATCTTGTTTGAGAATGTTCACCGGCCGATTGTAATCCTGTTCAAATTTCAATTGGCCTTTGAGTATACAATGAGCTGGTCTACGGGGATTACCTACTAAAGTGCAAGCCCCTAGCTGATCTTGTTCTCGTTCTGTTAATGGATCACACTCTAAACAAGCATTACTGAATGGCCAGACACAATAAACGTGTCCATTGAATGCTGCTGTACCAGCATCGATCAATGGCTTTCGATTATGAATAGCTCGCCTGTTTAATTCTGACCTTGCTTCTATTGAATCTAAGCCAGCGATGTAAAGATCAGCTTCATTATATAGATGGGGAGGTAGATCTTGAAGCGCGCAATTATGAGCCTCTACTTCAATGAAAGGATTCAATTCTTGTAAACGTTTAGCCGCATATTGTGCCTTAGATGTTCCCTCTGTGGCTCCGATGAACAGTACCTGGCGATTCAAATTAGAATATTCAATTGTATCAAGATCCACCAGGATTAATCGGCCGACTCCGACCATTGCGAGGTTTTTTGCAACTTCCACACCGAGGCCACCAACGCCAACAATAAGAACGGTACTTTTTTTAAGGATCTCTTGTTTCCATCCAGGTAAACGGAGTTGGCGATCAAAGCGACGCTTTTCTTCTTCAGTGAACAGGTTACTGGTGAAACTTGATATTTTATTCATATTTTTTCAACTACTAATTTATTGATCCAGCTGTTGAAACTGGGATAATCAAACATTCAAGTCCATCTTCAATATCATAATTCGAGAGAACATCATCTGCATCTAAGGTTCTTCCACTTATGGATATATGGAAGTCTTGTGGATCAAGACCGAAGATTCCTCCAAGCGTTTCTTTTAAATCTGAGACCCCCATCTCAGGATCGATTGTGAGTTTTTCAAGTTTCTCTCCAGGCCCAATTGTGGATCGAAAGAATAAACTAACGCGAGAATCTTTTGGGATTTTACTTGTAGGCACTTTTGTCGTCACTACAGGAGTTTCTGAGTTCTTCTTTTCTTCTTCAATTTCCAGGTCATCAAAATCTTCATTTTCAGACATTAAGCAATTCTCCATTCTGATTAAAAGCATCCAAATTATCAATTCATCTTCAATATGAAAAACATTGTTTTTTGAATCTTCTTTTGTTTGCAAATAATCTTCTGAATACGTCAATTTAATTATTCCCTTTTATCTCATAGGTACAAAATTGATGTGATTTGATGATGGAAATTGATTCAAATCAAAATCTCCCCTAAGATAGACTCTTTTCCTGATTGAAGAAGCCAAAGATTAGCTTGAATATAATACTCAATTGACGCTAGTAACAAATTTAAATCGCTTTTGCAGTCTTTATGTTCGCTAAGAGCCCTTTTTGCTTTCTCTCGCTCAACCATGGCAAAAACAATTGTTTCAATAATACTAGCTCGAACCTCTTTCAATAAAAAGCCATCCTGAGAAGATAAAAAGAAGGGGAGTTCTTTCTTTTTATTCTAAAAAGTTGAATAATATGGAAAAAACTCATCCAGCCGTACTGTGAGGGATCAAAAGAATTTCATCGCCGTTATCGACACCATAATCACCTAAAGGTGCTGACTCATCTAGAGTCCGACCGGCGTGGCTTAGATGAAAATCATCTGGATTTAACCCAAAGATGTTAGCCAAGGTGTCTCTGACGTCTCTAACAGGAGTGTTTTCTCCTACAGAAATTTTTTCAGTACGTTCAGGCCCAACGGTGGATTTGAAGAAAATATTCTTCTTAGGACCTGCAGATACTCCTGATACTGGAGTTTTCGATTGGGCGGGAGTTTTGGATTTAATTCTGGTTTTTTCTTCTAAATCAAAGTCCAAATCTTCAAAATCTGACATTTTTTTATCACCTTATTCTTTTGTATGAGTTTTATTTTGTATATGAAACTCATGTAAGATACGTACCTTACGTATTTATAAAACTTACGGAATATACGTAACACCCGAAAAATATATAAGGGTGAAAGTAATATTTTCCATCAAAGAGATTATGAAAGAAGATGAGGTTGACTTATTGTCAGAAAGTGCCCAAAATACCAAAATTTCTAGTAAGGCGTGGGAACTTTTACGATGGGCAAAATTTGAGCTTGATGCAAAATCTTACAGTGATGTAATTGTTTTATTAAACAAGAAAATTAATAACCGGTCGAAAAGTATGGAAAAGGCATTAGAAAACTTCGATGAGGAACGACATAGGATCAAAGTAAAAACACCCGGTAATGATGAAGAACAAAGCATTTTCTTAGAAAAACCTAAAACAATCTTATTAAGACCCGAAGCTCGAAAGATTCTCAATCGATTAAAATTAGAAAGCAATAAACCAGCATATACATTTTCGGATGGAATTGAATTTATAATAAAAGGAAATAAAGAAATCTGGAACGCTATTCCTGATCGTTTGAAGAAATAAAAGGATTAATTTAATTGTGTGGTATTACCGTGTCAGAGACAGATTTAGAGGTCATTTTTGATTTAATTGCACGAAATCCCCCAATATTCGCAGTTATTGGTGGTATCAGCCTCGTTCTTCTTGGAGGAATACTAGAAATTGAAGCTCTGGTTTCTTCTGGTTGGAGTGCTCTGGTGACTGGCGCTTTTCTCCAAGTAGGCTGGATTGTAATGATAAACTCTAGAAGAAAACGTTGAAAGTACAAATTTGACTGAGATCTCATCATATATTGTAGGAAAGAAATAACTATGATTCTGGAGCATAATTTTTAGCCATTTCTGCTCTGGAAATTACAATTCGTTGAACTTCATTCGTCCCCTCGTAAATCGGCGTAATTCGAACATCGCGATAATAGCGTTCGACATCATATTCCTTGATATATCCATAACCACCATGCATTTGAATTGCTTCATTAGTGACTTCTTGTGCAATTTCTGATCCGTAAAGTTTAGCAATTGACGCATACTCTGAAAAATCCTGTTTCAAATCTTTCATTCGGGCTGCAGAGAGGTATGCCAGTCGTGCAGTGTGGATTTTAGTGTACAAGTCAGCAAGTTTCCATTGAGTCGCTTGAAAGCTCTCGATAGGCTGTCCAAATTGCTTTCTGGTCTTCACGTACGTTGCTGCTTTTCTATAAGCAGCATCAGCAATACCAACTGCTTGGGCTCCAATACCGATTCGTGCGGCTGCTAACTCATATAGAACCACACTGAAACCGCGATCAATTTGGCCTAACACATTTCTTTTAGGGATTATGGCTCCATCGAGTAAGACTTCAGCAGTAGCGTTACTATGAAGGCCTAGTTTTTCTTCTATTCTTGCTATCTTGAACCCAGGGTTATTTCCTGTTTCAATGATACATGCAGTCAATCCTCTGGAACCTTTTTCTGGAGATGTGGAACCTAAAAAAAGATATGTATTTGCTATTCCAGCATTTGATATAAAGTTCTTCGTACCATTAACAACATAATGGTCGCCTTCGTCAACCATATTTGTTTTTAACGATCCTAAATCTGATCCTGCCCCTGGTTCTGTGAAAAGAAGTCCACCAATCAGTTCTCCACTTGCTAGCTTAGGTAAATAATATTCTTTAGCCTCTTCCATACCAAAGGTCTGAATGACGTCGTAGGAGGAGTTTTGTAAACCGAAGAGTAATGATGTTCCTGCATCAGCACGAGATATACGTTCATAGCAGGCGTTGGTAAGTGTAAACGATAATCCTACTCCTTCGTACTTTTCTGGGATAGCTAAGCCCATCAAATCATTTTCTGCAAGTTTTTTGACAATTTTGTATGTCTGTTCAGGATAAGTAATCTTTCCTGTTTGAACATCAAACTTACAGCCCTCCTTATCCATTTCTTGGGCATAGGGTTCGATTTCTTTCTTGCATAGTTCATCCATGAGATCAAGAACCATCTCATTTTGTTCCGTTTCTTCCTTATTATATCCAAATGTAGCCAAAATTTGTAACAAATCTTTCATTAACACTAACCATCCATACTTTTGATGTTTGGTAGAAACATTTTCTGATTAAACAAAATTTCATACTTTGAATTCGCTGAAAGCGTGACAAATTTGAGAGAGTTTTTCCGCATAACCTTGGGAAATGTTGAATTTTTGTCTAACTTTCCATTCTCCTGCTTTATTCTTTTGCCAACCGTACAGCCTGATTTGATGTTTTCCTCCTCCAGTATCTACCAGAACAATAGCTTTAAGCCAAGCTGCGGTCTTTGCTAGACGTTTTCCAGCAACTACTTTTAATGTTTTACTAACAGGGAATTCTTCTATATTATCAGTGAGTAACTCGCGAAGTAACATACCAATTCCAATCCTCAAGCTATCTTATATCAATAGAACTTCCAATACTGGTTCAATTTTTATCATTCTTTGATAAAAAAATGTTTCGATTCTTATCATAATGTAGTTAATTTCTAATCAACATTTTAATCTATTTTACAGGTAATAAATGGTGATACGTCTCAAAATCCTGCTATTAAAATTACATAATCTTATCTGTGTGAAAAAAAGGTAGTTTTCCAGAGCTGTGAAAATACCGGAAAATTCTATTACATTTTTATTTAGTTACTGTTTAAATAAAGGTGACATGCAACAAAATGTCCATTCCCTACTTCAAGAAGCTCTGGTTCTTTTTTCGGACAAGAATCGACTGCTTTTGCACATCTTGTATGGAATCGGCAACCACTTGGGATGTTAACTGGACTGGGAACCTCCCCTTTTAAAATAAAACGCTCTTTCTTTTGAGTTGGGTCTGGAATGGGAATCGAAGAGAAAAGAGCTTCAGAGTATGGATGGAGAGGTTTCTTATAGAGATGTTCAGTAGGCGCTAGTTCAACAACCTTTCCAAGATACATGACACCTACTCTAGTGCTTATGCATTCAACAACACGAAGATCATGACTAATGAACAAATAAGTTAAATCCATGTCTTTCTGGAGTTCCACGAAAAGATCAAGAAGTTGAGCCCTTACTGATACATCGACAGAAGAAGTTGGTTCATCTAGCAGTACAAAATCAGGTTTTGTTACCAAAGCTCGTGCTATCGCTATTCTTTGCCTTTGTCCCCCACTGAATTCATGAGGATAGCGATAAAGATGAACCTCCCCAAGGCCTACTTTTTGAAGTATTGACAAAGTTCTTACTCGAAGCTCAGCTCCTTTAGCTAATCCCTGAACCTTAAGGGGTTCCCCAACTACGTTCTTAATAAGCATTCTTGGATTGAGTGAAGATGAAGGGTCTTGGTACACTATCTGCATTCTTCTTCGTAAATATTTCAACTTTTTTCCCTTATATGTTGAAAGATCGTGTTGGGACCTGATCTTTTGAAGCTGGGAGTTATTAACTTCAGAAATCGGGTCAGTTTCTGGTAGATCAAAATATATATGTCCTGATGTTGGCTCATAAAGTCTTAAAACAGTTTTTCCAAATGTGGTCTTACCACAACCCGATTCACCGACTAATCCAAAGCACTCACCCTTTCTTATACTTAGACTTACTCCATCGACAGCTTTAACATCTCCCATTTTCTTCCTAAAAACACCTCCAGTCACATGGAAGTATTTTTTTAGGTTCTCGGTTTGAAGTAGGATTTTCAATTCAAATTCTCCTTCTGATTGGAATAAAGATGACATGAAACTACATGTTCCTTAAAGACCACAGTAGTAGGAATCTCTTCAGAACACTTTGGACTTGCATTGGAACATCTCGGATGAAATCGACAACCCGATGGAGGTGTGATCAGGTTTGGTACTATTCCTTTGATAGATTTGAAATCCTCTCCAGGTTTCGGAATTGATTCGAGTAATGCTTTTGTATATGGGTGGAGCGGATTTTTAAAAAGTTCGAAGACATCTGTGATTTCTACAACGTTTCCAGCATACATAACACAGACTCGATCACACATTTCAGCCACTACACCCATATCATGGGTTATATAGATGATAGAAGAATTAAATTTCCTTTTTAGTTCTCTGATAAGCTGAAGTATCTGAGCTTCGATGGTTACATCCAAATTGGTTGTTGGTTCATCACAGATCATTATCTTTGGGTTACACACGAGACCCATTGCAATTACAACCCTTTGTTGCATCCCTCCACTGAGTTCATGGGGGTACATCTTAATAATCCGCTCTGGGTCTGGTATTTTCATTTCTTTAAGGATTGAAATAATCTCTTTTCTAATCTCCAGCCTCAATTTATTATGAAATCTCCAAATAAGGGGTATTTTAGAAAGGATTCTTAATCGTACAGAATTGTGATTTTTAAGCATAATTCTGTATGTCATCCTCTGAAATCTATAAATGGCCATCTTAAACCTTTGTTGTAAACGAATGATTTTTGCCTCTGACGATAGTTTTTCTATATCTTTTTCTATGGTTTCCAAAGTATTTCTAATGAATTCAGCTTTTCGATGGTGGATTATCACTTCTGCAATTTGTTCTTCAACAGTGAAAAGGGGATTTAGGGCTGAACGTGGTTCCTGAAATATCATTGAGATATCCTTCCCCCTAATGGTTCTTAGAGTAGCCTCATTATGACTCAATATGTCTTGAGTTCCACGTTCATTCTTAAATAATATTCTCCCACTGATTATTTTTCCAGGAGAAGGTGTTAAGACGAGTGTTGAGAACCCAGTCATAGATTTTCCACATCCTGTTTCCCCTACAATCCCTAAAGTTTCTCCTACTTTCATAGATAAATTAACTTTCTCCAGAGCTTTTACAACACCCTCATATGTGTAAAATCTTAGTACAAGATCTTGGATTTCCAGAATATTTTGGTTTTGCATTCGTTATGCCTCAATAGTGAACATAAGATCTCATTCAATAGTCATCCGTTTTTTGAAAAAGAATCTTTCTCAAAGATGCAGTTCAAACTTAGTGTTACTCTTTATTTCTTTAAATTATTTATAATAAGCTGTTCTTAATCTAAATCCTTATCGGGATTAGAACAGTCTCTTAATCACCCTAAACATTTTTAAGTATCGACTTCGTCTATAAATCGCTTCTTTTAAGGAAAAAAGGAGTACTGAAAAATGAAACAATTGAGTAGAATTAAGATAATCGTCTTTTTCTTCCTCATTCTGATGATAACAAATCTTGTATCAATAGCAGTTGGAAGAACAGACGAAGATACGCTAGTTACCACAAATTATGGGTATGCAGATCAATTAGATCCTGCTTTCGCTTATAATGGTGGTATAATTCAAATGATGCATGTCTATGAGACACTAGTATCCTTTGATAAAGAAAAAGTGGATGAATTTATTCCTGTCCTTGCCACTACGGTTCCAACAACAGCTAATGGGGGAATTAGTGCTGATGGTTTGACTTATACATTTACCATCCGCGAAGACGTCAAATTCTCGAATGGTAATGATTTGACCCCTGAAGATGTGGAATATTCCTTTGAGAGAATGTTGGTTGCAGATCCCGATCAGGGACCAATATGGATGCTTTACCAACCCTTTTTAGATGACTATGGTAGTAGAGATTGGGAAACAGGAGAAATTTATTATAATGCAACAGATTTACAGGATATTGTTGAAGTTGATGGTAATGATGTTATCTTTAATCTCGCAAAACCGTTTCCATCATTCTTACAAGTACTATCATTAAGTACAGGCCTTATTATTGACAAAGAGTGGGCCATAACCAAGGGTTGTTGGGATGGAGATTGGAATACTTGGAAAGACTACAATAATCCTGAAGAAGCCCCGTTAGTGGACACAATGATGGGAACAGGCCCATATAAGCTTGATAAATTAACACCTGGTCCTGGTGGAGAAGTAATAGTTGTTGAAAACGAAGATTATTGGGGTACAGCACCAAAACTTAAGAGAATACACTGGAAGTTTATTGACGAATGGAGTACAAGGAAACTTTCTTTCCTCCAAGGTGATATTGATATCCTAGGTCCAGAAGATCCAGCACATGTAGAACAACTTAGAGGTGAAGAAGGTGTTACTATCATCGAGGGATTAAATGCCACAACAACAGTCTGTATGATTTTTAATTTTAATATCGCTCCAGATAGCGAATATACTGGAAGTGGTTTGCTTGATGGTGATGGAATACCAATCGACTTTTTCAATGACACAGATGTAAGGTTAGGATTCGCTTATGCCTTCCCCTATGAGACTCTTATCAACGATACAATGCTTGGGCAAGCAATACAGCTAGTTGCTGGTATACCTAATAATATTCCTTACTTCAATCCAGACCAAGAGGGATTTTCATATGATAAAACAAAAGCAACACAACACTTTCAACAGGCTTGGGATGGTGAAGTGTGGGAAAATGGATTCACATTTCAGATTCCATACGACACTGAGGATGACATTGCCCTTGCCTCAATCGATATGCTTGCAGAAAGTTTAGAAGATATCAATTCCAAATTTGTGGTCGAGAAGATAGGTCTTGGACCTAATAAATATTATGCAATGGTCGATGAAGATTATCCCTGTCCTGTACCAATACGACCTGACGGTTGGTGGTGGCCAGACTTCGCGGATCCCGACAACTTTTACGCTGGAGCATATTTGGGTGACTGGGGCTATTATTCTTGGAATATGTTTGTTAGTACTTCAGAGATTGAAGATTTAATCGCGACTGGATCAGGAACTCTTGATAAGACAGTGCGGAGAAATACTTACTATGAACTCCAAGAACTATATGTTGATGAAGCCTTGGGTATTCCCCTCTTTCAAGTAGTTGATAATTACGTGATGCGGGATTATGTAGAAGGATATTACTATAGGCCCCTTTGGCAAGACGTAAACTTCTTCTGGTACTTCGATAAGGATTATGGAGGCCAGGTTCCTGGATTTGCTTTGTTAACTGGATTATCAGTGTTTGTTGTTCTCATCTTAGCCAAGAAATCTCGAAAACTAAAATAGTCCAACGGAGCTTCTATCCTCTTTCTCCCCCTTTTTTTATTTTATATTTCTTCTAAATGTGAGAACTAGAATTTGGGTGTGTAAATGGATCCCACTACAAGAAGGATGAAGAATTCAGAACAGAAGAATAGACAGAAGGATATATAATAAAATAAAATAACCTATCACTAGATTTTTAATCGATTCCATATGATCAGAAAAATAACAATCTAAATAGGAGAACTTTTGTTTGCGGATGAGATCATATATAATTCGACGGATTCTGCTTGTCATTCCAGTTTTATTCGGAGTCACTTTAGTAATTTTTTCAATTTCGATGTCTTTCGGTCCTGACCAAAGAGCACTTTTGTATGCAAAGAGTCCAAAGGCACGGAGAAATCTACCAGCGATAATTGAAAAGTATGGCTTGAATGATCCTGCTTATGTTCAATACTTTAGCTGGTTATCACAAATTCTTCATGGTGATCTGGGGTGGTGTGAAAGATATGGTATGCTTGTAACAGAATCAATATTGATGTTTCTTCCTGGTACAATAGAGCTTGTTCTCTTTTCTGCTCCTTTTATTTTCATTGTTGGAACACGATTAGGTGTGAGGTCTGCAGTGAATCGGAACTCTTTAACAGATTATCTTATCAGATTCTTTTCTATTATTGGTTGGTCTCTCCCTACTTTTTGGTCCGCAATTCTGTTATTGGCTATATTCTATGGTTTTCTCGGATGGTTTCCTCCAGGAAGATTGGGATTAAACGCTCAATACGTGGTAGAATCTTCAAACTTCCATAGGTATACTCACCTTAATACAATTGATGCTTTACTAAATGGAAACCTTTTTGTGTTTGTAGATGCGTTACGCCATCTTGTTTTACCTGTTGTAAACTTGGTAATAGTAAGCTCAGCTTTGATAGTATTAGTAATGCGTTCAAGCATGCTTGAGGCTCTAGGTAAGAGTTACGTTATTACAGCGAGAGCTAAGGGGTTAAGTGAGAAAGAAGTTATTCATAAACATACTAAAAAGAATGCCATTATTCCTGTTATCACCATCTCGGGATTAATGTTTGCAGGAATGATAACTGGATTAGTTGCCACAGAAGTGGTTTTCTACTACCAAGGTCTTGGTTATTGGGCTGCTGATGTTACGCTTCATCTTGATGTACCTTCAATACTGGGTTTCGGCCTTTTTGTAGCTGTCATATTTGTCATAGCAAATCTAATTGTTGATGTGTTATATGCCTACATAGATCCCAGAGTTCGATATGATTAGTGTGAGGTGATTTCATGACAACTAAATCTCGATTTCAACGTTTAAGCTCTAGACCTGAAATAAAAGAGTTACGTTTTACTTTGAACATGTTAAGAAAGAGTCCGCTATCGATTATTGGTATAACAATTATTCTATTTTTCCTTTTTATCGCTCTTTTTGCTGAGGTTCTAGCTCCACCTGAACCAGGAAAAAATCCCTTTTTTGTTCCAAGGGCTGGTTACTCACCTCTTCCAAAGCCTCCAAATCAAGAACATCCCTTTGGCACTACTGGCTTTCAGTTTGACATATATTATGGGTGTATTTGGGGCACTAGAACCGCATTCTATGTTGGAATATCAACTGTTGCGTTTTCTTTAATTGTAGGTACAATAGTAGGTAGTATAGCTGGTTATTATGGTGGAAAATCTGATGAAATAACTATGCGAATAACTGATGTTTTTTATGCTATTCCTTATTTAATTCTCGCTATGTCTTTTATCGTTGCTTTTGGTACAGGTATTGATAGTGTTATATTAGCTTTAGTAATTGTTTATTGGCCTGGTTATGCTAGAGTGATGCGTGGCGAGTTTAAACGAATTAGAGAAGAGGATTTCGTTGAAGCAGCTAAAGCTATTGGCTGTTCAGACTTTAGGATAATAACTAGGCATATTCTCCCAAACACTATATTCCCTGCTTTAATTATGGCTGCTCTAGACAGTGGAACCATTGTTCTTGTAGCAGCCACATTAAGTTTCCTTGGACTTGGAGTTCCACATGGATATGCAGATTGGGGACAAATGATAGCATTTTCTCGTGACTTTATAACAGGTCTTCCTGGAGATCCGTTTGCATATTGGTATACTTTTATGATCCCAGGGATATTCATTTTTACATTCGTTCTTGGATGGAGTCTACTAGGGGATGCTTTAAGGGATATTTTGGATCCAATGATCAGAAGAAAATAAAATTATTGAGTCTCCCCACAAAGGAATCAACACTTTTTAGCCAAATATAGCAGTTGAAAGTCAAACCATGTTAATTGGATTATTGAAAACTCATAAGGATAAATAGGTGATCAAGCTGAATGACGAAGTCTTTCAAATCTCGAAAGATCCTGACTTTACCCGAGGAGAATACCAATCTCGTCATCAAAAAGCCCGGGATTTGATGGAAAAGCAGAATTTAAACGCTCTTTTTATTTTAGAAGAAACTAATTTAACTTACTTTTCTGGATTCAGAAAAATAATTCCGTATGGATCAAAATCACGAACCTATATGCTACACTTTTTTATACTACCTATTGATGAGGATCCTGTTTTGATTTTACCTCTTGAAATGAGAGGAAATGCTGAATATATGACTTGGGTAGAAGATGTACAATTTTTTTATGATAATGATCCTGTGGATTTAGTTATACAGACTTTCAATGAACTTAAGCTTACTAAGGGGATCATTGGTTGTGAGTTAGGTGATAGAACCAGACTTGATTGCTCGTGGAATGATTTTGAAGCTATAAGACTTGGGTTACCAAAAGCTAAATTAATAGACGCAGCTCCACTCAATTGGGAGCTACGAACTGTTAAATCCGCTGCAGAAATCGAATATTTGCAAAAAGCTTGTGATATGAGTCAGATTGCGCTTAGGGCTGGTTTTGAAGTAGCTCATATTGGAATGACTGAAAAAGAGCTATTTACAGAGATTGCTAAAGCAGCTTTAGACGAAGGAGCTGGAGATTTACCAATTAAGATAGATTATGTGGTCGTATCAGGACCTGAGCGCCACTTGTTGTATGATACACGCCCTTCAAATAAAAAGTTCAGGAAGGGAGATATCGTGATCGTCGACGGTGGTGTGGCTTATAAAAGTTATTGGTGTGATTTTACACGACTGGCTTGCATTGGAACTCCTAATCAAAAACAAAAAGACATGTATGAAACAGCACTTGATGCTCTGATTGTGGCCTTAAGTACGGTGAAGGCGGGAGTGACTATCTCTAATGTGAAAGGAGCAGCTGATGAATTATTCCGTGAACGGGGTTATGAGGAAAATAATCTTGATACTAGTTGCGGCCATGGAGTAGGGTTAGAAATTCATGAACCTCCATCTATTAGTCGATTAAACGAAACATTACTGAACTCTGGAAATGTATTAGCCATAGAGCCAATGATTTATGCTACGGCCACAATTAAATATATGCAAGAGGGAATAGCAAAAGGAGAAAGGACTTGTGATTTTTTTCTTGAAGATAATATCGTAGTAACGTCAAATGGTTTTCAAAATTTAACCCCAATGGATCGTGAACTGTGGATAATTTAATCTGGAGAAGAATTGTTAATTTATTTGTCAATCAATAAATTGGACTAACTAATTCCCTGAAACAAGATATTAATTAGTTTCAAAGGAATTAGGAAGGTTGATTATTCTTCTGAATATTATCAATTTTTATGAACATTGCTATTACGATTAATGTTCCTATGAATGTGACTAGTAACAAAGGTAAAAATCCCATTATTGAAAATAGAAAACCCCCAATTGCAGCTGTTGGAGCCCACCCCAAGTACTCTATGAATGAAATTGTTGCAAAGTTTGTAGAAGCTGCAGAAGATGTATCAATGGAAAATTTAGCCAAGGTGACCGCTGGAGCCCAAAAAGAAGAACTTGCTCCTAAAAATGCATTCGCAAAAAGTAACATTTCTGTCGTATTATCTGGAATTAATATTGCAATGATTACTAATATTATCCATAAAATTCCTGCTATTTCTCCAGTAATTAGTCCAAATATTCTTCCAAAACGGTCGATAGCTAATCCAGCGGGGTACTGTAAGAGAACCATAAAAAGTATTTCCACAAAAGTTAAAGTGGCGATGAAGGTAACATCTACGTCGAATAAAATTATATAGACTCCATTGGCTATTGAATAAGGTAATCCCCAAACGAATGAATCAACAGCAAGAGCTATAGCAGTTATACGGGAAATAGGTTCCCTAAAAATCTTAATAAAGAGAAAATCAATCTGTTTCTTATTTGGAAGTATATCATGTAAAAAGATCACATTAATTATTGTCGCTAAACCCATTAGAAGATATCCCATTTGAAAGAAACTAAAAAAGTCTCCGTTTGCTTCCTGTTGGATAATCAAAGAAGCGATTATACCAGCAATTGAGGATGAATTATAAATTATTGAATAAGCGGATCCTCGTTTTTCTTTTGGAGTGGATTCGTGAACTATGGCTTGTAATGGGGGATCATAAAATCCAAATCCTAGATTAAAAACAGTAATACTGAAAAGAACAAGTAAAACGACAGTATTACTGATAGATAACCCAATTAACCCAATGATGCCTAGAAATTGTCCGAAAAGAACAATGTTTTTTCTTCCATAAGAGTCTGCAAGGAACCCCATTAAAAGAGGAATCAGTGCTGAAAAAGAACCCAAAGATAAGATAAAACCAAGTATTTGGGCAGCTTCGTGGCTAGTACCATAGATTGATAAGAGAAAAGGTTGAATTTGGATCAAATAGATGAAATTAACAAATCCCCAGATAAAATGCGTTACTGTGAGGGTCAATATATTTATAAAATTCTTGTTTAGAAAACTCATGGTTTTCATTTTCGTGCCTCTAATGTCATTAGTCGCAATTAATAATGATTTTTCATTACCCTGGTAGTTTTATTTCCTAGTTGAAAGACTAACTTTATTTATTTTAAGAGATTTTTTTAAAAAAGAATGAGAAAATAGTATAAACTGATTGAATTGGAACAATTTTCTGATTTATAACTTATTTGATATAAAATAGCGTTTAATTAACATTGTTAAAAGAAATTAGTGAATTCTTTAAAAGATCAGTTAATTATTATATCTAAAACAAGATTATTCGGAAAGAATGAATATGGGAGAAAAACTGAAAATCTATATCTCCGCTGATATTGAAGGTATCTCAGGGGTGGTATCTTGGGAGGAAGTTGAGTCAGGAAAACCAGATTATGAATATTTTCGAAAAATAATGAGTCAAGAAGTAAACGCAGCAGTGGAAGCAGCATTTGATAATGGGGCTACAGATGTTATTGTGAGAGATGCCCATTCAAGTGCAAGAAATATTTTACCGACTCATATTAATCGGAAGGCACAACTATTAAGAGACTGGTCATCTGGTCCATTAGACATGATGGAAGGCATTAAAGAAGATTTTGATGCAACTTTTTTCATTGGATATCATGCTAAAGCTGGAACCCCTGATGCTACTTTGAAACACACATTTACAACTAATATCTATGATTTACGAGTTAATAATGTCTCATTATCAGAAGCAGGTTGGAATGCTTTAATAGCAGGGTATTACAATGTACCGTTGATTTTTGTTTCTGGTGATAAAGCTTTATGTGAACAGGTGAAATCATTCAATAACTCTATTGTCACTGTTCCCGTTAAAGAAGGGATTGGTAAGGCATGTCTGACTTTACATCCAGATGAAGCTCAAGAGCGAATAAAAAAGGGTGTCACTGAAGCTATAACAAAGAAGAATCACATTAAGCCTTTTCAGATGAATTCTCCTTACGAATTAGAGATCAGTTTTACATGTGAGCATCTTGCTTGGAAAGCAAAATGGTATCCAGGAGCCAAACTCATTGCACCAAGGATAGTTGGCTTTAAGACACAGAATTTCTTCGAGTGCATGCGATTCCTTTGCTTTGTGGGATAGAAACAGTTTGCTTTAGAATTATCTATTGAAAGATATTTTTTTGTAGCTCTAAATAAATAATCATATATTATTGATATTCTCAAAGAAAATTATGAAAACGGTGGATCTTAATGGATCAAATTGAAGGGTTTGCATCTACTCAAGCAGAAAGACACTACAGGCCTGATTTGTCTCTTGAGCCCATTCATCAGACAATTAAATTAGAATTCTTGATAGAAAACAAAAAAGCTAAAGGTTATGTAAGCACAACCATCAAAGCAAACAATAAAGACGCTCGAACAATTAAATTTGACGCAATTGGTCTTGATATTCATAATGTTAAATGTAAATCCTCTCATGACTTAAAGTGGAGCTATGATGGAATTAAAATTCATATATCTTGGAACACTCCATTCTTTAAGGGGGAGGAGAGAATTGTGGATGTTTTATATACAGTTAAAGAGCCTGTTGCAGGAATGTACTTTTCTTATCCTGATGATGTATACCCAGAACGACCAATTTATGTAGGAACCGATAATGAAACAGAATTAGCCCGATATTGGCTTCCGTGTGTTGATCACCCAGTAGTGCGTTGTACACTTGATCTCTATTTAACATCAGATAAGAATCATACTATTCTTGCTAATGGAAAGCTGATTGAAGAGAGGATTAAGGTAAATGGAACTAAAACTGCCCATTGGAAATTAGATTTTCCGTGTTCAAGCTATTTGATAACAATCGCGGTAGGGGACTTTATTTCATACGAAGACAAAATGGTTGATGTTGGTTATGGGGAAATTCCAATTGCTTATTTCACAACTAAATATTACTCCCCAGAAGACCTAAAAAGATCCTTTGATAGGACACCTGCTTTTCTTCAATGGATGGCAGAAAAATTAGGGCCATATCCTTTTCCAAAATACTATCAATATGCGTTACCTTGCATTGGGAGTGCAATGGAGAATATTTCTCTTGTGTCGTGGAATGATTTTTATGTTGTTGATGAAATTTTTAAGAAAGAATTTGCCATTCCAGGTTATAAATGGGCTACTGATGACTTAAATATACATGAGATGGCTCATTCATGGTTTGGTGATGCTATAGTTTGTCATGATTTTGCACATAATTGGCTTAAAGAGTCTTGGGCGACATATATCTCAACTGTATGGCGTGAAGAGTTTCTTCAATCAAAAGAAGAAGCAGATTATGATTGTTATCAAAATGCTGAAAGTTATATTAATGAAACCAAAAAATATAATCGTCCAATAGTTACAAATATTTATGATAGCAGTATTGATCTATATGATGATCATTTGTATCCAGGGGGAGCAATACGAATCCATATGTTACGTCGAATGGTTGGTGACGAAATATTCTGGTTGGCAGTTCGTGAATATGTGAAAACTTATACATCGAAGACTGTTGAAACAGTAGACTTTCAACGAATGCTAGAAAAATATACTGGACAATCTTTACAGCAATTTTTTGACCAGTGGATCTACTCATCAAGTTACCCCCAATTAGAAGCTGGATTCAGTTATGAAGAAGAAAATAAGTTAATTGCTATTAACATCAAACAAAAACAGGTTGATAAAGCAAAAAATATAGGTCTTTTCACTTTTAATTTGGACATTGAGTGGGAAAAAGCCGAGAACAAATTTGAACGTCAAACAGTAGAAGTAAAAGAAAAGGAACATACGTTTTACATACCTTCTGAGAGAAAACCTCTCCAAGTGAGATTAGATCCTGATTTTAATCTACTTTTTTCACTCAATTTTAACCCTGGAACAGATATGCTGAAAAGACAACTCATTTATGGAAATGTTGTAGGTAGAATTATTGCTGCCAAAGAACTTGCAAATAAGGCCAAATTACCAGAAATTCAAGCTCTTTTCGATGCTTACAAAAAAGAGAACTTTTGGGGAGTAAAAGTCGAAATAATTAAATCTTTAATTTCCTGCCCATCTCTATCGACCATTGAAGGAACACTTCAATTATTAAAAATAGAATCAGACCCGCGAGTACTCAATCAAATATTTACAGCGCTTAAGGATGTTCGTTATGATAAGATAACTGAATCTCTAAAAAAGTTCCTTAAAAGAGATGATATCGAACTTTATCAAGTCACAGCAACAGCTCTTCAAGTAATTGGTTCACAACGAAAACCAGAGCAATATCCGTTCCTTCGTGACTTCAAACCAAAGTATGATAAGAAGAGCATAATTCGAGGAGGACAGATGGAAGCTATTGGAGCCCTCCGTACAAAAGAGGCTCTGGAATATTTACTTGAACGGTTACCATATGGGAAAGAACCAGAAAATGTAAGGCGAAAAATAATTTTGGCTATCGCTGATGCTTCAAAATGGGCTGATGATGGAATAAAAGATCGGGTTATTGAAAAATTAGCTGATTCAATTCGAACAGAAACAGATTATTTTAACTTGTTTGCATTAGTAAATGCTTTGACTTCCTTCAATGATACAAGAGTAATTCAATATTTAGAAACAATCAAACTTAAAATTGGTCATCAATCACATTCCTTTATTGATAGGAAAATTCGTGAAATTACTAAAGCTAAGGGTCAAAAAGACGAAATAAAAAATCTACATGAAAAGATAGATAATCTTCAGACAATAACTGCCAAAGTGGTCACTCGAGTTGACCTCTTAGAGGCTCAGTTAAAAGGAAAATAGAAGACTAATCTTGGATTATCACTAAAAATCATCTATTAATATTGGAAAGTAGTAGTGAGTATTAGGAATCTTTTTTGTCATTTTTAATTCTTTTAAAGAAAAAAATTTAAGATGAAAATATTATGAGGTGTTATGTTAAATCAAATCCTACTTTTTAACGGAAAGATTTGGACTTCTCAAGGTTTTAAGTCATGGATGTTAATAGAAGATAATATAATCAAAGCAATTGGAGAAAATCCGAAGCCTGATTTAGACAATAAACAGATTGATCTAAAACAAAAATTAGTTCTACCTGGCTTGATGGATGCTCATAATCATGTTTATTACACTGGGTGGATGGAGTACACATTACAATTAAACAGACCAAAATCAATTGCTGAACTCCAAAATAAATTAAAAGATTATATTAATGAAACTAAAGACGAAAGCGGATGGATTGTCGGATTTGGTTGGGATCAAGATTATATGGAAGACAAACGTTACCCAACGCGTTATGATTTAGATCAGATAGCTAGAGATCGTCCAGTTTCGTTAACAAGAGGATGTTACCATGTCTCTGTGTTAAATTCAAAAGCCCTTGAAGTGTTAAATATCACTGCTGACACAGCTGATCCTGAAGGAGGAAGTATCGACAAAGATGAAAATGGAGAACCAACAGGGATTTTAAGAGAAACTGCACTTGAGCTGGTTGATCCATTTATTGAAATTAAAGACAAGAAGAAACAGAAGAAGATAACTCTTTTGGGGCTTCAAAGGTGTCTTTCTGTAGGATTAACAACTGTTCAAACTAACGACGCTTCTGCTTTTGATATTTATTCAGAACTTGATAAAGAAGGTAGATTACCAATTAGAGTCTATCTTGTTCCAATGCATGAAGAAATATTTGAAAGAGATTTATCATCAAGACAAACAAAAAGCGAATTCTTTAACGTTAATCGCCTTAAGATATTAGCTGATGGTAGCTTAGGTGGACATACAGCTGCCTTACGTCAACCATACACTGATACAGGAAAACTAGGACAATTAATTTTTCAGCAGAAAGAATTGAGTAAAAAGGTTAAACAAGCAAAAGAAAAGGGATATCGAGTAGAGGTTCATGGCATTGGTGATTTAGCAGCAGAATGTGTTCTTAACGCTTTTGATGAAGCAGGATTAAATACTAGAGATCGCCCTATTCTTACTCATTGTCAAGTTCTAGGTAAAGATCTAATTGTAAGAATGAAAAACAAGGGAGTAATTGCTAATATTCAGCCACCCATGGTTACAACTGACAGCTTGTGGATTGAAAAGCGTCTTGGTTCAACAGAGCGCTTAAGGTATGCATACGCATGGAAAACACTAATTGATTCTGGTATAACTGTTGCTGGAGGTTCTGATTCTCCTGTTGAAAATCCAGATCCTCTTTTAGGATTACATGCTGCCATTTTCAGATTTAATCCGAAAGGAGAGGTTTGGAAATCAGAGGAGTGTCTTACATTTGAAGAGGCCCTAAAAATATATACAGAAGGTGGAGCATATGCCATTAAAGAGGAAAACTCCCTTGGAAGACTTGAGAAAGGATATAAAGCAGATTTTATAATTGTTGACAATGATGTTTCCTCTCATCCTGAATTGTTAATCAATACAAAAATTGAAGAAGTCTGGATTGATGGAAAGAGAAAATTATGACAGATCATAGAATGGTTAATAATTTCTCCGTCTTGAATGGTTCTTGAAGTGATTCAGATCTTTTTAGCAATAATTTATTACCTGAATATAATAAAAAACTGTTCTTGAGTAATATAATTTTGCAAATAGTACCAAATAAAAGAATCATAGCCGGTATTAGATATGGAGCGTCCATTTCATTCATTGAGTATCAAAACTCTAACTAAAAATCTTGACACTAATCTTGAAAACGGATTATCCTTTGAAGAAGTTCAACAGCGATTAGTAGAACATGGGCCAAATGAGTTAGTAGCTGGGGAAAAAATCTCCCCAATTAGAATGTTCATTCTTCAATTCAACGATTTTATAGTGTATCTGCTTTTAGGTGCAACTCTTGTGTCACTCCTCTTTGGTGAATATGTTGAGGCTTTAATAATTGTGATTATTGTATTATTAAATGGAATCTTAGGTTTCATACAAGAATATCGGGCAGAGGCCGCTCTTGAAAAACTAAAGGAGCTTACTGGAGACGATACTCTAGTTATCAGAGAGGGGAAGGAGACACGTGTGGATGTACGAGATCTTGTTCCTGGAGATATATTATTGAT
>JBHLKY010000002.1:0-202258 GCA_048886185.1 Candidatus Hermodarchaeota archaeon
AGATCGAAGCTTTCATTCCCAATACCAGTACCAAGAATAGTAAAAGGCCGAGTTAGCTCGTTTCCAACTCTAATAAGATACTCTCCTCCTTTAGCAAACACAGTAAAGTCAGAACCAGTACCATTAATGATTTCCTGTTTTAATCCCATATCTAACGTTAGATATCCATTGCCATAATCTGGGTAGATTAATGCAAAGGAGTCATCTGGGGGGCCAAGTGCATTTTCCCCGTTGAGAAACCATATGGAATTGGCTGTGACCTCATCAGCATATGCATTAATATAAGTTGCTGCAAATTGGAACCCTAAGATTTGATTTTCAGCCAAAGGATAACTCATAGCATTTTGGTTTAACCCAAAACCTATAAGAAGAAGTAAAAAGATCAATGTCACTCGTTGTAACGCTTTAACACTCAAAATAATTCACTCCAGAGAACAGCTCATCATTTAATACCGTTGAACACTCACTTCAAAATAATTTTCATAGATCTAACTCTCATTATAGATAATATTCCGTCTCTATTCTTCAATAGAATTCAGTTTTAAACCCCAGAAAAGGAGAAAAGAAAGTTAATTGTAAGTTTTTTTGAAACAATCTCATGGTGACCTAATCGATGAAAATCAAATGTGAATTACCCGTTAACTTATAATTTATTATGATTCAAGTAGTTAGAGGTTTCTGCTGGATTTTGATTCAGGGTGCTTTAAAAAGAATGCAAACAATAGAAATCACATAAGCTCACAATAAACTAACGAAAAATTTGGTGATTGAAACTGAAAAACTATTCAAAATTGTTAAGCATGACTCTAGTGGTCATCTTCATTTTAATGGTCTTCAATGGCCAAGTAGCTCCGGAAGGAGCTACAGCTGACTTAGGGGATGACTATTTCGAAGACTTTGAAGGAACAGTATTTCCTGGATGGACAAAAACTGGTTTTTGGCATATCGAAGATAATGATACTTCCCTCTGGTCCGTCTTTAACATCCCAAGCGACTCTCATTACGCGTGGTATGGAAACAGCACCTCAGGAAACTATTATACAGGTGACAGTCCGAATTATGGAGATCTCACCTCTGATACCATTGATTTGACGGGATTGGCTGAACCTATTGAATTAGGATTCCATAGTCGTGCCCAAACAGAAAACATTGAAGGTGTGGATACAAAAACAGTTCTCATCTCCTCCGATGGAGGTAACTCTTGGAAAGAGCTAGGCCAGATTCCAGATGATGATACCTGGAAATATTGGTCTTTTGATATCACTGATTTTAAGGCAAGTAACAACGTAAAGATCCGCTTCTCATTTGATACAGGTGATTCGATAGCAAATATGTACCCTGGTTGGATGATTGATAATATAAGAATTGGAAAACCCATAGGTCGATTTGATCTTTGGATTAAACAAGATTCCTATGCGTTCATATACGACATTCGAATGATGGAATTCTTTGCCACCTCATTTTATGATTATTCAATGTATGTCAATATTAGCATTGACATTCTTACACCAAGTGGAATGCAAAATCTGTATTATGAAGAAAATGTGTTCATTGATAGATATGGAACCTGGGATTACTGGATTGATTATCAATTTAACGAAGCAGGTGATTTTTGGGTTTATTTCAGTCTAATAAATGAAACAGGGACAGAATGGGTCACTGAATGCTGGTGGATCGTCGAGAAGAATGTTTTTGGACTTTGGATTGAACAAGATAATTATGCCTTTCAATATGAAAGTCGACCGATGAATTTTATAGCCAAATCTTATTTCAGTCATGGTATGTATGCCAATATAACTGCTTTCATCGATACACCCAGCTACTCAACAGAATCTCTCTTCAATGAGATAGGAGTATGGATTGAGCCGTACGGAAGATTAGAGAGAACTTTTGATTATGAGTTTAAAGAACATGGAAGATATTGGGTTTACTTCATCCTAATTGACGAAAATGGAACAGAGTGGTACATGGATTGTTGGTGGGATATTGAAGCTCCAAAACAAGATATTTTCATCCTTTGGATCGAACAAGACAATTATGCGGGAATAACGGACATCCGAAAAATGGGATTTCATGTAGAGTCCTATTTCAGCTATTCAATGGAAGTTGACATCCTTGTAGAAATTATCACACCCAGTAGTGTTTATGAAACACTCTTTATAGAAGAGATGGTTCAAATTGAGGCCAATGGATACTGGGAAAATTGGCTCGATTATACCTTCACCCAGACAGGTGAATATCTTGTCATCTTTACACTTATTGATAATCTAGGAAATGAATGGGTAGTTGATTGTTGGTGGGTAGTTGAAGCAAATTTCTTTGATCTCTGGATAGAACAAGAATACTATGCAGGTGTTACCGACTGGCGAAACATGTCTTTCCATATGAAATCTTACTATAATTACGGAATGTATGTCAATATCAGTATTGACATTCTCACACCTAGTGGAATTGAAAATATTGTGTCCTTCGAAAGCGTGTGGACTGAGGCTTTTACTTCTTGGGACTACTCCTTAGAATATCAATTCACTGAAGTAGGAGAGTATAGTGTCTTATTCAGTGTTGTAGACGAAACCGGAGCTGGGTGGGCTCGTGAATGCCCTTGGTCTGTTGAAAGTGACTTCTTTGGTACTCGAATTGAACAGGATTATCAGGCTTTTGTTGGTGAGACACGCACTATGAAATTTATTACTAAATCTTACTTTAATTATAGTAAGTATGTTGATATCTTTATCGAGATCTATACTCCCTATGGAGTAGAAATCCTCTACCAAGAAGAGGCAGTCTGGTTCGACGCATTTACCTCATGGGACTATTCCATTGACTATACTTTCACTGGAATAGGAGATTATAAAGTTCTCTTTAGTGTTATTGATGAATATGGCTCAGAATGGGGAATAGATTGTTTATGGAAGATAGTGGAGAAAGGTTACTTCAATCTCAAGATTGACCAAGATCAAAGTGCTGAAGTAGGCGATTTAGGAAAAATGACGTTCCTTATCCAGTCTCATTTCAACTACAACATGGAAGTCAACCTCAATGTAACTATTAAAACGCCTAGTGGAATAATAGAACCCCTATATAATGAAATCGTTTGGATAGAAGAGGGTGGAACTTGGAGTCACACCCTTGGATACGAATTCAAAGAAATTGGAAAATACCAAGTTCTATTTGTATTAATCGATGATATCGGAGTTAAATGGACAACAGACTGCATTTGGGATATTGTAAGCCCAGGTACTGAGGAAACAGAATCAACAGGTAATACAGAAATACCTTCTGTTAATACCCCAGGATTTGAAACTCTTATCATTATTGTGGCAATAGCGGCAATAGCAACTCATTATAGAAGACGTCATGGTTAATTAAACCATGACTTCCAACCTTTTTTTCTTGAAACTCCCCCTTCTTTTTAGGATATTCTTATGTCTAAATTGCCGTGTTAAAATTATATTACCACTAGTCTTTTTTACAAAAATTGATAGCTATATTTTTTTGGAGACTAAAAATTTTTTTGATAATGTTGGCTTGAGATAAACCAATCTGATTTATTTAAGATCAGACCTTCTATGGTGATCCTGATGGAGTACAGAAATTAGTGAGATTTCTTTGGGATCATGGCTAACATACGGAGGACCGCTAGAAAAAAACCAAAGTAAGATATGTCTGACGAGAGCGATTGAATTAGGGGGAAATTTTATCGACATTGCAGATGTCTACGCTCGTGGGAGTGCTGAAAAAGTTATAAGTGAAATTTTAAGAGATGATAATTACAATAGACAGGATTTAGTTATCGGTAGTAAGGTCTTTTAGCCAATGAGTGACAATATTAATGATCGGAACTTAAGTTGAAAACATATCCGCGAATCGATAGAAAATACGTTGGATCGGCTTCAAACAGATTACTTGGATATTTACTTTTGTCATCGTTTTGATCCATATACTCCACTAGAAGAGACGATTCGTACAATGTCCAAACTTGTAGAACAAGGATATGTTCACTATTGGGGGACCTCTGTATGGTCAGCAGTCCAATTAGAGTAACTTACTCTTGTAGGGATTCTCCGTAGAGAAGAAGTAAGGTGTGTTATCACTAGTGTAACAAAACCAGAACAGGTAAGAGAGAATGTTGAAGCTTCTGATGTAGTACCTAAAAGTGATATTCTTCATCAAATTGAAGAGATTCTTAAAAATGAGCCAAAGAGGCATCCCCTATATAATCCACCGTGGTAAAGAACTATTAACTCCCCAAAAAAAGGAAAAATGTGAGGAATCACTCGTTCTTTGGTATTAGAGTATTTTTGATCTTATTAAAACACTGTAGCGAATTTAAAAAGCAGAAGACGCAACTATCTTAGATAATCCGTTTTTTCTGTCTGTTTCGTAATCGGGAGGCAACTCTGAAAACAAAGGACCATTATAATTTAAGTACTCAATTGTAATCTGTAGCTCTTCTTGTGTAATTGGTTCTGGAGACATTGGTTTCCTCACAAGTAAATATGATAATCAACAAGTATTATATAGATAAGTGATATGTTTGTAATACATCCGTTGAAGAATATGACTTCGTTTGACCATTTCAAAAAACAGGCGAGAACTCTGAGTAATATTCAAATTCAGGTGAATCCCACCGATTTGTTTTCTCCTCTTAAGGAATACTTCCAAAATTATCCTATTTCAACCTGGATTGATCTGTATAAATTTATTTACCAAGGAACCTGCGGCTGGAGCCATTTAATTTACAATATCGCAAATCGGACACATAAAAATCTTATTCAAGAACTTTCTGCAATTGAAATTATTCCAAATGATCCGACCCCTCTGCTTGAATTGTTAGACAAAAAAACTCAGTTTGCACGACTTCATCTAAGACCTTGGAAAAAAAAATATCAGAATCAATATGATCTAATTCTTGAAAGTATGAAAAAGGTCTTAATTCAAACTCCCCAGAATATCACTCTTTTCAGATCTCGAATACAATCTATCGTAAGGCTTGTTAAACAAGATATACTTACGATCGACGAAAGTGGTGACAAAAGGGTATTATCCTGGCTTAATTTGCTCTTAAAATCTACAAAAGATACTGATCCTGTTTCAATCCTACCTTTGTTTCACCATACTACCATGTTTCGGGATAAATATAATCCAAGCTATCGTATTGTATATTATCCTGATTTTTATTGAAAATTGATCTCAGAATGTACCTCTTATTCAGGCTACAGGCCCTCCGTTTTTATCATTAAATTCGCGATCTGAGGGGAGTTTAATAAACAAAGGCCTATAATAATTTAAGTATTCGATAATATAATTAAGTTGATTGTGAATTGAAGGCTCTTCAGACATTGGGAATCTTCAATCTTAGAAATTAATATTGTTTTAAAGAATCACAAAAACTCCAATCAATCTAGATAATGTTTAATCTTTGAAAAAATTCAGGAGCTTTGGTCCATCTCCTTTTAATGATAATCAGCACCAGAAAATCTAGACTTATTGCCTTCACAGCCTCCATACTAGCTTTCCTCAGTTTTTATTGGATCATTAGCTTATAGTCACCATATGTTAAGAAATTATTTAACAGAAAGTTAATACATTATATCTAAGCATTGCTTGAGACGATTGTCCGTGAAAGAACTTACCCGCGGTGTCCTTATAGCATTTGAAGGCATAGATGGATCAGGGAAAACTACACAAATCCATGAGATTGCCCATTTATTAAGAAAACATAGTTACAAGGTGACAGTCACTCATGAGCCTAATCACCACTCAAAATGGGGAAAATTAATACAAAATCGAGTCAAAAAACATCGTGAAGAGGTTCCCCCTGAAACAGAACTAGAATGGTATTTGAAAGATCGTCAATGGGATTTAGCTAATAATATCCTTCCTGCTTTAGAGAAAAAGCATATTGTTCTCGTTGATCGTTATTTCTTATCGAATGCAGCCTATCAAGGAGCACTTAACAGTTTTACACCAGATTATATACTTCAAAAGAATGATTTTGCCCATAAACCCGATCTATGGATAATTTTAGACGTTTCAGTCCAACTCGGGCAGACCCGTTTGTATCAACGTGATAAACAAGATAACGAAGATCAATTAGAACTAGCTGATTACCAAGAGAAAGTTAGACAGAACTACAAGAAGATTACAGGAATGAACATTGGAGGGAAAATCGAATGGGTTGACGCCAGTTGTGGAGAAAAGGAGCTTACACAGATTCTAAAAGCACTAATATTAGATTTTCTCAAAGATTTCCAAATAAAAAAATGATTATTTCCTCACTAATTCTTTGGAAGAATTCAGATAACGCTGTAAATAGTCAATCGTGGTCTGTCGAAACGCTTCCACTTCCTTCTTCCCAGAAGCTGTATCGTACATGATGCTAGCTTGCTGTTGGATTTTAATATCACGAATAAAAGAATTAAGATCTTCTAGCAATTTCTCATCTTTAATGTTCATATTTCGGATACGAACCAGGAGGGCTAACGCATCAGTAAATTGAAGATCATAAACCAGAATGAGAGCTCGAATAAATAAGCTTTGAATAATTACGGTTTTAGCGTTATGACTAGTATGCTCTATTCTCTTCAAGAATTGCATAGCTGTATGAATCTGGCCTTCCTCAAGATAAGACTTTGCTAGCATAAAATTTCGAAAATCATGAAGTTCCATGACATTCTGTAAAGCATTTTCTATTCGTTGAAGACTGATTCTAATTTCGGAATCAAGCACCATAAGTTATCACTTTGATCGATCGATACTAAAAATTCTTTAGATAAAAAGATTTGTATGAAAAAAAGGAGATTAAAATACAAGTCTGGTTTTTTAAAAGGTCCTAAAAATTTTCAGATAATTTATAGTAATCTAGTCTATCTTACTCGTTTGATAATATGGTATCCAAATTTCGTTTTTACAGGAATTTGTGTTACTTGATTCTTGTTTAAAGCAAAAGCTGCAGTTTCAAATTCTTTTACCATTGCCCCACGTCCAAATTCTCCAAGATTTCCTCCACGCTTACGACTGGGGCATGTGGAATATTTCTTGGCAAGATCTTCAAACTTCTTTCCAGTATTAATCTGTTCAATAATATCTTCAGCAAGTGTCTTCTTATCTACTAGAATGTGTTTCGCAATTATCTTGTTTGACATAGTCACCACTGTTTGAAGGTATTGAATGATGTAAAATATCAAGATTTCTAAATAGAAATTATCCACTCAACTTTGTCCAATCATAATTCTGTTCAGTTATCCAAGTACGATTTACAAAAAGATGTATTTTCCACCAGCTAGTCAAACCAACAATATCATCGACACACACAAGATGTTCATGGGTAGTTAACCAACGGTAAGACTCAGTATAATTGATAGCATAAGGTGGTACATCATGGTGTTTGGAGTTATTAACAACCAACCAAAATTTGATGTGGGGACGAGCCTCATAATATGCGTCCATTTTAGCAGGGTCATCTTCAGAAAAGGGAATATGATAAAAACGATTACGCCATTCTCTATCTTCAACTTCATATCCTAGGTAGTAACGCATTGCAAATTGAGAACCAGCGTCAGGAATGACCCAAGTGCTAAAATTATAATCACCACCGTGATTTTTGATGTAAATGGCCATTTCTTGATATCGAACATCAAAAATTTGGTTGATATGAACAAGAACCGAGGCGTTGATAAGCATAGCAGATAGTGTTAATCCCAGAATGATCAGAGCTTGTGGCTTAACTTGTGGTTTTAGCCAATATAATCCCAAAATAAGTAAAACTACACCAATGAGTGTTGCGATTGGAGCTCCATGCTCTACAACATCCAGTATCCATCCAAGATCTAGAGAAAAGATAGTTTCCAATAGATCATGGAAAAGGACATCATACAACGTTTTCAACCCATTAGCCTTAAACCATGAATCAATAAAGAATTTATAAGCAAAACCAGTTGTTATAACCCCAGGGAAAGTTTTAAGATAATAAAAGGCTATTATGGTGAAGGGTACAAGGTAAATAACAGCTACAAACAGATAGAATCCTAGGCTATCCAAATCCTCTAAGAAATGGGATAGTGATGTACTTCCAGATAGCAAACTTATTGGAGTATCCACAAAGTCAATAAAAGGTAAAATTAAGTATGTATATCCAATCTCAAGGTAAAAAATAAAACCTGCTAAAAAGCGTTCAACGTTATCTACTACAGTAATTCTCCAACGTTCGGAGGAATAAATATATTCAATTCCTTTTGCCGCAATGGCTAAGTACGGAATAGCTAATGGAATATAGTAATAATTCAACTGGAATTGTGCAGGAAAGAATATAAAAGGAATAGTTATCAACCACGCTAATAGTGCCGAACCTAAAGCAGGATTTCGTTTACTAGAGAAGAAAAAAGCAATAACACCCACAATAAAAAATGGAAGCATAACAATTAAGGCATAATCGTTGATTGCACTCCCAACACTCCGTGCTAGGTCACCAGAATTTGTTGCATGTGAGTATCTCCAACCTATATAGTAAGTGAAAAAAAGAAAGGTATAAGTTACGGGATCTGGTCTCTCTGGATCTCTTGATAATTCTCCTGGTGTACGGACAATCCAAGGGAAAGTTCCATTCGCAATATTCGCATCCAAGTATTGGACCCAGTACACAAAAGGATAAAAACTAATAATGATAAGGATAATAGCCACTGATAGGAAAAGTAAGTGACTAGCAAATGCAGATACTTCCTCTGTTGATCGTAAATATGCTCCTAATTTAAAATATTTAGTGATTCTATTCTTCAACGTTGGGTAAGCTGTTACCAGAGGTATGAGTATTAGGGTAATAATCACACCAAATTGAGTAATCAAAAGTGCATCACGATCAAAGAATTGACCTACGAGAAGTATTGCTGCAAACCAATAAGCAAGCCATATCCCAATGATAACAAGAGGAATTAAGTCTAATCCTTCATATATTACCTTTAAAAAAATTGATTTACGATTAAATAGATCCAGAAGAACTCCAGAGAAAAAGAATACAATTCCAAAGGTGAGAATAAGTCCAAAAAGGGCAGCTATTATCTCAAGAGTCAGTAAAGCCAAGATTTCATTTGAGAATATCTCCTCTAATCCAGAAAAGAATCCAGATAAGACGTCTTCATCACCTAGTGCTTCTGCAAACAGAATGGCAGAACTTTCCAGTCTTCCATAAAAAACTTTAACTACTAAATTCCCCGCAAATCCAGCAAGATATCCTGTGACTACAGCGGTTATTAATCCATCCGATCGCAATTGGCTTTTCTGTTCAAAACTTGCTCGTAAAAATACAATATAACAGCCAATAGCAGCCACTACAGCTAAAATAATGCTGGAGACGAGTAATTGACCTGAGAAGAATGCTCCAAGGAATGAAGCACCTCCAGCGACAAGACCTACAATATATGGGAAAGGTATCCCTTCTTTGAAATATTTTGACTGGATTAATTGATAGGCTTCCATATCTTTCGAAGATACAGTAAATCGTGTGCAGATCTCTGACCAGATAGTACGTAAATCATCAAGATTCATGTGACGCTCAAGATATCTAATTGTCAAATATATTGCAATGGCGGGATAAGTTAAAATCCCCTGCCATGCTTTTGTTAAGATATTAAAGATATTCAGAATGAAAGTAACAATTAACAGAAAATATCCCTTACGAAGATTATTTTCTACAAAAATCGCATCAACTGCCCTGATCCCGAATAACATCACTACTGCAGACATAAAGACTACAAAAGAATCAATATATGCCGTTCGTGAGTAAAAAGTCAAAAAATGAGCTAGTGCAACAAGCAATCCCGCAACTACTGCAGCGCTTCTGTTTTCTATCTGATGATTATATAGGAAATACACAACTAAGGCTAGGCCTGAACCGCCAAGAATGACGACCCCTTTGACTGCAATAGTTGTACGACCAAATATTAACATTAAGAAAGCGCCCACCCAAAACGTAAAAGGAGGTTTATCAAAGAATTTAATGTCCCCCCCTTCTGCAGGATAGTAGAGAGGAAGCCAAGGGTCAGACGGGGGTGGTCCAAACGCCATTCTACTAGCTATTGCCGAAAACCATCCTTCATCCCACATATCTATGCTGTGGGTAAATGCTACTTTAACCCAGAAAGCCAGAAGAGCTATTATTATGATGAATCGAAATTTAGTAATGATTGACCAAATCTTCTCCAAATATCTAAGAAGTTGAGAAGAGGGTTTCAAGGAATCTGTTTCTTCATCTTGGGATGGCATATTCATCTATTCCTCCCTTAAGAAAGAGATATTTAAGTTAGTTCCTAGCTCACTGCAGTGTACTTACGAGGTGTTTTTATTCACTAGATTCTGTTAAAAAATATTCAGAGAATTTGGTGAAATTAATGCGTTTCTGGGTTTATATGCTCTTTGTTGGGAAAAAAATCCAAGGAAATAAGAGAAGAATCTACACTGGATTTACTAGTCGCTTAATGTCACGAATAGCACAGCATAGTGGACTAGCTTCTACAAAGGGATCCCGAACTACCCGAAGGCAACGGATAGAACTTGTTTATTTGGAGTTATTTCCATCACGAAAAAAGGCGATGCAACGAGAGTGGCAACTCAAACATGAAAACCCATTCAATCAGAAAGAACATAAACTAACCCTTATTCAAGAATTCCAATTAAATTATGGAGAGCTTTTACAGGAATTAAACACTAAACTCGATAAACACTATGAATTTCTTATAGACATTGGTAAGACAATGCAGAGAGTCGAAAGAAGGCTTATTAGCGAGATAAGAAATAAATAATCCTATTTGAGTCGAATAAATTCAAGTATTAATAAAATTCATTATCTGAGTATAATCCGAATATAATAGCAAGTTTGGAAGTGAAAGGAATCAATGTTATATGAACTCCTATTATTTTTTATATTGATTATTCCAATTATCCTTGTAGCACGTTATTTAGAAGCAATACCAAGCTTAGTATTTTGGTATTATGCGAGAAATATTTCGAATGAAGGTTTTGCTTCAAAAACTCTCGATGATCTTGGATTAGCTGCTGAATACATAGATATCCCATCGGAAGACGCACCACTAAGCGCTTTATTCTTTACTAGTGAGGTAACTTCAGAAACAGGTATTTTAATGATACCAAATTGGTTTAAAAAGGAAGACCTTGAAAATAACCTTAAAACTGCTGGTATTTTACAAACTGTAGGGTATAATGTGTTACTACCGATTTATCATTGGAACCTGAACGATAAAAATGAATTCACACTAAATAAGAAAACTGTGTCCCCTAAACAGTACCAAAAAGTAATTAGTAGAGCTTATGACTACTTTCTCAACCGGCCAGAGATTGACCGAAGAAATATTGGGATTTGGAGTAATTCCTTTGGTACAATACTAGCTTGTCAGCTAATCAAGGATCAGCCTATAAAAGCTGTTGTATTAGAAGATGGCCCTGTATCCCTTCTGGATAGCATTTCAGCTAGGATACATGAACAAGGGCCCTTTATATCCCACCTAATGAAATTTATTCTATTTACTCTGTTGATTCCATTTTTATGGAGAACTAGATGGGAAAGCCAACGAGTCATCAAAAATATACGAACCTGTCCTTGTTTTCTCATTGCTATAAGAGAGGATCCCGGAAAAAAATTATTCAGAACGTTTTCCAAGCTCCACAAACCTCGTCAGTTGTGGTTGGAGCACGCTATTGATCCAAAAGACATCCGTGGTACTTGGCCTCAGGAATATTCTCAGCTTATTCACACCTTTTATGATCGATTTTTGCTTGATATACCTGAAAATCCTCCTGAGTTTCACTCGGAATTTTCAATTAAAAAAAAGAAGAAAGGATTGTGGCCAGTAGAAATGCGAATATCTGCTGTACCCCCTCAACTAGAAAATATCCCATTGCAAATCATTCTCTCAAATGATACTCATGTCAGCGAATTCCGTATTTGGTTTAGTGGAGCACTAGCGACTATATCTCACTTCATAAAATATAAACCAAACAACATTTCCGTCATTCAATACACGAATGTGGAACCGAACGATCATCCTCGTCATCAATGGCTCAAACGAGATGCTAAGAAAGCATTATTTACAATAATTGAGAAATTATTTCAGGAATCTCCTGAAAAGCTAGATAAACAAATAAATCGTTATTTCTACCTTAAAGGAATACTTTTAAACGAATACGGACGTAAAGAAGAAGCTAAAGAAACCTTCCGGACCTCAATAAGTTCAAAGTATTGGAAAACAAGAATTACTAAAGATTCAGACGCAGAAATTATCATTCAAAATGAACTAGATACACCTCTCATCTCTTTGGTTGATACAACTTTCTTAACAAGATAATACCACTATAGCAAGTTACCTGTTCTAGATAGCTTTTCTCGTGTTGATTACTTTGCTACTGAGGGAATAGGGCGACTAGAGAATTCTGGTAAAATATCCTGATTTTAAATATATAACGAAGCATCTGATATCTATTAATGAGAGAAGCTGATATCATGATATTCAATTTTATACAGGATCCTGAATCCATTTTATATGAGAACTTGTTCTTTTGGTTAACAGTAGGGAAATATGATACAATTCTAGAGGGTGATTTGGAAGGTTATCACTATGAGGAATTCATAATTGTGAAAGATGAATGGAAGGAGAGAATTCTGTATCTGGAAAATATCGTTCCAATTCAAACTCAAAGATTTCTTAGAGAACTAGGATCGATAAACGCGAGAAAAATCTTTCATAACAGTCACTTCAAGATATACTTCGTTATATATACCGTCGTTGGAAGATTAATCGGATTAGGACTTAGAATAATAACGCGTAATAATTTTTACGACTTGGCCTCAACCCCTGAAGACAGACTTCAAAAATCTATGTACCTCCTTACCCGAGGCCTCTTAAGATCATTTTATCACCGAATTGACCAGATCGAATGTTCAATTCCCGCATAGGAACATAATTAAATGAGAAGTATCTCACCCTCCCTAATAAAGGAATTCATGTTTTGTCCTCAAGCCTTTTTGTATCGAAAGGTACATAGATTAAGCCTAATCCCTCCAATGGAGATTAATGAAATCATTCTGGCTCAAGAAAGAGTGGATAGGATTACAGAAGCTTTTTTTTCTATTTTAAAAACTCATTGGTATAGAAGAAATGACCTGAAAACCCAATTCAACTTGAATTCCTTTTTCGATTCAATGTTCTCGTTTTTTTTAAAATATAATACTCAAGATGAAGTTTTAACCTATCAGGAACTTGGTGAAAAAGTTTTTACACTATTATCATGGCTAGTTCAATATTTATGGACAATAAATGTTCTTAATGATAAAATCCCCCAGTTCCTCCCTATCATGGTTAACCATTTTATTCAAGCACCTAGCATATATTTACAAGGACGACCATCTGCAGTATTCAAAATTCCTAAGGATTCTGTCCTTATTCTGATTCAAACGTATAGCAGAGAACTTCCACATACGAGGGATCAAGAACTCCTCCAAGCCTCTATTTATGCCCGAATTTTGGAAACGATGGGCTTAAAAGCCCAAAACTTTCTTTATATTAATTATTGTACAATGAGTCTGGTATTTCAAGAATTAAAACATGTTGATTTTCTAAAAATGGAGATTTCTCTTAGTAAATTTCGATCAAATTTAGATGAAGGCAATTTTGATCCCCCAAACAATCCACCATGTGACATATGTGAATTTAATTGTTTGTGTGACCGTTAGGAGAAAAAAGCAATATAACTCTCTTCACTCTCTCTTTTTAATTCTACAGAATTATGTCTAAAGATCACAAAGCAATATATTCAGAGAATCGTAAAGATGTTTTTTCTAAATGATGAAATAAATACTAATTAACAGCTTGGAGATTTTTATGAAGAAAATGTGGGCTAAAATAATAATTTTAGGGGGAATATTGATGCTTGCTACTATTGGTTTCAGTCAAGGTGGTAGCAATCATGAGAAAAACTCATCATTAACTAAATCATTGCAATTTTCTGATGTTAGGGCTTTGGATTTCACAATTCAAATGATTAATGAAACTGAAATTTATATGAGCGAATTATATGGAGATATAATTCTTTTAGATTTTATGGCAACATATTGTCTGAATTGTTTGATACAAATTGACATTCTACGATCAATTTACCAAAGGTTTGAAAGAATTTTAATTGTAACAGTATCAGTTTCACAAGCAGATTCAATCGAAATATTAAATCAGTATGCACAAGATTATGAAATTTCATGGATTATAGGACGAGATTTATATCAAGAAGCAGTAAGTGTATTCAATGTGACCATTATCCCAACTGTTGTTTTAATCAATCAACATGGAATAATTCAATATTATAACAAAGGAGTTGTATTGGAACCTCAATTAGAAGATTGGATCATGAGTATAGGTGATTCTAGTTCTGTAACAAAAGTTTTTGATACAACTGTTGATTCTGATTTAACCTCATCAGTCTCCATTCCTCAAACATCTCCGAGTTTCACATTATTAATGACTGCAGCCTTTTTACACATAATGATTTTTATTCATCATATTCATCAAAAGAAAAATTACTAGAATAGATTGTTTAATATTTTGATCTATTCTTATTGAATTTATGAGGTATAAGTACAAAATTGGAATATACAGCGATTTCCTGAAAAATTCTGAGCTCTAAACAATGTGTTTGGTCAATTTTTCGTATTAATATTTCAATGGGAGCAAATTGCTCTACTAGATACCCACCATGCTGATTTAATGAAGAAAAAGGGTTAAAATTTTCTCCAGGATATATTAAATGATTAGTCATTAGTATTGGAATGTTATTTTTCATAGCTAGTTGACTTAAATCATGGAGGTGGAAAAAAATCCTTTTTTCCCAGGGTCTTGCATTTTTATAGAAATATTGCAAAGCATGTAAAGGAGACCCAAAAAGGGAATCCAATATTATTAAATCATATGGACACCTCGAGTTTTCCAGTAACTTACGAAAAAAGACGATCTGTTCAAATAAATTTGTTGGTTGGATAATTATAACCTGTTGGAGTAAAGAAGGATTTGGAAAGAGTTTTCGTAAATTAGAAATTCTGAGATTTCCGCAGAAATCACTGAATAGAATTTTGGCGTCAGACTTTCCCTTAAAAAGACTATCGATAGCGCGAATACAGAACCAGGTCTTACCTACTCCTGAATAACCAATTATATTGTGAATATAGCAAGGAAGAAGGCCTCCAATAACATCATCAATTTCCTGTATGTTAAGAGGGATAGCAGATTGTTTATTCCACCTTGCAAGTATATCTCTAAAGGGAATTGGTTGAAGGAAACTCAATTTTCTCACTCCACTTTAATTAACTTAATTTTAGTTCTTGGAAGTATTAACTTATCCATAAGCATAATAACGTTGATATATCTACAAAACTCACGAATTTGTATCTGAAAATCATGGTATAAGTTAAAATAATTGGGAATATGAATGATAACTGTAGAAAATCCATTTTGGGCAACGAAATACAGCTCATTGGATCTAATCAGCTGTTCTATTATATCAATGCGGGGAAATTCAAGGAAAAATAATTGATCCAATATGTATGAGTAATCTCGTAAATTCCTTATAAGAGTAAGAATTGGTATAACACAATAATCTATCCAAATTATTTTTGGTATTAAAAGCGTGATATTTTCATCACTCAAAAGACGTTTAACCACTTCAAGATAGTTTCCTATAAAAACAATAGGTTTTCTCTTTATTGAATGGGAAATCAAAGTCAACACTCATTGCTATTCATAATTTTGTCTGTTTTTTTGGATCAAGAATTGTCTGTTCTCTTTCGGTCAAATGTTCCCTATAAATCATGTAATATGGTACGCCAAAAAAACCAATTAAGAGAAGAGGAATCATTAATACTCCAGGAACAGGATGTGATCCTAATATATCACCGAACGGGTAAGTTGATCGAGATTGATAGATACCAACAACAGAAATAGATAACACGATTCGTGTTGTTTCACTCAAGCTTTCATAATCAGGAGAAATTAATAAAAAAAGAGGTTCTTTATCAGTTTTTGTCAAAGATGAATTGAAACGAATTGAATGACTCCCTTTACTCACAGAAAGGGTCTGATCATCTACTTTTAAGTAGTTAACACCTATTGGCTGCATTCTAATTGAAATTGTACATAATAGCTGCATTTGGGGGGGCATATGAACAAAGAGAATTAGAGAAGCTAATAAGTCCTTCTCTAAGAAAGAGTATTTTACAGGTTGAATCTGGTACAAATGATCTGCATTATATAATAGTTGACTTTCCCACGGTTCACCTAGGTCAAGAAGTATTAAACGAGCTTCTTGAACATAGAAATCAACGAGTGGGTCTCTCCATGATACATCATGATCTAATTGAAGAAGGATTTCTAACTGAATCTCAGTTTGACCAGTATAGTTCAAAATTATACTAAGTATTTGAGGAAGTTCAAATTGATAAGAATAGGCTTGAATTAATCCTACTTGTTCAGATTTCCTAAATGTAGCCTGTACAGGGGCTCCATTTGTTTTCACATTAAGTGAAATACTGTCGAGCTGATCCCCAAAATTCTGAACACTCATATTCAGTAAAATTCGATCCCAAACTCGGGATAAAACAAGGTTTCGTTTAAAAGAAGTTTCCACCTCGGTTATAGTTCGGGATATCCCGAGATTTATTGACTCTGAAACAATCGAGGTATTGTTAGGAATTTGAGATTTTGCAATAGGGACCGAAAGGATTTCATCACTATAAATACTCATTAATAAGATGAAAATCAGTAAAACAAAGGTTTTATTCATTCGACTGAGATTAACCAAAAAGAGTCACCTCGGAGATAACTTGAAAATGGTTAAGAATTAAATTGGCAATATTCAATGACAGCAGAAACAATCCAAGATGTGAACACCTATCATTAGCTTTTAAGTTGTTAAACGGAATTCTAGCTAATCTAAAGGTTTTAGAATTAGTGAGTTGACGCCAAGAATAATGCTTGACGGGGTGGGGTAAATAAACAGGAGTTTTTCCTAAAGGTATCCCCTCAGGATTCAAAGCATCCAAGAAAAGATGTGAAGACCATCCTATTGTGATATTTAAGAAAATTATAAGGATCACAGGTTCAGAGACTTCCTCCACAATGTAGAAAATTGGTACAAAATAACCAAGAGTCCAAGGAGAATGGGTTAACGGATGACGATATTGAATGGTACCTCCATATGTGAAATGTACTCTTTCATACTGCCAATTTGTAGTAATATAAGTGTCTAAAATGTTGGGAATAATACTAATCCCACTTAAAGGGATGGATAAAACAAACGAAAGCCATGCAAGAAGTGGGTTTGTAATAAAAATTAATATGTAAAGATTATATACACCAACAGCAAAGAAGTAGTGAGTATTATTTTTCAGAATCTCAACCTCATTTCTTTTTAGTAAGAATCTTTCCTACTGCTACAAATGCTGCAAAGATGCTCCCTGCAAAACCAAGTTCAAATAATTCATTGATACCTTCAGTTTCTTTAGATCCTAGAGAATCATCATTGGGTAAAGAAGTGAGAACAGCACTAGTATCAGGAGTCTTGGTCGATACATCCAAATCATCAATTTCAACTGTAATAGAAGGAAGATATTTAAAAGTTTCTTGTTGAATATCATCATATGCCACCAGTTGAAGGCTATGCGTTCCCTCTTTTAACCAAATCTCAAAGATGAAATGTGTGCCGTTTTGAGAGACAGCTGCTAATTCTATGCCATCAACAAAGAGTATAACGTTCTCAACACTGTAATCATCGTTGACAGCCACTTCAACTCTCCACAATTCTCCTGTAGTGTACCTCGCAATGAGAATAACTTCTTCTACTTTGAATCTGGGAGGTGTGTCAGAAGCATTAAAGAGTCCTCTAATAACCCGTTCGACTCCCTGACTATCAGAGGCAACAATGGCATAAGTCCAGATACCAGGTTGAAGATTAGGTGATGTAAACTCCCATTCTTGGTAATCTTCCGCAATATACTCATAGAAGGAAGTTTCATTCACTTTAATCTGATTATATCCATTACTAATGGTCAATTCTACTGATGATGTATCTATTGAGGCGTTTTGCCTTTCAATTTGAACTATTAGGGAGAAGTTTGTCCTAGTAGGATTATACTCTGCTATTATTGAGGGAGCGTACCAGTGAATATCAAACTCTTGCACAGTAGATGGATTTTTATCCCACGGATACCAAATAAAAAATATTGTTGTAGTATTTTGAGGATAGAAGGGAAGACTTGTTTCCCAACGATTCCCATAATATTCTGTTAGATTGTACGTAACATTATTGTACGAAACCTGAACTGTGTCAAGAGGGAGAGTTCCTGAATCAATGTAAACACGCACCCCATATGAGGACGAATCAAATGATATAGAAATTGATTCAAAGACTGGAGGAGGAGGAGCCCATTCAATAATGAAATATTGAAAATCATACTCAGTCAAAGTAGTATTTGCACTAAGCGTGAGTTGCCAAACACCAGGTGTCTCGAGCTGAAATGTTGTTCTATAATCCTGATGAATGATACTCCATTCTAAGTTATCAAAATAAGTGCCATTAAGAAAAATTCCAATTATATCAAAATTTGGGTGATTTAGTATTTGTGTATAAACAAGGTAATTCCCTGCGTCATCAATGATCTCCCAACCAGAATTAATAAGTAAATCAATAGGTTGGACAATAGAGAACGTAATAGATTCTGTATTACAATTACCTGCATCATCAAATGCATATACATTAAGAGTATAGTAGCCTATTGAAAGATTGAGCAATAAAGGTTGTGTATATGTGTGATTGAATGCATGAACTTGAGAAATTGAGTATAATATCGTACTAGCATTTGATCCAATAATTATCTCAACACCCCCAATATACCTCTGGTTATAAGGAGAATATATCTCTAAACTTGGAGTAATTGTATCAATAGTGAATATAGCTAAAGAAGTGACATTATTTCCAACTTTATCTCCTGCTACAATTGTTAAATTATGTGTTCCTTCTTTTAAATCAGTGAGTAGTGTTTCTGTTTCAATTTTTTCTAATTCTGACCCATCTAAGAATATTGATACTTCAGTTTCGTCCGTTATGTATGATATAAGAATATCATTAGTTGTATAAGTAGTATTGGTGGGATTGATCAAAATTAAGGAAGGGGCTGTCGTATCTACTGTAAATGTAGACCAAACATATGAAACAACTCCATAATCATTTATACCATACACATGGCATTTAAAGCTCCCCTCTGGTAAATTTCGATAAATTGGAGCTGTCCATGATGTATTAGTTTGATCTTTTGGTTCAATACGATACCAATAATCCTTTGCATCCCCTATTATGGACACTTCAACAATAGATCCGTATGTCTGATTTTTAGGACTTATAATCTCAATATTCGCAGGAATTGAGTTAATTAATAAAATTGATTCCTCACTAGAGGCGGAATTGTAAAAATCGGTCTCACTAACGGCAGTTCTCACTACAAGGCCATAATACCCTGGATTACTGATTGCAAACGAAAAATAATATCGACCTGCTCCATCAGTTGCATCAACCTGCAATCTAGTACCATTCACCTCTAGAGTAGCATCAATTCCCTGAATTGGACCAGACACCTCTCCAATTACTGTACCATCTAGATTGAAGGTGATATTTGTCATTACTTCCAATGGTGCGTACAGAAAAACAAACAACTCTTCATATACTTTGACCTCATGATGGAATTCATGGTAATAGACATAAGTCTCATTACTAATAATTGTGATTTCCTTTAATCCACGATAGGGAAAAACACACTCATATTGATGAATACCAGCTTGGTTCCAGTCTTGCCAAAGCTGATCCTCTATCCAAATTTGAAATTGTTCGGATGAATTAACTGTAAAAGGATAAGGGTCATTTACGTTTCCCTTTTTATCGCCTAAAATGATTATTTCAGGAATTGCATACATAGAAGAGAAATCGTATTTTGTGCTCTTCGGGCCAATAGCTCGAATAGTAAAATCTCCTTTATAATATGGAGTAGACCAATTATAAAATCCTTGGCCTGATGAGCTAAGTTCGACAGATGTGATATGATTCCAGCTGGATTCACCATTTTTCTGCCATTGTAATTCAACAATATCTTGTAATCCTCCCTCCAAAGAGATGTTTGTCCAATGATTAGCTAAGACCTCGGTTTCTACCATAATAGATAATGATGGTCTTACTATAAAACTAACCACTGGACTGTTAATTGAAGGATGATAATACTTTAGGATGTTGCCTAGATACGTCACTTCAACGAAGTGAACTCCAATTTGAGTAGAATCTGATATTTCATAATCATAGAAGAAAATTCCTTGGTCATTGGTTTCACTTGTGCCTATAAACATGCCAATGGTATTGTCAGTTAGTATGATCTCTTCATAAATTAAAGGATGACTAAGTTCATCACGTAACTTTCCCCAGATTCTTACTGTGTGCCCCTTGATAACTTCTGATCCATTTGTCCCCGTAGTATTGAACATTGGATTAGCAAATACTGTAAGAAAAAATGATTCTACATGTTCATCATAATTAGAAGAATCAAAGAAACGAACTTGATAGTTTGTAACACCACGGGGGTGTGAAATTTTTATATGGTAATAAAATTCTAATCCAGGTTCACAGCTTTTTGTCTCAATAATTGAACTATTGGCCGAAAACTCTAAAGAAACACGTCCTTCATTGATTGGTGAATCTCCTGAAAGAACAGTCACTTGAATGATGGTAATAGCATTTCGGACAACTCCTCCAACCTCATAAGTCAAGTCAATTTCCGTCAAACCTTTAATAATAATAGGAAAGATTTCCATATTGCCTAGAATGAACTCATTGGTATCATGAGTCTGTAAGCTGAACTCATGACTTCCAACGGTTAAGTTATGAGGAATAGGATATTCAATTATAACAAAACCATCTTGGTTTGTAGTCTTATTTATTAATGAACGGTTATTCTCTGTTACATCCATTAATTCAACTTTCGATACAACAGGGTGAGTCCAAACATCCTCTTCAGTTACATAAATTTCAAAACGAATAGTTTCATTATGTCTATATACAGTAGAATTCTCTGAATGAGCAATTCTTGCACGATCAATGATCGATACTTCTTCTATTGAATTTGCGTATTGAAGTTCTGTACTAGGGTCAATAAGTATTGTGAAAATTGATAGTACTCCTATTGGTATTGAACTATTTGGAGAAAAATACGTAATTAAATTTCGGGAGATAAGAAAACGCTTATCAATGATAACCTCTTTTTCATCCAAATAATAGTAGGTTTTAAGCTCTAATCCTATCGGATTATCCCCTAACACAGTGGTATTAAGTTCTAAAGTGCCTTCTTCACGTTGAAGAGCATTTTGGTCTAAAGTTTGGACTAACCAAAATCCTGTACTTAGAACGGTGACGTTTTGAAGAGAGGATGTACAAAATTTTGTCTGTGATTGTGAACTCCCAGTATACTGAGCAAGAAATGAATTAATACCGACAGATGTGAAGACAGGTATTTTGTAATCAAAAGAAAATGTCAGTACAGCCGATGGAATGAGTGGTAAGGGACCATAAGTATAAATTGTTGGAGTTCCATTGAGATCTTTGTTTTTAACATAAATATACCCCCCTTTGAAGTAGGGTTGTACAGAGTTAAGAATTTCAAGTTTGACTGTAAATCTAATTGAAGAATTCTTATAAACAACGGTAGAATTACTAGAGAGATCAATAGCGGTAGTTATAGTGCTTCCTGAACTGAAATCATCGAAATTTATTAGACAAATCCCTGAAGAGGGAGAATAATCGAGAAAACCCTGGAATTCAGCTTCAAAGATATGGATCCCTTCAATAAAAGGATCCGTTACTGTCCAATTAATCGTTGCTTTCCCCGCTAGAATTGTACTATCGATAGATTCACTCGTATTAGTATCTGTAATTTGAATGGGACCAGTTGGCACAGGATTAAATCCTGTAAACACCCATATTGAAAATTGAATAGTATTATCAGGCCCAATGGCCCCAACATCAGAAAGAATTGTTGTCGATGTTTCCATTGGTGCTGCTATGCCATTAGGAACCGCAATCAAAACTAAAACGAAATAAATGTTAGTTAAAAACCATAGTCCTACAATTTTGTCACTTCTAATTCTTGACTCTAAGTTCATAGTAGTAACCACCCTCTATTCCTAATGAACCTTAAATACTAGAAATTAACATTGGGCTGATTCTGAATATAAAAGTCAGAGAAGGAATCTACAGTAGATTATTAATTTAAAATCATGTGGTATAAAAAAGAGAATAAAGTGAATAACAATGGCAAAAGTCGAAACAAAAGAAAAAGAAATGCTACCTGAACCAACTAAAGAAGAAAAGCAGAAGAAATTAAAAAAGAAAGCTGAAGATTCCGAAAAGGCTTTTTTAGAGACAATTTCAGGGATTGGTCCAACGACACGGTCCCGCTTGGAGGAAGCTGGCTTTGGAAGTAAAGAAGCCATTGCTTTGGCCACACGGTCGCAATTAACAGAAATTTCAGGGATTGCAGAAAAAACTGCCTCACTTCTGATTAGAGAAGCCCGTGCACGATTTGATTTAGGATTAAAAAAGGGGACTGATTTTGAGGCGGCTGCTAAAACCCGAGTCAGATTAACAACTGGTTCTAAGGTTTTCAATGAACTGCTTGGAGGGGGATTTGAAACAGGAAGTATCACAGAAATCGCAGGTGAAAATGGATGTGGGAAAACTCAGATTGTACACCAATTAGCAGTTAATTGTGTTAAGTATCTTGATCAAGATGTAATATGGATTGATACAGAGGGAACTTTTCGATTTAATCGGATTGTACAGATGTCAGAGGCTTTAGGAATTGATCCAGACAATGTTCTCGCTCGTATTACTGTTGGGAGGGCCTATAATAGCGAACATCAAATGGCATTGACAGAAGAAGCCTTAACTATGGTTCCCAATGTTGGCTTGATCATAATAGACTCCCTCATGTCACATTTCCGTAGCGAATTTGCAGGTCGTGGGACACTGGCTGAACGTCAACAACTTATAGGAAAACATTTAGCATTTATTTCAAAACAGGCAGAGATGCTTAATTGTGTTGGTATTGTAACGAATCAAGTTTCAGCAAAACCTGATGCTATATTCTTTGGGGATCCAAACAGACCAGTTGGAGGTAATGTTGTAGGTCATTCAGTTACCTCACGATTGATGATTAGAAAAGGAAAAGCGATTAAACGAACTGCCACTTTAACAAAAAGCCCCGAACTGCCTGATGGGAAAATTGAGTTTGCTATCACTACTGAAGGTGTTCGCGATTACTCATCTAATTAAGCCTGATAGTTCCCTCCTGTCATCAATCTTCTCTTATTAGTGATTCAAACTCATCTGTAAGTTTGGAATATTGTTGTAGTCCGCTTTTCCAGAAGGAGGAACCAATCTTTTTAAACCCAAGATATGAAGCAATTTCCTGAGGAGACATACTTCCTCCTGCTTCTAATACGGTTTTAAACTTTGGCATAAATTGTACTTTATTTCTCTTATACTCTTGAAAACAATTATACACGAAGATCAAAGCAAAAATATATGGATAATTATAGAACTTTAAATCAGGAATATAATAATGGGGTGTTGTTGCCCATTCCCATTTCATTTTTTCTGGGAACATCATAGCATCTCCATAAACTTTTTGTCGTGCAGCTACATAATATTGATTTATAGTATCACCATCTAAAAATACGTTTCTTTCAATAGCCTCATAGACACTCTTCTCAAACCAGAAACGTAAACTCCCCCAAAACATTGAAAAACCGTTAAAGTCCAAGATTTCAGTTAATACTTGGATCTTTTCGTCTTTAGTCTTGAAATAACCCAGTAAATAATCAGTAAGAATTAGTTCGCCAAATTTTGAGGCGATCTCTGCAACAATTGGGCCTGAACTGACATTTAATGGTTTCTGCTTTCTTAAAATGAGATAACTATGTACAGCATGCCCAAGTTCATGCGCTAAGGTGTAAATATCGTTTAAATGACCATTATAGGAAAGTAAAACAAATGAAGACTTATCTCTTAACCAGTAATTACAAAATGCTCCATTAGTTTTTCCCTGCCTAGGAGAGGCATCAATTCGTTGAGAATCAAACATTTTTTGAACTAGATTTCCTAATTCCTGATCACATGAATTAAAAGTATTTAAAATAATTTCTTTAGTCTGGCTCCATGAATATTTTTTCGGAGATTGTATTCGTGGAGGAGCAAATCTATCAGATCCACTTAAAACTGGAACTTTTAATTGTTGGGCCTTAAGTTTTAAGTATCTCTGATAAAGGCTGACATTTTGTTCCATAATTAGCATTAAATCTTCAATAGACTGACGATCAATGTTTCCAATTATTAAGCTGTGGTGGATAGGATCTTGATATTTACGTCGTTTAGATATTAAAACCCAATCATTACATATACTTCGAAACACAGTTGAATAAATCTCTTGATCACACTCCACTTTACTGTAAAGAGACTTAATTGCTGCTTCACGCACTTGTGAATTTGAATCATGAAACAATCCCATTATTTTCCCATATGAATATTGTCGAATTTGATCATCAATGGTGATGGAGTATTCTTGGCTATTGAGCCACTTATTACGCAATTCTACCAATTCAGAAATACCAAATCTATCTTTCTCAATGATCAACTCTTCTGTATTCATATTGAGTTGATGTCGAAATTTCTCTAATTCTTTTTCGAGATAGGGTTTATACTCGTGTAAAATTGGATCTCTGAGTAATTCAGAATTTGACATAAGAATTTGATTTATTTTGAGCTTAAATTTTATCGAGAGTCGTTTGATTTTATTTTTAATATTAAGTGCAAAATTCATTGCTATTTGATTTAACTTAAGACTAGTGTTGGCTGCAAATGACAAGCCCCCATAAATAATGAGATCATGTGTATCAATAAGTAATTCTTCAAAATCTTCCAACAGCTGTTTAATTTCATTTGCTTTCAGGGAATCTTTATCCAAGAATGGATCGTATTTTATAGAAAGGAGGTCAATAGATTCTTCATTATTTTTTGCAAGAGACTTTAACTTCTCTTCAGTTGCATTTGGAATTACTTGTCCAAGGTTCCACTTAATTTCTTCTGAATTTTGACTCATATTCGTCACATACTTCGCATGAATACAAAATGGTCCTAAATATTTCAGCTAATTATAAGTATAAAAAGCAGGGAGGGAATCTATATTGAGAATATAAGTTCGAAGTAACTATTCTCAAGAATAAAAAGCAAATAAAAGATGTAAAAATGATTGGTACCAATCTTCCAGCTTCATTACAACTCTTTCCTCACCCCGAACTACGAGCATATCAAACAAAATTTCTCCGATTTGTAGAGAAAAATCCTAAAGCAATGATCCATGCTCCAGTGGGATTTGGAAAAACCATAATGGCTTTAATCCATGCTCTTCCTCTAGTACGATCAAAAAACTATCAACTCTTTATTTTTGTAAGAACGAAAACCCAGGTCTTTCGTGTTTTCCTTAATGAAATATATAAAATCGCTAATAGCAGAAAATACGGATACTTAACTGCTGTTCCTCTCATCCTAAAATCAGATCTTTGTTTGAAAATAAATGAAATTCCCCAATTCTATCACGAAATTTGCGGACAAATTCGATGTCCTTTTCTAGAACAAACAAAGTCGATCCCGGAAGAAGATTTCTTAGCGATTGTAGAACAAATACCTATCACGGCTCACGAAGGTTCTATCTCGGTCGAAACATATAAAGAGGCATTTAGAGAATTTGGCTGCCCATATCATGTAATTAAACGTTGTATTCCATTTACAAATATTATTGTCACAACTCATACATACTTGAGGAGTAAAAATCTTCAAGAGATGTTCTCAAAGCTGATTTCACGGAGTTCATTCACAAGGAAAATGGCCATAATTGATGAAGGGCATAATTTTACTGCTGATATAGAATCAGAAATTACTATAACTGATTTGAATAAAGCACGAACTATTATCCCTTTAAAAGTCATTGATGGCCTTCAGGAGCTGATTTTATCTCAGAATGGAAGAGTGGAAAGACCTAAAAACATGTCATCTGCATCATTGGATGCGTTCTTAGATCATGAATATAAAATATCACTAGCAGACAAAAATCATCTGTTAAAGGTCAAAGATTTTCTTGATTCCCGAGGGGACATATGGGTTTCGGAAGAAAACAAGCTCATTCAGTTAAATCCATATCCACATCATGCTTTTGATTTTGTGAATTCTCACTTTGATGATGTAGTCATAATGTCAGGTACTTTCACTCCCCTCTCATTGTACAAGACCCTTTACAATTTAGATTTTGCCACGCTTCAGATTCCTTCAGATTTTCAGTTTAGCCTAAATGGGATCCTCTATCATCGTCAATTTACTTCAAAATTTACTGAACGAAATGCAAAGACGTATGAAGCAATGGCTGCAGTCATACAACGATTACATTCAAGTAATCCATTTCATACAATTGTCTATGCCACATCACATGAAATGAAACAGAAGATTCAGGCACATATTTCCTTACAAAAAATTTATAGTGAAAGTCCTAGGGTTACTCCATTTTTCATTGATGAATTAAGAAAGAAGAATCATGAATGTATCTTTGGCGTGATAGCTGGGAAGCTGTCCGAAGGTATCGAGATTCTAGATTCCAATACAAATCAAAGCTTGTTATCACTAATAATCATTGCGGGCCTGCCGTTTCCTCGCCCTGATGCTACCAATCAGCTGTTACAATCTCTTTATAGACAAAAATGGGGTTGGAGAATATCAAAACTATTCTCAATGTTACCAGTCACCCGAAGTATTTCTCAAGCTATTGGTAGAGGTATAAGATCTGAATCAGATTTTGCAGCTAGCCTCATCCTAGATTACCGTGCAGTGAAGATGCGAGTAATGTTACCCCCGACGCATATTTTTCGTAATCTCCAGACATTATATAATGCATATGATATCTTTTTTGCCAAAATGAAAAAGTTATTCGATTTGCACTGAAAATTAGATGATTTTCTGGACCTCATCCAGAACTTCATTCACATCCATTGGTTGAAATCCTTTTTTAAAATTGTTCTTAGAGAGATTATACACAGTTTTATTATAGGGAGCACTAACTTTATGTTTCTCAGCCAATTTCACAATATATCCATTAAGTGATTCTAACTCAGACACACCAAGATCCCTCTGTATGATATCCTGTGTCATTGAGGATATTTTCATCTTAGACATGTTCTCTTTGAATTGTTTTTGAGTTGCTGATAAAGGTAATTTGATTGTTGCTTCTAGGGAAGACCAAGAGGTGAAACCAGGAAGCTTATATTCGTTAAAGCCTGCTGCTTTAAGGATTTGTACCGCTTCCCAAATAGTATTAGTAATCAAAATTTGGAAGGCACTGTAATCAGATATGGGGAGAATTCCATATCCAATAAGAGTAGATAAGGCATTTACAACATTCAATGCGATTTTATTATGCACTGCATCCTGTAATTTATCTATAATTATCGTCTCAAGGGCTTGATTAAAGATCCTCTTTATTGATCTCATCTCGTCCAGTAATGTATTATTTGGTGTTCCCAACAAAAGTGGGCCTCTTTTCTGGGATCCTACTATTAACTTATTCTCTCTATCAATATAGTCCATATCTCTCCATGCATTATATAACACAACAGAGTAGATGACTTTTGAAAAAAACTGAGGGAGAATTTCTTGATTAAAACTACCATTTGCTAGAGAGACAATGATTGGTTTATCATCACATTGAGACTTAATCTGTTCTGCTACATCCATAAGACTGTAGTTTTTTACTCCTAGAGCAATAACATCATTCTCTGAAATGTCTTCAAGATTTTCAAGAATTTGTATTGGATGAATAGTTGAGATTGTTTTCTCTTTAAGTGATACATCGATACTGTCATATAAGTAATGAGTAATCCCATTTGCTTTGAGGGCTGCTTTGGTTTTTTCTCGTGCTAAAAAATAGGTTTTATCATAAATTTCAGCGACCCATGCGCCTAATGAGGCCCCTATTGCTCCAACACCAAAAAAAATAATTTTGTTAACATCTAGCATGAGTTAATGAGTATTTTTTCTTCTGATTTAAGATTATCCCCTGATGTGGATAAATCCAGTTTTGAATGTGCCACGAATCAATGAGAATCAGATAAATTGAAGTTATACAACGGTTTGTCAATAACTCGTTTGACTAACTTAGGAATATCCTGTTCTTCTGTAAGAAAAAATATCCAAATATCTGGGTGATGAAGAATGTCACATCGAAAGTCAAAGGATAATGTAGCTAGACTCTGAGGGAAGATAATAAGGTGAACTTGAGAAAATTCTTTGAATAATGAATTAATTAGTTGATGCGGCTTTTCAGAGAAATAATACGCAATAGTTTCAGGTACTAGAATTAAGAAACAAATTTTTTGATCAAGAATGAAACCAGGGAAATTATAATCATCAGTAACATGAATAGAATATTCTTTTTTAGAAAATAGGTAAGGAAATCCAAGTTCAAAGAGGGAGGAATTAAAGGTCAGGATATTCTTTAAGGTTCCTGACTCATTTGTATCGTTCGTTCCTGTTTCCAACCCTATTTCAGATTCACTCTCTTTAATTTCTACTAAGCTTTGATTAAGAGCATGAAAATTTGAATTTCTTACTTGAGGCTGTGATCCCAGTCTTTTAAGATAAAAAAATCTCGCCTCTTCATTTGTTTGCTTCGCAACTAGAAAAACTTTAGGAATATCTACATTTAAATTGTTAAGAGTATCAACAATATCTGCATTAACATCATACGCGACAATGATTGCTGCTTTCCGAGCGATGATCTCATTAACAGTATTGGTTATACAGATGCGAACTTTATTTTCAGTAAAGGGAAGAAGAACTCGTTCTAGGCCGATCTCTGTAAAAGAGCTAAGAGGATCATTTAATTGGATGACTGAATGATTGTGTAATTTTAAATATTCTTTCAAAAATCTGGCATTGTGATAATTGTGACTGACAATAGATATCCTAGAATTATATTGAGAGATTAGTTTTAAAACCATTTGAATTTTTGGATGCTGGAGGCTCTTCTGAATAGATATGAAATCCCGTATTTTTCTAATTTTAACATCAGCAAGGAACTCCACAATAGCTAGTTTTCCTTGAAAATTGTTTTCATCTTCAAGTCGAGATTCAAGATTATTAAAATATGTGTAAACAGCTGGGAATCCTTGAGATACAACGATTTTTTGCAAGTTCATAATTCTCAGTAGATTACTAATGCGAATAAGCATTTTTGGATTATTTTCTTTTTTTAGGCTTTCATGAATTGCATTAATCTCATTGTATTTGCTTTTAGATGAAATATCATAACCTTGTTTATTTATCTCTTCCAATTCATGCATTTTGATTTGATCTAAGATTTCAAGCATGAAAAAGTATTCTTGAGGTAAAGGAAGGGAATAATGTTGAATATTTGATTTTTCGTGCTTATTAAATGATTCCTCTAGTGGAATTACTTTATTTAGCTTAAGATTGATACAAACCTGCTTCAAACGTCCCGAATCAGTCATTTGGGTAAGTCCAATGATGCGACATTTGGTTAATTTATTCACGATGTATCTAAGTAAGCTGGAAGATGATCCTAGTTCTGCTTGATGGACTATTATTAAAGAAAAATGGTTAGGTGGGAAAAAATTATCTATCAAATCGTTTTTTATTATCTTTGGAGTCGAAAAAATAACTGAATAACTATTGTAATCATGTCTTCTGGCATTGGGAAGAATAGATCCATTGAGAATGGTCGTACGCTGTGATAAATGAGTTTTTAGTGAAGATTGAAACTTTAATTGATTATTTCTTTTCGCTAAAATCAGAATCCTAGGATTTCGATCATTTGATACTTGATTAAGATAAAAAAGAATTAAGAGAGCATGAATACGAATAGAGGCTTCCTCTGTGGAATATACTACTAATACATTGTTGTTCTGAATTTGAGGAAGAAGAAGTTGTTCCTGTAAAGAAGGCTCAAATTTGAGCTTTTCAGAATGAGGACATACTTCTGTTGATGTCACATTAATTCCTATCCTCTTAACTCTTGATCATCATGTTGATTCATTTAATCATTCGTAATTTCATGATCATCGGAATTTTCCCAATGAGAAGAGACATCTAATGTGATTAATGCTCGAATCCAATTACGGTGGGCTGAACAGCTCACAACTTGAGAGTTTTTAACTACTAAATGTACAGGAAGGCGTCTATTTAATAGGAGTGAACAAATACAGCCAAATATACTTGCATACTCACAAATTTGACACAGTGGACTATTTAAAACCACTTCATCAAGAAAAGGAGAAACAAGGATTTCAGGATTATTTGCCAATATCAACTCACCAAGAATTACTTGTCTATTTCTGTCTATGATTTCTTGATACAATTTAAAAATCCAAAAAGCAGTATGAATCCTCTTCTATAGCTGATGAACAAATTACAAAGAAAGAAATTTCTAGCAAAACATTCTAGCAAATAACTATTAGGGATTATATAGCAAAAATACAACGCGAAATCCATTTAGATTTACCTCAAGAAAGAAATAAAACATTAATAGAGGCTTATGAGGCCTTCCCAGACCATCCCGAGTTAAAACTCCTCATACAAGAACAAGATCAATAACTGGGCTAATTTTATTGAGGAACTTTAGAAGTAAATTCATTTTGATTATATATAATTTCAATTCTAATTAAATATGAATGGTAATGTTAACTGAAATAGAATTAATTAATCATCTAGAGGATGTTTTAGTTGACAAGCTTCAGTTTCAAACTTATCCAGAGCTGACTGTCACCTCACAACATTTAGATCTTCAAAAATTGATTAATCAAGATCAGTTCAGGATAGATTTAGCTGCAATCAACCGAATCGATAGTTCGATTCACTTTTTTGAAGCAGAAACACAGCTCCACATCAAACATCCTGCTTTGTACCGAATTTTTTGCGATTACTGTTATCTAATTTGTCCAGAAGAACAATTTGATTTATTGGATTCGGTGACGAAAAGACAACAGCTATCTTGGGCTGATGAGATAGGAATAGGAATCTTAACGATTTCAGAGAAAGGATCACTAAGAGGACGACTTCGTTCAAAACAACAACTATTGAAACCAGAGATACGAAAAGAAGTGCTACATGTGATGAATAAGCGTTACCGTATACGTTTTGTAACTCAACCATTATGGGAACGATCTCATAAAAACCAGTCCAATGTAGAGGTATAATAGAATGCCACAATCTACTAAAACTAAAGTGTGCTCAGAAACAGATAATAGGAAGGCAGAGATTTTTAACCATATTGATGATCTGATCACCAGAGGATTTTGGGATAAAGCATTAGATGATTTACAATATCTTTTCCGAAATGCACCTAGTTTACGCAGTCAAGTTCATCTAAAACTCGCTTGGCTTTATTATGAAATGAAAAATTTTTATCAAGCATTAGCTCACCTTCAAACCATGATACCGTCGAGAGAAGTATATATTAATCGAATGATAATTGATTGTCTCCTAAAAATAGATAAGAAAGATGTTGCCATCTTTCATCTTGCGAGAACTCCTCTTAAACTTCCTGAGAAGCGAAATTTATTCTTCCTTATATTTCCAGAATTGCAGGAAAGTTTTAATGTAAAAAGATCAGACCATTGGTCATCACAAATTAACATTCGTTGTCCCAGGTGTACACAATTTCTTTTCTTTACTCAAAAGAGGTTGAAATGTTTATTCTGTGAATAAAACTAAGCTCATACATACTTTACAGATTATTTTAGGGGATTTTTTGATGAAACTGTCTAATCTTGGCTATTTTAGCTTCTTTAGGAAGGGTTCTCCAAATAAGTAATTGTTTTCTTATAGTACCTATGAATTGTCTCACCAAGGCTATCCATGCATTGAGTTCACCTTCTAGTCGGATTAATGTTATCTCGAAAGCCCAGTGACTCTTGATTTTATCGAAGTAACTTATAAAAATAACCTTTTGCTTTACTCCCATATCAAATGGAGCTAGGTTGACTATAACCATTAATTCTTTCTTGATTTCATGAATTTGTTTAATAATCAAACTAGAAATAAAAAATGGTCCTCCCACGGCCTCAGATTCATATATCAAAAAATACTCACTTAAGAATACTATAATCCCTTCCGCTTCCTTCTCCGTGGCAGCAACAAATGGCAAATAGATCTTCCACTTGATCCCATCTTCTTCAGGTAATGTTTTCAATTCCCAAGTTCTACGAAGAGAAGGTACTGACATTTGACCTGATATTCTAAGGGGGTATATTATACTCAAAAACATTCCAGCAACGGTAAGGATTAACACTGTTACAACTACTCCTGATGAATAATTGATTGGGAAATCCTCTGGAATTATTCCACTAGAAGAAACTATTCGAATGAAAGTTATCCCTCCCAAATATCCAATTATAGATCCGATTAGAGCTGATACAAGAAATTCAGTTAGGAAGAGTCCTATGATTTGACTTGGTGTGAGTCCTAATGAAGTAAATATTGAGATTTCTTTTTTTGAAGAATATACTGCACTGATCGAGGTATTAATCAATAGGAGTATTGCTATGATAATAGGTAATCCTAATTCAATGGGTACATTCTGCACGAGAATACTCGCAGAAGTCATTAAGGTTAATGAAAATGTTAACAAACAGACACTTGACAAACTTAAAATTGTACGAATTTTGTGTTTTTTCATTCTAGAAATACCAGTTTTAACTGCTATTTGAATAACAGATGTCCGATTTATTTCAGTAAAATGAAACCCTAACATTCTCTGACGCTGTCTTATGAGAAAACCATAGCCCTCTTGACAAAGCAAGAGGATTACAGGAAAAATAGAGATGACATTGAAAATCCCGATGAGAGTCAATATAAGATGAGGTACAATTTGGAAGGCAGGATGGATAATGTAAAAGAATCCAAGAACCAATACATATATCGAACTAACAGTAGGAACCCATTTTTTCCAAGAATCAAAATTAAATAGAAGTAATGACAATATAAATGAGAATGGAAATAAAAAAATCACAATGAGAAGTGCACTGGATATGCTTCCTGCAATAACATTTCGAGCTTGTTTTAGGGAATGCATCATCCAAATCTGGGCATTATAGATGTCTTCTATTGCCTTTGAATATTTATAATCCTTTTTTTGCTGAATCGCAGTATTTAACAGGGCAGATGCCTTTTGAAATATTTCATCGACCTTATCATCAAATATTTCACGAGAAGAATACCTATTAATGTACGTCTGTGTAAGAGATTGGAGATCTTGTGTAGTTATAAAAGCAGAAATACCTAGATTTAGAAAACCACCCTTTTTAACTAGAATACCATTACCAAGTAATGTGTTAACGCTGGAATTAGTTACATATATCCCTAAGATCCCGTCTGGAAGTTCTTCTACAATGAATGACGGACTATTGGGAGTAATAAATACTAAACACACGGATCCCACTCCTAAATAACCATATGAAGTGAAAATATTTTGTGTTTTAGGATCCAAAACAAAAAAATTCAGGGAATCAGCATTGGTGTATTCTTCATAGGGGTGTGAAACCCCAAAAAGTCCAATTGTTCCACAATTGAATATAGTAGGATTAACAATAATATTTTTTTCAACTAATCTATGTGATTGCTTGAAAAACTCGCCATATTCACCTAAATCATTTGCTTTAATCAATCTTCCATCAAGATCAAAGGAATACGCTTCTACAGAGTATTCAAGAGGATTATCAGGTTGTGAAGAGGATATACCTCTCACTTGATAATACCCGTTTTCATCAGTTTTTGTATAATATGGATATATTCCTCGGATATCTGTTTCAGGATCGCGAGAGGTTACCCGAATAACAGCATTCGCTATATTGGACAACCATGCTGCCGATCTATTATATTCTTTACAATAACCTTCGAGATTAGCAAATCCAACATGCATCGAGAGGCTCAATGAAAAATCCTTATGATCCAAATCAAGAATTTTGCCAAGATTTTCTTCATTAATAAGTTGTAATAAAGAACAAATGGAATATATAACTTGTGGTTTAAGCATATCATACTGGAGGTAAGTTGGTAAATCGAAAGGTGTATTAAATTGCATACGGTGGGATTTTGTAGTGAAAAATGATAATCCTAATACATTCGATGCAATAAACGGTTCATGATCCCCTACGAATTCGATTGGAGCGATATTTTCAAAATACATTAGATCAAAATAAGGAACAACCTCAAATGAATAATCAGTTGCTTTACGAATAGCTGCTGCATAATCAGTTAAGAAGTCCTCCCCCACGGTTTTTAGACGAGCGACTAACTTATTACCAAGAGTGTATTTCAACTGAAATTTATAGAGATACCCATAGGGATTAATTCCGATTATGTTGTTTGAGGCTGAAAGATCGAGAGAGAGAAAGAGTTTAATCCCTGCGTTAGTATTTAAATTATCATAGTTTTGGGAAACAAATTCTCTTGCTCCAGCAGCAGCTTGATTATGGCCAGAAAGCGCCAGAAACATTATAGTTTTCTGAGGAGTAATGTTCTCGTCCCTCATAAGATGAATAAGTTCCAAAAGAGTCGCAATTCCACAAGCTTCATCCGCACCAGGCGCAATAGAAGGAACAATGGAAGATGAATCAAAATGAGCAGATATAACTATAATATCATCGTCCAAACCAGGTAATAATCCCATGATGTTTTGTGCTTCAATGGATTTCCAAATCATATCTGAATAAAGTGAGACAGACTGATTTAATCCAATGCTTAACTGTTTAATTTTATTTGCAGTAGTTGTGTTACTGACATAGATTCTTGGAAAGTAAAGGGGAATATCTAAAGATTTTCCTTTAGCTTCATATCTATTTGTAGTATTAGGGTGTAAATAGATGACAGCTTTGGCTCCAAGGCTTGCTACATTGATCCAATTATCTCCAGAATTAAATTCGAGAACAACAATAGCATCCTCGATTTTTTTGCCATCTAGTTCAGAATATTTGCCTGATCCACCATATACTAAAGTCCCAGTCAATCCTCTTGATGAGATTTTACAGGTTTGCGCAGAATTAGGAGCAAGAGCATAAGCTGTTAAATTTTTACCATTAACCACAATTTCAGTTCCATGGTCATATGGAACGAGAAGAGGGTAAGATAGAGTTCTCACTTCTGATAAGCTGTGATTATTGAAGAAATCTTGGATGTAATTTAAGGTAAGATTGTATCCAGGGTAACCAGTTACTCGGCTTCCGAAACTAGAGAATCTTTCGATGTGATCTTTTATGTTTTTGTAATATTTTTCGTTAATTTTGTTTGCATAGTATTTAAAATCAATGAAATCCTTTTCATTAGTCACTGTATCCCTAATAGATGATGGTTTACTAAGATAATTATTTAAATTCGTGAACTTAACAGGTTGAGCATTATTTGTAAGAACATTTCCCGTAGCTATTATAACAACTGATACACATACCCAAAATAGCAGAATCCTTCGAATTTGTATAAGAGTTAGAAACATTTGTCAATCTTCTGGAAATTTGTTTTATCAGTAAAATATGTGCCTGAGGTTTGCTTACGACGGAAATAATCGAAATCTTAAAAATTATTTTTGTTATAATTTCAACTAGAACAAAATACATAAGATTTTTCTTGATATTCTCGAGATAAAATAAAAATATAAGTCTGAAAAAATCTTGTTTTTACCTATCACAGGTAATATTTATTGGCCAAAAGGAAAAATTTCTATTCCTTGAGAAGAGAATCCTTCGACTCTTTTATCTAAATCTAGGATTTCTTTACTTCATTCATTTACTCATGCATTTCTGAACTGATATTAATTTTATTAATTGCTTCTTGAGTCCTTTTATCGATTCTACTAATAATATTGGTATTAAACTCATCTAGGTCAGTCTTTTCTAGTGATGATTGTTTAAGATTGGAGAGATCAATCCTAATTTTGTCATCTTCCTCTATTTTGTTATCGACTTTTTTTTCATCTGCGGAATCTTTGCTTCCATCTGTTTTATTCTCGTAATCTTCTGATTCAATTGTCGTGGGTTTCTTAGCGGAGATTAAAACAGATGGGGTTGATCCTGCAGGCTTCTCATTTAAGAACAACTCTAATTGATTTTGATTATAATTCTTCAGATGTTTAATATCTTCAGGAGAGAGATCAGGAACTCTAAATTCAGTTTGAGAATCTACTAATAAATCTTCCATGATATTAAACTCATTGATCACGTCATCACTTCCCTCAGACAGACCATCCTGAGAAATAGTTCTATTTTGATTTATTGTTTCCAATTCAGAGTTTGAGGGATAATCAATTAACTCTTTAATTGACGTTTTTTGATCAAGTTTCTTATGACAAAAATTAATATCTCTTTTATCCCCACCAAAATCTTTTTTAGATATATTTGAGGGAATTGAGTGAGATGGATGTGATGGTGATATTCTATAAGATGGACTTTGATCCAATTCGTTTTCTTCTTCTCCGTAGAGAGTTATAGGAAGAAGCTGAGTAAGAACCATTCCAGGAACTATTTTTTGTACAGCATTTTGAAAATCAAGGCTGTGTTCTCGAATATCATAAAGAAATTGTTCTGTTTGATTATCAGAATATAATCCTTTGGGATAATTATATTCAGGATAGTCCAATGACAGACTGAAGATTGTTTTACTAGAATCCTCTGAAACACGAAACTGGTGATCTAGTAAATTCTTTAAAACTGAGAGTCGGAAGTCTTGAGGCTTAACTTCCACTTGGAAGTCGATTGAAACATTTGTGAGATTTTCTTTTGCTGAATATGTTATCAATGCCTCAGGAAGATATTTTGACTGAAATATTTCTCGAGAGGTAGAGATACTAGAGAAATGATAAATTTCTGGCTGAATTTTAATGTCTGTCTTATCTAAAATCAGTCCAAGAAAATATCCAACACATCCCATAACTAGAACCAAAAAGACACTTGCTTCAATGGTATAGTACAGCAAACATCCTGAAAGAAAGCCAATAACCGATGTTAAAAGACTTCGACTAATCATTTCTATTGAAAACCACCTTAAGATATCATCCCATAAATGATAAGGAAATTCACTTTTTATATTCTAAAACTAAGTCAATTGAAGTTTATCTCTTGAAAAGAAGTTAATGAACAGTTATGTTTTCTAATGGAGAGTTTGAGAAAATTGATTGTAATCTTCACCCAAGGGGGTTTCAATATTGTCAAGAATGCAGGCTAAAAGAGATTGTGCCCCAAATTTATCCAGCTTGGTGTTATTATGACTACAGCGAGGTAAGAATGTACATTTAGGGCATCCAATAGGATCTTTACAATCACATTCCAATATGTCATAAGCACGTTGAAATAACTCTGAAAGATGGTCAAGAAGCATAGCACAGACTCCTGAACCGTTTGCTTGATCAAATAGTAATACGTAACCTTGAGGTATTAAAGCTAAACCTCCAATCTCACTGAGTTGCCCTCCTATGAAAGGAAGACTTGCATGAAGAATAAGATGGACCAATGTATGTAATGATGCAATATATGTACCACAATCAGAACCATCTATATCTTGAGGGAAAGAAGGAGTTCGAAAAAGCAGTCCTTTTGAACGAGAAGAATAATAGAGAGGATCACGAAGCTTATGAACAGAAGTACCATTTGGTGACTCTAGAGTATAACCAAAAACTGACTGAAGAACCTTAGTTTCAACATATGCAACTTCCAAGCCAAAAACACGCCTAGTGGAATCTTTCTCTAGAATAACAGGTTTCAAAGATGATAAAGGAAAAGTCTGTCCCCATACGCTCTTAGGCTTAATCAACTCAGCGACTCCGCGCATACCATTGAAGTAAAAGCTAATTACACGATATCGGGAGCCACCAGCATAATAAAAAGCACCAGGATATAACTCTAGCATAGCTAGAGGCATAGCTCGTTTTCCAATCTTTCTTCCTCCACGGATTTTAATTTGAATTTCATGGTTCTTACCACGAATCGAAAATTTTCTTGCTTGCTCTGTACCTTCATGTGTTGGCACTAAAACAGAGTCATCCATTTGATTAAGTGAATTTTGAGAAATGAGATGACTGAAGGTTGAGGCATATTCAGGAAATTCGCTGACAGTAAGAGGTTGATCGAGTGAAGCACATAAAAGTTGATGTTCGGTGACATAGGGATTATTCGGGTCAAAAAAGATCTCTTCAAGGTCTTGATAGTATCGTTCAGGATGATGGTAGTAATAATTGGAGATTGGATCTTCAGCATTTAAATGAATGACAGCTAGGGCCTCTTGTCCTTTCCGTCCAGCTCTACCGATTCTCTGCATGGCACGATTAACAGCGATGGGAGGTGTTATCACAATTTCAACATCCCCAATATCAATTCCCAATTCAAGAGTCGGGGTAGCAATTAACATATCAAGTACGCCTTCCCTGAAATCAGATTCAACTTTCTCACGCATCTTCTTCTCTAACCCAGCACGGTGAATTCCAACTCCTTTGGTAATTCCACCAAGTTTCTGATACAGGATCTCAACAGCGCGATGAGAATCCTGAAAAACTAAGGTCTTTCCCACATTCTTAATGCTATTTAACAGGTGAGTCATACTATCCAAAGTTGATGTTCCACTAAAAGGAGAGATCATTAAAAAATGTAGACGTCCACGTTTCCCATTTTTACACTCGATGACAGTTACAGGACGATTTAATAGATCTTCCACAAATGTCTGGGCATTCGCAACGGTTGCAGAAGCGCCTATGAACTGAAGATTCTGATTAACTACCCTTTCAAGGCGACGAAGAATGAAATACATATTGGAACCGAAAGTACCAGAATAAGAGTGGATTTCATCTAAAATTACAATTTTTAATCCTGCTAATAAGTCTTGAAAACGACTTGCATTCTTACCTATTCCGAGATGATAATGTAAAATGTCGGGATTGGTAATTAATATCTCAGGGGGATCAGAAAAGATTTTCTTTCGCTGGTAGTGGCTAGTATCACCATCGAAAACTCGTACTGATAAGTCAAGAATACTAGCTACCTCTTCGATTTTGCGAAGTTGATCCTTTGCTAATGCTTTCATAGGGTAAACAAGAAGTAATTGCACTCCACAATCTTTAAAATCACGAATTTTCAGAAGTGATGGAAGAAGAAAAGCTTCAGTCTTCCCATTTCCTGTTGGAGCTGTAATACAGACATCGTGACCCTCTTGGATGGCTAAAAATGATTCTTCCTGAAACTTAAAGAAATGAGTGATGTCTCGACTTTTTAGATAATCGATGAGATGCTGATCTTTTAATACATCGATCTTTACTCCCTTCTCACCATGTTGTTGTTCAAACAACCTATAATCTATTATTTGATGCTGGGCATATTGTACTATTCTCTGGATGGTCAATGGAAGCTCTTTGATTGAAATTTTAAAATGATTTTGAAAATCAACTAGACTCAAAACAGTCTTTGGAGAAGTTGTTTGGATTGTTAAACCACTTTGTAGACCGATTTGCAGATTTGCAGGAATTTTTCTTAACTTCCCCGAACTAGCTAATCGCAGCTCGGTCGCTTTTTGAAGTTGAGCATTTCCACCAGCTAAGGTGTAGTATTTTTGTAAACAAAATTCAGCCCTCCTGAAATCATTTAATTGAAAATAGAGAGATGATAATTCTTTCCATGTTTCTCTATGAGAGCTATCTAGTTGCAAAATCCTACCAAATGTTTTTTTTGTATCTTCAACTTGTTTCAATTTCTTGAATTGCGTAGCAAGCTTTGTAAGAAGATCGATGGGAGGAATCGGTTCATCTAAAGCAGCAATAGCTCTAAATTCCCTAAGAATCTCTTCCAAATCACGAAATTCTTGATAATTCTCTAGAGCTGAACGGTACCTTTTCCACAGCTCTGGATTTTTGTTGTCATTAAGAGTCATTGAATATTCGTTAACAATTCCAATGATAGTTTTTTAATGTGAAATCTACCAATAAAAAGAGTAAGGTCATTGATCCTAAAATTAAATGAAATAACAAGTACAATGTTCCAGTATCAAACATTTTGTAAATGAGAAGAAGAGATGGGTAGTAGGTTGGTGAAATAGCATTCCAATTCAAAGTACAGTCTAAATAAACTCAATGATTAAAGGACAAATCATCAGATCATTAATTTTTGGTTTTATTTCAGGATGTATCCTGGCAGTGATAATTGGAATCATTTATTATCGCTTCAAATGGCTTGATTCTCAAGAGGATGATGTTCCAGACATCAGAGCTGTTGAACCAATAGCGGAGACTCAAGTCAATGTTCACATTCTCTTCAAAAAACTACTTCCTTCATCAAAGTTCTGCTGGTTAGTAGTAATCTGCACGATTGTTTGTACTGTTGTGATCTTGATAATAATGCTCTCTGCTGCGCAATACTATTAGCATTCACTCTTTTTTCAATCATTCTCACATATAATCTTTCAGAAAAAAACCAAATAATTATATTAATATACCAAGAGGGAAATGCTTGTGTTTATATTCGCTGTAACACTAATGAGATCTTTTTAAGTCTAAAATAAATCTAATTTCCAATCCTTTTTAAACGATTAAGTAAGTTTTCAGAAATGAATCAAAATGAAAAAACAGAACAATCAAAAAAAGGTTATTATGATAATAATTTACGCATTAGCGTTCGGTTTCATCTTATCACTTCAATCAATTAAGATTAGTACCCAACAAACACCTGAACTTGTACCAGTTCCCTCGGTAGGGTTGAAAGCGGTTTGGTTAAACAGTGAGGGATATAATGAGACTATTCTTGTGATTAATGAAACTATTACACATTTTACAGTCGAGATGTATAATAGTAGCATGCTGCTTGACATAACAACTGTAAGCAAATATGTCTGGAAAAATCATTCTTATGAATGGGGAATATACGACTATGGTTGGCCTTGTTGGATCGATGTAACAAACTTAAGCCTTTTAGATCCAGTCGCACTTGGCCCAGAGACTTTGACAGTTGTTGATAAAGCTAATATTACAATTGGCCTTGGAAACTTCGAGGTTTGGAAAGTAAACGCTACAGATGGTAGATCGTATTGGTACGAGACTGGTAATGGATTATTAATTGCTTATATGTTTGGATCCAATCCAGCAGATTTTCATTATCTGGAAAGCACAAATGCTAATTTTGAGCACGAACCCACCACTACAACAGTATCATCTTCAGAAACCAGTACAATAATAACAACAGAAACTTCTTATCCATCAGTAACAAATTCTGTTCCTGAAACCACAACCAGTATTGAAACCACCCCACCATCGACGATTCCCTCGGAAGAGACAACAGAATATTCAAAGACATCTGAACAAACCGAAACTACCCCCATACCTGAAACTACCACTGTTACAACAGAACCAATAGTTCCAGAGACATCACAACCTCCTAAATATACAAGCGAAACTCCAACATGCAGGGATATTCTTCCTCCAGAGGTAGAAATAACAGGTATCGAAAATAAAGGGATATACTCAGATATAATCACAATAGGAGTAACTATTACTGATGAGAGCCCTATCGTGAAAGTAGAAATTACCATCAACAATGGTGACATTGATGAAACTGATAAAATAAATATAGCGATTGATGCGGGAGTATGGAAAGGAGTATACGATCTAGACACAACTGATTTCCCTGATGAGACTTATCTCGTGACAATAATGGTTATTGATGCGTGTAACAATGTGAAGACAATTCATCTCGATATCACCATTGACAATGGAGACGCTTCTGGAACTGCCCCAAGTATCTCTCCAGGATTTGACCTTATTTCAGTGTTCTGGGCTCTCGGAATTATTTCGATTGTAATTTGGCGCTGGCAACGAAGAGGATAAACACAGAAGAGAAAATCAATCAGGATTAGAGGGATTTGCAGAATATCGATGAAATCGACAATCCCGACACAAAGGATTATCTTGTTCATACAGCTTGCAATAATACACAGGCTGATTTCGTTTGATTTTTCGAGTGAAATCTAAGCATTCAACATCATAACCGGCAAATTCCGCCTCCTTTATATTTCCTAGCTCACCAGAAACAAATTGATCACAGTGGGGAGGGCAGGACTCATTCCACAACTTGAACTGAAGGCAGAAGTCAACAAAACCATCATTTGAGGCTAATAGAAAGAGGCACTTCTTGAATGAATCATCCAAATGCACGAGGCAAATCCGATCCTAAATCATGATTATGACTACCAAACTAGTAAAAAGATTAAATGAAAACTGGAAATAATTTTGGTCTTCTCATGTATTGATTATGGATTATAGTATAAAAATACATTATGCAATTCCTACTATTATTTAGATTATAAAAGGGGAATTTGGGATATATTATTATCGATTTTTTTCTCTCATATTTCGAATATAAAAGGACTCATCATCTAGATAAATTTTCGAATTTTCTTCTAAACTTAATTTAACATTTGATTATATAGGATGGACAGACATGACAATTACAACGCAAGTAAGTCAAAACAAGAAAACTTTGGAGTGGGGACATCCACGAGAGTGGCCAAAACGTGATTCACGATCTCCTTCAGAGTGTTTTATATTCGAAGGAGATGATCTGGAGGCCCTCCAGTTACAAGGATTGCAGGAGAGGTTTTTTGAATTATCATCTAAAATTCCTGCAGTACGTGATTTAATTGAGAGACAGGGGGTCAGTGAAATCACAACTTTGAATGACATCCTACCCGTACTATTCACACACACAGTGTACAAGTCCTATCCGCTTTCTTTGATTGAAAAGAAACGCTTTGATCAGCTGACGAAATGGCTAAGCAAGTTTTCAACCATAGACCTCTCTGAGGTAATACTTGACAAGCCAAAAACGATAGACCAGTGGCTAGACCAATTGGAAGCCCAGACAGAAATGCTAGTAGTTCACAGCTCAGGAACTACAGGGAAGCTATCTTTCCTTCCTCGCACACAAATTGACATGGAAAACTATAAAAATGGACTGTACATGGTACTGGAAGGAACAACTGGCATCAATTTCCATACAGAACGAGTCCCTGTTTTCTTCCCAGGATTCCGTGATGGGCGACAATTAGCTCAACGCGTGATCGGCTATTTTGGGCCAAAAATGGCAGGATCTGAAGAAGAATACCACACTGCAATGCCAGGATTTATGAGTGCCGATTTCATGTCGTTGGCTGGACGTGTTCGGGCCGCGAAGGCGAAAGGGGAGCTCGGAAAATTACAACTGATACGTGCGTTAGTCCACAACAAGGGGGAGCTCATTAAGATTCAGAAGAACCAACCCAAGTATTTAAGAGAGTTTATAGAGAAACTACTGACAGAGTACGCTGGAAAACGCGTTTTCTTCATGGGTGTCTGGCAAACCATCATCGAAACCGCTTTAAAGGGCCACAAAATGGGATTAAGTAAAATATTTGCACCTGATTCAGGATTTGCAACAGGTGGAGGGATGAAAGGATATCAACCTCCAGAGGGATGGTACGATATAGTGTGCAACTTCTATGGTGTGAACGCCATAAAAGACAATTATGGCATGACGGAGATGAACGGGGGAGGTATTCCCTGCTGCAACGAAGGTAAGTATCACATCTTCCCATGGTTCATCCCTTTCGTGTTAAATCCTAAAACTGGAGACCCTTTCCCTCGTACAGGTATCCAGAGAGGACGCTTCGCGTTCTACGACCTTCTCGCTGAAACTTACTGGGGAGGCTTCATCACAGGAGATGAAGTGACCATTCATTGGGACAATTGTAAATGTGGCTGGAAAGGGCCATGGTTAGAGAAGGAAATTCAGCGATACAGCAAGAAACAAGGGGGAGATGATAAGATCTCATGCGCTGGGGTTCAAGCAGCTTACGATGACTTTATTGATTTCCTGAGGGAATGTGAAAATGAATGAATCCTTCTTTTTTCTCATTCTCTTTAGGTGATTGACATATGCAAACCGTTGAAAATCAGAAAATACTTATTGAACTGACTGAACATGAAATCCCTATCATTACTCGTGGAAAGATTATTACTGATTATACTGAATCATTTGGAGGACGTCATGGGGCCTCTTTTAATACTCCTGATCCTATGAAATACCTCTCTCACATTCCATTAACGAATCCAGAAAAGCTAAAGGATCTTTATGATCTCTGTATTGATGAAATTCTCGGTTTCTTACACGATCTCGGAGAACGTTTGGTTCTTTGTGAGAATGAATACCTTCGTGATGCATATAACTTAGCCATGGAAGCATCAGGTTTAACCCATAAAGTACTTCTGACTACATATACTGTATTACCCTTGTTGTTCAATAAAGAAACTGTTCGAGAAATGTTAGAGCAACGAATAGGGATAAAATACCTTGAAAACTGGGTACCTACCATGATGATGAAGGGTCAGACTGTTTCGATCCGCGCAATTGGTGCCCGTACAGCACATATCATAGCAGGAAACGTGCCATTGGTCGCTGCGGGAACAATCATCCGTGGTTGCAGTACTCGATGTGACACCATTATCAAACTACCTTCCAACGATCCGCTGACCGCATCCGCTCTTGTGCGAACCATGATAGAGATGGAACCCAACCACCCAATAACCAAACATGTCTGTGTTGTTTACTGGAAAGGTGGGGATACTAAGTTTGAGAGCAATTTTTACAAACCCGTAAACATCGAGAAAATTATTGCTTGGGGTGGATTTGCATCAATCAAGCATATTGCGCAGTATTTACAGCCAGGGATAGATCTCATAACGCTTGATCCTAAGCTTAGTATTTCGATTATCGGTTCAGAAGCGTTTTTAGATGAAGAGTCCATGCGTATTGTAGCCCAACGAGCAGCCATTGATGTTGGAGCGTTCAACCAAGAGGCTTGCGTTAACAGCAGGGTTATTTTTGTACACTCTGGGACAGATAATGTTGGGCTAAACAAAATTAATGAACTCGGAGCTTACCTCTATTATGCGTTAACACACCTTCCAGAACACATCTCCACTCCTGCAAAGGAATTTAACATAGATTTAAAGGCACAAATTGATGGTCTCCGTTTGGATGACAACTTTTATCGGATTTATGGTGGAGAAGAAAATGAAGGGGCAGTTATCGTCTCACAAATCGATGAACCGGTTGATTTTTCGGATCAACTTTGTGGTCGTGTTGTGAACCTCGTTCCAATAAACGACCTAAGCACAGCTATCCAATCGATGAATGCCTACACTCAAACTGTTGGAATTTATCCTGAGAGGCTCAAGCGAGTTATCCGTGACGATTTAGTCATGCATGGTGTACAAAGGATTGTCTCTCTTGGTCATGCACCTGATGGAAGCTTTTCTACTCCCCAAGATGCGATTGAACCACTTCGTAGAATGGTAAAATGGGTGATGGATGAACAATCAGTGTTCTGTTAATTCTCTCTATCCATTAAAGGAGAAAAACACATGACTGAACTCACTCCTCATGGATGCCAAAATCAGGCTACTGACATACAAACTCATCCTTCGATCTTTTTCTGCTTAGTGATGAAAGAGTCTCTATCCGATTGTCCAATTAAATGTCCCTATTTCGTTCAAGGGACTCCCACACTTATGGAACACATCTATAATAGTAATTATGAATTAGAGTGTCCCTACCTGCACTTAATTGCTAAAATTGATACACAAGATGAACAGTGGTTTGTCTGTGGAAAAACAGCTAAAGACCCAAATCCCCATGAGTGTTGATCTATACCATTAGATGCTCAGTCTAAATGATTTGGGATTTCTGTGAAGTCACTTACGATAAGGTCTGGTTTTTCGTTCCTTAATGTTCTCTCATCAAATATTCCAGTTAAAACTGCTATGGTTTTGGCTCCCCCTCTCTTTCCTGCCCGAATATCCAGAACAGAATCACCAATAACAGCACATTCAACTATAGACACCCCCAAATTATTCGCTCCTACAAGAAAGGAGTCAGGGTGCGGTTTGGGTTTATCGACTTCTAAAGTTGTAATGATGGTCTGAAAATACTTAATTAAATTCAATCGGATCAGTTGGTCTTTAATTTGTGCTTTCCTTAAATATCTAAGTGTAACAAGAGCCAAGGGAAAACGGTTGAAAAGAATATCTAAAGTCCTATTCACTCCTACAAAAGGAATAGCATCCCACAAACAGGCTTCATTCCATGTTTTTAACCATACTTTAAAAAAACCTGTACTCCCTTCTAGGTTTACAGAGAGAATATTATCTAGTAGTTTATCCCTTGGGACTCCTAGATCCAACCTCCGAGCAATTTCTAAAGAAATCTCCCTTATTTCTTCTTCAGAAACTGGCAAACTGGTAAATTCTTTTATGGCTTCTTTTGTTGCCTTTATATAAGCCTCTGTTGAGTCTACAAGAACTCCATCGAAATCGATTAACAGTGCTTTAATTTTCATATAAACTGCCTGAATAGGCTGAAAAAAGAGAATTTTTATATTTTTGCTAGCTGCTTTGAAATAGTCCTTTGATTGGATAACGTGGATTTAATCAAGATAAGAATTCTTTCACTTATAAAAAAAAATATTAACCAAGAACTAGACATTAATTTTGGAAACTTAGTGAAAAGTGTGAATTATACGTTATTAACCAAACATAAGGCCTTTAAGGAGTTCTAAAGCGTGAATAGACTACAAGGCAGAGAGAATTCTTCTGAATCAACTAGTGAAAAGGTTCAATTAGAGAAAGAGAAGTCTAATTTCTTACCAATCACACTGATGGGAATGATCTGGGTAGTTGTTTTTTGGTCTGGAGTCTTTTTTACTATAATGACATTAGTTGTCTCCCTCGCATTTTGGGTGGTGACTAAAAATCCAATATACATCGCCAGTGCTTTATTAGGAGCCTGTTTATTTCTCATATGGGGATATAAAAATCTCAAGAAGCAGGATTTGAGTGAAGAATCTTAACTGTTTCTGATTTTTATGAGTCCTCAATGCGTTGTTTTGCTCGAAAAGTTCATTGAGGCTATTTTCATAGTTGGTGTGATAAGAGTTTTATCTAGAATAAGACCCCAAAATGGAAGCACCTGAAGTGTTTCTTTTGAAACTTCAACATTTGAAAACATCTTTGGAATGCTGTCTGTAAATCGCATATTCTTTGCAGCTCCAGTTATTTCCCCATTTTTAACAATAAATAATCCATCTTTTGTCATACCTGTGGTAGTACCTCTAGTCCTATCAATATAATTAGAATAATGCAGATTGGTCACAATTAAACCTTCATCTAAATCTTCAATTAGCTGTTCTCGAGTTCGATGTCCTCCTTGGATATTCAATGCTCCTGGTAAGGGAAGAAATTCCCCAAATAAAATGAAACTACAACCATTAGAGGCTGTTCCCATCTTTTTCGCGGTTTTTCGGTCGTGGGCGAAGTTTTCTACCACTCCCTGATTAATTAACATATACTTTTGACTGGCTACTCCCTCTGCGTCTAGTGCATATGCTGCTAGGAATGAAGATTCATGGGGGTCATTAACTATTTTCAAAGATTTGGCAAAAACTTGTTCTCCCATTTTATCTTGGAGAAATGACTGATGATCTAGGATGTTTCTAGCTGAAAGAGCCATACCTAGGAAAAACATTTGATCGGCTGCTGCTTGATAATCTAATATGACTGGATATTCTTTAGGTTCTATAGTTTCTGCTCTCAGTCCCATAACTGCTCGTTTGGCCACTTCCTCTGCTTCGATCTCAAAAGGGAGCTCAGAGAAACGTCGGTTTCCAAACGAATTCTGGCTTCGAGACTCACCGGTGCCATCATCAGCCATGATGTTTATTGTTGAAGTCATACCTGTAACAGAAGCCTGATATTCTAAATCCTCGGATGATATATATAAAGTGACACCGTTTCGTAGATTTAGATTTCCAGACACATCCTTCACATTTGAAGAAAAAGCGTGTCCAGCATTTATAGCACTAATAATTTTATCAGCAATATCAGATGGAGTCAGATTTCTTGCCATTGGATCGTTTAGTTGAAGTTTTGGATACTTTTGTGGCTCAGTTAGAATACCAGGAAATTCGGGGTCATCAGGAAGATGCTTTACAAATTTGATTCCTCGATCCACGGCCCAACTGATGGCTGATACTTCTAGAGAGTTTGTTGAAACCGTTACTTGTCTTTGGCCATTAATCAATGTTATCTCAAGTTTAGTTTCATAATCTGTAAAGTTTTGGTGAATTACAGATTTTGCGAACCTAGTGGAGAATACATGATCCAATTCTGCTTTAATATAAGAACCATCCATTCCAGCAGATCTTGCACGGTTAATAGCAAACGAACTCATTTCAAAAAGCTTTTCTGTGTCTAGATTCATTATAGACTTCTCCTTAACTCGCAAAAACATTCACATCTTGGAAGCGAGCCCAACCACCACCATGTTCAACCCACATTACTTGCATTGGGACTCCTTTACCACAAACTGGACCGCGTCCATGACTTTTTGATGTTTGTGTAATCATGTCACAATTTCCCCAGAACTCTGGTGTTGCTGCATTATAACACACATTCTTTAATGGTGTTGTCCTTTCTCCTTTTTCGATAAGCCATCCAAATTGTGTACTAAACTGGAAATTCATCCGCTTATCATCAATTGAATGACTCTTCCAATTCAGACCGAAAACACCATACTTTGTTTCAGCAATTAGCTCTTCAATGTCTTTTGGTCCTTCAGGATCTGGTAGTAAGTGTAAATTTCCCATTCGTACTATGGGGAGTCGATTATAATTTGCCATTCTTGAATTTCCAAATGAGTGAGCGTATCCTAACTCATGAGCTGTTTCTCTGTCAGTCATATAGTTTCTAAAAATACCATTTTCAATAATGTTGAGTTTCTTTGCTTCTACTCCCTCATCATCATATTTATAGCTTCCTAGTGCATATGGTATAGTTGGATCGCATACAAGGTTGACAATATCAGAACCATATCGATATTCAGTGTTTAATTTATCAGGAGTAAGGAATGAAGTCCCAGCTAGATCAGCTTCAAACCCGAGTACCCGATCTAATTCTGTAGGATGTCCTGTTGATTCGTGAATGGTCAAACCAAGCTGATCAGGTTCCAATATGAATGTAGTTTTATCTTTTGGACAATTCTTTGCTTTATTCACTAATAATAGAGCTTCTTGGCCTACACGTTCGGCTGTAGTTGGATAGTCAAATTCTTTCACATGTTCGAATCCTTTCATTTTAAAGTCACCATAAGAACGAACATGAATTTCTGTTGCTTTTGCTATCGCTTGTACATTCGACCCCACATAAGTCTGGGTTTGTTGAATTCTTGTTCCCTCACTATTTGCAAAAGATAACTCCACTCGATAAGCTGCTAGTTCTGTCTCAGTAACTTTAATTTCCTCACCTGCTTCACGTAAGATTGAATCAGCTTCCTTCAATAGTTCTAATTTCTCTTCGATATCGACCTCAAAAGGATCGATTTGATATGGTGTTGAGTATGTATCAATAATTATTGGTTCTTTTGTCAATTCAACTGGTTTACGGAGTTTAAGGGCGCTTGCTTTTGCTACTTTAATAGCTTGTTTGACTAATGAAGTGATATCGGTTTTTAAGACTCTTGATGTTGTTGCATATCCCCATGCTCCGTTGAGAATGATTCTTACATTCATTCCCCTTTCTAATAGAATTCTTGCTGTATCAATGTCCCCGTTCTTCATTGATAGACCCTCAATCATTTTTGAAAAAACACGTGCATCTGCAAAGCTGACATCAAACCTTTCTGTTTCAACCAAACATTTTTCAAGAAACTCTTGCTCTTGTTCCATAATTTCACCAATTAATCACATATAATGAATTATGGTAGCTCTTTGGTGTGAGTTATTAAATCTAACGTGTGTTGGTCTAGATTAATACCTTATAAATTATGAAAACAATTATACTTATCAAAGAAGATCGAAAACTCAGAGTATAATTGTCAAAGAAAGTAATAACTTATACTGAGGAATTTTAAATGAAGAAACAATTGGTTAAACGTTATAAACATAATCCTATTCTTACCACAGACGATATTCCTTATCCTGTTGAAACGGTACATAATGCTGGCGTCGTGAAATTTAAAGGCAAATATATTATGCTTTTTCGGTCTCATAGAGCGAATGGCCGGTCAATAATCGGGATAGCGGAAAGTCATGATGGTTTTAATTTTAGTTCCCGAACTAAACCTTTCATGACTCCCTCTGAAGAGGCTATCTTTTCTGAATACGAAGAATTTGGTGTTGAAGATCCGCGTATAACCCCTTTGGAAGGATATTTTTATATCACCTACAGTGCATATTCTAGACATGGAGTTCGTATCGGTCTAGCACGAACGAAAGATTTCGAATCTGTTGAGCGAGTTTCTTTTATTACTCAAGCTGATTATCGAAACACTGTCATATTTCCAGAGAAAATTAATAATCAATATGTCAGACTCGATCGACCTCATTCTGATATCAGTCCTTGGTCGATTTGGATCAGTTATTCGCCTGATTTACGTCACTGGGGTGATTCACGGGTATTAATAAAACCTGTAATGTATCATTGGGATGAAATGAAAATCGGTCCTGGGGCTATTCCAATCAGGACAGAAAGAGGTTGGTTGAATATTTATCATGGTGTATTTCCTACAATGGATGGTTCGATTTATCGACTTGGTGTTGCATTACATAAACTGGAGGATCCTGCAATCATCCTTGGTGTCAGCGATTGCTGGATATTGCAACCTGAAGATCCTTGGGAGGTAACTGGATATGTACACAATGTTGTTTTTACTTGTGGAGCGGTTCCCGAGGATGACGGGACATTGAAATTATATTGGGGTGGAGCCGACAAAGTCATGTGCGCTGGTACAGCAAAGATTGATGAGCTGGTAGATCTTTGCCTCGTTGATTCTCGTGAACCTTTTTGAAAATATAGATTTTAATGAAAATAAAGATTCTTTCCCTCTCCTTGTTACTCCTAATCCAAAATTTTCTGATCCTTGTAGGAAAATAATTCTGTATGCTAATCTAATTGGAAGAATTACTCAACATTAGGCCCTAGAATTGTGCTTGGCTTTACATTCATCTTAATTATTGGAATTATTCTGGTTATTATTAAAAAAGGACACAGTTACGTCAAATAGCAGAGAAAAAGGTAAGTTTCTTTTATCCTAGTAACATTATCAAGTTCTATTTCATCATTATTTATAGATATATGAACATTTTTTTTGCATATAGCAAAGAATTTTTTTAGTAATACATTATGGTAGCCCTCTAATTGGTGAAGATACCTGAAATCTAATATCCTTGATCATCAGTCATTAGAATTGATTCTTAAAGACTTGGACTCACAGGATTCTCATAAACGAGCGGCTTGTATAAGACAACTAGGACAAATGGACATTGAAAGAGGGGATTGTCCCGAGATTTTGTTTAATAAATTAGAGGAAGCATTAGCTGATCCAGAACCAGGAGTCAGAAAAGAAACTGTTATGACTTTAGCTTTCTTAATGAAGAGTGAAAATGCCTTCTCTATAATAACACCGTTATTAGATGATCCAATTTTAGATGTACGAAGTAATACTCTTGCAGCGTTGAGTTTTATTGGTGTGAGACCCACATCAGATGTTTTAGAAAAGTTAATTGCTGATTTTCTCCACGCGCCCGAACCTGAGATTCGAGATCGGTGTGCACGTGCATTAGGACGACTTAAAATTTTCCAAGCAAGATCTCATTTATTAGAACTTGCCAAAAATGACTCCTCTTCTTCTGTCCGAGCCGCAGCTGTCATTGGTATAGGAATGATGAAACAGGCTGATTCACAACTCAAATCGGAATTAATTCGACTTCTTGACTCTGAAACATCTCAAGGAGTCATTTCTGCGATCAACGAGACTCTAAGTATAATTATTTCAAATAAATGAGAATCCCTAAACCACACCAGCCCTATTTCACCCATCTTTCTGGGACAAACCAATCAGCTCTTCGTTTTTCTTCAAGGAGCTCGTCACGAAAGTCGGGAAAATAATACGTTGTTCCAGCTGAAATTTTCTCAATACTTATGAGTCCTGGGGATGTTTCACTTAACCAACTTTGGATTTTCTCGACCTCATTATATGCGGAAAAAAGGAACCGTAAAAGTAAAATTGGTTTCTCTTCTACCTTCCAAGAATTCCAAAATGATGGTAGGGATTCCAAGGTTCTCTTTAATTCTTCATGAAATGGTTCAGTATATATTGTTAATTTCAATAGAAAAATGGTCCAATTTTCCTTTACAGTTTTTATTGGGTTTAGATAAATGGTTTCCTCAATAAGGTGATTTTCACGAAGAAACTCTAATCGTTCAACAATGGTTTCAATAGCGATATTTGTACGATTAGATAGGTCAGTTAAGGATAATCGTCCCTCTTCTCGTAGGTAAATTAACATTAACCAATCGATGTCTTTTAATGCAAAGATATCCTCTTTTGGTTTTTTTACACCCGATAACAGCTGAATTTGGTAAGCTCGAATGTCTTCAAATGTGGTGCCCACCTTTTGAAAGTATCTCACAACAGAGAATAGCTCACTCATGGTTCGATAGTGGATTAACGCAAATCCTTCTATATCATTTCCAACAGAAATTGATTCTACAGTGGGGTGAATTCCTAAGGAATTTATACATGCCAGATTGATAGGTTGGTTAGAACGAAAAAAGATGATAGCGTCTTTTGAACCAAAGAGAGCGGGAGATGGCACAACAGTAAACTTGAGAATAACCCGATCTATCATTAATTGCTGAATACGAGCCGCTACCTCCTCCAATGGAATCTCAAGACGATTAGATATCTCAGAGAAGGCAATCCGACAATTATTCACTAATTCAAACAGAATTGCCTTATCAGTTACATCCATAGTTTAGCTTCCATCATTTCAATGCTACAATAATATGTAAGTAATTATTAATAGTGATTATTAATAGTTATAAACCTATTTTAAATTGTATTTCAGCTTTTCGTTAAAGAATACTCTTACAACTCTATTAAACAGAAGTCAGATTTTGATCCTATCTATCCATCAACACACATGATCTGATTGTTTACTTTATGAAATGAAAGAATTGAAGTAAATATATCATTAGAAAGAATCTCGGACTTTAACAAGATAAACAAAGATGAGGATTGTGATAATCGGATTGATAAGTGCATAGATAGCACCATTTAATAAAAGTGTCAAATAATCAGCATAACTCAGAATTATTACTAAGACATTCATTCCTAAAGAGATTAGAACAACAATATAGGCTATAATATTGAGTTTCCACAGTCCTATGCCAATGAGAAATACCAAAAGTCCTGCAATCAGGATTATAAAACCTAGAGAACCAACAAATCCAGAAGCTCCTGGTCCTAGGATACTTTCAATCTCTGCTGCTAATCCAGCAACTCCGCCGAGGATCATAATACCAGTAAATATTACGATAACACCCAAAACCATATAAATAATTGCAAGTATTGTAACCCCTAAAGGACGATCTTTATGTACCATTTTACTCAACAAATCTGACCAAAATTAATAATTAAGCAACCTCTGAAAGGATTAATAAAAAGTTATTTGAACAATGTTTGGATCTTTTTGGCAAATTTTAAATCCGTTAAAATGTGTGTATCGTCTATAAAGTGGTCTATTGACCCTGTAGGATATTTAATTTTTGTAAGTGGTGGTTTTAATAGCTTTCTTAGTTCATTGGTAATTTTATTTACATTGATGACTAATTGGTCTCTTGAATGGAACTTGTCTGGTTTAATTGTTATTTTAGGTGTAATTTGTAACGAATTTTGCTTCAATAGGAGTTTTAGGTAAGCATCGCATAAGAATCTTTCTTTATTTCTCCAATTACTTTCTTTCAAGATCTTAACTAAAATTGGTTTGAGCTCTTTTCCAGTTGGTAATTGAGAGAATGCAATAGTTCTCCATTTTGGATATGGCATGTATTTCTTGTGAAGTAAGAAAGTTAATTGGATAATATGTTCAACTAGTCGTGTAGCTTCTATTTGTGATCCTAAGTCATCACCAATTGACCCAACTCTCCCAACAAATGCAATTTCCTCGGCGATATGATCCCATTCTGCTAAAAGTTTAAAGATCCAAACATTATTCGGAAAATAACTTAATGCTCTTCGAGCTTGCGATAATTCTCCAAGTTTGTTCCAAAAAATTTCTCCACTTGTAAATTCTAGAAGTTTTTGTTCTGATAACACTAGCCATTCAGACTCAGACAGATTGATGGAATTAATGTCTAAATGATCTTTCAGATATGATGTTAAACAATATGTTTCAACACGATGATTTATTGGGCCAGAAGTAATAGGAATTAAGAACTGAACTGGTATCCTATGACGATCTTCAAATTCAGGTTCACTCCAATTTGTTGAATACCCCAGGAACATGTATGGTAAGTTTTTACTTAGTTCTGCCTTAATTTCGTCAGAATATTTCATATAATCCAATTCAGTCAGAAATAATTGGACACGAGGTCCCCAATGATGATCAGTAGATGTTTGATCATCAAAACCAAGAACTTCTGATCCTGGGCCTAGTAACGCTGCATCATACTTAAGTGAGGGAAAATATTGTTTAATAATGCCTTTAACTACTTCCCTGAAAAACCTTCTACTTAGTTCCAATCCTTTGACAAAAGAAGATGACATGAAAAGAAATTCTTCTCATTCTAATATAAATAATCCCACTATAGAAGATTTGAGTCCATCAGAAAATTAATCATTTTTGTTTATATCCATCATTACTTGTATTAATCTTTTAGCTCCCTCTCTTTCTTTTTTCTTCTTATTTTCTGGCCTATACTCTGATTAACTTTTCTCCCTCCTATAAACCATTTTTCTTAGCAAAAACTAAAAAGAGAATACTAAAAGGACTGAAAAGAATAATGGACTCTCTTCCAGTCGGAGGAAACTTATTACGATGAGTATAATTGTTGTAATTGTGAGTAAAATGAAATATAGTAGTGAGGTTTTACGCTAGACCTCTTTTAAATATTAAACTTTGTGAATGAACACGTTCCACCTATGAGTATAATGCCTCTTAATGGAATGTTTAAAGTAATGCTGAAATCGCTTTCTTGATATTGTTAATGTTGTTATGTATCTCAACTTATAAAATTCTTCAGTTCATCAGACACAGAATAGCTATGTTTTTGAAAAGAGTTATAGAAGTATCCGAGACAACTTTAAAAACTTGTGAGGGCTTTTAATGAGGAAGTTGAACACTTCTTTTTCATTATTATTGGCACTGATAATTTTAGGAAATACTGTTACCATGGAAAATGTTCATACTTCCACTAATAACCAAAAAAGAACCATAAACCTCACAATTCAACTCGTATTCATTGGTTATGACGAAGAAATATTAGATGTGAGCGTTTTTCATGAGCTAGGAGGCCTTACTGATTACTATCCTTATATTGAGACCATAAACCAATATAATATCTCTATTCAAACAAACCTGATCTCATGTGGCAGTGACTATTATCAATCCTTTCTTAATTACATTATGTCAGTAGCAAATTTCAGTGCAAGAACTTCAGAGCTGAATATAACTCTCCTAGAAGAAGATAATGTAGACCCCACAGATGGACTCAAGTCAGATATCTTTTATGAACGAACAGGGATTTCTATCAATGCAACACTAGTATTGGACTACTTGAATAATTATCCTCCAATATCTCTTCCTAAAGATCCTTGGACATATGAACTAATTTTCCTAAATTTAAGCACACTAGATACAGGATCATTGGAACATTGGTATGACATCTCAGAGATTGATTTTGATACGAATCGAGTCTCTTCTGAATGGTATAGTGAATATGGAGGATTGTATGACCGTCCAGTGGCAGGATGGGGTGGAGAAGGTGAATCTCGAATTGTTTTCTTTGACCCCTCGGCACTAGAGGCAATCTGGTACTTTGATTGGCTAGTAACAGATTATTACTGGAGTTATTTGGAATATTCAAATCCTTATGTTTATACAGATCTGGAAGATTATATTGCTGAGCATGAAACATATCAGCCAGCAGATTATAGCTTAGAAGTTTATTTGTACAATTTTACTTATGATATTCTTTATAATGATTTACTTGTTCTTCCATATGCTGTGTTAACACCTGATGTCCAAGATCTTTATTTTGAAATTGCTATAATTGAGAACTTCACTCGTGGATCAATTTTACAGAAGAATTTAGAATTCATTGTAAATTCAGACAAAATTGTGGACGCTTTTGGAGAACTCCTCCCCTTTTTTGAAATTCATATGAATATTCATTGGTATTCCCTTAAAGACTATCCTGAAATTCAAGATCTATTTGATAATGCTACAATAATTTATGAGGATTATTATCAAATTGAAGTAACTGAAGGGTCTCCACAATCAGTCTTTAGTTATCTTGCTGAGAATTTAGGAGTTTTTGTTGAAATTCATCCTGATGGAATAAACTTCCCAACACTGGCCTTTCTAATGAACAAGACACGTATGAGCTATTATGGTACTAGATTTGGTGGATTAGGAGGAATGGGATGGCAATTGATTGCCTATCAATGGGATCGCTTCATGGATATTAACCAAAATCCCCCAGTCCCCAAAACAGGTATTAGTGACGTAATCATACATGAAGCAGGACATACATTAGGATTTGATCACCCTCATTTTGAAGATTATTGGTGTGGGGAATTTATTGATTCAGTTATGAGTTATTATACCATTAATAGTTATTTTAGCATGTTTGAACGAGATTGGTTACAATCTCTGTTGGTTCAGGAGTTATTATTTGGAGTAATTAATGATTATGAAATCCTTGGACAAAGCTATTCGCTCTCCTCCCCAGAAGCGGTCGTGAATGCAAATAAAGAAGCAGTCGCTCTGCTTACTCAATCATGGCAATCTTTTAAAAAAATGGATTTCCCATTATCATTCACTCAAGGAAGAGAAGCTGCTTTAAAAGTTGAAGCATTAGCCCAGATAATAGATCAGGTTGGCATAGCTGAAGATAATCCCTCATTTAATTTGCCCGAACCCACAATTACAGATACAATGGAGAGTTCAACCATTATTTCCACCTCGATATCGAAGACTTCAGACAAAATATCCACTAAGACTCAATCGACCACGGAAAGAGATGATATCTCAACTTTTTCACTCCCTCCTTCAATGGAATTTAGTGAAACATCTTCTATTACGTCTCTTCCAATTCTAGGATTCCTTCTAGGTGTGCCAATTCTATATGTTTATCACAAAAGAAAGAAGAACTCTGTCTAGATGATTAATCATGAGAACAGATGATTTTGAAATCAATGAAGATTCAATAGAAAAATTAGAGATTCTAATCAGTGAAGAGATGACCCGTTACAAGGTTCCTGGTTCAAGTATTGCTATTGTTAAAAATGATCAGGTTATCTATTCTCAAGGATTCGGAGCACGAGATCTGAAGGGGAATCTACCTGTAACCCCTGAGACGCTCTTCAATATTGCAAGTGTTACAAAATCAATAATCTGTCTTGGAATATTGAAACTAGAAGAAAAAGGTAAATTAAGTCGAAATGATCCTATTTTCAATTTCATACCTTGTAAACTAGGATTTAAGGAGGATCCAATTACAATACATCATCTCATGACTCATACATCAGGGATTCCAGAGATAGTTGGAGGAATAGCTCATTTGAACCTATCGATGGAGGCAAAAATCGACACTCCATTCATACCATTTATGAGTTGGAATGATTTTTTTCGCCACATCAATGGTGCAACTGAATATGTCAGTGAGAGACCTGGAAGACATTTCTATTACCAAAATTATGGTTACACTATGCTTGGACGGATCATCGAGGTTGTTTCGGGAATTTCATTACCTAAATTTATCCAAGAACACATCCTTTCCCCTTTACACATGAAGAAATCAACTTTTTTAAAGGATGAACTTGATAAACTAGAAAATGTCTCACTTGCCTATAAGATGGATGAGAAAGAAAAGCAAATTGTAGCTACATCTTATTACAGAGAAAATGAAATATTTGGGTATGCTCCTGGTGGTTTGTTCAGTTCAGTTACTGAATTAGCAAATCTAATCATCCTCTACTTGTATCAAGGAAGCTTTCAAGGAAATATAATCATTGATAGTGAAAAAGTTATGGCAATGCAATCAATACACTCTAAAGAGACAACAAGATCTCAATTATACAGTAGTATTATTGGTTATTTTGGGAACGCAGGATATGGCTATGGACTAGCTGTTCATGAAAATTTTTTTGGTTACAGATTAGTTCATCATTCAGGGAGCTGGATCGGAGCGAGTGCTTGGATCGCGCTATTGCCTGAACTAAAGCTAGGAGTTGTATTTCTGGCAAATAAACACCCAAGCCCACGAATATTAGCTCTAAGTACTTTAGCAATGCTAATAGGAATTGACATTGACAAAGATTTTCCACTTTTCTCTTACCGTAATCATTTGGAAAAACTGACTGGTGAATATGAACTCTACAAAGGGGTGGGAAAAATGAAAGTAATATCTAAAGGAGGGATTTTATTTTATCAATATGACTATTGGGGAATAAATTCACCTTTAATCCCTGTTGAAAGTGAAAAAAAGGATCTAATTACCTTTGATTATTATCTTCTCACAGAAGTTGGTGGAAAGGATCCAGTTCAGTTTGAAATAGACGAAAATGGCACCATTTGGATGCATCACGAGCGTTTGAAATGGAAGAAAGTGAGAAATCTATAATCACAGAGAAACTTACCCAAAAGTCATTCTATATTTAACTTGCATTTAAGATTCTGATGGCAAGTTTTCTCATAAAAGGAAAAAGTAATCCTTTTTTTCTAGACTATTAGATTTCAGTTTTTCAAGGAAAAGAGATGACTCCATTTTGATCCTTTAGGTCAATTTTTTAATCTCAGGATATCGAAAACAATCGATTAAATGATCATTAACTATCCCAATGGCTTGCATATAAGCATAGCAGATTGTTGGCCCAATGAAATTGAAGCCACGCTTTTTCAAATCTTTGCTTATGATAGTAGATAATTCTGTTGAGGCTGGAATGTCTGCTAATTTTTTAAAACGATTGTTAATAGGTTTATAATCGACAAAAAACCAGATATATTGATCAAAAGAACCATATTCTTCTTGAACTTTTATAAACTGGTGAGCGTTATTAATTGCACTATTGATTTTTAGGCGATTTCGAATTATTCCTGGATTCTGAATTATTCTCTTAAAATCAATTTCAGAGAAGTTAGCTACTTTATGAACATCAAAATCAGCAAAGGCTTTACGATAGCTCTCTCGACGATTCAAGATGGCCGACCAACTAAGACCAGCTTGGGCACCCTCGAGAATGAGAAATTCAAAAAGCTCTCTATCATCATGTACGGGAACCCCCCATTCCTTATCATGATAACTGACCATCAGGGGATCTGAACTAGCCCATTCACACCGTTTAACCAAAATATTCATCCCAATTATCGACAAACAATTCCATTTAAAATGGGAGAGAAAATGAAAGATTGGTTAGGATTTTATAAACTTACTTTTTTTGTCTTTTTCTGATAAAATCAACACAGATGATCATCGCAGTCAAAGTAATGAGAAATTCAAATGCTGGTGCTGCTCCTTTCATCTCTGGAGGAATTATTTGTGTTGCTGCAAATTCTTTGCTTGACATCTCACCTTCATGTCGCTCGGTTGTCCAGGGGTAATTTTTCATTTCAAGAGATTCAAAATACATAATACTACTAGGAAGAGACTCAATTGAAATCCTTAAATTAACATTAACAGATTCTTTGTAGATGTTTATGTATAGATAACTCATACTTGAAACTGTTAAAATGAAAAATTCATCGATTGTTCCATTTACTGTATGCTTGCGTTCGTATTCATCAAACACAAGTAGAGATGGAAGATTTCCACCGTGGACATACAATTGGTCAATGAACACGGCATCACCAGTTAAATGTACACTGATATTATAGAGTCTATAGGGCTCTAAAAGTAGTGGAATTCCCAAAATTTGATATCCAAACGGATCTTGATCACCTAATGCGATCGAACTAGTGCCACTTATACCTATTTGGGGAATAAAATATCCATCGCCAATATAGTCTCCCGAAATAAAAGGATGATGATCTGCAGTAACTGAACTTGTTAATGTGAGAGTAGCTGAGTAGTTAACCGTCATAGTATTTGTGTTATCATATGCCTGGTATGGTCTTACAATGACAATAGGTACTTCAGATTTTAATGTGGTTAAATCAGAGTAGATGCCGACATCATCGTAATCCCAAGGATAAAGTAAACCGCCTGTCTCATAATGCCCTATTTGTATCCATGAGGATGTAGGATAGATTCCTTCTCCATATTTTCCTATTATGCTGTATTCATATAAAATGGCTTGGTGAATTCTATCAGAAGTTGAGAGATTTATTCGATTATACTGATTTCGCATAATTTGTGGCTCAAAAGCAACAAGGCTATTTGTATTGATAATCACTGTTTCGGAGTCTGACGCTTCATTTATTGAAATAACATTAAACCTAATCATCGCCTCTGAATTACCTTTATAACGTACGAATACCGAATAATTCCCAGCTGGAATATATCTCCAATTCGTCCCCAGATCTCCTAGAGATTCACCATAAAGCCAACCATATTCTGGATTGAAGTAGTTATCGTTTGTTAGGTATTGTAAATTACCTGTTATTGAATCTTGAAGGTAGAATGAAAGAGAATAATCATCTGTCCAGTTTATCGCAAAAATTGAGGGAGTTATTATGGTGAAGTTATAAAATTGATCTTCATCTAAAGAAATGTCTTCATTAAACCTAATTCCATCTGTAGTTTCAGCTTCTTTAGAAATTTCTGTGAAATATAGTGTGTATTCTAGATTCATTATTCCTATTGCGTGAATTACTAATGAGATATCACCGCTCTTACTCGTTGAAATTAACAATCCATTTTGATCAAGTGAACCAGAGTGGATTTGTACATAATCTTCAATAAAATAGAAAAGTAAATCAGAGGGAGGTAACCCCCCAATAGATCCTAAGTGATCTATAGTGTTTAAATACAACTTATAGGACTTTCCTTCCTCTATTGGTAATGAGAAAATTCTTAAGCTAAATATATTGTTTTCCTCGTATGAAATGAAATCTGTATCTGTGTCTAGATTAAAGATACCACCTTGAGAAATCTCGCCTGTATAAGAAGTATTTAATTCTATTGTAGGTAGACTTGACGGAAGCTTCATTCGGTGAGGAGTAACTGTCACCAGTGATGTTTCAGACAGGGTTATTTCAAATGATTGTGTAATGGTCTCATTTTGCGGAAATACTGGATAAGTCATAGATTGATAATTAAGATAGTACATTGATGGTTCTGATTGGGTGAGCACAACCCATCCAAAGGCATCTTCGTCTCGTAGTTCAATATCTAAAAAGAATGGATCAGTATAATTTATTTGTCCCTTGTATGGAGTGTTTGCTTCTGCGAGAAATGTGAAAGAATAGTCTATATGGACATTGAAAGGTGTTTTTTGTTTTATCTGATAATCTGCCTCATTTCGGGATTCTGTCCGTACTGCTCGCGGATATACTTCTGCATCTAAAAAAGGATTATAGGTCGATTGATAATCATCTGATCTTAAAAAATATCCCATATTTTCGTTTTGGGCTAGATTTGTAGAATATTCACTAAATCCATAAGATCCTACCTCTGTATAGTATGCTGCTCCTGATACCCCTAGGTATTCAACGTAAGGATAATATGTTCCAGGTTCAATAATGTAATAATCCCAGCCTTTATAAAATCGAGGAGTACAGGTTTCACAAATATCCTCAATTTCTATTACTGGAAGTTTTTGATTAGTAGTTGCATGAACTACTGTTGGAAAGATAAGAAAACTGAATACAAAAACAAGATTAAATGTAACATTCATTTTCAGGAATTGGACTTTTTTCAATTCGATCCCCTTCTTAATACGTGTTTAAAATTAAGTGTAATTCAAGATTTTTATTTTACCGCCTTTACCTGAATTACACAGATTTAAATCGGAAAATGGTTGTTTAGTTTCCCTTTCTCTTAATTGTCACTAGTTTTTCTTATTAAAATCTTAAAAGGAAACTTATAAAATAGAAACAATTAATTTGTTTTTAAACTTTCAGCTTGTTACTAACTGAAATTCTGTATAAACTACTTTGGTTTTTTGCGGAAAATTTTCCAAATGAGGGGTAAAAGTTGGTGTTCTTTGTTTTTCGTGGAATAAATCGACATATAATATTGCGTATAGTTCTAGTCCTGTTATTTATGAGTTCTATTTCACCAAAAATCATTCAAACTTTTAAATCAATTGACATTGTGGAAGAAAGAATTTTTATAAGTGTTCCTAGATTGATGGAGTCTTCTACAGATTTAGAAAACCAAAATATTGACAAATCAACTCCCACTCAAGATCAACTTTCATTTAATTCTGAAAATCAAATCTCCACCCCCCTGAATGGTTTGGAACACCGAATGATAATGAATACCCAAAATTCATTGGATAATGCCTCAATTCTAATTCTGCAATACGATGCTACTCATCAGACGGACCTTGAGACATGTCTCAGAAATTCTGGCAATTATGTTGAAAAAATGAGTAAAGGGAATTATTCAGAAAAATTTGTATCATTAGAATACTTGAAGACTTTCGACCTCGTATTTATTCTTCGTCCAGTATGGCTATACTGGACAAGAGTCGAATTACTGGCACTTGAGGATTATTTCACCTCTGGAGGATGGATTATCCAAATGGGAATTGAAAATCTAAATTGTACTTATAACAAATGGTTACAGAATATTGGGATGAGTGAGTGGGGAGGATACACCTCTTCTGCTTATACAAATAATTTTAACACAGTTGATTTCAGTGAACTCTTTATAGGTGGAGTATCACAATTATATTTTAGCGATTGTGTGACTTTCCAAACCTCTAGTACCTATCAACCTGTTGTTTGGGATCAAACTGGTACATATACCTTAGTAGGTGCGATACAAAGGCTTGGAACCCTCATAACCATTAGTGGTAGTTTTGAATACAATATTTATGTTTCTGATAACACGATTTTCTTAGATAATATAATTGAAACTGCTAAAACACAGATAAAGGAAGGAGTACTGCTTACTCCCTCAAATCTTTTTTCTCGAGAATCTACTCATAATTTAACATGGTATAGCAGCCTTAATGATTCTGTATCTGTTGATTATTTTGAGCTCTGGTTGAATGAGATCAATCTAGGAACCACATCAAGTTCGTGGATTCTGTTAACAAATTTAGTCACAGGTTATCACAATGTCACTATTCAGCTTATTGATAATCACACAAGAACATTTAAAGACTCAAAGACACTTATTGTGGATTTCACTCCCCCAGATATCATTGACTTCTGGCCTGAAGAAAATTCTATAATAACTCAACGCTATCTTGGGATAAGATGGAACTCATCAGATAATTTGTCGGGAATTGTTCATAGTATCGTATTAATGAAGAAACCAAGTAATCAATCATATGAGGGCCTCTACATTAATCCTACAGATCATCAAAATCAAGCCCATGCAGTATTTACAGAAGATGGTGTACATATCTTCAATATCAGTGTATTTGATTGGGCGGGAAATGTCGCGAATGTTAGCTTCAAGCTGATTGTCGATTTCACTGCAGTTGGATTTATCAGAACTCATTATGAAAGCAGTCTCTCCAGTATTTGGAATTATTGTGCAAACCAACAAGCTTTTGTTGAATATCTTTCATATAATGTGCCCGTTACTTATGAATGGCTGATGATGTTTGACCTAGTGTTCGTAGGATATGGGGGATCTTCACCTTGGAGTGTTAGCGAATTAATAGCCCTTGAAGATTACATCAATTCAGGTGGATGTGTTGTTTATATTCATCGGGATTATTATGATCCTCCATTATTACCCTGGTTGAGTTCTCTCGGTATAACAAAGGTAGATAATGGCCCAGGATCCCAATATACTACCACTTTTCTTCACTCCCATCCATTATTTTCAAATGTCAGTCAAATCTACTTGTATTCTGCCTACGACTCATGGGATCTTACAGGCGATGCTTATCCCATTGCATGGAGCCAAGACGGATTGTATCCATTAATAGTAATGAAAGAGAAGATAGGTTCATTAATCGTTATAGCAGGAGACCTTGATTATCGATTATATTATGCTGATAATTATGATTTACTGATCAATATTTTAGATCTATCAGAAAACCAAACCAAGGAAGGTATCGCATTGAGATATTCATCATTAATCAGCAATTCTATTGATCCTACCGTATTATGGTTTTCAAACCTTATTAACACCACAGTGGATCATTATGAGGTTTTCATTGACAACATCTCCCAAGGAACTACTTTAGATCAACGTTGGAATTTCACAAGCATCTCAGAAGGAGTGCATAATGTAACAATTGTTTTACACGACAATGCCTCTCGTACCTTCACTGATACACAAAATCTAGTAGTTGATTTAACATCACCAGAGATTACATTATATCAACTATCTGACGGCACAACAATTAATACTACCTATGCATCAGTTTCATGGAAATGTTCAGATAATTTATCGGGTATTTCTGAAGTAAAAGCATATTTAAAGAACCCCGCTAATACTAGCTGGACTGAATTATGGATTGACCCCTATTCTGCTAATTACACAGATCTTTACTTTCCTGAACCCGGTGATTATCTAATTAAAATTAGTGTATGGGACAAAGCTGGTAATCAAAAAGATGAGATAATCTCTCTGATTGTTGAATTCCTCATGGTCGGTTTTATATGGACACATGATGAATCATCTCTAGGGAATATTAGAAGCTTCTGTCAAAATCAAGGATACATGACTGAATACCTTTATTATGGTGATATTGTAACAAGAGAGTGGTTAGATAGATTCAATATAGTTTTTATTGGTTATGGGGGCTATACAACGTGGTCAAGTACCGAACTCACAGCTCTTGAAGATTATTTGAATTCAGGAGGATATATCGTCTATATTCATCGGGACTATTATGATCCTCCATTATTACCCTGGTTGAGTTCCCTTGGTATTACAAAGGTAGATAATGGCCCAGGATCCCACTATACTACCACTTTTCTTCACTCCCATCCATTATTTTCAAATGTCAGTCAAATCTATTTATATTCTGCGTACAACTCATGGGATCTTACAGGAGACGCTTATCCCATTGTATGGAGCGAGGACGGACTCTATCCACTTGTTGGAATAGTTGAACGAATGGGTTCCTTAATTGTTATTGCTGGAGACTTAGATTATCGATTATATTATGCAGATAATGAGAAGTTTTTAGATAATCTTCTAGCTCAAGCCAGTAAAGGGTGTGGTGAGGGGATCGCCCTGAAATACTCTGATTTAATCACAAATTCCACCTCTCCAACGATTTCTTGGTGTTGGTATTTAGAAAATTCATCCTTCGACTATGTCGATATTTATTTAGATCAAATTTTTCAAGGCAGTTCGGTAAGCAATAACTTTAACCTAAGTACTTTGTCAGAAGGTGTCTACAATCTGACAGTTCGCCTTTATGACAATATTTCGAGAAGTTTTGTAGACTCTAATGACTTGATTATCGATTTAACGGAACCAATGGTATTTAATTATCCGATTACTAATGAATCAATTGTGACTTCTGGAAGAATTTATTTTGGTTGGAACACATCAGATAATTTGTCAGGGATCGCTGAAGAAAAACTGTACTGGAAAACTCCTTTTAATCAGAGCTGGGATGAGATATGGTTGGACCCCCAATTCTACTACCCCTATTACACTGAGCTGTGTTTTTCTGAGAAAGGAGAATATATACTCAAAATTAGCATATGGGATCATGCGGGAAATCGTAAGGATGAAATAATTATCTTTACCGTCGATCTTTTAATGGTCGGTTTTATCATGACACACGACGAAGCATCATTGTGGAATATCAGAGATTACTGTATTAATCAAGGATACATAACTGAAGATCTTTATTACGGTACTACTGTAACAAGAGAGTGGTTAGATAGGTTTGATATTGTTTTTATTGGTTATGGGGGCTATACACCGTGGTCAAGTACCGAACTCACAGCGCTTGAAGATTATCTGAATTCTGGAGGGAATATCGTCTATATCCACTATGATTATTACGATCCACCATTATTACCCTGGTTGAGTTCTCTTGGTATTACGAAGGTAGATAATGGCCCAGGATCCCACTATACTACCACTTTTCTTCACTCCCATCCATTATTCTCAGATATCAGCCAAATTTATTTATATTACGCGTATGACTCATGGGATCTTACAGGAGACGCTTATCCCATTGTATGGAGCGAGGACGGACTATATCAACTCATTGGTATTATTGAACGAATGGGTTCCTTGATTGTTATTGCTGGAAACTTTGATAATCGATTATATTATGCAGAAAACTATGAATTTTTAGCAAATATATTTCAATATGCCACTCTAGGGCCTCGTGAAGGGATTTCAATTTCCTATGAAACGTTGATCTCTAACACTTCTTTCCCAACAATCTCATGGTTATGGAACCTAGAAAATACCTCTCTTGAATACTTCGAAGTATATATAGACAGTAATTACCTTGGAAATACAATAGAAACAAATTGGACCTTTTCATCTTTATCCGAGGGAGTATACAACGTTACAATAATCCTGGTTGATAATATGACACATCAATTTTCAGACTCAGAATATCTAATAGTCGATAAGACAGCCCCAAACATTCTGACATCTAAGCAGGATGGAGATACAATTGGCGTAAATCAACTATTTTTCGATTGGAATTCCACAGATGAGTCATCAGGAATTTTTAAGGAGAAGATTTACTGGAAGACACCATTTAATGCGTCTTGGAATGAACTCTGGTATGATCCTTATATGGGATCTTCTATTACCTTATATTTTCCTGAGAATGGTAATTATGAAATTAAAATAAGTGCGTGGGATCAAGCAGGGAATCGGAAAGACGAAATTATTAGATTGACAGTTGAAATGATGAATATTGGCTTTATCAGCTCTCATGGAGAGGATAATCTTGATAATATTCGGTATTACTGTCAAAATCTTGGTGCTTTGACAGACACTCTTTATAGTAGTGATGTTTCATTTGAATGGCTAATCCAGTTTGATGTTGTCTTCATCGGTTATTCAGGTTATGAAGATTGGACAAACGCGGAGTTGGAAGCGTTAAACGATTATTATTATTTTGGTGGGTGGATTGTGTTCATTCACCGAGAGAATTATGATACCCCACTTGAAGAATGGCTTCAACAGAAAGGATTCACTCTCTCAGATCAAGGACCAGGATCTTTATGGACAAACAATACTGATCAATCCCACCCATTATGTTTAGGGATAAATGATCTTTATTTCTATCGTGTTTATGCAAGCTGGTCACTTTCAGGACTAGTTACCCCAATAGTCTGGTCTTCTGATGGACAGTATACGATTGTAGGAATTCTAGACGAAGCAGGGAGTATCGTTGGTATTTCAGGCGACATAGAACGTTATGTATATGATTATGATAATGACCTTTTCATTTCAAATATTTTGAATGAAGCAAAAATAAGTACGAAAGGAGGAATAATTCCGCATGGCGCTTCAATTCAATACATCAATCAAAATACCTTTCAGTTATCATGGCGGGCTTATCCTCCAAAGAATTCCAGTATAGACATTTTTGAAGTTTATGTAAATAGTACTCTTTTAGGTACAACTAATGAGCAATTCTGGGATTTTTCAGATTTAATTGAAACTACCTACAATATTACGATAATTATGGTATTAGATAACTTTGAAAGAAAATCTGGACACATTACTCTTATTGTAGATACAAGCGATCCAATTATACAAATTACTGACCCTTCAGATGGTGCTAAAATCAACCAAAAACTAATTCAGCTAAGATGGAATGTAATAGACCAAAATCCTGAATCAATTTCATTTCGTGTTGAAATTTGGAACCCATCAGAGAATAAATGGGATGTCTTAGTTATAACAAATGAATTGTATGCTGATATAGAAGTACAAAAGGTTGGTATGTGCCAAATAAGAGTTACTGGTATTGATATGGCTAAAAATCAAGGATTTGATGAAGTTACTCTTGATATAACTTTATTAAAGGCTCTTTTAATCACATCGCATGGAGAACAGATTCCTCTAGAATTATACAATTATTATACAGAATATATGATCATTGAAACCATAAGAACAGAGCTAGATACGACTGATCTTGTAGGAGTAGCATTGGTCATCATTCCTTATGGAGGAGAGGATGAGTGGGATTCTTCAGAGATAAAGAGTCTCGCCACATATATAATGAGTGGGGGAAAAGTATTGATATTTGGGCCTTATCTGCCTCAATCTTTGGCGAACCTTTTAGTAGAATATAATCTAGAATTCCACTCAGGAGTCTCGTATGACGAAGCTGTCACAAAATCTTATGATTTATCCCATCCACTTTTTGATAACATCAATGAATTCTATCTCCCATCAGGAATGGGTCATTTAAGTGTTACAGAGAGTTCAAAACGACTTGTATCAACAACAGGAGGAGATTATATCGTCATCGGATTATATGAAGATAAAGGTGCAATTTTGGCAATTGCTTGTCCCTTACAAAACTCCATTCACAATAAAGACGTTAGGCAATTTTTCTATAATATACTTGTTTGGGTGGGACTAAATAATCCTTCAATGATCAATCTGATCCCCTCGGTAAGAGTAATCTCCCCAAATGGAGGAGAAATGTTTCGCGGAAATATAAGTATAACCTGGAATGCGAACGATCCAGAAAATGAGTTACTGACCTTTACTCTTGAAGTGTGGGATGGAACTACATGGAGCCGAATTACGAGTGGACTGACCACAAATGAATATCTCTGGGATTCTTCAACACTTCCAGATGGGATTGACATTTACAAAATCAGAATTACGGCATCTGATGGAATTAATTCAGCTCAAGATGAAAGCGATAACTTTTTCTCCATAGAAAACAAGACTGGTAAATCTGGTTCTGGCTTTCACATACACCTAACTATCCTGATACTGCTTCTTATCCCAATTCTCAGTCGTAGGAATTTTAGAAGGAAATTTATCAGTTTGAAAAAAAAGAATACTGATTAGGCACTCCTAGCTCACAGGAAACAATCATGCTTATTATCTAAGAATTTACTCTCCTATTTATGTCAGAAAGGTATAGTTTTTAAAATTATAAGTATCCCTTTCTTGCATATTTATACTAATTTTTTACCAATATAATTGATTTCACCCAGGATATAATCCACTTTTCCTTTTTCATACCGATAAAGCATACCCTTTTCCTTATGGAGGAGCTCAAAATTCGAAAAATACGCATCTGCTTCATTATCCGTGTGAAAAGAATGGAGACCGGTTTCATTGTTCCCTATAGGTAATTTATATTCTCCTTTACCTATCATTTCCCCTCTATCACCAATTTCTGAATCTTCAGAGCCAAAATTAACAAAGCATAACCCATTTGGGGCGAGAACTCTTTCTATTTCTTTCATTGCTTGATTGATGTCTTTCTTTGACATATGCATAATCGTGTTATAGGAGTATATAAAGGGAAAACTACCATCCTCAAATTCTAGTCTTCTCATATCACCCAGTTTGATGTTTAGGTTTATATTTAGATTATTCCTTCTACAGAATTCTTCTGCATTCTTGATAGCATGTTCGTTATTATCTATCCCAAAGGTTTTATAGCCATATTGATAGAAAAGATACAGAGATGGTTGTCTTCCACCAGCTCCACAATCAAGAACTTTTCTTTCTAAGTTTGTTTTGTTACATAAACGTAAAAATTCGTACAAAGGTGTGGCTCGTGAAACAAATTCCATCCTATCATCCACCACTTGTCACTAATCATCCAATCTTATCAATGTTGAAGAATCGTTTTTTTAAGGTGAAATCCTACACTTCATCAATTCACGATTCAGTTTATTACTAAATCGTTATCTTAAAAAATTTTCTATTGTGACACATTTCTAAACCAATACTTAATTCCACTATTAAGCCACCCAGTATGTCGCTGACCTCCTTCTTCCCATTTTGAATGATCTTTATAGCAATATGTAGGCAAATCAGAGTGTTTGAGTACTTGATTAAGAGTTAACCCTTGAGATTTTAATTTCTTTAGAAAATCTATTAATTTGTCAAAATAATCTTTCACATTTATCAAATAATCTTTATCAACTACAAAACCATGTCCAGGAATGATGTATTTCACATCCAATGGTTCCCATGAACGATAAAGATCTAATACCACCTTTCCATTTAAAAAAACCTGGGCATAACAACTAAGGAGATTATCCCCTGCGATTAACACTTGATCTGAAGGATAATAAACATATGCAGAGTCAGGTGAATGACCACCAGATACTGTAAAAAGTATTTCATTTCCTTTCGACCCTAATGCAAAAGAATCTGCTACTTTGACATCAGCTTTGATTTTAGCCGCTCCCCTCTTCGAAATAATAACTATTACATCCTGAAAAACACTAAGCGCATCGGAATGATCCCAATGGGAATGAGTTAATAATAAATGCGAAACCTTTCGTTCAAAGTGAAGTTCCATTTCATTACGAAAATCTTGGGCTTTTTTGATATTAGCACCAGAGTCAACCATTACTAACGCTTCTGGTAAGTTAATACAGGTTAAAGCGACTGTCTCTGATGGATCCATACCAGTTATACCATCAATATTCCTCGGGATAGTTGTTATGACATTAGAAGTGATTTGAGTGTATCCCAACCTTGTATCCACCAGATAATTTTCCCCTGATACTCACTTTTCCATAGCACTAACAACTTCTTGAGGTAAAAGTAACTCAAATTTGCAGACAGAATCCCCTTGAAGAACTGATTCAATCAACTTAACTTCCACAGGCTGATCCAAGACCGCTTCCCAGAAGTTTTTATAGTATCCCCCACTACAATTACAGAAAATTGGATCGATAGGTTGTTCTTCCTCTAATAATCCCTCTCTAGCCCAAGGACAATGGCAATAGTAATATCGTTTTTTTCTTTCGTCTGTTTCATTAAGATATTGCTTTGTCATATATGGAATTTTTGTTATAATGACCTTATTTCCTTCTCGAACTCCTGCCTCCGTCATTCCTTTTTGACTCGTAACGTATTCAAGCACTTGCTCATCAATCTCCTGTGTGAAGAAAAGAGTTTGCTCCTCGTAATGTTGTGTTAATGTATCGATAAAATCCTGCCGTTTTGTTCTTAAAAAATCATCAATATTCTCTGCTTTTAGATATTTCTGCCTTGCTGATTTGTAGGAGTCTGTATATTTGTCTCTAAGCCCATTTGAAAGGAATTCAGCACATTTATTTCTATTAACTTTTTCAAGAAATCTCTCAATCAATTGTTTAGTAATGGTTGGCTTCTTCGCTGGATGTAATCCTAAGGGGGGCACTTCTATATCACCAAAAACTTCATTCCTTATATCCTCACCAAATTCATCAATCAGACGGTTTGAAAAGTTCACCAAAACTTCCCCCCCATCAATAACTTCCATCGCAGCAATAATCAAGAGATTATTCTTTGTAAAGTATCCATATCGAAGAATATTGATATAATTATCGTATGAATTCGTATCATTCTTAATTAGATAAACTGAAAAACCTTGAAAATCGTCATATGTTGCATTGTCAATAGATTGATTATGAGGAAGAAAATTGTTAAACTCTTGGATGATATTGAGAGCATTTTTAATTTTTTCTGGGTCAAGTTTTCGTTCCTGTAAGTATCCTTTGAAACCTTCTAGATCCATAAAGACACCAAAATCTTCCCCTTAACCACAGCTTATAAATCAACTGATTTAGGCATCATTTTCCTTTTTTATTCGGGAATAATATAAGATTCTCCTCCAAATTCTTCGAGATACCTTCACCTTAGATCGTGAATGAATTTAGTAAATGAAGGGGATTCCAATATCCTCAAGTTCTTTCCGGGTTTTCTGATAAAGATTCAAATATTCAGGAGAAGGTTTGATCTTTCGGACATCATAGCATTCACGAAAGTCTTTCCCGAGAGGAGCTTCTTCAATATTCTCTTCATAGGTCTTCAAAAGAGTAAGTGTAAGCTCATTTGCATCTCCTCGAGAGATTTTCTCTATTGCCGCTCCGCATCCAACTTCAGCCGCCATTTTTGCTTCCATTGGAGTAGCATAATTCTTATGCCTATTCTTTGCTACAGCCATTTCCCACAGATTTGCTCCGGAAACAACAGATACTAAACCATGAGTTGCTCCTTCTCTTAAAACCATCTCTGTACAGGGACCAGCAGCTGCAAATCCGTTTGACATCGATACAAAATTACTATTCCGAGATATGGCTTGATAAGTCGTGGAAATTACCCATAAGAGCTCTCGCATTGTATTGCAAGTGTGTTTTAAGTGGAAGGGAAAGTAATTCATGAAATGGGCTTGGTTAACAAGTAAACCCATTAAATGATAAGCAATACCTACAAGCGTGGTTCCCTCAGGGCCGCCTGCATATCCTCCAAGAATAGGTCCTGCAAGAGTGCCTACAAAACACCCATAAGTATGGAAATGAACCATCTTGTTTAAGAGAGAGTTATCTATTTTGAGCTCTGTTATACTTGCTACGAAGCGTCCATCCGTTAATCGTTCTCCCCATTCAGAATTACTAGCAGCAATCTGTGCAGCATCTGATTCTGCAGTTCCAACACTTTTAAGGAAGATACCTGGGCGACCAACTCGTCTTGCAGACTCTCGGAACATCATAGCATGAGCAACAGCTCCTTTCACTTCCGAAGGAGACCCAGAGCGAATGGGCATCCCCTCAATCTCATCAAGAATGGGGGCACAAACTCCATCAGCGAGAGGTTCTTGTAAGTACGCCATGGACATTGGAACGAAAATATCCTCATCACATGTTATATCAGGTGAGAAAAGACAAAATGGTTTATTTGAATCCTCTATTTTTCTACTTGAGATTTCTTTGGAATCTCGGCCAAAACCTAATGTAAACTTGCCAGGAAAGTTTCCAAGAGCCTCCTTTATCTCATCTTCGGTAAACAAAATCCTTCGATGAGTATCTGTACATAGAGTGCCAACCTCGAGGTATAAATCTAACGCAGCGTTCCATAGACTATCAGCTAACGTGTTATCATCTGGAACTGGTGTTGCAGGGTCAAAAGAAATGTCATATTCCTTGATGACCCTCCTGAGTGCAGGAACTAAGAGTTTGAGGTCATAATCCTTCTCCAAACATACTGGCCCAGTTTCTGCTCTTTCCAACACTTCATTTATTCGCCAGGGAGGAGTAACCATCTATCTCGCCCTTTTCTCGAGAAGATCCGCTGCTAGTTTCCCTGCTTGGACGGCAGTTTCAGCCCAACCATCGGCACCAATCTCTTCTTGCCACTGTACCGTAGTGGGGGCACCCCCGATAATCACTATATAGTCATCTCGTTTTCCCAGCGCTTCAAGCAGTTCAATGACTTCTTTCTGGGATACCATTGTTGTAGTCATAAGCGCAGAGAGTGCTATTACATCAGCGTCTACTTCTCCAGCTTTTTCAATAAATTGCATAGAGGGAACATCCTTTCCTAAGTCAAACACTTCAAAGCCTGAAACCTCGAGCATGATTTTCACGATGTTCTTACCAATCTCATGGATATCCCCATGGACGGTACCGATTACTACCTTCCCTTTCGATTCGAGTCGCTCAGTAGTGGATTTCTTTATGTGTTCAGTTAATACCGAGGTAGCTGCCTGCATCGCTTCTGCAGCACCCATGAGCTCGGGAAGAAAAATATCCATTTTATCAAATTGATCCCCTATTTGTTCCATTGTAGGACTCAATACCTCATCGATCACTTTTAAAGGATCCACCTGAGCATTTACGAGTTCTTGGGCTATTTCTTTAGCTTTTTCAGGCTCATACTCCTCTACTGATCGTTTTAAAGCTTCGAATAGACTCTCTATTGTCATTTGAATTCACATCCTTTGCCCTGCTTAATACAACAAGAGCTTAAAAAAGACAGTCTTGAGACCTTTTTATCTCTTTTCTACTGTTCATCTTGGTTTCAGGAGTTTACTTGGATAGCTGTGTAGCTTGTATTGCTAATTTTAATGCTAAAAGACCATTATCCTCTGTAATGACTCGTTGGTGTTTAGGATCACGAATAAATTTGATTTGATCTAATAATAAACTACGAACTGCTTGGGCATAAAGCTCCATTTTCTCTAGGGGTGATTCATAATCTAGACGCACATCTTTGGTCACTGTGATGTCTTTTCCACGACCTTTCATTAGATGCTTTGCTGGATCAATTTCTTTCTCTTTTGTTATTCTCGTGTTCGGACAGATAGCTCTCAACGTGGCTAATTTTTCTTCATCAACGATGCCATTCACAGTCAAGACGATTGGGATCCATCCTTCTATAGTTACATCACCAGTTTCAAATAATATTGTGTGTCTTTGTCGATCCAAGTGACTAGGCTGATCAAAGCCATGATAATGGTTAGAAATAACATCTGATGACGTATGGCGAAGAAAACAAAATACTCGATCCACTTGAGTGGAATTAGGTCTATTCTGAGAGTATGCCCAAGTTACTTCTGTTTCCCCAAACCAATAACGGTAGAGATCAAAGAAATGAACTCCATGTTCTATAAAGATCCCCCCACTCTTCTTCTCATCCCAAAACCAATGATTTTTATTTAAAGGTTCATCCGTGGCATAATTCTCGAAATATGCATGTAATGGTTCTCCCAACACTCGAGATTGAATGATTTCCTTTACATAATCCACAATCGGAACATAACGTAAGACAAAATCAACAGGGATAATTAATTTCTTCTCTTTTGCAAGATTCACCATATCCTCTGCGTCTTCAAGGGATAAGGCTAACGGTTTCTCACAGAGAACATGCCTATTATACTTTAAGGCTTGCAGGCCGAAAACAGAATGAGTATCAGGAGGAGTCGCAATGTGAACAAGGTTAATCTCGGGACTTTGAATTAACAAAGACGGTAGAGGAAACCATTGAATTCCATATTTTTGAGCAGTTTTTTTGGCAAGGTCAATGTCGATATCTGCAACAGCGACTATCTCAACCTCTTTCATACCTGAATAGGCATCTAAGCAAAATTGACCAAAATTACCGCAACCAATAAGCCCTAATTTGAGTGGAGTATTATCATTCATAGTTAAACCCAAAATTTTTCCCATTGACTAAAGATTACATTTGATCATTTAACTCAATGCAGATATGAAATATTTTATTTATTGATTGATCTAAGGAACCTAACTTTCTCGAAGAAATTTATGAATGAGGAAGGTTCTATACTGGGAAAAGAAAAACTGAATAGTTTAATGGCTGGAATCGCATTAATAGGACTCCTTTGTACCAATCCTCTTTCTACATGTTCACAAGTTATAATATCATCCAAATGGTCTTCAGAATTCCGTCCACATGGGGGATTTGTGGACAAAATCATGTTTCATGTGTACACTGCGATCGAGACTCCTCTCGCGATGGCAGCGCTTCAAACGGGTGAGATCGACGCTTATGATGAACAAGTACAACAGAATTATCTAGCTGCAGTGGTACGGGATGAGAATATTGAAGTAACATTTACACCAAGTGTAAGATATCAGGCATTGACATTGAATTGTGAACGATTTCCTACTAATATCACTGCTTTCCGTCGGGCGATGGCTTTTGGGTTTGATAAATACAGAGCGAATGTAGAGGTTATCGGTAGCGGAGTTGGACAACCTCAAGACAGTTACATTCCATTGATTATATCGGAATGGGAAGTGGAAAGTGCGCTCGCTGAACACTTCTATGAATCAGATTATATTTCTGGGAATAGATCACTCGAGAATGCGGGTTTTAAAAATTTGGATATTGATGGCTGGCGGGAGTATGACAAAAACAACAACGGTGTATGGGATCCTGGGATTGATTTAGACGATGATGAATATGTAAATGGAACTATCCTGCAACTTTATGCTTTAGAAGGATCTGATCCTGCTATCAGAATGTGTGACATCATGGTGGATGGGCTTGAAGAGATGGGTGTCCGTGCGGAAACTGTAGTAATGGATAATGATTTCATACTTGATGCTGTCTTCGCTGGAAATCATTGGTGTGTTTTTTGGATAGAAAGCTGTCCAGTGATTAATATTGCAAAAATCCTATACGACCGCTTTAGAACTGGTGCCCAATGGAACAGAGAGCCGTACAACTATTATCACTATAGTAACAGCACGATTGATGCTATCCTTGATAATATGGTAGACGCGACGAATATTGAAGATGTAAAGCAATATGCCTTGGATGCCAGCTTACTTTTAACGTTTGAGCAGCCCCAAATCGTTTACTTAAATTATGTAAATATTGGCGCTCATAGAAATGATGAGTTTGAAGGATTCTTCAAAGCTGCGGGATTAGGTGTCACCAGTGGTGAAAATTGGGCTGTAACAACAAAAATTCATCTGAAGGAGTCCCTTGGAGGGCCTTATGGCGGAATATTTGATTATTGTTTGTCAGGGGAGATGGGTACTTGGAACCCTTATTTGAAAAAAACGCAGTACGAAGCTACAGTCTTTCAGTACATCTATGAATACTTATGGAATTTCGACCCATTCACCTGGGATCCTATTCCTGGGTTAGCATACGACTGGGAAATTGAGCAGACGACTGCGAATGGAGACATCCGTGATGGCCAGAAATTCACCTTCTATTTATACCAGAACGAGACCTGGCATGATGGGGAACACTTCACTGCAGCTGATATTAACCACTCTATTTACATGTGGAGAGACAGTCCATTCCATAGTCCCAATATGTGGGATATATATGAAACAGAACTCCCTGATGGGCCAGATGGGCACGTCATTGAACTGTATGTTAACGAGACGGGGTACTTTGAGTGGGCGGATACCACACGATTCCTCATCACCCCTAAACACATCTGGGGAGAGGTGGAAAATGTCACCTCGTATTCTCCAGAAATCAATCAGGTAATTGGAACGGGGCCATATATGTTACAAACATGGGTACCTGGAGAGTCTATTACTCTTGAACGGCATGAAGATTGGCGATGGGATACTCGACATACTGGCAATGGCCACATTTTTTCTACCATAGAAGACGAAATCACTCTAATCCCACCAACAACTTCAGTTCCTACGACTAAAAACACTTTCACTCCCAATTCTTCCTCGACACGCTCCTCCTACTCATCAATTTATTTGGTACCATCTTTTGACCTTATCCCTGTACTCCAGATGGTGGAACTTGGCACCATCCTGTTCTTTGTGATCACTGTAGTGATCATTATTCGACGAAACCAATTGAAATAATTCCTTTTCAGATGGAATTTCCTACAGGTCTTAATTACGACCCCGAAGTTGGAGAACTACAATTGCGAGAATATTATACTTTATAAAGGGCAAACCCTAGGATACTAGAATTTTCATAGTTTGTTCATCAGGGACGTATATTGAGGAAGGATATATCCTGAAAATAGAGACCTTGAGCTGTTTTTTTATTGGATTTATCCTCTTAGGATTTTGCACCTCTAATACTGCTAATCAAACACACTTGGTTATTAAGAGCTCCAAGTGGGCCTCGGAGTTTCGCCCTTATGGGGGATATGTCGACGAGATAGAGTTTGTAATTTTCACAGAAACAGAAATCCCCCTTGCTATGTTAGCACTCCAAAACGGAGATATTGACGCATATGATGAACGTATATTACAAGATTATCTTGCAGCGCTCGTAAGGGATCAGAATATTGATGTAACCTTCACTCCTAGTGTTCGTTATCGAGCACTCACCTTGAATTGTGAGAAATTCCCACTTAATATCACAGCATTCCGTCGAGCGATGGCTTTTGGGTTTGATAAATACCGAGCGAATGTAGAATGCATTGGAGGTGTTGGCCAACCTCAAGATGGTCACATCCCAATTAGCGCTACTGAATGGGAGATAGACAGTGAGGTCTCAAATCACTTCTATGAGGCCGATTTTGCCTCAGGAAACGCATCTCTGGAAAATGCTGGCTTTATCGATTTAGACGGTGATGGTTGGCGGGAATTTGATGCTGATGGTTCCAAAGATTGGTCTGTTGGGGACTTAGACCATGATGCATATGCTGATGGTGATATTATACAACTATATGCCAGTCTTGGATACGATCCACCGATTAGAGTCTGTAATATCATGGTTGATGGGCTTAGATCTATGGGTATAATGGCTGAAACATTAGTAGATTGGTTTGATTACATGAGTGAATTATGGTCTGGTAGAGGTTGGGCTCTTTGCTGGACAGAGGGCATTACTATCACTAATCCTTCACAATTGCTATATGACAATTTTCGAACTGATGCAAAATATAATAGAGACCCGTATAGCTATTATCACTTCAGTAATGCCACTATTGATCAGGTTCTCGACCAAATGATAAATTCGACCTCCCTTGAAGATACTAAAAGCTATGCAAAGGAAGCTGCTTCATTACTGGCTTTTGAACAACCTCAGATTGTATGCTACAACGATGTCAATATTAACGCTTATCGAACAGACAAGTTTGAGGGATTCTTTGAGTTCAAAGGAATTGGTTCTTCGTCAGGAGATAATCCATATCTTATGCCTAAAGTATTCAGAAAGGAATCAGAAGGGGGGCCTTATGGGGGAACGTTCAAATATTGTTTATCGGGTAAGCTAAACACGCTTAATCCTTATTTATATCAAACTGATTATGATAGAACAGTCTTCCAGAACATCTATGAGACCCTGTGGAATATCGACCCATTCACTTGGGATCCCATTCCAGGGTTAGCTTATGATTGGGACATCGAACAAACAATTGCCAATGATGATATCCGTGATGGTCAGAAATATACTTACTATCTGTATCAGAATGAAACCTGGCATGATGGAACACCATTCACAGCTCAAGACGTTAATGTCTCGATCCTTCAGTGGAGAAGCTCTCCCCGCAGTGGTCCTGAGATGAAAGACATTTACAAGATCGAAATACCAGATGATTACACCATTGTCATATATGTGAATGAGACTGGTTTCTTCGAGTTTGCTGATACTCAAGTTCCATATATAATACCGACTCACATCTATGATCCAAGTCTTGTTGGAAATATCACAGTTTTCAATCCGACACTTGATGATATGATTGGTACTGGTCCGTATAAGCTCGCTGCACATGTCTCTGGTGAATATATCAGCCTGGAACACAATACCAACTGGCGTTGGGATAACAGGACTAGAGTCCCGTTAACCCCTGATGAGTATTATTGGATTTCCTCACAAAGCGAAACGGAAACGTCTTCTTCCCGCACGTCTACCTACTCAGATCACTCGTTTGACCTGCTTCCTGTCATCCAGATACTAGAATTAGGCACTATTGTGCTTTTTTTGGTAACCCTGGTAATCATAATCCGACGACATCAACTGAACTAATTCACTTTCAGAAGCATTAAAAACAGATTCAAATTACTTAAAAGCTTATATTAAGGAAAAAGGCAAAATAACAATTGCAGAAAAATAAAACTTAATTAAGCGAACGAGCTCTAGATCACTAGAACTTCAGCTTTTGTTACTAAAAGCGGAAATGAAAAGAGGAAGGACTTGTTCTGAAAAAAGGGGTATTAAATTATCTTATTATAGGATTTATCCTCCTAGCATTATGTACCCCAAACACCGTTAGAACAACAACTTTAATTTTAAAGAGCTCTAAGTGGTCCTCGGAGTTCCGCCCTTTTGGCGGATATGTGGACACAGTCCAGTTCTTAATTTATCCACTAACCGAATATCCTCTACCGATGCTAGCTTTGCAATTGGGAGATATCGATGCATTTGACGAACAGGTTCGGCAAGATTACCTTGCTGGACTTCATAGGGACCCAAATATCGAACAAACTTTTACTCCGAGTTTAAGATATCGGGCACTGACCCTAAATTGTGCTAAATTCCCCACCAATATCACAGCTTTTCGTCGTGCGATGGCGTTCGGGTTTGATAAAACCCGAGCGAATATCGAATGCATTGGAGGTGTTGGCCAACCTCAAGACAGTCATATTCCACTAATATCAACAGAGTGGGAAGTTGAAAGTGAACTCCCTGTGCACTTTTATGAGGCAGACTTTGTTGCTGGAAATGCATCACTTGAGAATGCTGGCTTCACCGACCTAGATGACGATGGTTGGCGTGAATACGATGCAGATGGCTCAGGTACATGGACTGCTGGCGACTTGGACCATACTTCATACACTGATGGTGGTATCATGGAGCTATATGCAACAGCAGGGTATGACCCTGCTATTAGAGCCTGTGATATCATGGTAGATGGGTTAGAGTCGATGGGTATCCGGTCAACTGTTGTTGAATTTGATTTACAACAATGGTTTGACTGTTTCTGCTTGCCCGTTCCTAGTGTTACTTGTTGGACAGAAGAAATTTCTATTGCCAATCCCTCAAGAATCCTTTATGATAATTTTCATTCAACAGGGGGGAAGTATAACATAGATCCGTACAATTATTATCATTTTAGAAATAATACCATTAATTTTGCTTTGGATCAAATGATTACTTCCATAACCCTCAATGAAACCAAATACTATGCTCGGGAGGCTGCTAAATTATTAGCTTTTGAACAACCACAGATTGTCGTGTATAATGACGTAATTATCAACGCTTATCGCACAGACAGATTTACAGGATTTTTTGAATTCAAAGGACTCGGAACTTCCTCAGGAGAAAATCCATATGTCGCCACAAAGGTACATCTCAAGGAATCATTAGGGGGACCTTACGGTGGATCCTTCAAATACTGTTTGTCGGGAGAGATGAATACATGGAATCCCTATCAACAAAAAACAAAATACGAATCAACAGTCTTTCAATACATCTATGAGACTCTGTGGAATCTTGATCCCCTCACTTGGGATCCCATTCCAGGACTAGCGTATGATTGGAAAATTGAACAGACCTCCGCAAGTGGAGACATCCGTGAAGGCCAGAAATTCACCTTTTATTTATATCAGGATGAAACTTGGCATGATGGCGAGTCATTCACTGCAGCTGACGTGAACCACTCCATTTACATGTGGAGAGACAGCCCATATCATACTCCTAAAATGTGGGATATTTACAAGACGGAGCTTCCAGAAGGACCAGATGGACACGTCATTGAAATCTATGTAAACGAAACGGGGTATTTTGAGTGGGTGGACACCACGCAATTCTATATCACCCCCAAGCATATCTGGCAAGAAGTAGAGAATGTCACCGCTTATAATCCAGCTATCAATGAGGTGATTGGAACGGGACCTTACAGGTTGGCCGATTGGGTACCTGGAGAATCAATCACTCTTGAACGACATGAAGACTGGCGATGGGACATTCGTGAAGTAAATTCTTACATTAATGGAGACACTTTTCCTTCAACTACACAACATCCAATAATAACCAGTGATGGTCATTATTGGACTTCCTCACAAAGCGAAATGACAACCATTACTTATAACAATACCTACTTAGATTTCTCCATTAACCTGCTATCTGTCTTCCAGATTTTAGAGCTAGTTACTGTTGCGTTGTTCGTGGTCACTATAGTGATCATTATCCGCCGATACCAAGTGAATTAATTCTTTTTTAATAGAATAATTACATTTCTCAATCTTTAGATGAATTATGAAAAAGCATCATTTGCGGGAATAGGATGTTTTTTATAATTTATTTACTCTTGAATAACCGATCTTTCTTTTTTATTTCGTGGTGATTGTGAAAAGAGGAAGGAAATATCTCGCAAAAAAGAAAATTACTCACATTAATAATTGTAATTACTCTCCTAGGATTATTTTACCCTAATACCGTTAAATCCACATCGTTAGGTAGTCGGAGCCCCAAATGGTCATCGGAATTTCGCCCATATGGAGGTTATGTTGATGAAATCAAGTTTATGATCTATCCTGATGAGGAAATCCCTCGCGCGATGTTAGCGCTACAAAATGGCGATATTGATGCCTATGATGAGCGCGTTCCGCAAGACTACTTAGCAGCTCTGGTGAGAGATCCAAATATTGAAGTAAGTTTTACACCAAGTGTCCGATACCGAGCTCTCACGCTAAACAGTGACCGATTTCCCTTAAACATCTCTGCGTTTCGTCGGGCTATGGCCTTCGGGTATGATAAATATCGTGCGAACTTGGAATGCATTGGAGGCGCGGGGTGGCCTCAAGATAGTTACATTCCGATAACTATCACTGAATGGGAAGTCGAGAGCGAGATGAGTGATCACTTCTATGAAGCAGATTATGTATTAGGCAACAGATCACTTGAAAACGCTGGATTCAAAGATATAGACGGGGATGGGTGGCGGGAATATGACAAAAACAATAATGGTGTGTGGGATACAGGCATTGACCTGAATGATGATGAATATGCCGATGGTGGGATAATAATACTCTACACAGTTCCTGGATATGACCCTGCCATCAAGGCGTGTGACATTATGGCAGATGGATTAGAAGCGATGGGGATTCGTAGTGAAGTTTTTGAACCTATTCTTATGCCTTATCCCTCCGATCATTGGAATCTTCATGTCAATTGTTGGACTGAAGGTATTCCTCTGATTAATCCATCTAAATGTTTGTATGATAACTTTAGAACAGGAGCGATTTTAAATACTGATCCTTACAACTACTATCACTTCAGTAACAGCACCATTGACGCAGTTTTCGACCAGATGATGGAAGCTACTAGCCTAGAGGACGTAAAGACACATGCAAAAGAGGTTAATAGGTTATTAACCTTCGAACAACCGCAGATTGTTGTCTATAATGACGTGAATATTGGTGCTTACAGGAATGACAGGTGTGAAGGTTGGTTCGAGTTTACTGGATTAGGGCCGACTACGGGTGGTTATACCAAAAACAATCCGTACTGTGCTACCAAATTACATCTGAAGGAATCTTTGGGAGGACCATTTGGTGGAACGTTAAAGAACTGTTTATCGGGAGAAATGAATACGCGGAATCCCTATTTACTGCAAACAAGATACGATTCAACGGTCTTTCAGTACATTTATGAGACCCTGTGGAATATCGACCCATATACCTGGGATCCTATTCCAGGCTTAGCGTATGATTGGGGGATTGAACAGACCACTGCGGGTGGAGACATCCGAGATGGCCAAAAGGTCACATTTTACCTGTATGAAAACGAGACATGGCATGATGGAGAACCCTTTACTGCAGCTGACGTAAACCACTCCCTATATCTGTGGAAGAGCTCTCCCCGAAGTGGGGTAGAGATGGCAGATATCTATAAAGTTGAGTTACCTAACGGACCCGATGGTCATACTATCGAAATATTTGTGAATAAGACTGGATACTTCGAGTGGGCAGACACCACACACTTTTACATCACCCCCGAGCACATCTGGCGTGAGGTGACCAATGTGTCCGCTTTCGTTCCAACTAACGATCAGATTGTTGGTACGGGGCCCTATAAGTGGAACGAACATGTCCCTGGAGAGTATATCAGGCTAGTTCGCGATGAGAAGTGGCGGTGGGATATCCGTGATGTTGGTTATTTGATTGAAAGCACTTATTCTACTCATTCCTCCACGAATGTACCTGCAACTGAAAGCTCTGCCCCAACAAGCACTCCAGGATTTACTTCTGTAACCATACTAGTATTCGTTGTTGTTCTCCTTGTCAAGCGTTCAAAAAGAGAAAGAAAGAAGGATTACATATGAGGAAAACACATATGTATCTTTTAATGATCGGAATCGTACTTTTAGGCATTTTATGTCCCATTCCTCAGTCTAAATCAGCGATAGAGGAAAGAGTTCCCACATGGTCATCAGATTTCCGTCCATATGGAGGGTATGTCGATGAAGTCAAGTTTATAATCTATCCTGATGAGGACATCCCTCTGGCGATATTAGCACTACAAAAAGGGGACATTGATGCCTATGATGAGAGTGTTCCACAAGATTACTTAGCAGCTCTTGTGAATGATCCGAACATTGAAGTGACTTTTACACCAAGTGTCAGATACAGAGTCCTCAAGTTAAATTGTGAGCTTTTCCCCTTAAACATCACCGCATTTCGTCGGGCTTTGGCCTTCGGGTATGATAAATATCGTGCGAACTTGGAATGCATTGGAGGCGCGGGGTGGCCTCAAGATAGTTACATTCCGATAACTATCACTGAATGGGAAGTCGAGAGCGAGATGAGTGATCACTTCTATGAGGCAGATTATGTGTTAGGCAACAGATCACTTAAAAATGCTGGTTTCAAAGACTTAGATGGAGACGGGTGGCGAGAATATGACAAAAACAATAATAGTGTTTGGGATCCAGGGGTTGATTTAGACGATGATACTTATGCTCAAAGTCATTATACCAATGATATGGGCATCTTGGATATGTTTGTTACAGCAGGATATGACCCTGCTATCAAGGCGTGTGAAATAATGGTAGATACTCTTGCAGAAATGGGGATTCGTTCGAAAATCATTGAAATAGACCCGCGTGCTCTCGATTCCTATCCTTCTGATCTTTATCTAAACGGTGAGGTAATTTGCCAGACTGATGGTATTGCTTTTATTAATACACCTAAATTTCTGTATAATAATTTTGCTACTGGAGGATGGCTTAATACAGATCCCTACAATCATTATCATTTTAATAATGACACGATCTCTGCTATTCTTGAAGATATGGTCGCTGCCAGTGATATCAATGAAGTTAAGCAATATGCTCGTGAAGCAAGCTCACTATTGGCCTTTGAGCAACCACAAATTGTGGTTTACAACGATGTTGACATCAATGCTTACCGTAATGACAGATTTGATGGCTGGTTTGAATTTAGGGGTGCTGGGGTGTCCAGTGGTGACAACTGGGCCTGTGCAACCAAGGTACACCTCAAAGAGTCCCATGTTGGGCCTTATGGTGGAAGCTTCTACTATTGTTTATCTGATAACATGGGAACCTTAAATCCCTATTACCAAAAAACGGGTTACGAAGATACTGTTTTTCAGTACATCTATGAAAAACTATGGAATATCGATCCAATTACCTGGGATCCTATTCCAGGATTAGCGTACAATTGGGAGATTGAGCAGACCTCTGCAGGTGGAGACAATCAAGATGGCCAAAAGTTCACGTTCTACCTGTATGAGAACGAGACATGGCATGATGGGGAACCCTTTACTGCAGCCGACGTGAATCACTCCATCTACCTGTGGAGGAGCTCTCCTCGAAGTAAAGTAGAAATGGCAGATATCTATAAAGTTGAGTTGCCCGAGGGGCCAGAAGGCCATATTATCGAAATTTTTGTCAATAAGACAGGATATTTTAAGTGGGCGGATACCACGCGCTTTTACATTACCCCTGAACATATCTGGCGCGATGTGACAAATATATCAGCATTCATTCCGACTGACGATCAAACGATTGGCACGGGGCCTTATATGTGGAACGAACATGTCCCTGGAGAGTACATCAGTCTTCTTCGTCACGAGGATTGGCGGTGGGATATCCGTGACAAAGATAATCATTTTATAAGTCAGTTCGGATCCACTCAATGCTCGACATCAATTACGATATCTCAGAGCTCTATCCCAACAACCAGTCCAGGGTTCACTGCTTTAACGTCACTAGCGTTATTAGTAGGTGCTCTCTTTGTTAAACTGTCGAAAAGAAAAGGAAAGGAGAATTACCCATGAAAAAAGGAAGTTTATTAAGCTTATTAATAGGACTTACCCTTCTAGGACTTTTTTACCCGAATACTGTTCAAACAACACCCTCAATTATAAGGAGTCCCAAATGGTCATCGGAATTTCGCCCCTATCCTGGCGGATACGTGGATGAGATCGAGTTTATGATCTATCCTGATGAGGATATCCCTCTGGCGATATTAGCACTACAAAATGGGGACATTGATGTGTATGATGAGCGGGTTCCGCAAGATTACTTAGCAGGTCTGGTGAGTGATCCGAATATTGAGGTGACCTTTACGCCAAGTGTCCGATATAGAGCCCTCACGCTAAATTGTGACCGATTCCCCTTAAACATCACCGCGTTCCGTCGAGCTATGGCCTTCGGATATGATAAATCCCGAGCAAACAGGGAATGCATTGGAGGTGCGGGGTGGCCTCAAGATAGTTACATTCCGATAACTATCTCTGAATGGGAAGTCGAAAGCGAGATGAGTGATCACTTCTATGAGGCAGATTATGTGTTAGGCAACAGATCACTTGAAAACGCTGGGTTCAAAGATTTAGACGGAGATGGGTGGCGGGAATACGACGCTAATGGTAATGATGCCTGGGATGTTGGTGTTGACTTAGATGATGATGAATACGCTGATATGACGCCTGGAACCTCATCCATAATAGAAATGTATGCTTTAGCTGCTTATGATCCATCTATCAAAGCCATTGATATCATGGTAGATGGATTAGAAGAAATGGGAGTTCGATGTTACGCTTATCCTCCTGATTTCTTACCCACCCCACCAGATCCCATGGCCTTTGATGTCCTGTGCTGGAATGAGGGCATTCCATTAACCAATCCATCCAAATGCCTGTATGAAAACTTCAGAACGGATGCTAAGTATAATGGAGGCCTCTATAACTACTATCACTTCAGTAACAGCACAATTGACGCAGTTTTTGATCAGATGATAGAAGCTACCACTTTAGAGGATGTAAAGACATATGCGAAAGAGGTCAATAGATTTTTAACCTTCGAACAACCGCAGATTGTTGTCTATAATGACGTGAATATTGGTACTCACCGGAATGACAGATTTGATGGTTGGTTTGAGTTTACGGGGTTGGGACCGACTACAGGTGGTTACATTCAGAATAATCCATACTGTGCTACCAAATTACATCTGAAGGAATCTTTGGGAGGACCATTTGGTGGAACATTGTACTACTGTTTATCTGGCACGATAGATACTCTAAATCCTTATTTACAAAAATGGGATAGAGAAGAAACTGTCTTTCAGTATATCTATGATCAACTATGGAGTATCGATCCATATACATGGGATCCCATTCCAGGATTAGCGTATGATTGGGAGATTGAACAGACCACTGCGGGTGGAGACATCCGAGATGGCCAAAAGTTCACGTTCTACTTGTATGAAAACGAGACATGGCATGATGGGGAACCCTTTACTGCAGCCGACGTAAACCACTCCCTATATCTGTGGAAGAGCTCTCCCCGAAGTGGGATAGAGATGGCGGAAATCTACAAAGTTGAGTTACCCGATGGATCCGAAGGCCATACTATCGAAATATATGTCAACAAGACAGGATATTTCGAGTGGGCAGACACCACCTGGTTTTACATCACCCCCGAGCATATCTGGCGTGAGGTGACCAATGTATCAGCATTCATCCCAATTAACAATCAGATTATTGGCACGGGGCCTTATAAATGGGAAAATCATGTCCCTGGAGAGTATATCAGGCTAGTTCGCGGTGAGAATTGGCGATGGGATATCCGTGATGGTGATTGTACACAAATTAAAAACACTTATTCTACTCAGCCCTCCACGAGTATACCTTCAACTGAAAGCTCCGCCCCAACAAGCACAACAACAGGCACTCCAGGATTTACTTCTGTTACCATACTAGTATTCGCTGTGGCTCTCCTTGTCAAGTGTTCAAAAAGAGAAGGAAAGAAGGATTAGCGTGAGAAAGAGTATTAGTAAAGGAACCCATACATGAGACATTCCTAAGTATTGTTTATATTTCCCTATAGGTGATTTGAGATTGAGAGAAAATTATCTGGGCCTAAGCTTGTGGCTAACATGACTCTATTGATATCCATATGTTCAGTCCAATCACTATGCTTGAGCCAATAAGCATTTATTTCATCTATTAATGCCCAAGACTCCTCTAAGAAGGCCATTTTTTTAGCAGCCTGTAATCCAATGGCTAACCCGAGTTCTCTAAATGCTAAAACATGGGAGAGGCGACAATACTTAAGACCTTCTTGAGCAGCAATCATCATTCTTCTTCTTTTATCAGAGTTAAGACCCATCTGTTCCAACCTATAAGCATCAAACAATAACCCTCCAATACCTAAAGGATCAGTTGTAACCAGATTGAGTTGTTGAATCATTTTTTCCAAACTTGATAACACTGCTCCTAAGTCTGCATCAATGACTGTCTGTAATTCTTTAAAGGTAATATACCCATCAACAGGATCATGTTGACCCATCGACGGGACGAGAGGATAAGAAAGGTCAATACTCATTTTCCAGAACATCCGATTACTACTGATGAAGAGTGTTGACGCTTTTGCTAGATCTAGAGCCCAAGTAAGGTATTTTTCCTCTTTCATTACGTGATAAACTTTAATTAAAGCATGAATCCACTTTGTGAGATAATGGAAATATTGACCGTCACGATCCCATTCCAGGTGTGAATTAAAGGTTTCATAGGGTTTTCTCTCTGGCAAGGGTTTTCCGATTCTCAACCCATTTTTTGTGGGATGATCCTTGGTTCCCAACCACCCTGACCGTTCATCATCATCTCTATGTTTGCCTAATGTTTTGTGAACTTGGTCAACTAATTGTATTGCTAATTCTTTGAACTTATTCTCTCCAGTCATTTGGTAGAATCCCAAAAAATTACAAACTGCAAAACTATCAGTCCATAGATATCTTCTTGGAGGTTTTTTAGATGTTAATCCGGTATCGTCTGAAAATTTTAACATGAAATTTATGGCTTTTTCTGACATAAAGGAAAAACTGCATCGATAATTATAAGAATATTATGACCCACTCAATTTTCCCTTCCTATTAATTTATACAGATCGCAGGCATTCTCACCATCTACCCCTTGAAGGTGAAAAAAAATCTTATCCACTAATTTCTGAAAATAGCTCATTCTTAAATTCTTAATTCTTAATCTAGAGGTAACAAAGCGACTTATATCACTTGGAAATTCTAGCAGAACCATCGAAAGCAATACCAAGGATATTCCAGAGATTACCCAAGTAGAATAGGTAAAACTGCCAAATAAGAACTCAAATCCAAAAGGTACAATTACCTGTATCAATAAATAAAACGTTGTTTTAACCGATCCCAGCCGAGATAATGCCCAATTATGAAGTCCAAAAGTGAGGATGGTTGTAAAAATGCCTAAAAAGATCAGATAAGGGAGTGTATATCGTAACGATGAAAAAGCTTGAGATTTCGTTAAAATAGATAAGAAAAATAATGGTACAAATGTATAAACTAGGGTTGCATATAAAAAACTCAAAGGATCATGTTTCCCATAATTGTTTTTAATTTCAGTAATTAACTGACTAGATAGGACAATATTCAATCCCCATACAGACGCTGCTATGAGTAACAGCACGATTCCAATACCATTTGTGCTGGATAAACTCCTTAGGTCACCATTGTAACTAATGAGAAAGATCCCTATAGAAGCGATTGTTGCCAGTAAAAAGATCTTTTTTGAAAGAGAGGTATTTTCTATTCTCCACGATAAAAATGGGACAATTATGATATAACTAGTGGAAATAAGAGTCGCTAGTCCTGCTGTAGTCAATTCTTGGCCAATTGTTGATGTGAGATATCCCATAGCAATCAAGAATCCTATAAGCATGCATTTCCAATTTTTCAATAAATGGAATCCAGCTCGTGCCTTTATAACTGGTAATAAAAAGGAGCTGGCTAGTACTGCTATTCCAAATCTCAGTGTCATTATATCTAAGGGAGTTGAAAAGTTTAATATTTGTTCGACTACAATAGGACTTATGCCCCACAGTATACTACTAATTAACATGGCACTTTGTGCACTTTTGTCTTGCATAGTTTCGTTATTAGCTCAGACAAAGATGAATTTATTACCTCGATTAGGAGGTATTTTCTTTAAGATTTAATATTCAACACTATTCCAATAACAAGAAACGAAGTGACAGCAGATGCTTTATAATGTCCTAGTCAAAATAAACCATAATTGCCCATTTTCGAGACTCTCCAAAAAATTTCCAACAGTTGAAGTTCTACATTGGTGTAATTCACATTATGACGTATTGGAAATACGAGGAAGTAAAACGGAGGTAGATAATGCAATAGCTGATGTTCATACGAATCTAGGATCAATTATTAAGAAATCCTTAGGTCAAGACCATGTACAAATGGTCATCAAGCAATGTGAATGTGATTACGAACCTTTTTCTGTCATATTAGACAGTTATAAATGCATACGATTACCACCAGTAAAATATCTAGCTGGAGAAGAAGTTGTTAAGTTACTAATCACATTAGATGATCTCAAAACAATTTCAGATGAACTCAAGAAGAAAGATCCAAGTGCTTTAGTCGAGATTCTTACTATCGCCCCGATTAAGGAGATTGATAATCCCAAATTACACCCACTGTATTTAGATGAATTAAGAACAGATTTAACATACAAACAACTGCAAGTCATAACCAAAGCGTATGATCAGGGTTATTATGAACTTCCACGAAATGTTTCAATCGATTCACTTTCAGATGAAATGGCGATTAAACCGCGAACCTTTCAAGAACATCTAAGAAAAGCAGAAAGAAAAATAATGAAGAAGATTATACCAGTTCTGACTCTGAAATAAAGTCCTTTCTATAGTAATTCAGATTCTACTTTTCAAGGGATAAGCCTCTCCTCCTCAGCTTTTCTCGTACAAAGGGGTACAGAAGTAACTGCTCAATTTCTAATTGCTTTGGTCTCACTACAGCTTCCAAATCACTGATTTCCTTAGACGTAAAGAACTCAGCCATGATAGCGACATTAAATCGCAATGATGATTTCTGCAATAGCTCAATGGCATGAAGCTGGGCCTTATAAATATCAATGGGTGCTCCAGTTACCTTCGAAAAGAGGGTTTGTCCTGCTTTCAAACTGATTCGTATATATGGGCGATGTTGAGCGTTTTTTAAGGCTTGAATGTATGTGGATTCAGAAAGAAGAATACCATTTGTTTCTAGGACAAACAAAATATCATCTGGGATCTGTTCCAGTACTGAAAGGAGGTGTTCTTTACACAACGTGGGTTCACCTCCACTCAAGCGCATACGATGACAATTGTGCTTCTCACTGAGAGCCATCAATGCCCGTACTACCTGATCAGCGGAGTACCATGAGCCCTTTCGAGGAAACCATGCGGTTTTTTGAGACCAACAATACCCACAGCGGAGATTACACCCCACTACATCAGCAGTGACAATTCCCCCATAAAACTGACTTGAATACCGAAATCGATAGTATTTTCTAAGGGATTCATTGGCCAATCCTTCCTGACATACCTGATTTATTGTTTGACGAGTCAATTGGTGGGTTTTACTAGGATTCATAATCTCTAATTACAATTTCTAGAGCTTCATTAAACTATCCTTCGATCTCCTTAAATGATGTTTTTTTAATAAGAAAGTGCACTCGTTTGAGAAGAGATAGGATCCCTGTAAGTACGCTTACGAATTTAAGCCCGAATGTATTGATGGATTCTCTATTATCTGGAAATTCTATCGTTTAAATTATCAATTTCTTAGATTCTACACCAAGCAGAGGGATCTGCTTCAAGATCTTTTTGAGTAACTGCCTCAACGATTAGTGGGAGAATTGATTCTCTCAATTGGTTAACAGGTTGTCTAAGTCCTGAAAGATCTTCCTGCTCAAGTTCAATTCCAAGGTTCTTAAGAATTTTAAAGACATAAAGAAGCTGGTAGCGGAGAATCCCACATCCTTGACAAGAATCCTTTTCTAAGTTTTCGGAAGCAAGTACCACGTTTTCAGCTAAAGTACGTACCAATTGACGTCTATCCCATTCTCTAGCTTTCTTAAAGTTGACACAATCATTACAAACTACTAATGATTGGTCATAACAATTACTACAAATCGCTCGCTTGCATCGAAGACAGAAGACTGTGGCTGCTACTTCCTCGCATCTTTCACATTTCATTATCCTCACTAAGAGAAATACACTAACCAGGACGCAAAAAAGCTTTTCTACAAAGTCTAAGCCAAAAATTATATTTCAAAGTTAATCAGGTCAAAAATAGCTCTTTCTCTCTCATTTTGCCATGTAATAGAATGATAAACGCCTTAATAAAGATTTCAATTCTCAAAACAGGGAAAAAAAGATACATGAAAGGAAGGAAGAGGAGGAAAGAAAATTTAACAGCTCTATAAGGAAAACCACAGGGGAAAACGAAACACGACCCTACTTGCACATTCCGATGTCCTTATATACTGTTGTTGATGATGAAGTGTTGATGTTGATGATTCTTACAATGGTCAGCATCCCTCGTTAGGTGACCAGTAATGGCAGCAATCGACACAAATGAAGTAATTGAGAGTGATTCGCCTAGTGATAAGGTTCATCACTTGCCTAAATCCGCCCAAGAGGTGTACTCGTTGCTTTGTGCCAACGGTGCCTTAAAACCTCGCGAGATTGGGTTGTATACTTCCTTATCGAATCGTACCATCCGTTATGCATTAAAGATTTTAGTTGATGATGATAAGGTCCGACGTGTTCCTGATTTACATGACTTACGGTCTCACTTTTATGCCATCAATTAGCTTCCTGTGTTGTTTCCTCGGCGTGAGACCTTTCTTTTGGAGTATGAAAATCATGTGTTAACCCTGATCGTGTTGTTGGTTTCCTATGTCAGTTTAGCTAGTTCAAAAGATTAAAATTTGATTTAGAAAGTTTTCATCAACAGATACGATTTCCTTTCAAACGGCGTTTTCCATGGGTTCAACAGATAAAACTAGTCAGAAAGAGGAGAAAAAATCTGTTGAATTCTCTGATTTGTCTTTACAACAAGCTATTCCTAAAATCATTCATGAGAGTCTCCAGGAGGTTCGGGAGGATATCCACGACATCAAGGAATCGAGTAGAGATCTCCATTTGATGGTTCGGGGTATTCATGCTGAACTTAGTGAAATGAAATCCTTAGCTCAGAGTATCGGTCGGTCTATTGAGCGTTTCATTGATGGAAGAGAAGTTAAAACGGCTTCTGGGTTTGATGTGGGTGAAATCGCTACTGGATTAGATTTGATTACCAAAATCCCTCAACATTTGCGACGAACCTTCCAAGTTGTCCTTCAACTTGATAGAGCCACCGCCCGAAGTGTGTCCCGTAGAACGGGAAAGAGTCGGCCGTTGGAGAGTGATTACCTCAACCAACTCTCTGAACGAGGATTTCTTGAGAAAAAGCATGAGGGAAGAAAAGCTTTCTTTTATTACAAACATGCGAAAGAGGAGGAAGACGAGGAAGAGGAGGAGGAAAATGATTATATGGTAAAAAAACAAATGATTGTTAACAATGCCAATCATGCTAATCGGTCTCATGGCAAGAAAAATGCCCATCATTATTAGTGATAAGTTCTTTAGGATGAGTGTCTAATATGAGGATTATTGCGTTTCATTCGTACAAGGGAGGAACAGGAAAAACTCATTTATCAGCCAATTTAGCTACTGTGTTAGCCCGTAAGGGCCATAAGACTGCCCTCCTCGACTTAGATTTTCGGGGGCCCAACCTCCAGACCTTATGTGGGATTGATTCTGATGTAACGATCAATGATCTCCTGTTTGACCCGGATCTTCGGGGGCGTGATCTACTTGTTTCCTTTGAAGATCAGTACAAAATCCCCCTTTATGCGGCTTTTGCCTCAACGGATTTCCGGAAAATGAGTGATATTGTCCGTGCGGACAAGAAACAGCGTCAACGTTCCCTTAAACGTATTCTACGTCTCCGTGACGAACTATCTGAGTCTGGCTTTGATTATACTATTATTGACACTAGTCCAGGTGTCCAAATGGAAAGCATTGATGGTCTGGTGATTAGTGATGCTACCTGTCTAGTCTTGAAAGCAGATGATTTTGATATTAGTGGGACTAAGAGTATGGTGGCCCAACTTTATAGTTTGCTGGACTCCAAAAACTATGTTATCTTAAATCGTGTGGTTGCGGAAACTTGCCCCCCTGAGGAAGGTGTTTGGGGTGAAAAGGATAGACAGCAAGTTGAGCAGCTTGAAAAAACGATTACTGATGCGATGCGTATGTCAGTGCTTACAGCCATTCCTTGTTTCTGCGAAGTGGCTCGTGAAGGTTCTCGAAACATTTTTAGCCTTAAGTATCCTGACCATCCCTTTAGCCGATATATTGAGGAACTCGCAACCAAACTGATGAATGGGTTCTCTCCAGAATAAGCTTTTTAAAGAAACAGATGGTCATAATCCCTACTTTCTGTTCCTTACTCATCTTTTTTTAGGATTTATTTCCGCGTTAGATGAGTGCCATTAGACAAAGCGCCCAGATGACATCCTATGAGTCATATCTGCGTACTTTTTGAGCTCCTCGTTATGTGTGACTACCAAGATTGAGGTATCTCGTTTGGTAAAGCTCTTCAAGAGTCGCATTATCGATGCTGCGTTGTCTACATCAAGATTCCCTGTTGGTTCATCCGCGAAGATGATTCGTGGTTTCCCCACGAGAGCACGAGCAATTCCTATTCGCTGCTGTTCTCCTCCGCTAAGTTCATCAGGAAAATTGTCTGCTTTATCCCAGAGGCCCACTTGTTTCAGTAACGAGATAGATCTTGTCCTGATCTCTTTCCCTTTCACTTTGAGAGGATAGAGGGGGGATTCAATGTTTTCCAATGCTGTCATGATGGGAACGAGCTCCCAGTTTTGAAAGATAAATCCAACATTCTCTCTACGAAATTGAGCTAGTTTCTCTTCATCCCATTCTGCGATGTTTTCGTCTTCATAGAGGATTTTACCTTCTGTGGGTTTATCTAATCCTGATAGGATGTTTATAAGTGTGGATTTTCCTGACCCTGAAGGCCCTGTTACTAGAACCATCTTTCCCTTTGGAATTTGGATGTCCACATCATTTACTGCCATCACAACTTCTCGTTTCCCTCGGATATACTCTTTAGTTAGGTTTTTGGCTTCAATTAATGTTCCACTCATCTTTTGCACCTCACTTCTGTCGGAAAATCTCTATAGGCCTTACTGAGAGAATTCGGAATGTAATTAGGAAAAATCCTGGAACACATGAGATTACAACAGCTATAAACGCGAATAATGCCGTCGGTGACAATAAAATTAGATAATAGTATGCTCCTGAACGGCCTAATGGATTCCATAAATATCCTTGAATTACTAATAAGCCTATTATATATCCAGTAATCGCAACAACCAAGATCTCACTTAAGACCACTATTCGAACATTTAATTTTGAGTATCCCATTGCTTTCAGAACTGCTACTTCTCGTCGTCTAAAGCGAGTTATTAGATAAGAATAAAGTGTACTCACCATAAATGTCCCAAACATTCCAAACAGCAATGATAGAAACGAAAAACTCCTCCCACCTTCTTTCAGGGATTTTGGTGTGTGATCGACATCATCGTATTGAGGTAGAGGGTCAATTTCTGGGGAAAATTCTGCGTAAAGATTGTCAACATTATTATAGACATTTCCACTAAGATAATCTCCACTGGCAAGAATGGATATTGAATGGATATAAATTTGACTAGAGTCGTAATTCAGATGCTCTGCATCAGTTAAGGTTTTAAACGCTTCCTCTGTAATAAAAATCCACTCCCTGTTATCGCTAGCGACAGCAGTTGGCTTTTTATAGACTCCAGAGACTCTTAAATCAAATTCCGAATCTGCAGTTTTCCCTATCTTAATTGTCGTACCTACTACAAATTTGGTATAAATATTGACTGGGTCTTGGGCATCCGCTAATGTTAGTAACGCATCCTCAGGAACCAAGACATCGTTATTACCCCGAGGAAAAGTCCCTGCCACCAGATCTGTGGGGGAAATTGCATCAAATGCCCATGAATATTTAGGTCGCATACTGAATATCCGGATATTTCCCCCAAAATTGACATACTTATAGAATATAACTGCTTTTGTCAACCCATGACTCCCTCCATCTGTCACTCCGATATCACTTTCTGCATCTGAAAGAGTGACACTATCCATGGAAGATGCTTTAATGACCACCCCGCTGTGGACCAATAATCCTTCCCGTGAAAAATTATCAAAATTATAAAGTAGGATGATAGTTGCCCCACTTAGAATACCAAACACAATGACGAACGGGATAAATCGTCTTTTAGAACGAGTGCTGAAAATGATTGATTTGAATAAGAGTCGATATATTCCCATACTACTTTAACTCCAATAGTTTTGTTTTATTAAAATGACTGATAACCGTGACTGTATTAACAATCTTAAAGATTTTTTTGCTTATTAACTCTTGTTACAGAGCATTCATGATGACTAGATTCTCTTGATGTTTAATCTATTAATAATTTGTATGTTACTTAAAATTAATCTTTTATCATCTTTACATAAGTTTTTCTATACCTATCATTGTTTCTGATTCAAAAGATTGTTAAATTCATTATTTAATTTAGCTAGATAGTGTGAAAATTATCCATAATCAATACGGGAAACACGAGACATGGAATCATTATCCTTAACGGATTCACGGATATATTTTTTAGAGGAATGGATTCGTCATCATTCAGAGTTTGTCAGTTTAACCATATTAATTATTATTGGATGGATTCTTCGCTTTTTTTTAGCTATAAGCTCTGGAGGAATGGTTCATCCTGATGAGATTTATCAATCTCTGGAGATTGCCCACGATTTGAAATACGGGTATGGGTACATCCCGTGGGAGTTTCAAATCCCCGCGACCCCTGAAGATGATGGTGCAGCCCGTTCCTATCTGTTTCCTCTCTTATTTTATTACATTTTTGAAGTCTGTGACCTTCTTGGGATTCCCCATCAAATTAATGGAACACTAATGGTTGTTCGCATTTTTAGTGCAACTTATTGTACGTCGCTTATTCCAATTGTCTACTTCTTTAGCAAAGAACTGTTCCCCTCGCAAAAACCTCCTCATGCTTTTTCGTTATTCGCAGCCTTTCTCATCACTTTCTGGTTTCAGTTTCCTTTTTTTGGCATTCGAACACTGACTAACTCGTTTGTCACCCCACTTATATTTTATGCATTATATCTCCACCTACATACTACCAAGCGAAAGGATGAATTATCCTTTCTTAGGATTTCTGTACCAGAATTTATTGCAGGGGTTCTACTTGGATTAGCGTGCGCCCTTCGCATGGATTCAGTTGTCTTTTTTGCCCCATTTTTCCTCCTACGTCATCAAAATAATGTCAAAATGCTTTTTCAATATTTCTTGGTAGCCATTGGATTTGGCATAATGTTCTTCATCCAAGGATTGACCGACCTATATTTTTTTGGTGTTTTCTTAGCATCTCCCATCAACTGGTATCAATTCAACATTGTTGAAGGGAAAAGTTCCATCTTCGGGGTTCAACCATTTGCTTACTATTTCGGTAAAATTTTGATTCGTCCCTTTTATTCAATCAATTTTAGTCTCCTGATTGCTATGTTGATCTACAAGATTCAGCGAGCTCTTCATAAATCTTCAGGCAGAATACATGACGAATGGTTCTTCACAATCCTAGAGAGTTTCATCTGGGCTATGATATCATTGATCGTTCTATCGTTGGTTGAGCATAAAGAAGAACGATTTATCTTCACCCTTTTTCCATTATTCATGATTCTGTTTGCAGCTGCAATGAAGGAATATCATTTAATTCTCAAGGATTTATACCATTATCTACATAATGATTTGTTTCCAAGATTCAATATTATCCACAAACCAAGACAAGAGGATCTCGCTTTCATTCAACTGGGATTATTTCTTCTTGCGAGTCTTTTTACCCTTTCCTCAAGTCTTGAGAGTAGCGAAAATGCAGATTGGGCTTTTTTCCATGATGTAAATCAAGCCCTTGAATGGGTTGGTGATCAGGAGAATTCTACTGGTGTAATCGTTTTTACACAGTGGTTTTACACTGGAGGCTGGACTTATCTTCATAAAAACATCTCCATGAATTTTAAAAATGATCCTGGAGAAAACCTCGTCTGGCAAAGTGACGAACAATATGATTATCTAACAAAAGTGAAGAGAAGTGGTTTTAATTACTTAATTGCCCCTCATTTCCAATATCGGAAAGCAAAAAATACCTATGATGTGGAACTTGAGCCACTACTCAACATTACTTTTAGATTAATCAAAACTGTTGAAGAGAGGGTAGATATCTGGTTTAGGAGATAGTGACAAGGGATTTCTCTTCAAACCAAATTTGTATAGTACAAATGAGTAACAACTATGGAAAAGGGAGTGAATTCACACTTTTAATGCGAATCGTGGAACCATGCGAGCGACTATTTCCCCAAGCCCGAGGTCAATGGTTTGAACTAATACTTGGCGCCCTCGGTAAGCGAATTGCAGCTCACGGGGAGTTTCAAAGATTTTTGACCCAATTCCAGTCCCTAAATCGACTGAAAAGTACCTTCGTTTCTCCATTGTTTCATAAATCTCAGGAATCGCCACTATATGTGGAAATGTATACCCTCCGCCGTGTGGAAGTATATTTGCGGTACTTATCCGCTCTGTTAAGCCAAAAGTTCGCATTCGTTCTGCGAAATTTAATGTTTCTATCGCTTCCTCATTGAAATTTGCGAATCCTTTCATCAAATAACAGGGGAGGTCAGACCTTAATGTCAATGGATAGAGATCTGTTCCATTTGCCTTTTCAAAGACATGTGTTCCAAGAGCCACTTCGTTCATATGTACTAGCCCTTGGTGCGTCTTATTAGTAATAACCTTAAAATCATCAAATAATAATTTCCCTGCAATTTTTCGCCTTTCAGCTCCTATTCGATCTGCCCATTGGAAGAATTCTAAATATTTGTAGGCATTATCATCAACTAGATAATGAATATCCCCAAAGGGGGTCTGCAAAGTTTGAGCCATTTGTTGTAAATTTTCAGAGAGATGATAGTATAGGCCTAATTCACGAGGATTATTATCTGATTTTAATTCTGAGGGAGAGCTATGAGTGATAAATGAGTATTGAGGGAGATTAGCGCTATCACCAATGGCAGGGTTCGGAAATATCTCAAATACATTGATAAAATGGTTTCCACTGCCAAAGTTCCAATGAATGGGGACTCCATCAATTCGTATTTCCCCACTCCGTTCATTCATGTCGTGTACCTTTTGAATCAGCTCGATAGGATCAGGGATTTCATCTAGTGTTCCCACAAGCATACCACATGCGTTAGGCATTGTATCAACAAATATTAGCGGATCTGTTCCATCTCCCCAGGTCACCTTCCCTCCATATCCTATTCCATTTCGCCAACGTTGTAAGTTACGAGTAATAGTGCAATCAGGGGCCGCGATAAATGTTGCTGTAGGATCCAGACCTAAATGTGCTAGTGCAAGATGCATTTTTGCTAATCCATAGCGAAAATTCAGACGACTGAGCTTTGAAGCACTATCTGGAAGAGCAGTAGAGAAAATAAACTTTCGAGCTCTGTCCAATATTTTTACTCGACTCATCTTCTGGATTTCATGCATTTTTCCATTACACCAGAGTCAAATTTAGTTTTATTAATTTAATTAAGCAAAAAGAATAATCAATTGCTATTTAAACAACTAACTAGGGGTTCCTGCAGTCGTGCCTCATTAAGACATTATTATATAAAAAGGCATTCTGTTGGATTTTTTTTCCAATTATTTTTCTCTCAATAGACCCATTTCTGTCGATTTAATTCCAAATATATCTGACAAAATTTTTAGATTTCCACTTACCAATATAAACTGGAAGGATTTTCTCCATTAGCCTAGTTATCTTCATAGAATTGAAATTCTTTCCTCTTTATAACCCTTCTGCTTTAATAATCGATATTTATGATAAGTTTTTAACAAAAAAAAGTAATTCACCTCTTTGCTCATTAATTACTAAATTCAAGGTAATTCTCTATGAAGAACGATTTAAGGGCATTTACAAAGGATTTATTTATCTCAGAAGGCTTCTGGGGAATTTATCAAAAGTTGGATTTAACTCCTGATGTAAGATTAGATCCATTCCGAACATATGTTGATAATGGTATAAATATCAGTCATTACTCCTACATCAGTACACTACGAGCTGATAGACCATATGAATACCATACACGTCGGAAACTCCCCTTAATAAGTCATTTGAAGAAAGGAGAGGATTCGTTTTGCCGATTGATAGTAGGAAAACTCCCCTCTATTGTGATTTCTCGAGATTTAACTCAGAGCAAAAGTCCCCTTAGTATTGAACCTCTCTTAGAAAATCTTAGTAAAACCAAAGTTTTTTCGATCATCAACTTATTTACACCCATGGCTCGAGTTATACCTCTACGAGAAACAATATTTCAAAATAATAAATCAATATCACGTGGAATTCCGTTATTACATATCTTTACTGAACACTATCAGGCGATTGAGGAAGTTCCTATTGAGGAAATGGTTCTTTATTTAAAAAATATAATTGCAACGATAGAAAAAAGCCATCAGGTACTCAGTGAGGAAAAAAACAGCACTACTATGGTTTTTCATTTTTACAACATAGGTGCTAACGCTGGAGCCAGTATTCCCCATCTTCATAGTCAGACATTGCTCTATGAAAAGGGAGGACATGGCTGGAAGGATCGTAGTTTCTTCATCTCATTTGAAAAAAATAAGCAACAAAAGAAATCCTATTGTTTAGGATGTGAACATACAAATGGATTAGATTTTGATCTAATTGGTCAGCAATTAAAAATAGAGGAGAGAATAATATGGAAGGATGAAAATTGGATCGCGTTTACCGCCTATGCCCCCGAAAGAGATGGACATATCCGCCTCCTACCAAAACGCCATGTATCATCACTTTGGGAATTAAAGGAATCAGAAATAGTATCACTAGCTAAAGCTTTGCTTGTAGTGAATCGATTTCTGAGTAAGTTCATTAAGCAGTATGGGGAAGATCTGAAAATCCTTCCTGACAGGAATATTCTCTTTCGTCAAAAACATTTTGGATTCACAATCCCCATTCACATGTTTATTGATATAATTCCAGTTCAACAGATTGGTGGGGCGGAAATGCTTGACGATCACAGATTATCTCATATTTTTCCAGAAGAGGCAGCAAAACGAATGAAATTGTAGGGCCTTTATCTTTTCAGCAAATACTATATTCATTAAATAAAGCAATACCAGTTTAATACCCTTGATTGTCTTGTTTAGAGTCATTTTACTTATTTTGAAAAAATAAAACTGATTTGAAAAGGATTTATGTAGATTACTGGCATAATCCTTCTAAAAATAATAGTTATCCCAAAAAGAAGCAATTTTAAAAATAATATAAGGTAAAAAGTAATTAATTCAGACTAATCTGAAGTGAATGGTTTGCTTCAACTACCTTACAGATGTGTAGAACTATTTATAAAGGATGTAGTGCAGACCTGTATCAAAGATATGGGTAGTCAAGAAATCTTCTCACCTTCCATTAACTTGGTGGTAACTGATTGTATAACCTGAATGACGACCAAAACCGTGTGATTAATGTTTTAAAGAATCCTTCTCATTACATTGTTAATAGTCAAGAGAATGGGATAAAAAGTCTTCCTTACAAAGAAATTATGAAAGCGTCTGGGCTTTCTTTGGAAAAAACATTACTTTCACTTGGCTATTTAGAAGCAAACCAACTTGTGCAACATGAATGCGCTGTACAACGACAGATTGTGGATTATCTTGGTCGTTCTAATGTCGAGATTGCAGGTCAAAAAATTGTCAGGATGTTCTCTTTAACGTCTAAAGGAAAAAATCTTTAATAAGAATCGTCAATCTTAAAACTTCAATCTGTTTGATAGATCTAATTCTAAAAAATTTCTGGAACACACTTTTATTCAATTTCTCTGGGATTTTATTCATTTTTTTCTAGTTCTCTATAACGAACCCATTCAAACCACATGTGCCAAAACATAAAAATGTGGAAGGCCAGAGAGGAGTTAGACAAAAATACCTTTCTTTATCTTTTAAAGAGAAAAATTCCCATGATTGGGCATGAGGCAAAATTAAATGTCAGGTACACAAGATTTAAACCAAGATCAACGTCAGGTTATCCTTGCATTACATAATCCTGAAGAATTCTACAAGGGTCATCATTCTATCGCGGGGATTCGGGGTGTTCCTTACAAAAAAATCATTGAAAAGACAGAAATGTCACTAGAAAAAGTATTATTATCACTCGGCTGGTTAGAGGCAAAAGGAATCATTGCGCATGACGTGGCTATTGTTAGGAAAGCTCTCGATTATCTTGGTCAGACAAATGTTGAAATTGCAGGTCAATCCATTTTGCGAATGTTCTATTTAACAGAATTAGGTCATAAAATTCTTAATGAATTATTGAAGGAGGAGCAATAGAAGTGGCAAAGTCAAAAGCAAGAGTAGGCGTTATCGGATACGGAATCATTGGAAAAAGAGTTGCTGATGCGGTAGCAATGCAATCTGATATGAAATTGATTGGTGTAGCTGACATTATCTCTGATGTTCGATTACGGATTGCTCAAGAACGTAATTACCCTATATATTGTAGTGTCCCAGATTTTGAACCAAAAATGCGTGAAGCGGGATTTGAAGTAGTAGGGTATCTTGAGGACATGTTGAGAGAAGTCGATTTAGTTGTCGACTGCACACCTGCAGGAGTTCCACTCCAAAATTTCCCCACCTACCATGATGCTAATGTAAAAGTGATTGTTCAAGGTGGTGAAAAACATGTTCTTACTAACCGTAGTTTTAGCACGTTTGGCAATTATGCTAGCCATTTAGGTGTGGACATGACTCGTGTGGTATCATGTAATACAACTGCTTTGACTAGAATTGTAGCAACAGTCGCTCAAGAATATGGTGTTTCTGATGTTTTTATTGCACTTGCTCGAAGAGCTGGAGATCCAACTCGCACCAATCGCGGCCCCATAAACGCAATTGCCCCAGTTCTTGGAGTTAGCCATCATGGTCCTGATCTCGTAACAATCATGCCTCAATTAAAGGACAAAATATATTCTCTCGCTATTGCTGGAAGTTGGACACTCTCCCACGTTCACATGTTAAAAGTCACCCTAGATTCAACTCCATCTAGAGAAGAGGTAATTGATCTATTTAAGAGAACTCCACGAATTTTAATTGAACCTGGAAAACAGGGTCTTTTTGACTCAGCTCAATTAGTTGAGTATTTCCGTGATTTAGGTAGACCGCGATACGATCGACCCGAAGTATTCATCTGGGAAGAGACTCTCAATCTTGACAACAGGAACAATTTGTACATGATATATGATGTCCATATGGAATCTATTCCTATCCCCGAAAACGTTGACGCGATTCGAGCAATGTTAGAGATGGAAACAGATGTAATTAAATGTGTTGAAAAGACTGATAAAGCGCTGAATATTTACAAAAAAGGAGCTTATCAAGGAACACTACTAGGTGGAATAGTTCCGACAGAAAAGGTAGAAGTAAGCGTATAAATTCTTTTTCTATTTGTTTATCCCACTAATGGTTTATTCATTACTGCAATCTAAGAAAAATCTCTCTATTAAATGGATAATCTAAAATTAACTTCTCCACTCAAAAAAGGCCAACTTTTTAAATTTAATTAATTGGAGAGTAATTATTAATTTGCATCTCTTAGGATGCAGAATGAGGATATGGGCCATGAAATCAATTCCAGAAATTGATGCTATCTTTAAGGAGTTATTTGAAAATCCCAATATAAACCAGTGTATTGTATCTACTATTGATGGTTCACCTATTGTGGGGCGAACCAGAGGAAAGGAGGAGACTGGAGAGGAATTATTTATTATTCCAGCAGCTATTTCCAGTGCACTGGCCATTTCGCAAGGTTTCTTAGAAGGAAATTTCGATGATAAGGTCTTTGAATACATTGTCTTCCAAGAACGTTCAATAATTGTAGCAACCAAAAAGGCGAATACTGTTTTAATTACGACCATCTCCCTTCCAAAATCTTCTTTTGAATCACGAACACCAGTTGATAACCTAATAGAAACATTACGAGATGCTGCAGCAAAAATTGATGCTATTGTAAGAACCCTTGAAATAGAGGATAGCTTAATTGAGAAACTTCAACGGACTATTCCCGAAGCGACTGCAATTTTATTACTCTCTTCTGCTGGTATCCCACTAAGCGATCTTTTGTCCAGTTTGGATATTGACTCTGCTCAATTATCAGCTGTTTCTTCTGCTCTTAGTTTACCCACTCGTGTTTTAGGGCAAGAGTGTCAATCTATAGCGGTAACTGGTAAGGAAAATCTTATTCTACTTTATTCTCTAGATGCTGATCGGATTTTAATGGTCTCTCTGAAACCGAAAGCCAGTGTTGAGTCGTATCTAACTCAGATTTCCAGAATTGTCAGCCATTAATGACCCTTCTAGGATTCAATATAGAAAATGGGAATTTTGGGACAACAATCTTACTAAAAAAGATAATAAGATAGAATGATACTTATGAGTAAGAGAAGAAGAATATAAAATCAGCAATAAAATTATGATTCATCACATATGAGAAATGGTTTATCACTCAGAAATATAACACAGACTGAAGGAATGTAATATGGATCTAAAACATACCCTCAATGAAGCAAAAACATTAATTGTTGAAAAAAAGGCTGAGCAAGCTGCGGAACTTCTCAATAATGCATTAAATATCCTTCAAACTCAACCTCCAGACGATTTAGATCAAAATGCAAAATTGTTATTAGAGGGAGAGATCCAAGAGAGTTTAGGTGACACTAAGATTCTTCAACAACAAGATCAGAATGCATTAAGTCATTTACTCCAGGCTATGACTCTCTTACAAACATTAGAATCTTTAACTAATATAGCACCCAATGAGGCGCTTTTTCGTGTGTATCGAAAACTATCTGGAGCTTTTAATCGACTAGGTCAGCAATTTGAAAGCGAAAAATATCTAAGAAATGCGGGTGAAATCAAAGCTTCTATCCTTAAGAATGAGCTTTATTCACGATTTAAAGAAGCAGGATATAAAGTGAATGAGAATGTCCGTGTAATTGAAACAGAAGCAACCCCAGTTGATATAATGGCAGAAAAGGGAGGTTTATTTAAGAAGAATCGTATTGCGATCTGGTTTGCAATGGATGAGGCTGAACTCGATACTATTTCTTTCCTAACTCAAGGATATGCAAAATACGCGAAGAATCGTTATATTTTGATGTTAATGGGTCAATCAACGATTCCCACTCTTCAAGGAGCTCATATAGTCACTTCGATCGACCAGATCAAACTCTAGGCGAAACTAAAGTCAATTTCCTGTTAAATCGGTTACTTCGCTTTCTGTATAATAATAAACAAACAGGGAAAAAAAGTGGAAGCCTACTTCGATTGTTGAGCTTCTACGAAGTCTAGATACACACTACCAAGCATATCAAACGCTGCAGACACATTCAATCCAGTTTTTGCACTAGTTGGCATGAATTTAACTGGAAATCCAGCTTCCATGGTTTTCTTTGAAAGATTTTCTGCAAACTCTTCAGCTTGGCCATCAGTGATGTGGTTTGGGAACTGTTCCCTCAGGTCCACTTTGTTTCCAAGAAGAACAATTGGAATCATACCCTTTCCATTGTGTTTGAAGATTTCTTCCAGCCAGCTTTCTAAATTAACAAATGTATCAGGACGAGTAACATCAAAAAGTAAAAGTCCACCTAAGCAACCATAATAATAAACGCTTCTCACTGTGCCAAAACGGGGCTGACCAGCGAGATCCCATATTTGAAATTTAATGTTCTTCTCCCGAATAGTCGCCTCCTTCAAAGCAAAATCAGCACCTATCGTCATCATATAGTTACTACTAAATCCTTTACCTAAATAGCGTTCTCGTAATGCGGTCTTTCCGACAGCGCCGTCACCAGCAAGAACTATCTTCATTAAGAAGCTCATATTTTTCATAACCTCGATTTTTATTTGATCAGAGCTATTTTCTGTGTGTTATAACCAAGCATTCGTTTGTTATTTGAGTTGTATTCTTATTATTATTAAATGTTATCTTTGGTTTTTGATGCGAAAGATTTCATTCCTGAAATGAATTAGGAAGGGGAGCGACTCTATTGGAAAATTTTCCAAAGTTCAGTCTAATAAAGTTTTTCTTTTTGTTTTTTTTAACCAATCCAGTTACCCACCTTAAAAAACACTATACATCTGGAATTATATTAAATAAGAAAATAAATCGATCTTTTCGGATTATTCCTTGTTTTTTACAGAGTTACCATTCTCTTGGGTATCTTACCTTTTGTTTTTGCAAATATATTGAAAAGAAGAAGTGTACTGGCCTTTTCTTCGCCCTCAACGAAACTAAATTCCTTTAATAATGTAATGAATTTCTCATGGATTATGTCAAGTATTGAACCGAGTAGAGGCACTTCTAATTAATCTTAAAAGGACTTTCAAATAACATTCTTAGGTATATAACATTTAAATGATGATAATGCAGGAGAAAACAAGTCTATAATCTTCTATGGTTAAAAAGTGAGTCCTCTTCCCATAGTTCAACATTTAATTGTTTCCAGCGTGTTGTAATCCGTCCTTGTCTTCTAGCGATTTCAGCACCCATCCATATCCACTTTCTTGTCAGGAGAATTATTCTCTCAACCCCCATGAACTCTAGAGGTGGTATACTTAGAATCTCATTCAAAATAGAGTTGATCATTAGTTCATCAATTTTGTCTTCCTGTACAATGATCCATACGATGCCGCCTGATTCTTGATCGATTCCAATTAGGTCTATTGTACCGGCGATTTGACTTGGAACTATCGAACTCAAGTAGAAACATTGAAATGCTTTGTGATCTGTTAATGCACGAAGAATTATGTCAACCCTCCGATGTTCTGATCGAGTAATTAAGGAATTATGAATTGATCGAATGATATTTGCCTTTTTTGCAAATATATCCCATAGTAATGATTTTTTATCCGCTATTTCTCCTTTGGGACTGTATATAAGGTCAGAGTGGAACATCAGATCAATAATATGTGAAGTTTCTAATCGATCATACTCAATCAAGTCCGTAACAAAATTCTTTGGTAGAATTATACTCCCACGAGAATAAAACCATGTTCGCTTAATTTGATCTACAGGCCGAATACTCGTTTCAGTGCTCTTCAATCTAAACCCAAAAGCAATTCCCATCTGCTGAGCTCTTTCAACTGTCATTTCTGTCACCGTTGAATCACAAGATGGACATCTATACTCTGAACTGCTTCGGGTTCTTCCTAGAACATCATTACATAAATATTTCATTTGACAGTTACGACAGTAGTAAAGGATATCCTGTCCTTGAGTTTTCACATCTTTCTCTCGTGTGTGTTTGCACACCTCACAGGGTCCATCACATACGACCTTGACATCATAATCAGAGCTCTCTAATTGTTCTGAAGACACTCCTAAATCTCCAATCATATTTCGAAAATACTCCCTTTTTATACATATCCGTATATAGTTCGTTTCAAAATGGTTAGCTCCCCTTTATTATTGATCAAAATGTTATTTGAAATTCTGAGAAATGATATTCTTCAATATTTTCCCATTTTTCCTCCGTGTTTTGAATTTGAGAGTGTGGGGAGCCTTCACTTTTTGCCCATATTGCTAGCTTTTTTAATGATTCTTCAGATCCTTCAGCTACGATTTCCACCCTGCCATCGGGCAAGTTTCTAACATAACCACGGATGGATAGCTGCCTAGCAAAGTTACGAGTGTATACTCGAAAAAAAACTCCTTGAACTCTTCCTGTGACGTAGATCCTTACTCGTTTCATTAATTTTACCTATTATTTGTTGAAGAATATTAACAATCTTGTTCTCTTCAAACTTTTAGCGAGAATTAAATCGCACGTGTTCCATTGATGAACTCTTCAAACCTTTTTACAGAATCTTGCTCGTTAACATAAACAGGTGGATATTTAAACCCGTAAGCGGATATAGAAATCAACGGACCATCTATCCCTCTATTTATGGCTAATTTTGTGGCACGAATAACGTTGATAAGAGTTCCTGCAGCATTCGGGGCATCTACCGTTTTGATTGTGATATCAATTTTAAAGGGACTTTGAAGAAAATAGTTACCATATATCCAGAAATAACCTGTGCGTTCGTTTCCTAAAAAATCTAAATAATCAGTTGTTCCTGAAGCAATATCGTCATCTGTTAGATAGGGGAGAGTTCGTTTTATACTATCAGTTTTAATCTGTCGTTTTTCCAACCTACGCTCAGTATATAAGGTATTCATCCCCTCACTACCCCCAGAGACGTCTAATTGATATGTATTCCGAATTCTCGCCCCAAATGAATTAAGCATTTCCAATAATCCTTTATGAATCCTTGTACCTCCTAGCTGGGATTGTAAATCGTCTCCTACCACAGCTAGGTTTGCTTTTTTGAATTTTCTCACCCATTTTTCATCAGAACATATCCGTGTTGGAGCTGCCTCAATAAATGCCACTTCTCCTTTGAGGCATGCATTTGCATAGGTATGGATCGCATCCTTTGCTCCTGAAGGTAATAACGAAATTAGCATATCTGCTTCGGCTGTTTTAATCTCTTTTACTAGATCGACATCAGATTTTGAACTAATCTGTATAGTTTCGGCTAATAAAGGTGAAATGCCATCTAGTAATGGTCCTTTCTTTACTTCTACCCCCAAGGGTTGAGAATACTCCACAAAACGCGGAGCAACGTTTGGATCCGCAAAGATGGCTTCTGTTATGTCTTTTCCAACCTTCCCTTCCACAACATCGAATGCAGTAACAATTTCAATATCGTTGATCCGCAATCCCCCTATTGTTTCATATTTTAGTCCTGTTGTCTCATGCTTTGAGTAATATTCTAACGCCTGTACAAGTGCGGAAGCTGCATTACCCACACCTACCAGAATGACTCTTGCTTTTGTCACTATTGTAACATCCTAATAGTAAATATCCATTATAAACGAATACAAGGGAATTGAAAAGTGATTAAGAACTTTTTTAGTATTTGAGGGAAAAAAATAAATCTTCTCCCCTAATCCAAATAATGTTGCGGTCTACGAAAACGACTTTTTATGAGAAATGACGACTGATAACAAAGTTGATTGATGAATCAGCAAAAAAATTTCATATAACCGTGTTTTACTACTGGCTCCTTTATTTTTCATTATTATTGTTTTCTTAAAACTCGTAAAATCATCATTTAAAATAAGAACGCATTGATGAAGAGATTTGTCACCGAAAATGCTATCAATTGACTCAATGAATCAGCATTTATGGGGATGAAGGATAGATAGTAATGATAATATGACTTAATTAGGGGATTACCCTTTTTGTCGGCAATAACAATCCTAATGTAATGTTTTATCATCATAATACATTAAATTGATACGATATTTCGGATGAGTTTTTAAAGAAAAATATTATTAGATCTTATTAGACATCTATTAATAGATAAATAAAAGCCTTCAGGACGGACAAATCCGGTGGTAAAACTTTTCAAAAGGAAGTCTCAACAACACACAAGAGATTTTAAGTTTGAAACCTCCTTAAAATTAAAAGAGCTCCCATTAGAGGAATATGCCCATGTAGCACATTCTTTTCAAGTGGCAATTCTTCGTTTTGAACGTATGCTTAAGGAAAGCTTGCTCGAAGGATATATCACTTCCACGACTTTAGAAAAAGTATCACAGGAACTTAATCTTGCTGCCGTCCGAAATATGGAAATTCCAGACACGCCTTCTTTGCAAACAATTTTTGGTTCGGAATCGGTTAAGACTCAAGCAAAAAAACTTACTCCAGCTGTCGAAGCTGCTGAAGCTCCCACTCCAGCGTCTATTACTCAGCCAATCCCTGTTGCTACTCCCTCCTTCACTCCTCCTGAACCCTCACCAGATGTTCGACCTTCTATCATGGATAGTTCCACAAAAATATCCACTACTCGTCCAAAAATAAGTTTTTCTTTCCCTGAAACCACAGAGGAACCAAAGGAAGTTACATCATCCCCTACTCCGACTCCTTCACCAGGAGAAGCATCAAAGAAGGAAATTACACCTCCCACAATTCCGAAAATATCCTTTCCCGCACTATCTAAACCACCAACAATCCCTTCAATAAGTCCATTAGCTCAGTCTACAGGACGTCGTGAAGAAGATCGGGCTACTGGAATAGCTATTCTTCGAAAACAGATGCTTACTGAATTGAAGAAGATCCGTTCAGTTGTTTCTGAACAAGATCGTTAGATATAGCCCAATTCACATATATTTGAAGTTTTTTTTAACGCCATGACTGCTCTCTAAATCTTTTTCTGACAATCAAACTAGCTGAAGTTCCTGTGATAGTAGCCACGATAATGAGACCTATTATTGAAAAAACAGGAACAACAAGGTCTTCAATCTCGATAAATTGTTTAAACGACTCGGTGACAAGTACATTCCCTGCAAGGTCAATAATCTCTAAATAAATCTGACTCTCGCCATCATTTAATCCTGTCGCAAGAACTTTCCAAGTTTCTTGATCTTCTGAACACTCGAACACCTTCCAAGAAGATTGTTTTATAAAAACACGAACACTAGCGATTCCCCAGTTATCTGAAGCGGTAACTTCTATATCAAGTACGCCCTTTGATGCAAGAAGAGTTTCTTCCAAAATTATCGATTCAAGAATAGGGATTTGAAGATCTTTGATAACTGCGCCTGTTGAAGGATCTATTGGTACTCGGGTATCACCTAGAATTTCAGCAGAGCTACTTTCAACCCAATCATCATACATACTTGATAATTTCGCTGGAGACACGAGTGATTGTCTTACATTCATGACAACAAGGCCATATTTGATTTCAGTGGATCCAATCTTCAACTCAGGGAAGAAAAAGGTTATTCCTGTTGCAGTAATCTGATAGGTACCAGTTAAATGCTTAATAGTATTCTCGTCGAGTTCAAAACCGATTGGGATGTTGTCTTCTAGCATTAGAAAATTCTCAACTTCTTTGTAATTATTAACTGTTAAAGTCACATAGATCAATTCACCCTTTTTTAATCCATTGACTTTTGAATAACTTCGATCTAATTCAATTTCAGTCGAACTATCTGTTTTTAATTTTGAATTTTTGATATTTATTGTCAAAGGATTGATAGGAACAGATGAAATGCCTAATATAATACCTCCTGCCGGATTAGAGACCTCTAACTGGACAGGTCCGTACTTCCGAGTGATGATTCCAGGTGAAAATTGAGTTAGATCTCCATTTGACAACTGATAACTGATTTCAAAGCCAGGAATTTCGTAAATTCCTGATTGAGAAGGAGAATTATAATTGAATCTGATTTCTGTCTGTTGAGTGAGGTGAGTAATTGAATAAGGTTGATTAATAGTTGGTGTCAGCTCTCCATCAAGGGGTACAATTGATAGATTATATGCAAAGACATTTGACGAAATTGGTATCATTGTAACAGGAAGTGTAACTTGTTGTCCGTGATAGCTACTTAACTTAGTTGGAAGGCTAATAGATGGTAAACTTCGAAGGATCTGATTACCATGGAAGTAATAGCTTACATTACCGAGTCCTTCTTTCATCAATTCGATATGGTTCTCCCCAGCACGGAGATATCTTTCAAGATCAATATAGTATGTGGGTTGAGATGAAGTAGAAAGACTGTAGTTTTCAATTAAATTATCATTAACAACTAAGGTGACCTTAGCATCTTCATCAGAGCTAATTTCACTTTCGCTCAAAGCAATTATTGTGGAAATCGCAGCTACAGTATCAGCAGTATTACCCCATCCGTACCAAGATTGACGTTGTAATAACCATTGGATTGCAGAGCGAATGATGGGCATTGAGGCCGCTGGATCGTTCACAACCAATCCTTTTAAAGCCAATGCGGTGATTTCAACATCACCCCCGAGAGCTCGCCAATAATGCTCATCTGAAGAATATGTCCAGTAGTAACCAATAGAAGAAAGTCGAACTTCATTTTTCAAATAATTAAGAAGTGTTATTTCAAAGGAAGATTGACCGAATCCTGATCCAGGAACACTATCTAGATATAATCCTGCCAAGTATGTGGAGCGTTTATCTATATCATTCCATGCTGCGCTAATATATGTTACAGCGTCCGTTATTGTTGTCGTTGAGTCAAGTACATCAACCCATTGTAAAATTGATCTCAACACAAATCCTGTGAAAGAAGTTTGATCAATACCTCTCCAAGAGTCAGGTGTCCAACTTCCATCTTGGTTTTGGTGACTACGTAACATATCGATTGCATCCGAAACAACGTTAGGATCGATATAGAAACCACTCTTGTTTACAATTCCTAATCCATATAGTACTAGACTAGTCATATAGACACGTGATGAATCATCGTGCCACCAACCCCATCCACCATCCCTGTGTTGTTGACTATAGATACGAGATAACCCAGAAACAACCATATCACGAATTATTTCCTCTGTTTCATCTGTAAGCTGATCAATCTTTTCAAGATACTTCAGAATAAGAGCATCAGGAATGAGGCAAGAAATCGTTTGTTCTGTACAACCATAAGGATAATTTAGTAGCCTTTCCCATGATGTGAGTGCTATTGAACCCAAACCGAGGGACAGTTCGAGAAATTCTGATTGCTGAACTGATTCTGAATAACGGATGTATGAAAAACTTGGGTCACTTGAAATAAAACCGCTGGTTTTAAAATCAGAAGTAACCCCATTAGGAATGATCTCTAGAGGTTTACGAATGGCATCCTCATAACGAGTCGCATCCATCGTTGTGTCACCATAAAGGGTAACGTTAAAGATTCCGATATCTTGAGCCAAGCATGACCAACCGATAGATCCTAAGAATCCACTTGGTAACATTAATGATTGAGTATTACGACCTAATGTTAAAATTCCAGATTCAGTTTCAAGCTCAAGGGTTATGTTCACAAGTGCTTCAAGATAATTGTAAACTATTCCTTTGAGAACGAATACCTCATCCTGCAATACGAATGGTTCTTTATTAATTTCTACGAAGAATGGAAGAAAAGTTTTGAAGGAGTACTTACTCAAAACTCCTTTTCCTGAGTCTGTAGTCGCCACAACTCGTACAGTCCACTCACCAATAGTGTCTGGGAGAGGTAATTCTATCTCAAGCTGTCCATCTTCTACAATCACATTAGGACTCCAATAAGCATTTTCAGGAAGATTGTCACGGATATCTCTTTTTTTCGGGGAAGAATCAGCAATTTCCTCGTTTTTTGTAGCTGAAGGGGGTAAGGGGGTTTGATATTCCCCTTCCTCTGCATTAAAAAAGATATCATCTTCTATATAATAACCACGATATCCCCCAAAGGGAAGAAAGTATCCAGGATAGAGATCGTACCACCAGAACCACCAATATCGTTGTTGATTCTTCCATGAAACAACCGTCCAAACTGAAGGCCAGTACTCTTGATCTTGAAAATGTTCTTGTTCAGTTTCGGGATCTGCTTGGACACCAAACACTGAACTGTCAATGAAAGAGACAACTAGAACTGTAGGGACAGGTTGATGGTTTGCATCATAAACTTTGATAATAACTGTTGCTTGGTCACCTGGTTCATACACTGATTTATCGGAATTGATTTCGACCAGGAGAGATGCATCGATTTCAATATCAAGGCTTGTTTCAAGGATTGTACCATCATTAAGGATGGCAAAAGCATACACCCAACACCGTGGGGCTAGAAAATAGATATTCTCAATTTCAATATTAAAATCTGAAACAGAAGATACATCAATATACTCAGTAATGACTATTCCTTTTTTGATGAATTGAATCATTATTGGAATATTTGTCTGTCCCTGAATCTGTCCAGAAATAGTAAGGCTATCAGTTAAAGCGTAAGAGGACTTATCAGGAGTGAGAGAAATCTCATTAGCAGACCCAACATGAAATTCGACTGTTTCGGAGTAACGATAATATCTCCATGAACCATATTCACTATCAAATATTGTCTCCAAGTAACAATATATGAAGTATTTCCCATTTGGAGCATAAGAAGTAAGATGAAAGTTGATAACACTGCCTTGAGAGGATACATCCATAAGAACCTCTCCAATTAAATCGTAATCGGAATCAAAGATCCTTAATTGTAAGCTTCCTGCAATTAAAGTGTTTGATACAACATTACGAATTGCAACTTTAAATTCTATTGTTTCCCCTGCTTCGTATATTCGAGGATCAAGATCTACTTCTAAAGCATTTCTATCAACTGTGAAGTAAAATGTTGATGATTCTTCTCTGCCGTCTCCAGCATTCACTTCCACCAATCCTTTAAATCGGTGATAAGAAATATACACAGAAGTGGGTAAGTTGAATTCTATCATTCCTTGCCCGTTAAGATCAGTTTTAGACTCGAATGTGGTAATATATTTATAATTTGTATCCGATATCACCCCATAGATCTTAATATCTACCTCTGCATTGGTTAAAGGACGCCAATCCCACCAGTACCACCCTCGATTTGAATATTGATAGGCACCGAAATACACTGTAATATTCTCTTCAAGTTTAGGAAACCATGGATTCACGTAAGCCCAGACATAGACTTTATCCGTGATCTGAACAACTGTAGAGCTTGAAACTTCTCGATCTACTGTGTCTTTTACTGTAACATTAATTGGAATTTCGCTTATTCCTTCAAGAGATGATTCGCTTGGCAATCTATATTTAAAATCCCAATATCCATCAATATCAGTTGTTCCACTAAGAACATCTAAATCTGCGATTGCTAGCTCCACCTCGGCACCAGAAACCGGTTTACCAAAATAATACTCTGCAGTAACATTTCCAGAAACTATGTTACCTGGCGCAACATATTCCTGATTTAAACCGATACCAACTCGGAAGGATGGTTTTTCATACTTGTCAACCCGAATTGAGACCGAACTAACTAGATCCTCTTTTTGAGTAACGATGTAATAACTTCCCAACTCACTTTCTGTATCCAAAGTGAATGAATAAGTCGCAATACCATGAGAGTCAGTTGTTACTTGCCGATGGAGCAAAATATGTTGAGAGGGAGATAAGAATTTCAAAATAAACGAGGTTTGTGCTGGTTCCTTTGTAACTTTAAGGTAATCATTTTCCCATAAAAGAATTCGAGCTTGAATTGTTTCTCCAGGGGAATATATAGGCTTATCCGTTGTTACAATGAATTCATACTTTTGATATTCAGTATATCCATCCCGTCCCCAGTAATAACCCCCACGATAAATATCACGAGATACATAGACTGTTTCATCATTATAACTAGCACTTAGATTAGCTAGAAAGTTATAATTATCAGAAATACTACTAGGTGGTATGAAATCTATTTCTACTATTCCTTGATCATTTGAAATACCAGTGAATAGGTCTTCAGTTTGAACCTCATAGGATTCAATACTGTAATTATAATCATAGATAACTCCTGATAATTCGATTTCGGCACCTGCAATAGGAGAAAAGTCTGAAGTACTAAGGACATAGGCTACTGAATAATGATGTTCATCCCTGACAAATTCACTTGAAACACGCCAGAAAAGTCCAATATTAGCCACAGTAAAAGATCTTGTGTCTATATAATATCCAGATGATGAACGAACCACAATAGAGTAACGTCCAGTGGAAGGAGGATTGAATTGTCCTTGATACTCACCATCAGATCCTGTTGTTATTAGCTCACTTGAAATTATTCGATCCTCATATGGTATGTATTCTTCTAACCACCTAAAGTACCATCCCCAATACTCCCCTCGAATAATATCTAAATCGAGGGTCTCACCAGGAACAGGTTCTAAACCCTTTGTTACTTGTATAACATAGTTAAGGGGGGTTCCAGGAGAAACCACTTGTCTCTCCAAGTCTATGTTTATGATTGTTGATTGACTCTGGACTTTTTGCGACAAAGAGAGATCAGCGGATACATTATTCGAATTTAATGGGCCTGGGTTGAAGTTATTTTGGATTATTGAGTATTTAGAATCCTCAATTGGCCGAATTTCTCGTTCAACATCAAAATAAGGCCTTTCTTGAAGTATATTAGTATAATCATCCATTATTTCATTATTTATAGATTGGGAGAACCCAATAGTGTAAAATATGTTAAAATTAAGGAGTAATAATAATAAAAAACTTAGAAACTTCTTTTTCATATCTTTTCCACTCATATTTAGGTTTATGCGCAACTCTGAATTATTTGATGTTTAGACGCTCCTTAGATAAAATACCAAGCATTAGAACATCCTCTTACTTTGTGTTCGAATTTTTAGAAAACATTAGAATCAAAGTGGAAAGACTTGCAGAATGATTAAATATCCCAAACAAATGGTAGAGCGATTTTTATTTGTTGATATGCTAACTATTTGAAAAAAACTGTTAATGGGATGATGAATGCCCCTTGTTGAGCCTCGCTTTCCCTTATTTGAATACCAAAACGACTACTAGCTCCCAATATTTCCCTCACATAATGCATTCGGTCAATTAATTTCTTTCCATCACGAAAAACGTCTGGGTGATAAGCTCTACGATATTGGGGCTCATTAGGAGAACCTTTGGCTATTATGTAAGGAAATCCATCCCATTTCTTCCATTCTAATTCAGGATCCAAACCTAATTGTTCACAATAATGCAGAAAAGCACCAATAGCGGGAGTCTTTGATCTATACTTTGCTGGAGATCGTCGTAATGGACCCCTGATTGTTAAATCTTTTATTAACATTGTAACTGAATTGCTTAGAATGACACGACTAATGTTAAAAATCACTCTACGCGCATGTTCTCTTCGCTTATCAGATAAATCAGTTAAGAGTGCCTCAAGGAGCTCTCGTTGTGCTTTTCTTGCTAGAGGTGACCAGTCAGATCTGACAGCTTCAAAACCTCTAATAACAATATTATTTGTAAGCAAAGAATCGTAAGCATAAGCCTTTTTTCGACCCTTCTTCAGAATAATCCTTGAGGCTACATCCTCAAGTTGTAATTCGAGGAATTCTGGTAATTTTTGCGATAAGAAATAACGGTATTCATCAATTGCTGCTAATAACCGACTCTGTTTCTGGATCCTTATTGTTTGTGCTGAATCAGTCTGAAAGTCAACTAAACTCAGATTTGGTATTACAAATTCTATGAAAATTGAATCTGTATCACCATATCGAAGTAACACATCATAGCGTTGTTTTTTCGAGAACTCATTCGTCCATTTCTCCAATTTATCACTTAAAAGCTCTCGAGCGATACCTGTTATACTATTTGCTATTATATGGTGATAAAATCTTCCTCGTGGATAATTCGATGCACCTAACAGAGAATTGGCCATTAATTTCAATGATCGTTGTCTTTTCTCAAGAATATCTATATTTTGAGCAGTTTCATGCCTTTCATCCTTCTTTATCTTTTGAATTTCTTCCTGTGTTTGATATCGCTGTTTCAAAATTCGATCCATTAGGATAGCTAGTGCACCACGAGGCTCTTTTTTAAATCTTTGATCTGGAGGTAATGATTCCGAGTTTACCAAAAGAGTTTCTCCAGAAATATTATGTGTTCTAACAATATTAGGGTACAATGAACGAAAATCTAGAATCGCAACAAATGTAGCTTCATTAACAGAAGGATCAATAACCCACCCCCCCAGGTGAGGATATTTTCGACCAAACTCCTTCCTTGCTTTTAATTCAGATGAAGTTGGTTTAGAGGGGATAAATATATCTTTTGAATAGAGAATCCTCATCAACTCTAGCTCCCCAATATTCCGACTTGTTGAAAGAATACCTTCAGGCAGTGGATAACCTGTTAATCGACACAATTCGATAGAATTTGATACTCCTAACTCTGTAGCTAGCTGAAAAGTAAGAATTGCATCTTTCAAAGAATAATCTCGAAACAATTGGGCATCTTCTTGATTTCCTTTAACCCCACTTCTCCATAGTTCCCCTAATTCTTTATTCAGCTTTACTTTTGATTCACCAAGAACCTCTTCTGAAATGGAATCTAATGTTTTTTGCCCGCTAACAGGATGAATTCCCCAGGTTCGTGGCATTAGGTCTACAATAGCACGTCCTTTTAAACGGTAACTTTCGACAGGTATATCTGACTTGATTATATCGTTCTGTATACCTGGGAAAAATGCTAGTTCACCTAGTGTCTTGTTATATCTTGCTAACCGAGCTATTAAATAGGGAATGTCAAAAAATGTTCCATTAAAAGAAAGTAAAATATCAGGTTGTTGTTGTTTTACCGTAGTTAAGAATTCGTTCAATAAAGCTAATTCAGCTTTATTGGTGTCTTTTTCAAGAATGATTACTTTAGAGATCGGAGTCTCTCTTTCTAACGTACCCCAAGCCATAGATATGGCTGTGACTCTTCCTTTCTTTTCATGCAACAACTCATGTATAGTCTCCCCCTCTTTATAATCAACTTCAATATCAAAAGCAAAAAGAGAAGGTTGATAATCACTGGATTTTTCTGAATTTTGTGAAACATTTTCATATGAAGCTTCAATAAATAGTGCATCATTTTCTTGTCGTATTATCGTACCTTGAACTGTGATAGGATGTAAGGCCCGTAAATTCCTATCAATTAAAAATCGACGAGTAAAGGGAATATCTGCTTCATGGACTTCAATTCCAGCTTTTAAAAAGACTCTCTTAACCTCTGGAACAAGGAAAGGGACATTTCCTATTACTTTTGTTACACTTCTTGTAGATCCACCAAAAAAAGTTTGTTTTTCATAACGAAGAGTTTTTACAAGCCAATCTTTAGTCTGTGCTCTCTCCTCTGCTAGAATAGCTTTAATTTTTTCTTCAGAAGCTTCCACAAAGAAGTATGGTAAGAACCCATGAACTCTGACTTCAACTCGTTGGCCATTTGATCGGCCCCAGAGACGAAGAATAGGTAATTTTACCCCATTCTTTATCTGAATCTCATAATCAGCGTCTAGTAGGAAAAAGTCTATCGACGTAGTCACTCTAAATTACACCGAATAAGAAACCATTCTTCTATACTTCCTGAACAAATCTCTTAAGTTCTATACTTTATGGCAAGGAAGTTAATAACTTCTGCCGCATCTTCAGCAGAGTCAGCAGCCTGTTCTATCATGTTGATAACATCTTTTATGGCGTACCATGTACCATAATGCAAGTCTCGCGACAAAATAAAGAGATGTTTACTCATGATTTGATATAACAGATCAAGATCAGATTCTCGATCACGGACGGTCTGATAAACTCCTGTGACTGCATCTATTTTTATGTCAAGGACTTGAAGGATATCAACAGTGGTTCGTACTAGTGATCGTAGGGCGATAGAAGCATCATGTAGTTTTTCTTGAATTAAAGGAGGAATCTCTTCAATTGGGATTAATTGAATCCGATATAAGGCACCTAAGGATAATCCGGCAACCCGATCTAAGCGTCGAGCAATTCTTAAAAAGTTTTCGGCATCAGGAGTTCGGTGAAGACTATGGTAGGATTGAACAGCTATTTCCTCTAGCTGACGATCAGCTTGGAGTTCCAAATCCTTTGCTCGAGTAGTATACCTTATTAATCTATGCTCAAAAGAAGTAATCTCCATAGCTTCCTGTTCTAGATATACTAACAGGCCCTTTGTAGCTTGAATTACAGATTGTTCCACTATCCGAGCATGTTTTAATGTTGTCTGGAATTGAGCCCAACCTGGTCTAGTTTCACGTACAATAACTAAACTAATCGCACCAATTAAGAGTAGCAATCCTGCAAAAGTTAAAGGAATCCGAAGCACCTGTTCCAATCGCGGATTAGAATCGTACCATAGTTGTGCTACAAATCCAGCCAAAATTGGACCAGTTAAATAACCAAGATCCTTGATAGCACGATAAAGGCCAATAATCTTTGGTTTTTCAGCTTCAGGTGAAATATCAACCGAAATTGATGGTAACACTGGATAGTACAGGCCAACACCAATACCTCCTGAAGCTGAAAGTATGAAAAGAATGAAAAAGGGAGAGCCTCCTCCTTGTAATCCTAGCAAGGCAAATGCTTCTAGACAAAGGCCAATCAGTATGGGAGTTTTTCGACCTATTCGATCACTTATACGACCTGCAAATGGCATTATCAAAGCCCAAGAAAGCGTAAAAATAGCTGTGATCAACCCGGTAGCTTCAATCGAAAAACCATAACCGTATACGGTACTACTTAAAAGTAAGGGGAGGAATAAAACAATGATACTATCCGCCATTTTACTTATATGACCATTTAGACAAGTAATAATCACTGTTGGTCTTAATACAAGGTTCCTAAATCGAATTGGGGTCTGGGGTTTCTCAATTAGTGTACGAAGCTTTTCTAATTCTTCCTGAGTTTCAGATTTGACCCTAGATTGTACAGCTATAATGGCAGTCATCAAACCAATAATAGAAATAATAGCTGAGAATGTAAACGCTGTTGATGTCTCTGCTGTTATCATAGTTATCATACCAGCCCCCAAAGCTCCAAAAGAATACCCTCCATAAACTGAGAGTTCCATAATGCCCATCCATTGAGCGCGTCGGGCTGCCTTACTGACATCCGACAGATATGTCATAGCTCCAGCATAAAGAAGACCCTCACCAGCACCTAAGATAGAGTTTCCAAGACCAAGAAATAAAGGATCCCCATTTGACAGAAGAAGGGGAAAGGCTCCAATTACAAAACAACCTGCTCCAGAAACAATTATCTTTTTTGTACCAACCCGAGTTGAATACACTCCAGTAAAAGCACCCGCTAAGGCCTTAAATAATCCAAATCCTGATAAAGTAAACGCGATAGAAAGCCAAGTCCAATTTTCAAACCATTTCGAAAATTCAAGTTGTTCTTCGGCGAATGTTGATAGAATAGTTCTTTGAACACCATAAGCAGAAGCAACGAAAAAAAGAACACTCAAAATACCAAATATTAATAATATTCGGCTTCTACCTTTCTCATTGACTGTTGCTTTTCCAAGATTCCATTTGTCTGTCATTGGAAGCGTCTCTCTTATGATGATTGAAACTAGCTTTCATAATCATACTTAATATTTTTTTTGAAATCAGTAAGAAATCTAATCTTTTAAAAGAGTAGATAAATCACAGTACGATGATCTTCCAGAAGTAGATAGTATACTAAGCAAATGAACACCAAATTAGGAGCCCTATAGGATGTATTTGACAAAAAAGTTGGAAAAAAAGAGAAGAGGGGAAATTATTCCTATCAAGGAGCTTTCCCTGTATCATAACTTCCTCGAGATACGATATCGATGAAACGAACAATGATAAACAATTCTACAACGCCTACACCAATACCAAGAGTAAATAGAATAATAAATATTAGAAAATATAACTCATCACCAGTTATTCCTTGTGATGCAATTACAAAAATCCCTGCAAAAAAGGTGTAGAACCCAAGAAAGAACGAATATAAGAGGATTTTTCTGTGAAAACCAACTTTATATCCTGCTAGTCTTTTCTCACCGATTATAATTTTGCTTAGTATGCTATTAAAGCGTAAATAAATCAAATTGGCCTTATTGAATCCTTTATGGGGTGTGGTCACCAGAACCCTAAATAACTTAACGATAACAGAAAAAACAGCCGAAACAATTCCAGTTTCGGAAATGATAATCCAGATAGCTGCAATAATGACTCCAATAACACCAATACCCAAGAATAATCCCAAAGGATGGTCAGTGATCAATTTAATTATACTGGCAAGTATTTCAAATATATATCCGAGAATATCAGCAATACCAAAACGATCAAGAATGACCTTTCCTTCATCATCCTTTTTGTCATATCCAATAATCCATAAAATGATTTCTAACAAGAAACTTAGAAAACTACCAATGGCCTCTATGACGGTTGTAAGTTCAATATTATCAAAAAAACTCGCCAGGCCTCCCCAATCAAGAAGGTAGAGAATGATAACGAAAAAAATTCCACCAAAAAACCCTGTTAATACAAAGAACCCAGGAATACTTTCCATAAATCTTCGTTCCTCTTCGCTCAACGGATTATCTGTTGCTTTAACGCGAACAAACCTTATAGAACGTCCAAAAATGCGAGATATCCACACATAAGGCCAAAAAATAATTTTGAGAATCCCTATAATAAAACGCCAAATTCCAGAAAATATTGCCATAATATCCTCCCTTCCAAAACCATCACTCAAATCGAAACTATATCCGCCTTTTTTAGTGTCTTCTGTCAAATATATAACCTCACTGTCAGATTAAAGAGTTTTTTATTTCTTTAGATGATAATTTTAAAGTCTTCATTTAAAGAGATAAGATAGCTATTCTCTCTTCTGATGAATTTTTATATGTTTTTATTTTCTTTCTAAACTGTTTAAAAAAGCTGATAATATTTTACTCTAAAAACAATAAGGGCTATTGAAGCCTTAACACTCCAATTTTATCGTTTAAGATTACGAAAATCCTTTTTATTCGTGGCCATTTTCTTCAAAAAATCACTATAGTTTTTTCTAGTTATCTTATAATAACCCTTTGTTAATGCCAAAGGAGTGAGGCGATAGAGGAGTTTGATAAAATACCATGGATAAGCTCTGTGAATATTCGACCTGAAAATCCACTCTAGATCTTTAAAATTATCATAGAGATACTCAGTTAAAATTTCTACCTCCTCTGTTGTTAAATACTTGGTTCTTATATTAGCAGACAAAGCATCATAATTACTATAATCAGTAAGATTAGTTACCAAATTTTCCTTAATCAGGATCTCACGAATCTGGGTATTTGGATAAGGAGTTAAAACAAAGAATACTGGGGCATCAGCATTTATCTGTTTAGAATAGCGGAGGATGTTATCGAAATCTTTAGCTTTATCATCTGGATTTCCTACAATGAGACCACATAACGCAAGTGCGCCCTGACTTCTTATCCGAGCAACGACTACCTCAGCCTTATCTGCCATATTTGATACATTTTTCCCAATTGTCTGTAACTTCTCCTGCTTGGGATTCTCTATTCCTAAAAAAAAAGCCCGAAAATTGGCCTCCAAGGCCCTTTTCAACAAATCGGGTTTATTGTACAAACTTCCCACATGGGCTTGGGTTGTATAATGAATATCAGTCAGACCTCTTTCAATAATCCCATTACAAAGGGTTTGGAAGTGATGTGGATCTAAACTGATATTATCATCAACAAAGAAAATTGCTTCTGTTCCTTGTTTTCTACAGATTTCAATATCATCTAATACCCTTTCAATATTAAAGGAACGAAAACTCCGTCCATACATTTTGTTTATTGAACAAAACTTACAACTATACTTACATCCACGAGATGTCTCAATTACATCTGCTTTTTTCCCAAGTATATGAAATCCTTTCGTTAATAGTCGAATGTCACGTCGAGGTAAATTTAGTGTGGATAAATCAGTTAATTTTCTCCACGGATTATGAATAAACTCTCCATTATGTTGGAAGGATAACCCATCGATATCTTGCAAGTCTGTTGTACTATTTTCAAGAGCTCGAAGCAACTCCTGAAAAGTATGCTCACCTTCTCCTTTTATTATGAAGTCCAGATCCGATTTCCAAGTTCGTCCGACTTCTTCAGGCATCATAGAAGCATGATAACCTCCCAAAACTATCTTGATGTTTGGATCAAGAGTTTTAATAAACCTCGCAATATATCTAGCGATTTGACTCTGAAAACTCATAGATGAGAGCCCAACAATGTCAGGCTGTTGATTGTTAATTTGGATTTGAAGAAAGCTCTTAAAATTTCGTCTTCTAAGGACTAGATCCGCGATTGCAACCTCATGTTCGTCACTGAGATTTCCTGCAATGGAACAAAGGGCTAAATTGGGAAGAACGGCGAAATGATTGAAAAAGTAAACAGTATTAGGCATAGATAACAATAACACACGCATTTAATGTTCCTCTGTCTCAAAAATCCGAGAGGGGTCGTTCTTACATTAAGTGGACGAGTTTTTCTCTTTCTATATTTGGTAAACCATGAAGATAAAAATCAATAAAGTCCTTACCCAATTTTTGTTTAAACTCATAATTCATAATCTCAACTAAAGCTCTATAAAGGACTAATCATATTACACTAAGGTGTGATTATTATGGCTGATTTGAAAGGTATTGGACGAATATTAGGTGTGCTTGGGGGAATAATTATGCTGATATTTGCTATCATCATTGCAGTCTCAAATTTAGCTGAGGATCTCGTAGAAGCAATGAGTGACATACTAGACTTAACCACAATTAATCTCACAGGACAAGCGTTGGGTGAACAAGGATGGATTATCGCTGCTACAATCACAGCAGTCTGCGGGTTAATTGCAATACTTGGATATCAGAAGTTGGCATCTAGAGATAAAAGTGCTTTAATTCTTTGGGGTATCATCTATATTGTAATTGGGATCATTGGTGGTACTGTGGGAGGATTAATTGTATTAATCGGCGGAATAATTCTCGTAATAGACTATTTCCTCTAAACTAATACAATTTCTCTCTTTTTTTTATTGGAAATAATCCCTCTAATTACCACATGTGGGGCAAGTCCAAGGAGATAACCTTGAAAATACTGATCGCTACTTCTCATATCAACCACTAGTTGGTACCTTAAGGTTATAATTAGCAATAAAAACTATAATTAAAAAAACACTAATAAGAAAAAAGTTAAGAGAAGTACCATCAACTCTGACTCTTGACATTTCACCTCAAGATCCATTATAAGAAAGTATAAAGACGAACCAACTATTATTGTCTCAAGGTAGTAACTAGTTTACTAGTACCAATTCACATTACTTACAAAGATTATGCAACTTTGTTAATGAAATTTCATCTAAGCTCTTGTTCTACATATTAAAGTTCTAGAGAGGATTGAACTGGAATCAATTCTGAATCAGGTTGAATCACTGGTTACTCAAGAGAATTATGAGAAAGCACTAGAACAGATTCTAAAGAATGAATTATTAGAAGAATTGGATGAATCCTCTTATTTGATAATGTTGTATTTCAAGAGTATCTGTTTTCTTAACCTTGGAGAATTAGCAAAAGCAAAGGAGATATCGACTAAATTACTCAATCTAAGTACGGAATCTCAAAAAGTTCTTCACATATTAGATGCTATTTGCCTTCTACTCAAGATTTCCATGATGTTTGAAACAAGAGATGAAAGTAAGCAACTGATTACAGATGGGGAACGCTTTCTAAAACAAGAATTATTAACTGAATCAAATGAGTATATACAAAGGAAAGCAACTTTCCTTTATCTAAAAGCAATTACTTTCAATCCTAATACGGAATCAGATAAGATATTACCTTTGATTCAGGAGAGTTTATCGCTTAGAGAATCAATTAATGACAAAAATGGTATTGGTGAATCATTATACGGATTGGGGAACTTTTATCTATATAAAGGAGATCGTAATTTAGCACAAAAATTCTTCAATGAAAGTTTGTCTGTAGGAGAGGAAACAGGAAATCAATATCTTATTTCACAGGCTTTTCGGGCACTAGGGAATATACATCTATTCAGAGGAAAATTTAACCTTGCTTTAGATTATACCAAGAAAGCTCTTACTCTAGCTGAGAAAATAAAGAATAAGTGTGAGATATCACATAATATGCAACATTTGGGAGAAATATATTATTATAAAGGGGAGCTTGAATCAGCAGAGAGATGTATTACAAGTGCCCTTGAGCTTGCAGAAGCAACTGACAACACCGTCATGATTATTCTTAGCTTATATGACTTTGGAAGATTATTGCAGGACAGGGGAGAGTTTCACACTTCATTGGAATGTTATAAGAAAGCTCTAAATCTCGTTATGAAAAGAGATGCAAAATTTTACTTGGCTGAAGGATTATATTATCTTATTCGTCTATACACTTACCATCTTACTCCAAGTAAAGCTATCCCGTTTCTAAAAGAATTGGATAAGCTGAGGAGAGAAGAGAATAATTATTGGAATAATTTAATATACCAAGCAGGAAAAGCTCTTATCTTAAAAACCAGTAAACGATTACCAGAAAAAATGGAAGCCCTTCGACTCTTTGAGGAAATTGCGAAGGAACCACATAGTGTCTATAAGGTTACAGTTGAAGCAATAATCAATTTATGTGATTTGCTTCTTTACGAATTGAAAACTACAGGGAATGAAGACCTTCTTAATGAATTAGATCGATATTGTAACCGATTACTTGAGATAGCAAATGAACAAAACTCTCATTCGTTATTGACTGAAACATATTGGCTTCAATCAAAACTTGCTTTATTGAAGCTAGATATTCAACAAGCACAATCATTATTACTCAAAGCTCAATCTCTGGCTGAAGAAAAAGGATTAAAAACATTAGCAGACTCCATTGGTTATGATCATTATTCTTTTTTCTCTCAATTACAGAAATGGGAAGAATATATAGACAGGAATGTTTCATTGAGTCGTAGGATGGAGTTAGCTCAACTAGAAAATCTTGTTGTCAAAATGATCTACAAGCAATTAAGTGATGTTCCTGGTAAAACAATTGAGGAATTAATGAAAATAGAGGAATTTCAAGCTTACTTGAAAGAAGCCAAAAGAATTCTTTCGGAGTATAAGGAGGAATAGGGGGATTGTGAATACTGATGATTTGATACTTTCAATCTTCTTCAATCAGATTGTAAGAGATGTGTAAATTTCAATCTAAATGAGGCTAGTTTGGGAGAAATAACCATCTGACAATAGGATTGAGAAGGATTATTCGCGTAATAATTCTGATGATAATCTTCAGCAGGGTAAAAAGTATCGATAGGACTTAATTTGGTAACAATTGGATTTTTCCAGACTTTTGATTCCCTTAGCTCTTCAAGGACAGTTTCAGCGATATCTTTTTGAGATTGTGAGTGATAGAAAATTTCTGACCGATACTGAGTTCCGATATCATACCCCTGACGATTTAATTGTGTTGGATCGTGTATAGAGAAAAAAATATCTAGGATTTCTCGAAAAGAAATGATATCAGGATTAAATGTAACCTGCACAACTTCCGCATGACCAGTTTCTCCACTACATACATCTTCATATGTAGGATTTTCAATAAAACCTCCCGTGTATCCTGAGACGGCGTCTGTTACCCCCCGTACATTCATAAATATTGCTTCTAAACACCAAAAGCACCCACCTCCTAGGGTGGAAATTTCAGATTTTTTATGGACACTCAAGCCAAATAACACCTTGAACCGTTATTTAGAATATAAAGGTGGAATTAAGATAATTAACGGTATTCCTTTTATGAAAGCAATAATTCTTACCTATCTAAGAAGACTACTTTCTGATCTTCGAATTTTGTGTTTAACCCCTGAAATATCTTAGAAAAATAGCATATAAACGTTGAAGCTGTCAGGGTGAACCATAAATAGATTTCTGAGAAGCAATCCTATTTCATTATTTATCCTCAAGCATGTGTTGAAGGAGAACTGAAAATTGTGAGGCGTAGGTTATGAGAGAATTCCTCCCCAGTTCACTCAGAAAAATTTCCATCGTGGGTTTTAGTTTAATAAAGGTTTTTTTAACTTTGACAAGACCTTCATTTCGTAATTTTTTAATATGAGCTGACAAATTTCCTGAAGTAATCCCGAGAGCTTTTTGAATAACGGTAAAGGTGGCTCGACCAAGCGGTAGAAGAAACATAAGAATAGCCATTCTGGCAGGATGATGAATAAGCATGTCAACATCTAAGAGTGCCTTAAGTTCTTCTTCTTCATCTGAGTTAGGAGGCTCCTGCAGATGATAACTAACTATCAATTAGATTGAGTCCCTTATTTCAAGGAAAATTGCTAGTTGAATTTATATCAGATGATATAATCTATCTTACACTGTTTCCTGATAAGCTTATTGCATTAATCGAATGGTGATGGAACCCGAGATGTCCAATTGAATGGTAGAGGTTCAATTTTTCCATTAAGAGGAACTTCCCATACCTCTGTAACCATTTTCCCTTTATGACTTGAAAAAGCACCTTTAGCTACAAAGATAGCACCAGTTAAATCTTTTGTTTCAGGTATCGAGAATATAAATTGGATTTTTGTTTGTGTTTCTGGTTGTGCTTCCCAATCAAACACCAGTGGATCAGTTGACTCAATTTCTTTACTATTTAATTTAATTGTGACACGTTCCCATCGCAAATATCCCATTCGATCCCCAATATTTTGAATTAGAACTATTAAATCGATATTTTCATTGCGTCTTTTTGCAACAAAAGCTTCTATTAAATTGAATTGTGGCCCACGAATTTGATTACACCATATATTATAAATTGAAAGAATTAACGCAATAAAGCCTAGTAACAGCCCTCCAAAAGCTGCAATACTCGTAATAAGATCATTTACTAATTTTTTCGCCTCCTTAGTTTATTTATGATCTCAAATTTTATATTCGAAGTAAGTATCTAAATTTTATTGAGAAAGAAAATTACATTTTTTTTCTAAAAATTGTTGATAAAATTACCACAGTAATTTAACAAATTTAATTTCAATTGACTTGTCTGATCTTTTAGGAACCTTTCTTCGTTAGGAATCAAGAAAAAATTATAGCTGCATTTAATTAGAATACTATAAACACTATTAATGGATAATCAAACCCAAAAAAGATTATGGGAGAAAAGAATGGGGTGATCATCTCAGAAAAGTTTGTGAACACATTGAAACAATTTTAATTAGTAATAAATGTACTAGAATATAGTCTAACGACTGAAACATACTAACTAGGTGTAAAAAATGAATCAAGAATTACAGATTGAAAATACTAGTTTAATGATATTAGGGGTAATTTTATGGATGATAGCGGCAATTTCCTTGATTGGTACATTCCTATTTTCAATTGGACTATTCCAAAGACTTACTTATGGCGGAGATTTTGAAACACTAGAACTATTAATACTACTATTGGGAATACTAAATGCTTCCTCAATCTCGGGTTCAATTTTAATCAGTTCTCGAAAAAAATGATTCTAATAACAGAAATATCCTCTCTCTTAATATCAGAGATAGAATTAGTAGAAATATAAAGTTGAAAGATACATATTTGTACAGCACTCGAGAAGTAAGGTGTGTAAGATTCTTAGAATTCATATTTATAACTATGCTTAATCAGAGAATAACCCATCCTCACATACAAACGATATTAATCAAATGATAAGCACACTATTAATAGATAAAATCTTATTCATTCTCAAGAACGATGATGGACTATGAGTGATGAAAACCCAGGTATCTCGAAAATCCTCAAAGCTATCAATTCCACCAGCCGACGAGATATTCTCCGAACCCTGAACTTTTTGAAGAGACCGATGTCTTTTACTGAAGTAATGAATGAGGTCGTTGAAGAATCCACCTCTTCTAGTCAATTTTCTTATCATCTGAACGTCTTAACCGATGCTGGTCTTATTGCGAAAGCTAAAGATGGCAAATATCATCTGACAACCCTCGGTAATAGAACAGGATTACTACTCGAGATGTCACAAGAAGATGAAAAATCAGCAGTTTTCTCATCGCTCTACCTAGCTTTCAGCAATATGACACCTCGAGATTGTCTATTAGCAATATTAATCGTACCTATGCTTGCTATGATGATTAGTTCCATTTTCAACACTTTTAATCCCTTATTGTTTGTTATATCATGTTTTCCTCTTGCTACAATACTATATTACCTGTACAAACGCCTGAATTCCTTGATCGCCATGATTTTTCTAATAAACTTCTTTTGGGTCATATTTGTCCCAGGAACAGTATATCTGATTCCTCTCTACCTCCTTGTAGTTCTATTTGTGATTTCTTTGATAGATCCTGGCGCTTTCACCCTCTATGTCGGTGGATCTCAGTTCTTCTCATTTCCACTTAACATCTTGATCAGTATCGTTCTTGGTATGGTATCTATAATAGTAGCATCGGCTTATTATCTTAGATATACCAAAAAAATGATACTTTAGCTTTCAGATTAGCTTTGTGCTTGAAAAAAGAGAATTTGGGATCTTTCCCTGTTAAAGATCCCTTTTATGGAAACTAATAACTGCTCCGATAGTCAAACTTATTATCCACCCTAGAGAGATAATGATCCCCGAAACCTCATCTGAAAGGCTTAGATCACCAATCACTATTTCTGAATATTTGTTTACTAGATAGAATGGAGATAATTCACCAAACTGCCATAGAATCCCAGGCAGCGCAAAAAAAACTGCTCCAAGGAAAATGGAAGCTAATCCTGAATTTAAAACGGATAGACGAGTGCTAAACAAAGATGTTAAGGCAGTGATAAAAAAGAAAAGCAGGAGGAAGGGGATGATGACATTAAACAAGTTCAAGTTAGGAAAATCACCTCCGAAAAGGAATCCTGTATACAACCAGGTCACACTTATTGATAATACCATGATAAATCCAATTATTGCCATTCTAGCGGCGATTTTACCTATAACATATTCATACCTCTTAATAGGATGAACTAAGTGGTAATAAACGGTACCACTTTCTATTTCACCTGCGAATATTGACATTGTGATCAAAGATACGACAATAAACCCTATTAAAGTCGTATTTTCAAGAGCTTCGATCAATGCTAATTCAGCAGTCGGTTTAGGAAGAATTCCAGGTGGTATGCCATTGCTTTCTAAAAACATTGGTAATAACAGTATTGTCACTGCAGAGAGCATACCTTGCCCGATAAAAATGAATAATAGTATAAGATACTTAACTATATCATTTTGAATATCCAATTTGGCAGTTTCAATCATCTTGAACATTTTTCTTACGCCTCCATTTTTCCGTTGTCACTTTCTACAATCTTTGAAAAAGCAGCTTCTAATGTTGGTTCTTCGAGACTGAAACGAGAAACAACAATGTTTTTGGTAGTAAAATGTTGTAACAGTGATAAAGAACCCTGTTCCATATTATCGACTTCGACCCTCACGCTTCCATTATTGTCCAGTTTCCCCTGAATATTTACTATGTGAGGCACTTTCTCAAGCTCTGTGATATCAAGATTCTTTGCCTGAATGATATATACTGGCGAAATAAATTGTCCCCTGATTTCATGTATGGACCCCTGTGTCAATAAGCGGCCCCGGTTTAGAATAGCTACTTTATCACAAATCTTATCTATTTCTGATAGAACATGAGAGGAAACGAAAACTGAACCACCTGTATCTATAGACCAGGTTCGTATGAATTTCAACAGCTTACCTCTACTCAACGCATCCAAACCCGAAGTAGGTTCATCAAGGATTAAGAGGTCAGGTGAGTGAATCAAAGCGTTGGCAATACTTATTCGTTGCTTCTGACCTTTGGACATATGACTAAATTTTCTATTCTTATAAGAACTCATTCCAGTGACTTGTAATACATTCTTTATTGCCTCATCAATCGCTTTTCCAGATAATCCATGCATTCTTGCTGTAGCAGATAATATTGATTGGACCTTGAGATTCTTCGGTAATGATGCTCCCTCTGGCACATAACCAATCCTGTGCTTTATCGCCACCAGATTACCATTCAACTCTTCCCCGAAAATTTTCACTTTCCCTTGGTAATTGTGAATGAAACCTAGAATGATCTTGATGGTCGTAGTTTTGCCAGCTCCATTAGGCCCTAAAAAACCGTAGATCTTTTTGGATGGTACCTGAAGGTCAAGGGAATCCAGTACTTTAAAACCACGAGAATAGGACTTGGATAATTTATTTATTTCAATAACATACATTTGATTTCACCCAAAGATTGCTAGCATTACGTTTAAAAGACTCCTTCGTCATCTACGACATTTTCAACAGATTTGATGGGTTCTGATCCAACTAACCAGTAAATTGCGACCCCAATCAAACTTAAAAGGGCTATCAACAATCCGAAGAATATTTTCTTATCTCTGAGAGGATTCCTCCATAAATGCCAAAGCGAGAATACCTGCAGAGAAATTTGAATTACCGCAAAGGGTAACAGCAATATCATAATATCAGACAATTCCATTACCATTATTTTCACCACATGGCAGTAAAAAGCCTTAATTTTATTTTCTTGGCCTTTAACCGCCAATATAATCTGAATTATTCAAAAGAAAAAGCTTTTCATTAAAAATATTTGACTAAAGGTGGTCAAAACAGTTTTACCACTACTCAAGAGGTTTTTACTTTAAGTAAAGGAATTTTGACAAGCACCTAAACTAACAGTAATGATAGAATCGAGCCTAGAAAATCCTTTTTGGTTAGCTAAAGGGATTATTGAACTAGCTGAAAGGAGATAAATAAGAGTTTGCAACCATTCGACTTCGTTTGAACTTCCAATTACGCGAACTCTACATTCTTCTTGGCAGGATTTTCCCTTCCTCCTCTTTGATATAACTTGATAGGCCAATTACCGATAACAGATGGACAAGAAGAAACCCATTATAATAGAGGGAGCTAAACACAGGATATACTTCAATTTCCCATTGAGGAAACAAATTATTAAGTACCGTAGGTATTATCCCGATGAATAATCCACCTACTACCGCCCAAATTAATAATGAACCCCATAACCATATAAGGATGAACAACGATTTGATAAGGGTTAATTTCCAATTCAGTAATAGCTTATTTGACTTCTTCCTCATGTATCAGTCGTCCAGTTGTATTAGCAATTATTTTAGCGATTTGATCTTCAAATAATTTCAGACTTTCTGGGAAATGTAGCTTATAAAAACCATCTGACTGGGAATATGATTTGGCGATATCAGGATCGATAAAATCATTTATATGATTAATGTAAGACTGGTTTTCAACATTTTTCTTCTGATTCATTAAGACATTCCTTGTTTTCAGTAATACTTTCTTATTCATTCAGTCTTAAAACGTCATAGAACCAATAGATCTGATTTTGTTGTGATAATAGAAGGATTCTATGACTAATTTGAATGTTTCCTCTCAAGATTTAGATTTTTTCTTGTTACCATTAATCTAAATGATTTGTACCATTGATTTTAAGCCTTTCAATCTTAAATCTGGTTTTGAAGGGTTTTTAAAAACTCTAGAAAGTGATTTTCCCTTAATAGAAACAATGATTTCATAAGTTCCAGATAACGATGTAGTTTGTGAAAAAAACCTCGAAAACTTACTCGATATTAATTTAGTTTCAGGTTGAAGAGAAAAGACTTCAACTAACCCTTGGTTGGGATTTAACAATCGCTCAAATTTATTTTGTACTAGTTTGTGTCGTAATGAAGGAGCTGTTGTCATTCTCAATCTCTTTATCTGATCTTTCTTATCGTTTTCCTTGAGAAAAGAATATGTGATTACCATAGGTGTTTGTACAATTATATCAAACTTTTTTTCTTCTGATTGAGTATTGAAGACAAGAATTAATAACTCGAATTTATCTTCAACTCTGATTTCTTCGGGATAAAACAATCTGAACAGTACTAATCCATCTTTTTCAAATGAAGGAATTTTTTGATTGTTAAATTTTTGATACAATTCCATTGGATCCGTAGTTGATCTAAAATCTTTAAATAATTCAAACACCAAATCTACACTCCTCATATTTATTTTGTTAATATTGGTAAAAATACAACTTATAGCTTTATAACTCATCTGTTCAGTTAAGATAAAGCCCCCTAAAAAAGAATTGAAATTACAGTTACAATAGTTATTTTAAAAAATTTTATAACTACTCTCCGCCTGCAAATGAATTGTTATACGAGTCATGTTAATTATTTCTCTTTCATTTGAATATCTCCCTTTCACTTTTTCCTCCCTTCCCCATAGTTTTCATGCTCGCGACTGTAAATAGTGTTCCCGAATGTATCCCATCTCTGTCATTTTTCATCTCATTCTCCCAATATTTCCTTTGTTCCCCATCCATATGGAGGTCTCCTGTCCCCTTTCCCGTAGTGCTTCTCATTTCGAGTCTTCTCCTAACCATTTTAACTTTCCCCGCCTCTTCTCCGCGTGTTGTCCTCTAACACAAACCTGTGGTGTCTTCCTCCTCCCATATTCCCCCCGCAGTACCCTTTTGTTTTTCTATCTATTTCTATCGGATGTGTTGGGTGTTTCCTCTCTTCCGTAACTCTACGGGTGGGGTTGTAATACCTCTTAAAAACAAAACCAAAGGTTTTTAAATCAACGGAGAAGTGAGGTACTTGCATACGCAAATTAAAGGCGTCTCCGCTAGTTAAGTGAAACGGTTACTGAGACGTTTTTAAATGATCATTTGTAAAGTGATCTTTTTCTATCGACAATCATTTTGAAGTGATATAAGATGTCAGTTGCAGAAGGAATTACTGGTAAACCCCTGGTCATTGATAACGGCACAGGGTTAAGCAAGAACGGTTATGCTGGTGAAGACCAACCCCGCTCGGTATTCCCCACTCTAATTGGGTACCCTAAATATCAGTCGATCATGTCTGATGTTGACCACTATGTTCGTGAGTACTATGTGGGCGAAGAGGCCATGAATTTACGTGGTGTTCTCAAGCTCATTTACCCTATTCTTCATGGGATCGTTACCGATTGGGATGCTATGGAAAAGATTTGGCATTACACCTTTCATAACGATCTTCGGGTCAATCCAAGTGAACACCCGATTTTATTGACTGAAGCTCCTTTGAACCCTGGAACTAACAGGGAAAAGATGGCTGAAATTCTGTTCGAGACCTTCAATGTCCCCGCTATGTATGTGTCCATGCAAGCAGTCCTTTCTCTGTATGCTTCTGGACGTACCACGGGATTAGTTATTGATGCTGGTGATGGTGTTATTCATATTGTCCCTATTTACGAAGGTTTCGCGATCTCCCATGCTATTAGTCGTATTGACATTGCTGGGCGTGACATTACTGAATATCTTCGGCGTTTATTACGGACTCGTGGGCGGGCGTTGACCTCCTCCGCCGAGAAAGAGATTGTCCGTGATATCAAAGAACGCCTCTGTTATGTCGCTCTTGATCCTGAGAAGGAATTGAAGCTGGCAGAGAAAGTCTCTGGTATGGAAAAGCAATACACTCTCCCTGACGGGGAAACTCTCACCATTGGTCCCGAACGTTTCTTGGCTCCCGAAGCTTTCTTCAATCCAAGTGCTCTTGGAAAAGAAGAAACGCCCTTGGATGAAGCCATCTACAACGCTGTCCAACTCTGTGATATTGACCTCCGTAAAGAACTCTATCAGAACATCGTCTTGTCTGGTGGCTCGACCATGTTCCCTGGCTTGAAAGAGCGTCTTCACAAAGAGCTAACTGAACTCGTTCCTGATAATGTTGAGATCCGTATCGTTGCTCCTCCTGAGCGCCGCTATTCTGTTTGGATTGGTGGATCGATTCTGTCCTCCCTCAAAACCTTCCAACGCCTCTGGGTCTCCCGTAAAGAGTATCAAGAACAAGGCCCAACCGTCATCAAGCGAGCTATCTAAGTTCCCCCCTTCCTTTTTCTCTTCTTTTTTTTTCTTGATATATGCTGGTTCAAGGCCCGATTCCGTGAGTGAATACGTTTCTCCTTTTGTTTAAATTACCACTAACTCAGAATTTCCCTGTTTCAACCCTTTTTCGAACACCAGTTTCTTCTTTTTTCTGATAGTAAATTCTTAAACAACACAAAACTGCAATACTGATAATCAGTTTTCCGAAACTGGCTTCATTATAATACATGTAACTAAATTGAACAATTAGTGAACTATGCATTATCATTGCAGTCAATAAATTTCTATCTGACAATACATAAATTGTGTCAATTGCAAAAGAAAACACTATCATACTCAGATAAGAAAATATTGTGATTTCAATCCCATTTGCAATATTTATGGGGATATGCCATAACCACCACAAGTTTCCAAGAATAATACTACCGAATATATGATTATAATTACTATGTAGTCTTTCAACAGCAAATCCTCTCCAACCAGGTTCTTCAAGGACTGGACTGCTTAATAATCCTGCAATTAATGTAATTGGCATTAAAAAAATGATTGTTATCCCTAATTCAGTAAGAACTTCTGGTTTAATGATTATAAAGGATTCATTCCAGCCAATCAATCGATCTATTAGATTACCACTGATTGTAAAAAATGGTAATAAGCATGCAGCTATCACTAACCAGACTAGAATCTTAGCGTCTTTTTTAAATTGAATTTTTTGAAAAATAGAATCTAAAGTGATCTGTTTATGAGTCAGTTTTTCAAGTATAAACAATGAAGCTAATACGCTAAGAGTACCTAAGAATTGGCCGATAATAATCGGGAGAGGAAAATTAATAATTTCTAAAGTATGGAGTGCCATTGGAATCCAAAATATCCACGCAATAAATAAAGCAAATGCAAAAAAAAAGAATGTAGGGTATTTTTCGATTAATTTTACCATTTCTATTCAACATATCGATTCTTAGATCATTCAAAAATTTTTTTCTAATGGTAAAAAGCTTTATTTGAATAAATTGAGGTCTGCCAATCTCTAATCCCAATAGTGCTTGAAGCTAATAATATGATAAAAATAAAATGCTTAAATCAATTTACTCTTGGAATAATTTATTTGATAACATAAGAAGTTTGTAGATTTGAAAAAGGATTTCCAGAACACAAAAAATGAATCATTAAATTAATAAAGCAAGAATAACATAATATTTGTCTTATAATCCTGGTTTCCCTTTTTATTTTACACACAAACTGTTCTGCTCCAGTCTTCCTTCCATCGACTTTATTATATGGTTCCCAATCTTTTTTATTGCCATATTAAATGTGATAGTTAGTGAAAAACTGTTAAAAACTCTTTACTGACTAGTGAGTGTCCTTTCAACTTCAGTTTCCTATAGCGTTAGACTAGGATTCTTTTTAGCTTGGGGAATTTTTATGGCTATAAATATCAAACAAGCAGTAAAGTATATCCTAAGTCTAGCAATATTCTTTTTTTTACTAATAATTCTAATTTCTGTTTTTCTACTCCCTGTGCTAGATTTACTTCATGTCATCCCGAATAATTCTTTTTACATTGGTTTGTACGCTATTATCTTTGGGCTTGGGGGATTGTTGGCATCGTTCTTTTTCATAAGATCTCTTCTTGAAGTTAAAGCAAGTACCAAATGGCCTTCAACTGAAGGAAAGATTATTTCTTCGTTTTTAGATGTTCGCCAAGGGGAGGAAGGATTTTATTATCAACCAGTGATCAACTATTCATACAATGTAGAAGGCCGAGAGTATGGTGCAACAAGAGTAATAATTGGCCAACTACCTATGAATACGGGAAAGAAATGGGCTCATACAGTCTTGGATAACTATCCTATGGGTAAAAGCGTTCGTGTTCATTACGATCCTCGTTCACCCACAAAAGCAGTTCTTGAGCCTGGAATGAACTCACAATATAAGATTTTATGGTTTTTGACTATTGTAATAGGGGGACTCTTTCTCTGTATTATATCATTTATCCTTACCTGTTTTATTGAAACAATGCATTTAATAGAGATTATTGAAGGTATTCAAAGGAATCTTTCTTCCTTCTTACTATTAGGAATTAGTCTGTTCATTATCCCTTTGATAATACTTTGGGGATGGTGGTCACGTAAAATGGTTCATAAAAGAGATCAAAAAGCTGAAATTATAAAGGAACCCTGAAGATCAGAGTTTAATTAAATCACTGATTGATTGTTGATACATGACCACTAGCTCATCGGATAACTCTTGTTCCAAGATAAAATTCATTCTATCGAGAGCTCGCTGTATACGTTCGTTATCTCCAGCTTCCAATACTCGATCCATTAATATCATCAAAGTATTGACCCGTGTATGTATCAATTTCTGTTCATCTAAAGTCAACGAAGATACAAGATAAGAATCTAAGTATTTGGTGAGATGTTCTCTGATTCTCGTGCCTTCATTAATCACTTTAAGCTTCCGTCGTAGAATCAGGTCTGTTTCGTGAGCAATTTCTTCTATTAATGTTTTTTTATGTAGAATTGGCTCCCCTTGATAATATTCAAAAAATTTGGTAAAAACAGCCTGAATTTGACGTAAATCTATCCAAGCCATCTCCATTATAACTTGGGGAAGTAAGATTGATACTAAATTGATGCTAAAACCGCCTCGATTTGTTTCTGACGTTTCATAAAGCATAGTGCACAGTGAATATAACTCATGTTCTGGAAACGGAATACTTGCAGGCATTTTCGAATAAGAGATATGATCTGGCCGACTAGAAAAAACAGACATCCCTCTCAGAGAGATACTAAATAATAGCTCGTCTGATAACGTTTTGGGAGTCCAAACTTCGGGCATTCCTCCCCTGATGTCATCAAATGTTGTCCAAACTACCCCTATAAGAATTTTGTACGGTTTTGCATCGTTTTCTATGGATTTACTGTAAGACATCTCGCTTCTGTCCCAGAGAATTCTCATTGGTAATTTTGTGGTATTTTGTTAGAGTTTCTTTTCAACTAATTAAAGAATTTCGTTTGTTTTCCTCGTAATCAAAATTATTTTTTTCTTATTGTGATTCATATGGTAAATTATTTTTGATTTTCTAACTTTTTTGCGATAAGATCCGCCACTAGTGTACAGATTTCGAGGATCCTTGGATCAGCTAATGAATAATATACTTCATTTGCCTCCCTGCGTGTTGTTACTGCTCCTTTGTCTCTTAACACTCGGAGATGTTGTGAAATGTATGGTTGAGGTTTTCTAGTTATAGATTTTATGTCTGAGACATTTTTTTCCCCATCTTGAAGTAATTGAAGAATTTTTAATCTGAATGGGTGAGTTAATGACTGACACAACTCAGCTTGAAGATTTAGAGAGTTATTTTCACCCTTTACCAAGTTTAATTCTTGATCCGCGGTCATTTCTTTCACAAATGGAATATATATCAAATCATATATATGAGTTTTGGAATATTCAAAAAACGCAATATTTATAAAGAAGTACCAAAACTAATGAATTAGGCAATTACGGAGGATATTATATGTCTGAAGGTAAAGTACGAATCGAAGAGAAAATTTTGAATGAGGTCCGCCAAATGTTTGACGGATTGACCTCACAGGTAACGCTTCACATGTTTACAAACAAACATCATTGTCTATTATGTAATGAAACTCTTGATTTAGCAGAACAAATCGCAAATCAATCTGATAAAATTACACTTGATCATTGTGAATGTACTCTCGATAGTGAAAAAGCCCAGAAGTGGAAAATCGAACGGCATCCTGCAATTGCTATTGAAGGGAAAGGAAAGGGTATGATCAGGTTTTTTGGTATCCCTTCTGGTTATGAATTTGGTAGCCTGATTGAGAGCATAATTATGTCTGGTTCCGACAAAGGGGTCGAATTAGAACCTGAACTTGTTGAAGAGATTAAGAAAATTGATCAATCCATTCACTTGCAAGTTTTTGTAACTCCAACTTGTCCTTACTGTCCAAGGGCTGTGTTGAACGCATTTAAATTTGCCATATTAAATGAGAATATTACTGCTGATATGATTGAAGCAACTGAGTTTCAGGACTTATCTATGCAATATCAAGTGCAGGGAGTTCCAAAAACAATCATCAATGACGACTGGATTGAGGAGGAGGACGATGGTGAAATTCTTAGGTATCCTAAGTGGAGTGTCGTTGGTGCTGTTCCTGAAAAGGCGCTCTTAAATAAAGTTAAGGAAGCTCTTAGAGAATAATGTTCATTTATTAATCGCCTCTCAGAAGGTTCTAGATAGTGTTGGAACGAATAACCGAAGTATTCTATCAAACTGGTGCCTCTTTTGATGATTTCGTGAAATCAGGTACAGAGGACGAGCAAGAACGATTTAGGTTATATTATCGTAGGCTTGAAAAGAAGTTTTCTCCTGAAGATTTCTATATAGAATTAGCTTATCCCATTAATCTTCTGGTGGTAGCTACTACTTGGTGTTGGGATTCTAAAACTAATGTCCCTGTTTTTGTTAAGTTAGGTGAACACAATCCTAATATCAACATTAAAATTTTCAACAAAGATGATTATCCCTTCTTAGTTGATCGTATTAATGGGGGAGAGAAAGTTCCTCAAGTTTTTGTTTTCTCCAAGGATTATTATTATTTGGATCGCTGGGTGGAACGCTCAACTCTTGGATATCAACTGTATGGAGAAGTTCGTAAAGAATTTGGCTGGGATAAGAGTGTAGCTGATGACTTCCTGAAAGAATATCGAAAGAGATTTCTGATACGCCAAAAGGAATTGGAATCATCTCTCATTGAAGAAATCAAAACCTTATTAATTAGAAACGACGCAATCCAAGCAGCTACTTCACGATTTTTCAAGAAACAAGAGTAATTATTCAGCTAGAGTTACTTCTAATAGAAAGGAGTTTCTCTATTTTTCTCCTTCAGAACATTTGTTCTTTTTTCTATGCGAAAAACTCTAAGTTCAAACTCTATTTTGCTTATATTAGGTGTTTTCTTGGATCATAAACCCAAAAGTATTTCGTTTGTATCTTTAGAATGAAAATAGATTGATAATAGCTTCGTGAGATGCTTTAGTTTGAGGAAAAGGGTAATTGAATGGAATCTCCCATTAACAGAGATATCAAAAGCATCTACCCATGAAAAAAGTGTACGTCATGGTCATCCGAGTACGTTACACTTATGGTGGGCGCGACGTCCGCTAGCTGCCTCACGAGCGACTACATTTGCAGCCTTAATTGATCTTCCATCCAGTTCGAATAGAAAAAATGAAATTATCTCTTTAATTAAAGAGATTGTTCCTTGGAATACTGTAAAATTTAATCTTAGTGCTCCCATATACCAAGCTCAGGAATTCATTCAGAAACAGTGGCATGATAACGTACCAAAAGTCCTTGATCCATTTTCTGGCGGTGGTTCCATCCCCCTCGAAGCCCTCAGGCTAGGTTGTGAAACCTATGCTAGTGACTTAAACCCTTTAGCAGTATTTATCAGTAAAGCAACGGTAGAATGGCCACAAAAGGTTACTAGAGTAAATCTTGCCTCTGCTGTCAAAAGATGGTCAACACATGTCTTTAATGAAGTGAAGCAAGAAATCGGTCATTTCTATCCAAATGATCCTGATGGAAGTATTCCAATTGGTTACTTATGGGCGCGTACCATTCGTTGTCCCAATCCGACTTGTCAATCAGAGATGCCTTTAATCAAACATTTCTGGCTTGCTAGAACTAAGACGCGACAGATTGCCTATAAACCAATTATAAACAAGGATTTAAAGACTATTTCTTTTGAGATTCAAGAGAATCACAATATTGCCATTGATCCTTCTGTTGGTACTATATCCCGTGCTAAGGCAAGATGTTTATTCTGTAATCAAGTGATAAATGCAGAAAAAATACGGGAGTTAGCACAACAAGGAAAAATGTACCATAAAATGACCGTGGTCATTTTACGTTCCCCAAAAAAACCAAAAAAGCGTTATCGGGCCGCTGATGCAAAAGATAATCAGATCTTTACTGAAGCACATGAATTTCTCATGAAAAAAGTTTCAAAATTTGAGCATATCGATTCATTATTGCCAGATGAAGAATTACCTCCTATTGGGGCCTTAGGTTTTGGAGTTCGTCAATATGGAATGACCAAATGGCGAGATTTATTCAATTCTCGTCAACAATTAGCACTTGTAACATTTTTAGAACAAATAAAAAGAGACTACCAAATCATTGCCCAAGAGTACCAAGATTCAATAGATACGACTCCTCACCCTATCAAACTTTCCGATATCATCTTGGCATATTTATCCATAATTTTAGGGCGACTAGCGGATAAGAATGCTAACTTAGTGGTTTATAATGCGTATGGGGAGAAAATTGAGCATGTATTCGGCCGAACTGCGCTTCCTATGGCTTGGGATTATGCTGAATTGAATGTGTTTTCTGGTGCCAATGGTGATTGGTTACATCAGACAGATTGGGTTATTAGATTTTTAAAGAATAATCGGTGGAGATCTACCACAACTTCGACTGTAAGTCAAGCCTCAGCTACCAACCTTCCCTTCTCGAACGAATTTTTTGACGCAGTTCTGACTGATCCGCCTTATTTCGACAATGTTCCTTATTCAGATCTCTCAGACTTTTTTTATGTCTGGTTTAAGAGAGTTATTGGTGATTTATTCCCTGATCTCTTTGCTACTCCCCTCACTCCAAAATCAAAAGAAATTGTTGCTAATAAAGGAAGACAAGATAATCCAAAAGCATTCTTTGAAGAAATGATTGGTAGATCTTTCCGAGAGATATATAGAGTCTTAAAACCTGATGGGATTGCTCTTATTGTATATGCTCATAAATCATCTGAGGGCTGGGAAACAATGTTGAAGGCTTTAATCCAAGCTGGATTTGTTGTTACCGCTTCATGGCCTATTCAAACAGAGATGAAAACACGTCTTAGAGCAAAGACCTCTGCAGCCCTTGCCTCTTCCATTTATCTTGTTTGTAGGAAGTATTCTCAACGAGAAATCGGTTATTTCCATGAAATCCAACAAGAAGTCGAATATCATACCCAAAAACGATTACAAAGATTCTGGAACGATGGGATTCGAGGTGGGGATTTTTTTATTTCAGCCATTGGACCAGCAATGGAAGTTTTAAGTAAATATCGCCAGATAGAACGATATTCTGGAGAAAGTATCTCTTTCCAAGATCAATTAGCATATATTCGTTCGATTTCAACCAATTTCTTAGTCAATAATCTTTTGCAGAACCAAAGATTAATTTCCATTGATAAGATATCCCAGTTCTATCTCGCTTTTCGATGGACATTTCAAGATTCTACTGTTGATTTTGGTGAGGTTCAGAAACTTGTTCAAGCGTGTGGTGTAGAATTTACCACTTTCTTAAAAGAAGGATTAATTGAGAAAAGAGGATCTAAGATTAAAGTACTAGATGCTTTAAATCGACGTAAAATTAATCTTGATGAAACATCTCTTGTCAATATTATGCATCAGTCAATTATTGCTTGGAATGAAGGTAATGAAAAACAACTTGAAACTCTGCTTTCATCTTCAGAGAATATTCTGGATACAAATTTTTGGCAATTCTGTCAAGCTATCGCTGAATGTCTCCCTCGTAATAATGTAGAGAAGCAATTACTTGAAGGATTATTAGTCTCCAAGTACAGTCAGTAAGAAAGCCTGTCAATAGATCACTTAAGCTGTTTAAAGCTTATTCTTTTGTCAAGTTGAGAAATTTTTGGGGAATATTACTCAAATACTCTCAATAACTTTCTGACATTTTTAAATGTCTTCCATATCTGCCACTAGAGTATTGAGATTTCTTTTAATATTATCAGGGTGTAAATCAATGGCCAAATTAGTAGAGAACGAGGAACTTTCAGACTTATCCTCAATTAAATTTTTCCTTACGCTAAAATTGGGGAACAAATTACTGGGTAGCTGTAGTGATCCGACAATCTTTAACGCGAACTGTGGGAACCCAAGTAGGAAACATGATTTCCCACCACATTACTTGTACACGATCATTCCCCATTGCCTCAATGTTTGCAAAATGCCGTAATAAATTATCACTAATACGAAAGTTCTTTATTGGCTGCCCAATTTCCCCATCTTTAATAATAAAAGCAGCATCTCTTGGAATTGTACTATACTCGGTCGAGATCGCACTAGTGAATCGAGTGTACCAGTTACATGTAACAAGAATGGTTGGATTTGATCCCTCTAGGAGTTCTTCAAAGGAATGATCCCCATTATTAAAAACAATGTTAGTAGGAGAAGGACCCATGAATTTACTTCCACCCATGAAACCAGCTAACTCTCCATTACCTGTACTACTTCCACCAGCCATTTTGGCTGTTGAGGTGTTGTGAATGAAGTTGACTAATACTCCTTTTTTAAAAATAGGAGTAGTTTGGCGGGGTGTCCCTTCGAAATCAAAGGGAGATGATCGTAATCCATCTGGTTGCAATCCGTTATCTTCAACTGAGACGTAATCAGGGGCTAATTTTTCTCCCATTTTATCTCCCAGAGCACTTCGACCCATCATGATCATTAGGGGATTTGCCATTCCTGGAATCTTCCCCACTAGATCTGCGGCAACTGCGGGGGTCATAATAACATCATATGTTCCCCTTTTTGCTTGCTTTGCTCCTTGGTGAAGCTTTGAAAAATGTCCAGCTCGTTCTCCTGCCTTAAGGAATTCCTTCTCTGCACTAGAAGGTATTCGACCAGAAGCTAGACCTTGACCAGACGCATCTAGATCCTCTTGAAACGCTCTAAGTGTGAGATTATAATAAGTTCCAGTGTAACTACCGTTAGGCCCGGCTGAGCTTTTTAAATATACCCTTTTCTCTCCAAAAAGATATGATCCAGCTACTCTAACAGCCCCCGCTTCAATTGCTGCATTAATACATGTATTAATATCATTTGGAGCTTTTTCACGATAGTCCTTAATTTTTGGGTCAGTAAGCCAGTCTTGTTTGGGATAATTTGAGATTGTTTTCTCTACGCCTTGGAAGAAAGGACTTGCAGCCATTTTTTTTGTGAACTTGACTGTTGCTTCTACCTGGTCCTTAACGTTCTCATTTGAGGTGGGGGAAAACTCACTCGTTGATACACGATTTTCATCAACGACTACCGCCAGTTCTATGATATTTGAGTACCATTGCTTATTAATATCAATTTTATTTTGTGAAAATCTGATTTGATTTTCTATGTTTGATACACCCCGAGCAATAATAAGATCAACATTACATTTTTGTCCAATTTCGACAGAAAAGTCAACATAAGATTTTATCTGTTCTGACATGTTTATTACACCTCAACCAAGTCTAATATCTCGCATACGAATGCAACCCCCGCCAGCATATACAGGTACTCCTTGACTTGGATCACTTTTTCCGCAGATAGCTGGAAAATCAAATACAAGATCTTTAGTAACTCCATCAATTGAAGAAAACAGACCTATAGATGTTAGTTCCATGACTGGACGCCGTACCATGGTCTCGGTCACTACCCCATTCTTAATTTCATAACATTCAAAACCTACATATTTCGATTGATATCGTCTATCATCAATATTCCATTCTGTGAATGAGAGCATGTATATTCCGTGTTTCACGTCTTCTACTAATTCCTCAATATCAGCAAAGTCACCTGGTTTCATATAAGTATTAGCCATACGAATAATTGGTTCACGATTAAAGTTTGCTGACCTTGATGCCCCATTTGACCCTAAACCGAACTTTACACCATATTCTCGATTAAGTAAGGGTTCATTGATAATCCCTTCTTTGATTAAAATACGTTCACGTGCTTTAACACCTTCATCATCGTACTCATAATACCCTCCTGTCCCAGGGATTGTTGGATCTTCTACAATGGTCACATGTTCAGATCCTACTCGTGATTCGCCTAAAGATAAATCCCTCCAGAAAGACTCACCTGCTTGTGCGCCTTCACGACCCATGATTCGATCGCCTTCGCTAGGATGACCGCAGTTCTCATGACAAATAATACCGACTACTTCGGGACCTACAACAAAATCTACTTTTCCTTTAATGGTGTTATCTTCTTGAGCTGCAACTTTAGCTAGGTTGGTACATTCGACTTCAAACTGATCAATCCATGATTTTGTCCCTTCCCATCCTGTACTCCTGGTTAAATCCACCCGGCGTTGTTCGGAATCAAGTAATCCTTTAGCTGTTAAAATTCCATAATATTTAAGCATAGATGATTCCGATTCTATTCGAGTCCCTTCTGAAGTCACAAGGTACTTTTCATAATCTTGTGCTTCAAAAATGGCTACTCGGGTGTTGATTCCATGATCTTCAGCTCTTTTATCCATTTCCTGCAAGAGCTCAGTTATTGTATCTGTATCCACATCATTTAGTTTTTCTTTCACAGAAACAGCCCATTTCGCTTGATTTGAAACTGGTTCACCAAAATCAATCTTTTCTTTAGGATTAGAGTTTTTCACCATTTTGACTCCGATGTTAATTACGTCCTTTACTATTTTTCTGGACAGTTCGTCAATGGACACAAATGCGAGTCCACCATTTTGTAGAACTCGATATCCAATCCCTAACCAAGGTCGATGAGTTCCAGACACTAACATACCATTTCGTAAGAATAGAAATGTTCTTTGGCCATTGATTAATCGGGCTTCTGCATAGTCTACTCCTTTTAGTTGGGCGTATTCCACCCCATATTCAGCCAAGTCTTTACCATACGACACTCTTTGTCATCTCATAAAAATAATCATTTACTAGCGATCTTATCAGTGTATTATTAGGTAATTTCCCCCCAGAATAAATATCTTTCTCTTTTTCTCCCTCTTGGATTATTATTCTAAATCATTAGACGATTTTTTGATCAATTTGGTTGATGTAAAAGATATTCAAGACTAAACTTTGAATATCGCCCTCTTTAGTTGAGAAAAAAGAAAGTGGGGTTATTCAAACTGATTACTTAGAAATAACAACAGAGTCTTAACTGGAAAAATTAATGCCAGTTCCATCTCATTTGTGCGAGTTCTTCAGGTGAAATTTTTGGTTCCCGACCGAATTTTTTTTCCAAGTAACTCAGTTCTTCAGTTGACGATTTTTTTGAGCTATTTTTTTGAGGAGTCTTAGTTGATGACATACAATCTTGATTAATGGATGAACCATATAAATACAAAAGAGAGAGAGTTATTCGAAAATGAGAACTTTACAATGTATGAAAATTTTTAAGGAGTCTATTCATACAAATAACTGAGGATGATAATGAAATTTGAGAAAAAACGTTTTTCTCCACCAGTAAAAAAACATAAGATCAATAAGGAAGTTGTCGAACAAATAAAAGACACTAAACGTCGCATGAAAGAGAAAATTGTTCATTCTAATTCAAAGGAAGAATAACACCTGAAAAAATCATATATTAAGGAGAGGTACCCATATGCCCCGAAAAGGAAAGGGAGTCAGACGTATTCTTCGTGAAGAAAAACGATTTAGAGAGAAAAAAAAGCAGGGAGATAAATCCTGGCGATTTAAATCAAAGAAGGAAAAAGATTAACTCTCTTCATTCAAACAATTTTTGTGAGTGAGAATGCGTTTAGATGAATGGCTTTTTCAGAAACAGGGACTTTTACCTTCCAAGTCGAAAGCTATTCAATTTATCCGTGAGATTGGTGTAGAAATTAATGGTAAGTTAGTACAAAAACCTGGATATCGAGTAAAGGATACTGATCTGTTAGATATTGAGAGTTCTTCTTTAGAAAATTACAAGAAACCTTTTGGTTATCGTAAATTCAAGTTCTTAACTTCAAAAACTTCAATTCCCTTTAGCATCAAAGATAAGTGCTTAGATATTGGCGCCAGTGCTGGTGGATTCTCTCTTTATATGTTAGAACAAGGAGTAGAATCTGTGTTAGCGATTGAAATCTCTTCTCGTTTCCAGCCCTTTTTAGAAGAGATAAGAAAGCAATATCCTGATAAATTTTCATATTGGATAGAGGATTTTTTTAAATTAACTCTTAACAGATTTCCTCATCTTTTTAATCTTGTCACAGCGGATTTAACTTTGGATCCTTATTTTCTAGTAAGAAATCTAGATTTGTTTGTCTCAATCTTAGAGCCATCAACAATTCAAGCACGACTTCTATTAACAATTAAAACAGGAAATATCACCTCTACAAATAATATAATGAATCAAGTTGAGGAATTAATCAACCAGATATCTTCAGATTTGACTTACCAGTGGTTAGAATCGCTACCCGATAAACAAGAACTTTTTCTACTTCTTTTAAAGCTTTAATACTAAATCCAATAAATAATTGCCCTCTTGAAATTACTATTTCTGATAGCAAATTAGTTTGTACCCTTACCCTTTTCTTGGTTCCAATTTTGTTAATTCTCCAGTCAATGTGTTATAAATGTAACCCACTACTTTCACTCCAGCTGGAGAAATAAGTGGATGCTCTTGAATGGATTTAACAGTCTGACGTATCTGAATTTCAACATCACTGAAGCCTAAAAATGCGTCAGAGGGATCCTCAGAGCCCAAAATACGCAAAACTTCCCTATCAGGTATTCCAGTTCTTTTAGATATCTTAGATAATAATCTAACCATCTGATCCTTAGTCATATTCCCTCCACAGTCTGTATGACCGACAACTGCAATAAGATTTACATTTAAATCAAAAATAGCAATCAATAATGAACGGAGACTATCAAATGTCAGTAGAGCTCCTGCGGTTCGAATGATAATTGCTTCTCCTGGATCTTCAATCCCAAAAATACTGGACACAATTCGACAATCCATGCAGGAGAGGATGGCTACTCTCCACTTAGGTTGAGTAGTTAATTCACTATAAGGAAAATAGAACTTGATATTTCTCCAAACCTTAAATTTTTCATCTAACTTATATACATCCATTTCTCATCACAATTAAGGTTTTCATATAATATAGGGCATCGCTCCTATTTATGCGTGTGCATGAGGGAAATGAGAAAATATTTTCTGAAATTGATCCAGAATTTCTTGGTAGAAAAAGAAGAACTCACTTACTTTTATGGTTCAAATGTAATTATTGGTGGTAAAGTTAGTGTGGGGATTAACGATAAATCAATTTCGAAGGAAGCTGATGGTAAAAATACTTCCCAATTCTCAAGTATTGCTGGGGATACTTCGCCAATTGTACCTACCTCTTTATTATCAATAATGATTTTTGCAGCTCTCCCTGAAATGAATTCAGCTGAATCTATCGCCTCAAGTATATAAGTAGTCCCTAAACTCTGAATTAATGTTTCTAGAATGCTGTGGCAATACTCAAAAGATACATCAGCACCAGTTAAAACGATTGCTGCCTTTGTAATAGTCTTAACAACATCATTCTCTATTTTAACAACTTCTCCAACTTCAAAAAGATATTGTGGATATTCATTGTGAGTATTTTGAGAGAGAAAGTCAAGTAATCCAGGAAACAGTCGATCCCTCATAATTGAATAGGTTAGACTCACTGGATTTGCAACTTGAACACAGGAGCTTAGAACTTCACTATCGTACCCCATTAATGTGGATAATTTTGTGGGATCAGTAAGACTAAAATTAAGGACTTCCTGTAGTGAGCAGCCAGTTAGTATTTCACGAACATAATTCTCACTCTCAGTTCTAGGAGAAATTCCTCCTATTGTTGGCACTTTTGACTCCTCTGGATCAATATTCATATAATCATATGCAATTGCTACTTCCTCTGCTACATCAACCCAATGTAATAAATCAACACGATAAGGAGGATATCTTACAATTAGTGATCCTTTTTTCTTGATAGCTTCAAATCTTCTCTTTCTCAGTAATTTGATGATGTCATCCACAGATAATTTGAGACCCAAATAATTTTGAATATCTTTAGGGTTTACTAATATTTCGAATGGTTCCGTTTCAGGGGTAACTAACGTTTCAGGGGCATCTCCATGATTCTTGGGGTAGTGAATCTCAACACTAAAAACTTTCCCTCCACGGTCTCTTAATGCTTGAGTAATTAAGGTATTGACAACTTTAACAACTTCAAGGTTTGTCCCTGTAACTTCTACCAAAACATCGGTTGTTTCTTCATTTACGCGTCCAACGTCGTTACTATTGATAATAGGTGGCATAGAAAGAACAACCCCGTTAGCATCGCGCAGAATTGGTAGATCACCTTCTGAAGGTAAGATATGACCATATTCTATGCCTTTTTCGTGTCTTGTTAAGATTTCAGCTAAAGTCATTTCTTCATTGTATCCAAGAGGATAAAATGATGATGATCGTGGGGTGAGACCATAAAAAATTGGGCTTTTTAACTTATGGACATTATAAATTCCAATAGATGAACGTCGGCGGCGCCGTCCATATGAAAAATCAACTTTCTCTTGTAATTGGATCAACTGTTTAATAAGAAAATCGGAAAACTTTACTCCTCTAATTAAAGAACAAGCTATGTAAGGACGAATGGATTTAATTTCAGGATCAACTTCTATTACAAAACCACTAGGTTCTGCAGAAATCTCAGGTAATCCTTCTTGTAAACCTATTGCACCAGTAATCTCTCTAACAAGTCCTTCTACACCCCAGATGTCAGGTCGATTAGAAGTTTTACAGTCAACTTTTATGTAGCCCTCATCAGCTAAATCATGTTCTTCTATCTCAGATTTAGCAAAGCTAAAGAGATGATCTAATTCTTCGATCGAAGTATCATCGGGGAGATTTAGTAATTCAATGACATCGAAATAAGAAATTTTGAAAGCAACCATCTGTTTCACCTTTAGGTTAAAGGAACTGTGCGTAACCACTTCAGGTTATGCGTAAAGAGTTCACGAATATCGTTAATTCCTCGTTTTACCATATATAGACGATCTACTCCAAGACCCCAAGCAATAACAGGCTCAGAGATACCGAAAGGAGCTGTCACTTCTGGACGAAAGATCCCAGAACCACCAAATTCAATATACCCAAGGTCGGGATGATAAGCACTGAGCTCAGCAGAGGGGCTAGTAAACGGATAATAATCAGGTTTGAATCGAACCTTTGTAGCTCCAGCAATTTCAACGGCAAAAGTTTTTAGAAGGCCTAGAAGGGTTCTAAAAGTAATAGAAGGATCACAGGAAATACCTTCAAGCTGATTGAACTCAGATAAGTGAACCGCATCTACGGAATCAGGTCTATAACATCGAGCTATACAAAAGTATTTAGCTGGAATTTTAAGGTTGTATAATGTCCTAGCACTAACTGCTGTTCCCTGAGGTCTTAATATAAGCCTTGCAGCTTTTTGTGGATCCCATCTGTATCGCCAACCTCGTGAACCAACAGGTTCACCTGTTTCATGAATATGCTGAACATTTTTCACTATATTCTGATCTTTGGGCAGGGTTCCATGAGTTGGATGTTTTAATGTATAAACATCAGACCATTCCCGTGCAGAATGATCTTGGGCTTGAAATAATGCATCAAAATTCCAGAACTCACTCTCAACTAAAGGCCCTCTCATTTCAGTAAAGCCCAATCCCACTAATTTTTGTTTCACCTCATCTAAGAACATGAGATAAGGATGTTTCCTGCCTATTGGGAATGTTTTGGGTCGACTAGTTATATTATAGCTTTTTAATTGAAGGTTTCGCCATTCTCCAGACCGTATTTGTTCTGGTGTCAAGCGTGATACAGGTTTAACAATTTGAATCGTGGATAAAGTTTTGGATCCAGTCTCAGTTATTTTTATAATTGTCTGTTGACGTTCTTTTAATTCAATAAAACCTCTATTCGAAAGTGCTGTTAATTGTTCCTTGGAAACAGAAGATAAGGGATTTTTAGCCAATATTTCTAAAGTGCTTTCTAATTCTTGATTCATTCTGGTTACTGATTCAACAGGAATAAGAGTCCCTTTATCAATCCTAATAATTCCAGTGTTTCTTAAATTTCCAATTCCTGCATTAATTGCTTTCTTTGTTAAACTCAGAATAGAAGAAAGTTTAGTTATTGAAATTCCATTAGGGTTATTTTTCAATACATCTAAAATGAGATTCTCAGGTAATCCGTTTTTGAGTACGTTTTGACCTTCTTTTGTAACAACAGCACGAGCTATTGTTTTTACCTCTCTTTCTGCTAGATTTTCTTGGCTTAATCGGGAGGTTATTTGCTCTGCTTTAACATGAGGTATTCCGATATCTGCAGCCAATTCATCTATTGTCATTGAGCTATTTTTGTTTAAATGACGTAATACTTTAGCCATCTCAGGTGTAACGTAGAGAGAATCTTTGTTCAATGTATTAATAACTCCTTAATCTGAATGATAGTAATTCTATTCAGTTTGTGAAAGGTTTGAGATAGATGTAAAAGTAATTGCAAATAAAAAGAGTTTGATAGATCTGATAGTGCCTTGTTAAAAATCAATAAAGAGTCATTTTCGTTTAAAGCGCTATAAATTCCAAGGCATCTACCTCAACAAAAGCCAATCAAACAGTTATTTTAAATCTTTCTATTTTATGTCTTAATTTTCCCCCTAGAACTTGCTTTTATTACCTCAATCGAAATTATTTCAGCCAATTATTCTGATTCTTCGTATTTCCATCCAGGTTTTACTATCATTCCTTCTCTCCTCCGTCCGTCAATCACAACTAGAAGAGGTTTTTCTGTTCGAATATGGCGAATGTATTTAGTTTCTGTACCATATTTTCTCTGGTTTTTCAGCCAATTCCAATCAATGAAGTCTTTCTTTGAATTGTATTTTATGAAAAAATAACCAATATTCGCAGTGGTTATATTTTGAAAGAAATGACTTCCCTGTGAATGTTCAACATGAAAATCTTCCAAACCAGTCTCAATGATTACTTGGGCTGCAGAGATATTGTTCCACTTCACAGGAATTCCTAAAAAACGATCGAAAGTTCCCCAACGACCAAAACCCAAAAGAATGTAATGGATCCCTTGATTTCGCAACTTTTGGTTTATTTTATCTACTTCTTTAACCATAACTCTTGTCTTTAATTTGTCAAAGGATTCAGGTTTTACATAAACTATATCGTAAATATCTTTAATGATACGGTTACCCGAGATCTGTGACGAAAATGCAATCATGTCATTCTTGGGGATTGTAGCATACTCTTCACTCAATAACTCATTTTGTTCAACGAATGGCCTAATCTGTAAAAGGTAAAATGTAGTTCGTTTCCCAGAGGGCTGTTGAAAATTCCCAGCAAATTCAATTTCCACACTACTCCCCATTGCTTTCTCTCCGAGTTCTAGTATTTTGGATATTGTTTTGGCAAAAGGAACTGTTCCATATTTCAATTGATTGCTAAAGGTTATAACAGGAGCCCCCTCGCCCATGTACCCAGTTTTAAGCACTTGATCGTTGTAATCATAAGTATCCGCAACTCTCGATAATATATTTTTGTTTGCCTCGGAGATGCTAGTTTTTAAGAGGAAAGATTCTTCTCCCTCAGTAATAGCAGCTGAATCTGATGCCAGATCTATAGCAAAGAAATCTTTTTGACTATTTTTGAGTAATTGGTCATGAGTTGAGTAAAAACTAATTTCAGGATATTTTGGACAAAACCGATGAGTTAATCCTCCATCTACAACAGTCTTACCAAGACCAATTGCTAGGAATGCAATTCTGTCTGTAGGTTTCATATACGATATTGGATAATAATTATATGAAGATGCTACTCCAGAAAAACTAGGGTAAGATAGCTTGTTAGGATGTTCTCTTCCAACTACCTGTTGAATTACAACAGCCATTTTTGATTCTTCGACAGATTGATCCGTGGATTCGGCGTAACTTTTTGCTTTCTTTAAAAAGGAAGAAGAAAAAACTAGTTTAATAGCGTCACACAGCAATCTGACTCTTGTATCCATATCTTGGTTATTAGGTAAGAAATAGGTTTCAAAGATTCCTGCAAATGGTTGATACTGAGAGTCTTCTAATAAGCTCGAGGATCGTACAGATAACGGGCCTGTGAGATTCTTCAAGATATATCTTAGATCATCCTTAAGATCAGATGAAATTTCTGCTTTTAAAAAGCTTTTTTTGATATCTTTATCAGGAATATCAGAGAGAGCTAAATCGTAAAGGTTTTCGTTCGCTTGCATGAAATGATCGAATTCACTTGTTCCAATTACAAAGGTCTTGGGGATACGGATATCTACATCCTGTGAAAGCTCATCAGCAAGAAGAAAAGTATTGAGGAGAAATTGGAGGAATGCAATACCCCGACCCTTTCCACCCAATGATCCTGGCCTTAATCGAGTGAACCTTATTGCAGGATGGTGACTCTCCCGATCCCAATCATGTACAACTCCACCTGATTTTTCAACAAGTATAGCATTGATTGACTCTAACAAGAATTGCCGCAGACCATCTGCTGAAAAATCGGTAACTTTAACTGGTTTGATCTTTTGCGCTATAGCAAATTCTGCACGGTTCATTAACCAGCCAGAGAAATGATCGTTTGACCCATGATATATTAATGATTCATTGGGTACCACAGAAATTGCTTGATATAACTCCATAATGTTTCGAGCTCTCCCAACTACTGTACCATCAGTAAGTCGAAAAATAAAGTCACCAAAACCTAAATATCTTAACATAAATTGCCGTAAACTTTGGAGAAGACGGTGGGATTTTTTGTAAATGAAATAAGACCCCAATTCTTTAGCATACTTCTTATTCTCCAATTCACGAGATTGCAAAGCTGTAGGAAGGGTGATATTATTGGTTTTTACCTCTTTGATGAATTTTATTCCGGCTTCTTTGTCTATTTTGCCTTCTTTCATGAATCGAACATCAGAAATGACACCAATCACGTATTTTTGATAAGTTCGATAATATTCCATGGCTTCTTCATAGGTTTCAGCCAAAAGGATCTTTGGCCTTGCTCTCATCTGAAGTAAATTGTAAAAATCATTTATTCCTGCTGAAATCAATCGATGTGTTTGTTTCATTAGCTCGCTGTAGATTAAAGGTAAGAAGAGAGAAAAGTATCTAATAGAATCCTCAACAACAATAATCACCCTTACAAGGCCAACTTCAGTATCATGGGCAACATTGAGTTTATCTTCTAAGTGCTTAATGATAGCCACAAAGACTGTTGAATCACCATTCCACAAAAAAATTCTATCTATGCCTTGACGTTTTGATGGTTCTGGTAGATATGGAATGATTCCTGTATTATTCAACAGTAAAATTACAGGAATATTCCGAATTTCTTTAATCTGACGTCCCAAAGCAAACGCATCAATGTCTCCCAAGCGCCTCATGGTTATTACCAAGTCAAAATCTTTATCTTTCACGGATTTTAACGCTTCTTGAGCCGAGGTGACTCTAGTAATGCTTGGTAAAGTTCGAAGATTTAAATTATGGAATTCTTCGAAAATTTGATCTGAAAGTCGCCCATCCTCTTCCAAAATAAAGTTATCATAATAACTGGAGACAAGAAGCACTTTATTAATCCTTTTTGTCATCAAATCATGAAAAACACGATATTTTGGTTTATAATCTAGACCAAGATCATCTTCCTCAACAATGTGTTGTAGTGTTGAACTAGTCATTCTTTCTCAGTAAATTTCTGTGAAAAGTTCTTTGTAAAAGTTTTGCTGAAGAAAAAAGGATGAGAAACTATAAGTACATATATATTAAAAAGTAGCGAGCTATACTTTTTTCTTAAATCAACTCTGAATACAGGCATGTTTTAAAATTTTTATTAAAATTTTTTTGAACTCTGCAAATCGTTCCAAAATTTTGTCAAAAACTCCATACTTTACCTAAAGCTTCCTAAAAATGATTTTTTACTTGCCAAGAGTATTTTTTGCAATTGAAAAAAAAAAGATGAATTCTCTTCCAATGGGGTTAAAAGATGAGCTTTAATTGATCGGTCTTAGCAGATAATAGGAAATATAGTCTGATACTGGCTTTAGTCTTAAAATTTACCGTAAACCTTAGAAAGAATGCAGAAAGAAAAGAAAGGGTTTCAAAATGACATATATTGACGAAGTTTATGATTGGGTTGTTGAAAAGAATACTGGTGAGAAAGAATTCCATCAAGCAGTAAAAGAGGTGTTAGAATCTTTAGAGCCTGCAATCGAGAGACATCCCGAGTTACGGAAACAAAAGATGCTAGAACGAATTGTTGAGCCTGAAAGACAACTTATGTTCAGAGTTCCATGGCAGGACGATCAAGGCGAAATTCATGTTAATCGTGGCTTTCGAGTCCAATTTAATTCCGCAATCGGCCCTTATAAAGGAGGATTAAGATTCCACCCAAGTGTGTATCTTGGAATCATTAAATTCTTAGGCTTTGAACAAGTTTTTAAAAACTCTCTAACAGGATTAGCCATGGGTGGTGGAAAAGGTGGATCAGATTTTGATCCGAAAGGCAAAAGTGACTCAGAGGTTATGCGATTTTGTCAAAGCTTCATGCAGGAGCTTTTCCGTCATATTGGCCCTGATTGCGATGTTCCAGCAGGAGATATTGGTGTTGGTGGCCGTGAAATTGGTTATTTGTTCGGACAGTATAGAAAAATTATGAACCAATTCCATGCAGGTGTATTAACAGGAAAAGGACTTGATTATGGCGGCTCCCTAGTCAGACCTGAAGCTACAGGTTATGGTTGCGTATATTTTGTTCAGGAAATGCTTAAAGACCGAGGTCTTGACATAAAAAATAAAATTTGCACCGTCTCTGGATCTGGCAATGTTTCCCAATATACAACAGAAAAACTAAACCAATTAGGTGGTAAAGTAGTTACACTCTCAGATTCAAGCGGTTTTATTTACGATCCTGATGGGGTAACATTTGGAGAAAAATTCGATTTCTTCATGGAATTAAAACAGGTTCGCCGGGGAAGAATAAAAGAATATGCTGAAAAATTTAATGTAGAATATTATCCAAATAAAAGGCCCTGGGGAATCAAATGTGATATCGCTTTTCCTTCAGCAACTCAGAATGAAATTGAAGCAAAGGATGCGCAGGCATTGATAGACAATGGTGTGATCGCAATCGGTGAAGGAAGCAATATGCCTTCCACTATTGATGCAATCAATCTATTCTTAGACGCTGGTGTTGCTTTTGGTCCAGCTAAGGCTGCAAATGCTGGTGGGGTTTCTACTTCAGGACTAGAGATGTCACAAAACAGTTTACGCCTAGCATGGACTCGTGAAGAAGTTGACCAACGTCTTCATGGCATCATGGTAAATATTCATAAAAATGCTCGTGAGGCAGCAGAAAAATATGGGGCCCCTGGTAACCTAGTAGCTGGAGCCAACATCGCAGGTTTCATGAAAGTTGCCCGAGCAATGATGGCTCAGGGACTTATCTAATATCAAGAATATCAAATGGCTTATTACAGTTATTACTATCTTTTCCTCTTCTTTTTTTCTTTTTACTATTGTTTTAACTTTCGCATTTCACTTGTTTGTTGAATAAATAAGTTCTTTGGGAAAACACAGCTCAAACATATTTCCTTTTGGATCAGAGGGACGGATCTTGAGTATTCCTCCATAATATTGCATGATTACTGAAGCAAGTGCTATACCAACATGATGACCTATAATTTCCCATTCATCAGTTATCTGCCCCGAGAGTTTTGAAACTATTTCTTGTGATAATGGTTCGGAAGAGCTATCGCTAATGTGAACACAAAAGAAAGATGGAATATAATATCCTGTAATATCGATACTTGTTTCGATCCCTAACTTTTCATCAAATGAACTCAAAAATAAGTTCAAGTTTATAGATTATTTACCCTCCTCCATGGCCAATGATTTTCAGATACCCTAAGAACCTTTAAAATCTAGTCTACCTTGATTTCCATCCCAGTTTCAATCAAATTTCGTGGAATGAGTAACTGAAACTCATTTCCTTTGGGATCAGATGCATATATGGTAAGAGATCCTCCAAAATGCTGCATGATTACTGAAGCAAGTGCGATACCAATGTTATGTCCAATAATTTCCCACTCATCTGTGATAGTGCCTGAAAGCTTGGAAATTATTTCCTGTGATAATGGTTCAGAACAACAATCACTAATACTAACACAGAAAAATGAGGGAAGATAAAAACCATCAATGATAATACTCCTTGGGAGACTTGATTCATGATAGAAACTCAGAAGGAATGATAAAATTTCATTCAACGCATCTTTAAAATGTGCATCAGCAAGTATCATTACATTGATATGTTCTTTGTTTATTTTGATCAAGTGAGAAAACCTTTTCTGCCCAGAGATAACCTCATTAATAGTATTGGTTAGGTTCTTGCCTTTTTGAGGAGAAATAAAGGGAGTTTGTAGTACTTCAAAGATTTTATTCACTGTATCAATCGTTTTTGACGATCCTGAGGCAATAGAAATGATTTGATTTACAATATTGACATTAAGTTCGAGTTTAGATTCGTATAATAGTGATAGCAATTCAACGTTATTGATTATCTTTTGCATATCGTTATTTATAAAATGCGACATCATAGCATGATATCGTTCCTCTTCGAGTTTTACTTGATGTAGTGCTTGTTCTGCTCGTTTTCGTTCAGTAATATCTCGTACAATTCCTTGAATTACTTTTTTCCCACGTATTTCAAATAGACTTGAAGAGACTTCTGCAGGAAAAACTTCACCATTGCTTTTCTTAAACTCAATTTCAAAATTAACAAATCCCTCCTTTGAGATCTTATCAAAAGCCCATCTTGATTTTACTAATGCTTCTGGAGGATGGAAATCTGGGATTTTAAAGGAGATTATCTCTGGTTTTGTGTACCCAAACAATGCTAGGGTCTTCTGGTTAACATCTATTATATTACCATCTAAATCGTGCAAGAAAATTGCATCATTCGAATAATGGAAGAGATTGCTGTATTTTTCCTGACTCTGTTGGAGTGCCTCTTCAACACGTTTTCGATCTGTTATGTCTGTTGATAATACAAGAACTCCTTGAAATTCCCCAATATTCGAAAAAATAGGTGTGGCTGTTACAATAACTGGAATAATAGTTCCATCTTTAGCAATTAAATTACTTTCATAAATGCTACTAATACCTTTAGAACGTTTCGAGGTTTCATAATAAGACTCTTCATGATTGTTTTCAGGTACAATAAAACTCCAATGTTTGCCAATAAGTTCCTCTTCAGTGTAACCTAATGTTTCTAGTGTCTTTGGATTAGCAAAAATAATAAATCCTTCTGGATCTTCTACTGTAAGTCCCTCTTCCAACTTTTCAATAAGTATCTGATATTTCTCTCTTTCCTCATCTAAAGCCATTTCCATCTCTGCACGCTCAGTAACATCACGAACAACACCACGAAATCCATTAATTTCCCCTGATGGGTCATATATCGGAGAGATAGACGCCTCACTGACCCCTCTTGTCCCATTTTTCCTGATAAATCCAAAATCGAATATTCTTGCTGGCTCTCCTGTTCGATAAACGGTATTATAGGTTTGATAAACCCTCCTAGCTGTTTCCTCGTCCATATAATGACGATAATTGAGACCTAATAGTTCGTACTTCGAATATCCTAAGATTTTACATATTGAATCATTAAAGAAGGTAAAATTGCCTGCAAGATCAACCTCATAGTATCCCTCTTCAACAGTTTCTAAGATCGTGCGATATCTCTCTACACTTTCATGTAATTTTTGCTCTGCAAGCTTTCTCTCTGTAATGTCCGTGAAAACTGTCAATACACCTTCGAATTCGCCTGAGGAAGAAATAATAGGTGCAGCTGTAACAATTACTGGGATATGACTTCCATCCTTGGTTAAGACACTCACCTCATAAGTGCTACTTATCCCTTTGGGTCGTTTCATTGTCTCTTTCTTGACTACATCTAGAGATTGCTTCGGTACAATGTAACTCCAATGTTTTCCTATTAGTTCTTCCTCTCTATAACCTAAAAGTTCGGCTGTTCTGGGATTTACAAATGTTAACACTCCTTGTGCATCTTCTAATAGGACTCCTTCCTGTAATTTCTCCACAAGCATTTGATACTTTTCTTTTGACTCTCTTAATGCCTCTTCCGCACGCTTACGATCAGTAATATCAATCAAAGTGACTAAAACAGCGTTTTTTCCTAAATACAAAATGGTTTTTGAATAATTATCCACCCATTTAATCGTTCCAGTCTTTGTGATCGCCCTGTAAGAATAATTAGTTATAATATCTTCTTCTCCTAACTGTTTCTTCCGTCCCTGTTCTGTTACAAAAGCTCTATCATTGGGATGAATTACTTTTGCAGATTCATTAGGCCCCCAATTAAGCATCTCTTTAATTGAATACTCAAAAATATCTGCGAAGGCTTGATTCATATATTTGATTACCTCGTCCTGAAGAATACAGACTCCCATCATAGTTCGTTCGGATATCACCCTAAACTTCTGTTCGCTCTCTTTTAGTGCCTTTTCAGCTTCTCTACGGTCAGTTATATCTATTATTGATGCTAGAAGGCTGTATGGTTGCCCCGATTCGGATTTTATTAAATTTATCGATATCTGTATCGGAAAAATAGATCCATCTCTCTTTTTAGCCATTAGCTCGCCCATCCAGCTGCCCTCTTTTAATAGAATCCTCCTTAAATTCAAAAAAATCCCAGGAGTGGCCATAAGTTCGGTTACAGCCATACCAATGACATCTGATCTATTTGAAAAACCCCACATGTTTAAGAAAGAAGTATTAACATAAGTTAGGTTTCCATCTAGATCAGAAATGTTTATAGCATTGATAGATGAATCTATTGCGTTACTCTTGGCTATCAATTCCATTTCAGCTATCTTTCGCTCTGTAACATCTCTCACAATACTGATAAAACCAAAAGGATCTCCATTTACATCAGTAATTAAAGCTGCACTTAGTTCTGCTGGATATGTTATTCCATCTAGTTTCAATAACCTATACTCATAGTTTGAGATCATCTCACCCTGTAGAGTCCGTTGGGCATTTTCAATAGCAAGCTGACGATCCTCTGGTGAGATCAGGTCTATTGCATTTATTCCAATTAATTCTTCAGCGATATTTGCTCCACTCATCTTGATAGCTTGCTGATTAACTGCAATGATATTAAAATTGAGATCAGTTAGAGTAATTGCATCAGGAGACAGTTCAATTAATCTCCGATATCGTGCCTCACTTTCTCGCAATGCTTGTTCCACCTGTATCCGCTCGGTTACATCACGAATAATCCCCCGAAATCCAGTGCGTTCACCTTTAGCATTAGTTATCAAGGAAACTGAGGCTTCAACGAACTTTTTTATCCCATCTTTTCTAATCATCTCCCAATTGAACCCTTTTGCAGGATTTCCTGTTCTGTAAACTTGATTGAAGGTTTTAAAGACAATTGAAGCGGTTTCTTCATCACAATACTGCTTATAACTTATTCCTAAAATTTCATCTTTTGGATACCCAAAAAGATCACAAAGTGCATCATTAAAGAAAACAAAATTCCCAGCAAGATCAACTTCATAGTAACCGTCTTCAATGTTTTCCAGAATCGTTCTATATTTTTCCTCACTTTCCCGTAACGCCTGCTCAACCCTTTTTCGTTCAGAAATATCACGTATGATCGCGAGGTCTGCTGGTTTGCCTTTATAATTTATTAAACCAGCATTGACTTCAATCTCCAAAACAGCTTTATTTTTCAGGATTAGTTTTGTTTCATAAATAGGTGGAACATCGTGACCTGCCATTCGCTGTTCATAGCGATCAATAATTTCAGGAAGAACATCAGGGTGAATATAATTCATGATCGGAGTGTTATATAGCTCCTCGAATGTGTAACCAGTTATTCTTGCTAAACTTGGATTAACATACTTTATTAATGAGTCCTGAACAATTGCAATGCCATCATTTGCTCGTTCAACCAAATTTCGATATTTTTCCTCAGACTCCTGTAAATCTTTCATTATTTGTTGAGACTCAGTAATATTCCTTATAACAGTTACAATTTGGGTGACCTTTCCTTTATCGAAGATAGGTATCTTTCGTGTTTCGGTAATGAACTCTTTACCCTTAATTATTGTTTGTTCCTCAGTAACTAGAGCCTTTCCAGACCTAAATATTTCGTGATATTCGTCGATAACCCTCTCTGATAAGAAAGGGAATACCTCGGTAATTTTCTGACCTATAACATCTTCTTTTAAACCCAGTTCTTTGGTCCATTCCTTAAAAGCTATGTTAGAAAGAATGAATCGCAAATCAGGCCCAACAACATGAATTGCATCACCCATAGAATTGAGAGTTTGATTTAATTCCAGTCCTATTTCATATTGAGCCTCTTTAATTTGCCTTTGTTCTAATAAATATCTTTTAATAGCTTCCTTTACATCTGGAGGAACATCATGTCTATCAAATATGGTTTCTAATTCCATTTCTCTTCACAAGAATGAATGGTTTTCTGCATTTAGATTATTACTAATAATGATTATTAAATGGTTTTTCTAATAGAGCCTAATTTTTTCCAAGCTAAAGTTAGAGAATTTAAGTTCAATATTGTCTTTATCTCTAAGTAATACTCTGATATTGTTAAAAATTTCATCCAAACATCAATAATATGGATAGAAAAAGCAAAACAGAAAAAATTAATTTTAAAGCCTTATCCTTAGATTTATTAATTTAATCTTCTTTTCCAGTTTGTTAATGATTCACTATAAGGATTATGGAGAAGATGACAAAAATAATTGTACTTGGAGGATCTGGAGTTGTAGGTCGAGTAGCGACCAAGACTCTCACAAGTTTTCCAGATTTCTCACAAGTGGTCATTGGTGACATAGATAGTGAAAATGCTAGTGAAATTACAAAAGAGATTGGTTCAAGTAAAGTTTCTATCAGAGAAATTGATGCAAGTGACCCAAAAGCTCTTAGAGACGTAATAAAGGACTTTGATGTCGTTTTGAATTGCATTGGACCTTTTTACAAATATGGGCCTTTAATTCTAAGGTCAGCCATTGAAACTGGAAGAAACTATATCGACATCAATGATGATGTTGATGCAACAAAAGAAGTCCTGACCATGGATGATGAAGCTAAAAAAACAAATATTATAGCATTAATCGGAATGGGAAGCTCTCCTGGTGTCACTAATCTATTAGCAAAATTTGCTGCAGACCATTTACTTGACAAAGTGGATTCTATTGATCTTTATCATGCTCATGGGGGTGAACCTGTCGAAGGACGAGGAGTGATTTATCATCGTATTCACTCAATGAGTATAGACATCCCAATATTTGTTGATGGAAAATTTGAAAATGTACACTTCTTTAATGATGACGGAAAAGCACTAGAGGAAGAAATTGAGTTCTTAAAACTTGGAAAATATCGAGTGCATCCGTATCCCCATCCAGAAATTATTACTTTACCAAATTACATCAAAGGTGTTCAACGGGTTACAAACAAGGGCACAGTTTTACCACCTGAATACTTCAACTTAATTACGGATATAGTTAAACTTGGCCTTACAGCTGATCATCCTCTTGAGGTAAAAGGAAAAATAATTTCACCCTTGGAATTTTCTATCTCTTATCTTATCAATCAAAGACAGCGAATATTAAAAGAAACGAATTTTGGACTTCAACGAGGGTGTATAAAGATTGTCGTCAAAGGAGAAAAAGCTGGGAAGACTCATCATTATATCTTTTCATTGGCATCAGAAGGACAAGCTATGGGAGAAGGGACAGGAATCCCAGTAGCGATAGGTGCAGTTCTCATGAGTAGGGGGAAGATTACAAAGAAAGGAGTTTTACCACCAGAAGCTTGTATTGACCCTTTAGACTTTTTAACCATAATGAAAGAACACCTAGGCCTTGAAGCTGTTAGTGGAAAAAATTCTCCATTAATAATTGAATCCATCGACGAAGAAGGGAAGATTGAAATAATTTCTTTATAATTCAGGAAAAGTGGGAATGATGTCACACCAGAGACAAGAATAAAGATATGTCCTGTTGAGGCAAGAGTCTCCAAGAGCTTACTTTGCCTATATAAACCGTTATCATCGAGAACGATTTTTGCATCAGCAGCAATAACATTATCAGGCGTAATTATTACTGGATTGTTAATAATTGAGGCAATTGATCATGGTACTTCAGAGGTAAAAGCTGCAATTTGTTACGTGTATGGAGATATTTTAGACTTTGTTTTAACTTGGATTAATGATATCTCGTAAGGATTGAATAGCTTCATTGAGCATTAAGGCTGCGAAACCAAATAAAATGATAGCTGTTCCTCTTTGTACCCACACAAAGAGCTTTGGATTAGGAATTCGTCCTATTATAGTAAGTAACGTTGTAAAAAATAATTGCCAAATTAAGACTCCTGTCAGAAACATGAAAATAATACCTAAGCGCAAAAGGGGATCGGGTACGTTAAACTCACTAAATAAAATCAATGTCCCCATAGATACCCACCAAAGATAAGACCACGGAGAAGTAACAACTAACGAAAATCCGATGATATATTGTCTAGCTAATCGCAGATAACCCGAATGAATAGATTCATACTTAGAGTTTATTTTGGCTTCCATTAGAATTGGTTTTGAAGCTAGAGCAGAAACACCCAAAATCCCTAGAATTAGTATGTTAATAGAAAAAAGTAAAAACTTGATTCCTGGATTTGAGAAGATGTTAGTTAATAGTTGACCTCCTAGTGTTAATGCAGAGAAAGCAACAACGAAATCCCCAGTCATCGCACCTATACCTGTTAAGACTGCTAAACTCCAAGCTAATCTTTCACTAACAGCTTTATTCAATGCCTGTTTGATCACTTCCGCGTTAATTGGGCCAAGGGGGGCTGCTAATGTAAATCCTAAAAATGCAACGAAGACCCAGACCTGAAACACACCATCCAATTTTCAACATTCTCCAATTATATCTTATTAAGAACGTTAAAGCTCTGATTCATACACATTCTCTATTTAAACGAAAATTATCTTTGAATTGACGTATATTTTGAATTATACATCATTACGGAAAATATGAATTATATCAGATAAATGCGTTCTTGTAATTGGTACTTATTCAAATAATGGGTACCAGGTGTGAAATGCATGGTAGATGGCCCAAAAATCGTAATAATAGGCGCAGGTAGTGCTAGTTTTGGTTTGGAAAATCTGGGAGGTATAATGCAACACGAAACTCTGAAAGGATCTACATTAGCTCTTGTTGATATAAATGAAAGTAATTTGGAGTTGGTTACTGCTCTTGCACGTCGTATGAATGAAGAATGGAACTCAAATATGACTGTTCTTTCAACCACTGATCAAAAGAAAGTCTTACATGATGCTGATTTTGTAATCCTTTCTGTTGCGGTAGATAGAGAAAAAACTTGGATAAAAGATCATGAAATTGGATTAAAGCACAAGATTTGGCATTATGCTGAAAATGGTGGACCAGGGAGTTTTGGACACACAGCAAGAGGATTAGCTTTTATCATGCCGATTCTATATGATATTCATGATCTAGCACCAGATTCATGGTTAGTTAATTTTACAAATCCCGTTCCCCGTATTCAGTACGCAGCGAATTATGCACGTGTCAATTGTTTAAGTTACTGTCACCAAATTTGGTATGGATATTCTATTGTGGGGCGCATATTAGCTGATGATCTGGGAATTAAAGAACATCTTGACTGGGTCTATGAATGGACTGATGAAAGCTTTGAGAAACAAGGACTTTTCCAAGTTAAAGCAGTTCTGGAGTATGATATTCTTGCTGCTGGATTAAATCATTTCACATGGATGATTGATATTAAGCGTAGGGAAACAGGGGAAGATCTCTACCCTTTAGTTAGAAATGAAGTTATCAAACTTCCTTCCAATTTTGAACCTCTCACTCAAGTTGTGTTTAAAACGTTCGGACTTCTTCCTATTCCTGGGGATTGCCACTTATGCGAATACCTTCCCTTTACATATCAACAAGAAAATTGGTTCAGATATAACATTGCCCTGTATGACTTTAAACGGGGTGAGAGAAAAAGGGATCAAATGTGGCAACAAATCCGTGAAATGGCAACCGGAAAACGATCTCTTGCATATATAGTACCAAACACCTTCGATCGTGGTGAAGATATCATTGCAGGGATATATTCTAATGAGAACTCATATGAACCAGCTCTGAATATTACTAATGATGGTACGATAAGTAACTTACCTGATGATGCGATTGTTGAAGTACCTGTAATCCTCAACAGAAGAGGGGCCTCAGGATTACGAATAGGGGCTTTACCAGAGGGAATAGCTGCTTTATGTAGACAGGAAATAGCAATAGCAAAATTAATCACAAAAGCCTCCATTGAAGGAGATCGAGAAGTTGCTCTACAGGCTTTCGCCTTGATGGTTGACGATCTCACAGTAGCAGAAAAATTGCTTAACGATTACCTTGAAGGTCATAAAAAGTATTTACCTCAATTTTTCACTTAAGTACTTTAATGTAGTCAAAAAATAGAGGATATGATTTTTTATATTCTGTCATTGAAGCTTATAGCGATGATTTGAGGCTATTATATGAACACAATGATCAAGTTGATGATTTTTGATTTAGATGACACCCTTGTTCACTCCAATATCAATTATTCAGAAATTCGGTATCAAATTGCTGACCTCTTCGATCCACCTTTGACTTCCACTATTATTACCAAAACACCAATTTTAAAGCTATTGGACCAATTAAAGAATATTGATCCCAATAAATTTACTGAAGGGTATAGAAGGGTCGACCATGCTGAAAAAATAGCCGCAAGAAACGCCCAAGTAATAGAAGGGGCCGAAAGAATACCCAAAATTCTCAACAAGTATGGTATTCACTCTGTCATCTACACTAACAACTCTAAAGGAACAGTAGAAGCTTATTTAGTTAAGCCTAAGTTTAAATTTCTTAGGAACTTTCAAATATTTACCAGAGAGGACTTTATAGAACCAAAACCCTCACCTATAGGATTGAATGATATTATTAAACGCTATCAAGGTAAGCAAATTACAAAAGACAATACAGTTTATATCGGAGATTCTTATATTGATGCAGTAGCTGCGGATAAAGCAGAAATTAAATTTATTTGGTTTAATTCTCGGAAAATAGACCAAGATCTTTTCCCACGCTCACCATACGCTATTTTGACGGATTGGTCTGATTTTGAGTCAATATTTTAGGATGGTAAAAATAATGATTATTGATCAATCCACTTCAACAGAATTTAACCCAACCAATAATCTTATTGCTTTGTGTTTAGCATCTTTTGTTGTGGTAACAGGTTTTGGAGTTATCCTCCCATTTCTCCCCCTCTATGCAAAAGATATATTGTTCACTTTCAATTTTCTAGGAATTCCTATTGGAATTGCTTTTCAAATTGGTATTATGACATCAGCTTTTATGTTCACAAGATTCCTATTAGCACCATCATTTGGCGATTTATCGGACGAATCGGGTCGAAAACCAATCATTCTGGTTGGTATGAGTATATACACATTTTTATTGTTGGGATTCGGTTTTGCTTTTGATTTTTTAACGTTACTTATTCTAAGAGCATTACAGGGGATAGCCTCAGCTGCTGTGTGGCCAGTAGGGGAAGCTTTAGTTGTAGATACATCAAAAAATAACACTGGGAGGAATTTAGGCTATTATATTATGTCTATGCAAGCAGGAATGGCTACTGGGCCATTCATTGGCTATATCTTTTATGCTAGTTTGAATGGAATAGCAGGTCTTCCTCCAACATTATCTTATCGTTTAACGTTCATTTGTCAGGGAATAATGGGACTCTTTGCCACAATTATAGTAGCATTTTTAGTTAAAGATCCCAAACAGTTAAAAGATGAGTCATTATCAATCTTAACTAGTTTTAAAACCGCTGTTAAACAGATGGGTAGAAAAACGATTCAAAGCCCAAAATATCTAATGAAATTATTTTCAAGCTTTGAAGAATATCGAAGTATTAGTCTCTACACAGTATATCTTGTCGCAGTTATCAATGGTTTCGGGAATGCAATGATTTTCCCAATCATTGCTCTTTTCTTGGATGATTACTATTTTTTGAACCCAGAATCAATAGCGTTAATCATTGGAATTGTAGGTATTCTAGCGCTGTCTGGAAATCCTTTAGGTGGGACTTTAAGTGATAAACTAACTCGTAAACATGTTGTATGGATATCTGGTTTGCTTAGAGGAATCCTGTATCTCTTCTTGGGCATTCAATGGGGATTATTCGCAATCATTATTGCTTTTGCCTTTCAGCGTTTTCTCTGGGCAATCCATCAACCATCATTCAGAGCACTGCAGAGTCAATTGATACCAGAAGAAGTTCGAGGTAAAGAATTCGGGATAGTTCAAGCACTCTTCAATTTTGGATCTGTATTAGGACCCATAATTGGGGGAGCACTTTATGATCAATATTTAAATGTGACTTTCACCTTAAACGGAGTTGTGTTCCTTGGAGCTGGAGTCACTTTTGCACTTGCAGGTTTCTTCGGGATAATTGGCAGTATAACTCTTTTATTGTTTGTAAACTCCTCAGATTACCGAGAAACTACAAAATACATACCCCAAGATATGGGATTAGCCTCAAGTTCAATCGAAAAGTAAGTATCGAAATTAAGCCCGACTGCTATTGTCGGATTACTATTCACTGTAATTGCTATGTTTTCAATGCAAGAAGAGAAGATTTTAACAAAACCTTTTGACATCTTTAGAATTGCATTACCCCTCTTCGTTTACTTCATTGGAATGTTCCTGATCAGTTTTTTGATTTCGATAATTCTAAAATTCAAATACGCAGAAACAGTGACATTATCATTCACCGCTGCCTCAAATAATTTCGAATTAGCTATCGCAGTGGCAATTGCAACTTTTGATATTGATTCCGATCAGGCATTGGCTACGGTTGTTGGTCCTCTCATTGAGGTACCAGTCCTATTAATTCTGGTTTATCTCGCACTTTGGTTGAAGAAATATTTGTTTAGAACTGAAATATTAAATTGAAATAAGAGGTAATTAAATCATGTCAAGAATTGTAGAGGTATTTGGTCCTGGTTGTGCCAAGTGTAATGCCTTGAAAAAGAATACTGAAGAAGCATTGATAAAATTAGGGTGGTGTGATACAGATTTTTGGTATATTACTAATGTTGAAGAATATATTGAAAGGGGAATTAAAGCAACACTGGCATTGGCAGTTAACGTAAAAGTAATTGTTTCTGGAAAATACCTTACAACAGACCAATTAGTAGAGCACCTCCAAGGATATTAAGAAATTATTCATATTTCTGGATGAATGATATGTCCAAACCAATTATCGAAGTAACTTCACCTGCAGGAGAGTGCAGTTGTTCTTTTGCCACTTGGATGACTAAAGTCTGGGATATCCTTAATAAGTATCGAGATAGAATTGATATTGTAAGTCTAATGTCAGACTCCTCCCGCGCGAAAGAACTAGGAGTTGGAAACAGAGCTATTGTTATAAATGGGGAGAAAATAGCTCTATTTGAACTTGAACGAAAGTTAAATGAACTCTTGAAATGAAAAAAAATTGATTGATAAACCAGATACTAGGAGGGAGAAATTTCAGTCATAATTATTTATAAACTCTATTAATGCATATTCTATTAAAGAAACTTTTCAATACTAACGTTTTTTATCAAAGTTTTGAATTCTAGAGAGAGATTTTCATTAAGAGAACCGCTTCAGCTGATTTTTCAACACATCCTTTTCTTGATAGAACAACTTCAGCAAGTACAAAGTGAATTATCTTTAAAAATCCTAGATCAACAATCTTGGATAACATACCCAAAGGTAATAACTTGTTTCAAACAAATAAATACCAGTAAATTGTAAATAAAACATCAAGAGTTGGAAGAACAAGTGAGGAAATTCGCTTTTCAAGAGCTTGCTTATGCGATTGTGGTAGCAGCAGCATACGGTTTAGTAATAGGTATCTATATTACTGGAGCGACTGCTCGTGACCCTCAAATTATTGATTTAATTCTGTTTAGCTTACCACAATACATTATCTTATGGATAATACTTATTTGCTTACATCTTGCTGGGATTTATTTATTGGTTCGTCTCGAAGAACAGCAAGGAAAAACCAGAAGAGATACCTCTTCCGAAAAAAAATCTGAATAACGAACTTCAAGTTCATAAGAAGAGAAGCTATTTAACAGAGAGATCTTCTGAAGATAGCATAGAAGTTTGCTGCCAAATCTTTTCTAATTCAGGTAAAGTTTCAGCAATGTTGTTCGTAGCTACATCAATGATCTTGGAAGTCATGCCTTCAAGAATTTTCTTTGTCTGTTCTGACATTCTGGCTTCTTTTTTCTTCTCCTTATAATCACTTAATCGCATTTTAATATTGTGTTGCTCTTGTTGTAACCCAAAAATATCAGAAAATCTCTCTTTTAAAAGATTTAACGTAAAGTTTTGTATTTCTAAATTCGTTTCCTCAAAAAATCCTCTTAAGATTTCATTAAAGTAAAGTACTCTCTGAGAGTGTAACCGAGCTTGATTATCCTTTTCCAAGTCATCCAAGCGTTCCTTTTCAGCAGTTTTAATTGCCTCAATCCGTGATTGCTCCTGCATTATGGCTAGGTCAATACGATCAGTAACCGATGCGTCCGTTGATGAGACTCCAATAGCTTCTTCTAGCTTACCTGATAACCAAAAGCTGCCAGGTTTATAGAAATCTTCAGCACCATGAAGAATAAACTGTTCTAGTTTAGTAGCTCGTGCATCTATCATTGTCTTTACTCTAAGCTCAGTTATTAGCTGATTAATTTTACTAAATACCTGTCTCTGTTTCAAAGATTTCGCCTGAAATTCCAACGAGGCTTCATTTTGGCAGATAAGGCCCACTATTCGTGCCTCGTCGACAGAAAAAAGAACCTGAATATTTCTTCCTTCATGTTTTTGATGTTTATATAAGAATTCCATCGGATAAAAGCTTACTTCAAACTCTTGGTTCGTTTGTAGTAACATTAAGCGCAGTACATTTAATGAATGGTCAGTGATTAGTTTCATATGATCCAATAGTTGTTTCGATTGATCTCTATTAATCATGGAGGATTTAATTCCTAATGTATCCATTCTTTTAGCGCTAATCTCTTTTGGGGTATCTATGATCATTTCTATTATATCTAGTTGGGTTTTATCTTGCTTGAGAAGGCCAATGGGGATCAATCCCTGCTCTCGAAGTTCATCTTTCAATTCCAGAAAATTGTATTCTTCTTGTAAGTTATGAATATACATTTCCATCCAAGCTGACTTCATAAAATGCATATTTTTGTCAGTAGCTTCGCCCTGATCTTTCAAACGACTTGAAATCCCTCTAATGTCGATACACCGCTGTTTAGAGTATGATATGATCGATTGTAGATTCACATTTTGTTCTGAGAGTAATAAATAGTTCCAATTTCCTAAAGAATTTGTGAATACGTTATCTGTTACATTTTCTTCAAAATTATGAATATAAAAAAATCTCTCCTCTGGTCTTTGGTTTGGAACTTTTATTTGAACACAGAATTTAGCAAAAAGGAATTGTTGGGGATTAGCAGTCTTATTTAATGTTTGAATCATATGAAGGGAATTTCTTAATTCCTGCTCTAATATCTCATTTTGTATCATTTGTTCATCATATGCAATTGTTGAATACAAATCCCTTGAATTTTTATCATAAAAGATAGAACAACTATGTTCATAGTGCCTTCGACCAATATCACCAAAAGATTCTAGCTCTTTCATATCATCTTCAAATTTCAGTTTGAAGTATTCTTCCACAAACGGTTGAATGACAAAGAATCCAGCATCAAAATAAATTTGAGGGTCCATTTTAGCAATGGGAAATTGTTTTTTAATATTTTCAAAAAATTCAGAAGCAAATTGTTTGTTTAGGGCACCAGCTAATTCTGCCATTGCCCACCGTAGATCTAAATTGGGAACAACTTTTTTTAAGAATGAAAAAAGTGGTACTGCGTAAATATCCACCAAATTGGTCATTATCACTTTTTGATCGACAAGTAATCGGGCATGAGTCACTAGATCTTTCTCTATCTTGACCCCCCAATCATAAAGAAGGGAGTATACGTGAATCAGCGACTCAAAGTTTATTGGTAAATGCTCTCTTGCAAGTATAAGATTTTCAAGAACAACATTGACTCTCTCATCCTCATCACCTCTATCCCTTGCTTCTTTATTCCTCTTTAGCTTGTCCATCACATAATTGGCTAGATAGAACGCTGAAACTGCAGTATCAACGTCTGTTTGATATCTTGTTGCCAGATCCTGCAATAACTCATCGTACATTACTTTGTATGTGCCAAATATTTCAAGGACATTTCTCCTTCTCTCAAGAATTCCCTTGAGCTCATCAATTAAAGACATCCCGTACTCTACAGCCATCATATCACCAAAAATCTCAGGAATAGAAGATCAGAAGTTATTAGTCAATGTTAGTTAATATGTATTTACTAAACACTTCAAGACATAATTCTTAGCTTTTGTTATCAAAAATCTAATAGAATTACCTTAAGAGCCTAAGAGAGTTTAAAACAGTTAGAATTGTCACTCCCACATCGCCAAATACAGCAGCCCACATTGAAGCAACTCCCATGGCCCCTAAAAAGATGAAAAGGGCTTTAATTCCTATCGCCAGTGCAATGTTCTGTTTTGCCAGTCTGTTTGTCCTTCTCGAAATATCAATTGCGTCATTCAATTTTAAAGGGTTATCCTCCATGATAACTAAATCTGCTGCTTCAATGGTGGCATCTGAACCGATTCCACCCATAGCAACGCCTATATCTGCTCTAGCAATGACAGGTGCATCATTAATCCCATCTCCAACAAAAGCTACAACTCCCGCCTTAGGGTTCTTATAAATATAAGCTTCCAATATTTCTAACTTATTTAAAGGCAATAGATTAGCATAGATTTCCGTTTGATCTATACCTATTTCCCTTCCAACTCTTTCTGCAACATTCTTAGAGTCACCAGTCAGTAACCCGATGTTTAAGATTTTTTGAGCCTTTAATTTCTTGATTGCTAGGAAGGATGTGTCTTTAATCTGATCATCGATGATTATGTGACCAATATATTCATCATTTTTAATGACATAAACAGCAGTTTCATCACGAATACATTCTGAATGGGGACAATTCACCTTATGAGCTAATTTGTCATTTCCTACAACAATTGAATCATTAGAAGTGGTTTTCATAATAACTCCTAAGGCAGGGAGTTCCTCATATTCCTCGATCTGAGTCAAGTCCACTTGTCTTCCATAAGCTTCTTTGATAGAAATCGCAATTGGATGAGTGGAATGAGCTTCAGCCAAAGCTGCATAAGTTAATATGTCATTGGGACTATAACCCTCAATAGGTACGATAGTTACGACCTTAAACTTACCTACAGTTAGCGTTCCTGTTTTATCCCATAGAACTGTCGATAAATTGTTCATTGAATCTATTACATTAGCGCCCTTAAGCAAAATCCCCTCTCGCGAACTCTTTCCGATTCCAGAAAAATAAACTAGGGGTATAGAAACAACTAAAGCACATGGACATGAAATGACTAGAATAACAAACGCTCGGTATACCCATACATCAAAAGCCTGACCGAATAAAACAGGGGGAACTACTGCGATTAATAAAGCTATCAGTAAAACAAGTGGAGTGTAATAGCGAGCAAAACGGGTGATAAAAAGCTCTGTTTTTGATTTATTTTTTGCAGCATTCTCAACCGCATTTAAAATTCTTGAAACTGTCGAGTCATAACAGGGGGATGTAACTTGAAGTTGGATACTGTTACTTGTGATGGAACCCGAAAGAACTTGATCATCCTCTTTTACAGCGACAGGACGTGATTCTCCTGTTAATGCTGACATATCTAAGTTTGAATTCCCTTTTATGATTTTTCCATCTAGCGGAATTCGTTCTCCTGGTTTTACTAAGATAATATCTCCTGGATTAACTTCAGCAATAGGAACGGTAGTGATTCCTTCTGTTTTAACTATATGAGCCTGATCGGGGCGTATATCTAATAAAGAACTAATCGATTGACGAGAATGATTCACAGCCTTTGTTTGTAGATATTCCCCGATTGTATAAAAAACCATAACAGCAACAGCTTCAGGGATCTCGTTTATTATTATAGCGCCAATTGTAGCAATAGACATTAAAACATATTCGTTTGTAAAGTCATGATTTTTTAACTGGAGAATGGCCTTCCTAAGTACGTTCCAACCAGCAATGAAGTATGCAATGAATAAAAAGAGATTTCCTACAAGTATCAAGACGATTGTCATTGAGGGATTTGTAAGCACAAATCCTGAGGCAAGAAGTATTAAAGATAAAGAGATTTGAGCAAGAGGAACCCAATTTTTTGTTTGGATTCTTTGATCCATGTCTTCAATCACAGGAGTAGCAAGAATTCCTTTTTCAATTTTTGAAATGAGTTTGTTAATTTCATCTATGTGAGAATCACACTTTTTCTCGCCACAACTAAATGAAAGTTCTCTTGTAACAAAATTTAATTGAACATTAGAAAAATCCTGATCTTTCAAAGAGTTTTCTATCTTAAGAGCGCAATTAGCACAACTTAGTCCTCTGATTGAAAATTTATGGACTTCTTGACCCACTTTGATGCTTCTCCTAGTTTCCAGGGTGTTCTTTGAGATGTTCTAATACATTCGCTAAAATTGGTTCTAAGTGCTCGATCTCGAGTGAATAGAAGTTTTCTTTTCCTTCTCGGCGATATTTAACAAAATTCCCCTCTCTAAGTTCTTTCAATTGATGAGAAACGGCTGAAGGAGTCATTTCCAAAATTTCGCTCAAGTCACAGACGCAAAGTTCAGTCTTCATTAAAGCTAATAGAATTTTGATTCTAGTTTCTCCAGAAATCAATTTGAAAAATTTTGTCAACTTGTCTGGATTGGAATCATCTATCCTATTACGGGCAAGTTCTACTTTTTTAGGATGAATTTGAATCGTTTTACATGGTTCCGCCATGATTAACCTAACTCAAATGAATTATGGTTCATCTAGAGATATATTAACAATAGTTTATAAGAATATTTGAACAATTCCTCAAATGTTCATTGTTATAATAAGAATCTTTTTTCTTCAATTAGTCTCAAATCTCGTTCAGATCATTTTCTTTCAACGCCTGATGGATTGAAGTTTTAATCCCAGCTGTGATCTCTTCTTGCCAAGTTTTTAAAAGAGAAAATATAATTCCATGATGTTCCATTCGTTTCATTCCAACCTCGTGTTCTGCAATATTACGTGAGAAAGTTAAATCTGTTAATATTACAACCCTATATCCATTAGCCTGAAGATCAATTGCAGTTTGGCCAATACATACATCGGTTTCAAATCCACAAAGTATAGCTACTGATCGTCGGGTATCTCTAATTGCTATTTGGATATCCTTCTGGCCCCAACAACTATAAACGAATTTATCGTAAATCTGAATAGTTACAGGCAGAAATCTTTTAAGTACTTCAGGTATGGATCCATTTTTCTCAATGTCTTCCGCAGTCACGATGAGAGGAATTTTCAATACAGAAGAAAGTTTAATCAAATGGTTATACTTACGTAAGAAAACTAATTGATTTTCATTAGTGAGACCCTGCATAAATTTTGATTGCACATCAATAATTATTATGAAACAATCATTAACGTTGATTAAACTTGATGAACGAGTGACAGGCTCTATTAAGTCAGGCATTGTTATTCATTCATTTAATAAATCAATATAATTTTAAAAACTTTGAATTGATAAAGCTATTTGAAAATGAGAAATCATTTATTAATATCTAATAAAGGAGTAGTGTGATGTGATTCTTATTCAAACCTATCAAGAGCTCTATTATGCCTTGAAGGTACTTCAAATATTGAAAGATAGTGATGTACCTCTGTACGAAAAACTTCATGAAAGTATAGCAAGTCAAATTGAAAAATTAGTTTGATCTCTCTTCGTTTATGCAAGTATTAAGAACATTCATATGTTCAATACGCTAATTATATGTTAAGCTCTTTTATAACAGCTTTCAACGCATGGGCAGACCTCTTTAACAACTTTTGTTCCTTTTCATCAAGGGTGATTTCTAGAACACGATGTACACCATTTTTGTTGATTATAGAGGGTAAGCTGAGATAAACATCATTTAAACCAAGATAACCATCAACAAGACATGAAACTGGTAATATCGAATACTCATCGTTAAGAATTGCTTCAGTTATTCTAACTAAAGCTAATCCTATCCCATAAGAAGTTTCCCCTTTCTTTTCGATTATTTTTTGTCCAGAATCGCGTACTTCTGTAATGATTCGTTGAAGAACCTCCTCACGATTACAGTCAAATCTGTTTATGCACGTAGGACAGTAATCTTTAAATAAAATACCACCAATCATCACTCTACTCCAAACAGGAAACTCACTTTCCCCATGTTCACCTAGAATATAAGCATGAACATTACGAGTATCAACTTTACAGTGATTTGCTAAAAGGAATCGAAATCTAGCAGTATCTAGCACAGTTCCAGAGCTAATTACTTCATGAGCAGGTTTTTTAGATAATTTATAAGCAGCATAAGCAAGAATATCAACAGGATTAGTAACAACCAAGAATATTGCTTCTGGTGCGTATTCAATAATTTTGGGAATTATTTCACGGTATAACTCAACATTATAGCCTATCAGGTCAAGACGCGTATCACCAGGTTTTCTCTTTCGACCAGCAGTAATTACGACAAGATCAGATCCTTTAATATCGGCATAATCTCCAGCCAGTATCTCAGTTGGAGAAATGTAAGGAGCACTGTGCGATAAATCCATAACTTCCCCTTCAAGCCTAATTCTATCAATATCAACAAGGATTATTTGACGAACAATACCCTTGATCATCAAAGCATAGGCATAACGAACTCCTACATTACCGGCGCCAATGATTGAAACCTTAGGCCTTAAAGAATTCAGTGACATTGATTTAACACCATAAAATAACTTCTTAAGATATTCTTTGATTATTTTTCTTTGAATTCTGAAGACTTTTTTTGAGATTCAACTAATATCGTAAATAAATGGTGGTTTTATTCCTAACATTCGAAGATAAACACATAATTGTCCACGATGGTGGATTGTTTCTTCCAGAATAGTCGCTAATGATTCATATCCTCCTATTTTCGCACCACCCCAACAATGATATGTGATTTTTTTCTCTAAATCCTCCTCAGTCAATTTCGGAAGATTCTCTTTTATGAACGACTTAACTTTTTCACCATATTCTACAATTTCAGAGGGAGATTTAATTTTCGTTGAATCAAAGGGAATAATCGAATAATCTTCATCAAAAAACTCTCCTCTTAGTGTACCAGCCATATAAACCAAAGAACACATATAGATATGGATTCCTAATTCTGCTGCGCTCATTGTATTGTCAGCAGGTTTCCATTCGAGTTTGTCCTTAGGAATAAGAATGATAGCATTATCAAGGGTTTTCATTGCATGATTCATGGTATAATGTAGGGCTCCTTTAACTGAATCTAATTTTGACATGTTAATTTCACACCTTCTTAATTGTTAATTTTGGGGATTTTTATGAGTACAAATAGTTTTTTTCTTTTGTTTTTCGAGGTGTTTCACAAGAAAATCAAAAATCTATATATTTTTATGGCGTCAATTTTCCGGCAAAACACAACATATGGAGAATTTAAAATGGTTGAAATAGATCATGGATTTACAACTGATATGAAATACGCCGTTGCAGGTACTTTCACTGGTGGTCTTTCCAGTAAGGGTTATAGATTACTAAAAGATGAGTGGTATAATGTCAAAAATGTCTATCCGGTATGTTCTGACAAGAATGAAGTTGAAGGTGATCCAGCTTATTCATCATTATCAGAACTTCCCGAACCTGTTGATGTTGTGATTGTAGTACATAAGAAAGAGAAAAGTACAGATGTTGTGCGAGAAGCTGCAACCTTAAATCCCAAACCAGCGATCTGGTTCATGCCCAGAACAGAGTCAAAAGAGAGCATTGCTATCTGTGAAGAAAATGGCATGAAATATGGAATGTCGTGCATAATGGGGCATAGAGCGCTTCCAGGGATTAAGCGATTTTTTAATATTCACTTTTGGCATTCCAAAGTTGGTGGTATGAATCAAATCCCCAAACAGTCGGAATGATATGTTCAACCAGGAGAACACCATTTGAAGATATTAATAATTTATTTTTCCCAGTCAGGGAACACCAAGAAGGTTGTAGGCATGGTTGAAGAACGCTTAAAATCATTTAACCATATCGTAATGATTAGAAATGCTCTCACCGCAACAACAGAACATGTTATGAGCAATGATTTGCTACTTATTGGTACACCGGTTCATGGATACATTTTATTTCGCCAAAAACCTGCAAAAGAGGTCAGGGAGTTTTTAAAACATCAATTACCTCATGATCTTAATGGTAAAGCAGTGATTGGATTTGCAACCTATTTATTCTTCCCTGCTGGGGCATTGAATCCAATAAAAGATGCAATCAAATCGAAAAATGGGAAAATTATCGGATTATTCGCCCAGAGGAGAACCAATAAAACAGAATTAGTAGAGGAAATCATAAAAACAATAAATGAATCAATCACAGTCTAGTCTATAAATATGAAGCTAATCTATCCAGTACTTAAATTAAAGAAAAATTAAAAAGACTTCTCAATTAAAGTGACAGTACATTAATTTTCTCTAGCTATTTTAAGAGATGAGGATCTGTAGAAGGGTATGAAGAAAAACCACGACTTAAAAGAAGAAGAAAACATCTACTTAGTTACTGGAGCTTGTGGTTTTGTAGGATCACATCTAGTTGATTCTCTTGTATCACAGGGTCATTATGTAAAAGCTACTGATTTGAAGAATGCCAATAGAATATATCTCCCTTCTTCTGAGAATATTGAATTCATTCCCGCGGATCTAACCAAACCTCAAGATATCTCGCAAATATTGGATGGAGTGACTATAGTTTATCATCCAGCTGGAATATTTCGATTTGGAGCTCCTCCCAACTTATTGTATAAAGTGAATGTTGAAGGAACAAGGAATCTCTTATCAGCAGCTCTCTCTCAAAACATCTCTCACATCATTAATTGGAGTACAGCCATGGTTTATGGTACTTTAGAATATACTCCTGCTGACGAGAATCACCCTGTACATCCTGAAGATCCCTATTCTGAGTCTAAATGGGTTCAAGAACAAGTAGCACTATCCTTCTTCGAAGAGAATGAATTACCTGTAAGTGTTATTCGACCCACTGCAATATATGGCCCCAGATCATTTTATGGGACTTCAAATGCATTATTAGCACTAGTCAAGGGGAAAATTTTCGGTATACCCGGAGATGGAAAAACAATTCAACACCATGTGCATGTGAATGACGTTGTTAGAGCTGCCATCTTCCTATCAAGGGAAAATAAAGCAAAAGGAGAAGTATACAATATTGCTGATGAGGTTCCAATTTCAATCGAGGAATCTTTTAGAATAGTATCAGAGTTAATAAAGAAAAAACCTCCCAAATTCCATATCCCAAAAGAACTTATTTTTCTTTATGGCTATTTTGATCGCTTATATACCAAAATTATAAGACGAGCAAGTCTATTTGAAAAAACATCCTTAAAATTAATTTTCTCTGATCATGTTTTTGATAATACCAAGTTAAAGAACCTTGGATTCCGATACTCAATCCCTGATTTTAGAAGAGGTATTGAAGCAACGCTTCTTTGGTATAAGCAACAAGGTTATGTTAAGTTCTAGGATTTCTTTACCCAAACGTAATTCAACCCAATGTACTCCCCCGAAATCAGTAATGTAGGTTCAAGACCAAAAAGAAGTGCTGAAAGAAGTGGGTTGAAATCATTTACTGTTAAGCCATAAAGGTTGAAAGGGATTATCATAAACTCTCTACTTCCTGAAAAAATACCAAACCATAATATCATTCCCACTACTTGGAACCCAAAAAGTAAAAGAAGTCCGATTATCCAATTTGTTTTTTCTGAAATTCGATCATTTCTCAATAAATTACCAAACATAATTCCACAGAAGAAGAGGAATGGGAGGTCAAAAGCAAACATCTCAGCACCTTCATTGAAACATATCTATAATTTTGGGAAGTTCTGTTAATTTTGTTATAGTGATGACTTCTGTATTCAGGTGATCTTGATTCTTACGATCTAACCACACTCCCCGCATCCCCACATTCGACGCACCAAGGGCATCATTCTTTAACAGATCACCAACATACAAAATTTCATCAAAAGAAAGATTTAATGAGTTAGCACTCATTTTAAAGAGTTCTGGGTGGGGTTTTCGCAAACCAACCTCTGCTGATATTATTATAGAGCTGAAGAAGGATGTTATCCCTGTTTTTTCTAGTTTCTTTCTCTGTTGCTCACCCTCGCCATCGGAGATGATTCCGAGAGGATAATTTTTTAGGGTCGTAAGACAGGGTAAGGTATCCACAAATAATGTCCAATTCTGTTCGTAATTAATAAGGTATTGTTGGAATATGTCCATGGCTTCCTCTGGAGTCAGTTCTTGTCCCCACTTTTTAAATACACTTTGGACTCTTAGAATCCGCTGTTGCTCAAATGAGATATGACCATCTAAATATTCGTTGATGTATCGATGAGTTCGATCCCTCCAAGTTGAATAAAAATCCTCAAAACTTGAATGAGGGATCTGATTCCTCACACGCGAATAAAGATAGATAAGCGAACTTTCCAGTGCTTGTTCATGATCTAAGAGAGTGCCATCAATGTCAAATACTATTGCTTTAATCATCTTATATCTTATCGTTGTGTTGAAAACTTATACTTATAACAATCATGTAAAAGAAGTACGATTATTCCTAAGAAATCAGTTTTAATAGAAAATTTCAATTATGATTTAGAGGATTCAGGAAATTTGACATGGAAGCTTGGGATGAGATTTGGAAGACAGAAGAAGGAAGAGATAAGTGGTTAACACCTGATCCATTCGTTATTTCTTTGATACCTAAGTTTAAAAAGGAGAAGATTAAAAGAATTCTTGATCTAGGATTCGGTGTTGGTCGTCACACTATTTTCTTCGCAAAAAAAGGATTTGATGTTTATGGGATAGATCCAAGTCCATCTGGTTTAGAATTTACAAAGAAATGGGCTAAGAAGGAAAGAGTTTTTCCTAAATTAACAATTGGGGAAATGAGTCAACTTCCGTATAAGGATGATTTTTTTGATCTTATAATTGCTTGGAACGTTATATATCATGGAACTACGAGTATTATTCATAAAACGGTTACTGAAATTATAAGGTGTTTAAAAACCAATGGTTATCTCCTTTATACATTGATATCAACTAAACATAATAAATATGGCCTTGGAAACGAAATTGAAAAAAATACATTCGTGATAGAAAAAGAAGAGGAAAAAAATCACCCTCATCATTATTTTAGTGAGAAGGAAATCAATAATTATTTCAAAGGATTTACACACCTAACTTGTGTTGATAAAGAGCAATTTTACCCCGGATTGTATCATTGGAATATCTTGTCGAGGCTTAACACAGTATATAATGATTAACACTTACTCATTTCCTTATGAAATATCTGGCCTACACTTTAGATTAATTTTTGTTCTAAAGAATTAATGATTAAAATACGTGAGAGAGATGTCAAAACGAAAATGGAAATATAATAGTGTAATCCACCAATAACCAGTGATTTTATGGTAACGGGAATTCATTTTCTTTTGACAATGATGTGTAATTTTGAATGTGACCATTGTTTTTTGTACTGCGGACCAAAATTTGAAGGTACATTTACTATAAACCAATTAAAATTGGTTCATGCCGAAATGAAAAAGTTAGGTACAATTAAAATGGTTTATTATGAAGGAGGAGAACCTTTCTTATTTTATCCTCTAATGCAAGAGGGGATAAGGATGTCCCATGAGATGGGATTTAAAACAGGTGTGGTGACCAATTCATATTGGGCAATATCTGATGAAGATGCAGAGCTCTGGTTGAAACCTTTACTTGACTTAGGAATAACAGATGTAAGTGTGAGTAATGACGCCTTTCATCACGGAAAAAGCGAAATTAATCCGGCTACGAGAGCTTTAAAAGCTTTAAAAAAATTAGGAATGTCTGGAGACGACATATGTATCCAAGAACCTACAGTAGAATTTGATAAGACTCAAGAAAAAGGTGATCCAGTTATCGGTGGAGGAGCAATGTTCAGGGGGAGAGCGGTTGAAAAATTAATCACTGATAAATTACCCAGAAAACCTTGGGAAGAATTTACAGAATGTCCTTATGAGGAATTGATGAATCCAGGTAGAGTTCATCTCGATCCTTTTGGTAATGTTCACATTTGTCAAGGACTGAGTATGGGGAACATGTGGTCAACTCCTCTTTCAGAGCTAGTAAAGACCTATAATGCAAAAACACATCCTATTTGTGGACCGTTAGTCAAAGGTGGGCCTGCGGAATTAGCGAGAGAATATCAGATTGATCATAAAGAGGATTATGTAGACGCTTGTCACTTTTGTTATATGATTCGCAAAGAATTGCTTGATAGGTTCCCAGTATACTTGGCACCCAAACAAGTGTATGGATTAAATCAAAGTTGAACTATTCTGAAGATTATCTTTTAGACGCCTTGAAAATCGCACAATTGAGATGAACCTTTTCAAAGTCCATAAATGAGTTGATAGAAAGATACAAAAAAGAAACTATAAGTGATAAAATCGAGATATTGTTGAAATTGGTTTATTTTATGCAATATAAAGAGCTCGAGACTTGTAAATTATGTGCATGGGAATGTGGCGTCGACCGCTTAGCAGGGGAACAAGGAGTTTGTATGATGGGGCTTCCAGAAGTGGCAAGCTGTCAACTTCACCCTGCTCCGCCGCAGTCTTATACTGTGTTTTGTGCTTCATGCAATTTCAGATGTCTTAACTGCCAAAATTGGGAAATCGCCCATTATCCACAGACAAAGAGTATGATTAGAGGAGTTATTAATCCAAAACATATCGCACAATTTGGGGTACAAGCTGTGAATTCTAATGCAGGGAGAATCATTGGAGCGGATCGGTTGTTCTTTAGTGGGGGATCTCCTACTGTTTCTCTCCCTTGGATCGAAGAAGTTGTTCTATATGCTAAAAGCTTAGATCCTGAAATAAAGGTGAATTTTGATACAAATGGATTCCCCTCAAAAAGTAGTTTTCAACGAATTCTTTCCTTCTCAGACTCATTAACATTTGATATTAAAGCTTATAATGATGAGGTTCATCGAGCTTTAACTGGTTCACCTGTGGAGCCTGTTTTAACTAATGCTCAGGAAATGGCAAGACATCAAGATCAGTTGTGGGAGTTTAGGATCTTAGTTATTCCCAAAATTGTGGATCTCACAGAGATTCAAGCCATTGTAGAATTCATCGTTAGCTTAGGAGAAACTTTACCAACGAGTTTTCTCACATTTCGTCCTAATTTTTGTTTAGATACCCATCCAGGAGCATCAAGAAGACTAATGGAAGAAGCTGTGAATCTTGCACGAAAAATAGGTCTTGAAAACGTTCACTGGACAGGCTTTTCAGATATACCTGGAGTGTGTCCAACCGTTCCCCAACAAATTGAAGATAAATTTTCGCATCAACATGGAGCTGTTGCAGCTTTTTATGCGCAACGAGCAGGGTGTAAGTTAATACAACGTAATTGTGGAAAGTGTAATTTTAAGCTCTCTTGTGATCTAAAGGGTTTTATTCCTCACTCGAGTATTTAAAAAGTAATCCAATAGCTACTCACGCTTCAGATATTCGCTTATGTTAATGACAATTTCTTTAATTGGATCTAACTTATTCAAAGTGTAAAAATGTAGTCCTGGGGCCCCTCCTTCAAGGAGTTCAATACATTGTTTGATAGCAATTTCAATTCCCATTCTCTCGGTGGCCTTTAGGTCATTTTCTAATGGATTGAATATATCATAAAAACGATGAGGGATGGTGGCTCCACAAAAGGCGCAAAAATTCCTTAAATTCTTGAAATTAAATACAGGAAGAATACCAGGAATGATTCTAGTGTTAATACCGAGATTTCTTACTCGTAAAACAAAATCAAAGTAATCCTTGTTCTCATAAAATAACTGAGTGATAATGAACTCACCCCCCTGCTCGATCTTATTCTTTAAGTGCTTAACATCTATTTCTTTATTAAGAGCTTCAGGATGACCTTCAGGAAAACCAGCCACACCACAGGAGAAAGAATCTCCATAGCGATTCTTTACAAGATCACAAAGTTGATAAGCATAGGTAAAACCCTTTGGATCGGGTTTCCATTTGTCCTCACCACGAGGGGGATCACCTCGCAAAGCTAGTACGTTAAATATTCCATTGGCTTTCATTGTATCTAATATTTCAATTAAATCCTGCCTAGAATGACCAACACAGGTAATATGATGAATAGTTGGGATTTTAAAACGATTTTGAAGTTCTGTTGTGATTTCCATTGTTTTATTCCGAGTACTCCCTCCAGCACCATAAGTAACAGAAATAAAATCTGCTCCGAGTTTTATTAGTTCTTCCACGACTCGAAAAAAAAGTTCTAATTGTGAAGGTTTTTTGGGAGGAAAGAACTCAAATGAAAGTGTTTTTTTCTTTTGTTTGAAGATGTCCATTATCTTCTGCATGCATTTCGCCAATGAGATCAATAATAATTCAAAAACAAAATATAATAGATATAAAGTTTTTCTGAGTTTTAAAATATAATGGATTTTTAAACAATTTTGTACAATATAGGTTTTCACTTAGTTTTAGGTTTAAAAGACATCTATAAATCAAATGAAAGCATTAGGAGCTTATGTAAATTATCTATTATTTAACTAATTAGGGTGTTAAGATGATCACTAAAGACATTTTAAGCGATTTTCCAACAACAAAAAATGTTAATTATTTGAGTACAGCAAGTATTGGTCTGGTTCCGGATCCTGTTATCAAGAAAACGCAGGGATTCTTTGTAGATATGGCAAGAGGGGGAACTCTAGCGTTAGACGAAGAAAAAGAAGTTTTGATATATGAAAATCTCAGAAAGGAGGGAGGTTTACTCTTGAACTGTGATCCAACGGATATTGCAGTCTTCAACAGTGTTTCGGAAGCATTAAATTCTATTGCGTGGAGTTTAGAGATAATGGATGGAAAAATGTTGTCCACTAACATTGAATTTCCTAGTGTAACTTATCCAATGTTTAGGATCGCTGAAAATAAGAACATCATAGTTAAACTTGTGAAAGCTATAGATTGGTGTATTTCAATTGATGAATTATTAAATGAAATTGATGAAACAACAAAAGTTGTATTCTTGACACATGTAGAATTTCTTACTGGACAGCAGTACGATCTTAAGGTAATAACAGACCATGCTCATGAACATGGTTCACTTGTAATAATAGACGGAATACAAGCAGCAGGATCGGTTCCAATTGATATAAGGAATTCGGAAGTAGATGTTTACATTACAGGCAGTTATAAATGGTTACTCGCTCCTTTTGGAACAGCAATCGCATATATATCAAAAGATCTGTATGACAGACTGACTCCTGCATTTGTTGGTTGGCGATCATCAGAAAATATGTGGGATTTTAATCCTGTGGAACTTAAATATCCATCAACAGCAATGAAATTTGAATATAGTACAAGTGCATATGGGGTAAAAATAGGTTTAGCAGAATCGATTAAGTATTTACTTAGGATAGGAATAGATAATATCTATAATCATAATATGAAATTGACAGAGTTATTGATCAAAGAATTAAGCTCAATAGATGGCGTTAAAATTGTTACACCAGAAGAAAAAGCGTCAATTGTTACGTTTACAATTAATAATAGGGATCTGTATAAGATTGGTGAACAATTAAAGAAGTTAAAAAGACCAATTGAGCTGAATATTAGGCAAAATATGATAAGAATATCACTCCACGTTTATAATACTGAAGAAGATGTTTCTCATTTTGTAACAAACTTAAAACAATTGCTAGGATAGTCTGTATATGGATTTGAATGATTTTCGGCAATTCGGGCATCAAATAGTAGATTGGATGGCTGATTATTTAAAAACTGTAGAAAATTATCCTGTAAAATCTCAGGTTAGGCCTAAAGAAATATTTGATCAGTTACCTTTAGAGCCTCCAATAAGAGGTGAAGACTTTGAGAGTATTTTTAACGATTTTGAAGAGATAATTCTTCCTGGGATCACACATTGGCAAAGTCCGAATTTTTTTGCCTATTTCCCAGCAAATAGCTCTTATGCCTCTATATTGGCAGAAATGCTAATGACTGCTCTTGGAGCACAATGTATGAGCTGGGAAACATCTCCAGCAGCAACAGAATTAGAAGAACGAGTTATGGAATGGCTGCGAGATATGATTGGGTTACCAAAGGATTTTACAGGGGTGATTCAGGATACAGCTTCAACATCAACGATCTGTTCACTCCTCACAGCCCGGGAAAAACTATCTGATTATGAGATTAACTTAACAGGGATGAATAATAAAGGGATCCTGACAACATACTGTTCTACAGAAACTCACTCAAGTATTGAGAAAGCGGTCAAAATAATCGGAACTGGAAACGCAAACTTACAAAAGATACCTGTTGATGAAAACTATGCCTTAGATCCAGATGCTCTCATAGAAGCCATTGATTCAGATATAAAAAATGATAAGAAACCTCTTGCAGTTATTGCTACAATTGGTACAACTGGTTCAACAGCAATTGATCCTTTAAAAGAGATTGGTGATATTTGCTCTAAACATAAAATCTGGCTTCATGTGGATGCAGCACTAGCTGGGACAGCATTACTTCTCCCAGAATATCGATGGATGATCGAAGGAATCGAAAATGCCGATACATTTGTCTTTAATCCCCATAAATGGATGTTTACTAATTTTGATTGCTCTGCTTACTTCATCAAGGATCCCGAGGCTCTCGTTCGAACTTTTGAAATACTGCCAGAATATCTTAAGACAAAAGCAGAAGGTGTGAAAAATTTTCGTGATTGGGGATTACAATTAGGACGACGGTTCCGTGCTCTCAAATTGTGGTTTGTGATCAGAAATCTCGGAGTAGAGGGACTTCAAAAGAAAGTTAGATATCATATAAGCCTCGCTAATTCATTAAGCAAAGAGATAGAGAAATCTCCGAATTTTGAATTGTTAGCACCTGTACCTTTGAATACAGTTTGTTTTCGTTATCACCCCCCAACCATTGATGATGATGAGGAACTGAATCAATTGAATGAGAAACTATTACACCAAATAAATAAGACTGGAAAATTATACATGACTCACACTAAACTAAATGGAAAATATACCCTCAGAATGGTCACAGGTCAAACTTATGTACAAGAAAAACACGTCAACCAAGCATGGTCTAGGATACAAAAGGAGTCTCAAAAACTACTTTGAAATTCAAAAAAAGAAATATAAATTGTAACCTGATAAAAAAATTAGAAACATTGCTTGAATATTAACCAAAAGAAATAGTGGAAAGATTCTTAACAACAGAGACAAAAAATATACCCGAACATTCGGGATGCCCGAATATTTGGATAAAAGGAATGTACCTTAATGGATTGCTTAGAAAATGGAATCTTTGCACGAACTACTATTAAACCTATTAATAGTGTCTTTGGCCTTGAAAGCGAAAAAGAACAGGCGAAAGTGTATCTAACATCAGGTGAATGGTTTACTATTGCAGGATTGAGGCGGACGGGGAAAACTACATTGATACGATCTGTAGCTGCAACTATCAAAGATACTAATGTTATTTATATGAATATGTGGGAATTAACTCCTGATGAATTAAAACCAGAACAATTCCTTAAATATTTATTACATAAAATCCAAGAAACAGTTAAGAAAGATAAAAAATTATTACAAGGAGTACAAATAGACAATATTCAACTCATGGGAGTGTCACTTAAATTAGAGAAGCAACAACAACTGTTTCATCAAGTTCTAGAGAAAATCGTAAACCAAAAACCTATGATCTGGATTCTAGATGAAATACAAGAATTGAGTAATGAGTCTCACATCTTTAAATATCTTGCAGCTTTACATGACAAATTTGCTCCAAAGCTATCAGTTGTTTTTCTTGGATCAGTCGTAGCTTTAAGACAACTTTTGAAAATCACTCCATCAAACCCGCTATATGGCCGACTGAGCCATGAGATATTATTGTCACCATTTGATGAGGTAAAATCACGAACATTATTAAAAGAAGGATTCAATCAGTGCGGGAAAACAATTCAAGAAAACGTAATCATTGAAGCTGCACTCCAATTAGGAGGATTTGCAGGATGGTTAACTCATTTTGGCCGATTATTGGTGTTGGATTCATCAGCAACTACAATAACTGACCTGACTATTGTGAAAAAGCTGTTAAACCAGTTAGAAGCAGAAGCAGAGAGTCTTATTGTGGCTGAAATCGCTCGATTACTCTATGATAAGAGAAAAGCTGGTAACTATCTAAAATTACTCAAAGCGATCAGTGAAGAAGGTAATATCTCCGTTTCAAATGCCGCAGAGGTGATCAACCGCAATTCAAGTACTACTTTTGAGTATTTAGACTATCTTTATGCCCATGGAATCCTCAAAAAGACAAACAAAACTTATTACATCGGGGATCCACTAACGCGACGAATATTCAGAAAGCCTGATGTTGATCAGAAGATTAAAATTAATATCTAGGGAAAGGAGAGTAATACATTCCCTCTTTGATGATTTGCAGGACAATTGTAATAATCCCAATCGATTATTTCATTGTTATCTTCTTTTCTTCTTTCTCTCGGTTTAATCTTTCTAATCTTTCTCTATATCATTTTAAACTTTGCTTTTCTTCTTCTCTTTTTTTCGTTTCCCATTTTTCTCTCACTGTGCGCCAATCCTGCAATAAAGAGGGAAGGTCGCATTCTGGGAAATTTCCAAAATGAATATAAGACCCTTTGGTGAAAATGCCATATTTGTTCCCTTTTTCCAAAAAGTGGTGATTTCGAGCAAGATGTTCAGTCCCTCGATTAATGAGGAGTTCTCTTTTGGTAGTAGGATTAAAAGAAATAGCGTCGTTAGTCCATATATATTCACAATCAGGGAAAGAATAGATTTGCTAACGGCCACGGACACGTCATTACTCAATAAGATAAATCATATCATTGAATCGAGTTTCAGGGTATTTACGAATTACATTCATGAATTGAATATTGATTTTATCCTCGTGGAATCTGTCCTTGGGAAATTCGAGCAAACCTGATACCCAACGATAATCTTCACGATAAGGTGTTCCAATACCAGCAAACATTGCATAATTCTCTACAAAATCCATTAGCTGTTGCTTGAGATCAGCGATTTCGTCAAGTGACCCTCCAATCTCACAAACTCCTCGTTATCTTGTTGGATAACCTCATCAACCGATTTATATGCCCCGTTGATGAACCCAAATTGTTGGAACTGGTTCTAGAACTCCCCCTGTAAGTAGTGCAGGTTTTTATCTCAAAATACGGTCTATCTTTCACTTAAATCACGATCTACGAAAAATATTTCTGAGGGGTGTAATTTCTTTATGTGCTTCTCCTACATACACTTTATAAAGGCTTCAATATCCTTCAAAAAAGCAATGGAAAAAGGAGGTCATTGAAAATGACGAAAATGACATAAACTATCTATATTTCGTTAATAATAACCATCCAGTCTCCCTTTTAAAATTCATTCTAAGAAAAGCACCAAGTACGAGGATGAAGTGTTTTTAATGAGAATCTTAAATGTTGATTCTTCTAAATTAGATTTCTCCACCCTCTGATTCCTAGCGATTAATTGTATAATAAATACGACGGAGATCAGTGATATCAGGTACTTTTCCTATTAATCCAGCATCATGTAAATTCTGAATTGCATAGCGGACTGTCCGAGTTGAGTAACGAGTTTGTGATGAGATCTCCTTAAAAGTCATTTTATTAGCGGATTGTAATATTTGATATATTTTTAGAGAAGCAGGCGACATATTAGCAAATAATTCTACAGTAGCCAATTTGGGGAACACATCCTTTCGAATCGACTTGGAATAACACAATAAAAAGGTTTTAAAATTAAATCTGAAATTTTCGCAAATGATGAGATTATCATCTCAGCATCTTATATAAGGATTTTCATGCATGAAATTAAAAGATTATATAGGGAAACCATACTACCTTAATTCAATTGATGTTTTTAACTGGAGTCCTTCAATACTTATGACTAATTCAGAAGCTGCACCACACCAAACAAAGTACCAAGACATTGTGAACTTCAAACCTGAGGTCTTAAGAGTTATAGACAACAAAGAAACACTTAAAATACTTCTAGATCCTAATTATGAAAATATCCTCATGATTTTACGAAAAAAACCGATGACAGCCCAAGAGATTACCGCAGAATACAATAAAATCGCCGAAACGTGTTATCGAACCGAACCGAAGACAGATAAAACGATTTACCGCTATTTAAAAACTTTAGAAAAGCATGGATTAGCAATTCCTGTTGGTCAGCGGGTTATCCTAGGAAAAACCGCTACAGAAAAACTCTATATGCGTACTGCTCGTATTTTCCAGCGTAAAGACATTGATTGGACAACAACCAAGGGAAACCAATGGGCTCAACGTTTTGCTTCTATTTTAAGTTATATGCTTAATACAAATCCCCAAGAAGCTTCTATTGAAGGTATCCAAGAGTTTTTTAGGATTTGGAATGAAAATAAATTTGCCACACTAAAAAAGTTTGCTAAAACAGAATCAGAAGAAATTTTAGAACTTATTATAGAGGGAGAATGGGAGGAATTATTACAATTTATTGATTGGGTCTACATCTTTGGAACCCTTTTGAACCAACCGAATTTATTGGAAGAACTTTACTCTTGTTTTAAAAAAAGTAGTTTATTGGCCAAATAACGGTGGTTTTCATGAAATTAAATCCATTAGGAAATCGAAAGGAAAAGTTTCAAGATGTTGTGAATTTTACACCAGTGATAGCTAAAATTATAGACGACGAAGAAACACTTAAGAAACTTGAAGACTCCAATTTTGATGTAATAATATCGCTCTTAAGAAAAGGTCCAATGACGGTTAAAGAAATTACGACCGCATTTAATAAAGAAGCTAAGAAGTCTAAAACTATAGAATCTAAGTCTGAAAAAACCATTTATAGATATTTAAAAGCATTAGAGGAAATCAATATTGTAGTTGGTGCTGGCCAACGAGTAGTGATTGGGAAAACTGCTACTGAAAAACTTTATATGCGCACTGCTCGTATATTTGAAAAAAAATATAAGTACATTGATTGGATGGGAAAAGAAGGAAATGAGTGGGCACAGCGGTTCGGTACATTAGTTTGTAAAATGATTAATAGCGATAAGAAACCTTCAGCAAAATGTATACAGGAATTTTTTGCTAAATGGAGTGTAGCAAAAAAAGCAGAAATGGAGAAAATGGCTACGCAGGCTCCTGGTGATGTTGTGGATATTATTACTGGGTGCGACCTAAGAGAATTAGCTGAAATTATTGGTCGTGTGTACATCTTTGGTACTTTAATGAATCAACCTGATCTATTAAACCAACTCCACGGTTGTTTTCAATAGAGAAAGGTATTCATCAATTTGGTAGTTTTCAGTTGGGTTATTGTTAATTTTGATTCAGTCTAGAACAGTTAGAAGTCTCGTCAATAGAGGAAATCGCATTAATGTTTGTATGATTAAACAGGCAAAATATTCCAAAAGCGATAGAAATCTTGAATGAAAATATCGAGACCCTCACTGGAATAAAATCGGTTACAGGGGAATTTATTAGGAGATAAGATTATGCTTTTGAATGGTTACGAATCTCGAACATCGATGACATAGTATGTCTTGTTGAAACAATGAATACAGTTTTAAAGGAAAGTTGTGCAATCTATAACATTGTAACGAAAAGTCAATTGATAAAATTTAAATCTCATCAAATTGAAGCTAAAAAAAAAGGCTAGAACCAATGGGATTTGTTACACGACGAATCTTATAAATTACAGCGCTTCTTAAATCATTTTCATCATTTGAATTCATAACACACTCCAATAACATTACTTGGTTTAGTAATAAACAGCGTTATACGAAAACACAAAAAAACCTACAGCTATTACCATTATCAATTGCATTAATCCTATTTTTTTAAAATTTATATGAGAAAAATTATTGAATTATTTTTATCATTAATTCAATGGTTTTTAAGAGAAAAAATGTGAGTCTAACAACAAAGGTGTGTATTCTATCCTTTCTATGCTGTACTATCGTTTTCATGCAGTGTAATTTTCTTTCTGTAAAAAATGACAATTTTGAAGGATGGAAATCATACCCAACTAAAAGATTTGGGCATTCCATGGTTTATGACGAAGAAAATAATCGAATCATCCTTTTTGGGGGTACAAAAATGGAAGGTACGTCATACATTTCTCTCTCAGACACATGGGTTTTTGAATGTACAACCAATACCTGGTACGAACAAAATCACACACTACATCCTTTGGCGAGAAATAACTTTGGAATGGTCTATGATCCCACAAGACAGAGAATTCTTCTGTTTGGTGGAAGTTATACTGATGATACATGGATTTATGATCCACAGCTTAATGAATGGGAAAATATAGATCCAGAGATAACGCCAAGAGGAAGATGCAGTTCTTCTTCAATTTATGACTCTTTTAATAGGGAAATGGTTCTATTTGGAGGAATTTTCGAAATACCAATTACAGAATCAGCGATTCTTAATGATACCTGGGTTTTAAATTTTGAGAACACAAAATGGGAGGAAATTCTTCATCCCAATCCTTCAACAAGTATGACATTCCTCTCCTCAAACTATCTTCCAACCAGTCTTCCTTCAATTTCTGCTTCGACCATTGGATTTACAATATAAATCTTATCACTGAAACTCCCTCTCTTAGTGATAATATTATCTAGAAGACGAAGCTATTCATAAAAGCTATCTATAAAATCACATGATACCCCTTTTTTCAGCTTTCATTTGAGAATCATCATTTTTCCACAAAATCCAAAGGAGAAATTCTATAATGAAATTAAATAACCAAATTGTATTATGGGCAGATGAGCTGCGAGACATCTCGGCATCGGGTTTGCAGTTCTCAAGTGATATGTATAATCGCGAAAGATATCAGAAGGTACAAGATATTGCAATTAGGATGTTAGCTTTTGCTACCAATAAATTAGTAAACCAGTTGGAACCATTACGAACGACAATATTCACACGTCCCAGTCCTCTTGTAGGTGGTGATGCAGCTGTTATTACTGATACAGGACAAATCTTACTGGTACAACGAGCGGATAACAGAAAATGGGCGATGCCTGGTGGATTATTGGAAGTAGGTGAGACACCTGTTGAAGGAGTTATAAGAGAAGTTTTTGAAGAAACAGGCATACACTGCCATGCTGTTGCCCTAATTGGTGTTTTTGATTCTAGGTTATGTGGTACAACGTACTCTCAACATCTATATCAACTAACATTCTTGTGTGAGCCTTTAAAGGAAGAAGAGGTCTTTACACCTACATACAAACATGAAACAGTGAATATAGGATGGTTTAATGAAGCTTCTTTACCTTTGGATATCGATCCAGGCCATATTTCACGTATTCCTGTGGCTTTTCGTGTATGGCGAGGTGAAGCTAAAGCGTTTTTCGATGAATAAAATTATTCTATTTTGTATAATTATGTCTTGATTGAAGGATTATATTCATTCTCCTCCTTTGAAAAAAGCCACGCTATCGCTTCCCTGTATATTCCCACACCTTGCAATTATCAATGCTTCACTAATAAGGAGTGATATTTGATTGATTTTTGTTTCAAATCTTAGAATTGTAAATTTGAAAGTGATTTCTAATTTTTTCTATAAGAGTCTTTAAGTGTTCTAAATTTCGTGTTTCAATTGCTAACTCGACTATTACAAAATTAAAAGGTAAATCGGGAGAAAAACGGTCCACATTAATATCAATGATATTTGCTTCCATCTTTGAGACAATCTTTAACAATCTTTCGAGTCCACCAGGTTTGTCTTCCACTAGTACTTTCAATTCCCTATAACGGCCAGATTCAATCAACCCTTGATTAATAAGCTTGCTTAAAATGGTTATATCTACATTCCCCCCACTCACAATCAAAACGATTTTCTCTCCTTTCTTGAACAAATCACGATATAGGAGAGCTGCTAATGAAACTGCTCCAGCTCCTTCTACAACTGATTTGCATCGTTCTAAAAGTAGCAGCATGGCTCGAGCTATTTCTTTTTCTTCAACGATAACTATATCATCTAATTGAGACTTAATTACAGAGAATGTAAATTCACTTGGCTTCTTGATGGCAATCCCATCAGCTAATGTGTGACCTTTTTTTGTTTCAAGTAGTTTTCCTTCTTTAAAGGATCGATAAGCGGCATCCATCTCCCCACTTTGAACACCTACTACCCTACAGGTAGGTTTTATTGACTTGATAGCTGTTGCTATCCCAGAGATTAATCCTCCTCCACCAATCGGGCATACTACTAAATCAACGTCTGGAAGATCATCTAAAATTTCTAATCCAATGGTTCCTTGACCCGCAGCTACATACGGGTCATCAAACGCGTGAATCAATGTTAATTCTTCTTTTTCTGCAATTTCCTTTGCTTTCGTAAATGCTTCTTCAAAGCTATTCCCATACAAGATAACTTTTCCCCCATAACCCTTAGTCGCCTCGATTTTTGAAATTGGAGCACCTTTGGGCATAACAATGGTTGAGGTTACACCAAACATCGCTGCAGCTAGTGCAACTCCTTGGGCATGATTTCCTGTACTTACTGCAACGACCCCTTTTTTCCGCTTAGTTTCGTCTAAATGAGAGATTTTGTTATATGCTCCCCGGACTTTAAATGACCCTGTTTTTTGCAGGTTTTCATGCTTTATATAGATCTCACAGCCAGTCATCTTGGAGAATGTAGTAGAATGATTCAATGTTGTTCGCTTTATCTTCCCCTCCAATGTTCTCTGAGCTTCATTAATATCATCTATTGATAGTTCAACCAAATCACTTACCTTCCTTTATTCAATCATATTTTTCTATCAACTTTATGTGCATTATATTCATTTCTATGGTGTTTTAATGATATATAATCCAAAAAATAAAAAAGACATTTTCTAGTGAAAGGAGCAAACAAAACGTTGTAATGTTATTAGGGATCAGTAACGGGCCGATTATTCCGAAACAACGCAATGAAGAATGATATCAATGGAGTTTTGAGTCATCCATAACCGATTATTAAAATAAGAGATGAAAAACCGAAGATAATTGGCAACCAATCGAAATACTTGAGATATGGTCAATAAGGAATGACTTGGAATATTGAAACTTATCCCCACGGAGAACCTGTTGAGTAATTCAACTTCAAGTGTGAGTGGTAACCCACGGAACCATTTCAGAAGAGTGGAAAATATGTTCTCTGGGAAATGAGAACTACCCCACGTTTCAGGATATGTGGTTGTGAAATCTTCAATATCTCCTGATGAGATTAGATTAAAATGTGTATCGAATGAATTTCGGATTCAACCATTATTTGATCCTCCATTGGATCCTACCATTTACAATGGTCATTTTCACTTTAACATCCTTGATCTTCTCTGAAGGGAACTGTGCTAGATCTTCCGAAAGAACAGTTATGTCTGCAACCTTTCCTGGCTCGATTGACCCTTTAATGGTTTCATCGAATGAGGCATAAGCACCATTTAAAGTATAACATCTTATAGCTTCTTCCAGAGAAATTCTACTCTCTTCTATTGGATGATTAATAGCAGCCCAAAGGCCATACAATGGATTAAAAGGCCATGGAGGGCAATAACCACAATCTGAACCAAAAGCTACTGGGATCCCCTCATCAAGCAACTTTCTGTAAGGATTACACAGTTTTAGTCTCTTTAAACCTAATCGTTGTTCATACATACCACCAGGTTTTCCCCACTCTCCAACAAAGTTTGGCTGCATTGAAAGTATAATCCCTAGTCGCTTGACTCTTTGAATCTGGTTTTTAGTTAATACCTCACTGTGTTCAATCCTATGACGATGATCCTCCCTTGGATTGTGTTCCAGGGCCTTCTCAATTGCATTAAGGGCTTCCTCAATTCCACGATCACCAATAGCATGGATAGCAACCTGCATTCTTAGGTTATGTGCTCTCATCACTCTCTGTTTTAGTATCTTTGGAGGAACAGCAAAAATTCCTTTTGTTGATGGCTCATCTGCATAGGAATCAAAGAAAATGGCTGTACGGGAACCCATTGATCCGTCAACATAGAACTTGATAGACCCCATCCTGAGAAAATCATTACCAAAATGAGTTGTGACACCCAACGCTTCTATCCCATCTAGCATTACATCAGAGAATTGTGCATCAGGCATCACATAAGCTCGAACCTTAAGAGATCCATTTTCAAAAGCAGTTTGATAAGCACGAATATCTACAGAGTCAGAACCTAAATCATGAATGCTTGCACAACCCCAACTTAGTGCAATTTGGCAAGCTTTATTTATCCCTGATAGCTTTTCCTTTTGTGTTGTGGGAGGTTTAACAGTATCGATTAAATTCATTGCTTCTTCTCTTAGAATACCTGTAGCTTCTTTGGTTATTGGATCGCGGTCGATTACTCCCCCAGAAGGAGCTATAGTCTTCTTCGTAATTCTCGCCAGGCTAAGGGCCTGAGAATTCACAACCATTAAATGACCGTAATACGGGGTGAGAACAACTGGATTTTCAGGAGATACTCTGTCAAGGTCAACTTTCGTTGGAAATCGTTTCTCCTCCCAATTACTCTCATCCCATCCGTGGCCTGTAAGCCAAGTACTTTTCGGCAGCTCAATCAGTCGTGTTTTAACTAACTCCGTGACTTCAGGAATAGATTTCGCTTTAGACAAATCTAGTGTTGTCTGGGTTCGAATTCCCATCAGAAGGAAGTGAGTATGGCTATCGATGAAACTTGGAATCACAGTTTTTCCTGTTACATCAAAAATCTCTGCATGCCTTGGAATATCAACCTCTCCAACAGATCCCACCTCAGTAATTCTGGAGTCTGAAATAATAATAACACTATCAATATTTGGAGGTTTCCCCGTCCCATCGATCATTGTACCACCCCTTAGTGCAATAAAATGATTATTCATATTAAATCCTCACTAGAATATTAGTTTTATTAGAGATCTTTACTGGAAGTTACATATTGATGGAGTGACAATAAATCTTGCTTATGTTTATAAAACCACATTTAGAAGAGTGAAAACTAACATTATCTAGCTATTAATTGGATAGATATCTTCTACAACATAGGTCATAGCTAGAAAGAAGAAGTGTAAACTTCCTTAATCTTTCTTAATAGTTGTTCTTACCGTGGAAGTATGCTTTTGGAATGATAAAGGATGAAAAACTAATGTTAAAGACTGTACTCAGCCATATCTCGTCCATTCGAAAAAAATTATATCAAATTAAGCTAATAATATCCTTTATCATTCTTGCAGCCGTTATATCCGCTATTGGGGTGAATTATTTCTCTTTTACACAGGAGGCAGAGCAAGATTTTCCATCTCTACTATCGAAGAGTCTGATAGAAAATGATGATTTATCGTGCACACCATTTCAATTTTCCGAAGATACAATCCAATATAGAAACCATAATCCCATAATGATTGATGGTGATAATGACTTCATGGAACAAGCAGAAAAAGAAAATTGGCCTGGAAAGGGAACAGAATCAGCACCATATGTTATTCAGGAACTCAATATTACAAACCAAGATAGGAATAAACTTATAGAAATTCGAAATACAAATTTACATTTCCAAATCTATAATTGCTTACTAAACGGAGGCCAAGCTTATGGAATCTTGTTCAGTACTGTGTTCAATGGACATATATCCAATATTATGGTCAAGAATAGTAAGTTGGGAATTTCTCTCATCCATTCTGGAAATAACAGCTTATCTGGCAACACTATTGTGAACAATAGTGGGAGAGGAATTAGTCTCTATGCCTCCATTAATGTAGAGATATCAAAGAACACAGTCACAAACAATGGCGAGATAGGAATTCAGATTCATTTGTCAAATACGATCACTCTCTTGAATAATAAAGTAAGTTATAACAATCAAAAAGGGATTTATCTTTGGTACGCTGCGGATTGTATTCTAACTGGAAACACAATAAGTAACAACAACATGGAGGGAATTGATATTTTTTATTCTGGAAATAATATTTTCACAGGTAATGTGATTGAAAATAATACTGATAGAGGAGTCCTAATCCAATCTTCGCTAAATGTGTTCTTTGGCAATAAAATTACCAATAATCTTGATTTTGGTATTTTAATTACTAGAGATAACAACACAATCCAAAAAAATAATTTTTATTGGAACAATCTTGGAGGTGAGTCCCAGGTTTATGATGAGGCGATGAACAATAACTTTGCTTACAACTATTGGAATGATTGGATCGGTCCTGATACCAATAGTGATGGGTTTGTGGATTATAACTATCCGATTTCAGGGAGAACAGATAACCATGATCCATTCCCAGTCACAATCCCCTATCATCTCCTTCCTGGTTTAATTATAAAGCCTGCAGGTGGTGACAGTCTTTCAGGAATCATTTCCATTCAGTGGACCCCTGCAACTGATACTCAAGGGCATAATATCACATATTCAATCTTTCATTCAACAGATGGGGGAAATTTATGGACGCTTGAGGAGGATGGATTGACAAAAACAGTCTATTATTGGGATAGCAGTACATTAATTGATGGACTCCAGTACTGGATTAAAATCGATATGAACTGTGTGGAAGGAGATTGGGAGATGGATAGGATAAATAAACCATTAATCATCGATAATTATTTCCATTTTCAATCATTTAGCGTGCTTTCTCCCACAAGAGGAGAAGTTCGTTCAGGGGATATTCTTATAGAGTGGACTTCGGAAGAAGACGTCTTCAACCATAGTGTGACCTTTGATGTCTCGTATTCAACAAACAATGGTACATCTTGGAATATCCTTGTTACTAATCTAACTGAAATGACTTATGTTTTAAACAGTTTGAACCTGGAAAACGGTGCCCAATATCTCTTACGGATCAACGCCAGCTGTAGCGAGGGTTCTTGGCGTTTAGCTTTCACCAATGGCACCTTTGCTATTTACAACATTTTCCCCATTACCAATTTTTCATCAACTTATATCAAGATTTCAACTAGCACTAAGGATTTTACAAATAATTCACTAAATAAGAAGTTTGGTATCCTGACACTGGCTTTACCAGCTCTCTTCATTACTTGTTTCATCTTACTCATTATTGTCCGTCGTTATCAAACGAAATAATTCAAACTAGAATTTTTCAATAATGGGATCCAATTAACAAACCTCACATTTCCAGATTTGTGAAAAAAACTCTTAATTCCGCTTAATACTCAACTCTACAATATCAGAATCTGCTAGTTCGTGTTCAAGTCCTACCTGTTGTCCAGGGAAGTCAACTGATGATCCCCAAACTCTTGCATAACGAAAATACCTCAGAAAATCGTTGTGGACTTTCCCAGCTAATTCGCCAATCGTAGTGCCGATGGGACAGATAAAGGGCTGCTTTGCCGGTTTACGTTTGGGTGGTTTTGTGTAAATCCTTATGACTTCAAGAATGCTAAATAGATATTCTTTGAGTTTTTCAAGTGATTCTTCATTCTTAATTGAAATAGGATGTATTGGTAATGAAGTGTGATCTTTCAGTAGTTGAAAATTTTGACTTGAGCCAGGTAGATCACCTTTCGTTGCAATTATTCCTAACTTATACATAGATTCTGAATTCATAACGATCTTAGCTTCCTCTAATTGTTCCATAAGGAACTTATATTGACGATCAATATCAAATGATAGGTCTATGACTAAAAGAATTGCATCACTTGTTCTAGCAACACGTACAATCTGTTTACTTATTATCCAATCCTCTTTGAAGTCGAGAAATCCAGGTAGATCAATGATTTGGATACATAATTTCTTATACATACATGTTCCCGCAAGAGCCCTTTTAGTAGTATGGAGTTGATTACTAGTTTTAACGTCTGTATTAGTAATTGCATTCATTAAAGTGCTTTTACCTACATTAGAAAGACCAAAGAGTACAACTCTTCCGTCACCCGAGCGAGGGATAAGGAATGGATCGTATTGTCTACTCTTCTTTTTGGGTTTATATCGGGCCTCTGCAATAATCCTTTCCAAGTCACGAATAAATAATTTAAACAACCCTATTTTCTGATCTAACTTTTTTTTCTTTATATCTTCAATTGTATCTTCCAATTCTTGAACTAATTCATCCCCTTCAAGGATTCTGATCCTTCTTGCTACATTAAAGCGATACCATTTAAACTTTCTCTCATTACTATTCATTTTTTTCAACTCATCAAACGAAACTATTCTTATACTAAATAAATCGTAAAATAATAGTATAGACTCTTCAGAAGCAAAATCTATGAAAATTTTATCAAGAAAAATCTGAAGAAAATGAGTAGTATTCTCAGTTCAAAGAAATTTTGCATTTAGATATGAGAAAAAGCCAAAAACAATTGGTACTACCCACTCTACAATCAGTTAATCCTGAGTGCTGTTCATTCCCTTGAAGTATTTAGAAGGGGGAATGATTGCTACTTCTAAAGAAATTAGCTACAACAAATAGATCTAACTACTGTTAGAGCGCGAGGTTCCCTCGCACCATCCTATATAAGGCGAATGGATAGTAACATTGTCCTCAAAATACAAGAAAAGATACGAATTTATAAATTACACCTTTAAGGTAACCATTCCCCACTGATTCTTTCATGAATGGTATGAGCTTAAATGAGTCTAGCATTATATTCTAAGGATCTGATATTAAACAACAATTATTACAAATTATTAACTTAAAGAATTGGTCACTGCTCAAATAGACTTATTTTTCAATACATTTATTAAAATGACTGATAACGGAGAAATAGGAAACATGCATCACAAACAAGGATTAACAGAGTCAATAGGAGTTATTGGTACAGGAAAAATGGGAACAGCACTAGTTAGAGGGTTGTTAAAAAAGAAACTAGTAGCACCTGAACAAATATTTGCCTATGATATTATATATGATGATCTCATGGCGTTGGTTCAAGAAATTGGAATTAACCCAACATTGAATAATTTACAAATAGTTGAACAATGCAAAATTATTTTCATTTGTGTTAAACCCCAGGTATTCGAAACGGCCATTCAAAAACTCAAACCTTACTTCACAAATGATCATTTGGTAATATCGATTGCAGCAGGTGTACCTTTAACAACAATTGAACGATTAACAGGAAAAGCACGTTGTGTGCGTATTATGCCAAATATGCCTTTTCAGGTTGGAGAGGGTGCAGCTGGTTATAGCCTAGGAACCAGAAATGACAATCGTGATTCTGAAATTGTAGAAATCGTCTTTGGTTCATTGGGAAAGGTGTTCCAGTTTCCTGAACACTTACTGGATGCAGTCACAGGACTCTCAGGCACTGGCCCAGCCTATGTATTCGTTTTTATTGAAGCTTTGGCTGATGGAGGAGTTTTGGCTGGATTACCTCGTCGTGAGGCACTTATATTGAGTGCACAAACTGTAATGGGTGCTGCTAAACTACTTCTGGAACAAAATGTACACCCTGGGGTGTTAAAAGACGCTATCATGTCTCCAGGTGGTACTACAGCATCAGCTCTACAACTGATGGAATCCCGTGGTTTTCGTTCTATTCTAATTGATGCTGTGGAAGCTGCAACGAAAAAATCCCAATTTTTAGGCCAAAATAATCTCTCATTATCTGATAAGTAATCATTGGATAGCCTTGAGTTTTAAATCAAAATGAATAGCTTTTCTTCAAGAAGGATAAATAAACCAAATTAAACAAATAACTAACCTTGAATAAGGAAAAGAAGAGGAAATTGAGAAATCATGAGTGTTGAAAAAGACCAATGTGCAATTTGTGGAAGTGAAGCAACCATGAGTTTATCGAATACAGGCGAGAGTTATTGCATAAGCTGCTTTAATCAGGTCATGAATAATCCCGTATTACGTAGACAACGAGCAAATATAGGACGAGGAGGGGAGAGACGATTGGTGAGAAATGGTTTGACAATTGAGTTAATAGATGAAGCTGTGGCAAAAAAACGAAAAAATATCCCACGAAATTATATCCTATTTAGAAGTGAAGAATTCAATATAGAATTCTATTATCCTGATGATTGGATCCTGAATCCTGAGATTCCCATGGCGCTCTTAGCCATCTTCGCACCAAGAAATATCCTCAAGGGAAAATTCAAGGCTAATCTTACGGTTGGAGTACGAGATCTCTCAGGAATAAATATTAATAAAGATAGGTACACTCAAACCGATGTAGAAAACCTGAAACGACTTCTTACAAACCAAGGTGTCCAAAAATTTAAAATGAAGGAAATTAAAAATGTAAAAGTCGCAGAGAGGCCAGCACATCGCCTAAT
>JBHLKY010000002.1:202358-303537 GCA_048886185.1 Candidatus Hermodarchaeota archaeon
AGCCCAAGTAATCATTGTTAAGGCAATCAAAATGGAGCCAACAGAAAAAATGATATCAAGAGCCTCAGAAAAAGTTAGGGCGGTGCCCATCATGATAATTACAATTGCAATGGCAACGAAAAGTAATGGATCACGCGAAGAATGGCGAGAAGAGTAATAGGTTAAAACTAATGCAACCAACATAAACCCACTTGGTAAAATAATGTCTACCGCCCCTTCGAGTATTAATGAGAGACCGATTGTTAGAATTGCAAAAGCAATAGCTACAAAAAATGAGGGATGACGAGGTGAATTCAGAGAGTGATAATAAGCAGCAATCCATCCTATTAAAATAAATCCAGAAGGAAGAATTATGTACACAGCATTTTCAAGTATAATGGAAAACCCAATTGTAAGAACGCCTATAATGATAGCTATGAAAAAAGAAAAATTACGAGAAGAGCGACGAGAAGCAAGAAGTGCAGCAGAGATCCCAATAACCATGAAAGCTACTGGAAGAGTTATATAAGTAGAGTCAGGAGCAATCATTGAAATAGAAAACGCAATGAGAAGAACTCCAGCTGTCAAAGCGATGTAATAGGTACTTTGTGTCTGTTGTGGAGGAGTTAACTTGCGAAAGGGAAGTGGATCATGGGTCAGCTGTTGGCGAGTACTTTTTTTGAGTTTTTCAGTCTCACTATCATATGTCTGAATAACGTCCAAATCACTCCCACAGGTAGAGCAGAAGATGGAGCCATCCTCATTTTTTTCACCACAATTCTCACAGAAAATCATATTCAGGACTCCTTGTAAGAGAAATCACTATTAATATTATCCAATAAGCTACAATAGATAGTAATCCTCAATAATTTAAAAGAACTAATTTAATGGCAATCATAAACTCTTCTTACAAGTTTTATCATTGAATAAAATCAGGAAATTCTGAATAATTATCAAATACTTCTATTTATCAAAATTAGGAACCGTTCCATGAAGTAATGAATGCCCATAAGGTCTTATACAAATTCTCAAATACAGAAAAATATGTAACTTCAAAACCATGGCTATTTTTCCGAATGTGCCCTATACAAGCGGTTTGGGGGCTAGCACCAATACTCCCTGCCATCCCAGCGTCACTTCCACTTGTAGTATAGACTAACGGTTGAAGAGCTGTACCAGCATTATTTGCTGATTCAAATAATGCCTTAATTAGGTCTGGACTGTAAAAATATGTACGATCACGAATTCGAATACCAGGACGACTATCCAATTCCATATGTGAATGAGAGGCAAAGGGACAACCATCTACAGCGATGAAATAGGTGGGCCTTAATGATTGAGCTAGAAATTTCGCCCCAAAGCATCCAATTTCCTCAGCAGTAGTAAAAGCAACAATTAAGTTTAAAGAAGGAGTTACATTTTGTGTTTTTAAAGCCTTTAAAATGCGAAGTAAAACCACCACTCCCATTTTATCATCAAATGTCCAAGCAGCAATCATTGGATCCGATCCTTCTCCAAAAAATACAGGGCCGCGATCTGAATGAATCGGAACGATGAGGGTTCCAGGCCTGATTCCATGATTTTTCAGTATTTCAGCGCTCAATCCTGTGATAATCTTAACGTCCTTCCACTCTATCGTTACCTCAGTCCCAGTTGCAGCGTGACCTGACCCCATAGCTGTGATTCCTTGAATTGTCTTATGTTCACCATAGATCTCCACAGGACGTTCTCCAAATTTCCATGTAAGGGTTCCACCTACCCTTTCTACATCTAGTGTGCCATCAGGATTTATTTTTGTCACCATCAATCCGATCTCATCAATATGTGCCGCTAAGCAATATGTTTCCTTAATATTTTTTTGGCCTGCTATCTGAATATACACGTTACCAGCATAATCCTTTTTGGGATTATAACCCCACGCAGCACATTTATCATAGATATGATTTGCAATATTCGTCTCCATCCCTGAAGGAGAGGGAATCGCTAGTAATTCAGAAAACATTTGAACTGTTTCAGTCTGTCGATATTTTTCATAGATATCTGAATTCATAAATCTCAAATCCGTTTCAGAGGTTTTTCTTGTAGAGAAATCCATTCTTACTTTTTTAGCTTCTTTTCAGACTCATAAAAGATGTTTAAATTAAGAATTTGGATCATCGAAAACAGCAATAAATTTACAAAAATGAACCTGAAAGATGTGTGGAACAATGCGGATTTCGAATAAACAGGTTTTCAAGTTATTAAGAAAGCTTGATCATGAAATTCCCACATTAGATCCTATTGAAGATGAGAATTTCTTTTATCTGAATTTAGGGTCCAGAGAATGTATCGAGCAATCATTAATTTTTTCCTCCTTTTATGGCTGTTTTCGCTCCCCCTGATTGCTGTCGGATTTATTGTAAGCAAACAATACCAAATAACCCCGAATGACGAATTTTTTACAAACTCAATCAGTACGCCTCCCAAAATAAATGTGTCATCGTGGACACTTAGCGTTTATGGCCATGTACAATCCCCGTTAATATTTGACTACTACAATTTTACTTCTCAATCATCCCAAACAGAAGTTGCGACCCTTAGATGTGTAGAGGGATATTCAGGGACAGCTAAGTGGCGTGGAATACCATTACATGATATATTAAACTTAGTTCATGTAAAAAAAGGAGCTAAAGATATTATTTTCCGTGCGTACGATGGTTATTCGTCATCTCTAACATTAGAGGAGGCAACTAAGAATGATGTCCTATTAGCTTACGAAATGAATGATGAGACTCTACCTATAAATCAGGGGTTCCCTGTGAGAGTTGTAGCACCAGGACACGCGGGGTACAAGTGGGTGATGTGGGTTTATGAGATTGAGGTCATAGATTATAATTACAAAGGTTTCTGGGAAACACGTGGTTGGAGTGATGATGCGAGCTATACCTACCTTAAGGACTGGCTTCTTCACGCGACTCTGTTTTCGTTAGCTTTTATATTGGGGGGGTTTTCACTTATATCAGGTTTGAAAAAAACAGAACGGATTTATGAATTAGAACTACCTGAATTTATCATGAGTGAGAAGTTTCATATATTTGTGACCATATTTTATGTGATTTCAGCCATCATGACATTCATATACTGGATACTTCAGACATTATTACTAAAGGGCAATATCTTCTATTCACTTCATGGTTTGGCAGCTTTATTGAGTATCATAGGACTGCTGAGTACAGGAATTACTGGATTACTTAAAATTGGGGGGATTTCAAAAGGGCAGTCATGGCATTTGAAATTAAGTACATTTTCTTTCACACTTTACATGATAACAGGATTGATTGGTATTCTTATTGGGCTAGGTTTTCGGTCTTTCTTTTTTCTCTGAATGCTAATTTATTAAATATTATTAAATTATAACAAATCTTTTAACCAAATGCCTATAGTTTCTCTGATATCTTCTGTTGAATGAAGTTCAAATCCACATTTCTTGCAAAAAGAACAGTTATTGCTGTTTGTTTCACCTCAGAGTTTACAAATAAGATAATGTTCCATAATAATCCCAAAACATTGTGATTGAAATACCTTCAAAGTTATTATAGCTTTACTTAATCGGTGACTAATAGTATAAAATAATAAAACTAGAAGTCTGAAAGGATTCAGTAACTCATGAGATAACATTAAAGAAAAAAATTGTTACAACAGAAAAAAACTAGATACAATAGAGTTCAATACTTCACGAAAAATCTCCAAAACCTTTAACGCAGATTGAAATGACTATAGACGTTTTGATATTAACAATTTTTATAATAATTCACGAAAAATAAAATAGAAATACTTTAGATAAATAAAAAAAATTATATATGACAACAACAAAGCAATCCCAACCAATTTTGTTTATTTCATGGCACTAGCCTTTTCCCCTCTTTTTTTTACCCTCGTACTAAAATCTAAGACAAGATGAATAATAATCTGTTAGTAATGACTAAATGGTGTTTAGAGCCTGAACATGTTTTTCTCTATGTGTTCAGACCCTGTACACTCTTGTTTAGAGCATAGTTTTATAAAGGTTCAACGATTCATGTTATTCGCAACAAAAATATTTTTTAGAAGGTATTTAAAATGTCAGTCCAAATGAATTCATTTCTAAAATCTATAATTGTTACTATTATAATAACAATTGCTTCCGTTGGATCAACGTTGATAATAAACCCCAATGCGATATTTGTTCCTCAACATCAGTTTGATTTTGAGCTAACAGATGTAAGAGAGGATGTTAACGACAGTTATGTAGATATTATAAAATATGGTTCTTTTAAGCAGGGCAAAAATGTTGTGTTATATTTAGAAGTTGCAACACTGATTAACCTTAGTTCACTCTATCGGTTATTTATTGTCGCAAAAACTACAAATGATAATGAGGCTCATATCTATAATAATGAAGTACAGGGTGGTACTGAACAAAACTATCAATCAGAGGTAATTATTGATGGTAATCGACTAGAAGTATTTTTTTCAACGGATCGGTTTATCTCGAATTCTTACATGGTTGGTATCGAAGCTGGAGCCCATTCTTTCGCTTCAGAAGATTCCACTCCATCTGCAAGAGATAATCCATTAAAAACACGCTTTTTAGGGTTAATTTGATTAATAGGTTCTTTCTACAGAGGTTATTAATAATGGAACAAATGTCTAAAGATGAACCAAAACTCGAAGATTTCTTGATTAACCATCAAATTACCTCAATTTTCTTACATTTAAAGACCGAGAATAGGCCTTTAGGAGTCCGAGAGATACGAAGAAATCTTAATATGAGTAGTGTGGGTAGTACACACTGGCATTTACAAAAATTACTCGAGAATGGTGCTATTAGTCAAGTTCAAGGGAATAAATACCAGCTAGTAGAAAAATATCAAAAAGCGAAAAGTATTCCGGTGAGAGTCGTCATGAAACATTATTTTGTGGGAAATAAACTTGTACCAAGTATATTTTTTATGTTATTTTACCTCATTAATGTTTTAATTATCACATTATTTACGCTTATCTTGAATTTGTGGATTTTAGGGTTTTTCATCGGTTTTTCTACTACTTTAGTCAGCTTGGTTGTAGTTTTTCGGTTTTATCAACAATTACCAAAGGATAAGTAGTAACAAGAGTTTCATGACTTTTTACTACTTATCTGTTTTTTTTGCTTTGGTTTTCATAAATATTGTTTCTGTTAAGAGTAACTAAGTAGATTATTGGCTATTGCAGTTTGATTGAATTTTTATGACTTATTTCTTGCATTAGCTCAAACCTTATTTTCTTTCTTCATGAATTTAATAAATTTGTTAATGAACACCTATTACTTGCACGTGGATCGATTAAAGTGGGAAATATCACCCAAAGTACTCTGTTACGAGATTTGGATTTTTGTATTAGTCCTCAATGTCTTTGGTCTCATGAATTCTTGCAAGTTTTTTCATTCTTATTATATTTCAGTATCCCAAGGCCTTGCTTATCTCACAGCCTCAAGTTCAACAAGCCTGTAAGCTCTATGTCAAATTGTATGTCTATGGATATATAGCAGAGAGGATACACTTTGGATATGATCAGATTGTTGATTATATCAATAATATCCCTGATAGCGCTTGAGAAATAAGGTCTGATAAAAATAGCGATATTAAATTCAGTATATTCTGTAGGAATCCAACTCCCCCCTGCAGTTTGATCGATATAACACAATTAGTTAATAGAAATCCAACTATTTTCACTGATTTTTAGAGTATAATCTCCTTTAAATTGAACACTTTGTATGATTTTTCCCTAAGATTCTATACTTTGAGCTAGTCTCATAGTGAAAAAACTCTTAGCGTTTCCTTTAACCACATGAAAATGATTCTTATGAAAAAATTTTTAACTTATATTCTTCCTAGTGTACTCTCAAGCAGATTCGTTCCATTAGTGCTGTATATTACGGCATTAACTACAATTTTACTAATAAATACGCCACTTTAATAATCTATTAAAATGTTAGTTAGAATTCGTCCCTAAAACGAATGAATACTCTATAAATGCACAACTTGAACAAACAATAAAAAATAATTAAGGGAGACAAAATGAAAGAGATTATTGTCGGAGCTTATCTGACTGTTATAATCCTACTTAATATTTGGGCACTTAATTTTCTCTTAATTTTCTTGCGTTTTCTATTCATTCGTTTTCGTAATGGTCCTTTTAAATTTGATTTTCCTGCAAAATTTTATCCCAAAGTAACGATTCAATTACCTATTTACAATGAACGCCCACAAATGATCCGTTTGATTCTAGAAAGTATTTATCGACAAAACTATCCTCGGAATCTGATTGAAATTATTATTCTCGATCAGAGTGATGATAAAGAGATTATTGCAGCCTTAAAGAATGTTGTTGTTGATTTTAAGCGTGCTACAGAAATGAAAACATCATTAATTTTTGTAGATCGTTTTGGCGATCCAACTGACACTTCAACCCAATTTAAGGCTGGGTCATTAAATAATGCCACTCAAATAAGTCATGGGGATATTTTTGTAGTTCTTGATGGAGATTCATATCTTGATCCAAATTATTTGCGGTACTTGATTCCTCATTTTTCCCGTAAAGAAATTGGCTTGGTATTACCTCGAATTACGGTTCATAATCATCATAAGGATATTTTTGCCCGATGGACACGATTAACAAATCATATTTATTTTATTCGGAACTATATCGAATCAATTGTTGGTATACCAGTAGGATTCATGGGAAGCGGTGCCGCTCTTCGACGCGAGGTAGCTGAACAATTTCAGTGGGACACAATGCAAGAGGATGGGCTTATGGGATATTATGCAACCACTATTGGAAAATGGAGAGCATGGTTTGAAAGTAAAGCGGTTGTGTATGACGAGGGAATAATATATAGCCTTAAGGACGGGAAAAATAGATGGGCACGATTAGTAAATGGCCAATACCAAATTATTAAAAAAATCAGTCAGGATCCTAAAAATCACAGAATTTTCCTTACCAATCCCCAGATCTTAATTAAGGTGATCCTAGGGCCTATCTTACCATTTTTAATTCTCCTTCTCCCATTTCTCATGTTCGCAGTCTATTATTGGGAAATCTCATTTAGTTCATGGATTGCCTTTACACTTGCTGTCTTTTCATTATTAGGAAGTATTAGTACCATCTTTTTATTGTACATGGTGAAAAAATATAGGAACTATAGCGACCTCCTCTATTATCTACTATTTCCTTTGAATGGCATTGTTTGTCTTGTACCAGGTGTTGTAGCCTTTGTCTCTGCCATTATTGGCAAGAAAAAAGTATTTTATCGTGTCCAGCGGCTAAATGAGAGTATTCCAAAAACTGAAACAAGTGTCAAAGTAATTGAAGCAAGTCTGGCGATCTTTTCTTTCTTTGCCATAATGATATTTCTTCATAATCTATCTGCTATAGTCTTCTATGCCACTTATCTGATTGTAATGATAGCTAGTTTTACCAATTTTAGAATCTCTCCACGTAAAACATTAATTGAATTACCCATTCAACAGAGTGAAGAAATGGATGCAAATTATTTATCCCAAAGAACATGATATTTGTCTTAGATTTAACCAATGGGGTAAATAAGATCAACATTATTGTTCTTTATCACTGAGATTTTAGCAACTAGTGTCCTTATATTCCGAAAACTTAGTAAAACATTGGTGGAAGATATTAGAAAAACATCTCTATTCCTTTAAAATCCCATGATAAGAGGCATTTTCATGTTAAAAAATGTAGAAGAATATCTTAAGGAATCTCTCATACCCTTACGGCTTTCTGGTACTACAGAATCAGGTTGGCCATTTGTAATAAGTCTTTGGTATGTCTACTTAAGTGAAAAATTATACATGGCAACCATCAAATCGGCTAAAGTCGTAGAATATCTTTCTAATAATCCAAAATGTGCTTTTGAGATAGCAAGTGACCTACCACCTTATTGTGGAATTCGAGGACAAGCGACAGCAAGAATTATCGAATCTAAAGGTGATGAAATCTTAGAAATCCTCCTTAATCGGTATCTAGGGGGGAAAGAAAACCCCTTGGCGCAAAAACTAATGAATCGGAGAGTATCGGAGGTGGCAATTGAACTTACTCCAGTCAAAGTATATCAATGGGATTATAGTAAGCGAATGTATAACTCAATTAAGTCTCCTTTGGCAAAAACATGTCCTTAGTCTGAAAAGCAGAGGAATAAATAAAATAGAAAATCAGAGGTGTGGCATCATGTCCGAAATTCAATATTCTGCAGGTGTGTGCAATATTGGTGAAGCTGAAATAAAACAAAGACGTCGAATAGGATATATTGGCCTTGTTCTTACAGTGATCACAATTATTGTATATTTAATATTGATTTATTCCATAAAACTTGATCCACTTTTTGGAGTGATTATTTTCATACCTGCTGAAATGACAACTATTGGATTAATCCAAGCCAGGAGTAAATTTTGTGCAGCATATGGACTGACTCACCAACAGAACGTTTCCTCAAGTTTAGGTTTGACGATAAAAATAGAAGATGAAGTTTCCCAGAGAGAAGACAGGAATAAAGCAATTAAAATTGTTTTTCAATCCTTAATAATTGCACTGATTATAACTGTTTTCACAATTATTGGAGGAATTATAATAAGACAAATGAGTTTTTAAATCTAAAATGAAGAAATATACAGTTTAAAAACAAGAAAGAATCAAAATGAAAGTTGGATTTGTTGGATCAGCTAATACTACTGTTAGATGTAGGCCAGATAAGTCCTTTCGTTTAGCCTCTTATTCCAAGAAAAGAGTCATGCAAACTATTGAGTCAAATCTCCAATGTTTACAAAAAACGATCGATTTTAGTACACAAAATAATCTCTACTGTTACCGAATTGCTGATTTCATCCCTTTTTTTTCTCATCCTATTTCACTTCCTTGGCATGAAGTTGAAGATACTTTTTCTGATTTGTTTACAAGTATAGGAAAAAGAGTTAGAAAACATAATATGCGAATCAGTATGCACCCAGGTCAATATACGATAATAAATTCTCCTAAAGATGAGGTGGTTGAAAAAAGTATAAAAGAATTAGAGGCAAATGCTTGGATATTGGATAAACTGGAATTAAATAATACAGCAAAAGTGCAAATTCATGTAGGGGGAATTTATGGAAATAAAGAAGAGGCTCTTCAACGGTTTATCCAAAATTTTGACTATTTACCTGAATCTATTAAGAAACGACTAGTAATAGAGAACGATGATCGATTATTTGATTTTAAAGACTGTTCAACTCTATCCACAGAGCTAAAGATCCCTGTTGTATTTGATGTATTTCATCATTCGATAAAAAATAATAATGAGGGTATTATAGAATCGTTAGATATTTTATTAGACCTATGGAAAACAGATGATGGAACCCCAATGGTTGATTGGAGTCACCAAGAACCAAAAGCTCGAATAGGGAGGCATGCAAATTCAATTGATCTGGATCTCTTTAAAGTATTCATTCATGAAACAGAGGGAATGGATTTTGATTTAGTGCTTGAAATACGAGATAAAGAGAAAAGTGCGATGAAAGCTGCCGACTGGTTACGTAAAATAGGGAGAATTTAAATGGGCAACGTAGATACTTCAAATGAGAAATCTCTTTTCATTTTTAGAAGAGATCTGCGCCTAGTTGATAATAATGCTCTCATTTCTGCTATTGAATCTTCAAAACAAGTTATTCCCATATTCATTTATGATATATTTCTTCTTAATAACCCAAATCGTAGTAAAAACGCTATTCAATTCATGCAGGAATCGATTCATGATCTTCAGGGTCAGCTAGAGGAAGCAGGAGGAAAATTATTTCTATTTGAAGGAAAACCTTGGCTTATAGTCAATAGATTGTTAAATGATCGTGAATTAGAGGTCAAATCCATTTTTATTAATCGAGATTATACCCCATACAGTCAGAAACGTGATATTTTAATATCTGAAGTGGCTAAGGATAGAAATGTAAAATTTCGGATTTTTAGTGATCTTTTATTAAATGAACCTGAATCAGTGGTAAAAAAGGATGGCACTCCTTATACTGTATTTACTCCTTACTACAAAAAAGCAACTGAATATTTAATTACAACTCCTAAAAAAAATATGCTGGATAATATTTACTCTAATCCTATTGATTCCGAATTAAAGTTTCAAAAAGAGGATTTTCAAACAAATCCTCATACTTTTATCAAAGGGGGGCGAAAGAATGGATTAAAAATCCTTTCTGAAATCCATAGGTTCCGAAATTATGAAATTGAAAGAAATTTCCCCGCAAAACAGGGGACAACATTTCTCTCAGCACATCTACGATTTGGAACCATTTCAATACGAGAAGCATATCATAAGATCTACACACAAGATATTCTACCATTAGTAAGACAACTTTACTGGAGAGATTTCTATTACTATATTGGTTTTCATTTTCCACATGTGTTTAATAAGCCCTTCCGAAAGAAATATAAATCTCTTAAATGGTCTGATAATAAAGAAACATTTAAATTATGGTGTGAGGGGAGGACTGGCTTTCCGATAATAGATGCAGGTATGAGACAGCTCAATAAAACTGGTTTTATGCATAATCGAGTTCGCATGATTGCAGCTTCCTTTTTAACTAAAGATCTACTAATCAATTGGCAATGGGGAGAAAAATACTTCGCTCGTAAATTAATAGATTATGACCTTTCGGTAAATAATGGAAATTGGCAATGGAGCAGCAGCACAGGCTGTGACCCCGTTCCGTATTTCCGTGTTTTCAATCCTTGGACACAGCAAAGAAAATTTGATCCGAAATGTGAATATATCAAGAAATATATTCCAGAATTAAGAGAATTGAGTCCAAAAGAAATCCATGGCTTAGAAAAATGGACACCTGAAGAGTTACAGTATCCTAAGCCAATCGTGGATCATTCAAAGGCTCGTACACGAGCAATAATTATGTTCAAGAATATCCAAGAAATCTAAAGACAGATTTCTTAATACTAGGTATCTCTATTTGTTGAGAGAGTTTTTTACTGCTAAAAAATTCGACCTAAAGATGCATCTAAGACTTTTCCAGTCATCAAAGGGGTTGTAGCAGCAAATTCTATCATATCATTCAAATCCTCTGGTAATAAAGGATAATCAAGAAGCTGCTTTGATATCATTGAAGATGATAAAATTTCAGCTGTAGTGCTGGTTTTCACAGCTTTTTTCTCCAATTCTCTTTTGTGACGATCCGTAAAAACATATGTAGGAGATATACCATTGATTCGAATTTTTGGGGCTAAAACTACAGCCATTGAGCGAATTAAATAAACTAATCCAGTTTTTGCCACTCCATAAGGCATCTTATCCAATGAAGGTTCATAAGCGGAAGAACTGACAATATGTACGATAGTTCCACCCTCAGACATGAGTTCAGCCGCCATCCTTGTTAATAAAAAAGCAGATGTTAAATTTACACTTAATACCAAATTAAAAAAAGAAGCATCAACTTCCAATGGATTTTTTGAAGCCAAAGATCCTCCTATAGTATTTATCAGGATATCTATTGATCCAATTTCATTTTGTATCCACTTTTTTAATTTCTTAATTCCTTCTTCAATTGTACAATCTGCTGAAATACATCTAATACCTGGAAAACGATCTTTTGACATATTCAGACTGCATATGAGAACTTGATTCTCCTGATTAGAGATTTTTCTCATAATTGCCTCACCAATCCCTCCAACTGCAACACCTGTTATTAGCACTCTTTTATTCTGAATAATCACATCTGATTACCTCAATTTTAGTAATTAATCTTTAATTTATTTATCTCATTTCTTGAATTTCGTTAAGAAAAATAAATTTAACAGTATTTATAGTATGTACTGAAAAATTTCTTAAATCAAGCTAAAAATAAAGACAGAATCATGAATCTGGAGAAATCATAATATAACTCTGAGCCAAAAAATGTCAAGAATGATTTAGACTATCCGAGTGTCACTCTGCAACCAGAGAATAGGAACAACTAAAATCGAATTTTCGGAGTAGATTATAGTTGAGATTGGAGATGAAAAATTAATGCCACATGTTGTTTTAAAAGGAAGTGTTCACGTAAAAGAGATTTTCACAATTATAAATCCAATATTCGTTAGATTAGAAAATGGTCTAATCAAATCTAGTGAATTCTTTATTTCACAAAATGAGAATAGTATGATTATAAAAGCATTGAGTATTGAAAATGAAAAGAAGATTTCTTTTCTTATCCTTATAAGTAATCGTGATGATGGAATTGTCATAAGGTTATATCCAGATTTTGATATCCCTAAGACTTTTGGAGTCAAAAAGATGTTAGCCGAGATAGCTATTCTGATTCTTAAGGAATTTAAAGGATTATCTGTTGGAAAAACGAATTTAAGCGAATTTTTACAAAAAAAACTTTTGATTTTATCAGAAAAAGAGAAATTCCACACCTTAAAATAATGTTACACTGTGTTCTTTAGTGATATTCAGCTCTTAAATAATGTATAATCTCCTAGAAATCCCCAGTCTTCAATCTTATTGTACTTTGTCTTTCTTGATCGAAAATGCACCCAAATTGTGGCCTTATCAAGAAAGGGATTAGCATGAAAATGCTTTTGATCACCATATCGAAAGGCTTCTAGCACTAGGGGTAATTCCTGACGAAAAATTCTATCCCGAAACTTCAAAGTACCAATTCCCCCACTTAGTTGACAATAGACATGGAGTGAATGTGTTGCTTCAGTTTTCAACCATTCAGCCAATACTTCATCCCGCATTATCCTTGTTTGCCATCCTTTAAGCTGTTTTTTGTAAAATTCATGGGCAATAGTGAGAAATAAATCTCCTGTCCGATCTGAATGGGTCAATGTATAACAGCGAGGTACTAGAGGGGAATCAATACCCGTTGGGGATAAAAATGTAACATGTAATTTATTTGGGTTCAAACGATTCATTCTAGAAATCCTTCCGTCAAAAAGCGCTTAGTGGATGATAAATAATAGGGCTTGGAAGTAGAATTAACCTTTTCGAATTTAGGAGAATCTCTATTAATATTCATGCAGATCTCATCTATCAATTGTTTTGATATTCTGTCAAAAAGAGGTTGGAAAGCAAACCAATACGATATTCCAATAAGTCCTTTTGGGACGATTCTAAAAATCTGATGAAGTTCAATTTTTTTATCATTAATACGCCTTAAACGATATCTTAGCATTGTATACCCCGGTATTATCAAGTCTGTATGTAAGGTTAGTTCCCTCTTTGGAATTTTATTCTGCATTGCAAGAGGGATCTCATTAATATCGATTTTAACTTTAAAACCTCTGAAAAAACTATCTAGAAAAGCACCAAATTTCCAAAAGTATGAAATAATTCGCAAATTACCATACTGTTGAATCTGAAGTAATTTGTTCCACAAATCATCAGCACTACCACTTAAAATGGCCCTACGATGATCTTGGAAAACTAATCCTCCAGACCAAGGTGGGTCTCCTGGAATATGCCATTCAACAGGCAAATCAGCGTAGTTAGAATAACTTCCATGCATTAGATACTGTTGAGGGTTTAAAGCTAGTCGAATCGCTTGTTTGTGATTTAATAATTCTTGTGGAATTAATTCTCTTATCCTAAAATCTTGACAAATAACCTCATTCTTCATTCCATCTATCAATGGACGAGCTAGGGATGATGGAATTCCTGTAATCAATCTAATCCAATAAGAACTTAAGCTAGGAGTGAAGAAGGGTATAGGGAAAATTAATCGTCTTGGTAATCTTATAATTTCTATATAACTTTCCATAAACTGTTTATAAGTAATAATATCGGAACCACCAATATCAAAAGCCTCACCGATTGTTTCTGGTACATCCAAACAGTCAGTCAGATATTTAAGAACATTTTTAATGGCTATAGGTTGATTCTTAGTTCTAAGCCACTTGGGTGTAATCATAATTGGTAGTCTATCTACTAAGTATCTCATCATTTCAAAGGCTGCGCTCCCACTTCCAATAATAATTGCTGCACGTAACGTTGTAACTGGTATTGAACAAGAATCTAGTATTCTAGAAACTTCAATCCGAGACTGCAGATGTTTACTTAATTTTTCTTTTTCATCCCCTAATCCCCCTAAATAAATTATTCTCTCAATTGCTGCATTCTCTGCTGCAATAATTGTGTTTTGTGCTGCAATTCTATCGGATTCAATAAAATCTTTTATTTTCCCTTCCATAGAATGGATTAAGTAGAAAACCGTGGATACTTCATCCATTGCGTCTTCTAAGGTATTAATATCGAAAACATTAAGATTTACTGCTTTTAAATTTCTATGATGGCTCCACAATCGCGAATTCAATTTGTTTTTTGATCTAAACCCCACACGTACAATATATCCTTTTTCTAAGAGTTTTGGCACAAGTCTAGACCCTATGTAACCCGTTGCTCCAAGTACAAGAAGTTCTTTCTGTTTCAACATAAGTTTCTCCATTTTAAGAGGATATTAATAATCCTGGCGTGCTTTCCAGAAATCACCATAAAAGAAAAAACCAATTAATTGAGAAAATACAAATATTATTAATATGATTACTCCTATAACCTGTAATATAAGAATTTGATTACTATAATATATAGATAAAGGGATAAAGTTCAGCAGAAACCAGATCCATGAAAAAATCGGAGCAGATATAAACATAAGAGATCTTTTCCATTTTGAAACCGATAAGAAGGAATTTAAATCGTATTTTATTCCAAAAGTAGGAAATTTAGCAATAGGTGCCCAAGACATCCACCTTGTTTTACGAAAAGTGGATTTAAAAATAAAGTATTTCCGAAATCTAATTCCTAAGAAAAATCCAAATATCCAATGGATTAGGGTATGAGAAAGTATAAAATTTACAAAACTTAGTAAAAAATAAATAATAATACTAAACCAAAAATCTATAGAAAATATAAAGATTAAAAAATAGAGACTTTCAATTATGATAACGCTAGCTGAGAATAGTATGGTACCAGTTTTAATTGAAAATTTTGGAATAGTCCAACTATCGAAGAAAAATTCGTCAATTTTCCCTAGGATATTTCTATCTTCCTTGGTTAATTTGGCTTTTCGTGCGTATTTTACTGCTGTGAGATATTTTTGCCAATGACTCTTCCGATTTAATGTTCCTGTTTCATATAATTCCGTTAATTCCTTGACATTTTTGTTGAATTTGGTGCTATCCATTAGAAAGCCTTCTTAGGAGCTATAGTAACTACTGTTCATACCATTGAAAACAATAATTCTCAAGATTTTTTTGAAATATTTCGAAAATTCATTAGGTTTCAAGAATAAAAAGAGGAGAAGGATCAGGATGATCCAATTAAGCAAAAATTAATCCCATAAAAACAATCCACGCTAGTGCTGATTTAGCAAAGAGGCTTAATAATTGATAACCTCTTTCTCCATATAGATAATCTTTCCAAGGGCCAATTTTCTTATACTGAAGAAACATATTCAGGGCAAAGCTATTAAAGAAGACAAAATAAACTACTAGGGCAACATAGACAAAAGTAGGGACTTCACGTCCTACTGTGTTAATACTCAAGAATGTGTCGAGAATGACGATCCAGGGCATTATTCCAGCTATCCATCCCAAGATATAAGGAGTCCAACTTGTTTTTTCAGTATATTGGTTATAAGTCTCCATTAACAATCCAAACATGTTCATTAATCCATTAAGTACGAAAATCAGAGCAAGGATCCAAAATTCGAGTATACCAAAAGCGAGTGCAATGAAAATGATCATCACCGAACTAGAAAAAGCATATTCGTACCAACGAATGGGATTCATTTTCTTCTTCAAATTGGTTACATATTTGTTATATAATGGATAAGCAATCAGTAAATGTGCAATAGCTGACATCAGAAGAAAACTAGCTAACAGGATACCTGCAATGTTTTTAAAAGTGAAAAATACTTCAGGAACGGGCTCAAGGATTGGCCTAGTACCAGTTAATTCTTTTATATCGAGATAGGATCTATAGATGTCAATCTCGAAGTTTTTTATTTCATCAACTACTAAGCTTAGAGCAAATATAACTATTGCTTGCACTAAGTGTAGGATACCCATGGCTAAATTGAATTTCCGTAGATAGGAAAATGAAATTTTTGATTCTTCAACATGTGTTGACATAATGCAACCTCCTAGTGAATTGGCCTTTAACTTGATAGTTTATAAATTCGTTGTGATGATAAAAACGTATTTTCCTCAAGAAAGATTATGGCGAATTTTTAAGAGAAAAGAGATTAATGAGAAAAAAACAAAGAACTCATTATAATGAGGATTATAAACCTACCAATAAATGAGTAAGCACTTCTGAAATCATAAAGAAACGTGATAGTTAATGTCCATTATGAAAAAAAGACAATTTTTAATTTATGGTAATGTATTGAGTTTTATTTTAACCATAGTGATGAATTCTTTGGCAAATATTCTTCCTTTAAACGGAAAAACAACTGGAGAACTCAGTGACACTTATCCAAACTTATTTATTCCTGCTGGGTATGTTTTTAGTATTTGGGGTCTGATTTACATCTTATTAACAATTTTTACAATTTCCCAGGCCCTACCAAAGTATAGAGAAGAGGATGTTGTAAAAAAAATCTCTTATCTCTTTATTGTGAGTAATCTTGCCAATTCCGCGTGGATTGTATTTTGGCATTATGAAGTTATAATCGCTTCCTTATTGGTTATGTTGATACTCCTTGCCTCTTTAATTCTAATTTACATCCGATTAGAAATTGGAAAGAAGCCTGTGAGTCAAAAAGTTAAGATTACTTCTCATATCCCATTTAGCGTTTACCTAGGATGGATTACTATTGCAACTGTTGCAAATGTCACAGCTTTACTTGTATCAATAAACTGGGATGGTTTTGGAATAAGTGAAATCATCTGGACTGCAGTTGTAATATCTGTGGCAACACTGATTGCACTAATTCTGATATTTACACGTAAAGACTATGGCTACACTTTGGTTCCTGTTTGGGCTTTTATAGGTATTGCAGTAAAGCAATTTAATGCCCAAAATAACGTTGTTATTATCTCTTTTATAGCAGCAGGCATTTTAATCATAACATTGTTTGCTAGATTTACCTGGGATATAACTAAATAGGAAAATTGAAAATGGATGAAAAAGATATCAAATCACTTGTTGCTATACTTATAATAATATTCATTGCTGCATGTCTTGCCCTCATTGGTAGCCAGGGAGGCGTTACTGTTCTCGATGGAATACCAGTATTCGCATTTGCAGTAGCTATTGCCTTTATAATTCAATGGATCGCTTTCATCCCTGCGTATATCAAAAGAACAGAGAAATTCTTTGATCTGACTGGCTTTTTAACTTACAGCATCGTTATTATTCTATCGGTTGTTTTGAGTCCTGAAATCAATACACGGTCTATTTTGTTAATGTTATTAGTCTTGATCTGGGCGATTCGCCTTGGAATATTCTTGTTTCAGAGAATTCTAAAAGAGGGCAAGGATAAACGATTCAAGGAGATTAAACAAAATGCTTACCATTTTCTATTGGCTTGGACACTCCAAGGTTTATGGGTTAGCTTTACATTGGCAGCGGCTTTAGCTGCAATAACAGCAGGGCAGAACGAGGAATTTGATATTTTTGGTTTAATTGGTCTTTTAGTTTGGATCAGTGGTTTTGGATTTGAAGCTATTGCAGATTATCAGAAAAGTAAATTCAAATCTAAATCTGAGAACAAAGGAAAATTCATTGCTAGTGGATTGTGGTCAATATCACGACATCCAAATTATTTTGGAGAGATCATCCTTTGGATAGGTATCGCAGTTATTGCACTTCCAACACTTCAAGGTTGGAGATGGATGACATTAATTTCTCCTGTTTTTGTTACATTACTATTGACTAGAGTTAGTGGTATTCCGCTACTTGAGAAACATGCAGATGAAAAGTGGGGTGGTCAAGAGGAATACGAACAATACAAAAAAAAGACACCAGTACTAATCCCAAGACCATTCTTGCTAAAAAAATGAATAAACTACCTTATAAACTCTAAGAACTGAACTCTATTATAAATAAGAAAAACTAGTAATTACAGAGCTAACTATGGACTGTCATCAGTTTGTACTCCATTGGGATCTGCGTAAGATTATTTAACCTTTTGAATTATTATTATGAAGAATAGTGAGAGCAAAGAAATCTTTATAAATCCCAACGACTGGTTTGAATTACGATTACAACCCGGTTTCATCTTTTATTATGAAATTTTTCTCAAAAACTCTTCTAAGACCTTCATTTAATTAAATCCATTTTAACACCAAGATACACAATCAAGAAAGTAGATAAGATCATTTAAATGAAAAGAAATTTATGGCTCTGGGATTAAATATTTGACAGTGTATTAAGAAGCTCGTCAGTACCCATTAAATCTGCGAAGTAGCTACCAAGAACAGTGTTATGATGTTTTATTATTTGCTTTGCTGAAAAATGCTTAGAATGCCATGTGCTGTGACAGTCCTTTACAAGTGTTACATCATACCCCAAGCTGTAAGCTCGTCTTACAGTCGTATCAATACAGTATTCTGTTTGAAGACCAATTACTATGACTTTTTTCACGTTCATTGATTTCAATAATTCATCCAAATTCGTTTGGTGAAATGAATCAGGTGTTGTCTTCTGAAGAACAGGCTCCTTGTGATTTGGTCTAACCTTTGGATGAATTTCCCATCCTTCAGATCCAGATTCATCTGGATCACCCTTTTCACCCATATTTTGAATATAAATGACTTTGTGTCCCATTTTTCTGGCTTTATTTAGAATTTTTTTAGCATTCTCAAGTAATAGATCACCTTGGAATATTGGAGGTGATCCAACGAAATTTCCAACCTGTAAATCGATGATTATTAGTGCTACAGTCATGAGATCATTTCTCTCCTTGATATTATATTTAAAAAAGAAGTTAAGACTCTTTCTTATATTGTTTTCAAGGATAATGCATGATACCTTATGACTCTTTCTTCCATAGATATTCTATGTAATTAGCAGTATTACACGCAACTTCTTCCCCAACAAGTTCAGAAACTAAAAATAGACTCATATCAATCCCAGCTGCTACTCCAGCAGAAATCACAATCTTTCCTTGTCCTGTGACAACAAATCGTTTACCTTGCATTACATGGACCTTAGGATAGGTTTTTCTCATCCGTTCGATACTTGCCCAGTGAGTTGTAGACTCAAAACCGTCTAATAGACCAGCCTCGGCGAGAAGAAAACTCCCTGTGCATACACTCGCCATCAACTGAACTTTTTCCCATTGAGTCCTCAACCATTCAATTAAAACAAAGTTTTTTACTTCTTTTCGGGTTCCCCATCCTCCTGGAACCAAGACAAGATCAAATTTCGGATGATTATTAAAATCATAATCTGTATCAACTTTTAGGTCACCACGACATTTTATTAGGCCACCATTTTCAGATATTAGCCTAACAGAAAAAGGGCATTTATCAGTTCGCTGATTTTTTGTATCCAAGAATCTAGCAACAGAGAAAACCTCAAAAGGTCCACAAAAATCTAAAACCTCAACTTGTTCAAACACTAGAATCCCTACAATCCATGGAATATTTTCACGAGGTAATTTTATCACGTTTAAGCTTTTCAATAAACCATCTCAATCAATTGTTAGAGTGACTTATTTATGCAATTTTAGATCTTTGCTAAAGAATAAAAAACTTATAATCAAGAAAAGCCCGAATAAAGTGGATAAACCACTTAGAATAAAGGCTGCATCTAAATTTGAAAAGAAATCTGCAATAATACCAAATGTTATGGAACCAATCCCGAAACCTGTAGCTAATCCAGTACCAAATACCCCCATTGCTAACCCCCGCTCCTCACGTTTTGTGTCTACTGCAACGAGAGAGATTAACGAAGGATAGATGATACCAAAGCCAAATCCCGCGAAAAAAAGTGGAATTATTACAACGATTGGGTCTGTGATTACTGGTGTGATCATGATACCAACCCCAATGCAGGTTATCCCTAAAAACATGTTAAACCTATTGCCTATCAACCCAGTAATTCTTGCTGTCAATAAACGACTGAGTAGCGCACTAATATCTCGAAATGCCAACAATATCCCTATCTCCAATGAGAATAACCCTAATCCCCTAAGAAATAACGGATGGAAGGAAACCCCAACACTGTAGCTCAATGTCATCAGAAAAGATCCAAAAGTTGCTAATGCAACATTTCTCTTGTTACGAAAAAGGTAGATACCTTTAGAGTAACTTTCAAGAATCCCCTTCTTCTTCTGAATAAATACTTTATTAGGTTCCTGATCTCTTATTCTCTGATTTCTCCTCAAAAGAAGAAGAGTCGAAAAAAATCCTACCACAGCAAGGCACGTGAAAGCCACGAAAACAGATTCATAATTAATATGATCAATTAGCATCCCAGCAATCGGGGGACCAGTCAATTGGCCTAATCCTGTGATCGCTAAATAATGTCCCATAATCTGAGGCCTTTCACTCTCACTCCCTAATTCTGAGATATATGCGGGTTCTGTTACGCGAAATGACGCTGCTGTAAGTCCCCACAACATCTGCGCAGGTAGAAATAGAAGAACTTGTTTCATGACCATCCCTATGAAGAATGTCACTCCTGAAGCCAATCCAAGAATAAATGAAATACCATAAAAAAGTTCCCAACCAAACATGTCAGCACTTTCTCCCATTGGCATACGGAGTCCTGATTGAATTATTGCCCTTGTACTTGCTATTAATCCTACTAATGCTGTCGTAGCCCCCAAAGCACTAGCTGCTAATGGCACTGTTGGACTTAATAGACCTAACATGGTAGTATATATAGTACCAATACATATAATCAAGAAAAAATCCGTATTCAACCTTTATTATTTCCTCTCTAGTATTTTTCCAATAAAAGGTTACAATTTCTCTTAAATTCCGATATAGACTGCTCAGTAACTTAACCAATAACTTTTTTCATGATATTCAACGCATTTCCGCTCAGGATTTTTTCTATTTCTTGATCACTATAACCTCTGGAAACTAAACCTCGGGTAATATTGGGCCATTCTTCGGGACTTTCGATGCCTGCCATATATGGGGCATTTAATTCTTGCCCTGTACGCTCCAGAAAGAAAACGGTTCTAGCTGCTTGACGATGATATTCGACTTGATCCTCAAAAACATTATCTAATCCTATTGCACATTTGTCGTTTCCTATTAAATCTACAATGTAGTCAACATGATTTAATAGGTCATCAATCCCTTGTTCAGGTTTATTACTCAGCTGATTGGGAATAGCAGAGACACCAGCGATTCCCCCCTTCTCTGCTAAGGCTTTGAGCTCTTCATCGGTCTTTAAGCGCTTACATTGTGGATGAAGGGCCCTTGCTCCGACATGGTTGGCGATTACGGGATCCTTGGATGACTCAATTGTATCAAGGGTGGTCTGGACACCCACATGAGAAAGATCGATCAACATCCCAACTTTATTCATCCGTTCGACCAAATCGATCCCAAAGTAAGACAATCCTTGGTTGGTACGTTCCCCACACCCGTCACCAACGTACGTTCGTGTATTGAATGTAAGTAAAGCCATCCGGATTCCAAGTCCATAAGCGACATCTATATTATCAAGGTCTTTTCCAAACGTCTGAGGTTCAAGCTGAAACATGGTGGCTATTTTTCCCTCCTGTTTTGCGCGTCTAAAGTCCTCAGACTTGAATGCAGGCATAAAATCTGGATGTTTGATTACACGTTGTATCAAGTATCCTAGTTCATCCATTGATTTCTGAAAGTATTCATGAATTGCTGCAATAGCCTCTACAAATCCTGTTACACCAGAGTTCTTGATTCTAGGCACAATGAAGTCTTCATCAGGCAGAATGTGTGAATGAAGGTCAATTGTAATGATCTTTTTGTGTAGCTCATCAGCTCGTTCTTCATCTACTTTATCAAGTTTAATAAAACGTTCTTTGAGAGGTAACTTCAAATATTCTTCAAGTGGGAGCATATTATACCTTCCTATAAAATTGAATGGAGTGAGAGGAAACCGAATTCTCTCACTACCCAATGACTCTCTCAATTATTTTCATTGCATTCACCCCGATAATCTTCCGAATCTCTTCATCAGAGTATCCTTCGGACACTAAACCACGAACTATATTTTTCCATTCATGTGGACCTTCAATACCAAATAGATAATCACCTTTTAGCTGTATTCCAGATTTTTCGAAATTTCTAGAAGCTGCCATCCTTCTGTGCCCAGCTACTTGGTCACGAAATACATTATCCAAACCGATAGCAACGTGGTCGATTCCAACAAGGTTGATACAATAGTTGATGTGCTTGAGATGATCTTCAATTCCTTGATCTACGTCGAAAGAAAGTTGATTAGGAATAGCACTTATTCCTATTAGCCCTTTTTTCTCGGCAACAGCTTGTAATTCCTCATCATTTCGTAACCGTTTGCAAGGTGGATTCAAAGCTCGTGCTCCTGCGTGGTTAAAGACACATGGCTCTTTTGAATGTTCAATTGCGTCCAAAGATGTCTGGATCCCAGAGTGACTTAAATCAATGAGCATCCCAATTTTATTCATACGTTCAACGAGTTCAAGCCCTAAATAACTAAGACCTGCATTGGTTCTCTCTGCAATACCATCACCGATATAGTTTCTAGTGTTGAAAGACAGCAAAGCCATTCTTATTCCAAGTCCATAAGCGATCTCCACCCTATCAAGATTCCTACCAAACGTGTTCGGCTCTAATTGAAAAAGTACAGCTTGTTGGCTATTTTCTTTTGCTTTTCTTATATCATCTGCTTTAAAGGCTGGCACTAGACTTGGTTCTTTCTCAGTAATTGCGAGATACTTGCCTAGAATGTCCATAGATTCAGTGAAATTCTCTGAAAGTGTTGGGACTGCTTCAAAACAACCTTCGACACCCATTTGATGGGTGAGATTAAGTTTTTGCTCGTTCCACTCGAATATCACTGATCCGAATATATGAGTATGTAAATCGACCTTTAATGACTTTTTAAAGAGTTCCTCTGCTCGCTCTGATTCTGATGAGCTTAATTTTACGTACTTTTCTTCTTCTGAAAGTGCTAAATACTGCTCGCGACTAAAACCTCGGTTTGTCATTAGATGTATTACCACCTTTTTGTGATCGCTACCCTACCACTCTTTCTAATATAGAAAGAGCGTTTCCTGATAGAATTTTCTCAATTTCATTGTCATTGTACCCTCTTTGAACTAGTCCACGAGTAATATTCTGAAATTCCTCTGGATTTTCAATTCCATACATATACGGAGCGTTCAATCCTTGCCCAATATATGAAAGTTTGAATATTGTTCTAGCAGCTTCGCGATGGAATCCAACTTGATCCCCAAACGTGTTATCAAGTCCAATGGCAACATTATTAATACCAATTAAGTTCACCATATAGTCTAGATGGTCAAGAAAAGTCTCGATCCCCTGTTCTTCCTCACTACTGAGTTGATTGGGAATAGCAGAGACTCCAGCGATCCCTCCCTTCTCTGCCAGAGCTTTGAGCTCTTCATCGGTCTTTAAGCGTTTACATTGCGGATGAAGGGCCCTTGCTCCGACATGGTTGGCAATTACGGGATCCTTGGATGTCTCAATTGTATCAAGGGTGGTCTGGACTCCCACATGAGAAAGATCGATCAACATCCCGACTTTATTCATCCGTTCGACCAGATCGACCCCAAAGTAAGACAATCCTTCATTAGTTCGTTCCCCACACCCGTCACCTGCATATGTTCGTGTATTGAAAGTAAGCAAAGCCATTCGAATTCCAAATCCATAGGCAATATCCACATTGTCTAGGTTTTTACCAAAGGTTTGAGGTTCGAGTTGAAATAGTACAGCCATTTTTCCCTCCTTTTTGGCGCGTCTAAAGTCCGCAACTTTGAATGCAGGCATGAAATCTGGATGATTATGCACTCTTTTTAAGAAAGATCCTAAAGTTTCCATAGACTCTTGAAAATTTTCAGCAACACCAGCAACAGCTTCAAACCAGCCACAGACACCTGAATTTTTGATACGATCAACGATGAAATACCTATCCATTAAAATATGAGAATGCATGTCAATAGAAATCAGCTTCTCATGTAATTCTTCAGCTCTTTCTTCCTCTGCTTTGTCTAGCTTAATAAAGCGCTCCTTTAAAGGTAATTTCAAATATTCTTCTCTTGAAATCAACATTAACTCTCCTTAACCAACTACTTGCTCAATTATACGAAGTGCATTTCCACCAATTATTTTTTGAACCTCTTCGTCACTAAATCCCCTTTTAACTAAACCCCGAATAATATTAGGCCAATCACTAGGGGACTCTAAACCGTAAATATAATCCGCTGCAAGTATTATTCCAGCACGTTCTAGATTAACAGTCTTTTCAGCAGCCAATTTTCTATGAAAGGCCACTTGATCATGAAACGTATTATCCAAGCCTATCCCTACATGATCAACACCTACTAGATTAGCTACGTACTCAATATGATTTATATGATCGTCAATACTCTGTTCTGGTTCACAAGAGAGTTGATTGGGAATAGCGGAGACTCCAAAAACTCCACCTTTCTCTGCTAACGCTTTTATTTCATCGTCTTTTCTCAAACGCCCAACTGGCTCGTTTAGCGTACGTGCTCCGCTGTGATTGAAAAGGCAGGGATCTTTCGAGTGTTCAATTGCATCCAGAGCAGTCTGGACTCCACAATGGCTCAAATCGATCAGGATTCCCGTCTTGTTTAAGCGTTCGACAAGTTCCAACCCCAAATAGCTGAGTCCCGCGTTTGTTTTTTCCGCGCAGCCGTCCCCTATGTATGTTCGAGTATTGAAGGTGAGTAAGATCATCCGAAACCCGAGGCCATAGGCTACTTCGACAAGATCCAGATTTCTTCTTCCACTCCAGGGCTCTAATTGATACAGTACGGCCTGTTTGCCCTCTAACTTTGCTTTTTTGATGTCACTGGCCGTATATGCTGAGACAAATCCAGGTTCTTTTTCGACAATATTTTTGTAGGTTCCCAAAATAGCTGTGGTCTCAGCAAAGTCTTCATTCAAGCACGGAACAGCTTCGAAGCATCCATTAATCCCACTACTTTGGACTTGTTCTCTTATGTCTGAATTCCATTCAAAATGAATGGAGCCAAAAATATGGGTATGCAAATCGATTTTTATGCTCTTCTCAAAGAGTTCGTTGGCTCTTTCTTTCTCAGAAGAGCTGAGTTGTACAAATCTCTCTTCAGGATCAAGAGAGAGATATTCGTCTCTCGATATCAACCTTTAATACCTCGTATGTTAGAAATTGTTTTGAAAATGGTTATTTTTTATTTTTTCTAAAGTTTTTCCCTAAACTTATTTTATAAACTGAAAGTATTGGCGGAAAGTTTTTTACTTATAGCAAGATCATAATACTGATCTCTTGATATCAATGAACTCTGATATCAGAGAGAATCATAAAAGAAAAATAGGTGAGAACGGTTTGCCGTTCACAAATGGTATAAAATGTAAATCATACCTCAAAATTGGAGTTTTAACGCTCCTTTTGGTGCTTGCTTCAGTTTCTGTCATTCCCATTAATGCTCAGGATGAATATAGATTCGAGTTTAAACTAATTTACGGTGCTGGACGCTACGCTATGGACAAACAGATAGTAGAAACTATCCAATCTTTCTTAGCTGATGTTAATGTCAAAATGACGATTGAATCCCGTGATTGGGCTTCATTTTCAGCTGCTCAAAGAGAAAGTAATATTACAAAATTAACACAGGATTTCCAAGCGTGGTTTGTAGGTTTCGGAAATCCTTGGATGAACGCAGATGGTGCATTGAAAAACTTCATCTCTCAAAGAGGACTAGAGCCTCTATTATACAACAATTCGTATTATGATGATTTATTCTTTGCATCAAGAAAGGAAGCTGATGAGACAGAACTGATGAAAATGTACAAGGAGATGAATGATATTATCATGACAGACGCTCCTTGGATATTCATTGCGATTGAACCCAATCTCCATGCTGCTCGTGGAGTCGAAAACATCACAACATGGCATGATGAGTCAGTGATCGTTTCTGGAGCTTATTCAAAAACATCAAATGATACACTAACTCTCTCTCTAGGAACAGAACCCTCAAAATTTGATCCACAACATACAAGCGGAATGTCCAACCTTGGCATTATTCGTCTCGTTACAGAGACTCTAGTCAGCTTAGATCAGGATACAGGTGATGTTGTACCAGTATTAGCAACCTCTTGGTCAACTGACAGTAAAGCAGAGAACTGGTTGATCAATATTCGTCAGGGTGTGAAATTTCATGATGGTTCCGAATTAACAGCTGAAGATGTTAAATACACTCTCTGGGATCGATTATCAGATCCTAACAGTGGAGCTCTAGCACAGGCATCCTTTGGTCCTCCAGCTGGTCCAATAACAAACATCACAGTCGTTGATACATATACTATCAAAGTCGAAACCATTGGTTTTGCGGCATTGATGCCCTTCTTTAACTATCAGCCTTCAGAGATTGTTTCCAAGGGTCGATGTGAAGATCTAGCAAAAACAAACGAGACAGTCCCCTGCGAAGACTTTCAGAATAATCCATCTGGAACTGGTCCATACAAGTTCGTAGAGTGGGTTAAAGGTGATCATATAACACTAGAGCGAAATGAAGATTATTGGGGCAAAAAACCCGCCTTTGAGACAATCATCATGAAAAAGATAACAGATTCTGCCTCTCGAGTCTCTGCATTACTAGCTGGTGATGTAAACTACATACATCAAGCCCCAACAACTGATGTTGGGACATTAAAAGATGATCCAGATGTCTATCTTATTAATGCAGCTTCAGTTCGTATGATGCACATTGGATTAAATCATAATTTTGAGATCTTCCAAAATAGGAAAGTGAGACAAGCTCTGAACTATGCGGTCAATCAAACAAAAATGGTCGAAACACTCTATGAGGGTTATGGATCCCCCATGATAGACACTATGATGGCACCTAACGCCTATGGGGTTCAGCAAGGTAATATTAGCTATGAACAGGACGTAGAGAAAGCTAAAGACCTCTTAGATGAAGCTGGATACCCTGTTCCTGGCGCTGGGGCACCAGGATTTGAAACTCCAATTGTATTAATAACAATGATTCTTGTGGTAAGTCTAGGATGGAATTCTCGCCGCAAATCAAAGAAGTAGAACATAGCTAACAAACCTCCCATAGTACACCACTTAGGAAAACTCCCCTGAATGTTGTCCTCACCAAGGTGAGGACAGCATTTTTTTTTTCAAAATTATTTGAAAAAAGTAGGTATAACAAGCTTTAAAATCAAAAAGAAAATTTACTACTACAGAAAGTTACCTAATAAAGATCAGTCAAGAAAGAAGATTCTTATCTTTGATTACAGAGTTAATCACTTGAAGAAAGAGCAATATTTCCATATAATAGATTTTTATCTATTCCTCGCCAATATTAAGAATCCAAAATTGTAAAAGATACCCATTGAAAGCTACCCATATAAAATTAATTGAGATTGGTATATCTAATGAAAGAAACTGACTCTCTACTAAGAATAAAGAACCTTTCTACTCATTTTTTTACATATTCTGGTGTGGTCAAGGCACTAGATGCCATAAATTTAGAAATAGCAAAGGATAAAGATTCTCTTGGCCTTGTTGGAGAAACAGGTTGTGGTAAGAGTGTTACTGCGTTATCAGTTATGAGACTGATTCCACAACCCCCTGGGCGTATTGTCCAAGGTGAAGTCTGGTTTGACGGCCAAGATCTGTTGAAAAAGAACGAGAAGTACATGCAACGAGAGATACGAGGCAAAAGAATTTCTATGATATTTCAGGAACCTATGACATCACTTAATCCTGTTATTCGTGTAGGAGACCAAATCACAGAGGCCCTCTTGCTTCATCCTGAAATTAATGGAAATGATACATCTTCTTCGATAAAAATTGAGGATCTTTCCAAGCCAACACGTAAAAGGTTAAAACGAGAGTCCAAGGAGCGTGCTGTTGAACTGCTTGATCTAACAGGAATTCCAGATCCAGAGGAAGTAGCATTTAGATATCCACATCAGTTAAGTGGAGGAATGCGCCAACGCGTAATGATTTCAATGGCTTTAGCTTGTAATCCGGAGCTACTCATAGCTGATGAACCCACTACAGCTCTTGATGTTACCATTCAAGCTCAGATTCTATCTTTAATCAAGAAATTAAGGGAAAAATTTGGGATTTCCCTTATGCTTATTACTCATCATTTAGGTTTGGTTTCAGCAATGTGTAATAGGGTGGCAGTGATGTATGCGGGTACAATTATTGAATATACAGATCTTAGATCCCTCTTTAACAATCCCATTCATCCTTATACAAGAGGTTTATTGAAGTGCATCCCTCGGTTAGGTGGAGAGAGAGGAAAACAACTAAGTACAATTCACGGTACAGTTCCAGATCTGATAAATCCTCCAACAGGATGTAGATTTCATCCCCGTTGCGACGAACGAAACTCAAAATGTGGAAGAAATAAGCCCTCTTTTGTAGAGGCTGAAAAAGGGCACTTTGTTTCCTGTAATAAGTGTTAGTAGTTAGCAAAGAAGAAAAGGTAGAGCTGTATGGAAAAAAAATAAAAGAGAAGGTGTAACATTTCGCAAGAGACCTTGTTACGGGTTAGAAACCTAAAAACCTACTTTCCAATTAAAGCTGGAGTCTTAAGAAGAACTGTGGGTTGGGTACGAGCTGTTGATAATATCGATTTTGACATCAACAGGGGAGAGATTCTAGGATTGGTAGGAGAATCCGGTTGTGGAAAAACTACTGTCGGTAGGGTCATATTGATGTTGGAAAAGGCTACATCAGGGGAGATCTGGTTTGATGGGAAGAATCTGACAAAGATGAAGAGATGGAAGCTGAGAAAACAAAGAAGACAGATGATGATGGTTTTTCAGGATCCTTTTTCTTCGTTAAATCCTCGTATGACCGTGAAAAGAATCATCGGAGAGCCACTTCTTATTAACAAGTATTGTCCCAAACATGAGATAAGGAATAGAGTTATAGAACTGTTGAATAATGTAGGCTTAAAGGAAGAGCACCTAGATCGGTATCCTCACGAATTTTCGGGAGGCCAGCGTCAGCGAATCTGTGTAGCGCGTGCCCTTGCTTTAAATCCGAGTCTAATAGTTCTCGATGAACCAACTTCGGCACTTGACGTATCAGTTCAGTCCCAAGTCCTCAACTTGTTCAAAAAACTACTATTAGACTATGGTCTTTCTTATTTATTTATCTCTCATGATCTAGCTGTTATTGAATATATGAGTGATCGAATATGTGTAATGTATGTTGGAAAGATTGTAGAACAGGGCCTTACCAAAACAATTTACAAGAATCCAGCGCACCCCTATACGAAGGCATTAATGTCAGCAATCTTAGAACCAAATCCTGAAATAGAACGAGAACAAATCATACTCAAGGGAGATGTTCCTAGCCCAGCAAATCCCCCCTCAGGATGCAGGTTTCATCCTCGTTGCTGGTTAACAAAACCTATATGCAGTGAAAAAGATCCATCTTTTGTAAATTTAGGAGGTAAGCATGTAGCTGCGTGTTGGGCATTGGAAGAGTCTTAAATTTAGCAAAATGGACACAGAATAATAGTATTTTCAAATAAGTGATGAAATTGACTACTATTGATAAAGTAGTAAAGGAAAAAAAAGTTTCAAAGTTACCTTTGACACTATATAAGTTCCAGAAAAACAAACGTGCAGTATTTGGACTTGCTGTGCTCCTAATAATTTTTATAATTGCTTTATTTGCTCTAGATCCTTGGGGACGTCCTTTACTAGTCCCTTATGATCCATATGGACATCTTCCAACATCTGAAGGATTAGATCGAAGGGGAGAACTCCCCTCAGGGCAGCATATCTTAGGACTTGACGAACTTGGAAGGGATCTCCTCAGCAGAATTATGGTAGGGTGTCGAATCTCCATTACAATAGGATTTGTTTCTGTTTCCATTGCTTTGGTAATCGGGGTCATTTTCGGCTCTATTTCTGGTTATTTTGGGAGTTGGGTAGACCACATCCTAATGAGGATTATAGATATTATGATGTCATTCCCTGCTTTCTTATTAGCTCTAATAATCATTGCAATCTTAGGACCAACACTTCAAAATGCAATGGTGGCTATTGGTATTGCACTAATTCCCGTGTATGCGCGATTAACTCGAGGACAAGTCATTTCAATAAAGGAAAACGACTATGTTGAGGCAGCAAGAATGGTGGGAGCCAGAGATTGGAGAATTATTATATGGCATATCTTACCTAATGCTATCGCTCCTCTTATTGTCCAATCTACCCTCAACTTCGCTAGTGCAATCCTCTCTGCAGCCGCTTTAGGCTATCTAGGTCTTGGAGCTCAACCACCCACTCCAGAATGGGGTGTTATGCTTAACGATGGAAGACATTACTTGTTGTCTGGAGCTCTTCACTTATCCTTGTTTCCTGGATTAGCTATTATGATCACTGTATTAGCCTTCAATTTAGTTGGGGACGGTATTAGAGACGCTTTCGATCCTAGAATGGTGAGTGAATAATGTCATTCATATCTTTCTTAATTAGGAGAATATTACTAGTCATTCCAGTCTTTTTTGCTGTATCTTTTATTGTTTTTTTAATGATTCGTATGATTCCTGGTGATCCTGCCCTTCTCCTTGTCCCAGAAGACGCCCCACCAGAACAAGTGGATTATCTTCGTGAAAGATGGGGATTAAATAAGCCTATTCATGAGCAGTATCTTACTTTCGTATCAAATCTTTTACGAGGAGATTTTGGAAAGTCAATTCGAACAGGTAGACCTGTTATTGAGGAAATTATACCACGATTCAGGAATACCATATTCTTGGCGAGTTCAGCTTGTTTAATCGCTATAGTTGTTGGAGGAATTGCAGGAGTTATTTCTAGTACAAGACCTTACTCGAAGATTGACAATATTGCAATGATAGCAGCAATGATAGGAGTTTCTGCTCCAGCATTCTGGCTTGGCCTCATGTTGATGTGGCTGGTAGCTGTTGAATTAAAGGTTCTTCCTGCAGTTGGCACTGGTGATTATGGCCATCTTTTCTCTCTCATTCCAGGACTCTTCTATCCCCCTGGCTCAACATTATCAGAATTCCTCGATGAATTAACAAATTCTATTAGACATTTAATAATGCCAGCAGTCACTCTTTCAGCCTTTTTAATGGCTGTTCTTGCACGACAAACACGTTCAGCAATGCTGGAAATCCTGGCTAGTGATTACATTAGAACAGCCCGAGCAAAAGGAGCATCTGATTCAAGAGTGATTTTTCGTCATACTCTAAAGAATGCGATGATCCCAGTTCTCACAGTAGCAGGAGTTGCTTTTGGTACAATGTTAGGTGGATCCATTGTTGTAGAAACTGTATTTGAATATAATGGCCTAGGACAATACATGATAGATTCAATTCACACTAGAGACTATCCTGTTATACAAGCTGTCATCCTTTGGTACGCTTTGATCTTTACAGGAGTCAACCTCTTAGTAGACATCATCTATGGATGGTTAGATCCACGAATAGTTTATGATTAAATAAGAATCAAATCAGGAATTTATCATCTCTCTGTACTTTAGGAGATTTAATAGATTTGTAATGGTGAAAAATATGATACCTAGGAATGAATATCTAAAGCTCTCTCGTGAAGAGAGATTTATTAAACTGGAATCTGCAGAAAACGAGAGAGCGGAAGAACTTTTCAAGAATAATCTAGTTGTTGACATGCATACCCACTTTTTTGGAAGTATTCACTTTGAATGGACTCCTGAAATTAGTCAGAGAGTTAATCAAACAGGAATAGATGCAGGATTCGAAGCAGTACCGTGCTTAACTGAAGACTTTGCAGAGACCACAACCATTTTGGGAACTTACAAAAACATAGTCGAAAATGAACCTGGATTAGTCTCAGCATATACGGCCAGTGACATCAAAAATGCAAAGCAAGAGGGCAAACAGGCCGTACTCTATCAATTAGAACCCTGGAGTGGAAGAAGAAATCTGGATCTTGTCGAAGTAGCTTATGGCCTCGGGTTTCGGATGATCTTACTCACCTTCAATACTCGAACATACATAGGGGACGGCTGCGCGGAAAAAACAAACGCGGGACTCAGCTATTTGGGGTTGGAACTTGTCGAACGCTTAAACAAGACGGGAATCCTGATCGATTTGAGCCATTGTGGAGTCCAGACTGCTCTGGATGCAATTGAACACTCGAAAGATCCCTGCCTTTTCAATCACACAGGAGCCCGAGTTTTAAATCCACCAGTTACTCGTTTAAGAACGAATGAAGAACTTTCAGCAATTGCAGAGAAGGGAGGGATGATTGGAATTTCCGCTATTCCCAACCAACTCTCTAGCAAACCAGAACAGAGTATTGAGGATCATCTGAATCATATTGATTATATTGTTAATTTGGTCGGTATCCACCATGTAATGATAGGTTTAGATAACGTATTTGGTGATCAGGTTGGGCACCACAGAGAAATGGATAAGGCAAGTGGAAGTCGAAATCTCCAGCGGGGAGGTAGAGCTTTAGCGGCCCCATACATATTTGGTTTGGAAGCTCCAGATGAATGGGAAAATATTGTAAGAGGTTTGGTAAAACACGGGTATTCTGATTCAGAAATTAAGAAAATAATTGGCGAAAACGCTCTAAAAATAATCGAGAAGGTTGTTGGGTAGAGATAGAATTCGGGTTATGGTAATGACTGAAGCCAGTAAGGAATTGACTTTAGGGGAGAAGTTTGCAGAATTTGTTCTTGAAACAAATTATAATCACATACCAAAATCAGCGATTACTAGGGCAAAAAGCGTTATTTTTGATTTTGCAGGAATTGCTTTAGCTGGATATGGCACACGACATCCTTTGATAACAAGTGTTTTAAGTTATGCTCGTTCTAAGGCAGCGAAAGAAGAAGCAACAATTCTAGGTGCGGGATTAAGAACCAGTGCTGAAGACGCAGCCTTTACGAACAGTGTACTGTCTAATTTTTTGGATTCCAGTGATGGACACTATATGGGAGGTCATATCAATGATCGCGTGGTTCCAGTAGCTCTTTCGGTAGCTGAGAGTGTTGGAGCTAGCGGGAAAGACCTCTTAACAGCTGTTGTTCTTGGGTATGAAGCTTATATAAGAATGGCATACGTTCTTTTTAGGACAGCGGAAGCTGCATCAACAAAGAGAAGCCCTATGTTTGTCGTGTTATCGACACTTTCAGGTGTTGCACCTGCTGGGAAACTCCTAAAATTAAATCCTGAACAAATAGCAGGTGCAATGGGACTAGCTGCATCAGCACAGATTGTGAGTTCACAGTATACGATAAGTGGTGGTAATGAGAAGGATCTAGTTTGCGGCCAGGAATCCAGACGAGCTGTGATGGCGGCTTTCTTAGCAAAACATGGTATTTTAGGCTCCAAGGATATATTAGAGGGGAAAAGAGCTGTTGGAAAAGTTATCTCCGAGAGTTGTAATTGGGATGAGTTCTTGGAGGATTTGGGAACAGATAAAGGTTTCAAGATAGAGGAAGGTTATTTTAAGCCGTGGCCAGCATGTAAGTTCTTACACTCTACTATTGAAGCAGCATTAAATTTGGTTCGTGATGAACAGGTGAAAACAGAACACATTGACGAAGTAATAATCAAATTAAATTCTGACTCTGCAAGAAGGTCTGCATTCAAGTTTTACTCTCACGTAAATGCTATTTTCAGTCATCCATATCAAGCAGTCACAGTTCTAGTGGATGGTACACCTGACCTTCCCATTAAATGGCCAGAAAAGTTGCAGGATCCACGAATTGTAAAACTTTTAGAAAGAACAACTGTGGAAGTAGACGAGGAGTTCGAAAGAATGTATGAGGAAAGAACAATAGAAAGTGGTACTTGGCCGTCCACAGTAGGCGTCAAATTAAAGGATGGACGATATTTAGAGTCAACAGTGATTTCGCCAAAGGGAGATCCCACAGTTCCTATGTCAGATGAAGACCTCAAAATAAAAACAGGAGAACTATCACGGGGCGTATTAGATCGCAATCAGATAGAGAAGATATACGAGGCAGTTCAAAATCTTGACCAAGTCAAGGATATTGGATCTTTTGTCAAAAACTTGGTTTTAAAAGACGAATTTTAGAGAGGAACAGAATTTTGAAACCACTAACAGATATCTTTGTATCAAATTTAAGGCAATGCGCTGATCTTCAATCTGGAGAATCGGTTTTAGTATTGTCAGACTTCGGACAGGCCCCTGAAATTTCAATGGCTGCAGTAAAAGCTATAGAAAGACTTGAAGGAAAACCACTACTCCTTATAATGGAAAAAAATCGCTTAATAGAGAAAACCATACCTGAATCCTATCAAAAGATCATGAATGAAGCTGATTTAATTGTACTCTGCACTTCAGACTATTTTCCAAGTGATTCCCGTGTTATAGCTGCAAAAGCTGGTGCCCGAGTTCTTTCTATGGTTAAAGCAGATGAAAGCATGATTAGACGATGTATAGATATTGACTATGATGAGCTCTCAAAGCTTACACGAAATATAGCTGATAGATTCTCTAAAGCGAGGGAAGTTGAGATCAAAAGTGATGCTGGAACAGACATTAATTTTACACTGAGTGGAAATAAAGCTGTTTACTTCGATGGACTTTGTAGGGAAAAGGGCAAGATCACATCACATCCTTCAGGTGTAGTAGCTGTTCCCTTGGAAGGAAAACAAGCAGAAGGAACTTGGATCATAAATGCTAGCGCGGCCAAATTAGGTTTAATTGATCCACCAATAATCATAGAGGTGACTGAAGGAGTAGCAAACATAGTAAGTGACTCAGAACAGGCAAATAAATTCCGCAAAATTTTATCTGAAGGTGATGATAACTCATGGAAGATCTGTGAGGTTGGATGTGGAACAAACGCTAAAGCCACATATATTGGTGAATTGATTGAAGACGAAAGAGTCCTAGGATCTGCTCATATCGGACTTGGAGGGAATACTCACTTTGGAGGGAATATACAAAGCGTTACACACATTGATACATCTACAAGGAATCCTACCGTTATGTTAGATGGAAATGAAATTATTTCCAATGGAAATTTGACTCTCTAGTTGAATATCTCTCCATTTATCTTCAGAATGAGATTTTTGAAGATTCTCAACTGTGAATACTTATCCTAAAGAATGCACTGGACAATGATTCTTCTCCCAGGTGCCCGCCAATTCGGTTAATGTGAGGTATTTGGGATCATAAGTGGTATCTAGAAGGTTGATCAGCTGTTTCATTAGATCAACAGCTCCTTGACCTATGTTTTTTTCTAATTCTCGGTGGCCAACCTTTTGCATCTCTGTGAACTCCCATATTGATGATTTAAACGCAAAAATTGTTGGAGCATTTTTTGGAGTTTGTTTCGCAACACGCTCGAGAAGAGCCTCAACTCGTTTCATCCCTAGGGTTCTACATGTAAGCATTGAAAAGGTCCTATGCATAACCATCATGCTATTTGATATCTCAGGATGAGGATCACAGCTCATGGGGATCTCTAAAAGCCTTAATGATTCTTTTTGTTCTTCTAGATCCAAATTGAATGAATTTTCCTGTTCACCAGCCATTTTGTGGATATAAGGATGATGAGGAGGTCTCCAATCCCAATATTTCCAGTGTGGGATTGAAATATCCACTAAATATCCTAAATTATCTAAATACTTGAGAACTTCCCAATCGACTGTGGTATAAGGCATCTTAAAAGATAAAGGTTGCTTGCCAAAAAAATTCTTAATCTGCGATGTGCTTTTATCAATGATTTCAAAAGCAGTTTCTCTGTTATTGAAAGGAAGTGGATCAAAGCCTTCGAATATCTGAAGATCCATTGTATTGTCCTTTAACTTGAAACCTACATTCTCGTATTCAGCAACAGGAAGCCGTAGCGAGGATAGATAAAGCTCATGATTGTATCCATGGCAGCCTACTTCATGATTGTTAGAGACACATTGTTTCATAGCTTTTTCTCTATCCTCGATAAGTTTCGTCGCAAGCATCCATGTAACGTTAATTCCTTGATCTTTAAAAATATCCAAAAGAATGGGAAGGCCTTTGTCAATTCCATTGTATTGTGGTGGCATTGCACCTAGATCTCGTTCAAGATCCACAGTCAGACATATAAGAACATCTTTCATAGCTTATTCACCTTTGAAAGGACCAGTAACTTCATCAAAGATGGATTCCATCACAATGAAGATTTGATAACTATGTATGTCTTCTTTACTGGATATTTCCTGAATGAATCCTTTAAGGTTGTCCAAATCTTCCATACGGACTTTTAACATTACGTTACATGGTCCATTTGTAAGATATATCTCATGAACTTCCTTTCGGTGTGTTAGCACTTTAATTAATCCTTGGACTTTTGCTGTTGGCACATTGAGACCTAATAACGCGCAAATCTTCTTTCCGAGTTTCTTATAGTCAATGCCAATTGTAAAGTTCTTAATAACTCCTTTTTCTTCCAAATTTTTTACACGAGAATAAATTGTTGGAAGAGAAACATCAACCTCTTCTGACAATTTCTTGGCAGGAATTCTGGAATTAGTCTTTAAGAGCTTTAGAATTAGTGTATCTTTAGGATTTAGCGTTGTTATCACCTTTTTTTTCCTTTTTGAAACCAATCACTACAAAGAACACCAAAGGATATATTGTTAATATTCTAGAGTCTGGAATAAGCTCTGGTTGAAACCAATGAAAAATCTTACTAAATCAAAGTTATCTATAGTCTTAGTGTAACAATTTTGGAAGGTTTTAAACCTATCACGACGAATTTTCTATCTGTTGGATCTCCCTGTTGGGGATATTTTTTCCCTCTAATTGAGTGATGTCTTAGAACTTCCTTTTTATCCTCAATGAGAATGGTTTTTCCTTTACCCATACAGTATTTAAGCTGACTCCAGTCTTCATCATAGTAATCTACCAGAATTGCTGCTTCTGGATTTCTACGAAGATTTCTTACAGTTTTTGTTTCAGGTCTCGTTAGAATATAGAACATATCGCCTTGAATCCAATAACAGAATGGAGCAAGGCAGGGTGAACCATCTTTGTCTACAGTTGCAATTCGTAATATCCTTCCTTCTTCGAGGAATTTCAATGCACTATTACTAATGTCTACCATTCTTAATTTCTCCATTACAATTGGTAAATTCCTTACACAAAGTTTTGTATATAGCTTAGAACGGCCATTTCAGAGCTCTAGATGAAATCTCTGTCAGAATTATCAATTTTATTATGTGGATCGTTGTTTTGTTTCCTTTACTCTAATTTGATGAAGTATTGATATTTGTATAAAAAATTCATTAAAAAACTTTATATTTTTTAAGAAAATCAACAAATTTTAGTAAAATTTTCAGGTTGATAGGTTTTATTGGTAAGTAACATTTTTTTTTGCCTGCATGGCTATCTGAACGGGCTGCAAGTGATAGAAGTGCTACAATACCAAATTAGCTAAGCAATAAGGAAAATTAAGGTATAGAAGATGTTTTGAATCACATAGTCTATATTGTTAACTTGATTGGGGTAGATCACTTAGGTATTAGATCCGATAATATTTTTGGTGACCATGTAGGGCTTCTTCGACAAGCAACACAAAACGTTTACTGTCTGGCTGCCCTTAGAATGGAACTAAACTCACCATACATGTACGGGATTGAGACTCCAGAAGAGTGGCCCAATATTACGAAAGGACTTGTTTCTAGAGGTTATTCTGATCAGGAAATAGAAAAAATTTTAGGAACTAACGCTCTCAAACTTATAGAAAGAGTCATTGGGTAGCTATCAAAAGAATTGGAACATCCTAGGGACAATAAAAGTAGGATTTAAAAAGAAAAAAATACAGTAAGCTTGCATGATTTACTATTATAAATGTACCAATTGAAGAGGTTTTAAATGGAAAAAATAAGTTCAGAAGCATATGTACTTCATACTCAAAGCCATACTGCCCTATTAACGTCAACTCGATTAATTCTAGTAGACACAGCAATGGAAGAATCGGCAGAAACGCTTCTAGCAGAGATAAAAAAATGTGGGTATCTACCAAAAGACATTGAAACAATTATAATAACTCATTCACATATTGATCATATCGGAGGCCTCGCTACAGCTAAATCCCATATGGAATCTGCTCGGATTGCGTGTCATAAGATTGAGGTAGATTCTATTACTCAACAAGTGGTCACGTCATTTGATGATTTATTAAAAGATGGACAAATATATCAGGGATTATTAGTAATCCATACTCCTGGTCATACAAAAGGAAATATTTCATTATTAGACCAAGAAGCAAATTTATTAATAGTTGGAGATAGTTTTAGGACTGAAGAAGGAACAGTTCATCCTATGCCTGATAATTATAATCAAGATCCAGAAGAACATCGAAAATCGATGAGAAAACTGTTAGATTACCAATTTGACAAAGCCATTGTAGCGCATGGACATCCAATCCACTCAGCAGCACATAAATTGCTAGAAAAAGCTACTGAAAGCATCTGATAATTTCTTGATTTAAAAATCTTAAATCAGACTGATTTCACCTTTTTAAACGATAAATGGAATGAATCGCTTAGTTCTTTTCATATACTGGATGTATTCATCCCCAAATTTTCCAATCATTACCTCCTCTTCTTTCTTGATTCTGAGAATGATTACTACGATTGTAGCAATAAATGGTAATCCAAAATACCAGTTTGCTGCCAATAGGGACATTCCTACACCTGCAGTGATTAGAGCGGTATACATTGGATGTCTAATGTAACGATATGGGCCTTTAGTTATCAAAGACTGTTCCTCACGGATATATAGTAAAGTTGAGTAGTTTCTACCCAAATAAAGTTGCGTAGAAAAATCAAGACACATCCCTAATATTGTAAGAATTATACCTATCCATCTTATCCATGATGGAAGAGAAAAAGCTGACCAGTATAAAAAATATGGATTTATAATAAAAAAGAAAGATCCTAGTACCCATAACTGAGCAATTATTAAAACTATTACTAGTAATAGCATAGAGGCTTTCTTCGCTTTATATTTAGCTAATTCCCCTGATAACCTCATTGCCTTTGATTGAAAATAACCCCGTTCGAGTAAAAAGACTATAAGACAAACGCTAAACAAGAAATGTAATAATTCATTTTCTTCCAAGAAGGATTTCTCCTCGGGTAGCTGGAAAAAATTGTCTCATCTTTTTAACTATGACTGTAAAGAAATTATATGTCAATCGTGTGTTAACCAATCCTATAGATTAATTAGATATTCACAATTCTTCAATGGGAAAAGTAAATCTCAATTACGTTTGTTGAGAGAATTGTTATACTTCGATTTAGTATTAAAACAATACAAAGTATTATTTTTGAACATATTCTTTTATGATCTCATTTGGTATCTCTATAGCAAATTTGCAAACCATATCGCCCCACAAAGCAGTCTGTAGTGGTTCAACATTTATAGACTGATCAAACATCTCATCCCAATATAATTTGAAATATCCTCCACTACAATAACAAAAATTCCTAGAGATTTCTTTTTCTGTTCCATCTTTTATAGCTCCCCTTACCCAAGGACAATAACACCAGTAATATCGTTTCATGTTATTTGAGTGTGAATTTAAGAATCTTTTAATTTGATAGGGAACTTTTGTAACAATAATCTTATTATCGTTCCGTACTCCTGCACCCATCGTTGGAATAGTCTTTACATAATTAACTACCTCATCATCTACTAATTGAGCAAACATTGCTGTTCCATCGTTTCTATGTTGCTCAACTTCATTCAGGAATTCTTGATTCTTTATTTTGAGAAATTTATCTAAATCCTTTAATTCCTTTAATTTTTCCTTATCAATTTCAGCTGGTGGGCCACCGTGTAGACAGGGTCGGAGCAGCTCTTTTGTATTTTCTTCTCCTAGTTTTTCTTCTAATCTTTTCATTACCAATTTCGTTACTTGAGGTTTCTTCTCAGGATGAGCTCCGAGAGGTGGAATTTCAATATCTTTGAAAATTTCATTCCGAACTTCCTCTCCATGCCATTCAGCTATTCGATTATAGAGAGTATCCATTGCAGGATAAGATTCTGCTATATCAAGGATTTCCTCAACACGGTGGTGCATTCCAATAAAAGGAAAATATCTCCAGAGTCCAATGATGAGCTGTCTAGCTGCTACTCTATCTATTGAAGCTAACTGGTCTGCATATTCGATCAATTTTCCATAAGGGAAGGAATTAATTGTCTCATTCTTTTCCTCAAGAAAATGAATAAATCCATTTACAGCTTCAAACAAGCTAGGTATCTCATTATCTGGTACATTGTTTTCTAGAAGAAATAACTTGAACTGCTCAAATTCATATCCGTTCTTCTCCATGTTACACACCTATCCATTTAGGATATCAAAAAATTATGACAAAAGAAAAATTTTCCTTTCTAGGCAATTACCAATCGATAGCTGATAAAATCTCTTCCGTGACAAGGCTGGTCTGAATTTTAAGAGTTGTTTTCATTTTTGTTTAAATTTACAATCAAATGACATTTTCTGTAAGTTCTTTATAAGAAATGTCTTGCATCCAGTGTTAAACGCCATGAACACATTAAGAAAAACGGGGAAGAATATAAGAAAGATATAAAAATGAGGATTGAGATAATGAATTCCTGAAATATCATTATATTAACAGGTTGGATTTGATGATAATTTATCTTATTTAATTTTCCATAAGCCCAGGTTAAATAATCAATCATTGATATTCAGTTAAAAAAAATACTCTTAGACAAAGTAAAATCAGTCAAGGGAAAATTTGTAGTTATAGCAAATTACAGATAGTAATTATTGGCATTACAAAACGAATCATGCTAAATGTAGAATTATTATTGCTTTGATTGATCATAAAGTTACTCATCATGTTTTTATCATCAATGATTATAGGATTAACTAATGAGTTTCGTTATTCAATTGATCATAGGATTAATATTACTCTTTACATTGGTTCTTATCATAACCGAAAGAGTTCACAAAACTCTAGCAGCAATGATTGGAGCAGGTTTAACTATAATTGTTGCCACCCTACCTGGAAGTGGGGAAAATGGAAGTTTCTTAATTCCTGACATTGAACATGCAATACAACTTATAGAAATTGATCTCATCCTAGTAATAATTGGGATTACCTTAATGGTTGGAGTGGCAAGAACTACAGGATTATTTGATTTTATTACACTGGTAATTTTGAAAAAATCTGGTAATAATCAGTTTAAATTATTAGCTGCATTATCATTTCTGACCTTGATATTTTCTGCTCTGTTAGACGCGTATATGGCAATAATCATTGTATCTTCAATAACAATTGTGGCATGTGATGCGTTAGACATAAATCCTAAACCATTTATATTAGCAGAAGCCATTTTTGGAGATTTGGGAGGAATTATTACTCGGATAGCTTCTCCTCCAAACTTAATCCTCGGAGGACACTTTGACATTGATTTTATTACATTCTTTCTTCTTACTTCCCCGTTTGCTTTTTGTGCCAGCTTTCTTACGTTAGTAATTTGGAGTATTATCTTTAGAAAGGATCTAACAAAACCAATCAGTTCCTCTCAATATCATGAGATATTATTAATCAATGAGAGGGCTGTCATAACTGATCCCAAGAGTTTCCAAAATGCGGCAATCATACTAATTGGGACAATTCTAGCATTTATTATTACCCCTTTTCTTCCAATGAAAATTGAATTAGGTTATATTAGTCTCGCAGGCGGCTTCCTCATGGTTGGACTCGTAAAAACAGATTTTCATGAAGCTTTAAGTACTATTGAATGGGAAATCGTTTTTTTTCTAATTGGATTGCTAACAGTCATTGGTATTGCTGAAAAAGTCGGGATTTTAGAGATTATTGTTGAACCCCTTAACTATATATTTTCTTTGAATACATTAGGGGGAATCTTATTCCTTCAATGGATTACTGCACTAGCTTCAGCTATACTAGATAATATTCCTGTTGCTACTATTATGACCTCTGTTATGGATTCTTTAATCGAAGAATATCCTCTAGAACTCCCTTTTGTACCCTTTCTTTTGTCAGTAGTTATTGGAACAAATTTAGGTGGTAATATTACCCCAATTGGATCAGCTTCAACGGTTCAAGCGATTTCTTTCCTAGACCGAGTTGAAAGGGAAGATGCAAAAACTACTTTCATCGAATTTGTTAAAATTGGAGGATCGGTGGCTTTTTTCCAATTACTGTTGGGATCTCTTTATATTATACTCATGTGGATAATATTTAGTCCGCTGTGAACATATTAATTGACTAGAATGAAATGAATCCATGCAAGATTAAGAAAGCTTAATAAAATGAGTGAAGAAGATGAAACAATAGAGAAGATACTAGATCTCTTTCAAAAGTCCCGTTTAAGTTCAGAAAAAAGACAAGTTGAGCTTAACAGAACAAATTGAGTAAATAGGCGGAAAATTAAAAGTAAATTATAAACCAAATCGAATTTCACTACATGATTTTAGCAATCAGACCGCTATCCAATCTAAAGATTTTATCATCATTCAGACATTAGAAGATATTCCAGAGGATTCAGAAAGTATTATTCATTCTATATGTTTAAAAGAAGTAAATGTCTTACCCTTTTCCTTCTGTAAATTAAAAGAAAAGGAGAATATTCATACTAATTCTATCCGTAATACTTTATTCCTTTATTATTATTCATAACTTTAAAACGATCATGATTAGTATTATTTAGTCATTTTTACCTCTTGCTATTCGGATTCTCATATAAGAATGATCTTCAGAGAGATTTTATTTTATAGAATACTCTGGGAGATAATATTCAAACTCTGGAGCATTATTCATGCCATGTATTAAATACCTGAGAGAATAACCTTTTTAGGATTCATTCAATGATTAATATCAATTGGAAAAAAACCAATAAAGAGGAGTTAACTTCCATTGTGGAAACAAAATGTTGTGAAAAGAAAATTTATTGGCATACCAATCTTGTTAATTTATATTAATTTAGTTCTAATTTTTTTGCCTGAATTATATGCTAAAGCCTCGATGTTGAATTTACTCACTATTCTGTTATTTAGTTTATTTATCGCTGGAGATATATTATTTAGACCACTTTGGGTTGGTAAAGAAAAGGACCAGTTTAAAAAAAGTACTCTAGTTATTTTTCTTTTATTCTTTACAGTACCTGTTCTCCTTTATTTCCCTTACATTGAGTACCAAACATTCCTTCAACATGTTATCCCATCTCCAATCGCTTTAATGATGAGTATCATTGGTAATTTCGTATTGATAAGTGGTGGGATTCTAATGATTTGGAGTAGAATCCTCCTTGGACCGTATGGCACACCCAGAATTGTGATTAAAGACCAACATCAATTAATCACCCACGGAATTTATCGATATATCCGTCACCCCCTTTATTTAGGTTACATTCTATTTTTATTCGGTTATGCGTTTGCATTTGGCAGCCTTTTCTTTTCAAGTCTAATCATTGTTTTTATGCTTCCCTTAACTAAAAGTAGAATGGATTTAGAAGAAAAATTACTTCTAGCTAATATAGGAGAGAAATATAGCGACTACATAAAACATACAAAACGGTTAATCCCCTGGTTTTATTAAACAGCGAGAAATTTCCATATAGAATTAGATTTTAATTTCGAGAGATTCCCTTTTTTTCCTATCTTAGTTTTTCATGAGATTAACTTTAAAATCAGCAACCAATTAATAACTATCTAGCGCGTTCTAGTTAATATAGTAATGTTGACCTATATATGAGCATAAGAATGGTTTGTGGAACATCTAATCAAGCTTAATGACTCAAGATCCATTGGAAGTCAAATCGAACTATTCTGTTTATGTATTCAACTTATCTGGAGGTAAAATATGCGTTATATTAATATGCAGACCTGGCCTCGCCATGATCACTTTAGATTATTTAACTCATTCAATCATCCACACTTTAATATGTGCGCGAATGTAGACTTGACAGCATTTCAACCAGTTGTAAAGCAACATGGCTATTCATTCACTGTAGCTATTGTTTTCATTATTACACGAGCATCAAATGCGATTCCTGAGTTCCGTTATCGCATTCGTGAGGAACAAGTCATTGAACATGAGATTGTACATCCAAGCTTTACTATTCTAATAAATGAAAACATATTCAGCTTTTGTACAATTGAATATAATGAAGATTTTCCTATCTTTGCAGCAAGAGCTGCAGAGACCATTGCTTATATGAAGACACACCCAACTCTAGATAATGATCCCGAAAGAGATGATTTATTATTCATGTCCCCGATACCGTGGGTATCCTTCACAAGTTTTATGCATCCAATGCAACAGCATCCAGCAGATTCTGTCCCACGTTTTGCATGGGGAAAAACTTTTGAAGAAGGGGAATTAACGAAGATACCATTAAGTGTACAAGGACATCATGCAGTCATGGACGGAGTACACATGGGTAGATTCTATGAAAAAGTACAAGATTACTTATTTCACCCCGAGATCGCGCTAGGTGAAAATTAAGGTTATTTCTAAAGCCTAATTACATCCAAACGTATTATATAGTGAGGATATATAGTGTGAATAGCAAAGTTTGGCCTAGGTTGAATAGTTTAAGTATTAAAATCTCTCATTGCTTCTTTTTGGAAAAACTGATCTTATTTACATTTTAGGCTTTTTTTAGTTATTCCTAAATGTTGACTTATTTACTAAAATCAAGGTAGCAATCACTATTACTCCAGCTCTTATAGATAATAATACAGGCGAAGTATTTAAAAATTTAACATGTAGTTTTTGTTAAATTGTATATTTAGTTATTTTTTTTTTGTATATGTCAAGCAGGTGAACCTAGTTTGAGGTTTAAATCTGGCGTAATAGTTAATTTTTTAATTATATTGATTATATGGTCTTCTGGTTGTACAGAACCGAAGAAAAGCCAAGAAACAGAGCTTATCGTAATGGGAGTCACTGGTGAATCCAGAGAATTTACATTAATGGAGATCAAAGAGTTACCAAATATAGATGGTACAAGCGAACATCAAAACTCTCTTGGCGACTGGAGTGGGAAAGGAGTTTATAAAGGCGTATCAATCTCTGTTTTTGCAGAAGAAGTCGGGGGAATGCAACCTGGGGATATTCTACTTGTTACTTCTGAAGATAATTACGTACAAGTTTTTTCTTATACGAAAATTTATCCCTCAACAGAATGGGATAGAATTCAAGGATCTATGATCCTAGCTTATTCTTATAATGGTACCTTATTTCCTGATTGGACGGAAGGTTATCGGATTGTATTCTTACCAAAAGATCATGCTTATAGTAACGCTGATTGTGAAGCCACTTCACCTCCAAGAGAAGGATATAATATCTGGCCTTCAGCGGGTTTTCGATGGTTGAAATTCGTAAGAATTTTAAGAATAAGAAACATTAATTAATAAAAAGCTATAGTTCCATTGTAGGATTGGTGGAGTAGTCAATAAAAATGATGGATCTAGTGTTTTATTACTGGAGGAGGCCCTCAACACTGAGAATGACGAGGAGCCTGAAGGCTGGGAAGAGATTTAACATGAAAAAATTCTAGTATAGAACGACCTAAGATTTCAAATACCTCGTTAATATTATGACCAGTAAGAGCAGAGGTAAAGAAAACTGAAGGTGAATAGGATGGAGTAGTATGGCTCAATTTCTCAATAAAATCCGTTATTTCTTTGGAATCGATAGTACTCTGAAGATCATTTTTATTTCCAACAATTAAAAATGGAATGGGCCGACTAACACTAGTTATAACTTCATTTTTCCATTTAGTTAAGTTATATAAGGTAGAGGGGGCTGTTAAATCGAATACCATTATTATGGCATGTGATCCCTTATAGAAACTAGACCTAATGAATTTAAAATGTGGTTGGCCAGCAATATCCCAAATTTGTAAATTTATTTCCATCTCATCTATAATCAAACTTTTTACTGTAATTTCTGTTCCAATTGTCGGTTTATACTCATTTTGAAATTTCTCTTCTATTCTAAGAAATCGTCTTAAAATGGCGGACTTTCCTACCCCACCATCCCCAACTAAACAGACTTTATATAATTGCTCCGAATTCCTCTCATAAAAATCCATTTTAGTACTATCCTCACAGAATCATGTGATAATGCAATCTATTTTCAAAAATGTTACCAGATAATCCAATCGTTTATTGAATGTAACCTTTAATAAGGGGACTAAATGATCTTTTAAGGTGCATCAAAGGCTAGATCTATGAGATTGTTCTTTTAATTTAAAATAGTTTGCGTGACATTCTACTTGTTGCCCCAATAATTAATAAAATCCAAAATTTCATCGATTTAATTTATAATCATATTAAGGAGGGTTAATCTATTCAAATTAACTCATTCCAGTTCTTAAAAACTCTTGTTGCACCATTTTTAAAAAAATCTTGAGGTTTTTTCCTTCCATGACAATAACCATATCTTTCTGGGATTAATAGCTCTTCATAACACAGAAAATATCCCGGAAAATCATCAACAACACGTAGAATTGTTTCGTGATCAATAGTACTTGTAATGTGTGTTAATTGCTTTTTCCTTATGACAGGGAATGGAATTTTAAATAGTGTATCTTCATTCTTAATCATATAGAGATTTGAATTCTGAACTGGAAATCCAAATCTTTCTAATTCAGAGAGCGTTAGATCTCTAATTCTCTCAAGCCTTCCAGTAAGATAGATCAATTTAAAATGCTCGTTCCATAGTTGTAATACACTTGCTGCAGTAGGAATTGGTTGATTTAATTTCATCAAATCAATCCCCGTGTCATTCTTACATAATAAAGTGTCCTGAAACTGCTGTTTAAGTTCATTGGCTTTAGATCTTTGAATATCGTCTGCATACTTGTTAAAAATTTGCTCGAGATTCTTTTCTAGCATATCGTTTATGCTTATTTCGCATTCCAAGATGGATTCAACTATAATCTTAGTTCTATTTACACTATCAATTAGTGTATCATCTATGTCAATTATAATTACTTGCATTGAAGCTAACCTTGACTATTCTAGAAAAAGAATATCGATGATCTTTTAATTATTTACTCAAAAATCTTATCTCGGTACAATTAACTAAATCATAGATCTTCATCTTAAGAAAATCAGTAATAAAAAATGCTATTATTGCAAACACCCAAACAAAGATTGCCAAATTCCAACCCATTGCAGGAAGAAAAATGCCATAAACTGTAATTATTGTTGCAATTATCTGAGTCCCAATTATTGCTATTAGCAATACCTTAGATGGTGCTATAGACCAAAAATGTCCTTTTGTTCTAGTAACAAAAATGGTTAAATGCCCTGCAACTGATAGTTTCAGATAGATAAATGATTGGAGAATATCTTGATTTAGTCTGAATATCTCTTGTCCCACATATAGTAGTAAAAATGATGAAATAACTCCTATAATACCTAATAAAAGAGCTAATGATAATAACTCACGAATGTTCCACTTTTCTGGTTTATCAGATCCCTTAACATTATCAAAAGCAATGGTCATGATTGGAGCATCATTGAGAAGAGCTAGTAAAACAACCATAATAGCAGTTATTGGATAAAAATTAAAAAAAATAATTGAAAGAGTTATAAATAATATGATTCTAACTGTCTCTGTTATTCTATATAAGGAATAATTTAACATTCTTTGAAAGATTTCTCTACTGGTCTTTATTGCATCAACAATAACTGAAAGTCCGGGTTTTGTTAAAGCGATATCTGCTGCAGATCTTGCTGCATCCGTTGCATTTGCAACTGCTATTCCTACGTCGGCTCTATTCAATGCTGGGGCATCATTGACTCCATCACCCGTCATTCCAACGATATGACCTTCATTTTGAAGTGTTGAGATTATTTGAAATTTATTTTCTGGTAATACTTGAGCAAAACCATCAATATCTTCAGACTCATTTAGGATCTGATCTAATTTTCCCACTTTAAGTGATTGAACTGTTTTAATTTTAGTTCCTAAGTTTACTTTTTTCGCTATTTCTTTAGCAATAGCAATATGATCTCCTGTAATCATTATTACACGCAAACCCATCGCTTGTGCCTGTTTAATTGTTTCTGCTGAATCTTCTCGGGGGGGATCGAATAAAGCAAATAATCCAATTACATGCCAATCATCACTAGTACCATTAGTTTTTGCCACAGCAAGAGAACGATAACCCTTTTCGGCAAAACTATCAATTAAATCGTTAATTATCTCAATAGTTTCATCATCACAGTTACACAGGTTTGAGATTACTTGTGGTGCTCCTTTGGCTACTTTGAATTTATTTCCTGTTTTGTCAGTAATGATAGCTTCTGTATGTTTTGATACAGGGTCAAACGGTTTAAAATCATCTACTTTATAAGAGGAGAATTTAAACCTCCTACCATCAAGTTCATTTGCTTTAGTAATAATTGCTTCATCAATAGGATCCTTATCCTCCTCTCTAGATGCTAAACTTCCAAATAATAACAAATCATCTTCAGTATAATTTTTAACGGTTTCTAAATTTGCTACTGTAAGTTCATTTCTTGTAATTGTTCCAGTTTTATCTGTACATAAAACATCAACACTTGCCATTTCTTCTATTGAAACTAATTTACTCACAATAGCTTCTCTACTTGCTAACTTTCTTGCCCCAATAGCCATCGTAACAGATAAAATAGCAGGTAATGCTACAGGAATAGAGGCCACTGTTAGTACTAAAGCAAATTGTAATGTTTCTAAAAAACTTTCATGTCGAAAAAGAGCTATTATAAAAACTATAACTACTAAAACCAAATCAAAAGCAATAAGAAAATCACCTATTTTCACTATCGCTTTTTGAAAATGGCTTTTAGGCTTTTTTTCCTCTAGTAATCTTGTTGTTTTACCAAAATAGGTATTCATACCTGTACTAATAACTCTACCATTCATTTCTCCCATTTTGACTATTGCACCAGAGTAAATAATATCAGAAATTTTATGTTCAACAGGTAATGATTCACCAGTTAAAGCTGATTCATCAACTAGTAGATAATTTCCATCGGTTAATTTTGTGTCAGCTGGGACAATATCTCCTAAACGTACTCTAATTTTGTCTCCAGGTACTAACTCACGAGCAGGTATGGTTTCCCAGTTACCATTACGAAACACTCTGGCGTTAGGTGCTAAACGATTCTTTAACATCGAAATGGCATTATCAGCTTGATGTTCTTCAAAGAATTTTATACTTCCATTCACGATTAATAACACACTAATGATAAAAAATTCATACCAATGCCCAATTATTGCTGATATGATTATAGCTACCTCAATCATCCATGGAATGGGTCCCCAAAAATTTTCTAAAAATCTTATAAGGGAGTTCTTCCTCTTTTCAGTTATTTCATTATATCCATATTCGTTTAAACGTTTAGTAACTTCAAAGGTTGACAATCCATTACTAGAGGCTTTTTCATTAGAATGATTTGTGTTAGTTTTACTTGAATCCATTCCATCGGTTGTGGTTTTATTCAATTGATTATCCTTCTTTGTTTCCTTTTTAATCATAGTTTTTGATCCAAGGAAACTTTTGGTGAGTTCATCCTTTTAATTCCAAATCTAACATTTTTTTCAACGGCATTGCCATTGATAAGACAAAGTATGGATGTTCAATTGGTTCATTATGTTCCTGAATCTCTTCAATGTTATTAGTAAATATCATCTCGTTTACTTTCGTGTAAAATTCATGTGAATACCCAATAAACTTCTTATATTGTGTTTCTGTCAGATACTGGGCATGAAAATTAATATCATAATCAAGCATTAGGTTAAGTATATCGAAACTATCAGAAGAAGAATCTTCACATGAATTTACTTTTTCAACTAAAAAGGAGGTATAACAGTCAAGCATATTTATTTTACTTTTAAATAGAGAAAATGAACTTCTATAAGTATTAATAATACTTTTTAACAATTTAAGAAGTTTTTTGGGGTCGTCTATTTTCAATAAATCATCTACAGATATTAGTTGAATTCTTAAGGCAGTTTGCTTATCAAGAGCATAGAATTTGGCTTTGATTGAACCACGAACTTTTTTTTCTCTTGAAACTTTAATTACTCCGGCTCTTGTCAATTTTTTTAAATGATGATATAAGGCTGATTTGCTCATATCCATATGCTTAGAGAGATTAGTTAAGTTTAGCTCACCGTAGACAAAAAGAAGTTGAAGAATACGGAAAAGCGTCTTATTTCCAAATATTTCCAGCCAAGTTTCAACCTTTACTTTATTGTTTTCCATTATAGGCATTTTTTGCTTACTTGATGACATTAAATCACTTCTATCCAGAAAACTGACTAGTTTCATGCTATTTTTTTTTTTTGAGATTCATATTGTTAATTTTCGTTATAATTCAACATAAAAATAATATTTATAAAAACTTAACGTTTAATTTTTTATAGATAAATTTTTATATTTCTAATCTTAACGTTAAAATTGGAGTGTTTATTTTTAATAGAAATTAAATTATTTTTAAATAAAAAATAATGTAAATCATTATCTGTGATGTCTAAATCAATAAATAAAATGTGAGTTTTATCCAAATTTAAGGATATGATAAAATGAAAACACATAATACTTACGAAAGAACCCACCCTCATCTCAAAATGCCTATATTAGAAATATTAGCAACTCATGAAGAAATTAAATTATTATTTAAGAATTTAAAGAAAGAAGGAGTCTATGTATCTGAAACAGATTTAAATAACGCTTTTAATAAGTCTAAGGAATTTGTTTCCATTAATGATTCTAGATTTTATTTTAGCATTCATTCTGGTATTGAAGTACATCATTTTATTGTTACATTTTATGAGTACGATAAAGAAACACATCATAGAATATTACGACACGTGATAGATTATGCAAAGAAAATGAACTTGAGGATTATCAGTAATAAACTTGATTTGTCTGGTTTTTCTTTGAAAAGTTTCAGAGATCATTAATACTTCCTAAGATTGAACCAGTTACACTAACTTTTTTATAGATTGTGAAAGACAGTGTTTGACAGTATTCTAACTATCATATTACTTGTTGGATTAATTAGTTTATCCGCTGCACTAGCAGGTACTGTGGGTATCGGAGGGGGAGGATTTTTTTCATCAATTCTCATGATTATAGGGGGATTATCAATTTCTGTAGCTATACCTATTGCTAGTATTATTATCGTTGGTGTGGGTCTCGCATCAACCTTGGTCAACATTCAGAAAAAGACAATTAATTATAAATTAGCTTTGATTTTAGAACCCACAACAATTCTTGGGACAATTATTGGTATCCAACTTCATCTAATCGTATCAGAAACTATTCTCATATTTATTTTCTCTGTTATTATGATTTGCCTTACTGTTAGAACCTATTTAAAAGCAAGGGAAATAAGGAGATCAATTTCAAATAAAGAATCGGATCCATTACCTTTTGATTCAGAATTCTCTTCTAATCGAATTTTATATGGAATGATTGGATCCTTAATTGCAGGTATGATTTCAGCTCTCGTTGGAATAGGAGGAGGACTAATAAAAGTACCTATGCTTACTGAATTAGGACTATCACCTGAGATTGCGTCTGGGACTGGTAGTTTCATGGTACTCTTTACCTCTATCTCCACAGCAGTGCAGTTTCTACTTTTTCAACGATTAGACTTAAAAATTGGAATAATATTCTTCTTTATTGGATTTTTTGCCTCTTTACTTGGATCAAGCTTTTCTAGATATAATACAAGGCCAGATGTTTTTCATTATTTCCTTTCATTAGCAATGGGATCCTCTACTTTCTTAATTCTCTTACAATGGCTTTTTTTATAAGAGAAATAAGTGTTTTAGCTGAATCGTTTTAACAATCTTCACTAAGATACTATATAATAATAATTTTGATTTGTGAAAGCTTTAAACAGATTCAATGATCATAACGATCCAATATAAGACACAGATTACGAATAAAGCGGAAAAATTAACTTTAATTTTAAATTCTTATGCAGAGTTAACAAATGGCCAAGAATTGGAGGAAAAAAATCATTTAAAGTACAAATGAAATATTTAAACACGTAAAGAGAAAAAAAATCCCAAGAAATAGGACTCCAGTTGATGAAGACATTTTCTTCCTAATAAGGCTAAAAACAAGTAATGACAAGATGATGAAACATATTAGAGAGCTAAACAGCATAATCGCCTCAAATTTAAATTGAATGATGATTAAGCCGCAAATCCCGAAAATAAGGGTTATGTTCCATAAAATCTTTCCAATTTGAGCACTTATTCCTAATTCAGTTTGACCTCTTTGAATTGATCTGACAATTAACCAAAATTCTTCAACATTAGTGACAAACGCCATTATGATTAGTCCAAAAAAGGTTTCAGATAACCCTGTATAAAAAACTAGATGCTCAGCGCTTGTAATTAACATTTCACCGCCAATGAAAATAACTATAATGGAGAAAATAATCTTAATGGCAATCAATGGTCTGATTTCTTTATCTTCTTTTTCATCATTTTTAGATCTGGTTGTATTAACTGGGTTATTGAATTCTTTTTGAGAAAGTAATTCACAATAGTTTTTCTGAACTTTAATACTGCTAATAACATGAGTACCAAATATCACTAAATTTATCAATGCAAATAGGTAGAGAAATTGAGGAGCTATCATAGACATTGTAATTGAGATGCCTCCAATTATTAAAAGACCATAATAGAACAAAGGGATCTGTCGAAACTCAAATTTAAGGAATAATGCTGGAAGACCAAATGCAATAGTAACAGCAATTATGGTGTTACCTATTAAATTTCCTAAAGAAAGATAGGGGAAACCCTTATAAGCAGCTATTAATGATACAATGCTCTCTTCTAAGTCAATACCTAAAATAAACATACCTATAAAAACTGGGGAAATAGTAAATACTTCACTAAAATCTTCTAACACATCAATTATATAGTCTGCTAAGAAATAAATTACTAAATAACCAAAAATAAATAGAAAAATCCAGAAGAGAAGATCTTGGTTCATAAGACGTAACACCCAGTCTTCTTTAAAAAAGCCCCCCTCATAATAATAAGGTTTTTTCGTTAGATTTTTCCTTTAAATTATTGGTAAAAGATTTAGAGATTCTAAAAAGGGAAGTGAATCAAAATCAAAGGTAATAAGATTAATGAAAATACCCATTTGATTGATAACTTCTTATTTGCAAGTGAACGATTAGGTGCTACCTATCTTTTAAAAGCAGGAAAATCTTGTTTGATAGATGGAGGAACACGAGAGGGAAGTAAAATCATGATTGAAACCCTGGAAAACCTCAATGCCTTTCCACCAGATTACATTATATTAACGCACTCTCATTTTGATCACACACAAGGAGTTCCAGCCTTTAGAGAATTAGCTAAATTGAAGGGTAAAGAGATTAACGTCTTCGCCAGCCAAAATGCTATCCCCAACCTTCAGGATCAATCATTCAACAAATTTTTTCAACCAGATGAAGAGCTTTTGAATATCCAAGACGTTAAACCATTAAAAGAGGGAGATATTGTTGATCTAGATGGTCTTATCCTTCGCATTCTAGAAGTACCTGGACATACGAATGACCAGATTGCTGTTTTTGATGAAAAACACAAAGTGCTATTCCCAGGAGATAGTATTGGCCTTCATATACCTCCTTTTTTATATTTTCCTCATATTATGCCTCCATTTTATGATAAGGAAGCGCATTACAATTCCATGGAAAAAATGAAACAGTTGAACTTTCAAACTATTGCAATTGCTCACTATGGTTGTATTGAAGGTAAAGAAGCTCAAGAATATATTCCTAAACTTCAAATAGAAACAGAAAAATGGTGGTTGGCTCTTGAAATCGCCCAAAGAGAAAACAGATTAGAGGATATTCGATTTGTTATGGATACTATATCTCAAGAAACAAAATTGCAAAAGGAAATAATTGAGAGGATATCATTATCATATTTTCAATGGACAGTTCTAGGGTTTAGGTCAGCAACTTATTGATAACTATTCGTGAGTCTTCATTCAGATATGTCTTGAAAAAATCAACTTTGTTTTATCATTCTAAAGAGCGTATAGAGAACCACAACCTCCTAGATAAACATCGTATTATACTCAGAAAAGGAGTGTGAATGAGGTAAATAACAGAAAGCCTTTTTTTACTTGTTCGGGCTCTTATTAATATAGAGATTCCTCAAAAATACAATTCAAGGACCTTCATTTTTCCTTCGTTGAAGTTGTCTTTTTGAATAGAGACCTAGTATAAAAATACTCAGAATAATCATCTCTGTTCCAAATAACGTTTTTTCATTACTTGTATTGGAAACAATATTGGAAGTTAAATTATTACTTGTGCTAGAGACAATACTGGAATTTGAATTATCAATTGTACTTGAATCAGCTTCCTGACTAGAATCAATCTCAATCTTTAAAAACTGGACTTTTATTATTTCAATCCCTTTAATTTGACTGGCAACATATAAAATTTCTCCTTCAACTTGAAATCCTAAGGGATAACCCCCCGCATCATTACGGCCAATTTCTGAAAGATAAATCGAGTTTAGAATTTCAAGTATTCTAAATCCCTGATGAAAATCTGAAGCATATAAGAATCCATCTAATATCGCTAAATTAGTAATGAAAGAAGTTTCTGTTCCCGGAAAATGACTCACTAATACGGGTTCTGATAACTTTGTAGAATTAAAGACCTTAATTCCATTAGATCCTCCAGTATACCAAAAATTTCCATCAACAGCAATACAAGAAATCTCCTCCTCGTCTAGCTTTCCTATTTTTTCAATCCTTTCAGGATTACTGACTTTTAATATTAATAAACTTCCATTAGTCGCAAAAGCAAATGCTAAATCATTGGTAGAATAGGCATAACTAAATCCATCACCTTCAAAACTTATTAGTTTAGTTATCAAAGGAACATTTGATATGTTGTAGATCTCAAAATCCTTATCCCAATTAGCTATAAATAATAAATTGTTCTGAATGTAGATTGCTGCTGGTCGGGTAGTTGTATAAGTGTTAACCAATTCTGGGTTTGAAGAATCAGTAACATTAATAATTTTTAATCCTTTATCATCTGCAGCTGCGAAAACATAATCGTTATATACAGCTATAGAGTGTCCCAGATAACCATCAGAATAATAATGGCCTAATTCGAAGGCATTTAAAGGATTAGAAACATCGTAAATATTTAGTCCTGAATCAGATAACACGTAGGCAATATCTCCAACAATTTGTACATCTTTGGCTCCACCTCCTTCGTTTAATTCGGTTATTACTGTCATATTAGCTTTATAGTTACCAAGAGTCAGAGAATTGTTATACATCAGTGGATCATCCTGTTTAGCAGCTGTAAAAAAAATTGAATTAAGAATAGCAACTAGCAGAATTGTGATACTTAATTTACTTAGCACTACTTTGAATCTCATTCTAATCGATCAAAATCATAGAACTTATTATAAAAAATTGATGAATGAGGAAATAGATCTTTAGGAAAGACATGAAAATTATCTATTTTATGGTAATAGGTTGTTAAACATCTCTTGATGGCATCAGAAATGTTAATATCAAAACAAAAGATGGATTAGGGTTAAGGAATTTCTAAATGAGATGTTATTAAAGGTTGCGATTATTGAAATCCCAGCACCAAACTTCGGAAAAAAGATTCATAAATATAAACTTCTGAAATCTTTCCAATGATCAAAGTCAGTTATTGGAACAAGAAGGAATCTAAGCATATTGAAACAGGTATCCAAAAATACCACATTTACATCAGTGATAGCTTTTTCCTTACGTTCAATATCTTTTATGGTGTGTAATTTATCTCAAAACACTTAACAATATTCTAACATCTTATACTCCTAATTTTAATTGAGGAATACCAAATTGAATTAATATAATTGAGAATATTAAATTCATGAGTTTCTTATAGCTGATGTATAATAAGAAAAGAAGAAAGAGTAATTTTGGAATCAAATGCTTTTTTGCCTGAAGAAGAAAATATTTAGGCTCCATGTTAAAACTCAAAATGATCGAAATGGAGGATCGAAATTATGATTTGCAAAAGGTAAATTTTCATTCTCTAGTCCTTGAGGGTACTTCGTATGAAGTAGGCCAGCAATTGGGTCGAATGATTAATAAGCTACCTGGGGGGAAAGAATTCGCCACCTCAAGTAAGATCGATTTGAAAAAAGTAGGTTTTACGAGCTTTGCTAAATTATGGGACTATAGTGAAGAATGTTGTCCTGGAATTACTCAAGAAATTCAAGGATTTGCAGATCATTTCGATATAACCCCTGATATGGTTCCATTCTGGAATTGGACTTTTAATGATTCAATTGGAGGAGGATGCTCCCAACTTGCGGTTCTACCTTCTATTACACATGATAAACAGACATTTGTTGGAAGGAGCTATGAATGGAATCACAAAGATGAAGATTTAAAACTGATAACAACTCGCGTCAAGAGAAAAGCAGCGCATATTGGATTTTCTTGTTTATTACATGGCCGTCACGATGGAATGAATGAGAAAGGACTTGTAGTTTCAATGACGGGTGGGGGAATTTTTGGTGTTCCATTCAAACATAGGGGGCCAATGTTCTGGTTGGCGATCCGTACCTTACTTGATACCTGTGCTTCGGTTGACAATGCTCTCAGTTGCGTTGAAAATCTACCCATGACTGGGTACTTCACCCTCCTCTTCGCAGATAAACACTCCGCAGCAATTGTGGAAGTGGCAGATGGGAAAATGAGTACTTATCAAATCGATAAGGAAGATACTGATCAATTCATCTACTCGGTGAATCACTTCCGTTTACCTGATATGATACAGTTTAATACACTCAATTGTGGGATTATTAGCCATTCAAAGATTCGACAAAAACTTATTACTGAGTGGTACCATTCTAAGAGTTCTAACATAAGAAAAGAGGATATTCTAAATCTATTCGCAAGCCTACATCCCGAAGGTTTATGCAATCATTTCTACAATGATGGTTTTGGTACCCTTTGGTCAATGATTTTTGATCTCAAGCATACTTCAGTTGATGTTTGTTTTAGCGCTCCCACACATAATCAATACACTACCTTTGATTTAAAAGCTGCTCCTGGTATTACTGAATATCCTACAATCGTCCCTATCACGAAATGGTATTGACCAAAATTATAGTATTTGTTATCTGAGAATCTTTAAGCTGTCTGAGAAGAAAAAAGATTGAAAAATTCAATGGATACCATAAAAAAGTAGTCCTCAAGTTTCTCTTTGCAACTAATATACTGAGTGAAGTTTATGAAAGTTATCGCAATTAATAGTAGTCCGCGAAAAAATAAGGGATTGACTGCAAATATCTTAAGACCTTTCCTTGAAGGTATTCGTGAGAGTAAAGCAGACTTAGAACTATTTTATACAAAAGATCTTACAATCAATTACTGCCGCTCATGCTATCAATGCTGGACCACGACACCCGGAAAATGTGGCCAGAAGGATGATATGGAGGTACTACTTCCCAAGTTTCGGGATTCAGATATATGGATATTCGCATCTCCAATTTATTGTGATGGAGTAAATGGATCGATGAAAACATTAATAGATCGCTTGATTGCGTTGATGAAACCTTCTACTGAGTTACGCGCTGGGCGTTGTCGGCACCCATTAAGAGAAGATGTGAAACGTGGAAAATTAGTTTTTGTTTCTAGTGCTGCGTGGTGGAAAATAGAGAATTTTGACCCAATGATCACTTATTTCAAAGCGTTCTGTAATAACTTTAGTAGAGAGTTTACTGGCGCGTTACTAAGGCCGCATTCAGTCGCATTGGTACACTTCCGCAAAGAAAGGATCATTGAGGAGATAAACGCTGCAGCAAAAAAAGCAGGAAAACAACTTATTACAGAAGGAAAAATATCTCAAAAATACCTTTCAACAGTAAGTCAAGTATTAATGCCTCAAGAGATTTATATTGATGTCCTTAACAAAGGTTGGGAAACAAAATAGAATACTTATTCACCTAAGCCTATTACTTTGAATAAAACTCTAGAACTTTGGATGGGGAGAAGACATGCACCATAAAAATACTAATTTTCCCCCCTATTTTTTTATAAAAAGTTAATACTTTATTTGTACCTTGTGAATGTCATTTAAGTTCAGTTATATAATCTTCAGTCAAAAATAGAATAGTAAAGTGTTGAGATCAACTAGAAATTTGATTTTCCTTAAAAGAAAGAGGGCTTATTGAGACAGAAAAAGTAAAATCAGTCATAAATAGCCGCAATCAATTAGAATAGGGTGCTGGTTCGACATATACACAATTGTGATTTATAAGGAAAATCGAAAATCGGAAAAATTGTGAAAAAAATGGAAAATAAAGAGAAAATGGAAGCAATTGTCTACACGGAATACGGACCCCCCGAGGTTTTAAAATTACAAGAGGTAGACAAGCCTATTCCGAAACATAATGAAATTTTAATACGCATTTATGCAACAACCGTTAATTACGGAGATCTCGTAGCAAGAAATTTCAGATATATATCCTCTAACAAGTTCGCGATGCCTATGCTTTTCTGGCTTATTGCGAAATTAACGTTTGGAATCAGGAAACCACGTAATAAAATCTTAGGTAATGAATTTTCTGGAGTGATTGAATCCATAGGCAAATCTGTGACTCTATGGAAGAAGGGTGATGAAATTTTTGGATATTCATCCCAGGGCATGCGAGCTTATGCTGAGTATATTGTGTTACCTGAAGATGGAGTACTTTCACTGAAACCATCCAATATGAGTTTTGAGGAGGCCGCAGTTCTTCCCTATGGATCAATAATGGCGTTGAATTTACTTAGAAAAGCGAATGTCCAGCCAGGGCAGAAAATTTTGATTAATGGTGCTTCTGGAGGGATAGGTTCAGCTACAGTCCAATTGGCTAAATCTCAGGGTGCAGAAGTGACTGGGGTATGTGGAACCCCGAGATTAGAATTTGTGAAATCACTTGGAGCTGACAAGGTCATTGATTATACGAAAGAGGATTTTACAAAAAGTGGTGAGACCTATGATATTGTTTTTGGCGGATTAGGTAAGACTCCATTTTCTAAGGTAAAATACTCTCTTAAGCAAAACGGCCGATATATTTTAACCAGCTTCAAGATGAGACAGCTGGTCCAAATGTTTAAAACGAAACTGATAGGCAACAAGAAAGTAATTTGTGTTATGTTGCCTGAAAAGGGTGAAGATCTAAGGGAAGCACGAAATTTGATAGAGGCGGGAAAGATCAAAGCGATAATTGATAAATCCTTTCCCTTTGACCAAATGGCGGAAGCTCATCGATATATTGAATCAGGCCAGAAAAAAGGTTATATTGTTGTAACTTTAGACCATAAATAGATATATTTAATAAAAATTGTGATTTTAAAGGATATGATGGAAAGAATGGAGAATATATATGAAATGAAAACGGTTATCTGCACAAAATACAGACCTCCGAATGTCCTTAAAATTGTAGAAGTAGAAAAACCATAATCAAGAGACGATGAAGTTTTAATTACAAATTATGGGTCGTCAATTAACACGGTAGAGCCAAGTACTTACACAGGTAGATTATAGCTATTTTAGCAATAATGAATGAAAATGGTGGAAATAATGCAAGAGAAAGGTAAACTAAGAGAGATTGTAGAATCATTGAAGAATAGGATTTCTAAAACTGCAGAGGAAGAGCTGGATGATGAAATTGCATTTGACGATCGTGTATCGTCTATAGTTATAATTGTGGTTGGGGTATTGATAGGATTATATTTTGTTACTCATCAGATAGGGGCAACAGGTTTTTTCACTGTAACTTTTGGCATGTTGGAGATGTTCTTTCTTTATGGATTCTTTATATTTTGGATTACTACATCTACATTGATACTTTTAGGTCATAAAAACCCTTCTCGCGACCTTGATTCTTTTGGTGGACTCTTTTTTGCCACTGTCAGCATTGCTTGGCTTTTTGTGGTTTTTCCTTTTGAATTTGCTTATTTTGCAGACATATTGCCAGCTTTTCTCGGAATTTTTGTAAAGTGGATTTCCAACGACATTGCTCGAGTGCTATTGGTGCTCCTTTTCTTTATCCATATTGTGGCTGCAGTTTATTCCCTGGTCTTACGTCTGTTTGTTCGCAAAGTAAGGGCGCAAGGAAAACGGTGACAAAAATAGAAAATTTGAATAATGAGAAGATAAAAATTAAAGGAATTGCCGAAGAAGGACACAAAAAGGGACATGTTACCAATCAAGTCATTCACCAAAAGGTAGATTTTACTAACAACAATATGTGTACCAGTTTTAATGATAAAACCTAGCATTTTGAATTCCTTGGTGTATTAGAAATGAAAATAGGCAGAGGTAGGATGTTCATTAAATTATTGAGGTTATGGTTATGGTCCATTATAAGACGAGGGTGGTATTTACCAGAGATTCCCGAAATTACTGTTGATGAAGTATACGATCGGTTGAATTCTAATAATCTACCGTTATTACTTGATCTTCGTGATCTAGTAGAATTTTATGGGAATGGAAAATACAATTATGAAAAATTTGGACATATCCCGAATTCAAAATGGATACGCCTTATGGAACTCTCATCTCATCTTGAGGAGCTTCAAGAATTTAAAGACAAAGAAATTGTAACTATTTGTCAGGGTGGTGGAATGTCTTTAGTAGCGGTCGAAATTATGATTGATGCTGGCTTTGAAGATGTGAAAAGCCTAAAAGGGGGTATTAAACTTTGGTATAAAAAAGGGTATCCCCTAACTAAAATAAATGAGGGTAAATTTCCCCCTGATGAGATCAAACTTGGATCTTTCGATAACAGATCTAAAATAATCGAAGAAAAGCTTCCTTTGTATGAAAAATATAATGGAGAAGTACATTATACTGTAGATGCACGTGGATTATATTGTCCTCAACCTGTTATGAAGTCTAAGAAAACATTGAAGACATTAAAAATTGGCCAGGTGTTAGAAATTCTAACTACTGATCCAGGGAGTAAAAAAGACATTCCATCTTGGGTCCATGTTACGGGTCAGGAACTCTTAGCCTCTGAGGAACACGGTTCTGAAGGTTATCGTTTTCTAGTAAAAAGAATGAAATAAAACTGCATAATAGCTAGAACACTCTAAGGAGGATCTACCTACCTGTGCTTTTATAAAAGAATGTCAAGCTACTTTTTGAACGTAAAGTGGTGAAAAAATGGAAAATAAGGAAAGAATGAGAGCAATAATCCAGACAAAAAACGGCCCACCCGATGTTCTTCAACTCCAAGAAGTAGAAAAACCAACTCCTGCAGATAATGAAGTATTAATCAAAATATATGCAGGAACAGTTACCATAGGGGACACAATACTTCGAGGACTCAGAATACCTGGATTTCTATGGTTTCTCCTACAAATTATTGGATTCCCACCAAGAAAAAAAATACCAGGGCATGAAGTCGCTGGAGAGATTGAGGCAGTAGGGAAAAATGTGAAATTATTTAGGAAAGGTGACCAAGTTTTTGGAACTACTACTGGATTGACAAATGGTGGTAATGCTGAGTATGTGTGCTTACCTGAGGAATGGAAAGAAGGTGTGTTAGCAATAAAGCCGACTAATATTTCCTATGCAGAAGCTGCTGTTATTCCCATTGGTGGCATGACAGCATTGCACATTTTACAAAAAGGGAATATTCAGAATGGCAACAAAGTTCTTATTTACGGTGCCTCTGGAAGTGTAGGTACATTTGCAGTCCAAATTGCTAAGTATTTTGGTGCAGAAGTGACTGGAGTATGCAGTACCACAAATTTAGACTTGGTAAGATCTTTGGGAGCCAATGAGGTTATTGATTACACTCAGGAGGATTTCACTGAACGTGAGAACACCTATGATGTTATTTTTGATGCTGTGGGGAAGATTACAAAGAAACGATATAAATACTCATTGAAGAAAAAAGGGGTCTTTCTTTCTGTTAAATCTTCTACAAGCGAAACGAAGGAAAAACTGGCTTTCCTGAAAGAATTAACAGAAGCTGGTAAGCTGAGATCAGTCATTGATAGACACTATCCACTAGAACAGACTGCTGAGGCTCATCGATATGTTGATAAGGGACATAAAAAAGGAAATGTCGTCATCGATGTAGTACCAAAACCTAGATAATCGACTGTTAGAACAATTGATATTATAAAACAGACCATAAGAGTTACTAAAAATGAAAACTAATAAGCTGAAGAGTTTATTGGTGGTGTTTTCATTTCATCACAAAAATACTGAGAAAATTGCTAATGTCTTCGCGCAAGTGCTTGATACACAAATAAAAACACCACGACAAATAAATCCCGAAGAGCTTCAGGAGTATCGTTTAATCGGCTTTGGTTCAGGGATATATGATGAAAAACATCATAAAACTCTGCTTAATCTTGCTGATAAACTTCCACAAGTCACCAACAGGAAAGCATTCATTTTCTCAACTAGTGGAATGACCAGAGAAGCAGCCAAAGCTCATTCGCCGCTTAGGCACAAACTGCAATCTAAAGGTTACATGATTGTTGATGAATTTAGTTGTGCGGGTTTTAACACAATTAGTTATCTCAGATTCATTGGAGGAATGAATAAGGGGAGACCTAATGCTGAAGACCTCAAACATGCAGAAGAATTCGCTCAAAATCTTATTACTTTAGTACATAAGAAATGATGGAAAATGACTCCTAAAACAACTCCTGATGACCCAGTATCACAAGAAATTGACGAAGTTGAATTAAAGAAAATGGGAGTATCTTTCTACAGCTGGGCGAAAGAGAATATTAAGAAGCAACAACACAAATCTACAATATCCAAGTATAAAAGAGGATTAGAGTGGGATGAAGAACAATTAAATGAAACTTTAGAAGATATTGATTCAGAACATCCTCTGAAAAATACTATAATAAACATTAATGAAAAACAATTTCGATTAAGATTTACTTATTTCGTAGCTATGACATTACTTCCAGCAGTTGGTCTTTCTATCGCTATTACTGCTCCATTCACTTTTCCTTGGTTATTTAAATTTGTAATACCTGAAATAATGACAATAATCCCTTCTTTTCTGGCAGATTTTATAAGAGATTTAATTGGTTCAATTCAGTCCTTTCTAGCGATATTTTCTTGGCTTGAGCCTCTAATTGATTTCATCATGCAGATTGCAGCTACCTTTAATCCATTATTGGTGTATATGGCTATTATGTATATTCTAAATTCGGCAGATATTGTACATGATGAATATTATGAAGACCCTTTACTTGATCTTTCTAATATCCCTTCCTCAGCAGATTTTCTTGCCTCTGACTTTCAAATGAAATTTGGTTTAAGTTTCTCTGAGATTACTGTTTTTCTTTTTCTCATATCTTTTTTTATTTCATTATTCTTAATAATAGGACGAGAAAAATGGGTAATATTTGAATTTTTGACTGCAAAAGACGAGAAGAATTATTTGGAAGAGATTGAACGAGCTTTTATCGGTTACTATCAAGATAAAGGATATGAGGAAATCAACTACATTAAGAGTCGTTTCTCTGAATCACCAAGACTGAAGACTCTTGCTTATCTAGTAAAATTAAGTCCAGTTTTATCCTTTGTTATTCCTGTAGTATTAGTGATAGTTTTTTTGTATCTCTAGAAGGAGGAAGAATCAAAATTAATAGATAAACTCGTTTGTAGTTCACAAACTGCTTAATGAATTATAGCTTCTAACTCTTGTGCTATTCTTTTTACTGCCTTAATAAATGTCCTGAGATCTTCCTTTTTAGTTCTATGATTCGTTATTGCCACTCTTATAGCATATTTGCCATTTAATCTCGTATGAGAAGGTACTGCAATACCCCGTTCCTGAAGTTGGAGAACTATTTCCTCATTCAATTTATTGAGTATTTCCAGATCCATTTCCTCATTCTTGAATCTGAAACATACGATATTCATTGCTGTTGGGGCTAGCAATTCTAACTTATCTTCTTTTTCTATTAATTCTGTTAAATGCTTAGCTTGTTGAATATTCTGCTCAACCAATTGGCCAAATTTTTCAATTCCATGTTCTTTCATGCTCATCCAGATTTTTAGGGTTTTAAACTCTCCAGATAATTCAAATCCATAATCACTATACCATATCTCAGGGCCTCCAACACCTCGTGTGCCATGTGCTAAGTATTCTGGAACTACAGCAAATGAGTCAAAATGATCTTTATGACTCTTAACTAAGACACAACCAACTGCATAATTTGTATGAAACCATTTATGGAAGTCTACAGCAATCGAATCTGCAAGTTCCATCCCATCTGCAAGATGATATGATTTAGGAGCTATTCTAGTTAAGGCACCAAATGCACCATCGATGTGGAACCACATATCATGTTGTTTTGCAATATCTGCCAAAGCTTTAAGATCATCTATAGCTCCCGTGTTCACAGTACCGAGATTTCCAATGACACAGATAGGTTTGTAACCATCTCTTTTGTCTCTGTTAATTGTTTTCTTTAGGTTTTCAAGATCAATTTGAAAATCTTTAGTCACAGGAATTTTTCTAAGATTTTTGTTACCTACCCCTAACAACTCTATTGCCTTTTGAAGACAGCTATGCCCCTCTGTTGAGCAATAATAAGTTACTTTACTATTTCCAAATTGTAGACCTTCTTCTCGTAGATTGAAACCCGCTTTTACATTTCGAGCCACAGTTAGCCCAACAACACTTGCCATGGAAGCACCTCTAGTTATCAATCCAGATGCTTGTGGATCATAGTCCAACATTTCTTTGACCCATTCTAGAACCTGATGTTCCACATAATTTGCTATATGTTCTAACCCTCCAGAAGGTTGGTTTAATGCTGAAGCAATGAAGTCTCCATAAGCCCCAAATAAAGTACCTGTGCCCACAACCCATCCCCAGAAGCAGGGGTGGGTATTTCCCAATGTGTAAGGGATTATCATTTCTTTTATTTCTTTGTAAATTGCACTGATCTTCTGACCTTCTTTGGGTATTGGTTTCTGAGCTCTATCTTTAACTTCTGATGGAATTGGTTGCCATACTGGTTTTTTTCGGATAGTCTTCAGATGTTCAATCATGTCATCAATAATCTGATGGCCTAATTTTCTTTGTTCTTCCCAATCTTTAGGATCTAATGTTTCTTCAAACAAAAAAGAGTTCCTCCGTATTCTAGACCAAATTTAACTAATGGTAGCGAAAGGATTTTGGAGGTTTTATGAGGATTATGGATTCCAAAGACATCCATCAGATACTGCAAGTATGTTCAGATATCACAAAGCAAAATCTGAATAAATTTAGAAAAGCGTAAGAACCAACAGAAAACATTAAACTGAGTGAAAACAAACTAGGAGAGAAATAACAGGAGAACATTCCAGCTGTGTATGGTAGTTGATGTAGGAGGTGTTGTTGCTGAAGTTGTGGACATTGGAGTAATAGTAGGAATAGTAGTGATGAGCAATTAAGGCTCAATTGATGCAGTCACTCAACTTAATTTTTCTTTTCTAGATACTCCTTTAATCTAATATCAAGATATTTTAGCTCAAGTAGTTTGAAGTACTGTTCAAATTGTTCATAAGAATGATGAATTTCTTGAAAGAACACTAATAGAGAATTGATATCCTCACCAGGTTTGATTTGACTAGTTTTATCAATTAAATCGCTTATACTTTGTCTCATTTCAGCAGCGTATCTAATATTGAGTCTGAACCTATGTATTGTTCTAGTATCCCATGATTGAACAATTATATAGTATTTTTTCCTATCACCAGGTTTTTTTATCAATTGAACCATTTTCATATTTAATAATGATTTTAAAGTGTCTGAGATGATACTTCTTTGAAAACCTGATGCTTGTTCAAGCTCCTTCTGTGTGAGTGGCTGATTTTCTAAAAACAATTCTGTTCCGAGGATAGTTCGTGCAATCGCTGTTTGAGATCTTGCTGAGGTTAGATTTTCTCTAAATTTTTGGTAAAACTTATTTTTAAGTCGGATATAGATTTTGGATAATTCTTTATCTCCAATTCGTTGAATTGGGACGGAAATTGGTAATTTAGGGGGATTTAATAGACTCTGAATATATGTCTGGCTTTCAGGGGAATTCAGAAGATTGGCATTAAACAAATGATTCGTATCAATGTCTCCTGTTTTAATTAGAGTATGGAACTCATCAGTTGTATCCGAAAATAGATTTAGATAGAGAGTACCATATTCATAAGATTTTCTTAAGAATTCACTAAAATCACGAAATTTTTGATGTTTCGTGATACATGGTTGAATTTCCTCAATCAACGGAAGAATAAAGTCAACCTTATCTTTATAGGCCTCAATTAACATCCTTAGAAATGTAATCATGAACTCCCTGGCGGTCATATTAATAGTATAGAATTTTTTCCTTATTTTTAGCTTTTTAATTTGAATTACAGGGAAATTCACCTGAAGAAGTGTTAACATCTGAGAAATTGTTGTTTTAGAGTAGTTTGTAAGCTCCTTAATTTTGTCTTGTGTGATAGGCTCCTGTTCTATAAATACGGCCATCATACAACCAAAAAAATTTTTAGGAAAAAGAAGACCGGAGTGTTTTTCCTCCATAAATTTAATAAATTCTCTCTTTATATCAATAGTGTTCATAATACGCCATAAACATTCGCATTCCTATATAAATACTTTTCTGAGTTTTTGTGTTTTTATGAAAATATTTATAAAAAATCAAATTAAAAATCAAATGACCGTTAAAATCATGTGAAGAAGGTCTTACAACAAATGTCAGAAACAATAAAACTTAAGAAATACGAAAGAAAGGTTAATCCGTTAGAACGTATATTTAACCGATCACCTTATGCGATTGTTACAATGGTAGCTCGGATTAAAGGAGAGATTTCAGAAAGCTTACTAAATGATGCTATTAGTAAAGTCCAACAGAGACATCTAAACCTCAGGGTTCGAATTTATGAGGATAAGGAGCACAATCTATGGTTTACATCAGAAGGGGTCAAAGAAATCCCAATAGAAATCGTTACACGAGAATCGAATGAACACTGGATTAATGTATTTCATGATGCTTGTAAAATTCCTTTTGATTTTGAGGAACGGCCTGCTATTCGGTTTATTTTAGTACAATCTCCAGAAATATCTGAATTGATAATTTTATGTCATCATATTATCTGTGACGGGATGTCATTAGCGTATCTTGCAAGAGATATAATAACACATCTTGGGGATCCAACTAGAGAAGTGGAAGTATTGCCTGACCCAGTTCCAGTGGACAAAGATAATTTACCTCAAGATGTTTCCATTAACGTTATTGTCAAGTATTTTATCAAGAGAATCAATAAAAATTGGAAAAAAAATGAAACTTATTTCGATCACGACGATTACAGGAGTCTTAACGAAGCTTATTGGAAAACATATAAACACCAAATGCTCTCAATTGAACTTTCCGAAGCGCAAACTTCCGCATTAGTTGACAGATGTAGAAAAGAGGGAGTAACAGTAAATACTGCATTAACTACTGCGTTTACAGGTGCTCAATCCATAATACAGGGTGATAAAGTCAATTCAAATATAGCCATTGGTGCTAGCATTAGGGATCGTCTCCTACGACCTGCAGGGGAAGCTATGGGATATTTTGCTGGCGGAGTAAATTTAAAGTATAGGTATAACAATAAGAAGAATTTCTGGGATAATGCTCGAAAACTTCATCAAAAAGTAAAGCCACTCTATGTAAACAAGAATCTATTCAAAGAGTTATTACCCTGGTGTTACCTTGAACCAGGTATTATGGAATCGCTTAGTTACAAAATGTTAGGGGAACTCGTCTCATCAAACTCTCCACGGTACGAGAAACTCTCTGGATTCAGCAAACGAGATGATGTAGTCTCATCTATACTTAAAAGAGAGAAAATGGATTCTCTAGATAAAACGTTTTTAGGAACTTCTATAACAAATCTCACCCGTTTGAATTTCCCACAAATATACGGAAAATTAGAGTTAGATCGCTTAATCATGAATCCTGGTGGAATGTTTCCTTTAGCATTGGTTGATCTAGTTGTAGGAGCAGTGACTTGTTCTGGAAAACTAAGTTTACTTGTCGAATATGCTGAAGAAACTATTGATTCCGCCACTATGGAGAAAATTAGAGAAAAAGCAATGGAATTCTTGCTTATTTGATACAAACTAGGTGAATACGATACTGTCTTGCATTTTTCTCAAACTCCTCAAATTATTGGTCTTCATCCCTATTTTTATTTTCTAAGTTTTCTGATTCCATTGATCTCATAAGAATATTGACAATCAAGTTGAAATGGGCTTTCCTTTCACTATCTTTCCCTTCCCAAACCATAGAAATATCAAATCTGCCAGAAAGATAAGGCCAACTCTTACTTACTCTAGCTTCCCTAAAAGATGTAATTTTCGTTTTATGAATATTTGGGTTTAATAAATCTTATTCATTTGTATCAAATTTGAACAGAAATAAACAGAAAAAATGATTTCAACCAAAATTAGAGAGGATTCTCAAATGAAAGCTATTGCATACCCAGACAGCAATAAAATTCTAAGGTGAAAAAAATGGAATCTAAAAGGAAAATGAAAGCAGTAGCATGGACAAGTTATGGCCCACCAGAGGTTCTTAAACTTGAAGAGGTAGATATTCCCACTCCCAAGGATAACGAAGTTTTAATAAAAGTATATACGACAACAGTACACAGAGGAGATACTAGAATGCGTAAGCTAGATGTTGGAGGCCCATTTTTTACTCCTATTCTCGCACGAATATACTTTGGTATTAGAAAGCCCAAGTTGAGATTAGGAATGGAACTAGCTGGAGAAATTGTGGATGTTGGAATAGATGTTACCAAATTTAAGATAGGTGACAAAGTTTGGGCAGCAACCCTGTGGGATGGCTTTGGAGGATACGTAGAGTATAAAACAATGAATGAAGACGGGATATTGACTTCAATGCCTTCAAACATGACCTTTGAAGAAGCTGCTGTTATACCTGCAGGAGGAATTACCACATTAGGGATTATTAAAATGGCAAATATCCAAAATGGGCAAAAAATGCTTATCTACGGTGCTTCTGGAAGTGTTGGAACTTTTGCTGTTCAATTTGCCAAATCGCTTGGCGCTGAAGTTACTGGAGTATGTAGTACTTCAAACTTAGAATTTGTCAAATCATTAGGAGCAGATAAAGTGATTGATTACAAAACCACTGATTTCACTAAAATGGATGAAAACTATGATATCATTTTTGACGCTGTAGACTTGTTTAAAGGTGATTATAAGAAATCCTTAAAGGAATCAGGAATCTATCTTAACGTTGATAAATCCTCAGATAAAATAAAAAAAGACAATGCGCTCCCCCTTCTCAAAGACCTTAAAGAAATTTGTGAGGCTGGAAAACTAAAAGCAGTGATCGATAGACGCTATCGATTAGAGCAGATTGTCGAGGCTCATCGTTACGTTGACACTGGTAGAAAGAAGGGCAATGTTGTCATTACTGTCATACGAAATAATGAAACCTAACAAAACAGTACACTCAACCGTTTGTTAATTTCTTTCCGATTTAATACCACACGAATTTAGGATTGGTGAACTTGAAATGGAGAAAAAATATGGTAAAAATAGATCCGTATTGGGTTATTATTTTAAAAACACGCTTAGATATTGGAGAAAAACCTTCAAGATGATGTTTTTCTATGGAAAATCGGAATGGTCTGAAATTACTGTGGATGAATTACGTGATCGCTTAAATTCCAATAAAACACCGTTAATACTTGATATTCGTACAGTAAAGGAATATTCAGACGGGCACATTCCAGCTGCAAGGCAAATTTACATTACGGATATAAAATCGAATTTAGAGGATCTAGAGCACTTTAAAGGAGATGAAATAGTCACTATTTGTCCAGGAGGAGGATTATCCCTGGTTGCTGTTGATATCTTGGTGGATGCGGATTTCAAAGACGTTAAGAGCCTTAAAGGAGGTATGGATCTGTGGATTGAGAAAGGATATCCTACAACTACAGCTGATGAATTCTTTTACCCCTCTAAAAAGGAAAAAATGAAAGTAACTGAAGAAGAACAGTATTTGCAGGAAAAGTACATAGGTAAAATTCACCATTCTCTAGATGCACGTGGCTTAAGTTGTCCGCAACCTATTTTGAAATCGGTCAAATCTTTGAGAGAATTAGATATTGGCCAAGTATTGGAAATTCTAACTACTGATCCTGGTAGTAAAGCTGATATACCTGCATGGGTACGTTCAACTGGCCATAAACTCTTAGTCTCAGAGGAATGTGGTTCCAAAGATTTCCGTTTTCTTGTTAAGCGAATGAAATAAAGTTAAATCATAATTGGTACAGGAATGGTAGCATATCTAACATCAGAAATCTTAAAGGATTGGTAGAAGAGAACAGGGTCTTCGAAATATTATTCTATATTCCTCTTCATCTTAGTATGTTTGAACTCGTTCTAACTGCTTTTCTCACTCATCTGGATAGAGAAGACCGAGCTTGGCCTCTTAACATTTGTATATCAGTATAATCTCTCAGTCCAAGCCATTAAATGTCGCGATGACTGATAACTAAGAATTAAGCACCTTGTGACGATTTCTTTTTTTTCTTATCTTACTGTCAGAATAATAATATAAAAAATAATTTAAAACCAACAATCAATCTAATAAGCATTTGTAAGATGAAGTTAATTTGTACTATTGAGTGTGAATCGGCATTCTTACAGTATAAGATATTATTCACACATTCTGAGACATAAAAGTAGTAAGTAAAATTATTAAAATCAGTAGATATTCATTTTCGCCTTGATACCAGTCATATCTATACTTGGATATTTGATATTTTTATCAAGAAAAGACAAGGAGAGAAGTAAACATCAGTAAGTACTGAAGCGAGAAATATAATTGAGTAATTGATGTCTAATCGGTCTTCTATTGAATTAAACATAAAGCAAATGCAGATGACGACAGAGTCAATACCATTGCTAACTTAAATACTTCTATCCCTAAAAGTTCATTTATCACAGTTCTGTTACTTTCTCAAGATCGTAGGGGTAACTTGTTAAAGTTAATGGTTTATCTTTGCCAATTACAACCGTATCTTCTATTCTCACACCCCAAGTCTTGGTATAGATCCCACAATTACCAATGGCAATAGGAATGTTTTTTACTAGAGGTGGAGGAGCTTTTTCACCATGAAAGAAGGCATGACCAGGTGGTAAGGGAGCTTCTTCGAAGTTTATTCCAATACCATGAATGGGTGGGCCAAAGATGTTGTTTCCATACCCCGCATCTTGTATTACACCATGAAGTGTTTTTTCAAGCTCAACCATTCCGATTCCAGTAATAGCTTTTGCTATAGTGATTTTTAATGCTTCTAGGTATACTTCATATGCCTTGAGTTGTTGAGTAGATGGTTTTCCAACACAAGCCATCCGACAGATATCCGATGAATAGTTGTTTACGATTGGATGAAAGTCGATCATTATGATATCTCCAACTTGAACCCTGTAATTGGTTGGAATGCCATGAGCAATGCGTGTTCTTATACCACTCGCCACGTAAGAACGCCAAAAGCCTTCAGCCCCAGCTTGACGCATAGCATATTCACCTTCTCCTGCGATTTGACTTTCAGTTATACCAGCTTTAATTGAAGCTATTGCAGCTTCCATTCCAATATCAGCAATTTTAGCAGCTTCCTGCATCAGTTTAATTTCGATAGGCTCCTTAATCATCCTCATTTGGGACAAGATATTCGTACAATCTTTGACTGTTACCATATCAGGTTTAGCGTGTGGATGAGTCATCATACCAAGCATCGACTTAGTTAGAAAAGTATATTCCATACCAACTGTGCCTTTACTGATCTCGAATTGTTTAAAAAAATTGGCTATGGAATGAATCATTCCTATTTCATCTCTAAAAGTAGCAAGATGATCGAAGCGTGCTAATTCTCGCACATCGTCTTTATCTGTTTCTGGTACTCCAAGTGCGACTTGCCCATCCACAGTAATCATAGTATAAGCACATAGACGTCCGTCACCAGTCAAAAAATACATGTTAGAGGGTTTGGTCAAAAGTAGAAGATCTAAATCTTCATTAATCATAAGTTGATTGCATTTCTCTATCCGTTTTTCAAATACTTGCTTATTAATGGTATATTCCATCTTAAATGCACTTCTTTAAATAATTTGAATAGGTACTTCTTGTTTAGCTGATACAACTCACTTTAATATCCCTAGCTCTTGATGTTTAGTCACTATAACATCAATTAACCGATCAATTGCGTGGAAATCCTCTTCATTAGGTTTACCTTTAATTACTACAGGTTCGAGTAATTCAACCTTAAGATTAGGTAGCAAGCTCACAATCTGATCCACAAGCTTTCCCTTCCACCCATAGGAACCAATAACAGTAGCAAATTTCGCTTTGGGTCGTATGAGATTTGCAAGGTAGGTCCCATAGATAACAGCTGGATGTGCTCCTGTGAGAACCGTGGGTGAACCAATGACGATCGTGGCAGCATCGACAAGCGCCATTGCCAACTCACCAATGTCAGTAGTAGTCAACATAAATGGTTTGACTATTATTCCTTTTTTAATAAGTCCTTCCGCAAGATATTTCACCAACTTCTCCGTACTACCGTACATAGAGACATAGGGGATAACTACCTCGTTTTTCACGGCATCAGAGACCCAATCTTTGTAGGCATCAATGATGAAACTTGGTTCATTATAGATTAATCCATGACTTGTAGCCACTAGGTCAAAATCTATGTTCCTAATAATTTCCAAATGTTTTTCAATTATCTTTCTAAAGGGCATCATTATTTCCGCATAATATCGTTTTGCCGCGTTATACACTCGAGTATCATTAGTGGAATAAATCTCACTAGAAGCAATATGATTTCCCAAGAAATCACAAGTGAAGAGGATTTTTTCTTCAGGTAAATAAGTAAACATGGTTTCTGGCCAGTGAACCCATGGCGCAACGATGAATTTTAATGTATAATTTCCTAAATCAAGTGTACTCCCATCTGTTACTGTAAGAAATTGTTCTGTAGGAATATGAAGTAAATCTACTAGAATATCCTTGCATTTTTCAGTACAAACAACTTTTGCATCAGAATATATTTCTAATACGGCTGGGATAGCTCCTGAATGATCAGGCTCAGCATGATTAGCAATGATATAGTCAAGCTTGCTTAAAGCTAAATCACGCAAATCTTTTAGGAAAGGCTCAATTTTCCTGATATCCGAGGAATCAATCAACGCTATTTGATCTGTTCCTTTAATAACATATGCATTATAACTCGTCCCATCGGGTAAAGGAATCAGTTCATCAAACAGACGTCTTTCCCAATCTAGTGTACTCAACATGTGAATATGTGGTTTTAATTCAACTAACATTTTTTCTCCTTCTTGAATCTGTATCAATGAATTCCAAAATTTCTGGATTTAAATCCATTTCAAGTTTTTTTGTATACTCACCCATTGTATATATTTTTCTTAGTCTGTTTTTTAACTTAACATTCATCATCCAATATTATGGCGGAATTTACACCTAGCGATATCGGGAGTCAATTAAAAATAGCTGGAAGATTAGATTCACAACCATTGTGCGTCTATGGAGCAGACTCTCCCCCCGTTGACTCTATTCCATCTGTTGACATGAATCGGTGCATTGCTAAGGCTATTTTTTCATTGGCTACTGAATCGGATAACTCAATAATCCATATTGGAAGGAACAAAACGAAAGAATGCTGTCCTGGGGGGCAGGCTTGGTTTGGTTTCCAGTCATTCATGACTCACTTGAACTCCTTTCTGTCTACAGGATCCCCTTCTTTTCGGAATGGCCGCTCTGAGTTTCTCATAGCTACTCCCGATTTAGCAGAAAAAAGATTACAATCTATTGGTAAAATTACTCCCCTAGGAAAATACATTATAATTCAGAGGAGTGATCACATAGATGTAGTGAATTCTAAATTAAAGCTATTTTTATGCTTTGGAAATGCTGAACAGATAAGAAATCTCTGTTCGTTAGTATATTTTGGTTCACAAACTGCTCACGAAATCTATTTTCCTTGGGGGCCATCATGTGCCTCATTTATTTCTTACCCTGCAGGAATGATTGAAAATTGTCCTAACAATGCTGTTATTCTAGGACCCACGGATCCTACAGGAAATTATTGGTTTCCTCAAGATTATTTATCGATGGGAATTCCTTTCATCATTGCTAAGAAAATGGCTGAAGATTTAGCCTCTTCTTTTATCATGAAACGCCCTAAAGTAGCTTATCCCATACAAAGAGAATAGTATTCAACAAATGTTAATCATCTTTGTATTCAAATATTAACTAATGAGAGAATCACCAGATTTGTTTATCTTTCCTTGCTTTTTTTTTCATTAAGGAGAATTTCTTTAGTTCACCTTATTAACTCTTACTCATATAGTACACAGAGTATAAACCCCTAGGGGTGTGATATAGTTGCTCTTTGGCTTAATTGGAGGATGCACAATGGGTGAGAGAATACCTCATGAATCTCAAACGACTCATATTGTGTTCTTTAATTATTCTCTTTGTTGTCTTCCTTCAGTAGATGAAATGATAGGGGGATTGGATGAAGCGTGGCGAGTTCTGACGCCACTAGGGATATTAGTCAATTTTTATCCATTCATATCGCCATCACAACTTTTTACCCAGATCAATACAGCAGAACAGATGATAGCTACTCCAATTTTTGAGAGTATGAGATTTGATGAGGGGTATGCGTTCAAAAATGCAGTAATTTTGAGGGGATTTGAGCTTTTTACTGAAGAACACATAACAGTGAAATCCTTTTATTCAACGCAAATCACGGCAATGGAAGAAATATTGACAAGAAGAAGTGTAGAATATCTAGGATTTGACCAATGTCTTAATTATTCTATTTCCAAAATGATTGGGCTGTTTGTAACAACCCAAAAGAAACCAAAATGGTTTCCATTTCGAAAAGATGATTATTTCACACTCATATGCCAGATTTTTGTAAAGCGGAGTTGTCAAACGAAAAACTAAAAGAATTGATACCAGTATATGTTTTAATCAATTCTTAATCATTTTATTTCTTTATCTAACGTATCAATAAGAATAAAACTATGTTACATCTAGTTCTATTATCTAAAATTAAACTTAAAACTGTGAAATTTCCCTCAAAATCACAATCATAACTGGTAAATATATATCCCATTAAATTTGATATTCTTCCTCTTTTTCTCATCGTATTACAACCTCCTCCCTTGAATAAAAATGGAGGAAGAATTGTTACAGAAAGAATCCCTCCAATAGTAGTTAATCTAGGTATATTAAATAAAAGAGGAAATTACAAAGGTTATTTACCTTTTTTTCCTAGTTAAGAATACTGGAGGAGAGGTTGGCCAATAAGGATAGGGATGATACTAGAATTCTTGTTTAACGACCTGGAGGAATGCTTATGAGTTTAAAAAAGGTGAAGGAGAAACCTCCAAAAGGCCAAAACTTGTTTTAAAACGTAAAATTATTTAAGGATTTAGATTGTGGAATAAGTAAGCTTTTAAGAGTTGGAATGATATAATGAAACAAATTCTACTCATATGCACAAGGTTTTGTAAGTTGTGAGAAGTGTAAAACAATGTCAATATTGTGGAAGAGTACTTACAGATTATAGTACTTTAACTATCTTATGGTCTTATATAATCGCTAGAGATCATCCTCGTCGAGCATGGTTTGAAGGTTATTGCTCTGGTGGATGCCTAACAAGAGATCGCATGAATAAGAATCCACTAAAACCTTTTATGATATCTATGGGATTGATTTTGGTCGCTTTTGTCATCTTTTCATATTATGAGTTTTATAATGACGAAAACCTATTTCCATTCTGGTGGGGTTTTCATATTATATTTAGATCATTAGATCTATTTCTCTCTTGGATTATTGGAAACATTATCTTGATATACGGTTTTTTCTCCTTATTTGTTAATATCTATTACTTTTTTTCAGAGAGATTAAGATCTAAAAGTGAAAAAATATCTATTGAACACCAGATCAGAGATGTAGAACATGATCTCGATACTGCCAAACAAGAAATAAATGCAAGAAATTTTAAAGATGCTATCGCGAGACTTAAGAATTTAGAGAGCAACCTACTCCTTACACCTGATGGGAAAAAGAGGATGCGATCCTTACTTGCTCAATGTTATTTCCAGCAAAAAGACTATCCAGATGCATATTATAATTTACAACTACTAGCAAGACAATCCCAATTGACCATAAATGATTATATTAGAAAAATCCAATGTGAGAGCTATTTAGATTTACCTCAACAAAGACACCAAACATTAGAGGAGGCTTTTGTGAAATTTCCTGGCCATCCTGAGCTGAAAGTCCTCATGATTGAGAAAAATGGAATAAATAACGTTAAAATGTAATACAATTTGCATTAAGTCTTGAAAGGAAGGTCTTAGGGGCCTAGGATGAAGGTTAAGAAAATAACTTTAGACGATTTGGATTCAACTTATTGTTGTGTGAACGAAGCACACCCTGGTGCATTATGGACCAAAGGTTTACCTGAAGCTAGAGAATGGTTTAAAGCACACTTAAATAACGAAGTTGAGGGATATCATTTATTTGATGGAGACAAAGTTGTAGGGTTCATATATTATTCAACATCAGAAAGAGCTCTTGTTCCCTACGAAATTGAACCACGAGTAGCCTGTATTTATTGCACAGAAATACTACGTGACTATAAGCACAAGGGAAATGGTAAATTGATGTTTGATTATGTAAAGACTGATCTATTTACAAATAGATTTAAAGGTATAATGGTTGCTGCTACTGATTTTAAAGAATGGATGTATTATGAACTCTTTCTCAAACAAAAATTTCAGGTAATTAAAGAATGTACTCCCTATAAAGTAATGTATTTTCCTCTCTTACAACAAAACATCGATGTTAGTCCTTTAGAAATAAATTTTACTCCAATGGGGGATAGGATCGAAATAACATTATTTAAACATTTTTTCTGTCCTGCAGGAGTTTACATGTATAATTTAATAAAAAAAGTTGCCAATAAATTTGAGGATAAGGTTAATTTAATAGAAATGGAAGCAACAACGCATACAATGAAAAAATATGGAACAATAGAGCCTTTAATCAACGGTAAAATAAAAATATTGGGGCCTACTTCTGAAGAAGAAGTAATAAAATCTATCCAAGAAGAAATTGATCAATTCTAGTAGTGTTCTCGTAAAGCTGGTGAGAGGAAGAATGATATTAGAAGAAAAGTTGATGACTCAGATATTTGGGGAAGAATCTCTAGACCAAATGAAACACACAAAGCCAGGAATTCCTTTTATTTACTAAAATATCATGTCTTGGAGTCCTGAAATGCCTAAAAGAAACTATAACGACTGACATGAATAAAAAAACTAGATATAGGAAGATAATCGCAATTAGGGGATCTCTTATATTCCCCATTCCCTTTTCGTCTTTTTTGCTTCATTGATGTATGTAGCTACTTGTGCCTGTTCCAAACGTGATCCAAAAGGAGCATTACTTTGAATAAGGTACTCCCATTTCTCATATTGATTTTTTAATTGCTCCTTCTCCTTTAAAACTTTGTTAGTAAGCTGATGAATCTTTTTTTCCTTTGCAATCAGTTCGACATGATCTAAAAGCTGCTCTGATGCATTTAAATCACCTTCCACCATTGAAAGCTTAGCCTGCAGGATCAATGTATCAATAATTAAAGAATAGGATTTTTGTTTGTTAGCAATCTCATCTAAATTCTGAATCAACTCTTTGACTTTATAAAAAACTTCCTCCTCTTCATATACTCTTAGTTCATCAAGTAATAGCTCTGAAAGCTCAAACATTACTCGTACTGAGAGTGAGTGCTCAATAATTTCCTCCGATAATAGTTCTTCAAGAATTTCGGAAGATTTTACCTTCATCTTTGCCCTTTTACTATTTTTTAATACCAAAGCTTTAGCTAAGCGATACCTTTGCCTGATTAGTATGTGTTCTTCTTTCACATTGATCTCTTGGAGTTGCTCTAAATATGATTGAGCTTCTTGAGGAAATCCTGAATCCAATGAAAGATCTACTAGATTGAATAAAGGAAAAGTTGTATCAAGATTGACCCCAATCTCCTGAAATAAAGATAAACTCTTTTTAATCTGATCCAAAGCCTCCTCATATTTCCCCATTGACCTATAAATTTCCCCAATATTATTATAACATATCGCTATGTCATGATTATTCCCTACTTCCTGCAATAAGTCTAAAGAATCTTGATAGTAACGAAGAGCCTGCTCAAGCTCCCCTCTCGCATGAAAAATTAATCCTATGTTGTTCAAACACAATGAAAGAGGAAGTTTCTGACCTAACTCTTTACTAATAACTAAACTTTTCTGAAGACTGCTTAAAGCTAAATTTAACTCTCCTTGATTCACATAAATTAGGCCAATGTTTAAATGTAACACCGTGATTTGACTAAGGTTTTCCAGTTCTTCAGCTAATAATAAACTCTTTTGAAAAAAGATTAAAGCATTCTGTAAATTACCTAATTTCCAATAATTCATCCCAAGATTATTTAATATCTTTACAGTTACCTTCTTATTATCAAATTTATCTAAAAATTTCAATGATTCTTGAAAATACTCGTTTGCGCTTTGATACTCGCCTTTTGAAATATGAATAATCCCTACCAAATTAAGACATTCCGCTATTTCATAATGATTTTTGTTTTCCCTCCTTTGAGTCAATGCTTTTTGTGCAAATTCAAGTGCCATGTCATATTCAGCTGTTCTTATGAAAACTCGAGCTTTCAAGTAGTTCAAGTCAGATTTTTTTTGTCTTACATTCTTATCTAATCTATCCTCAAATACATAGAGAAGAACTTCTGCGTTTCTTATTAAGTTTAAACACGTTTTTAATTCACCAAGCTCTAATAATGCCCTTATTTTTAAGAGTAATCCACTAAATTCCGATGATTGATCTTCAGAGTGCTTAGCGATGTTGATAATCTTTTCAGTGAGATCTAATCCTGATTTAAATTCACCTAGTTCATATAAGATTAGAATTTCAAGAACTTGGGTCTCAATCGGGGCTACTTGTGTTATTTCACCAATTATCTTTAGCTGTTCAAATTTATCTAAGAGATCTTGAGTTTTTCCCTGATACATTAGATTTTTGAGTAGATTAAGATGATCAAAAGATGAAATCATCTGGTTATCTTGCAATTTCTCTTTGATAGAGAAAAATACTTCTGAAATGGACAAGAAATAACCCTCTTATCGAATTTTCCTTTTAGTACAAGAATTGATTGGTAAGTAGTGTTTTTCTTCATTTCCTTTTTAGGTTTTAGTAACCTATTTTCTATAACTATTATTTCAGTTTTCAAGCATAAAAATGATAACCTATGGAACCATATATCATCGAGGAAATTAGCTTCTAATCCGTTGTATAAGCCCAAGCTGCATTTCTGTTTCGTGAGATGATCCTTGCTTGGTACTATTGTCATGTTGTTTCAGTAGTGGTCCAACGCTGTTGTAAGACTCATTCGACTACATCTCGGTAACATTCCCGTGGGTAAAAATTTGATTCATTCTTATCGTGATTTGGATACCAAACTTGAGCGAAAAATGAATTTTGCCTAGCTTCTATATCATAATTCCAGGGGGGAGGCAGGCATTTAGGACACCAATGTCCAGCTTTCAATACTGTAAATGGTTTAGCATTAAACTCGTGTTTAAAAGCACATTGCCACTTTAGAGTCATATACATATCACCATTCCATTTTGTAGAAAGACAAACTCCTCCTCTAAATTTGGCTGCTGTTTTAAGGTCGTTTAGCTCTAAAATTTCTTTTGATTCATCATAACCGTGATGAAGTCGGTGACATTTGATATTCTCAGAGACCATCTCTGGCATATCTATTCGCCAATCAGGTATTGCTTCGTAGGTTTCATAGTTTTTGAAAAATGCTGATATCCTCAAATCATTACGATTTTTATACCAATAAACTGTGCCATTCTTTGATTCAGTTGCTAATTTTTCAAGTCGTTTGTAGGTTGCCTTTTCCACAGCATTTTGGATAAAAGAAATATGTTTACAAAGGCCACCAATTATTTTCAAATATAAAGGTCTATTCTGAGTAAGTGATTTATAGTAATCTTCCATACTGTCTCCCCAATTATGAATATAATTATCTAAAATCTCACTATCCTCAAAATATTGCATATGAAAATTCCGTAATGCAAACCAATTTCTTTTTGCCACTTTTTCTAGTTGTAAACCACTAATAGCAAAAATTCGCTTCATTAAATTGTAATAAGTAGTACGACAGGTAGGCCCTCCACCCATGTTGTAAACTCTTCGCCAAAAGTCAGAATCATCAGAAATGTTCAAACAATTGATCAATCCTCGACCCGCATCCTCTTTTGTATTGTTTTCCATGAAGGAGTCTATAGGTTGATGAAACATGATTGGATCTTCTTGATTATCATGTGTCATGATATATGTCTGCCTTAAAGATACCCAGTGTTTGATATTAGACTCTAATACAGCTCTTTCCCCTGCAATTTTTGTTACAGCATAGAAATCGAAAATTGAAGGCTTCAAAGGATCACCCACTCTCCCTATATGAATAGTTTGAAGTCTATCACCAGTCTCAGCCACAGTCCCAACATAAACAAGTTTAATACGATCATTACCGTTAGGTTGGGATTCAATTGCCCTAATAATGTGTTTAATTGCTGTTGTATTGACTGCTTCTGCGAGTTCAGGATTTAAATCAGCATCAGGTGAGATAAAAGCCATTGGACATAGACACCAATCTATTCCTTTACAAGCTTCAAAAATGTCTTCATAATTCGTGGCGTCTCCCCAAACAATCTTCAATGGAGGATTTTCAACAACTCCTCTTCCTGGGATCGATATTATACCACATTTTCTTTCGTATTTTCTAAAAAGTTGCTTATTTTTCTTTGAGGGTCGTTGTAAAAGAACAATCTCATAAGTATCCCGCTTTTCCCATAAATTCTTAAACGCTTCAAATCCCATTGATCCAGAAGCTCCAGCTAAGAAGACCTTTTCTTTTTTCAGTCTATACACCTTAAAATAAGCAAATCAATTACTCAATTTAATCAAGCACAAATAAACTTATCAAATTCTTTTATTACACTTGTGTGAATTTCCTCTTATTTAACCAATGTGTGATGTAGGTTAAAGTTCATTAGTTTTACAATATTATAAGTTAAAAACAACCATTATCAATAGAAGAAAATATCTACAAAGCCCATTTGCAGGAAATGCGGTTTGCTAAATAAAATTTTGAATCATAAAGTGTAATAGATGAGGTATTAGAGGAAACTAAAGCGTTTAATGCCACAATTACTTGAATAAAGCCAATGCATTCTTATGATATATTTTTTCTAGAGTCATTTTAGACAAATTTAATCCATTTATTATTGGATTTTCTGGATTATCTTTGTCTTTAAACGGTAATGGAGCCCGATGAGATGTTTCCCAAAATAAACGTTGAGACCAGTATCGGCTCCCCCAAAAATATTCACGATGGTATTTACCAAGAAAGAATCTTATATTAAATTCTAAATTTCCAAGATCTGTCCCAAACAATATTCGATCTTGATATTTTTCAAACCATTCTTTAGATCTTTTAACATCTTTCCCAAGTTCACGTATCATCCACCGAGTAGATGCAGTATCTACAAATAATTGAGGATGGTCATCAAGTAATTCACTTAATCTATTTAGATTTTCAGGTAAACATCCTAGATGGACTGAAATCATGGTAATTTTGGGAAAATTTTCAAGAAGATTTGAGAAATCATTAATTCGATCTTCTTTCAACCCATACTTCTGTATATTTCTGTATTTATTCTTATACGAAATGTCTGGATCTGCGACATGCACTAAAACAGTCATTCCATAATCTTCTATCTGAGAATAAACAGAATCCAATCTATGATCGTTAATTCTAAATGGTTTTTTATTCCTAGTAAAAAATTGAAACATTGGACCAAAAAAAATCTTCAAAAATTGAATCTCATTCGTGTGAGCCTTATCAATCTGGTCTTGGAGTTTATGAACCTTAAATTTTAAAAAATCATATGAACTCAGATAATCACAAAAAATAATATTATAAACTCCCTCTTTAGATTCTAATTTTCTTTTTAAGTCTCGATTTCCTATTCCTAATATTTTTTCAACACCAAATCTTTTAATATATTCTAAGTAGTCATTTAAATATCTATAACCCCAGATATGGACATGAGAATCAAAAATCTTGTAGTTGTAGTCGTTTTCAAGATTGATTAACGGATTTGAAACTGAGAATATCGTCTCAACCATCCTATTGATTTTCAAATTATTGAAATTAGATTGATTAGTGTCTTAGTCATGCTCCGAAAGCAATAATAAATATTTTACTGAGTAATACCTTTTCGTGATTACTGGTAGTACGCTTTTGAAGGTTACAGATAGGCTCCAAATTATAATTACATGAATAAAATGGAGTCACATTATTTAATCTCTAATTCTATTCTGTTGCAAACCTTTTTGAATGAACAATGGCGTTTGGATAAAAGCAATTTCAGACCAAAAGATTGTTTGTTTATCAATTTAAAAAAAAAAGGAGAATAAAAATTGAATTCTGAGAAATTACCCGCAAGAATTGTAGGAGTCTTATTCATAACTGCGACGGTTGCAGCCATAGTAAGTGGTGTTTTTATATTACCAATTATAGGAGCTTCAGATTATCTGGCTGAAGTTTCTGCGAATGAAACCCAAGTAGTGCTTGGAGCGATATTTTATTTTATTATGGCAGCTGCAGGGGCGGGTATTGTAATTCCGATGTATCCAATCTTAAAAAAGTATAATGAGGGCATGGCTTTTGGGGCCGTTGGTTTCAGGATTATTGAAGGCGCTATCTTTATGGTTGGTGTAATGTGTTTATTAGCACTAGTGCCATTAAGTCAAGAATATGTGGAATCAGGAGCTTCAACTGATTCCTATTTTCAAATTATAGGTGAATTATTATTAACAGGATATACTGTCGATCAGGCTGTTGTACCAGGGGTATTTGCTTTTAGCATTGGTGCTCTGATGTATTATTCCATATTTTATCAAACAAAACTTGTTCCTCGATGGTTATCAGTTTGGGGTCTTCTTGGGATCATATTGGGGATTTTGAATGGCTTGTTCGATATGTTCGGTGGTATTGATGAGATGATCTCGATGTTGCTAGATCTACCAATTTTTGTGAATGAAATGGTTCTAGCGATATGGTTGATAGTTAAAGGATTCAACACATCTACAATTGAATAGAAAAAAATTCTCAAATGAAAGCAATTGTACAGACAAAATACGAACCACCAGAGGTTCTTCAGCTCAAAGAGGTAGAAAATCCACTCCCAAAGATAATGAAGTACTGGTAAAGATTTTTGCAGCATCCGTAAATGCAATCGACCCGCTTATCGTGAGAAGAAAACCTTTCTTTCTCCGTCTAACAGCAGGGGGGATTCTAAAACCAAAACACAACCATACAATACTAGGAGATGACATATCGGGGCAGGTTGAAATAGTTGGTAGAGACGTGGAGCAGTTTCAGCCTGGTGATGAGGTATTCGGAAATAGCAATTGGGGTGACTTTGCTGAGTATAGGTGTGTTCCAGAAGAACGATTAGTACTAAAACCAGCTAATATATCGTTTGAGGAAGCAGCAGCCGTACCTATAGCAACAATTACCGCTCTACAGGGTCTCCATGATAAAAAACAGATTCTAACCAGACAATTGATCACTTTCCTTTTCTCTCAACCTTCTAATGGAAAGCTCTAACGCTCCTTTTAAGATTCGAAGAAATGAAATCCCCTTAGGTGTAATTATATAATTTCTAAAGCGACCATCCTTAAGGACTTGAGGAGAAACAAATCGTTCCAAATATTCTAATTCCATTAAACGGTTTATTTCATAAGAAACAGTCGTGGGAGGAATATCTAAGGTCTTAGCTAATCTCATTGGATTCGTTTCTTCAGGATGCTGATAAGCAATCTCGATTAATGTTAAGACTGTTCTTCCTTTTAATCCTGATATTAATTCATCTCTAAAGTCAGAGGGAAAATACTCAACAAGAGTTGTCGGTTCTACAGGTTCTAGCAAAGGAATATCTTGGTGTTCTGAAATGATCGCTGATTGGATGTTTTCTAGACCAATAATTACTTTACCATAAACAGATTTTAAAAAATCAATCTGATCTGAAGGAAAAAAATCAATGATCGTTTTTGGAACTCTTGTTTTGGATGTATACAAGAAGTAACTAACCCCAACCATCAAAATTAGACTAGCAACTACAATGAACAATTGAATAACAAATTGATTGCCTCCTGAAGACATATTGGCAATTGTGAATGTTTTCGAGATCTCTGCAACAATAAGTCCCTCATCGCACTTTGCTTCTATCTTGAGTAAATAGGTGGAACCATCGGCCACTTTAGTTGTATCCCATTTGAAGTGTGTAGCTGTTAAGTTCGAGGCGAGGACTATCCATTCCTCTCCCTGATCTGGTGAATAATAGACAACGTAAGTGATGCCATGCTGCAAGGAATCTAATGATGCAGTCCATGTAAGGATGACTATACCAGTGAGAGGGGTTTGGGGGAGCAAAAGGTTTGGATTGTACATCAAATGACCATGATCCAGTTCTAAAGTGACAAGGGGATGTGAATCTTTGTTTTCTATTACTCCTTTCACAGGGTAGGGTTCATCTACGATCCCGTCTTTATTGTTATCAGGTGACACCCAGTCATCCCAGTAATTAAAGGCAAATGTATTGTTTGATCCTCCATCCTTGGCTTGATGTTCAGGAGCATAATTGTCTGTAAAATTATTAAATGTAAAAATGTTGTAATGTGTGTTCCCTTCAATTCTTATTGCTTCCATGTTATTATCACAAAATACATTCTCAGTAAATGTATTGAAATCTGAATCAAAGAGAACAGCACCTACTATTCCGTTTTTGAGTATCCTATTTGTTGAAAATGTGTTATTATGGGAAGAAAGCTCTAAATCAATTCCTAGATTGAAATTCGCTTGTGCTGTATTATTCCAGATTATGTTTCCTGTTGAATAGTAGAGACTAATCCCTCCCATGTTATTCAACACATAATTGGACGAAATATTGTTCTGCGAGGAATTATACAAAGAGATCCCTATTATTGTGTCCTGAACTTCATTTTGGGAGATTACATTCCCTGATGCGTGTATGAGGTCTATCCCATTCACATCACTCCCATAAATCGTGTTCTTAGAAATGATGTTGGAATTCGATTGCTCAAGCTGTATTCCCGCACCAGTATTATTGTAGATGGTATTTCCGACTAGAGTGTTATTGGAGGTCTCGATATTCAGCCAGATCGCCATCTCCTGATTTCTGTAAATACTATTATTGACAATACAAATATTGTTTCCACCAACGTTTATGCCCATCTGGTTACCAAAAATAAAGTTGTTGATAATTAAATTGTGAGAGGATGAGTGTTCAAAAACGATTCCTCCATCTATAGCATCATTATTGCATATGATGTTATTCTCAATTGTGCCATGTTGAACATTAGAGAAATGAATGCCTTCCGTCGCGGCGTTTGAACCATTAAGCAGATTATTTCGAATGATGAAGTAGAGAATAGTGTCACTGATAAATATGAGTGGTCCTTCTGTTGCTGTAATGGAGTACTCTTCAATTACAATCGGATTAGCCATTGTCCCTTCTCCTACCCAATTCTTTATAGTCGCTTGAGTAATAAAATCCTCGTCACCATAGATAAAAATAGGTTCATAAGGAGTATAGAGATGAATATTACGGGCTATTTGAGGAGTTGTCAGAGAGAATGCTTGCGTTCTTGAAAAAGGGTCGTTATTGGGATTTTGTAAGTTTTGATTTTCAGTCCAAGCAATGCCTCCTAGCAATAGAATATTAAGAAGAAGCACGTATATGGAATGTTTCAATTTAAAACGACACAATGTATCCCATATAACTGCTTTTGACATTATAATCACGAGTTTTGTCAAATTAGAAATAAAACCATAAGTTAAAAATTTAAAATAAAAATAATTCCATTATCAAGTTTACGACTTTCTTCTAGAAAGAATGGATGAATTCTCTCCAGAATGGATTGACAATCCCAATACAGACGAATATATATTGCCAGACCATAAAAGTTCTATCAAAAAGAGTAAAGATTTCTAGCCAAGAGCTCTTCCGATAGATTCGAGGATATTTAATACATTTATCACAGATATGCAATAACCAACTATATACAATATCTCTTTGACTTCAGGTCTGGACAAGACACAGAGAGCCATGATAGCAAAAACTATATCAAACGGAATTTTGTACAAAATCAGATTCCACTGGTTAGGAATTTTTAAAATTGCCTACCAATCCATTAGAGTTCCACTCTATTTTTTTCTATTTGGAAAATTCCATTTGGGAAAAGGTGTTGTAAGTGCAGTGATAGATCCTGCAGGTATTTGGAATCGTTTTTTACATGTGAATGAAAATCTGTAACTGAGAGCGGTTGTATTCATGTTTAATATCAACACATTCCTGATTAGAGTGATGTTGTTCCTTAAAACAATTAGATTATTAACCTACTGAAAGAATCTATCACTTTTGGAGGACGGAACTTGCATCTTTGAAAACATCCGCATATTAAAAATTATCTGTAAAGTGGGAAGATTGTTATAAGAAGAGAAGAATAAATCAGGTATAAACATCGACTTATTCCTAAAAATTGATATAGGAACAATCTTATCTCTATTTATTACTTACTGAAAGAATTGTATCAACATTTAGTATTCAGCTATTCTAGTTCGGAGATGGATTTATGTCAAAGAGAGACAGAGAAATTCAAAATATCGCAGAAAGAATACTAGAAGATAGTCCTGATCCTACCATTCAAGTTAGATTATTACGCGATATATTAGGAAAGAATAGAGACGATGCTGAACTAATTGAAGCAGTATCAAGATTAGATGACAATAAATGGGTACAAATGCTTAGAAATGATCAATGGGAAGATGGGAGCTGGGGAAGGTTTCACACTGAAGACACTAGCCTTAAGCAAAAAGTCCCTACCACTGAAGTGGGCGTTACTAGAGCCATTAACCTTGGTCTTGATGACACTCATCCTATAATCCAAAAAGTAACTAAATATATTATAGGAATACTAACCAATTCAATCAAGCCACGAGACGTTGAACCAAAAGGTATAGGTCGAAATGTTTGGGATAATCTTATCAAAAAGATTGTTGCAGCTTCATTGGCAGAAATAGATCCTATTCATCCAATCCTATATGATTATTTTGATCTATGGGTAAGAATCCTACAAAGATCCTTTCCCTATAACTCATACGACAAACAAACGCAGATTTCTGCGTTTCTAGAACTGCTTGAGATAAACTTTGACAAACTTTCACCCCGATTTAGAAAAAGAATAAAGGAAGGGAAAGAATTCACAATAAATGACGTTTACACTGTAAATCTAATCGGTTCTCAAGTACATAAGTTGAAACCTGAGTTAGAAAAAGCATTTTTCAGGAGAGTATGGAATCACGGAATTGGTTACCTAAATGTGGATCTGAGAACTTCTCCGAGTAGTTTAATAGGAACTACTACTTTCACAAGGTGGTTGAGATCCCTTGAAGTTTTAAAACCGTATCCTAGCTGGAAATCTCATGTTGAAGAAATTATTGAGTGGTTATGGGCCAATCAAACTAAGAATGGGCTGTGGGATTTTGGAAACGTACCATTAACCAATAGATCAATAAGACTGTCCTCTAGTTGGAGGAAACCAAATGTTCGCATCCACGATTGGACAACTCGTATTCTATTGATATTAAAATGATCTAAAATTGGTCATTCATCTAATCTAACTTCCTGGGATGCAAGGTTAATTTAATTTCAGAGGCAGATTACTTACATTATGTTCAACTACTAAATGGAACACTTCAATTGCCTGAATTATTAACTCCTCAGAATGAGATTTTCTATAAAATAAATGATTATTTTGGAATCAGATTCGTGTACTCTGGATAAATGGTCTCTCCTTTCCCTGTTCAATCTCCCATTTTTTCCGTTCTGAACGCAATCTAAAAAGATCTACTTCCTTATAGATCAATTCCTCCTTTTTAGGAGGAATTTTTCGTTCAATTTGTTCTCTTTCAGGCGTAAAAATAAAAGATTCACCTACTTCTGCGATATTCGCGAAGAAACAGTAAGCATAGATAGATCTACGAGCATCAAAATGTGCTGCGTTAAAATCAGCAGTAACAGGGGTGAAGGCTGGATTAAATATCATATCCACGGGAGGATCAGAATTTTTAAGTTCAACACGTAGATCCATGTCCAAAAAATCCCTGCAGATTGTTATCGCAATATTACCATATTCAGTTCTACAGACAATTGTATTTCTAGTAAAAGCGTCAGTGTTAATTCCTTCCTTGAGTCTTCTCCCATGATAATGGATTATGGCTGGTATATGTTTTTCTTGTTGCCATAGGACACCCTCTGGACCTAAAACCATACAAATGTTTCTTTTAGTATGTTGGTCATGATATGAACCGGGAATGATATACATGTCATAATTATTAGCAAGTTTAGTCACATCCTCAAGCAATTCCTGGTAATTGAAATCAATAGATAGCTCTGGAAAGAGTAAGACTTTAATGTCTTTAGAATGAGCATCTATTACTAATTCCTTTACCTTTCTCCTTATAACTTCCAGTTTTTCTTTTCTAAGATTAAAAAGCCCTTCTGATTTTTCTTCATAAAACTCATTCACAATATCATCAGTCTCAGCCACGCCTATCTGGGCAATCGCAACTTTAAAGTTATTTTTTTCGGTTTTAGAGGTATCTTTAAGCAGATCTAAATGGATTAGATGATATTTTCTTATTGGTACTTCTTCCCAAGCCGTTCTCTTATATTTCTCTCTCCTAGCATATTTTTCCACCTCCTCCTCGGTGATTTCGAAAGGATTTCCTGCAACTCGAGACATCATTTCCTCTAATCTCGTTAATTCGAATCTTTTTGCTAAAGGTACATTTTGTTTAATGAGAAATTGCCATTCTTCTACCTGTGCCTCTAATGCTGTTTTTTCATTAAATATTTTTACAGCTAAATTCCTTAAACCTTTTTCTTCTGCAATTAATAAAGCAAAATCTAATAATTCTTGCGCTTTTACAAAATCTAATTCTAAAAGTGCAAGTTTAGATTGAAGAACATAAGTCTCAGTAAGTATAGAATGAGAAGATTGATTTTTGGCTATGTCAAGGAGTTGATTTGTCAACTCTTTGACTTTAATAAGAATTTCTTCTTCTCCAGTCATTTTGAGCTCATAGAGTAATAGATCACTCAAAAATATCATTGCAGTAATAGTTAAATTATGATCAACAACGTCTTCTTCTACTACTTTCTCAAGAATTTCTATAGCTTTCATCTTTAACCTAAAACGGGGACTATTCTTGAGTATGAGAGCTTTTCCAATGAGATATTTTTGATTAACAATCCGATTATTAACTCGTTCTTTGATCCCTTCAAGCTTTTGTAGATAATTTTGGGAAAGAGATGGTTCATTATTGTCCAAACAAAGTAATATTAGATTGTAAAGAACGTCGGAAGTTGAAAGATTGTTTTGTAACTCCTCAAATATTTTTAAGCTTCGTAGAAAATATTTTTGAGCCCATTTAGAATTCTTTTTTATTTTATAGATCTCACCAATGTTGACAAATGACAAAGCGATGTCTGCCTTCATTCCGAGCTCTTCATAGAGGGCAAGACTTTCCTGATGATATTCCAATGCCAGATTAAGGGCACCTTTCAACTGATATACATCACCCAAGTTGTTAAGTACAAGAGCAATGTGTTTTTTATCACCTAATTTCTCAAAAATTAACTGAGACTGTTGATAGTATTCTAACGCCTGATTTAAGCTTCCTTGCATACGATAATTCACACCTAAATTGAGAAGAGAAAGTGCGATTTCATTTTGGTTTCCAATTCGTTCTTTAAGGGCTAAACTTTTCTGATAGAATTCTAAGGCTTTTTTATGGTCTCCTTTCAGCTGATAAACAGTACCTAAATTATTATAATTTGAAGCGAGAATTTGATCATCCATCACCTCCTCTATAGTACTTATACTCTTTTGATGACACTCAATTGCCTTATCTAAATATCCTTTTGAGCGATATAAAAGACCTAGATTATTTAATACTTTAGCGACTCCTTGTGTGGCATTTAGCGCCTGAAAGAAGGTTAAGCTCCTTTGATGGTCTTTTAGTGATTGATCAAAATTACCTTGATACCATTCAAAAACTCCCTTTGATAATAAGAAATCCCCTCTTCTTCTTTCAACCTCATCTATTTCATCATAATCATGTTCTATTTCCTGAAATATCTCCTCCACCCTTTGTGATACTTGTAATCCTTCGTTAAATCTGCTTGAACGCCAACAAATCTCTAATTTATTCAATAAAATGTCAACTATAACTAATTTATTTTTTATTCCTTTAAAATTCTTTAACATTCTTTCAATCTGCTCATCAGCTTTCTCTATCTCTCCAAGTTTGATCATAAGTTGATTTTCAATTAATAAGCAATTTAATTGATCATTTAAAGAAAGCTCTTTGTCAATGAAAAGTTTTCTGACTAATTCTATAGCTTTTTTATAATCTCCTCTACTCATAAGATTTTTTACATGCTCAATTTCATCTTTGAAGTTGTCAATCAAGTAAATTCTTTCCAAGTTATTTTAATGAAAATTCTGAAGAATTCAAAACCTCAAGAAGCCTAGGCGTTATAATTAATATCTATTATTATATCTCTTTTTATATAAGATGGTAGGGATATCTAAAATTATACAGCATTAATAATCTTACATTATTTTAGAAGAAAAATGAGTAACCAACTCCCTATTTACAACAAGTTGAAGCGATTACTTAGTGTAGAGGTGTTCAACTTCAGATTAACGGTATTTTCTATAGTTCATTTCAAATAAGAAATTATTAAAGTCCATATTTTCCATTCTGTTTCCGATACTACTTGCATTTACCCCCCAAAACGCAATTCAGGGAGTAAATTCTGTGAAAAAATAAAATAAAGGGAAAAAATTAGTCTGGAATAAATTACTATATATATTAATTATAAAGGAGTTGTTACCAATATAGAGAAAAAAAGGGAAGGAAAACTTGAAGAAAGGGAATTCTACATTCTTTCTTTTTTACGTCTATAAACTAAGAGAGGTAGAATTATGAGTAATAATGTTAAGATAGAAAACCCAGGCACATCTTTAGAAGAATATTTTGTAAACGACACTTCTTTTTCCCAAAACATTGACCAAGGCCTATACCTCAAATTACCATCTGGAGACCAGTTCATCAAGAGAACTACCCGACAAGTAGTGTTCTCTTGGGCTTTGAAAATACAAGAGAATGTCACTTCTTCTCCTGAGCCAATTTCAAATGCTGGATCTGGATTGTTTATAATATAAAATGTCTGCAGGTATGGCACATTATCATTATAATATAGTTCCTGTGCTACAAGGGCATGTGTAAAGTTTACATTCACCTCTTTTCCATTGATATGAAAATTGTTTACATCTATTTTATCGGAATCAATAAGTAGTTCAAAGTTTGGGCTAGGATGTTTTTCGATAATTCCTTTCCCTATACCAAATACAGCAATGCTATCTGTTGCTAGGTATAGAAAATGAGTCTCTGTACCTAATTTGAAAAATTTGGGTTGCTTATCAAAGTTATATATTCGAATACTCCATGGATCTTCCAGTGGGCCTTCACAAATTGAATATGCATGAACCTCACCCTCACCCCCATTGTCGATAATAATAGCATCCCATAATCGACTATCATTTTGAAATCGGGTCACATTAAAAGTATCCGACTTATCATTATCTGCATTCAGATCATAATCCACTTCACTCTCTATAAGAATTCCTTCACCATTATTAAGTTGAATTTCATAATACTTCATTTCCCACATGATTGGGACTGACCCTGTTGTTGCGGGTTCACCATTATTTTTGATGGTAATACTGAAATTTACTTCATGATTCTCCCCTATTTCTAAGAAATGATCCCCAATCTTTACGAAATCAGGTTTATCTTCTGTGAGAGAAGCATCTATCCTTCCTGCACTTAATAATAGGAATATTATTACTAAAAGAATAGGTTTAAACTTTTTTTTCATAATTTATTCATCCCTTTTTCCTTCGTGACGCGTGAATTAAACAAGGGAGAACTATCAACAGAATTAAGAAAGAAAAGGCTGGAGTTTTTGTACTTAAAGTGGAAGTCGATGTAGAGGGGGCAGGAGGAGGAGGAGTTGTTTCAGTTGGTGAGGTAGGAACAGGGACAACGAAAGATAGATCCAACTCAATAACGGGTTTCCAAAGATATCGTCGGTTCCCGTCTGGTGACCAACTCGTTAATAACACTAAATTACAGGTTACGTCTTTTTGAGCTGTAAGAGTACAGGAAAATGTTACAATGTCTCCTGTGTTAATAGTAAGCTGATTAAGCGGAAGTAAATAATAGCTATATGTCCACCGTTCACTCCACGGATAAAATTCGTCTCCAATCCAGGTATGATTTGTTTCTATTGATGTTCCATTAACTTTAAACGCATGAGCATTTAGAGAATCAGTATCGAAATACAATGCAAAATTCGGGCTTGGATGTGTTACTAGATTCGGCACTTTTAGGGCAAATATTGCATGATCGTTATCTGCTCGCGCAAGACTATGAGTTTCACTCCCTAGCTGAAACAGCTTTGGTTGGCCATTTTCAAGGTAATAGGTTTCATTCCGTCGTATATCATCTGGTGGACCCTCAAATATTGCATAAGCATGAACCCCATCTACTACTGCATCCCATGAACGCGTACTATTTTGGAACCATGTAACGCTAAATGTATCTGTTTGATCTGTATCGCCATTCAAATCCAAGTTTACTATATTCTCATCTAATGTTCCTGAACCGCCACTTAACGGTAGCTCATAAACTAGCTCACCCCAATCAAGTACCATGTACCCTGAAGTGGTAGAGACACCTATATTCTCCACGGTTGCTTCAAATTGTTTCATACCTGAATTTACTGAAGTAAAACTATAATCACTAGATACAAAATAGGGCCGATTAATTGCCTCTAAGGTTATAGTGTCCCATACAGGCACCCAATGGTACCTATTTATCCCATCAGGAGACCAATTGAGTAAGATACCAATTTCAAAAGTTGTTTCTTCCTGTGTAATCAGGGTACAAGAGAACTTTGTCTGTTCTCCTGGATTGATGGTGAATGTATTCGTTGGAATGACGTATACTGGAACATTTGTGGGGAAATTGGTTAAATAATCTAAGACAGAATAGACTGTTGTGGAAAAATCTAGGTTTACTGGAGTATCATCAATTTCAAAGTCAATAGCTGTTACTATAGAAGAATATAGCACAAGTTCAAAGTTTGGGCCAGGATGGTTGTGAATATATGCATCCCCAAATCCAAAAGAAGCGGTATAATTATCAGCACGATACAAAAAATGTGTTTCCGAACCTAATGAGAAGAGTTTTGACTCATCATTCAGTGTATAATTTCGTATTGTAGGCCACTCTCCAGGTGCAGTTTCTGTAATTGCATAGGCATGAACATCAGTTAATCCATCGTTAATGATAGCATCCCATTGTCTAACTGTATCATTATACCAAGTGACTGAGAATGTGTCTAAAATATCCCCATCTCCGTTTAAATCATAAGTAACTATGGTTTCTTCAAGAGTTCCACTTCCATTTGTCAGGGGTAAGTCGTATTGTACCTTTTCCCATGGAATTAGAACAGATCCTACTGTTGCTGGATCGATTCCTGTGTGTTCGACAGTGGTTGTAAATTTATAAACACCTTGGCGTGAAGAAGTCACGGAATAGCCTAGGGAACTGAAATCAGGTTGGTTAATGGTTGCGTGTATAGAATTTTTACCTACCCCCCGATTAGCCACTCCGAACAGAAGAATTAGAATGGCCATCATAAAAAAAATATTACTTTTTTTCAAACTTTTTTCACCTATCCCACTGTCATGTTGGAACCCAATAAAAAAGGGGAAGATAATTCAGATTTTTGTAGTATCTCCTCCTTGGTTGAACACTATAGATATTACATAAAATCTAATGTTTGATCTTTTTCTATCATCTGTTTAATGGCTACGCCCAATGTGTCTTTTAAAGTTCTAAGGAACAAAGAACCTTTGGAAATAATAGAATAACAAACGATTAGAATAGATTACAGAAAATATTTTAAGTTTGGAATAGTTTTTATGTGCCCATTGAAGGTGCAATACATATATTAAGTGTTTACCCAACAAAGTTGGTAAGAGACCAATGGGAAAGACCAAAAATCTACCTTATTTCAAATACCATCCTGAACCATTAAGAACAAGGATGTTTGAGAAAAAAAAAGGAAAATGCCCAATCTGTCAAAAAGATAGTGAAATCATTTATGTAGGCCCCTTTTATTCCGAAAAAGAGGTCAAAAACATCTGCCCTTGGTGCATAAAAGATGGAAGTGCTGCTAAGAAGTATAATGGAGCATTTCACGACAGCCAATCAGTTGAAAAGGATTATAGAAAGGCGCAAGAACTAGATGAGCTCATCTATAGAACACCTGGTTATAAAGGATGGCAGCAGGAATACTGGTTAAGCCATTGTGGGGATTTCTGTGCATTTCTAGGATATGTGGGTTGGAAGGAGATTAGAAAATTCAAAGACGAATTGAAGGATGATATTGAACAGCTAAAAGATAAAATGGGATTAGCTTCTGATGAATTTGAAAAATCTCTGAACCGAGACGGATTATTTCAAGGATATTTATTCCAATGTATTAAATGTGGGAAACATAGACTTACAGCTGATAGCTTGTAAATACATTCTCTTCTGTATTTTCGAGGACTCTAGAAGGTGGCAAATAAGCAATTGGTAGATTTTCATTTTATCAAAAGTCGGTATTATTATTAACGATTTGAAGATAATTCTTGTTATTTAATTTATAAAAGTTTAAATGAAGGGAATTAGTTTATTTCCAAATTTTTTTTCATCATATGATAGAAAGTTCGTGTCCAAATTGTGAAATAAGGCTACTATTATCAGGAAGTACTACAAAAATTAAGTTAATAAAATCTAATGTTATAGTAAGAATTAATTTTAAATAAAAGAAATATTAATGAAGAGAACAAGAGAGGATTTCTTTAATCTCGATAATTAAGTGAAACTTATGCAATATAATCCAATTCCATTTTTAAAAGAACGTGTTCATGAATGGGATGATATAAGAGATCGAGTTACGGAAATCAGCCTTGGCTCGTATGAGATTAGAGTGGGATACTATTATTTACTACTCTCTCAATCTCATTAAACTTTTTCTAGATAATAAAGCCAGTTCTGAATCTTCATGGGGATCATGAATTGAAAATTGGATAATGATTATCATTGAATTGGATTCAGGTGGACATCTATTATTAGACCAAGAAGATAAACTATGAGGGCATATTGAAAAATTCATTAAAAATGACTGATGTTGAAGGAATAAGGATGAAGCAGTCCAATATTGATGATATATCACGATTTGGGTATCTAGGCTTTTTTTCTGAATTAGAACAAATCGCTCAGAGTCTTCCAGATTATTTGCACTTATCCAACTGTGATCCTCCTGTGTATGGATATGTCCTAGACGAATCTATCCAGCGAAAAGTTGAGCAACTACAACTTATGAAATTTTCTGGCTATCCAAGCTGGAATGGTGATAAAACTTTACGTCATACCTTAAGTCAACGGATTCAGGATATATGCAATGTAGAATTACCTTCTGATAAAATTGTCATGACTTATGGTGTTTCCGAGGGCTTTTCTTTGACCCTCGACTCGATTTTTCAGAATAATCCGGGAAGTGTAGCCATTCCTGATCCTTCTTACATTCCATTAATTGTCCAAGCCAAACGATTCTCAAATATCTGGTTCTATAATTGCGAAGAAGAACTTGATTGGAATCCTGATATGGATCAATTAGTTACATCCCTTGAAAAACATTCTGATACAAAATCTATCGTAATAATTACGCCAAATAGCCCAACGGGAGCTGTTTATTCAGAAAAGGTGCTCAAGGAACTGATAAATGTTGCAGGCCAATATAATCTGATTATTATTACTGATGAGATCTATGATTCCCTAACCTTTGGGAAGTTTGTTTCTCCTCTTAAGTTCGCACAAGAGATTCCAGTGATCTATCTAAATGGTTTTAGTAAGGTCTATCGCTTACCAGGTTATCGATTGGGTTATCTTGGATGGTATGATCCTTTAGATAAGCATCCTGAAATTTGGTATCATATAATGCATCTGTGTAAAGGACGGTTGGGAGTTACCTCCATCGCTCAAGAAATTGCTAAGCTTGCACTTCAAGAGCCTAAAGGAGTCATTGAATCCTTCACAGAGAGTGTTTTCTCGAAGCAACAATTCATTACTGATCAATTTAATGAAATTGATGTAATATCAGCTGTTCCTGCACGGGGAGGAACCTATGTCTTCCCCAAAATCCATGCTGATATTGATGATGAAACACTTGTTAAGTATTTATTAAAGACTCATCGAGTTTATGTTACTCCTGGATCTGCATATGGTTCAATTCCAGCAAGAAATCACTTACGTTTTGTGACATTAGCGCCTCAAGAAGATTTGTTAAAAGGGGTTGATGCCCTAAAGAAATCACTGGTGGTACTTGGAAAATAACAGTGAATACTGACTTAATTCTAAAATTATGTATCTCAAATCAGAGAGCGTATGTTTCATGATAAGCTAGAAAAATCTTTAAAAAAACATAAAAGAAAGAAATGAGCTCTCAAAATAATCATTACAATAGATACAAATGAAAGAGGAAAATAATAGACCATTAGAGTTTACAGAGAAACAAGTGAGAGAGGATAGAGAACGAATCTGTTACATTTTATCTTTAAGATTTTATGTTTTGTGTGGTTCACATATACCACAACTGCATATTATACAGAATTTTGATATTTTATGACTTCATTTTTAAGGAAATTTAAATCATAACCAATGCTCAACGATAATAGAGAAAGAGATTATTTAAGACAAAGCTGGGCAACCTGAACAATGATACTGATCTTTAGCCTGGCATATTGAGCAGTTTGATCCACAAGGAGTAGGTTCATTATCTTTAAGGTTCGTATTCTTTTTGAAACTAAAATTATCAGGTTTTATGAGTTTTTTAATCATTTCGATCCGAATTTTCTTCGCCCCTAATAATCCTGGGTTTTTTGCAGGGACTTCAAACCACCATTCTGTTCCAACTTGACTGATATAAAACCCATAGTAGGAGGTCTCAGTTACCCCACAACTTAACAATTTAGGACAGTTTTTCATTTTTTCTGCGTTGGTTCGAGCTTTCTGCTCAGATTCCATTTCACATATCATTAAACCAGCTAGATAGTTCATTTATGACACCATTTTTTCTCAGAATGTTCATTTCAATCTCATAACAAATCCATGTTTCTTGGAAACCTCATGAAAACCATATCTTGAGTAAAGGGTGAAAGCAGGCAGGTTTCTTTCACCCACTTCAATATATCCATTTTGTTTAATTAAGCCAATTAAATTTGAAAAGCAAGCATTCATAAGTATCTTGCTCAATCCTCTTCCTCTATATTCTGGTAATACTCCCACAGCTAACACTAGCTAGTACATTATGTACATATTTTTGAATCATATCGATTTTATATCATTTAAGTAAGTAGTATTAGGGTTTATACTTAGCATAACTTAACCAACGATCCATAACAACTTAGATAATTATATTGTGTCGCTGTGTATTTTCATATCATTATATATTCGTTTTATATTAAAAATAGGTTATAACCAATGGCAACTGTTATCTAATATATAAATTTGATATAAATATTCTCTATAAATCATTTTTCCATTAAGACAGCTGACTTATGCACAGAAAGAAATGCTTAAAATTTTATATTAGGAATTTTAGGTCAATGTAGTTTCAAATGTTTTCAAATGTGAATTATAAGACTTTTTATCTGTTAAAATCAAACCCTCACCGTCAATAATCTCACTAAATATTGATATGTATTAAAAATGTGGTTTAAATGACGAAACAGATAGTTCTTGAAATCAATAATCTCACTAAATATTATGGAAAATTCCTTGCTATAAAAAATGTAAATATTACCGTTAAAACAGGAACTGTTTATGGATTTTTAGGCCCAAATGGAGCAGGAAAAACCACCACTATTAGAATTATTCTTAGTATTCTCAAGCCAACAAGTGGGGAGGTAAAATTATTTGGTATTCCTGTTGATCGTTCGAATGTTCGAATTCATGATAGGATAGGATATATTCCTGGTGATGTGGCTTTATATGGACATTTAACTGTCAAACAAATGCTTAATTATTTTGCTTCTCTAAGACCAAATCGCCCCTCATCGCGAATGGAAGAAATGGTAAAGTTATTTGATTTGGATATTACTAAAAACACTAAGACGTTAAGCAGGGGCAATAGACAAAAAGTTGCTATAGTTCAAGCGTTCATGCATGACCCAGAGTTTTATATTTTTGATGAACCTTCTAGTGGATTAGACCCTTTAATGCAACAGATTTTATATGATTTAATCACTGAAGAAGCAAAAAAAGGAAAAACCTTTTTTATTTCTAGCCATTATTTAGGAGAAATCCAAAAAATTGCGAATATAGTTTCAATAATTCGAGATGGTGAAATTATTTCAACTATGGATGTTTCAAAACTTGACCAACAGGTTGTACAAAAAGTTCATGTTGATTTTATCTCAGACATTAATCCTTCATTACTCCAAGATCCCAATATAACAATAATATCACAAGAAAAAAATGAGTTAATTTTGATAGTTAAAGGTGATTTTAATACTTTTCTTGAAAAAATTTCAAAATTTCCAATAGAAAAATTTTATGCGCCAGAACCGTCCCTTGAAGACTATTTTATGCATTTTTATGATCTTAAGAAAAGTTCTGGGGTGAAATAAATGAAAGTTTTTCTGGATAACATAAAACAAGAAAGAGGTTTAATATTTGCCTTTTTACTCTTCTCATCTATGTTTATAATATTAATTATTATGATTTATCCTGGCGATGAAGCAGCTGTTGAACAAATCACTGGTTTAGAGGATATGGGAGACTGGGAAGCGACATATGGAATAATATACGGAGAGGGGGGTGAATATCGATTCTGGTTAGCGTTGTTTTTATTTAGTTATATTGGAATTTTATATACAATATTACCTGCACTCATGGGTACAAACGTTTTTTCAAAGGATAATGATGATAATACACTTGATTTGTTAATGTCTAATCCAATTACTAGGAGAAAGATCTTACTAGAAAAAATATTAGCTGTTTTATCAATGTCTCTTGTATCTATTGCTTATCTATTCATTATTATTTATATTTCATCACTTGTAATTGGGCAAGATATTTCCATTGATTTATTATTGGCATCATGTGTTCAATTATTTACACTTCTTGTCTTTTTAAGTCTACTCAGTATCTTTTTCGCTGTTTTATTCTTAGATTCTGGTCGTGCTAAACGGTTCGTTGGTATTATAATTGTAGGATCATTTATAATTAATCTTTTTGTTTTATTTTCAGAAGAATTAGAATTCTTAAAATATTTTCAAGTTTTCTATTATTATGATAGCGCTTCAACTATTCTAAAACCTTCTCTTGAACAAGTTGTTTGGGACAAGGCTTTTTACCTTATTATTTTCTCTATCTTAATATTTGCAATAATATTAGTAATTAATGATAGGAAAGATCTTATTCCTCACTTTTCTCATAAAGTCCAAGAAAAAAAATCTAAAGAAAAAGGAATTCCCTTTCTTTTCTTTTTTATCGGAAAATTTCAACAACGATATCCATGTTTTGTTGAACAAATTCAATCAGATAAGGCATTTATTTATATATTTGCGTTATTAATGACACTTTCAGGTCTTATTACACCGTTAATGTATCCGGGAGATGTGGCTTGGGTTGGTGCCTCAAAGACCTATAGTTCAATTGATGTCCTCTTGAGCGCAATTTTACGAAACCATGGTGTAGCAAGCTCATTCATTGGATATATTGCCACTGAAGGTTTCGGAGAGTATTTCCTTTATTCAGGAATAGTTTCAATGTTTTTAGGATCAAAAATAATCATTAGAGATCAAAAATCAAATACTTTAGATTTATTGTTTGCACAATCAATTCCGATCTCGAAAGTACTGAAGGAACGGTTAGCTGCGATAACTTTAGAAATTTTTACAATATTTTTATTAAATTATCTTGCATATATTGTAGGTATAATTGTATATGGATCTGGTTTCGATTATATTCCAGTTATGGGAATTGGAATATTCCTTACATTTCTAATTGTAATTACAATGACATATTTTATTGTTATGCTTTGCATATTCATAAAAAATCCTGGAAAAGCAGTTGCAATTTCAGGAATGACATTTTTTGGAATTCTTTTGGTCTTTATGGTAGCTTTTACTATTGATCAAATTAAATTTCTTTCCACTTTGACCCCTTTTTACTGGATTGACAGGATTAGAATACTTTACGAAAAAACAATTATTTTAGAGGATATTTTTGCTGTTATTCTATATTTATCATTGATTTGCTTCACTCTTTTTATTAGTATTAAGAAAATCAATGAACATGAATATTTTTAATTGCTCTTTTATGATGAATCAAAGATAATGCTATAATGGAACTCTTCATTTGAGAAGTTTGAAATTCGAGAGAGGAAAAGAGATTTCTTTATAGAAAAAGTCGTAAATTATTGTAATAAGAGAT
>JBHLKY010000003.1:0-120494 GCA_048886185.1 Candidatus Hermodarchaeota archaeon
TGGTCTTGCACTATCAAATTGGCGATTACCAGTAAATGGTTTCTTAATGAGTTGTGACCATGGTTCATGGATTCTATCTAGTACTGTAATTCCTTACTATTGAAGATATATGTATATAGTGTCCAGATATAACTAAAGAATAAAGTTTATTGCATACTCGTTATTAGCACCATTAATCCTCATTCTTCACACGATTGTCCAGTGGAAATATAACTCTAGGTTTTCTATCAATGCAAGAAACAACAAGTACCAGTTTTATTAAAAATCTAAAGATTATCTTCAATTCACGAAATTATGTTATAATCCTCTTTACCAATTATTCATCAGCAGTATTTCTAGCAGCATGGATATATTTGAATCTATTCTTTCGGGACATTGGTATCTCTTACTTTGAAATTGGACTCGCAGATGCGTGGGCAATGCTTCTTGGTCTTTTTACGACTCTTATAGGAGGATATTGGGCAGATAAGCATATTCCACATCGTAAATTTATGGCTACTTTCAACCAATTTTTTCTTGCTATTGCTTCTTTTCTTATTCCACTCGTGACTGATTTCTATAGTCTTGTTCTTGTATGGACAGTTTTTGGTTTTAGTCAGTTTTGTCAGGCTTCAATTGATCCGATGCTGTTTGAATCAATCCCACCCGAACAAATGGGCACTGGTACTAGTTTGTTTACCTTGGGAGGTGTTTTTGGCATCGCTGGGTTAGTAACTGTTGGATTTCTAATCGTAGATAATTTTGTGTCTGGACTAAAGGTTTTTTGGTACCTTTTTACTATCGTAGCAATATTAAACTTCTTCACACGATTATTCTTTTTAAAGAAGACACATCCAGCTAAACAAATGGAAGATCAGGAAAATAGAAGAGGGATTAAAGACCTCGTCAGCCAATACCGCTTAGGAATTATGGTACTTGTAACCACCATTCCGTTGTTTTTCATTGTATTTTTGCTTGATGTAAGTAGTGATATAAATTACCGTTTTGCTCAAAACTTCTTTCTCAATGAAGAAGTTGGGATGGATTATGACGTCATTAACTACACGATGATTGGAGCCGTTCTTCTTGGTGTTCTAGGTGGGCTTTTTGCAGGGCAGCTTCTTGATAGGACTCAGAATGATTCAAAAGTTATGTTTTTAGTATACTTTTTCCTCCCTTTCTCAATTTTCCTCCTGTTTCATTCACCATCAGCACCAACTTGGACCAATCTATTACCGAATGAAGGATTAGGTTCTCTTATATCAAGTACTGCATTTATTGCTGTTATAATTAAGGCAGGAAACGATGAAGTCTGGCGAACAATAGCATGGGGAGCCGTGGGCCGTAAGCTTCCACGAAATCATACTGGAAAAGTCACTGCCATATTATCAATGTCTATCTCGTTATTGGGGATGGTTATTAGTCCGATTGTAGGGTTTATCTATCAGATTGAAGGTGGAAGACCTTTACTACTAATTGCGTTTATTTTAAATCTAATTATTCTTGTATTACTCTTAACTGGTTGGATAAGAAGTTCAAAAGGATGGGCTGATAAAAAGACAATTGTTTCCAGCCAAGTATAGAGATTCACAACTTGGTGTTTAAGAATGTCATCGACTCGTGAGGAACTGCATGATTTGGTACTTGCTATCTCTTTAAAGAAAGCACAATCTCTTTGCTCCATTTCAATGAGTTTTTTCAGAATCATTTAAGTTCATTATATTGATCTTAGGGAGTCACGCTTGATTTCTTGCGATTTAAGATGAGGAGGTAATGACTCCTTGGGAGTTTGGTTCTCAATATACAATCCATATTGGTATTGTAAATAAGCCCAAGTTAACAGTTGGTTAATTACCTCACTTTTTCCCAGCTTAAGGGTGGTACTCTGTTCTTGAATGAAATCATAAAGAGGGACTGGTAAATAGCCAAGATTGATGAGAATTGTCTCGTGCTCTTTTCTTGGCGGAAGAGTATACGCCTTACGCGGCCTTCCAGGGCCGTTTTGAGGGAGTTCTAATTCTTTAATCATTTTATTATCAATAAACTCTTTTAGAATTGATAAAACTGTTTTTTTTGACCCAAGATTATGTTCTTGTGAATATAGAAGAATTTCAGACTGAGGGAGAGTCTCCTGAATGGCTAAAGATTTATCCATGAATTGCCAGAGTTTATACTGTCGAATTTGACGTTTATAGTTAGAAATCATTTTCCTCATTTCATTCAAGGAAAAATGCATATTTAAACTCCTGCGATGTAGAATAAATTCACAATATTCCAAAACTCTTCATATGACCCTTTTTGAAGGGAATGGAACAGTAGCACTTAAATCCGTGTCTTTCGAATATAAAATCCATTTCTAGGTATTTCTTCATTGTTATAGATTATCAGAACTTTTTTTATCGATCAAAAGAAGATTTACCATGCCGGTACCAAGAAAAGGAATGTAATACCATTCTTTTGTTCTTTCATTCTTAAGTGAAGAAAGAAATATACCAAACTAAAAGAGATTTTGATTATAAGAAGTCTTACTGAAATTGAAAGAGATATCTATTTAGTTAGGACTAATGAAAGAGAGGCACCTCAGGCCTCCATATAGAAAATCCTACTTTTTTAAGTCCGATTTCTTATCTAATCTTGGAGATTAAATTTAAGATATTGAGTATGATGATCAAGTTCATCTATGGGTTTAATGTCATAATATTTTAACAATTCATCGCTCTCGTTTTTGATTATCTTAATTGTTTTGATTATTTCTGCTGGTAATGTCGTGTTTTCGATATTATGAAGTATTTTTTGAACTGATACATGGATTTGTTTACAAAGATGAATAAAGAAGCGTGATTCTAATTTATAGGTAAGACCATAAATACAGAAACCCAAAATAGCCATCATCTGCATTTTAATAAATCTATGTTCTGCTTTGTTTATTATTCTGGATGTCAATTTTGGATTGTTTATTATTAAGGGTGCCAATCCTAAGAACTCTTCGATAGTCTCTTTAATCCTAATTAGACTTTCTAATTGTCTTTCCACGCTTACCCATCCTTTTGTTTAAATCCCATTATATACTCAAATAGTAACTAGTTATGGATTTTCTCTCTCTTTTAGAAATGAGATATCTTTTCTCTTTTGACCTTATTGTAACACTAAAAGGAATCTTATATTTTTCTCTTAATTCTATTTCATTCTTTTGTACGATTAAGCAGGTTTTTCAAGACAAAAATAGATAAGACATTATAATGACCTATATTTTTACAGATCTATGAGGAGATTCTTATTATTCCTTTTTTTCCAGTAATGGCCCTATCTGGCTTGGACTCTATAAAATAATACTTAAAACTTAGGATAACTTCATAAATTCATTTATCCTCACGTATAGAGAAGAAAAATGAAAGAAACCATCGTAACTCGAATTCTAGATGTCATTACAACATATAAAACTGAGATTCTAGAATTTACTAAAAAGTTGATCACGATTGCTACAGAAAATCCCCCTGGTGCCTTGTACGAAACGTGTATTGAAGTCATCACGAATAAATTATCTGAAGTTGGTCTTGATTATGAAATAATTGAAGTTCCAAATCAGGGTTCATCATCAACGACTGGGGAAATACCTCGATATTGTATTCTTAGTTTTTATGGGTCAGGAAAAAGAACTCTATACTTCCATGGCCATTATGATGTTGTCCCTGCATTTAGCGTTACTCAATTCCAACCATATATTGAAAACGGGAAACTTTTTGGGCGTGGGAGTTCAGATATGAAGAGTGGTCTAGCAGTTATGATTTATGCCCTTAAAACAATAAAAGAGTTAAAAATTCCAATTAATGAAAGAATTGGACTGATTATAGTTCCAGATGAAGAAACTGGGGGATTAATGGGCTCAAAATATCTTTCTGATATTGGAGTGTTAGGTAAAGACGCTATAGGGATGCTTTTACCTGAACCAACAAGTGGAGTTATTTGGAATGCAAGTCGTGGAGCGATTTCTCTCCGAATCACTTTAAAAGGAAGGCCTGCGCATGTAGCTCTTCAGTATCAAGGAATTAATGCTTTTGAAAAAATGATTGTGGTAGCAAATAAACTTCTGGAATTAAAAACTGAGGTTGAATCCAGGACTACTAGGCATAATATCCACCCAGACTCAGCTAGATCTTCAATCTTAATGCTTGGAGGTCAATGTGAGGGTGGAACCAATTTCAATCTTGTGCCAGAAGGTGTTACATTTACTGTTGATCGTCGAATCAATCCTGAGGAGGATCTTGAAGTGGAGAAACAAAGATTACTTAAACTACTCGAAGAATGTACGAAACAGGGGATTAATCTTGATATTGAGATTCTCCAAGAAGGAGAGTCATCAGGCACCTCTAAAGATTGTCCGCTTGCTCAAGGGTTAACAAACAGCATTGTAGCTATTACTGGAAATCACTCAAAATTTGAGATGTGTCCTGGCCTTTTAGAGACTCGATTCTATGTTAAAAAGGGTGTTCCAGCCTTTGCGTATGGCCCAGGCATAATCTCGGTCTCACATGGCCCCCAAGAATATGTCATGATAAACGATATTTACAAATGCACTGCAATTTATGCCTTGACTGCCATCGAAGTTCTTTCAAATAAGTAATTAATAGAAAAGGACGGTGAATCATCCATAATAAACAGGTTAGACATGTATCTTAATATGGGATAGTTATCAAGAATTGAGAGCTCATGAATGCCCAAAGTTCAAAATCAGATAAGACATTTTATAATCAGATTCAATTCTAGAAACGAATAAAACATCGAAATACAATTCATGTCTGGTCAAAATCGTTTAACTCGAGACATATGAACCAATTCTGTGTGGAGACTTCTTAAAAAATGCGTATCGTTGTGTTAGATACTGACAAGTGTAAACCTAAGAAATGTGTTAAGGAATGCCGAGGGTCCTGTCCAGTGGTCCGTTCTGGAACTGAAATGTTTGAGTTTGAAACGACTATCTCTCAACCGATCATCCATGAACAATTCTGCACTGGGTGTGGGATCTGTCCAAAGGCATGCCGTTTTCACGCCCTCACGATCATCAATACCCCCGAGAGATTAGATAAAGATTTAACTCACAGATTTGGAAGAAATGGGTTTACTCTATTTCGCTTACCTATCATTAAACCAAGTAAGGTAAATGGTTTAGTAGGTCAGAATGGAATAGGCAAGTCAACCGCTATAAAGGTTTTATCTGGAGATATCATTCCAAATTTTGGTATATATGATAAAAAACCAAGCTGGGAGCGTGTCCATGAGTATTATAAGGGGACTGAGCTTCAAAATTATTTTCAAAAAATGATTGAAGGCAATATCAAATGTGTACGAAAGCCACAATATATAGATAATATTACTAAACATGTTGAGGGAACTGTTAAGGAGATTTTGTCTCGTTTTAATGAAAGAGATATTTTAGATGATCTTCAAGATGAGCTAGCTCTCCGTGAAATCTGGAATCGTGATATTAGTGTTCTATCAGGTGGGGAACTCCAGAAATTTGCTATTGCAGTCGCTATGGCTCGGGATGCAGATATCTACCTCTTTGATGAACCTTCTTCTTTTCTTGATATTAATGAACGTCTTCGCGTTGGAAGAGCTATTCGGAGTCTAATCAAACATGAAAGAACTGTAGTTGTTGTTGAACATGATTTAGCCGTCTTAGATTATCTTTCTGATTATGTTACTACTTTTTATGGCACTCCAGCGTCTTATGGAATCATTTCTCAACCATATACTGAAAAAGAAGGTATTAATGTCTTTCTTGATGGTTTTATTCCCTCTGAAAACATGAGATTTCGTGATTACTCAATTATAATTCAAAAATCCTCAGTACGAGAAAAAAGTATCGTTTCAGATAGTTTATTATCTTATCAGGATCTTTCTAAAGTTTTTGAGAAGAGTAATTTCTCCTTAGATGTTCGTAAAGGAACTATTCATCAGAATGAGATCATTGGAATTCTTGGGCCCAATGGAATTGGAAAAACAACTTTTATAAAAATGTTGGCGGGGCTTGAATCGCCTACTTCGGGATCAGTTGATCATATTCGTTCTGATGAAGAAGAAAAGGGAGAAAATGAAGATGCAAATAAATCTCTTAGAGTAGCATACAAACCTCAATATATATCGCTGGATGGCAACCAAACTGTGGAGGAATTTCTCTTAAAAAAAGGAGGAGCAATTGTTGCTACTTCACAATTTAAAAGTGAAATAATCCATCCGTTTCAATTGTCTGAACTTCTTGATCAACAGCTTAGCTATCTAAGTGGTGGTGAATTACAAAAAGTTGCCATTGTAGCTACTCTTGCCAAAGATGCTGATATTTACCTATTTGATGAACCATCGGCTTTTTTATCTATCGAAGACAGGCTTACTGCAGCAAAGATTATCCGGAGGTTAATTAAGAGTCGAACAGCTGCAAGCTTCATTGTCGAGCATGATATCGTTTTCCAAGATTATGCAAGTGATCGAATAATTGTATTCCTCGGACAACCTGGTGTCTATGGGAAAGCTTATTCACCATCATCTGTTAGAACAGGAATGAACCGTTTTCTTGGTAACTTAAAGATCACATTCCGACGAGACCCCAAGAGCGGTAGACCTCGAGTTAATAAACTCGACTCAAAGCTTGACCGACTCCAAAAAACCCAAGGCGAATATTATTATGAGAAATAAGTCAGATCATCGATCAGTGATTACTATTTTTCATGCAAATCAGTGTGATCGTAAAAAGTGCACTGGGCTAAAAACTTGGAGATATTTTAGACAACATAGATTTCCTTCTATTGATGACATTAAGTTTGTCAAACGGATCCCTCAGATCCCTCGATATTCTCTAATTTTAAATCCTCTGACTAATCAAATTTTATCCTATGAAGATTATTCCATATTTGTCAAATCTGGTGTAACTGTCCTAGACTGTTCGTGGAACTTTGCAGAAGATATATTTGCAAAAGAATTTCCTCATTTAAGGCGACTTCCACACTTAATTGCAGCTAATCCAATTAATTATGGAAAACCAAGTAAGCTCACAAGCGTTGAGGCCCTTGTAGCCGCGTTCTATCTCTTAAGAATTGAGAAAATAGCAAAAGAATTGATTTCGATCTTTTCGTGGGGAAATCAGTTTCTAGCTTTAAATTCCAATTTGTTAAAAGAATATTCGCAATGTAGTAATATGGAAGAGTTGAAAAGGAAAGAATCAGAGTATTTTGAAGCCCAATAATCTTTATTCAGTCTTTTGAATCACAATAAACTAAAGAAAGAATTAAGTTCAAAAAATATAATCTCTCCAATAATCTCAAATCCCAATATATATCGATCTAGATGGAGTAAAATCCCCCGTGACTGCTGATAAACCCTTAAAAATTACATTATTAGGTGTTAAGCAGTCAAAACCAGGAAATAAGTTTATTTTCGTGGGTGAAACCGACATCTGCTCTGATTGTCGTCTTCGTGGAGCTTGTTTAAAACTTGAGAAAAATAGGGTATATGAGGTTGCTAGTGTAAAAGATACTATTCATCCTTGTGACGTGTTTGCACAAGGAGTTCAAACAGTTGAGATATTTGAACCGTCATATACAGTCTCAACTGGCGTAAAACTTGCCGTGGAGGGGGCAATGGTTACCTTCAAACGTCGTGATTGCGATTTAATTGATTGTCCTCATTTTTATCACCATTGTCGACCAATTTACCTGAAAGAGGGTGAAAAATTAAAGATCCTTGATGTTTCGGATGAATCTGTTGACTGTACACAGGGATATCACCTGAAAATCATAATAGTTGATCGAAACAATAATCACAATGAATAGTTTTAATCCTGAGGAAATAATATGCCTATTAAAGAAAATGATTGGGTTAAAATTGATTATACAGGCCGATTAAGAGAAAATTCCAAAGTATTTGATACAACATTGGAAGATGTGGCTCGTGCTGAGCGTATCTTTGATGAAAAACGAAAATATGAACCTTTTTTATGTCGAATTGGAGATGAGAAGTTCTTAATTCCAGGACTGGCTAAAAATCTTGTAGGCCTTGAATTGAATTCTCCTCAAACTTTTGACATTGCATCAGAGGATGCATATGGGGAAAGAGACAGCAAAAAAATTGAAATGGTTCCAACAAAGCGACTTCGTAAAGCAAATCTTGAACCACGGGTAGGGAATCGAGTCCAGCTAGCTGGCCGCAGTGGAACTATAATTTTTGTAGGTGGAGGTAGATCGCGAATCGATTTTAATCATCCCCTGGCGGGGAAAGATCTGATCTTCGATGTCACCGTGGTAGAACACTTAGAGGATGAAGACCAAATTCGAAAAGAAATTGTTTCTAGACGTTTTCCAGGAATCAATATCGATGAAATCACGATTGAAGTCTCAAAAGATCCAGATACAATATCGATTACTTTACCAAATTACTTAATCTTTATGGAAGGTTTGGCAATAGCAAAATATTCTCTCGCAATGGACCTTCGAGATTTCCTAGATTTTAAAATTGTTAAATTTATTGATCTCTTTGATTACCAAGAAAAACCTTCTACGGATGAAGGATCAGAAAGTCAAGGAGAAGAAGGAGGTTCCTCTGAACAAGAAGAAAATTCTTCTGAGAAAGAAGAATCCTAATTTTTCTTAGACAATTACTGAATAACGTATCTTCAGCTTGTCTTCATTTTGGGAACATATTTTTTTGTCCACTTAAATTTCCTTGGATCTCTTTTGAAGTCTAACAAAGATCTACGACACTTACGGCTACAAAATCGAACTAATTGACCATTTCTACGTACAAACGAGATTCCTGTTCCTGCCTCGATATCATGACCACAAAATGCACATGGGAAAATCCTTACCATATTGATCACCAGTATTTTAGCTTATTTCTATATTTAAGGGCGTTTTAAGTTCCGAGCTTCACGTTCAGTCTCCCTGAGTAGGAGGGTATCACCTTTTCTTATTGGACCTTTCACATTACGAACTATAATACGTCCACGATCTCTTCCCTCAAGTACTCGGACTCTAACTTGAGTAATTTCTCCTGTAACACCAGTTCGTCCTATGATTTGTAGAACTTCAGCAGGTATGGAGATTTCTTCCTCGCTCATTCAAATCACTCCTTAGATCCCAGCCAATTCTTTTATTCGAACACCTAAGTTGTCAATCTTTGCTTTAACTTCCCCTTCTTTTACAATTGAGCAGCTAGCTGTTTTGACTCCAAGATTACACGCTTTCCCAAGCTCTTCCTTAGTAGTTACGTATAGATAAGGAATTTTCTTATCCTTACACAGAAGAGGGAGATGGGCTACTATTTCAGGTGGATCCACATCTAACGCAATGAAAACAAGTTTAGCATCACCACGCTCAATACTTTTCGTGGTTTCATTCGTCCCCTTACGGATGTTTGCTGGATCAGTACTGACGTTCTCTAATAACGCCAAGGCATCGCTTTCGAGCCCCTCGGGCTGTTCATAATTTACATAAAATGGTTTACTCATAATTTGACGACCTCCAGGGTCTTATTTCAGATTGAATAATCATACCCAATCCTTGGTCGGGCATTCAACCCCGTATTCTGTTCAATTAAATATTTTTACCTTCTCATAATTACTTCGCTTTTACATCTTTGAATAAGATTATAAAGATTAAAAGAATATAAGAAATAAGGTTGGGGAAGATGACCCAAAAAAATGTTATTAGTCAAGGTAACAACCCAAATTATCTAAGAGAAGTGTCAAAATCAAACATTGAGAAAAATTTGTTAAGTGCTATACAGATAGAACCAAGAATCATAAAATCGCAAAAAATAGGATCCTTAACATTACGGGGAGGTTTAATTGGAACTATTATATCATCCTCATTGATGTCCTTAGCAATAATTAGTATGCCTTTCGATGCTGGTTTTAGAACCCCTTTTAGGTATTACCTCGTCAATTTTGGTCTTTATACTGGGATTCTGGGGTTAATTCTATTTACTTTTATTTTCTATCTCGGAGTACTAATCACTTTCTTTAATGAAATTAAGGCAAAACGAATTAACAGTGTAACCATCAAAAACTTTGTAATAAATAGAAAATTCTTGGTGATTATATCCATAATTGCAGCAAATTGGGCTTTAAGTCTTATCCCTCAAGTTTTTCTTCTTCCTTTTTACAGTCAGGTTGGTCTATATGGAGGAGCGTCTTCTTTTGCTTTTCCTCTTGAAATTGGTAAAGATTTTGAACAGTTCATCTTAATTGAAATCGTTCAGGGAATTTTAGAACATCCCGATCTTGAAACTGGGATATTTGGTAGATTGATTAGGCTAATTGCAATTGGTATATTGATTTGTACAGTTTACTCTTTGATTTGGTCATTAATTGAAATTTTCAAGGATTTTAGACATCTGAGCGAAAAGACACCCTATGGAAAAATCGTGCTGGATTTATGTTTCAAAGCTCTAATTCTGGTATTATTGATATTTGAGATTATCAGTCCAATCTGGGAATTTGCTGATCCTTCGGGTTTCCAAAGGCTGTGGTGGTCAGATTTCTTGATAGATCTCTTTATTGCTACTCCTCTCTCGATTTTTATATTACTATTTTTAATAACAGGAAGTTTTACGAATGATTCCTTTGTAATGGAAGATAAAACAAAGTTTAAATCTAGGTTGGTCTTTTCAATTTCCCTTACATTTTTTATAGTTGGATACTCTTGGTTTTTGGTATATGTATATTGAGTAAACACCCCCAAACACTCGCACGGGATTTTTGCTGATTTAAACTCGACATCTACAGAAATAAGTTGAGGGGCAATCCTATGTATTCTCATCAATTCTGCGGTTTTTACTGTACCCCTCGGGCTGTTCATAATTTAGATAAAACGATTTATTCATAATTTGACTAACTCTAGGGCCTTATTTCAGATTCCAATCTTTAGCCCAATTATGTATTTTTTCATTTTTTAAGCAAGGATGATTTCGCTTCAAATAGCTATTAGATCCCAAGATTTAACACAGAAATAGACCAATCTTAGCTGATATGTAATTTCTTTACCTTCAGGGTACCCTCTCAAACAGAATTCTTCTGAAATGCAAAGAGAGCTTGAAGAATCCCAAGTAAGAGTACTTAATAATGGGAAGTATATGCCTTACAATGTAAAATAAGAGGAAAAAAAGAAATCAAGCTTAATGAAAACAGTAAAAGATTAATTAATGTCTGTTCAGTCTAATATTAAACAGATAAAATCCATAGTTCCCCCAGAACACAAAGATGGGAAGGTATTTTAAAGCAATGTATAATGTTCCTGTTAATAGGACTTTGAAGTTGAAAAAATTTCCTTTGAGAGGATAATAATGTCATCAGAAGTTTATGAAAAACTAGGGCTTTCTATTGAGGAGGGGCAGATATATGCAATCATGGCCTCAAAGTTGGTTCGAACCAAGGAAGAAATAGAATTATTAGCTGAGAAGATTGCACCTCAAGTTGAAAACCTTCTAAAATCATTGGAGGAAAAGAAGTTCATTCGAATGATTCCTGGAAAAGTACCTCAATATCATGCTTTAGCCCCTCCTATTGCAATCAGTCACCAAATGCATCATCAAGTAGAGACAACATCCTCGGAGTACAATGATGAGATTAACTCATATTGGGAACAAGGGCAAATATCCTTGCAATCCATAGTCAATGAGCTACAAGCAGGTGTTAAACAGCTAATAGAATTTAAAAATGGAACCTCTTCGGGTCTTGAAAAGTTTATTAATCAGGTAGACGGTACCATTAAATCTGAGGAGGAAAGACTTGAAGGAGAGATAAATAAAAACACCCAAGTCCAGAAAGATACCATTGAAATTTGTGGGCATACATTTAGTCTAACCTTACAATCTTTATTAAACAAGGATATGTTAAATCTAATAGAGGAAGCTAGAAAGATTCATTCCGATTTTCGTGAACAATTACAAGATTTTATTGGTAAAATAACAGACGAAACGAAAGAAGAATTTTCAGACAAATTTCAAAACTGGATAAACCAAAGCCTCGAAGAAATGGAGGTTGGAATCCCGTCAACTCAAAAACAACGCGATGAAGAACTGACAATTTCAACTGAATATATTGATAAAACTGGAAATAAATTCGAGAAAACGATCCTAGAATTCAGTAATCAATTTCCTAAACTTGTTGAGGATTTCACAGCACAACATTCTAATGATTTCAATATTTTAGACAGAAATTTTAAAGGAACCATAAATAAAATAAAGAGTCGGTTTCTGGAAATTCAGAATGAGGCGAATAATCGATTAAGTAAACGAGTATCATTTGGGAAAAGTGGATTCGAAGCCATTAATAAAATAGTAGACCTTTCAATAAATGAGATTGACACATCATATAAAAGTATTGAAAACCAAATTGAAAATATAATTCAAAATTCAGAGCAAACTAGCTCATCTTTAGCGGAAACTGTGACGTCAAATCTAACCAAACAAAATAGGGAATTTCAAGATTTTCTAAGAGAAATTAAATATGATTTAACGGAGGCAATCAACAATTCATATGAAAAAACAATTTCTACTCTGCAATCTGTTTCACAGAATATCCGAAATTCATCTTTACAACAAAAAATTATCATTTCTCGGCAAATAAATCATTTATCCGAACTTTTGGCCGAAAAGAACCGCTATTATCTTACCACGACCGATCAGGTATTAAATGCCTTTTTTACTCATATCAATACTGAAACTCAAAATCTGGTTGATCGAATGATCCAGAATGTGAATGATTGTTTAGCTATAACAACAAATACTCTTATTCAATCGGGTCAAACTTATTTTGAAATAATAGAGAGAAATCTCTCTTCTATTTTTTCCTCATTAGATTATGAGGTTGAGGATTTAACAACGAAATTAGATAACATTCAAATGAATCTTGAAACTAAAATCAATAATTCTATAACGGATGTTAATAATTCAATCTCCACTAATTTCAATCAATCTGTCAAGGCAATTCCAGACAGATTTTCAAAAGGCTTAGCTCAAGGCCAAGAAATAATTAATGTATTGCGTGATATTAACACCATGACGCTAAAGATCCCAATTGAACAAATCGAACACACCTATCTCCGAATTGAATCACTAGAAGGTATAACCAAAATACTTGAGGCAATGTTGGCTCGAACCAAAAGCACCATTCAGATAATCCTCCCTAACATTTCCCTCCTCCCAATTGAAGCAATAAAACAGATAACACGACGTAGGATTCAAATATTAACTCAAATTAAATCCTCAGACAATGTAGAGGAACTGAAGGATTTGGATAATGTCCATCTTAAGAGTTTTGACGATCTAGGACATGTGTACGCCATTGCACGAGATGGAACAGAAGAGATTATTATTGGTTCAGGGAAAGATGAAAAAATACCCTTAATTGCTACAATTGATGAGGAACTCGCAGCTGTACTTAAAGAAATTATTCAGGATTATTGGCCCAGAGGGAGAGCCATCTGAGAAGCTGGCTTATGAGAGGCCTGATGAATAAAATCATTAAGTAAAAGCCCTAGCTGGAAACTTTATCATTAGTTTCTACTAAATACTTATTACACAACAGAGTAAATCAAATTTCTTAATCTAAAAACTACATCTAAAGCCACAGTTTCTTTATATGGCAGAGCTGATAGCAGGGATAGCTATTTTCTAGTATTATATAAAGAATTTAACAGTGTAATCGTTATATCACTTATAATAATCTGTTATTATAATAGAATAATAAAAGTTCATCACTTTTTAAAATAAAAATAAGAATTACTTATTGTATATTATTAACATTCTTGGGACGGACGACGATTTTTATGAAAAACTTATCAACTTCTAGTGTTAATTTAGCTTTCATTATTGGATGCTTTAAGTATTCTTTCTGTGATGGATCAATTATTAATTTAGATTTTATCCGTTTATTAATAGTTGCAATTGATGCAACTCCCCCCTCCTCATTTATTGATACACTTAACAATCTATTATCTAAATCAATACTCAACCTTTTGAATACATGTAATTTTTTCCGTTTTTTTTTGTATGCTAAGACCACCTTATCTCTAGCTCTTACTACCAAGTTTGCGGGAATGTTATATTTCAACCTAACATCCTTATAAGTCAAATGATGAAGCGCGACTGAATTAAAACAACCCTCATTATAGGCTATTTCACTAATATAGTTACAAATCTCTCTATAGAGTCTAATGGTATTTTTTAATCTTGAAAAATCTTCTTCTGTAATCTCCAGTTTCCCTGAAATAATATAATTAGTTTCCATTCTTCATCACAGAATCCTAAAATTAAGTACCGTCTCTATACTTGTAACTAGTAAGCTCAATTCTTAGTTCAAATGAAATTTCCTTGAATATTAATTTAAAATTACCATTTATAATGATTATTAAAGGCCTATTGCAAGAACTTGGATATGATGTTATTCTAGAAATCGTCAATCTAACATTAAAGAAGATCCAGAGGTGTAAGAGAGTTACGCAAATTTTAATATGGTTGATCTTTTCGAGAATCGTCTAGCTCTATAATCTCTCATTTTTTTCTCTACAAGTGGGTAACCGTTGTCTTCTAAAATCATATTTAGACGATCTACTTCGGATAAAATAGTAAACGAATTCGGATCAACCGTTAAACATTTTCCGTCAACAATATTGGTTTGAATTTCACCACATGCTACATCAGATCCCTTCAAATGTGGGGCATCAAGAATTCCTATTTTAACCGCTCTTGCTAATGTTAATGGATGGATTAAAGGATCTTTAACTGATTCTTCAGATATATTCTGAAGCGCCTGAAAAATCAAGTAAGCGTCAGATATAAGCTCTAATTTGTACTCCTCAAGCTTTGGATCTAACGCGATTGAAGGTAAACCCCTCACGGAATTTGAAATTACTTTTCGAGCAATTTTAGTACTCTCCAGCACATCTTCAGATGTTGCTGCATGATCAGCTTCACAATAGCTGACCACATGGACAATATGAGGTTTAATAAACATAGCCATTTGAATAGAAGAGGCTAGCTGCCCCATTGCAAGATGAGGATCCTCGGGGAAGCTCAAAAGGCCAGTACGAACCTGACGATAGGTGGTGAAGGTTTCAGTACGTAGACTTTCTATCAGCTCAGTCTTCGCTAACATTTTCGCTAAATCATATCTAGGTGCTAGACCAATAGGTGTATTAAACATCAGCTGGGAAATATAATTATGTACACCAGCCATTTTTGCGTTGTACGCTCCTAGGAAGGCTGCTGCAACAGCAATGGCATCAGGGGCGGAACGGAGACTCCAATGATGTGACTCATTGGCTTCAAAAGGAATATTATGTGCCCCATGCCAGACAATATTTGATTGGTTCTCTATGATTGCTTCTTGTAATGCCCGATTACTTCGACCATCTAATTCAGAATACCAAAATAAGGGAGTAGCTCCCCAAGCATTGTTTATCGTGTTTTTAAGCAATTTTGCCATTTTTAGTAAATTTCTGGTACCTGAATAACAGCGTAGTAAAGGGTAATTTCCACACCTCGATGCCTTGTAAAAACTAATTAAATCTTCTTTTGAACGGATTGGAACACCTCCTGCTCCCCTTTCGGACTCTTTCATCTTTTCGGGGCCAAAAAAGTGTTCTTGAAAATTTTGGTCTGGACCTATCGAGATAATATCAATGACTTTTGCTGCTGCTATTGTTTTAATACCGTTTTGGGTTTCCTCAACAGAAGGAACACCAAAATGGGCACGTAATAAGGGGTAAGGAGAATAAAATTTTATTCGATCAATTAAATTGATTGGAATGGATTTCTTTTCTTTTGAAGGGGATAATGAATTCCTTAGGTATTCAATTACATCCCTTTCTGTTGTTTTCCCATTAAAAAGGCGATGGAATATTCCAAACCTTCTAATAGCTTTGCATACAGGACTTGTACCTCCAAAGATCCACTTTTTCTTTCTCATTTCAGGAGTGATTTTGTCATTAAGTTCCTTTACAATCTCAATACCTGCTTCTGGTGTTAAACGATAACTTAAAGCGATTATTTCAGGATCTAATTTATTAATTTCTGTAATAATATTTTCGATTGTATTTGGAGGACGTAAGAACGATGTTTCATAACCTTGTTCTCGTGCAATTTGCATGAAATTAAATACTCCAGCAACATGAACACAAGAACCTAATGTGGCACATAATATTTTTCTCCTAATGGTCATTTCTCTAGTACACTCTCCTGTTTCATTATTTCAATGTAGAATTCATCACCAAGAGTCATATACTCTTTTAGTAAGTAAAATGGGATTCTATGTAGCCTCAATGACTCAATAGTTCTACCAAGAGATCTATAATCTTTATTAAACATACAATTAGCTAAATTAATAATGGCATCAATGAAAGGAGTTTGAACTTCAGCTTCTTCTCCAAAGCTAGATAATGGAATTAAACCAGTTGGAATATCTTCAAAGATATACCGGACATCTAAAGTTGATGGTGCCATAACGTTTTGATATTCTCTTGTGTTATGAATTGTTTCATATAGATTTTTCCCATTACTTCCATAGACCGAATTCAACCATTTTTGTAATGTAATCGCCCGTACTCCATATGCATCTGCTACCGCAACTCGTTCATTGTCCATTTTTTCTAAAAAAGAAGCAACAGAGGGAGATATTCCATCAATATAATGTCGATAATTAACTTTTGGATCCTCACATCTAGCGACATTCAATAATAATGGAGTAGGATGAAAAATTGCACCAATATTATCAAAAGAAGTGTTTAAAACCGATTCAGTTTCCCAAAAAGCGCTGTGTAGATCTTTCAAGAATGGTATAGTTTCGTTATTATCGCAGGATGGAAATGCTGAAACTGGTACTCTTTTTTTTATCCCAGAAATTGTTACTTCGCTTGGTTTTGAACATCGTGAAACAAATAGAAGGGATTGAGCTTCTACGACTTGTGGTTTAAACAAGCCATTATTATCTCGTATGGAATTTCTAACTTCAATTGCGCCTCCAGTTCTCCCTGGATTTAATACAACGATTTGATTATCATCCAAATAAGGAGCAATTCTTGCTGCTATTTCCTTATGTGCATTAGCGGTTGTTACCACCATTATTAACTTACTTTCTTTAATAACCTCATGAATTGAGGGTGAAACCAAATCAATGTTGAAATGTCCTTCTAATAGTCCTGAGGATATAATACCGTTATTCTCTTTTACACCTTCAAGAACTGACCTAGACCGATTCCAAATCTTCACTTTATACCCTTTTGATTTTGCATATGCTGCAAAAGCATGTCCTCCATTTCCTAACCCAAGAATAGATATAGAGTCATCTTGAATCTTTTCGTTTTTCATACGGATCCTTCCTTTCAAAAAATATAACTATAATCCTTTTATGCTCTTTATTCGCATTTTAAATAATTCTAGTCTATTAAAAGCTAATTTAATGTATGATCTATTGCTAAATTGCTGATTATCCCATTAAAAAAAAGAAATTCGGATCAAAAAATCAGTTTCCTAGGAAATCAGAAAGATTATCTCTTTTCCACTAGCTTTATTCATATGAATAAACCGAGAAAATTGTTGTAATTCCCTACATAATTAAACGTAATTAAACTTGTTTATTAATTTTTTGGATTTATTAACTGTAAATATATAAATAAACCTACGACTTCAGTGTGAAAAAGCTATAAAATTTGCATAGTTCATATATGAAAATAGCTTAATTTTAATATTAAACTATTTTTTTATGTTTTGGGTAAAAATAAAACCAAAATTGATTTATTTCATATTAAATAATTCTGTATATAATATTGAATATTGAAAATGAAAATCATGTGGAAAATAAATGGATAAAAACTACCTATTGTTATATTCGAGCTGATTGGGCTTCCTACACATTGAAGAAATACATTAAGGGGACATATATCATCATTTAGTGATCTACCAATGGCTCTCTTCTGTTAATTATTCTCTTGAATAATAGCTTGAGGGTTCAATTCCATGGATTTTCATTAGTTCAGCTACTTTTCCACTAATTACAAGTGGGGCCTTTTGTAAGTCTGAAAGGTTCCGTGACCCTGTAAGGAAGCAAGCCAACTTAAGCTGATATTCTATTTCCTCTATTTTTTGTACAACTGCCTCGGTAGAATGTTTCTGAACAACAAATAGAAAGGGAATGGCCATACCACCTGCATCTGCTCCCAACGCAATTAACTTTGCAATATCCAATCCATTTCTTACTCCACCTGACCCAATGATCACTCCATTAAAATTTTTTATTGCAAGGACTGTACTAAGAGCTGTAGGAACTCCCCAATCCCAAAACACTTCACCTGTGTTTTTATATTTGGATAAAGTTGTTCGAATTGCTTCTACACCAGCCCATGAGGTTCCTCCAGCTCCTTGAATATCTATTGCTTTAAACCCCATCTTTTTGATTTGTTTAATGTCATGAATACTGAAACCTGATCCAACCTCCTTGGCAATGACAGGGATGGAACAATTTTGAATCAACTGCTCTATTTTTTTATGTAATCCACTTAACTGGGTGTCACCTTCAGGTTGAATTGCTTCTTGAAGGGGATTAAAATGGACTGCAAGTGCATCAGCGTCAATCATATCAATGATTTCTTGGAATTGAGATTCAGTCAGTCCTTGCGCGAGCTGCCCTGCTCCAATGTTTCCAATGATAAGTGAACTGGGTGCGTTTTCTCGAACCACATTGAAAGATTCCCTCACATCTTCATTCTCTAAAGCTGCCCGCTGACTCCCTATTCCCATACCAATGTTTGTCTGTTCAACGGCTTGAGATAATAATGCATTGAGTTTGTGTGTGAAACCATGTCCTCCAGTCATCCCTGATATTATCAGTGGAAGAGAGAGTTTCTTATTAAAAATTTTAGCAGAGAGGTCAACCTCATCAAGATTTAAATCAGTGGTTGCATGATGGACAAATGAGATATCTTCCAATCCTGTTGTGATGTTTCGGGCTTGAACATCATGTTCCAAGCAAATTTGTATGTGAGCCAACTTCCTGTCTGAAGTTAAATCGCCTTTTTTCTCAAGTTTGTTAATTACATCTTTATATTCAGTTTCCATTGTCTTAATGCTCCTTCAGTCTTTTTGAACTGAACTTACAAGCAGAAACCTTTGGCACCACCATATCCAGCCCTTCTACTTTCATGTATTTCTGTAATGGTATTCTGATCCTCTAGTTGTGAATATCAAAAATATTTCTATATGTTATTTGATGCTTTCTTAATCTCTTTTATGAGCATAAAAAAGCCTGTATTCTCTTCGATGAACAGATTAAATAGGTTTATTCTTGTTTGAATCTCTTTACGTGCTTTGTAATTGTTGTTGAACTTTTTTCGATATATTTGGATCTATATACATATCCTGGAATCCAGATAACAAATCCAAATAATAATCCTAAAAAGAATGTTATTGGGTCGTTCCAAAGAAAGATTTTGTGAAAAATAGTTATAAAAAAAACCAAAAAACCAGATAGAACCCGTATGGGATAATGGAGTCTATTTGAAAAAATTTGATGAAGTAAATAAAAAGACAGAATTATGGTGTGACCACTCACTGGAATACTTGTTACAATTCGGATTAATGAAAATGTACCGATAATAATACACTCAGTAGACAAAAGAATACGAACATGAATCCCGAGTTTTTTTATCCACATCCAAAGTAGTTCACCCACGAGAATCCCGAATGGGAAAAATATCGGGATCATGTATATTGGTGGCGAGAAAAGAATTAATGTTTCTGTTGCAGTAATAACAGGTGGGTAACCAACAATATGGAAATAAAACCCAGCGATGATAGTTATAAATAATCCAGTGCTATAGACAACTAGTAATTCACCTTTTGGGGAATTATATTCCGATGAAATTACGCTAGACCTCTCCTCTGATTGTTATCATTTTCCCCCATTAGCATTATCATGAATAATAGTATCTCATTTTTCATCTTCGTGCCATCGTTTATATTTCTCATTAGGAATATTCAAACAGTCTAATACTTTCCCAGTAATGAAATCGAATAAGTCCTGAATAGTTTGAGGTTTGTGATAAAACCCTGGACTTAAAGGAAGAATAATTGCGCCATAAGTGGCGAGCTTCGATAAATTCTGGAGACAGGGCGGACTTAGAGGTGTCTCCCGTATTCCAATTATCAAGGGTCGGCGCATTTTGAGCATAATGTCAGCTGCTCGTGAAATTAAATTCCCAGTATTCGCATTTGCAATGTTACTAACTGTTTTAACCGTAGCGGGTATAATCACCATACCATCGATCAAAGTTGAGCTACTAGAAAGGGGAGCATTCATGTCCTTACTATCATAAGATCGAAAAGCTATTTCTTTAATTTCTGCGCTCTTAATACCAACTTCATCATAAAGTACATATTCAGCCCATTTACTAATAATAACATGAGTTTCAATTTTACTCTCTATCAGAGCTCGGATAACTTCAATTCCGTATTGTATTCCAGAAGCGCCAGTTAAAGCAACGATTATTCTCTTAGGAACCATCAGAATTCACATCGTAATTCTTTGATTCTTTTTATTTCATAAAGTAATTAGTATGATTAATAAAAAAAGAATAGATGGATACGATAGGTTGGTGAAAAGGGAAATTAGGATCTAATCCACTTCAACAACGCCAGTATCAGCATCTAGAACTACTTTCGACCCAGAGGTTATTTTTGTTGTATCTATTTTGTCTACGCAGGGAATTTCACCGATGATACACCCAACAGCTACAATAGCTTCACATTCTTGAAGAATAAGCGCCTTTGGCCCTTTCCCAGTTTTAGCCATTTGATAGATCACATACGAGCCGACTGTTGACCCTTTACCTGTAGGGAAAACAAGAATCTTGTCTGTTGTGTCTACTCCTTCCAATTCATGGCCTTTTTCTACTATAATCCCAGTCTCTGGATCGACTCCACCGTAGAATGAAATACTGTCTTTTGTTACCAGAGCTTCTCCTTCGATCTTTCCTTGATAGATTTTTCTACCTGTTAGCTTCATTTTAAAGCCTCCTCAATACATTCATCGACAGACATCAGTTTGACCGCAAATTTATTCCTACCTGATCCATAATAGCACATTTTGGCTGAATCAGAAGCTAAACCATGGAATCGTCCTTTGATTGGAGCGACAACACAGCAAGTATCTGCAGCAATTTTTGCTCCAGAGGTTTCGATCATTTTAGTAAAACCCATTCGGTCTGCGATTTGTTTTGTAGGACGAGCTGTGGTTATCCATATCTCTTTCTTTGGATTAACTTTCTTACCTTCAAGTTTTTTGGCAATATATTCTAATTCTGCAAGAGAAGCGTGTGGACAACCCAAGCTTATGAAATCAATCTCTGTATCTTCGTTGAGATCTGAAATAGCTCTTCTTATATCATCTTCAGTTACTTCTGTGGTTTCAGAAGGAATTGCATCAACTCTATCAGGAGTGATACTTTCCATATGGAATAATGCTACTCCTCCATATGTTGCGTATGAAGCACAAAACGACTTAAGCTCTTCAACAGAAGCTTTGGGAATTCCAGTGATATAGCTAATCTTCTGTCCAAGGCGATCCCCAAGAACTTTACCTAACGCTCCAAATTGGAATGTTCCGTCAACCTTAGCCTTTACTTCTACTTTGATTTCAGGTTGTCGGTTCTCATCAAGATGAAAGCCATATTCTGGGGTTTTACCCACAAGAGCTGCACTGAGGGCACTGGGTCCACCTTCTCGATTCGTTCGTGCACCAAGTACAGAGTTTGCATAACAGACAGCACTACTTTCTGACCATGCTATATGTTGGCCGTAATGAGGTAGATTACCATAAAGATAAGGAGTGCAACTGCAGGTAGTGATTACACCCATCTTTCCAAATGCGTCAACAACTCTGTGTTGGTTTTCTGCGAACTCTTCACTGATGGCTAATTTTTTCCATTCTTCAAGATCCATGCCAGCTGGATTAAGTGTAGTAAAAACTCGTACTTTTCCGTCAATAGCCATTTCAGCTAACCACTCCAAACCAGGTTCGTTTAAATTAGCATAGCTTACTCCAGCAATTTGGACGGATGTAATATCAATCATTCGTTTGGCGCCATAAATATCTCCAAGAGATATTAAAATTTCCATAGCTTTTTGGGTAGCTTTTCCATACTTTCCTGAAGCCATATCTTGTTCTTCGGAAGTTAATTCCATAATTTTATCTCCTTATTATTCTAAATAATCCTTTAAATCTACTTTAGGAAACTCAGCACGAGCGAAGCTTTTACCTTTGGTAACCAATGGTGCAGTAAAATCGAATCCAATTTTATTAGTAATTTTGGTTCCAGGTTCAGCACTTGGGTCTAAGCTTGACCCTGGTTCTTTCCCAATATCAACGAGGTCTTTATCAGCCTGGAAACGGGTAGCCATTGACCATTCGACCTCTAAGGGATTATAAATATCAATATCCTTATCCACCACAAAGACATGTTTACAACTTCTATGGCCTGCAAAAGCAGCGTGTATAGCTTTCTTTCCATCATCTTCATTCTGTTTATCAATTTTAACGATAGCATGCAACCAAGAAGACCCGCCAGGGTTTACGTTCACATCGAGGCATTTGACACCTGCTTCATTCACAGATTTAAAGATCGTAGGTTCGCGTGGCATTCCCATCAGGACTTTATGCTCTAAAGCTCCTGGAACAAGAGCTTGCCAGATGGGATTCTTTCTGTGAGTAATCTTCTTAACTTCAAAGACTGGTTCGTCTCGGACAATATCATATGTTTCAGTGAGATCGATAAATGGGCCTTCATCAGAGCGGTCACTCATGAAAACCTTCCCTTCGAGGACTACTTCGCATCCTGCTGGGATCAGAAGGTCCACTGTTTTCGCTTTTGTCACTTCAGTTTTTGAAAGAGCATTAGCGATTTCCAGTTCGTTGATACCAGTCTTTACAGAGGTTGCAGCAGCAACAAGGATGTTGGGAGTGTTTCCAACACAATAGACTGCTTCCACTTCTCCTGTTCTCTCTAGAAACTTGTAAAAATCTCGTCCTTTGATTATTCGAGTACTCATCCTATTCTTTTCAAACTGCATTGCACGATGGAAATCTAGGTTTTGACCGTACTCGGGATCTTTAGTCACAACAACTGCTGACGAGATATATCGACCTCCGTCTCGTTCGTTGTGTTTTAGAATTGGAAGTCTATCGAGATCAACTTCATCCATAATTACCTCTTGACAAGGAGCACCTGTAATTTCCTCTGGTAAGCTTCGGTTGTCAATTGCTGCAGTGAGTTTAGGAATCAATTGTGCCGTAGAAATCTTAAAATAATCAGCTATGCTTTCCTTTGTGCAGAACACATTCCCTGCAACCTGAAAATCCGAATATCCCTTCACTTTTTCAAATAGAAGTGGAGTTGGTTCTGCTGCCTTTAAAACAGCAGCAGCCTCTATATCGATATTCACCTCCTTACTAATTTTAGTAATTAATCCCCTTTTACTAAGATTTGCTAGATATTCACGAAAATACATTTTTTCACACCTTTGTCACTGTAAATTATACTCCGATAAGAGTTTTCCACGCGGGATGCCCCGCGTCTTTTAATGCGTTGTATACTTTGTTTTGAAGTCCAGAACTAGGAGTTAATGCAATAATATTTCCTCCACGACCAGTACCAGTGACCTTGGCCCCTAAGGCACCGTTATCCCTTGCAAGTTTGACCATTTTATCCAAAACATCATTTGATACCGTGATGTCCTGAAGTAGTTTGTGATTCTTATTCATAAGTTGTCCGACTTTCTCTAATTCCATCTTTTCTAGTGCTTCGCGACCTGATTCGATTACTTCTTGATATTCTTTAACTATCCCCTCGAACCACGCAGGATCCTCCTCCTTCTTTTTCCGAACGTCTGCAACGACTTCTGCGGTGTTAGCTGTCATTCCTGAGCTAGCAATCACTAATTCAATGGGTTTTTCCAGTTTGATTGTTTCGATTGTATTGGAGCTCCCCTCAAGATTTCGTATAAAATAAACCAAACCACCAAATGTTGACGCGGTATTATCTATCCCACTAGGAGTTCCATGATACCCCTTTTCTCCTTCATAGGCAGCATTATTTATTTTTGTGTCATCCCATCCAAGGTTAAATTCATCGTTAATGGCTCTCGCCAGTGAAACACAACTTGCTGCAGAAGCCCCGACACCGCTAGCACAAACAAGATCTCCCCCAAAGGTTATTTTCAGGGCTTTATCCTCTAAGTTAATTCCCATAAAATCTATGATGTTTTTGATCGATTCTTTCTGTTCATCAAACTTCTTTTTCTTATACCCAGGAACTTCAGGACGGTTATCATTCAGCTCATAACCTGTCCCATCTTTAGATTCAACGATACATGTGGTACTATCACCTATTGCGGATGCGAGTGCTGGTACACCATATACCACAAAATGTTCTCCAAATAAAATTGTTTTTCCATAACCAGATCCTTCACCAGCCATTTTTTCCACCAAATCCTTATTTCTATAAAATTCATCTGATTTTTTTTGTCTTTTATTGTTTTCTAAGAGAAGCTAAAAAACTCTTCTAACTTTGATTAGCAATATAAAATCCTTTTTGTCAGCATCCTGTTCCAGATCAGTCTTATAATTAATACTTATAACTAAATATGAACGCTTTTAGCCAAATGAGTATAGGTGTATAGTTAAAGTAGAATTCTAGGAGAATTTGGTATTGAAGAAATATTGAAATAACTCTCATTAGTACTCTAAAACATATGAAATTACTTTCAGACATAGATATTACAGATAAAGTATGCTTGACACGAGTAGACCTGAACTCTCCTTTAGATGATGATAAAAATATCATCGATGCAACTAGGATTAAAGCTCACGCGGAAACTATCAAGTACATTGCTGATCGTAACGGCAAAGTAGTTGTAATTGCTCACCAAGGCCGTCCTGGCAGTGTTGATTTCAGTAGTTTGGCTCCACATGCAACAAAACTACAAAATATTTTAGGAAGTAATTATAATGTTGATTTTATTCCTTACGCATACGGATCTGAAGTAGAGTCTCGTATTAAAGCAATGAAAGGAGGGGAAATCCTAGTTCTGGAGAACGTTCGTTCAATAAATGAAGAAATGATAGATAGACCAGCAAATGAACATGCTAAAGAGCCATATATCCAAAGCTTAGCTCGTGTTGGCCAAATTTTTGTAAATGATGCTTTTTCAGCAGCCCATCGTTCTCATGCAAGTTTGGTTGGCTTTACTGTAATGATGCCATCTGCTGCTGGTTTAATCATGGAACGGGAAGTGTTGAATCTTCAACGAGTTATTGACAATCCTGTTAAACCATGTGTTTTTATTCTTGGAGGAATTAAACCTGAAGATTCGTTTAAAGTTGCTGAACACGTTCTAGTTAATAATGTCGCAGATTCAGTGTTAACAGGTGGAGCTGTCTCTCAACTTCTTCTAATTGCAATGGAAAAGCCTTTAGGAAAACCAACAATGGATTTCTTAGATAAGAGGAAGTTACTACAATTTCTAGAAGTAGCTAAGAAACTTTACAACCAATTTAGTAACCAAATTGAAGCTCAAATTGATTTTGCAGTTGATGAAGGAGGTCGGAAGATTTACTCCCTTGGAAATCTTCCTTTAAAAACATCCATATTAGACATTGGAGACCAAACGATCCAAAAATATACTGAAATTATAGAAACAGCTTCAACGATAGTACTTAATGGTCCAATGGGAAAATTTGAAGATTTTGGTTTCGATAAAGGTACACTTGCCATTTTTAAAGCAATGGAGAAATCCAACGGTTTTTCTCTAGCAGGAGGGGGTCATAGTGTATCAATTATAGAGAAATATAACATCAAACTTTCATATGTAAGTACTGCTGGAGGTGCCATGATCCAATTTTTGATGGGAACACCGCTTCCGGCTATAAAAGCATTAAATCCTGACTAGAAATAGATTTAAGAAAGCAATTGTTGTATAAATAGGATAGAATTACAAAGTTTCTAATTAGATACATGAAATAAGACTTCCATACGCTCATCTAAATCGGAAGAAATAAAAAGAGAAATGTGGATAAAAACCTTAGAATACGTAAAAAGTGGGATTGACTATGACTGATTCCAAAGAAATTGAAACACTCAAAGCAGATTTAGTATTAGTAGCCAAAACGGCTAAGGCTCTTGCAGATAAGTTAGAAAAGGTAGCTTTAAAGTTTGATGAAATTTTTACTTCTATAAATAGTGTAAAAGTCCCTCAATCAGCACCAAAAGTCGTTGAAGTAGCTAAATCAACCCCAGCTCCTACTCCAGCACCAAAACCAGCTCCCACACCCTCAGTACACGCTGTAGGAATAGGAGAGGAAACAAAAGCAGGAAGATTACTGGATTCATTTCTAAGTCAAGTTCAAACATTATCCAAGGGGAAAGAGATCTCAGACTTATTATCACGCCTAAGAGATCAAGTTATGCAGTCTGCAGAGGTGGGTTTTCATCCTGCATTCCATGAAATGGGAAGATATGCAAATCAAATTAAAAATATTAGAGAAATATCTGCTGCGGAGAAAGAGCAGCTGATCGAAAAAATTTATGATTGGAAAGCACGTCTAACTGGTTAATTCTTTTTCCTATTTCTATTCTGGGTAATTTAAAGGGTGATTCAACCTGACCTTACATGATTCCCACATTTATTACAGAAAAATGCGTTCTGGGGAATAATAGCATTACATGAGGGACATTTACGACGATTCTCAAAGAAACTACTACTGGAACTGAAGAATTTCTCCTTTTCTTTTTCTTCGTTTGATTCAAAAGAAGAGGTTTTGAACGGTGAAAAGGGAGGATGTGGCAATTCGTCCGTGGTGGGGGAAGGGAAAAAGGATTTTGATTGGGAGATACCTATTTCTGTGTTTTGAAGGTTTGAATTTAACCGTGATGTAAGATCCTCGAGTTGATTTGTGATCTGAGACATATAAGGGATGAAAGGGCAATTGTTTCCCCCATATCCTTCTAAGGGGGTTTGAAAATTAGTTGATTGTGGGGAAAAAAGTTTGAAACCTATCTTTAATCCCTCCGAACTCTCTGTTATTGCAATTCCTTGTTCTAACAACCCTCTAATGACTTCCTTGGCAGAATAAGCTCTTCCTTTTATGATGATCTGGCCTGAAATTTGATCGAAAGGATTATTCATACCTAAAAGTCCTCGAATATGATTTGTCATCATTTATTTAGAGAATACATAACATTAAGATAATATCAACAAATCTTTCTCATTAAAAAAAACATCTATTAGGCGTTCTTTTTCCTGATCGTGGGTGATTTTAAGAGAAGTATCAAGAAATGAGTCTATAGAAAGGAATACTTTAGAATTTCTTTTGAAATTTCAACTTGGTAGCACACCATCATAAGAATCTTCGACATATCATTAGGAGGTTTTTTAAATATATGCGTGGATGAGACTAATAGTAACAAATATTGATCAAAGTTGATATTGAGGTGTAAGAATGCCCGCTGCTTTTGTTTTAGTTAATGCTGAGATTGGATCAGAAGATGAAGTCCTTGAGGACTTAAAGTCCACTAAAGGGGTTGTAGGTGCGTGGATTGTATATGGTGTTTATGACATTGTAGCCAAAGTTGAAGCAGATACCATGGATGAATTAAAGGAAATCATTACGAGCAATATTCGTGGTCTAGATAATGTTCGTTCAACTTTGACCATGATTGTAGTTGAAGGAGCCAACGAATAAACTTCAAATCCCTTCTTGACTGGATCTTAAGGGTAGTATCAGAAGCTCTGAGACCAGTCGTTTAATTTTTTCCATTTTTCTGAAAGCCATCCTTATAATTCAGGTAAGAATAGTTCAAAATACTTCATTCTCTGATATTATAAGCTGATAAGATTCTATATTTCCAACGTTATCATGAAAAGAAACCAAGGTCTTCAATATGGAACAACTAGCGCATGGTATAACTTGGTTACTCGGTCAAGGATTAGACTGCAATGTTTTCATTATTGAATCTGAAGATGAATCCCTATTAATCGATTCTGGATTAGGAGGCAGGATCAACTATGGTTTCGGTGTTCACCCAGACAGTCTGAGAGTTTTAAAAAAAGCCATCGAGCAAAAAAATATTGAACAGGTTTTTCTAACTCATGGACATATTGATCATGTGGGGGGTATCATGGCTCTTCAATCACAGTTTGATTTTAAGATTTCTACCTCAAAAATTGAGGCAGAATATTTGAAAACTGGAAATAGCTCCTATATTGAACCTTTCCTTGGTTCGACACATGATTCGGCCTCCCCCCCTATCAAGGTTTCACATGAGCTTGAGGAAGGGATGTATCTCGACATTGGAGAGTTCTCTTTTCAAGTCTTACACACACCTGGACATACTCATGGATCATCTTGTTTGTGGGATAAAAGTCACAGAATTCTCGTGAGTGGAGACACTGTTTTTCCTCAAGGATCTTTTGGAAGAACCGATCTTCTTTCAGGCAGTGATGAGGAGTTACTTTCTTCATTGCGGCGTCTTTCTGAGTTAAATGTAACAATTCTTCTCCCAGGACATATGCCCCCAGTTATTTCAACAACATCATCTCCCATCAATTCTATCAAACAGTCATTCGAGAACGCTCGGATGATGTTGGCGTACTAGTGAAACAATTTGAAGGCATGTTTCATCAATTGACATATCATCATTTGAAACCTCAACAATTTGGTTATATGAAAGGAGGTCGATGGCATCATAGTATGAGATATTCATTATTTCAGCTTCAATATTTGCCTCAATTTTCATTTCTGGATAATTGCGAGCAAGTAATCGTTGTTTAAGGATGTCAATACGACATCGTAATACAATGACAAGGTCAAAAATAACTTCTAAGGGAACAACCATCCCTATCAAACATAATCGTCTTTTAGTGGTTAATTCTGATTCTAAATAACTGATTAATAGGTCATCATCAATGATTACAGAGTCACGATCAATGTCATATCCTAGGTAGAATCCTTTTTCAAGAATAACTGTGTTCAATTCCACATAATCAAGTGTTAATTGCTTAGAAAGCTTCTTGGCTACACTAGTCTTTCCTGTTCCAGTTACCCCAGTGATATATAAGAGATAGGGAGAAGAGTGAGCCATAAGAAATACCTCCAAAGCAAAGTATTTTTCTTTATCTTTAAAAAAATCTTCTGATATATTGAAAGTTAGAGTGAAAATAATCATTTGGGTTTGAATCGTGGGTGCGACTATTTCAGTTTTAGCCGAGAAACCTTCTATTGCACGAGCTTTGGTTAGAGCTTTTTCTATTGTTTATAAACTCAAATTTAAAGGTCGAAGAGGCAAAACAAGATACAATTACATTTATGAAAGCACCATCGATACCCAAGAAATCTCTTTTCGGATAGAAAAAGACGAATATCGGCTGCGGAAACAGGATTATTTTTTGGTGTCAAGTGTTACGGGTCATATCCTCAATTATGACTATCCTCCTCCTTTTGATAAAGACACGAATTGGCGTAATTCAGATCCAATAGATCTTATTGAATTGGAACCTATTGAGGTTCCAATTAAAGAGAATATGGTGGCTCACATTGAAGAAATTGGGAAAAAATCAGATGTTATTGTCATTGCCACTGATTGGGATGGCCATGGTGAGTCAATAGGACGCCAAATCCTTGAAATAGCTGCTCGTTGTAATAAGAAAATTAATCATGGCCGAATGCATTTTACAAGTACAAATCCTACCGCTCTGAGAAAAGCTTTTGAAATACAGTCAGATCTCAATTGGGATTGGATCAAACAGGTAGATTCGTTAAGAAAACAGGATTTACGAATGGGTTCATCAATCACGCGATTTTTAACTGTTGGAATCCAAAACCAAGGGATTAAAAACCGAATGATTTCATATGGCCCTTGTCAGACAAGTGTTTTATGGTTGATAACAAATAGATTTCTGGAAAATAGAAACTTCACTCCTGAGAAATTTTGGAGAGCCTCTGTTAAAATTTCTACCGTGGAAGACCCTTTATTTTTAGATTGGAAAGAAAATCCAATAAAAGACGAAAAAATCATTAATTCCTTAATTTCTAAACTGAATAGAACTGCAGAAGGAATTATCACTGATTATAATGAAGAGTCAGCAACTATCAAGCGGCCTCTTCCATTAGACACCGATACTCTTGAAGCGGAATGTGCTCAGTTCTTTAGAATCAGTCCCAAACAAGTTGCAGACATTGCTGAGAAATTATATAATAATGGTCATATCACCTATCCTAGGACAGAGAGCTCTTTTTATCTTGAAAAAGACCTGACTAAATTAGCAGAGAAGTTTATTTCACATGATGAGTTTGGGTCTGTTGCTAAAGAGTGCATTGAGCTGGGGGGTACTAAAAATCCCAGCAAAGGGAGATTTACAAAAGATCATGAGCCAATAAAGCCAGTTAAGGCATCAAAACAACCTGAAATTGAAAAAATATTTGAAAAAACACCTGCAATAGCAAATCTAGCATGGAATATCTATTCATACATTGTTTGGAGATTCTTAGCTACCGTTCACTCTGATGTGGCTATAGTGAATCAATATATTATACTTAGTAGTGCATCTGAAGAATTCTATGCTAAGGGACGAAAAATCGTCGATTTAGGGTATTTAAGCTTCTATAAATTCAAAAGAGTAACGGGTAAAGTGCTACCTCCATTAGAGAAAGGGAGTAAGCACACTATTGAAGCCTTTAAACATCAGGGTTACACAACTCCACCTCCATTATGGAGTGAATCTCAATTAATCCGAGAAATGTCAGCATTAAACCTAGGAACTGATGCAACACGCTCGACTCACATTGATACTGTTCAAAAACGGATGTACACAACAAATAGAGGATCAAGGAGACTGTTAGAACCTACCAGTTTAGGAATGGCGCTCTATCACATATTTACAGAAAACGCTGAAGATCTGATTCTTCCCGAAATTCGAGGGAAAGTTGAATCTTGGACCCAGCAAATCAGAGACCACGAAAAAACTCCAGAAGATGTTGATAAGCTTGTGATTGAGTTGACAACTCATAGCTTGCAGAAAATGAAGGGAAATCAGGAGGAAATTTTTTCGACTCTAGTTCAAAGCATTGAGACAATGACGGGGATTGGTAAAACTTTTGGAATTTGTCCTGAATGTCAGGGAGATCTTGTTCTCCATCAGGGAAAGGGAAGCTCACGATTCTTGAAATGCTCCAATTCTCTGTGTAAAATAAGTCTTCCCTTACCAAAAAAAGGAGATTTGTCGGCAATCGAGGGTGAAAATTGTCGTATCTGTAACGCGACTCCTCTTTTGGTTACATCTCAATCATACAATTGGATCATGTGTCCTGTTTGTTGGACAGGAAAGGCAGTAGAAGATCATCCATGGTTTTGCACAGAGTGTACCCGAACTGATTGTCCTTTCTCTGGCTCATGGGAAACTAATTCGCCTGGACAGTCTCTAGGGAGTTGTTCTGAATGCGGAGGAGACGTTCTCTTAAAATTTGATCAACAGGATACTCAAGTAATGTGCTCCAAGTGTAACCGAACTTGGAAAGCACCCAATCTTCGTAAGGGAACAACAGTTACTCCCAGTGATCCCTGTGAGAATTGTGGGCGCCAAACATTGTTTATTGCAAAACGAGGAAAAAAACCATACCGTTTATGCGTGTTCTGCTCCCTTTTCTTTTTCCAAGAGTAGTGATTACTGCATATTTCTTAGATTTTTAACCAGTCAATCAATTTTCTATATATTTTCTTCAACGAGAGGTTTATGTGTATAAAAGTATTCATAACAAGATAATCTAAAATGCCATAACTTATAAGTTATGGGAATAACATGATATAAAATACTTTAATTTATTCTTATGATAACTTCCAACAACTTAATATGAAAAAGAGATCCTGTTTGGTGAAATAGATGAGTACAGAAACCCTAGAAAAGGACCCTGCGCCATCAGCAATTCGTTACCTTGTATTAGCAAGCGCTTTCACTTGCTTAATAACAGCTATCTCCTTTGTTCAAGCTCAAATTGGCACAAGTACTCAGGAGGAGCAATTTTACCAAGGTGCCTTTTTAGGGTTTACTCTTGTCTCAGGCGTCACCCTGATAGAATGGTTCCTTCTTAGGCGCTCACGAAAAATGATTGGACCATATGGCATAACGATTATGCTGGAAGTTATTAAAACTGTATTATTCAGTATAGCTACAACTGAATATATTCAAACTGTTTCTGGAAGCTCTTCTGATCCCTTTTTCCTCCACCGCCTTCTTTCTCTCGGTACTCTCTTCTTACTTGCATTAACCAAGGTTGCTCGTACTAGAATTGATCAACTTGCTCAGAGGGAAATTAGCAGAAATATATTGAACCTTTTACCCACAATTCTAATCGCTGCTTTATTCTTGGGGACGTATGTTACAGAAATTGCGGGATTAGGAACTCCAAGACAACGGAGTAGTTTTGAAGATTATACGGACAAATACTATGATTGGGAACTATACAATACACCTACATGGGATGCTACGTATCTCCTAGAAAATCTACTGGATCAGTTTACTGCAGGAATCCAAAATCCTTACGATGTCCTATTTACTGTAAGAAGTGATAATTCAGATCCAACTTCACCTCCAGCTTATTGGCGTCTAGGTAGCCTTGGTACTTATGAATTCTTTAATAAAGGTGACGATCCCACTACAAGATGGACTTCTACAGATCCAGGTTATCGGGAATTAACTCCTAGTCCATCGGTGAATAGTTATTCGCAAAGAATTGACGCTTCTGAGAGAGCAGCTCGTTTTACTGTCCGAGTTCCCCTAGATCATAGTGATTCTATTGCAGATGTGTCTGTGAATCCAAGCTTTGTTAATCATCTCCCTACAACTTGGAACGGGGAGGATGGCTCTTTCGTTGACGCTGTGTCCTTTAAGCTGTATGATGCTTTAGAAAATGAGTTAACTCCCACAACAACAAAGACCCAAGAGATTTATCCTGTGAATTATGCCGCATTTAGAGATTTAAGGGGGATTTATGCCGATATCAGGGGAGTTGAGACATCTTCAGAAGAAGGGATCCTTGAGTACACCATGGATTACAAGGATATATCTAATACTCTTTATGACGCAGCAATTTTTTCTAGAACCAAGTCTGAATACTTAAGTTGCTTGAATAATGATCTAATAGCTTGGAACGATATAAAAGATCTCTACTTACATTTACCAAACACTTCATCAGAATTACCATCCACTGCATATGTTTCAGGCATTGGAACCATTTCCAATCCACAAGTATACTCTGACTGGGCTCCTGAAGTAGTAGCTGCAGCCGATACCTGCACTATAGAAGGTCAGACTGTTTTCTCTCAAGCCTATGCTGAAATGTTGAGACTTGCTCCCAATTCTTACTTAAATACTCAATTGACTCAAATTCCTGGACTTGGAGTAAGTCCAGACCCCCAAGAAGATCCCGATTCTACTGGAGAATATGACCTTATATTTGACTTTGACATGTGGCTAGGAAACCAAAATCCGTTACAGCCCATGGCCCATCCAAGAGCATATGAGGATTATAATGAATGGTTCATGGTTAATAAAAACGGTGTTTCCCTTCATTTTGCTTCACTCTTCGTTACTTTAATGCGCTTACGGGGAATTCCAAGTCGTGTAGTAATAGGTTATTTAGGAGGCCAAAATTCAGAAGATAATACCAGACGAGAAATTACTAATATGATGCTCCATGCTTGGGCAGAAGTCCTGATTCCCATCAGAGAAATTCTTCCAGTCGAGCCTTTTATCGATAAACGAGTAGAATGGGTCAGCTTTGATCCTCTCCTTAAATTCTTGTCAGATAGACTTCAGATTGGTACTCCTCTGGACATGCCAATTCTATCACAAGTAGCGAATACTGTTTTTATTGGATCTGATGTTGACTACCAAACAATCGGACCTGAGGCTCTCCCCGCGCCATCTTATGTTACCACAAACGTTTCTGGAGTTCCTGGAGTCCCTAAGATTATTAGCTTTCAAGAAACGATTAACCTCTCTGTTCGTATAATGATGATCACTAGCCCTACCACCTGGATGCCCTGGCAACCAGGGTGTGAGTACCTCATGACAAATGTTACATTTTATTGGGGAAACTCTCGAGATATAAACTCTGCAACACCAATCCAAGATTCCAGTATCGATGGTTCTGGTTACGCAAGCTGTATATTCCCGTATAGCATCTTTGATCATGGAGATACCGTTTGGTTCTTTGCTGAAGTCATATTTGACGAAGGTGAACCGCAAGAGGTGGTTAAAACAACCAGATCTGTGAAACACAGTATCTCTTAAATATGAGGAGGATTTTGGGCACAGTATTGAAAAAATAAGCTCTTTATGAAGGATTTAAAGAGTGAATCAACCATAGATGGCTTTTCAGGGCGATTAAACCTCATTAAGGAAATTTAATTTGGCAATTATTGAATAAATTCCCTTATTTCTGAGTGGTCTTTTCAATGGTTTGAGTAAAACAATTGATTAAGCCCAAAAAAATAATCAAAAGAAAAATAAATAATTATAAAAAAGAAGCCTATATATCCTTTTTACTAGATAAACTCGCATTCATTACTTTTGCAAGTAGGAATGAGGAAAAATAGAACATTAATACTGGAGAATGAATTAATAATGTCAAAAGACAAGATTTATGGATATGGGATCTTTTTTCTAACAATTATTTTCTTGATTCTATATACTGTTTATGTTCCTGTCCAACAATATCTGGGAAGTATGATTGGCACCACTGAAGGGCCACTTTATAATATACTAAACTCTGTTGATGGTACTTTGAATCCTTTTCACATCACGGTGATAGATGGTTTACTCTGGCCAGTGTTTCTTGCAACTCTAATGATTGGATTCATAATTGCCTGGATTGGAATCACAATGGCTACAACCCCTCCTCCAGAGCCTATTGATCTCGATGATTTAAATCTTGATGAGGAGGAGTTTGAGGAAGAAAAAGAAGACGATGACAACGACAACGACGATGATGATTAGCTGTTAGAATTATAGTAATCTCTTTTTCATCTTCCTTCACCTTTTTCTTTGTAATATGATATTTACTTTCAGGATATCGATTATCTTTTATCAAGTGACATCTCTCAGTTCAAATGGGTGTCAATGATTAGTTGATTAGTTTGTATTAGTCGATTTCTGTACTTTCCCGAGAAAAAGAATCCATTGGTGCCTCAGTATTTTTTTTATGGTATAGGATCTGAAATTCCCAATAAATCATCAAGAAAATTAGGAAAATAAATTGCGATGAAAAACAGGAGTATAATTGTTACTCCAACTAATAAGAGCTGTTTATCAAAGAACAACCTTTCAGCTCTACGGCCTATAACATTATTGGTGGAAACGAGAAATAAATAGCGGAAAATTGCGAAAGTAAATAAGGGAAGTGCGAGTACTATGAAAACTGTTTCGTTTGGATGACGTTCTACCAAATAAATAAACACAGCCAAAAGTTCAATTGCAGTGATTGTTGCCAAACTTTGATCCAAAAGTTCGGGAGTATACATGGAAAAAACTTCTTTATGTTTACTTGCCTTTTCCTTTAATACCGCGAAATCTCCTTTTCGTTTAGCTAAGGAAAGCATCATAGCTGTAATGAAGCAAAGAATAATAAGCCAAGGAGAAACATATACGTTAATAATTACAGCACCAGCTATTGCTCGCCAAACATAGTTTACAGAAATCATGATTGTATCAGCAAAGACAATTCGTTTTAGAAATAGAGAATAAACTTGACTAGTAACGAAGAATCCTCCTAAAACAAGAATAAACGCGGTTTTTGAGGGGATAGAAATACTTGCATGTTCTGTTATCTCTTCTTGTTCTCCTGGGTATAATGAAATCTCTTCAGTGGTGTATGGGAAGATTGGGGAGGGGGGAAGAATTATTAAGAGAATAATTATTATTAGAAACAAGGATAAAGCCACAACAACACCCAAAAAACTAGAAATTTGCCCCGAGGGGAAGGGACGATTGCATTTTTCAGGATGATAACGATCTCTTTCTCTATCCCGAAGATCATTCACAAGATAGTTTAACGAGGAAGTAAAACAAAGAATAATAAAGGCCAATAAGATTGGAAACCAAAGATCAACTCTAAACAAATTCTTAGAAAAGAATAGCCCAAAAAATATAAGAAAATTCTTGTAATACTGCTGTGGTCTTAAAACAATGGCTATTGCACTAAGACGGTCACTTAAAGTGATGTTTGATTGTTCTGGTGTTGAAGATTTAGAATTCATTGAATTTTCAGCTCGTTTTCTATGCATTCTAAGATTTAGCTGTTTAGATTCTCTTTATAATTTTTATAGAATTGTAAAAGCTCGAATAAAATAATCCCTGGGTCTAAATCATCTCCAATTGCTGCTAATACATTATTGACATCTAATCGTAAGGCAACGAGATAACGATTAGCTCGTCCTTCTTTAGCAACAATTCCTCTATCGTTACGTAAGATCATTTCATAAATTTCATTGTTTGAGAGTCGAATTGGCATGGGAGGCATATCGGACCGAAGAACAACAAGGAAATTGGAATTGATTAGGGCATCACCAAGAGGATTATCACCAGTCCTTTCGACTACACTTCCTTTCATCTCGAAATGAATGAGTACTTGTAATTGCAGCTCTTTTAGCATATAATTCAAAGGGTATGTTGATTTTTGTGCCATATCAATCCTCTGAACGATAGTTAAAAAGGTTGTAAAAAATGTTTTATCAGTCATATAAGCCAAGTTTTTATCCTTTATTAAATTCAATAAATATCGCTCTGTAGCCATTATTTAGAGGAACTTTTATTTGATAACACTGACATCGTTTCAAAGGTTTGAGCTGGTGTTGATTCCGAGTTCTTTTTTATTTAGTCAAATTTTAGTATTTATATTCGGATTCACAATCATTGGAAGCGAAACGTGGATTATTATGGGAATTCCAGTACTGGTAGGTTTAAACATCAGTCTACCTATTGGGTACATTTTCCAACGAAAGAAAAAGATCACTAACTTCAAGCAGCTTGAATCAATATTCCGATTTCTCGTTTTAATAGGAGCAGGAGGATTAATCCCACTGTTAATAGCTCAATATTTTGAACTTTTATCCATTTATTCCATCTTTTCAATTCTGTCTTTTATTCTATCACTCTTGGGCTGTACCATGACAATTTCATGCATTCTTTTACTCTGGTATTCACGAACGATTAAAGATCCTTCAGAATAATCCGTGCATCCACAACCGATACACCATTCTCTGTAGCGAAAACTGGATTTAAATCCAGTTCTTTGATCTCAGGGTGACTATCAATAAAGTTAGAGGTTTTCATCAAGAGATCGACTAATGATTTTTTGTCTACAGGTGGCTGACCACGAATTCCATCTAATATTTTCGCTGCTTTAATTTCAGAAAGCATCTCTGTTGCATCCTCTCGTTGAACGGGAATTAGTCGAAAAACCACGTCTTTTAAGATCTCAACATAAATTCCTCCCAGACCAAATGCTAATATCGGCCCGAACATAGGATCTAAAGTCGAGCCAACTAAGAGTTCAATACCAGATTCCATTTTTTCTACAATATATCCATCTATTTGTGCATCAGGGATTTTCTGGGCGATTTTTTGTTCCATGATCGCATATTGCTCCTTAAGGTCCTGAATATTACGGATTCCAGTAACAACACCCCCAAAATCTGATTTATGGATAATATTTTGAGAACTGACCTTAAGCACTACTGGAAATCCAATTTTTTCAGCTTCAGCTAGAACCTCATCTAAATTAGTTCCAAAACCTGTCGGATTCACAGGAAAATCTTCTTGTAATAGTATTTTCTTGGATTCCTGAACAGTTAGAACTGTTCTTTTTTGCTGTATTGCATTTTTTATTAATTGTTGAGCTTCAGACACCCTAATACCATCTCTTCATCAAATTTATCTGCATGATAAATAAAAATGAGCTCTAAATTGACAACTTACAACACATTATCTCTCCACTTAAAAATTCCGACTAATCACTAATCTAAAGGTAAGGACTTTCTCATGATCTTGGTTACTCCGTTAACACGAATTCCATCTTGACTTTTTCCTTTCAGTATTGTTATAAATTCAGTTCCTCCTTCTACCATTTCACAATGATCGGAAACGATAGCGTAAATTGCTGCCTGAGTTCCCAAACTACCTACACCTGCTAGAATGAGAACCCAGAAGTTAGGTGCCTCAGGATTCTTAAATAATGTTACTAAACCATGTGTAGGATGGGGAAAAACTTCAGTATCGCTTCTTATTTGACTCTCACTAAAATAAATATTAAACTTTGATTTTAGAAAAGAATTGTAATGCGCGGTGAGGGTATTGGTGATATGCCCTCCGATTAATATCAAATTAGTTTTTTTCTTCCCATTACCTTTTTCATGGTTCAAATCTGTACTGATATAACGGGGTACAACGCCTCTTTGCATTGGGAGGTGATTTCCTAAATACCAACAGAGCTCTCCGGTGAGAAAACCGTCACGTGAGATTGCATCATATCTACCGTGTGGTTGAGCACTTCCAACAACAATTTTACCGATGAATTTTTGACGTTTACAAAAAGCTTTTAGAAATATTTCATTAAATACTGATTTATCGCTATTAGAGTTGTGTTTTGACAGGGATAATATGAAATGGTTTGCTATAGGCTTGAAAAGTTTTGCTCGTCCTCTTTTTATCGATTTAACTCCGATAGGAACAAGTAAACCTGCATCACGCAATTGAGTCATGTGATAATGGACTTTTTGCTCTGAAAGCTTTAAGATTTTTGCAATAGTTTTTGCATACAGGGTTTCATCGGTAGATAATAGTTCCATGATTTGCCATCGTATATTGTGAGCTAAAGTATGCGCTATTTTGGGTGATATTTTATGAGCATTCCGTATCAATCAAATTTCATCCCCTAGGGAGATATTTATGAGATTTTGAGCCAGTTTAGATTCTTCAAATTATCACTGATCCAAAAATAACTAGATCAGTGGGATCTAAAGTTTAGTCTTGATACCTTATTCTTTAATTAAAAATGATTTGTATAAGGAAAGGACTTGTAAAGTATATTCTTACCTCTTTGGAAGCTTTTTTCTACATCCTCCTAAATGAAGTTTTATGAATACTTCAAGAAAAGCTAAAGCGAAAACATTTAAATCCTTTCGTATGGGTATAATATGTTTTCACTATTCTTTTAATTATCAACCTTTCTATCCAAACGAAAACCAGGGCTGAAGCAGAGAAAATGTGTGGAATCATTGCAATAACAACTAGTACCAAGACCAATGTTTCTAAGATGATCACTAGTAGTCTAAAAAAACTTGAATATCGTGGTTATGATAGTGTAGGTGTTGCCACTATTCATAATGGAAAGATTGAAGTATTAAAAGATGTTGGAGCTATAGATAAGGTCAATAAAAGACTAATTTTAGAGAGTCTCCAAGGATCTATTGGAATTGGTCACACTCGTTGGGCTACTCATGGGGCAATTAGTCGAGAAAATGCTCACCCACATTTGGATTGTACAGGAAACATTATACTTGTACATAATGGTATTATTGAAAATTACCTTGAGCTAAAAGAAGACCTTCGAAATAAGAGTCATAAATTTTCATCAGAAACTGACTCAGAGGTTATTGCTCATCTAATGGAGGAAGAATTAAACAATGTTGATCTTAACTTATCAGTCATTCAAGCCTTCAAAAGGGTCATAGCCAAGCTAGAGGGAACATACGCTATCACTTTAATCCATTCTAAAGAACCTGATAAGATTTTTTTAGCCCGAAAAGACAGTCCATTGGTGATTGGCGTCCGAGATGATACAAAATTTGCTGCAAGTGATATTCCAGCGTTTCTAGAGTACACAAAAAAGGTAATCGTACTTAAAAATGGTGAAATTGCTACATTAACCCCACAAGCCGTCCATATCGAAAAAGATGGCTACAGAATTCAACCTAATCCAGTCATTATATCTTGGACAGCTGAAAGCGCTCAAAAAAGTGGTTATCCCCATTTCATGCTGAAAGAAATTCATGAACAACCAATTGCTCTAAAAAATACTTTAAATATTGATTCAGCAACGATCGAAAAGGCCTCTAATAAAATACTACAGGCAGAAAGGATCATCTTTTTGGCTTGTGGGACGAGTTATCACGCAGGACTGACGGGTTATAATCAGTTTCAACGAATTCTAGGGAAAAAGCCATTATATAAGGTAATTGCTTCAGAATATAAAACCTACGAGAATCTGGTTGATAAAGATACTTTAATCATTGCTATTAGCCAATCTGGGGAAACACTTGATGTAATGAAAAGTGTATCACCTGCTCGTAATTTAGGCGCCTCAATTATTTCAATAGCAAATGTGATTGATTCTTCCATCCCACGATTAAGCCACATTGCTCTCTATACTAAAGCAGGACCAGAAATTGGTGTTGCTGCAACAAAAACTCATACTGCGCAGGTGACTCTCCTTGCCCGCCTAGCACTTCAATTAGAGTATGATGCTGGTCTTTTAAACACAACTGAATATTCTCAAACTGTCAACAATTTAGTTACGAAGACACCTCAGATTACTCGTACGATTATTAATCAAAATGAGTTCAAAGCCAAACGATTAGCATCACTGATTTCAAACCAGAGACATGCCTATTTTCTTGCTCGGGGATTAAATATGCCAGTTGCTCTAGAAGGCGCTTTGAAATTAAAAGAAATTTCATATATCCATGCTGAAGCTTTTCCTGCAGGCGAAAGTAAACATGGACCTATAGCAATAGTGGAGCCTGGTTTTCCAGTTATTATAATTGCTCCAAATGATTGGACAGCTAAAAAAATGTTAAGTAGTACTGAGGAAATGAGAGCTCGAGGCGCTTACATCATCTCTGTAACAGAAGGGTATCATAATATTATAAACCGATCTGATTATTCTTTTTCTCTACCCACCGCATTTATACCACAGCTTAGGCCAGTAACACACATTTTACCTCTTCAAATGCTAGCCTATTATGCTGCCGTTAGACGTGGTTTTGATCCTGATAAGCCAAAGAATTTAGCCAAGACTGTGACTGTTGAGTAAAAATTCAACCGAAAAATGATCCATTAGAACATATGTACTAGTTTTATGGGAGGAACAGATTTTTCTCCTTCTTCTTCCCCTTCTACCGGAATTCTATAAAATTTATTTTCATTTCCTACCTGAACACATATTGCTCCTGGAAGATGGTGCCGAGGATCTAATTTTTCGGAAATATCATGGAAATGATTTACAATTTCATCTCGAGATTCAGACACAGCAATTACTCGGCTGCCATAAAGCAATACCCATTTCCCCTTACAAATTGCCTTTCTTAGAAGAGCCTGTATGCTCCAATAAGATTTCTCCTCTTGAAGATAATGATCTAGAAGCGTCAAACGATTTCTTCCTAACAATTGATTACAATTGCAAAGACAGGAAAAAAATCATGTGACTTTCAGAGTAGCTATTAAAAAAGCTTATGGTTGGATGGTTTTTTCAAATCAAGGAAAACTCATCTAGTTGGCAGAAAATATGATTAACTGTCAAAAAAGAGTGTGTTTAGACAAATCGGTTTTAGATATGAAGTTATTTCTTATTATTCACTGCTTGAGGTTTTGATTCCAAGGGATAAAAAGGGATATTAAATTGGTTCAAAAAGAATCCAGAAAAATAGAGCGAGACTTAAAAATAGACTCATAAAAACAAGCCGAATTGTAGATCCAATAATTCGCTCTCGAATTGTTCTTTCTTTACTTGTTTCTACAAAGAAAATTAGCCATAGGGTTGATAAAATGCCTAATATGGAGAAAAGTAGAGCAAGAGGATAGAAGAGATTTTTGTCATACAGATATAATTTATTCCCTAGTATATTTATATGAGGTTTCCAAGGGGGATAAGCTTCAGTTTCTGTTTCATTTGTCCCTTCTGTCATTTCTGTTGTTGTATTAGTTATTACTGTAGTGGTATTTTGTAAAATCGCTTTCTCTATTTTAATTTCGGTAGGTAAGATTCTTGATTGAGTATTAGCATCATCTTGGAAAATTTGGATTCTGTTGCTGCCTGAATGTAGTAGAGTGAAAGTCATTATGCTGGTGATGACATTGCAAATGAGAATCAACGAAACAATACCAGTAATTAAGCAGCGGGTACGATTTAGGGACATTATTTTTCCTTACTCCAGAGATTGGGTTCAAATTACGGCCTTATTAATCGAACTTGCCTTAAAAAAGGGAGTTTAAAAAAAGTTCCATAAGAACGTCTTTCTTTGACTTTTTTAGAAGATTTTATTATAATTGAAATAAGTCAGTATGAGTAATTCAAAAAGAATTGAAAGAAATAAATGTAAAAGTTTTGTTTTGTGAGGCGGATTTCATATTTTATCTATTTACAGAAATGTCTCTGCCTTAAACAGGCATAAAAACATCAAAATATAGTTAGAAAATTACTTACGAAATGAGAAGTTGCGTTTAAAGTGTATATGCATGATAAAAAGGATTCCTAATTCTCAGCTCAATTCAGCTATGAATTTTTATAAAGCTAATAATGAAAAGAATACAAACTACCTTAAATAAGTAATAATCCTTAAGAATTACCATTATACTATCTTAAATTGAAGGAAAAACCCAAAAAACATAATATATTCCTTTTAAACTCTAAAAAGGAAATATAACTCAATTCCTAGCGCTGATAGTCTAGTCTGGTTAGGACTCCAGCCTTCCATTCCCATTAAAGAGGAGATAGCTGGCTACCCGGGTTCAAATCCCGGTCGGCGCATTTCTTCTTTGTAAGAATTTTTAAGAAGAAACATACCGTAAAATTGCACAAATTCCTCCGAAACTTTGTATCTGCCGTCCTTCTTCAGTTTGTGGGCTAATAATTTCTATAATTGCCCCAGTTTTCTCTGCTAAATCACCCAAATCCATGATAAGATCTTTCTGGTTTATTTCCCACTTGTTTACTCTACATCGAGAACATTGTTGCTTACTTAGCTGGGTTAAATAATTCTCCACCTCGGAGGTCTTCAATGTTTTTTCTTCCCTATAATTACAATTTTGGCATTCAGCTTCTACTCGGACTAAATCTATACCTTTAGAGATTAATAAAATATCAACAGCTCCCATTAAAAGATTTTCACGAACTTCCTTCTCCCCATAATTCGCTTTTCCCTCTGTTAACGCATCAAGGAATTGACGTACCAGTTGTTTTTCCTTGATGAGAGTCACCCCTTCCAGAATATCTTGTGATTCTGCAACAAGTTCATTAATCCCACTTTTATCTCCTCCATATCCTAAATCCTTAATCCCCAGAGTTTTCTCTTTCAAGCGCGGATCAAAATACTCAATAATTTGATCTTTTATCTGTCCAGGTCCCCCAATAATCACACCATTTAATTCAAAACGAGTATCCTCAATGAAGAACTGTTTCATATCATCTGCGACACGTTTTAAAAAACGTGCAACTGCCTCTTCCCTCAATCTCGCAAACCGGACGCTACTCTGACCTCCTTTACGATGCTTTTTTGCAGCGCCGCTTCGGGTACTCTTCAAAATCTCGATTTGATCCCCTTTCAGTGTTGCTATTGTGGCTTTTGCGCTATCAATAGCCAATAAGGCATATGTTTCTTTTTCAACCAAACGATCAATGAGATATTCAACATGAAAGCGATTATCACACACATACAACTTACGAGAAATAGGTTGGGGAGGTTCGAATATATATGACTCAATCTTGTAGTCCTTATGTCCTGAATCCGCGGTTGCGCCTGCAAAAATTGCTATCCCTGATGCTGGTGATTTATGCCCATATAACTTAAGCTTTCCAATAACATTTCGTAATGCTGAGATGACATTCTTCTGTGTAAATTTACTCCGAATATTAGTGGCAGTACCTACCTCATCAGTTAATTCTTGGACAAAATCGGCTATCGTTCGATCAGGGGGCACATATAGGGAAATTAAACACGTACTTCCATCAGGAGATTCCTTTTCCTGTAAATTGGTGAGCATTCTTTCAAGTTTGTATTGTTTAAAGCTCATTGTTATAAGGGTACCTCCTTTACACGAGGTTATTGCGTTCAAATCTTCTTATCTCAAACCTTAGACCCTTCTACCATCATCAGTTCAAGAAACAGCAATTAGAGGCTTATGTGTGCAGTTTCCCTCATTTTTATTAAAGGTGAGGTCTTGCACTAACAAGTTGGCGAGTACGAGTAGATGGTTTTGTAGGGGAATATATCAATGGTGTAATGATTCATTTAATTGTTTTAATTCCGTATTGTTCTATACGTACATATACAAATTCCATATGTTTGCTTCTGTGACCTCCTTTAACCTGTTTTTTTCAAGAAATTTCGCAAATTCTTGAGGATTTCTAATTTTTCACTTTAGACTTGCCTAATTTGTTATTGTTGACATTAAATAAAGTTATTTGATCATGTTCTAGAATATTTCTCGTATTTAGTGTATCATAAAGAATCATTAGTTAGGAATTAAATACTGCAAGGTATTTTTGATAATTTTCTATTAATTCAGTAATCGTCAGTTGTTGCCAATCACACACGGGAGAGTATTCAACTAGGTCAATACAGAGAGGAGTAGCCGAGGTTTTGCGTAATAACTGCATTAGAGCTCTTAATGTTGTTAATATATTGTCTGTTTGATTTTTTAAGCTGGTTTTCTTAAGTCGAATAAAAGTTTCTAGATTCGAAAAAAAACCCAAGAATTTCCCCAAGAGATATGGTCTTGATAATTGATTTTTAATATTCTTTTCTGCAAGCATCTGTTTTAAATTCATCGAATGACCAATGACCTTGTTCCTATGCCAATAATTTGAGTACCCTAAGAAATTGATTTGAGATTCTTGACAATAATCTAAGTCAAAACTGATGTATATCTTTTTTCCTCTCAACCAATTAAGAAATTCAGCATTTTTACCTATTTGTTTTAGATTTGGCTCAATGAAAGCAAAGGAAGATGTAAGTGTATCAAAATCATGATGAGTTTCAGCCCAACCTCCAATTACAGTAGTTATCCCTGCTAGCTCTTTGATAATCCAAGCTCCATGTGGAGAAAGTGACTCTGTAAAATCAAAATGAGCATCAAATGTGACAATACCAAATTCATCTCTAAATCTTCGCTTATAGTTTTGAGCTATATAACGAGAGGGAGCGTGTGAAGTTGCGATATTAATGAATTGGCGTTTATCCTCCCATTTGAATTTTATAATATCGTTAAATTTATTTGTACCAATGATGCTACTGTGGATAGGTTGTACAAGATAGGAGAATAATTCTTTTGTGAAATATGGATCAAAAAGTCCTGAAAAATCAACATATGGATAAATCTTTTTAAACTCTTGAATTTGCATAACAGCCCAGTATTCTTCAGCCCAAAATAATGTTGTTCCGTATGTTTGTGCGGGAAGACAATAAGGATATACTGTTGGGGGCTTTGAATCACCACAAGGAATGTGATTTTTGGAGAACATCAGCTTTTCATAGATTCTGTATTACAGTCCCAACATCTTTTCCTTGGATTGCTTTTTTGATTTTTTCCACATTTGCATCAGTAATAATGACACGAATATTTGTTCGTTCACATATTTTAGCAGCAATAAGAGTAAACGGAGCATTTGACCCAGCTTTTAATGAGAGGGGAGACACAATTTCATAAAACTGATAATATGTTAAATTGCTGTATTTTTTGGCATCAGAGTATTGATTTGGATCTTTATCATAAATACCATCAACATTCGTGACATTCACAAGAATTGGAGACCCAAATAAGTCTGCTAAAATGGCAGCATCTTCATCTGTTTTAATAGCTGTTAAAAATCCTCCTGATACTCCAATATTGTACGATTGAAGGTGTTCCATTAAATTTTTCACAGATGTAGGTAAAATTGGAGAACTGTACCCTTTAAAATAGTAAGATAATAAACGAGCATTTAACCAAGTTGCAGCAATTCCCATATAGTCCCGTTCACCTTCAGTTAATTCTTCAGGTAGTCCTTTAATGTATTCTCGAGCAACTTTCCCCCCACCGCAAACAATCATAAATTTATATTGATTTATGAGCTCTTTAATCATGATAGAGAAGCTCTTAAGAAATTTTTTATTAATTTCGCCAGGATTGATGATACTTCCACCTAAAGAGAATGTAATAAGAGGTTTCGTCATACAAGGCACCCAAAAATTCAACAGCAGGATGCTTTAATTCTCTTTATGTAATTTCTATCCTTTAAGAAAACTATTCCAATCAAATTTTTTCTTTCTAATCTTAGCTCATACTTGTTTCTGTACAAAGAAACTGAGATTGTTTCAATTTTATTTGTCAGAAGAAAAGGAAGTATGCCGAGGGTGCGATTTGAACGCACGACAACTGGATCTCCATCATGCAGATAAATCCATGACTTCAGTCCAGCGCTGACGGGATAATAGACCAATAAAGGATGGTGATTCTCCCGGGTTTCTCATTTACTTATGAAAGCAAACTCTAAGCTACCTCGGCAGTAGCAAATACGAAGTAAGTCAGTCAATACTAGCAAGTGATTAAAAATTTTTACTTTTATGGGAGTATAAAACTAAGAGTATTCTTAATCGATCCGCCGGTATTTGTTAAAATTTTTTCGTGCCCAAGAATATCGTCGTAATTTTGGGCTGGGATACCCACAATATGCGCATTTCTGCTTTCGTTTGTGGTATGAGTGATTACCACATCTTCGACATTGCATATGAGTTCGTTTGGCTGTGTGTTTTCCCCGTGCTGCAGTTCCTTTTGTCATCTTTTACAACTCGTTATTTAGTGAATTGATATGATAATAAACAATCAAATTCTCTCTAAGGTGGAGAAATAAGTATTACATTATCTCCTCTAAGGATAATATTTCCTAATGTTTCAGTTACTGACTCCTGATCATCTTCTTCTTGAGAAGGATAAATCATTTCCGCGTCTTCAAGGTATAAGTTTAGATGCGGATCGTAACTTCGTAAGATCCCACGGATTTCACGATGACCGCGTACTTTAAGGATTACTTTTTTATTGAGGGCGGCTGTTAATACATCTAACGGTCTACTCATATTTAATCACTTTGAGATAAGGGGAGTTTTTATACGAAAAGGAATGCTCCGACCGGGATTTTCCGACTACAAACGATCTGTTTGTTTCCTTTGAACCCGGGTCCTTCCGCGTGGATTCAATATCGAATTCAGCCAGATTCGGGGCGAAAGCCCGGAATGATGGGCCGAGCTACACTATCGGAGCAGATCCTCATGAAATACAGCCCTTTATCGGCAATACAACCCCCCTTGCTTCAAATTAAAAAGGTTTGTTAGCAAAAAGATAAACTATGAAACAAGAGCTAAAAGAGTTAAGCAAGATTTTAGGTTTTGTAGAATAGCAAATCAAAAACATATTAAATCTGATTAAACCTTGTATCCCTTAACTAGGAACTGAAAAAGAGGTGTTCATTGATCTGGTATCGTCCCATCGTCGAAAAAGACGGAAAAGGTCTCAGGAGAAACAAGAAATTCGGTTTCTTACTCAAGAAGCGATAACATTTTTTACAGAGGAGAGTCTGAAGATTCGCTTAACTGATCCATTACATTCTCAAGAGTTATTCCGTTCAGCTCGAAAAATCGGGAAAAGAAGCCGGTTTCATATTCCACGACAATATCGTTTTTTGTTTTGTCGGTCATGCTGTTCACCTTTAAGCATCAAAACTGCTAAAATTCGCTTAAATAGTAAAAAACAACAAATTCAATATTTATGTTTGAATTGTAAGAAGGTACACCGGTTTGGATATTTAAAAAAGTAAAATTAGAAGGAATAGGTATGCATGTAACAATTTACACCACATTTGATGATTTAGATGAAGCAAAAAAGTTTTCACGCCTCTTACTAGAGAGAAAACTTGCAGCTTGTGTGAATTTGATTCAGGGGGTTCATTCGATTTATCGGTGGAAAGGAGAAATTGAAGAAGCAACAGAAGTAATTCTATGGGGTAAAACTCAAGATTTTTTAGTTGAAAAAATCCAATCCATGATCCAAGAGTCTCATTCCTACAGTTTACCTGCTTTTGTGGTTTATCCAATTCAGACAGGAAGTAAAGCATATTTAAAATGGATAAGTGATGAAACACAACTAGCTAAACATCAATAGAAACCTTAAATCGAGTATCAAGCTTCTCTGTGGTAATAACAACTCCTAATAATTCTTCTATCAGCTTGATATTAGTTTTGGTATGGTTGGATAAATATGGGGTGTAAAAAACACTCGATGTTGAAGCTGTTGCTATAATAGGTAGAATTTGATCTGCTAAAAACGGATCAATAGTACTTTGACTATTAAGAGTTGTAATATAACGTTCAAAAGCTTTTTTACCCACTGTTTCTGCAGATAGCTTACGTTCACCTATAAAATCCCCACCAATCACATTATTTTCGGCTTTTGAGAAGACTAAAACTCCTGAACCAGGATTATCTGCTTCAACAGATTCCATTACCACTTCGGAATCTATAGACTGTTTTTGCAGGTTTGTGACAATTGTGTTTGCTTGTCTTTCTGCAACTCGCGCTCTTTGAAGATGTTTTGTTTCGAAGGATAGAACATTTGCGATTTTTGGCTTTTTAAATACTTCAAGATTCAATCCTTTAAAAGAAGAAGGAGAGTGAATTGTAGCTAAAACTTTTGCTCCTCCCTTAGGAAAAAACCCATGGCGAAGAATGTTAATCTCAAGATTGTAATTCAATTGACGAAGGATTTCCCAAGTGACATGATTAACATAGGGAATAGTAGGAGCCCATTTTCCAAAAGTTGCCCCACCTCGAATCTGTACCTTAAGAGAATGATTCTTGACTCCAAGAATAGCCACCTGAAGAGACTGCAAAATCAATCCAATACTACCAGCTGTTGTAACAGAAATCTTCAAATCTGAATTCCAAGAGTTAGCTGGGGTGAAGAAAACTGTTCCTGATCCAATATGATCCCCTTCTAATTCACCACCACAAAAATCAGCTAATGCACGAAGTCCCACAAGATGTTGTGTTTGGAGTCCAGGGTTTGGGCGATTTTTGCGGATATCAACAATTTTGACGGGTTCTTGCATCACAAGAGCAAAGGAGGTCACTAAGCGAAGAATAGATCCTCCCCCTTCCCCTAAACTTCCATCATAAACACGCAAATGGAGACCCCAAACAAATTCAGCATGCTGATCAAGGCGACAACGAGGGAGATTATAAGGATTACGGCTTTTCCTATCCTTATACAGCAAAAAGAGCTATCCTGCTCTCTCTTTTCTCTTGGGACGTAGTCTTCTAGAGCGGCATCGACGACATTTCGTCGCACCTGGAGGATTTCGAGCATAGCATTTTCTACATATCGTCATCTCAAGTAATGCTTTTCGTACAATGTCTCGCTTCTCAGGATCGGTGATTGGCATCGTTTTAAGTTCCTTTTCTATAGACCACCTATAATTATAGAATCGAAAGGTAGTTTTTGAAAATGGTGATTAAATGTGACTATTTCAAGAGATTTTATAAAAATTTATATTCTTTCTTGTGAAAAGGAAGCCTAATTTACAGGTTTAGAGTAAAAATCAACGCCTTCTAAATCATAAATGTTTATAATAACCTAAAATCATCATTATCATATAAGAGACAATTCATAATGAACATCAGGCTAGAAATAACGAGAATAATGGTGATGAAGCTATCTCGTAAAAACACTATTCAATATAAGAGTGTATTTCAATTCTTCTCTCTATTACTTGCAAGATAAACATGAATTATTTACAAAACGCACCTCGATGTTTTTTAATAATCTACAGATTGTTTATCCTGCTTCAAAAATAAACTGCTACTGTATATCATCCAATCCTTTTGGAAGGATTGACTTGTTACCCCCCCGCCCCCTCGATTTCGAGTGTAGAATATGAGTTACAACGACAAAAAAGAGGAATAAATCCAAATCGCAACCTGTGGTATGTTTAGTTATCTCCATACTATTTCCAGAAAACATTAATAAATGAGAAAAATCCATAGGAGAAATGAAACAATAATTCGGATATGGTGAAACCCCAATGCAGTATTACATGAGTGTATCAGAGATTCAAGATCGAGTAAGAACATTGATTAATCATTTCACAGGAAGTTATAGTTTGAAATCCCCCTTTTTCAATCCAAGATTGGTGAATTCTCTCCAAAAAATGGTGGATCCCAACCTTCTAAACAACGAGAAAGTAGCTGAAGAAATTATAACGGCTTTTTTAAATTCTATCATCTTAGCTGGGCAATTGGGCATTGATATTGAAACAAAAGTAAATGAGTATCTTATCCAGCTTGAAAGAGAAGCTCTCTTTGCGATGTAGAAGTTAAAGAATAGTATGTTTTGAAAAGATAAGTATAGCTTTAGTTTAGCCAAAGAGAGCCATAATTGAATCAAGAGTTGAAAAACCTAATACTAGAGATATTAAGACACCTAATACCAAACATCCTAATCCTCCAAAAATAGGAAGTGGGAGGCCAGGTAAAGCTCTTTCTTTTTTCAAAAACTTGAAAGTATAATACGCACCCACAAAAAGTCCAGTGAGCGCTGTGATGAGAGGAATTGGAGTAACTAATTCAACGCCTATCACAACAGCAACACTTATCAGCATGCTGAAAAATGCAAAATCACCAAGGCCTATATTTATTAAAGGAGTGGAATAGACTGGAAGAGCTGGTAACAAAGGAACTTTCTCATATTCATACCCATTTTGAGAATTCATGGCTTTTTCATATTCCTCAGCAGTTTCCCGGCCGTGGTCAATAATTCCTTTCAAAGGACCACGAAAAACAGCATAAATGTCATATAATGACAACCCTACTAAGATTAATATAGTAGTAAGGAGACCAAGATGTATAGCTAACATTGAGCCAATCATAGCACCAAAAAAGATCATCATCAGGTTACGAAACCAGATTCTATCGAAACTCTGGATACCAAATGAGATGATACCTAATACTCCTAAAATTATTGCAAAAAGGTATAGTAATGGTATAAAAAGTGTGTTGATCCAACCTCTTATGAGATTGGGTAAATATTTCCACAAGAAGTTGATAACATTAAAAGAAATGATTCCCCCATAAAATGCTCCAAAGACAAACCAGCTGAATCCCATCATCGCAGCGAAGAAATAGACCAATAACTGCATGAATCCTTTCTTTATTATAATTAAGACTACGATCCCACCAATAAAGGCTAATGTAACGTAAAAAATCATATTTAGAATTGCTCCGTAAGCAATTCCACCTGGATCCTCTGGATTTTCTGGAATTGGGGAAATATCAGGGCGAGTATAATTTGGGTTATCCTGTTCTATCATTGCGTAGTAATCAAGTGTGAATAATGATAAGACAATAGCAATCACAAGGACGAAAACTATCGGCTGAATAAATGCCCTTAACTTAGCTTCGGAGGTTTCATGGCTTTCGGTTGTACTTTCACTCATTTACTTTCACGTAAACTGTGAACAAAAAGTGAAAATAAAAATACTGGAACGAGAACCATGTATGCAAATGGAAAAACTTGAGAATTTGGGAGAATCGAAGATCATTAATCTCCTACAACAATATATTGATGTTTCTACCCTTCTTGGAACCAATGAAGATGCTTACCTGTATAATAATGTCCATCCGTATGTTATTGTGAATGTTGATACGATGTCGAGGGATTCAGATTTTTTACCACAACAGACGTGGAAACAATTGGGAGTAAAACTAGTAGCAATAACATTTTCGGATCTAGCAGCGAAAGGGGCGACACCTAAATTATTCATATCATCGTTAGTCTTAGAAGGATCTATGAAAGAAAACGAACTCAGAGAACTGGTAGCTGCAATCCAAAACACTAGTCATAAATATGGCGCAAAATTCTTTGGCGGCGATCTGGGCTCTTCAGCCGAAACTGTCTTAACTGGAGTAGGAATAGGCTCTATAGAAACGGGAAAAATCTTAACTAGAAGAGACGCAAAAAACGGAGACTTAGTCTGCGTTACAGGCCATTTTGGATTGACCTCTATCGGATTGGATTATCTATTATCTCCCATGGCCAACAAACATGATATTTTCCCTGACAGCCTTCTTGAACTCAGTAAAACGCGGCTTTACGAGCCCCAACCGAAGCTAAGAGAAGGATTATTACTTAGTGAATATGAAATTGCCTCATCTTCGATAGATAGTTCTGATGGATTAGCAATTTCATTACATTGGTTATCTCAGGCTTCCGATACAGGTATTGTCATATATAACCTACCTATCCACCCTGAAGTAGAACCTCTTCTGGGTTCATTTAATGCAATCTTAGAAACAACAATGTTTGGTGGTGAGGAGTATGAGCTCATTTTTACTGTTCCCCCTTCTAAATTAAATAAGTTAGAAAATGTTTTCAACCAAAATAACTGCCAATTCTTTATTATAGGAAAATGTATAGAAGCACAAGGTGTCTTCGTGTCTCAAAATGAGAAGCTAATCCCTGTACCCATGCGCGGATGGGATTCCTTTCGAAAAAAGGTGTTTTGAAGGTTAAAGTTTAATATAATAGGAAATTCCTTCTGAGATAGAAAAAAGGGCTCATGCGCCGACTGGGATTTGAACCCAGGTCACCTGTGTGGCAGACAGGAGTCTTACCAGGCTGGACTATCGGCGCTAGATAAGGTTGTCAAGTCAAGGTAATTTATATAATTTCCTTCTTCCATAAACGTCTCCATTATAGGTGGGACTCTATATAATCACCGTTTTCCTATTTGTCATTAATTTTTTCATTAATTTTTTCTTTGATCACCCTAAGGCAAAAAGGTGAATAGTGACATTTTTTATCTAAAGGTATAATTTCTTGCTTTACTAATAAATTCTTTTATTCCTTTGGAGGCTATTCTGAAGTTTAAGTTCTACCCATTTCAAAACTCCCATCATTGTACTAAGTTCACGCCCTGTGACATATCCTCGCGAAATTATATTCGTAAATGCTTGTAATGCAACATGCTGTTTTTCAGGATGGTATCCAGTGATTTTAATTACCTTTTCAAAGTAATTCATCAGTAATTGCCTTTCTTTATGAGAAGCTGCACGATATTTTAGTTTACCTTCAGAATCATTAAGGGATATTTCCTGGAGCTTTTGGTTAAGAAAATACAATATAATAGCGACCGCGTGTGAAATATTCATTGAAGAATAAGCCATATGGGTAGGAATAGTAACCAGTAGATCACATAAATCTATTTCTTCATTAGATAATCCTGATTGTTCTCTACCAAATACAATTCCCAGTTTATTGTACCAAAAATCCTCTTTCCACAACTGTTCTGGGGAAATTGCTACCCTTTTTAAATTATAGTCACTCCCTATTCGAGCTGTTGTGCCAATTAAGAATTCAAATTCGTCACGTACATCCTGAAGATGCATAGCAAGCTGAGCTTGATTAATGATCACTTCAGCACGGCGGGCTACAATTTTTATCTCTGAATCTGACAATTCAAGTTTAGGATTTATTAGAAGAAGATTTGAAAAACCAAAGTTCATCATAGCTCTTGCAATATTACCTAAGTTTTGAGGTTTACTTGGTTCGACTAGAATAATGTACAAAGAATCCCACTTGAACTTCTTCTTTAAATTATTATTGCGAGAATTATTACTCATGAAATCATCTCAACATTGAATGACTTTTTATATCCAGTAATGATGAGAATTACATCCTATTCGCTAATAAAAATGGATAATAGGGGTAATGCCATTTAACCTACTCTAAAGACCTATTCTGATCTGATTAACCTAGATTATGCAATATTGACACATTAATGGTAAAGATATTCTTTTTAACAAAGTATTATTGATTTACTAATCAAGAGTCACACCTTAAAAAAGATAAATATTGATGTTCATACTGCGTGTCTTGCCCCCTCGGTGGAAATATTACACCTCTAAAATGCGGGGGTAGCCAAGCTAGGTCAAAGGCGGCATTCATTGGGCTAGATGATAGCTTAGTATATCATATCATGTCGCGCCGTCCAAAGGCGCTGGACTTAAGATCGCTTTTTGATAAGCAATCCAGTCATATAGATGTACGTGGGTTCAAATCCCATCCCCCGCATTTTTCTTTCAATAGAAATCACGAGAATTTTTTTCTCTTTCCCCGATTAGATAAGTAGACCCAATATCTGTTACCTGGGCTTTCAAAAACTGTCCGAGTGAAAGATTTCCATCTTCTATCAATATCGGTAAATATGATGGATTTCTACCAATGAATTGCTTGGAGTGTTTTCCAAATTCATCAATCAGAATTATTCCCTTCCATCCCAGCCATTTTTTCAGTTCTTTTTGAGTGATCGAATGTACTAATTTGGTCAATTCCCTACTACGGCTAGCTTTGACTTGTGTTGGGATCTTGGGTGAAAACTGTGATGCTAATGTTTCTGGACGATCAGTGTATTTTGAAATATTTACAATTAAAGGTTTAATTTCACGTATAAGTCTTTTAGTTGCCTCGAAATCGTTTTGAGTCTCTCCAGGAAAACCAGCTATTATATCGGTTGCTAGGACAAATTCATCGACTTTTTGTTGCAATTGAGAAACGAGGTCAATGAAATATTGACTGGTCTCTTTTCTTCTCATTTTCTCTAGAATTGGGTCAGATCCAGACTGAATCGGTAAATGAAGAAAGGAAAACACTTTTGGGTTGCATAATTGCTGGACTAAGGGATCAAAGAAGTTTTTTAATGTATTTGGAGTCATCATTCCTAATCGTATGAAAAAATCTCCTTTTAATTGGGTAATAGATTTAATTAGATCTGGAATTTGTAATTTAGGTGAAAGATCCCACCCGTAAACGCCTGTATCTTGCGAAGTGAGCCATATTTCTTTACTTCCATTTGTTGTTGCAGCCTGTATTTCCGCTATGATTGATTCTTGGGAGCGTGAGCGAACATTGCCCTTAATATTTTTAACAATACAAAAAGCACATGAACCCAAACACCCCCGAGCTATCTCGATCGTTGTGATTACTGGATTGTAGCGAAATCGTTCTTCTGTGTAGAGTTGAGACCATACTTGAGGGCTACTTATCTTGATTTCTTGCACAGACTTACTTTCTAAAAGGTCTTGAATTTGATTCGCAGCTTCTGGGAACAGAATTCTCGCGCGTGGTAAGTTTTTTGTAACCCAATTCCGCATAACAACAGGTAAACAGCCAGTTACAATGATTTCTTTAGTCTCTGATAAAGATAAAAGCATACTTTTCATTTTATGCTCTGTATTTTGTTTTACAACGCATGTGTTAGCGATGATTACTTCAGCATCTTTAATAGATTTAGTTAGAGGGTATCCATGTCTTTCTAAAATACCGATTATCCCTTCTGCGATGGCCCGATTAGCACTACAACCATAATTTAGAATATGAATTGATTTTTTGCCCTTTTCTAACGTTTTCATCTTAATATAATCCGAACTACTTTACTCTGCAAAACATTTTTTTAAGATCTGAGACATTTTTACAGCTGTGTTATTCATTCCTGAAGGTGTAAAAGATTCGAACTGTAACCCTTTATATAGAAGAAGAGTTAATAGATGCCATGGCTGAACTTGTTAGGAATGGAAAATATCCAAATCGTTCTGAATTTGTACGTTCAGCCATTCGAGACTTAATTGACAAATATCAAAATAACCATGAATCCTGATTTTTCTTTTTAAGAAGTATTATTATGATACTTCATTAAGTATTTTCTTTAATCCAGTTACTAAGGAGAGGAATAACACTTATTGTTGTAAGTCCACTTAAATCGGTCATAATTGTATCAGTTGCGATAGTATGAGTAGGATTGACTTCTTGCATTATTGAAAAGTTCTTAGAAGTATGAACTGCATGAATATAAGCGAAAATCACATTTTTTGCACCCTTTTCTTTTACTATTTGCGCAGCGCCAATCATGGTCTTTCCAGAGCTGACTATATCGTCAATGATGACAATAGACTGATTTTCAATCTCAAAAGCTATATTTTCTAATTTTTGTGATATTTCTCCGGTATCTGGGTTTCTGAACTTTTGAATGGCAGTAAAGAATGGCGTATTTATAGAATTTGCAAGTTCCTCAGCCAAAAAAAGTGCACCTTCATCTGGAGCAAGACAAATGGCCTCCTGAGGAGACGAAAGAAGGGATTTTAGTTCATTTCCCAAAACTGGAATTGCCGAGAGGTCGAATGCACGAGACTTGGTGAAAATCTGATTAATCTCTCTCTTACCATAAATATGTGAGTTGAATGTCACATAAGTATTAACACCTGCAGACTCCAGAGCTGAAGCTAGATAATGATAAGATATGGGTTCCCCCTTCCGAAATTCCTCATCTTGTCTCGAATAGAGAGGATAAGGCATAATGCAAGAGATTCGTGCAGGTTTGTATCGTTTCACATTATAGAGTGTCCAGAGAAGTGAAATTAGGTATTGGTTCTTTGGTTGGCATGCCTTTAGCTGCATAGCAATGACAGCATGAGCCCCCTTTAGTTGCTCTTCATTTGATATTAACAATCGTGGACAAACTTCCTCATCAGGAAAAGTTCTCTCCTCAACTTCAATAAAAACCGACTCTGAAACAGCTTTTGCAATCATTCCTGCGAAATTTGATTTTCCTATCAATGTAACTTTCATCGTAAAGACTGCTCCTTGAGAATAGTTTAACAGCTGTTTTTCTAAAATGATATATAAGCCACTTGAGTGGAAAATAATTATTAATATCGAGTGAGTCTTTTTTGATTTGTTTTTCAAGGATTAATCAGCTTTTTGAATACTATAGTGCCATTGTATCATTTAATAAACACTTAGAGATGAGAGTTTTGAATAAGATTGAGCATATAAAGGATACGCAGAACAATAACACTCGTGCATGGTTTACAGGAAATGTACTACTACTAGGATTTGTTTCTTTCTTTGCGGACATTTCTGGGGAAATGATGACTCCAGTATTACCTCTTTTCATTGCTGCTTTAGGTGGTTCTAGCATTGTAATTGGATTTATTGGGGGTTTAGGAGATGCAATCGCAAATATTGTGAAAGTTTTTTCTGGATACCTTGCTGATAAGACTGGTAGGAGAAAAGGGTTAATAGCGGTAGGTTATGGTGTCCCATTTTTAGCGAAACTGGGGATAGGCTTATCGAACTCTTGGGAGCAGGTGTTAGTCTTAAAACCAACTGAAAGATTGGGAAAAGGAATTCGAGGTGCACCCCGCGACTCCCTACTAGCTGATTCTATATCATTAGAAATGAGAGGAAAGGCTTTCGGATTTCATAGAATGATGGACACCGCAGGAGCAATTATTGGATCATTTCTTGCGTTAATAATTGCTTTTTTCTTCTTTAATGTTTTAATTAGTGAACTTGAAGTTCTCAAAATCATTATCATCATTTCTGCGTTTATATCGCTACTTGCTGTTATTCCGATATTTTTCCTATCAGAATCAACAGGTATCATTCCTGAGGAAGAGAGGCATAAGGGAAGTTTGCTTCAAAATATCAGGGAGTTACCTAAAAGTTATTACAAGTTCTTAATAGTCTCCATTATCTTTGGGTTGGGTAATTTTACTATTCTTCTTTTCATCCTCCATTCTAAAACTGTTGTTTTAGGAATTGATGAGACAGCTCCAGCTATCATTCTGATAACCGTTCCAATAATCATTTTCATTTGGTTTAATATTATATATACAGTTTTATCCATTCCCTTTGGAAGTTGGTCTGATAAATATGGACGAAAGCCTGTTTTTGCTATTGGTTTAACTCTTTTTGCCATTACATGTTTTGGTTTCCTCTTTACAACAAATTTTATACTTCTTTTCTTATTCTTTGGAATATATGGTGCTTTTAATGCAGCAACAGATGGTATTCAGAAAGCATTTGCAGTTGATTTACTTCCTCAAGATCTTAAAGGGACGGGACTAGGGTTATTACAGACTCTGGTGGGATTTGCCGGAATCATAGGGGGAGTGATTGCTGGATACTTATATGATTTAGAAGTTAATTTTGCATTCATGTATGGAGGGATTATGACAATAGTTGCACTATTATTACTATTAATAATAAAATTACCTTCCTATGAGAGCACGACACAACAGACTCAGATTTGATACCAACAAAACTAGAGATTAAAACACTTCTCTACTCTGAAAATGCATTAAATCAGAGTAATATATATAGTCTTAAATTTACTTTCTAAAGTTCATAATTAGAACGGGCGCAGAGGGATTTGAACCCCCGACCAACAGGTATCTTTAGGTTAAATATAGAAACTTAATCATTAAAAGCCTGTCGCTCTACCTGGCTGAGCTATGCGCCCTTAGGTGTCTGGCGCCCCGGTCGGGATTTGAACCCGAGTCGGATGGGATCAGCAGACTATCAGGCTTGATACACCTTTGACAGCCATCAATGCTAGGCCAGACTACACCACCGGGGCTATATTTGAAATAAAGGCCTCTATTACCTTTTTGTTAAATATGCCTTCAAGTCTGTCCCTTCTTTCTCAATTTTTTAAATTAATCCTCTCTTAAAGATATTCAACATCTAGTTCCTGCATAACCTTAAAATCCTAGACACAATGCAAGGAAAATTGCTAGATACCCCTTCGTGTAGGGTCTTATCCCCGAATCATATGTGCTGGGGTGGCTTAAATGGTAATAACAATATTATCATGGCGATGCCTGGTATAATCATACTGTCTATAGTCAGAATGCCGATAGCGCGGGACTCATAATCTGAGATGAATACTCATAACTTTCCAAGGGCAAGAATCGCGCTTTCAGACGAGACATCCCGAAGTCGGGGGTTCAAAATAAGGTAAATTGCGATTTACTTTTTGAAAATCCCCTCCCCAGCATCTATTCGACTTCCCTTAGCATAAACAGATGTATATTTGCAGCACAACTCAATTAAGACCAATCACGTTCAGAATTGATATGTAAAGAAAAGCCCACTGCTCCGATAGTGTAGCTCGGCCCATCATTCAGGGCTCTCAATGAAGTCCACTAGATATGGGGCTCTCAGGAGTTCCCCTGTGACCCGGGTTCAAAGGAAACAAACAGGCCGTTTGTAGTCGGAAAATCCCGGTCGGAGCATTCTCTATTTTTCCTAATATTGTTTGTAATTTTCCTTTCCTAGCATCCTTTATTCCTTGTTTTTCAACCAAATAATCCCTCCATCCCTGGCGGGATTCCTCCTGGAGGAGCTCCTCGGCGACCCCGTATCTTTCGCATCATTTTTAGCGACTTCGCAGCCTGGTTAAATTGATTTAAGAGTAGTTTAACTTCTTGAGGTGAAGTACCTGACCCCTTGGCTATTCTCTGGATACGCTTGCCTTTGATTATCCGAGAATTATCTAATTCTTCGTCAGTCATTGAATTACAGATTGCAATGAATCGTTTCATGTTTTTTTGGCTTTCTGCTTCTAACATGGGCTGATTTCCAGTCAATGCACTGACACCAGGTATTTTTGAAACTATTTTTCCTATCGAAGACTGTTTACTTGCATTTTCTATTTGTATTTTGAAATGTCGTAAGGTTAATTTTCCTTTTTTAAGGGCATCACGAAGTTCTGCTGTGTCTTCTTCATCAAAAGCTTCATTTACACTTTGCAATAATCCCTCGATATCTCCCATACCCAAAAGAGAACCCACAAACCGTGTTGGATTAAATTCCTCTAAGTCTTGAATCCTTTCCCCATCACCGTAGAATCGTATTTTTGCTCCTGTTATTGCGACAGCAGAGACAGCTCCTCCACCTTTAGCGGATCCATCCATCTTTGTTAAAATAATTGACCCAATGGGTGTTGATCGGTTAAAAGCATCAGCTTGGGCTTGAGCTTGCTGCCCTATCGTCGCATCAACTACAAGAATTATCTCTGTTGGTTTTGCAATCTTTGAAATATCCTGCATTTCTTTTAATAAGGCTTTTTCCTCTTTATGTCGGCCAGCAGTATCTATTAAAATGAGATTAATACTTTTTTTCTCCGTAAAGTATTTTAATCCGTTTTTGATGACTTTAGAGGAATTTTTCTCTTTTTCATCTCCAAACACTTCAACATTAATAGGTGCAAGATATTGTTGGAGCTGAGCTAAAGCACCTGGTCTAAATGTGTCTCCTCCTATGACACCGACATTGTATCCTCTTTTTTGGAAATAATTCGCAGTTTTTCCAATAGATGTTGTTTTACCTGATCCTTGTATGCCAATAAACATTAAAATTGATTTCTCAGTTGGATTTAGTCGTAATGGAGCATATTGTTTGCCTAATAGTTTTGAAAGTTCATCATAAATCACTTTTAGAGTGTAATCTTTCCGACTAACGGCCATGGGAATGATGTCTTTGAGTGCTCTTTTACGGACTTCTTCAGTTACATTAAGTACTAAATCAAGGTTAACATCAGCTGCAAGAAGAGCATTTTCTAAATCTTGAATAAGTTCATTGATCAATTTTTCGTCAACAATCGGTGCTCCACGGATTTTCATGATTGTTTTCCGTAATGATGAGCCTAAAGAATCAAGCATATGTCATAATCTCCTTTCTTGATAAAGATGAATTTTTCCCTACTTTCTCCATTAAATTCTCGCGTTGAATATTTATATCAATGATATTAGTTCTAATCAGAGTGATTCAAGGTTCTGTACAATAATTAATAAATCTTATTTTGCAAGTCAGACGAATTTCTAACTTCATCCTGTTTGATTTATGAACCATACCATTCTTAGATCTATAGGAAATCATACCTTTGATTTAAAATTATCTAGAAGATAGTTAAGAATTGTAATAGTTTGAGAGCTTAAATATATTTGAGACCCAAGGGAAATTTTTGGTAATTGATTAAAGATCTCATAATGTTCCTCTAGGAACCCTATTTGATCTCCAATTAAGAAGGAATCATGTTCTTCAAATAAATGAGATAAATGTTCGCCTTTACTATCTAATAAGATATAGTTATGTTTGTTAAGACAATGATTCAGATTTTGGGCATAAAATCTTATCCCAGAATAAGAATAACCCTTAAAAACTCGTTTTAGTACACCTGCTATCGCTCTTTCATCTGGATTTATCCCCCGAACTTTTTCACCAGAAATCTCTAGTAATTTACCGTTAATCTGAAAATATATTTCGAGGATGACATCTTTCCTGAAATGATCAGAGAGAAAGAAAGCTGCAGTCACACATCGGCAAAGAACATCCAAGCGACCATATCCAGTAAGCGAATTGAGAGAAAGAGGTTTTGAAGTATCTACAGTATTAGATATGATAAAAAAACGTCTTATCATCATTTCTCAACTTCTTATGGCTGAATCATTTTATTTAATTTGTATTTTTACTTATTTTTCCTTTAGAAAAAAGTAAAAAAAATTCTTGAAAGTGAAAAAATTGAATCACTGGAGAAGTAAATCCAGAAAATACAGTTGATCATTACGAAACTCTGAAACCACCCATGATATGATTCTTAATCAGTATAATTGAAGGATTTTACTAATGGAACAGTCAATCCTAAATAAGGTTAAGCAACTAACAAAAGAAGTCCATTGTTGTAATTCATGTCTTGGACGGCAATTTGGAAATTTATTGACAGGATTGACAAATTTTAAACGAGGTGAGGCACTTAAAATTTTATTATTAATGGAATGGGAGATGGATCATCGGTTATCTAAGAAAGAACCTCCTAACTATTCATCATTACTTTCTAAAGATTTTGATATCGGGAGAATGTCAATTCAACGATTTTATCCAGAATTCAAAGCTAATGATTCAGAATGTGAAATTTGTCACAGTCTTCTTTCTCCTCAAAACTTGAATAACTTAGTTACGAAGGCTCTTAGCGCGCTTGAAGAGTATGAGTTTTCATCTTTTCTTGTCGGGAGTCAATTTCCTCCAGCTATTGTGGATAAAGAAGATACTGTTCGAAGTAACTATAACCTCGAATTTGGAGAATCAATCAAATCAGAGTTTAACCGAGAAATCGGGAAACGATTGCTAGAATTGATTGATTTTGCTACAGTTGAATTCAAAATACCGGATATTGTTTTGACATTTGATCTCATCGATAATCAAGTACAGATTAAAAGCAATCCTCTATTCATTTTAGGGAGATATAGAAAATTAGAACGTGGAATTCCGCAATCTAAATGGTTCTGTCGTAAATGTCGGGGGAAAGGATGTGAAAAATGTAATTTTACTGGGAAGATGTACCAAGAATCAGTGGAAGAATATATCTCTGAGCCAATTCTATTGGCAGCTAAAGGAACAGCAAGCAAGTTTCATGGTTCAGGTCGAGAGGATATCGACGCACGAATGTTGGGAACTGGACGGCCTTTTATTCTTGAAATTTCTGAACCAAAGAAAAGAAATCTGAATTTTAAAAACCTTGAGCAGGTAATAAATGATAATGCAGTAAGAAAAGTTGAGGTGGAAATTGAAGGAAAAGCAAGCAGGTCTAAAGTTCGAGAGCTAAAAACACGTTCGAGTAGAAATGCTAAAGGATATCGAATGGTTATTTCTTTGAATCCTCCTCTGGAGTTAAATGAATCTGAGATATTAGCTATAGAGAAAGAATTTTCAGGTGTACTTATCCAACAAAGGACTCCATTACGAGTAGCACACCGTCGGGCTGATAAAGTTAGAACAAGGAGAGTTCATAAGTTTCAGATTAAGGAGATAGCACCGCATCAACTAATAGCTTATGTGATATGTGAAGGGGGATTATATGTAAAGGAACTAATCAATGGGGATGCAGAACGAACCCAGCCAAACCTTTCTGGACGTCTTAATACAAATGCTGTAGTTACTCACCTTGATGTCATTGAAGTTTTTGATAATAAAGAGGCTTTTTGATTTTTTTATTAGAGTATTATAATTATGAAAGAAACCCAAAAATAGGTTCAGAAAACTCCTTTCTAATGGTGTCACTGAAGCCAATAGGTCTCCCTCAGACTCGAAAACCAAAGAATAGCTCATATATTTTGAGGCAATAAAAAATGGTTAAAAAATCAAAAGGTACAAACTTTAGGACACGGAAAATCTTCTCTAAACACCCAAGGAAACGCGGATTGCCTTCTCTGTCTCGAACATTGGCAAATTACGAGGTGAACTCCAAGGTTAATATTGTTATAGAACCCAGTATCCAAAAAGGACGCCCTCATAGAAGATTTCATGGGAAAACTGGAGTGGTATTAGAAAAACGCGGACAAGCCTATTTAATCCAAGTTTCAGATGGAAAGAGCTTCAAAAAAATAATTGCCCGACCTGAACACCTGAAAGAACAAATTCAATAAACTAGCTTAGAATGAGAATTGGTTGACAAAAATGGTTAGAAAAGTGCTGGATGAGAAACCCATTCCTCTTGGGCAAGTATATGAATTATTAAAAATACGAGAAGAAACAGGTATTAATTACGTACAACGAGTTACAGCCCAACATGCTGAAAAACTTTCGCGTGATGCTGCATATTCAGAGGCTGTTCTTCAGGCATTACAAGAGGAATTTGATCTTCCCAGGATTCTTGTAGTGCAAATTGTAAACTTAAATCCAAAGTCACCAAAAGATGTACGAGCGATAACAGGTAATCGCTTGTCAAATGACCAAATCGAAGAACTTCTTGCACGATATAGGGAATTTATTTCTTTGATTGCGTCGACAAAAACAGAGGATAAAGATGAAGAGGGTGCTCTAGAACCAGAAGACAAAGTGGAAGAAGGTTTCGAGGATCTCTGATTTTTTTTTTCATCTTTCACATGATCCCTCTTGAAAATAAGTATTAATTCTCTAATTGATATACACTTATAGACAAATAGGGACCAATACTACAAGAAAAGAATAATGCAAAATCCAGCATCTTGGTAAAGGGACGTGGCTTAGCTTGGTATAGTTCCCGGTTCGGGTTCATTAATCGCTTTTGGTTGATGGCGTAATTCCGGGAGATCGGGGGTTCAAAGTAATCACGGTTGTGCACCGTGTAATGAAAATCCCTCCGTCCCTATACCCTAGTTACTGTTTAGTTAAGCGCAATTCCTCTTAATTCCAAAAGGATTATGATTTGGAGAATATTTCTGTAATAATTTTTCTCTCAATCAGGATCAAAAGTATATTAGCTTAAAAATCCTCTCTCTGTGAGAAACAAAACGATGACATCCTTTCCAGATTATGTTAGCTGTGTTAAAATACTAATATATTATTCCGTTCCTCCAAATGTGATTTCTCATTCTATTTTAACGACTCAAACAGCATTAAAGGTAGCAAAAAAACTCAAAGATTATAAACAAGCTATAAATTGTAATCTTATTTTAGCTGGTGCTTTACTCCATGATATTGGCCGTTGTAAATCACATCACATAGATCATGGAATAATAGGGGCTCAATTATTACGAAAAGAAGGTTTTCAAGAAGAATTAGCAAGAATCGCAGAAATACATCTTTTTGCTGGAATAACTAAATTTGAAGCTAGTGATTTTGGTTTACCTTCTCAAAACTATCTACCAGAATCTTTGGAGGAAAAAATCATAACATATGCAGACAATATCTCAAAGAAAGAACCCTTATTAACTATAGAAGAAGTGATCAAGCGATATAGTAAGTACATAAACAAATCTCACCCGATTCTCGATAGGGTGTACTCACTACATTCTGAAATTGAATTATTACTAAGTAGCAACCAAGGATAGATAAATATTGAGACAGATTCCTTCCTTTGTCAATTTCTTTGAATTTCTTCGCAATTGTCAGAATATGGTTATTTTGTCAATGCACCCTCAAGCAGATCCTGATGCTGTTGGGGCAGCTATTGCTATAACTCATTTGATTCATGCAATCAATCCAAATCTGATAATCCGTATACTCGAACCAGAGTTGAGTACATTAGGTCAAAACTTACTAGAAATCACAGATCACAAATTTATTGCCATTGAAGCTAATCAAATCAGATCTCCTATATTTGGGATTTTCCTTGACACTAATTCCATAAATTCACATCTGATTGTTCCAGAGAACCAATTTGCTATTATAGACCATCATATTCGCACTCCCTTGGCAGTAGAAATAGCATATGATTTCCAGCTTGATTCCTTCTGGGCAACAACTGAAATTATTGCTTCTCTGTACTACTATGCAGAAATTGCTCTTACTCCTCAAATAATTAAGAGCCTTCTTGCTGGTATTATCTTTGATACAAGACGATTTCTTTATGCTGATCGTGAGCTCTTTGAATGTGTTAATTTTCTTCTTCGTGATAATCTTACCGCTTATTTTGAGACCATGAGTCTTTTTACTTCTTCGCGCGTTTATTCGGAGAAGTCAGCTTGCATCAGGGCAGCCCAACGTATGAAACGATATAATATAAATGATAAAATCTTACTTTTCTCTCACGTGAGCTCCTTTGAAGCAGCTGCTGCCCGTTCACTTATTAATTTAGGAGGAGATATAGCTATTGTTATTGCAAATAGAAAACACGAAACACGAATTAGTATGCGTACAAGTCAGGAATTTTTAAAAGATACAGACGTCTCTCTGGGGAAGGATATCATTCCAGAGCTAATAAATCAATACGAAGGAACTGGAGGCGGGCATGATAGTGCAGCAGGATACAATTCAACTATGTTAGAAATTAAAACTGTAAAAAAATTCCTTCTTGAGCTTTTTGAAAGAATAATCAAAAGGAAGAATAAAGGATGAAATTACTCCTATCAGCTGATCCCAGGAACTTGTTCAGCTCTCTTTCTTCATTTTAACAGAAATTCAGAACGAATTAAGTCATATTCTTCCTTATTTAGATAAAAAGTATCAAAATTTTCTTCTCGAAGCGCAATTTGAACTGCTAAATTATGTTTACATTGGTGGACTCGATTATTCAAGATGCTTTGTTGAAAATCATAACAGCGACACCAAAACGGATCGATCATTGTTAGGTATTCTCTTGTTTTTCCTACAACTACCCATCGTTCAACTTTTTGATCGTTGTTTCCACTTATCACATATTTTTTTACACTATTATTTTTTACTAATTCCTTAGCATCTTTCAACCTTTTAGAAAATTCCGATGTCACCTACTTTTTCACCATATCTAATAAAAAATCAGCTGCAGCTTTTAGCTCCTCTGATTGTTCCAATTCACTCTTCAGATTTGAGAACTGTTGATCATAAATATCGTCTGGAATTTCTTCAATATCTTTTCGCACAGACAACTCTTCAATGCTATAACTGAGAGATTGAGCCCCTTTTGAAGCACTTTGGCTTATTTCTCTTAATTGATTGATTATTTCATTGATTTGTTCATCCACTACTCTTTTTTCTCCCAAATATTCATTCTTAAGAGATTCGTAAACAGTAGTTTGAATTCCATGTTTCTTTTCCTCTAATTTGCTGAGACGTTCCTGCAAAGTAGTTTGTTTATCTATTAAATCAAAGAAAGGATGCTCGAAAGAGTCAAGCTCCTCCTTATCTTTAGTTAATTCTGCAATATTCTGTTCAATATTTCTTATCTCTTCGCTAGCATCGATCTCTTCGATTTCAGCACGAAGCTTAAGCTTTTCTGATTTAATTTCTAATTTTTTCAATTCTTCTTCTATTTTAACTCTTTTTGCTACTTTCTTTAAAGTATCTGAAGAGATATCCATCTGTTTAGTAGTCATTACGGGGATCTCCACTGGAGAAATATAATTTGATTGAATTAATTATAATCTTTAATAAAATTGTTTCCTTGGGGGATTTAGTCAAATTGAGAAATTCCTATTTTCTTTCAGTAAATCATTGATTCATTTTATTTGACAAGTTAAACAAGTTTTCTTAAAGTTATTTTATATTTAAGCTTTGGAAAGGCTATATTTCCGAATGATATATAAAAAGGAACCTTCAAAGACATAATACTACCAGTTTAGGATCATTTTTGTTACAATCTAATATTTAAATCTTCTTTGATAACATTACATATAGTAATTGATCATAGTGCTATAAGAATCAATTAAAAATAAGATTTTTAATTCCTTCGATAATGTCTGCAACGAACCTCTTCATGAGAACGTTTCCTAACACTCAAGTAATCATATCAGCTGTTTGTTTGCTTAATATTATTGAATTAGAAGGATTCCGTCTTGACATCGATAGTTCAAAAAGGGAAAATTGTTAGAATTTCTGGCCCCGTTGTTGAAATTAGCGGTATGAATCGTGCCCAACTTTATGATATCGTTAAGGTCGGTGAAGAACAATTAATCGGAGAGATTATACGAATTAGTCAATCTGGAGATAGGCATATTTCAACAGTTCAGGTGTATGAAGAGACTACTGGTTTAAAACCTAGAGAAGAAGCAATAGCGACTGGTTCACCTCTAAGCGCAGAGCTTGGACCGGGATTAATAACACGAATTTATGATGGTATTCAGCGTCCTTTACCAGCTCTTCAATTAATGGAAGGAGATTTCATCACTCGTGGTATCACATCAAATCCTTTAGACCTAGATAAGAAGTGGGATTTTAAACCACTAGTAACAAAGGGAGACGAGGTCAGAGGTGGTTCACACATTGGGGAAGTAAAAGAATCTAGAATGGTTACTCATAAAGTAATGGTTCCTCCTGAAATCGGTCTTGCCAAAGTTACTTCGATCGCTGATCCCAATGAATATTCAATATCGGAAACCATTGGTCATATTGATGTTAAAGGGCAATACCCATTTACCTTACCCTTAACTCTGAAGCAAACGTGGCCAGTTAGAAAACCCCGTCCTTTCAAGAGAAAATTAGAAGCCAATATTCCATTAATCACAGGCCAACGTATATACGACACCTTCTTTCCAATCGCGAAAGGAGGAGTAGCAGCTATACCAGGAGGGTTTGGGACTGGCAAAACAGTATCTCAGCATCAACTGGCAAAATGGTCTGATGCCACTGTCGTTGTTTATGTTGGTTGTGGGGAACGTGGTAACGAAATGGCTGAAGTCTTAAAAGAATTCCCTGACTTAGAAGACCCACGTTCAGGGGAAAAGTTAATGCAACGTACAGTTCTTATTGCAAATACTTCAAATATGCCTGTTGCAGCAAGAGAGGCTTCTATTTACTTAGGTATAACCATTGCGGAATATTATCGGGATATGGGATATGATGTTGCTCTAATGGCTGACTCAACAAGCCGCTGGGCTGAGGCTCTACGTGAAATTTCTGGGCGATTAGAGGAAATGCCTGGGGAGGAGGGGTACCCCGCTTACCTTGCTTCCAGAATAGCGGAATTCTATGAACGCGCAGGAAGAATTGAAACACTCTCGGGTCATACAGCAAGTATATCAGCGATTGGAGCGGTTTCTCCTGGGGGAGGAGATTTCTCGGAACCTGTAACTCAAAATACTTTAAAAACTGTAAGGGTCTTCTGGGCTTTAAGCTATCCCTTAGCACGTTCACGACACTTCCCAGCTATTTCTTGGCTAGAAAGTTATAGCCTTTATATCGATTCATTAGCAGACTGGTACCACGAGAATGTAGCAACAGATTTTAACAAGCGTAGAGAAGAAGCAATGGCTCTTCTTCAGAAAGAAAAGGAATTACAAGAGATTGTGCAACTTATAGGACCTGATGCTTTACCTGAATCAGAGAAAATTATTCTACAGGCAGCCAAAATGATCCGTGAAGACTTTCTCCAACAGAATGCCTATTCTACTGACTCATATTGTGCTCTCGATAAACAGTATAAAATTTTGAAAATAATCATGCTTTTTTATCAAAAGATGCGTGAAAATCATAATGCAGGAGTACCTCTTGAAAAGATGATTTCACTTTCCATTTTGGCTGATATTGCAGGCTTAAAATGGGCATTTGATGATGAGTTCAATAATCAATATGAAAAATGCATAGATTTTGTTCAAGATCAGATGGAACCAAATGTTCTTGGGATTGCGTGATATATGGTACCTCGGTTGTCTTTAGCTCCTGGACATGAAAATGTTACCTTAGCTTTGATGACTCTCTTCCTTGTATTCGTATTCTACAGTCTCGTATATCCTTTGTTAGTCTTTTTTCTCCCATTCTTTGTTTTAGGATTAGGTGGTCATCTCTTTTTCTTCAGGGATCCTGATCGTGAGATTAAAAGTGATTCTCAACTCATATATGCCCCTGCAGATGGCAAAATTTATGAAATTGATGGTTCTAAAGGAATTATTAGGATAAGAATGTCAATTTTTGATGTTCATGTTACTCGGATCCCTATTACTGGTACTATTTTTGACATTAAATCTCAAAAAGGAAAACATTGGCCCTTCCTTTCATTTATTGGACGAGGATCCTATGAGAATTCTCGGCAAATAATTAATATTAAGAATTCAATAGGTGAATTTCTTGTTGTTCAAATTGTGGGAATAATAGCTCGACGCTGCATAGTCTATTTTTCGGTCGGTGATCACATCCAACAAGGTGAACGACTTGGAATGATTTATTATGGTAGTGAGGTTGACATCCATTTTCCTCCAGAAAAATTTGAAATTTTAGCGAAGAAAAAGGATAAAACAGTTGCAGGTCAAACACCAATTGCAAAATTGAAGGACTAATAATCTAAGCTTTCTATATGGTGCAAATATTGTATTCATTTAATAGATTCAGTTTGCTAGCGTTCATATTTACTGGTTTAAATGCTCTTTTTGGTATTATTGGAATTATTGTATCCATTTATTCTTCAGATGAACTTCTATATCTTCCAATGCAGCTGCTGATTTTTGGGGCGATATTTGATTATCTAGATGGCAGAATAGCTAAAAAATCTCCTACAAGCTCTACTTTAGGAACCTATTCTGATTCTGTTGGAGATGTTATAACCTTTGCTATCCTTCCTGGAATAATGTTGCTTAATGCACCTATTGCAGGGAATGAAGTCAACGATTTAAGTTCAATTATGGCATTAGGAATCGCAGGATTTTATTCTCTGTGTGGTTGGCTAAGATTAATCCGGTTTGCGACTAATCCCACCGAAATCCATTTTGATGGGCTTCCTTCTCCTGCTGCAGCTCTTTTAATAGGATCGAGTGCCATATTAGCAACATTCGATGAGATGACATGGCTTTTCTGGCCTAATGGAGTTCCCCTCACATTATTAACAATTATTACTGGTTTATTGATGGTAATAACCCTAAGCTACCCTACTCCAAAGCGTGGAAAGACTCCTGACATGATCGCAATAAGTATCGCGGGATTAGTCGTATTATTCTTCGTCTTTTTCCCCCATTATTTCACTCTAAGTTTCATACTTCTCATAGCCATACTTTACACTGTTTTTGGACCATTATATCTAAGAAGAACAAGTAAATAGAACTAACTTTGATACCGTTTGATTCACCTAATATCGTCGCAATAAATCTAAAACTATCCTTGTAATAGTATCCTCGACTTCTGTTTGTTGATAAAGTGTTTTTAGAAAATTATTCAAGTCAGTTAAATTGGGATGTCGTGTTTTTAACAAGAGTGAATATTCTTGGTTTGTTCGATAAATGTCTATTACTCGAGTGTTATTTAAACAGAAATTAGTAACTGAACGATATCTTCCCAACGGAGCTTTTATCTGGATATAGGAATGTAAATAGTACTCCTGCCAGAAAGGGGTATTTATTGAGTATCCTAGAATGATTTTCTCATCTTTCCAGTTCTTTAACTGACGATAGACAACTGATTGGCTAACATTTAGTTGTTTCGCTATATAATATGTTGAAGGTGGTAATTCAGATTCTTCTCCTAGTTTCTGAATCTGATGTAATTTTTCTATTTCCTGAGGCCTTAAAGCTCTTTTTAACTGCTGACATGGAAATCCGTATTCTTTATATGCTTTAATGACCTCTATTGGCTGATATTTCTGAAAAGTTGTTTCACCCACCAGTTCATACAGGTGTTCTAATGAATCTAAAAATTCTGAAGCGTTAGGAAAATGAAAACGGCATATTAGTGAATATCCTCCAGTTATTCCCTCTAAACTGCTTAAATGGGTTCGATCATAATTATTTAACAATTTAGTAACGACTAATGGTTCATTAGGATTAGTTTTCAATAAAAAAAAGAAGATTTGTTGTTTTTGAAATGAAGGATTCAATACTACATTCCATGATTCAATTAAACCCTCTCTTCGCAATTTACATATAGTTTTTCTAAATAATGACGTAGACATACCAAGTTCTTCAGCAATCCCTCGTAATGAGATTTTTTCTCTTCTACTCAAGCTAACGATGATTTGTTCTGCAATATTATCTGAATTCCACTTTTTTCTCATGAGAAGCTATTAAATACAATATACTTTATATATTTTTAACTATTTTAATACCAATATTAGCTCAGAAGCGCTATTATATTAAGATGGCAATTCTTTTAATGTGTGAAACTTAAAGAAAAATTCCTGAATCGGTGATTTTGATGCCAATTACAACAGTAAAAGGAGAAACTTTCGAAATTAAAGATCCTTCCTTGAAAGAAGAAGGATTGAAAACCATGCGATGGGCTGAAAGTCGTATGCCTGTCCTACAACTCATTAAAAAGCGTTTTGAAGAAGAAAAGCCATTGAAAGGAGTACGTATCGGAGCATGTCTTCATGTCACTAAGGAAACATCACAATTATGTGAAACATGGCTAGCAGGGGGAGCAGAAGTCTATCTCTGTGCTTCTAATCCATTATCATCCCAGGATGAGATTACTGCAGCACTTGTTTCAAAAGGTGTCCATGTGTATGCGTGGAAGTTTATGGATACGGAAGGATATTACCGATCGATTGGGAATGTAATTAAAGCTCGCCCAATGATCACCATCGATGATGGAGCAGATCTTGTCTCAATACTTCATAAACTTAAACGTGGAGAAATTGATGAAGAAGTTGAAATCATTAAAAAAATCCTTGGAGATGAAACAAAAATAATTGATGGAGTTTGGGGTGGAGCTGAAGAGACCACCACAGGCATTATTCGCCTTCAAGCTATGGCAGATGATGGAGCTCTGTTATATCCCATCATGGCTACCAATTCTTCACCCTGTAAGAACCTATATGATAATGTTTATGGAACAGGCCAATCGACCATCGATGGTATTCTACGAGCTACAGCAGATCTGATAGCTTCAAAAGTGTTCGTTGTAGGAGGGTATGGACATTGTGGTAAGGGCATTGCAATGCGTGCTAAAGGGATGGGTGCCCGTCGGGTTATAATTACAGAAATTGAACCTCATGCTGCCTTACAGGCTGTCATGGAGGGAATGGAAGTTATGCCAATGCATGAAGCTGCAAAAATCGCAGATATAATCGTTACTGCTACTGGATGTAAAGATGTTGTTAGAAGGGAACACTTTGAAGTAATGAAAGATGGATGTGTGGTAGCAAACAGCGGCCATTTCAATGTTGAGATCAATATCTCAGATCTAGAAGCTCTAGCAATTAAAAAAACGGATATCCGTCCATTTATTGAACAATTTACTCTCGGTGATGGCCGAAAAATAAATCTTCTTGGAGAAGGAAGGCTAATTAATCTTGCAGCGGCAGAGGGCCATCCAAGTGAGGTTATGGACCTTAGTTTCTCTCTCCAAGCTTTAGCCAGTGAATATATCGTCAAAAACAAAGAGTACTTTGCTAAAATAGGAGGAAAAGTTGTTCAAATTCCAGAAAATATTGATAATAATATCGCTTATCTAAAGTGTGAAACTTTAGGGGTTAATCTAGATGAATTAACACCAGAACAAGACAACTATCTCTCTAGTTGGCGTACAGGGACTTAAGGTTAGGGCATTCTTTTTCCAATCCCTACTCTTTATTCATTTTCTGAGAGCAGCGATAAATACATATTACTCTATCTTTTCCAGAAAATGATTCAGGCTAAAGTCATAGAGAGCTACTTTTGCCTTGGCCTCCATTAAATGCTCTTTCAGTGTATGATGAAATAATTGAAGACTTTTTTGATCGTATTCAAACTGAAGATCTTTATACTGTACCGATTCTAAAATCAGATTTTCAGGTGGAGCTGTTGGAGGTTTTTTGTTGGTACGTTTAGCTTCTAGTAGCTGATAAGTATATTGTAAATCATATTTTCCAGCGGAAATTTCTATTAAATGTCCAATGATACGCCGTACCTGCTGCCAGAGAAAAGACTTTGAAGACAATCGGATTTGATAGATCTTATCCCCTAGAGTGAAGATATCAGCTGTTTTAAGATCCTTAACTGTACTTACTTCTTTCTTTGGATCATTCTTTGCGAAGTTCCGAAAATCATGTTTACCAATTAATATTGAAAGTGTTTCACGGGCAAGAGTGATATCAAACTTCTCATCGGTAACCAAAAAATATGAATATGTTCGTAAGTTTGCATCTCGTCGAGGATGAAAGCCAGAAGAAACCTTTGTTAAGCCTAAAACTTGAATTGGATCAGGTAGGTAGAAATTGATTTCAGACAAAATTGGAGCTTGTTTAGTCTTTAAGGATAGAACTTGACCAAGAGCACCCACTCCGCGATCAGTCCGACTAGCATAACGTATTTCCGCATCAACTTCAGATTCAATTAATCTTGCATTTCTGAATGCTGAGCATAACTGAGTGAATATGTTCTGAGGATCATGCAGCTGGTTACTAAATCCCGAATAACTGAGAGTGGGTAAATATCCTAAACAGATTGCGTACCGTTGCATCAAATTTCTCCAGATTTTCTCTTTATCATCAGTTTTCGGATCTGATCCTGATTTTTTTCCGAGAAATCAATTAATAATTGCTTAATTTTCTCTCCATTGTTCATTGATAGTAAAACTAAATCTCTTTGGGGGAAATTTTGTTTCCAGAAGATATTTAGCTCTGCTTTCTGATTTTCAGTAAGTAAGTCTTCTTTCCCACAAATCAAGATTATTGGAATGTCGTGAAAATTCTGCGAGATCTGGAAAAAAAGATTCTTTTGAGGTATAAGAGATAGGTCTTGAGTAAAGTCAAAAATAAAGACTATTGCAGTAGCCAAAGTTTTCAAAGCAGCAATTGCTCTTAATTCTATCTCATTACGTTCCTCTAATGACCGATCTAAAATGCCCGGTGTATCTACAATTTGGTAGGAAATATGGCTAAGTGGTCTTTCAGATGTACTTGGGGCGAAAATAGGGGCTTTTAAATGGCCTAAAGTCACTTCCTTCGTAGTAAAAGGGTAAGCTCCTATTTCAGGAGTTGCTGATGTTACTGCATTCACTAAAGAGCTTTTTCCAACATTTGGATACCCTGCAATACATATTGTTGGTTGTTCTAAATCAATACCTGGCATCACTCGCATGCGTGCTCTTATGGTCTCTATAAATTCTAATCTAGCATCCAATTTTTTGATAACAGACTTCATTCGTCCAAATGCAGCTCTTCGTAATTTTTTTGCTGCTAAAACTGATTTTGCGTTCCAAATGTCCCCGAGATACTCACGTTTGATTTTCCAGATAACATCAGCGGCACCAGAGAATGAACCAAGTGTTTTACGTATTTTATCTAAACCAAAACTAATATCCAGTATTTCTAAATAAAATCCCGATATGGTCTCTGCTTCCAAACGTGGAAATTCTTCAACAATGCGGAACAGCCGATTCCTTAGCTCTTTAGAAAGAAGTTCAGTTCTAGTTGCTTCTTTCTTACGAATTCTACGTATATGAGGTACACTTTCGGATGTTCCTCTTACTGATGTCTTCATAACGCTGTTTTCAGCCATCAAAAATAGTTTTTCTGCTCGTGGGATGGGAGTAACAGCACGAAATGGATTTACAGATGGCATACACAGACATCCAAGCTTTTATTTTGTATTTTTCAATCAGTTTCATGAATAATATCTTGTATTCGATTTAGTCCATCTATTGACTCTATGACATCCCATACCGCTTTTGGAACCATCTGACGCCATTTGGTTCCTTCAGCCATATATTTCCGAATTTGGGCTCCCTTAAAATCAACACGATTAAATGGGCCTGTAGATTTAACATCCATTCCTTCTTCCATGAATAAACGACGAGTAAGACTGTTATTTGTATACACACACGTAAAAGGGGGGCAGTAGCTACGTAGATGACTCACCCACACAGAATTACGATGAATATCTGGGATAGTTACAACATAAATCCGTTCTAATGGAATATTCGCCTCCTTTACGGCTGCACGAATCATTAATACTCTTTCTCCAGCAGTGAAAGGATCCGAAACAGTGTGAGACTCTTGAGTACTTCCGATGGCTATAATAATTTCCTCTTCGTGTTCTAAAATATCATGAACAGCTTTTAGATGACCCAAATGGAATGGATTAAACCGTCCAACAAACAACCCTCGGGTTTTATTCATACTTTTTGACCTCTATTTGCTTCTCTTTTTGTTTTATTGCTTCTTCCAATGAAATTTTGCCTAAAGCTACAGAATGGGCAAGTTCTGCATCTAAAGTGATTCTATTGTATGATAATTTCCGACTCCATTTTTGAATTTCTTTTATCCTACCAGAGGGTATTTTTGTTCTTACCAGGTGATTTTGTCTTTTTCCTGAACGATGAGCAATAGTAATTGCTGCTGCTTCATCGGGTCCAAATGTACCATCAGGTGTTATTTTTCTGAGATTTGAATTTGTCTCTTTTACTATCTCGATTTTAATATTATCTATATTACTAAAGACTGTAAAAAGCTTGTTAAATATTATTTTTGATACAGAAGTGGGTTGATCACCAATACGAATTACTACCAGTTCACTAGGAAATAAAATTATAAATTCCTCTATTTTTTTTGATAATTGGCGTAACCTACTAGTATCTGCAGCCAAAATCATTCCATCGCAGATGGCTGCTAACCCTATCTGCTCACCAGGGTCAACTCCCACTATAACTTGTTTAAATTTGGGTTCTCTTTTTCTCACTATTAATCCAATAATTTTAGTAATCAGAAGTGGTTCAATTTGGTTTAGGTTAAGCCGGAGGACTTTTGGTTCATCCATATAATGGATATATTCTTGATCTGTGATAACTAGATCATACTTATGAAAGGGAATTGTTTGATTTAGTGCAAAAAACTTGACTATTAAATGGGACCCTTGAAATAGTTTCGAAATTCTGTAATAAAATCGCATATTACCTGTTTGAATGGCAATTCGATAATTTACTGGCAAATCAAACCCTGATATCTATGAAACACTTTATAGATCCATTTTTCTTCAGAGATATTATATACCTCTCAAACATTATTTTACAGAATATTAACTAATTTATTTAACTTACCTATCAGAGGATATTAATATCATTGAAAAGAAGTAAATACAATGGAAGATCCACTCCATTCACTCCAACAGAAACAGAAGATTGCTATTCAGCTTTATGGTCTTCCTGGAACATATAAAACTACAGTTCTCGTTCAAATTATTATTAAAAAATTAAAAGAGGGATATGATCGTATTTATTTAATAGATAATACCGGAAATTTCCCAATCGTTCGACTTAAATCGATTAAACACCTATTACAGAACATGCTTGTTTTTCACCCCAAAACACTTGAAGAAGAGGCAATCCTACTAGATGATTTCGACATATTATTTCTTTCAGAGGATTCCATTCTCTTGATTGACGATGTTTTTCGACACACGAATCTCGAAAATGAGTACAATATTCATCTTAATTCCTATATCTTAGCGCAAGTAAACGCTATTGCAAAAAGAATCTGTTTTCCTGTTATTTTAACAAATCAGGCACGCAGCTATGATAAAAATATTCAGCCTTTCTTTCATAATCTCACCCTTCAGTACTTGGATTGGCACTTCTTTTTTGAGAAGTCGCGAAATCCCAATCATATCCTTGTTACTTTCTTCGAAAAAGATCGCTATGTTTTACAGAGCGAATATAAAATCAATTCATCAGGATTTATAATTAATTTTTAGTTAATAGAACTTTATTCCTTTAATCTTGGTAAGAAATCTATTAGATCCTTCGTACCTGTTTTAAGAATTCTTGATATGCAATTCTAATATATGTTGGTCGTCCATGAGCACAAATCTGTGGATTATCTATCTTTACAAGTTGGTGCAGTAGATCTTTTGTTTGTTGGAAGGATAATAATTCTCCTGCACGATAAGAAGCATGACATGCTATTAGATTTAGAATTTCATTGATTTGCTCTTCAAATACTGTTTTAGGAATGGTATCTAACAATGATCCCAAGAATTTCTTTAAATCGGTCTTTGCTAAGATTCTAGGAATAGCAAAAACCTCTATTTCTCGTTTGTTTCCTTTAGGGATTCTGAAATCAAATCCTAGGTTGTTAAATTGAGGGAGAGAATCCATTATAAGGATTTGTTGTTCTGGAGTCAAAAAGAATCGAAATGGTTTAAGAAAAGTTTGAGAACTAACTTTCTTAACCAAGAACATTGCTTTAATCTTTTCTAGGTTAACTCGCTCATGAGCTGCATGAAAATCGAGAATAATTAGATCATGATTTGCGATATCTTCTAGTAAAAGAAATTCTTTTCCAAGAGGCCCACGAAATCTTAACTCTGTTCCCAAAAAGGGAATCATTTCAGATTTTTCATTAGTAATAACATCGAAAGGTGTTTCGCTAGCAGTGGTTAGCTCTATACTTTTGAAATCAGGTTGTAGGCTTATTCGCTGATTTCTATCAGCCCGTTTTGCATCCTTATGAGTTAATGAATGCTTTTTCCCATCGATTTCGTTTATTGATAGCTCAGTTTGAAGTTCTTTCTTTACTTGTGATCTTAAATGGGGAACCACTGCTTGTGTTTTGAGACAATGTGAGACAGTTGAGGTTAAAGTTGTAATCAATTCTTTTTCTTGAAAAAAAAGAACTTCACGCTTCTGAGGGTGAATATTCACATCAAAATGACTAGGATCAAGTTCAAGAAATAGAAATGCAGCAGGAAACTCTCGTTTCATCAAATATGATCCATATCCTTCCTCCAAGGCTGATTGAAGAATCTTTGAGAAAATACGTCTTCCATTAAGATAAAAAAATTGATATTTCCTGTTTCGTCTGTGATGACCCTGTTTACTAAGATAACCATGAATTAGGATATTATCGCGTTGTATGATACCAATATCGAGGAGAGATCCAGCGATGTCTTGACCGAAGGTTTCACTTATAGCAGAAAGATGATTTTGACTCTTTACTGTCTGAAATTCAAGCTCGCCATCTGAAATATAGGTGAATGAAATTTGAGGATGACCAATAGCATATTGGGCAACAATTTCGTAAATATAGGATTGTTCAATAGAGGCTTTCTTCAAAAATTTTCTACGTACAATAAAATTAAAAAACAAATCACGAATCTGAACAAGAGTTCCTGGGGAAGCCATGACCTCTTCTGAAATTTGACTTCTATCTGTATCACCCTCTACTGTGATACGGGTTGCTAGCTCATCTTCAACTGTTCGACTAATAAGAGAGAATCTAGAAACAGATGCTATTGAATACAACGCTTCTCCGCGGAACCCCAAAGTAGAAATTGAATCTAAGTCTTGTTCGGAACTAATCTTACTAGTGGCGTGACGTTTGATGGTTAAAGGAAGATCTTCGGGAGGAATTCCCGTTCCATTGTCACGGATTTCTATCAAATCCTTCCCACCATTTTTAATCATCACTCTAATCTCAGAAGCAGAAGCGTCTATCGCATTTTCCAGTAACTCTTTCACAACACTGGCAGGACGCTCAATAACTTCACCTGCAGCGATTTTACTTACACATATGGGATCTAATATCCGAATTCGAGGCAAACGGTTATATCTCCTGGATCTTCTTCTCAAACTCCTTTATATCTTCGACAAGTTGCCCAAGTTGCTGGAGAGCTTCTACCGGTGTTTTATAATTAATATCAATGTCAATATAGTTCTTTAAGAAGGCGAGTATTTCAAACCTTAAATTATTCAATTTATTTTCTAGTTCCTGTTGATTCACACTCTTTGAGAGAGCCTCCGCAAGGGATAATTGTCTAGGTTGGGTTTCTAGTTTTTTCTTGCTAGTTGGTAATTTTGATGCATCAGATGTGGCCTCTAGTTCCATTAGTTTCTTCTGAGCCTCAAGAATGACTTGATTTGGAATACCAGCCATTTTAGCGACACTTATTCCAAATGAATGGTCAGTTGAACCCTCCTCAATCTTATAAAGTAAGATTAACTTACCATTTCGCTCCTTAGCAGTTTGGTGAAAGTTTTTTATTGCAGAGTAGTGTTGTTCTAATTCACTGAGTTGATGGTAATGCGTAGCAAACAATGTTTTACTTTTTTTCTCTTTTGCAATGTGTTCAGCTATAGCCCATGCCAGAGATAGTCCATCAAAAGTACTAGTACCACGGCCTACTTCATCTAAGATTATTAACGAATTTGAAGTGGAATTATTTAAGATATGAGCTGTTTCGAGCATTTCCAGCATGAAAGTAGATTGGCCAAACGCGAGTCTATCAAATGCACCAACACGAGTGAAAATCTTATCTACTATACCTAATTTACAAGTTTTTGCAGGTACCCATGACCCGCTTTGGGCCAGTAAGACAATAAGAGCTACTTGTCTAATAAAAACTGACTTACCAGACATGTTGGGGCCAGTTATAATATGGAGTTCCCCTTTCTTTAAAACAGTGTTATTTGGAACAAATCCTGTTTCTTTCTGCAGCTGTTCCACCACAGGATGGCGACCATCAGTAATAGCGATATGTGATTCGTCAAGGAATTGAGGCTTACAATAATTGTTTTTTATTGCAGTGAATGTAAAACAAATTAACACATCCAATTCTGCGATTAATTCTGAATAACTACGAATACTAGATACCTTTGTGGAGATCATTTCACGAATTTCACAAAATAATTGATATTCTAACTCCTTTATTCTCTCATCTGCATTCAGAATTTTCTCTTCAATTTCTTTCAACTCAGGAGTGATAAAGCGTTCTGCACTGACCAAGGTTTGCCTTCGAACATATTCAGATGGAATCAATTCCTCTCCTGCATCCCGAAGTTGAGCTTTTGTGACTTCGATATAATATCCATGGACAGAATTATAACCCAGTTTTATATTAAAAGGAGTCCGCTCCTGCTCCCGCTGCTCAATCTCTCGCAAAATGCTATCCTGGTTAGTTTTTAATTCCTGTAACTGATTGAGATTTTCATTATAACTTGGCTTGATGATCTCCCCATCACGAATAGATGCAGGTGGAGATTCGTGTATTCCACGATCTATCAACTCCACAACACTATTGAGATCTGAAACATCAAAGGTTTCAATTCTGCGAGAAATGGAACTGTGTAATTTATTCTGCTTCAAAAAAGACTGTATTTCTAGACAAAACTTCAATGAATCTCTCACAGAGATTAAATCTCTAGCATTAACAGAACGATACTTAATCTTAGCAACTAGCCTCTGAAAATCAGCTACATTAGAAAGGAGACTAGAAATTTCTTCAATTACTGATAAATTCTGTTTAAATTGGCTTATTGCTTCTAACCGCTCATTAATGATGTTTATATCACGTAAAGGCTGTAATAACCACCTACGTAGTAATCTAGCACCCATACTAGTGTTAATATCAGTAAAAATAGAGAGTAAACTACCTTCGGTCTTTCCATCGAAAGCATTTGCAACAATTTCAAGATTTCTTTGTGCATTAGAATCGAGTATCAAGTAGTTACGATTGTCTAGAGTACGAAGAGACGATATATTACTAGGATAGTCTTTTTTGAGCAATTTTAAATATGAAATTAAGGCACCTGCGGCTCGTACTCCCTCAACCATTGAGTCACAACCATATCCAGCAAGTGATTTAACTCCGAAGTGAGTTAGTAAAGTCTGGTAAGCCGTGTCGAAATTAAAGAGTGTTTCATTTACGGGATAAACAACGGTTTGTGAGGAAGAAGTAATAACTTTTTCCAATGATGTTTGTATTTTTCCTTTTTGCTGAACATCAGCAAAAATCACTTCTCGAGGGGTGAAACGAGATAATTCATCTTGAAAATTGTCAATAATATTCTCTTTGAATTCAGTAGCTAAGAATTCTCCAGTTGAGATATCAACCAGTGATATCCCAACTTTTTGTTGTTTCTCGTTAATGGCTGTGCTTAATAGAAAATTATTGGTTCTTTTATCTAATATAGATGGTTCGAACACCGTTCCTGGGGTTATAACGCGAGTAACTCCCCTTTTTACGATTCTTCCAGAAGGAACGTTCTTTGCATCCTCTAATTGGTCAACAATTGCGACTTTAAATCCCTGATCAATCATTTTTTTAATATAAGTATCAATGGCTTTGACAGGAACCCCTGCTAGAGGGATTCTTTCACCACTTACCCCCATACTTCTTGACGTAAGTGTGATATCAAGCGCTTTAGAAGTTATTTTAGCATCCTCATTAAAAGTTTCGTAGAAATCACCTAACTGGAAAAAAACGATAGTATCTTTGTGCGCGTCTTTAATATTATAATACTGACGCATAGCCTCGGTTGTTTTTCTTGGTTTTCTACTCATTGGCTCCATTTCTCTTAATTCTTCAAGTACAATAGAAAAATAATAGACATATTTAATAAATATTCCTCGGATGAGTAAAACTACAAAAAAACATTAATGTTCATGTTCTAGTAATGGAATAAGTACCATCAAATTAGTCATCCAAAATGGGTGAAGAGGCAAATGGTTCGTTCCAGGATGGGATTTTCAAACCTTAAGAGACCAAAGTTATCACAAGGGTACACAGGACTAATTATCATTGCAATCTTAAGTGGAATTTATTTACCCTCCAATTCAGGCCAAATATCTATGAAGAGGGGAGTCGCATTATCATTAGGAGCCTTGAGTGAGTGGGCCTTAATAACCAATAATTATATTCATCCTGATACCTGGTTTCGGGACGTAGTGTTTGTCAACGCGACTCATGGATGGATCGTGGGAGAGAACGGAACTTTGAGTAGAGGAGGTATTATTCTTCACACAATTGACGGTGGTCAGACATGGAATCTTCAATTTTATGAGAAAATACAAACTTTTAGAAGAATCTCCATTGTTAATACTTCAACAATCTGGGTGGCTGGACTCGGAAGTCTTTATTATTCTTATAATGGTGGTCAAACATGGAATCAGAGTGTTATAGCTGATGAACCTTCTGGCCTTGGAGTTTCATTTCTTAATGAAACTCATGGCTGGACTGGGACGGGTCATACGCTTTACAGAACAATCGATGCAGGTCAGACATGGCAAGAAGATTTGGCGTGGACTTTTGAAGATACTCCCAGGAAAGTGATCTTTTCCACTCCGATGATCGGATATATAGGAGGATTTTTTGGGGTATATAAGACCAATGATGGTGGAGTAACTTGGTATCAGCAATATCAGGACGATATTTTCCTTGGGTCTATTTATATAATCAGTGAAACGGAAGGGTGGTTGGTGGGAGATAATACCTTGGCTCATATGACTGATGGGGAAACCTGGAAAAGAATGCCAATTCCCTACGATCCTGAGACTTTCCATCGGGTCCCCTATTTTCATGATGTTCAATTTGTTACCTCTGATCAGGGATGGATTGCTGGTGTATACCCTCCCCTCATGCACACCCAGGATGGCGGCCGCAGTTGGTATGCACAAACCATGCCAGGAAAAGTAAGTGGGTTAAGCTCACTATTTTTTTTAAATACAACCCATGGATGGGCAGTAGGCCATGATGGGTTAATTATCCTGACCGTATCTGGCGGAGGAACAGGTACCAAGTTAGTTACCCCCTCTAGCCTTATTGAACCTGTCTATTTCTTACTGGGATTAACTCTTCTCGGGTTGGTTGCAATCATAATAGTTGTTATCAGCTATAAGCGTTTTGATCGCTAGAAAGCTAACAGGAGTCTTGGAAATAGAAAGTTTCTACATTTTTAACTAAAATATCCATTAAATATAGTGACCTGAAGAAGGTATTAACAGAACAGATTATTCTCGTAACGAAAAATCAGCCATCTAATATTAAAATACTTATAGAAGTAAGTCTCCATTCAGTTCCTAACGCAACCTGCGGGGGTTTCCCAGCCAGGTCAAAGGAGCTAGGTTCAGGACCTAGTCGTGTAGGCGTTCGTGGGTTCAAATCCCACCCCCCGCATGATTATTGGATGCATCAAAGCCGAAGTAGCCATAGGATAGCAAAAAGATAAAACAGAATCTTCAAAAAAATGATAATGTACCTTATTCAAGCACTTCTGTTGTTAATTTTATTAATGATTGATAGATATAATGACGTTCAGTCATTCCCTTCTTGTACAATGAAAATTGATCAACAATCAGATTCTCATCTATTCTTCCTGGTTTTCTTCCTGACAACATCTCTTTTCCTGATTTAAGCTTTTTTTGTACAAATTCAATAATATCATCCTTCTTAGTAATTTTATAATTATAGATAGCTAATCGAACTGCATTGTATACTTCTCCAAATCGCTGTAATTTCAAATCTAATTTTCCCCAGTAATGAATTAGAATTCTATGATTATCCGTTGGTAAATTTTCAAGGGATTTAAAGTAACTTCCAGCTGGGGCATATTCAATTCTGAACGAATTTAATCCTGTATTAGTTACTTGGTCATAACAATTGACACCTTTTAAAAAATCACTGAGGATTTCCTCGTGCCTATATCGTAAAAATTTTGTAGGAATATATGGTAGAACTTTCAATTGGACTTTTTCTATAGCTAATTTGGTTTTTTCATCATAAATCACAATATCGGGGAAATCTATAGTATTTCTACTGTTGGTGACAATTTTACTCCATTTCTCTTCTGAAAAAACATCTTCAGATAGATCTAAAAAATTTAATAATTCACTATTCTTGGAAATTGTTGTTATTCCCGATCTTACTTTTAATATCTGCATGATTACTGCAATGGCTCTTGTAATTCCTTCCTTATTGGATTCACTAGCAAATTTTGCAATCTGATTCGATATTTTCCCAAATCCAAACTGAATAGAATATGATTGCAAAGTTTTATATGATAACTTATTCTTGATCTCGATAATTCCAGAGTGATTAATTTTCTGAAATTCTTTATAGAATGTAGTAAAATTTTCCTTACTATAAGAATTCAAATTCTTATTGTGTATTAATTCTTTCAATGATCTTATTTTGCTTGACTGGTCAGTTATATAGATATTGAATTTAGAGTCTTCTAAATTAAAACAAATTCCAGTCTCAATGAAACTCCGACCTTTTAACATATAATAATCATGAATTCGATTCAATCCAGGAGATTGACCTTTATTCCATTGTGATCTCCAATCATATTTATTAATTTCAAAAAATCTCCAAAAGAGATTTTCAAAGAATTCATCAATTCTTTTCTTGGAATACTTAAGCCTATAAACATCATTGATCTGAATATTCACTGAATTATTTAATCCTAAAGACTCTCTGATACCCGTTTCGCAACTGTTTTTAATTTCTCTTCTTTTTAATTTAGATGGTAGATGATATAAATTCATTAGATAATCGAATAAAGCTCTTCTATTACTACCAGGTTTAAAAGAAGCAGGAGATAATCCAACTTTATTAAATTTATATGTCTTAATATTATAGATTAGAAACTCTGATAATTCGTTAGATTCAGGATTCAGCATTTTAAAACTAATAAATGGGCTCTCTCCTTCTAATTCTCGACGATAAATCAACCAACCTTCTATTAATTCAGTGGGAAATTTTTTCCTCCACTCAAAAAACTCTTTTAAATCATTAAAATCTTCCAAATACTGTAATCTGATGGTTTTCTTTATTGGGGAGAAACCAATATGAATTGTGTTCTCAAACTTATTATTTAATTCATTATACAAATCAAGTAAGTTAGGTGTATATTCTTCTGTAATAATATCTGAATCATTCCATAACACAACAAATTCTATTATATTAGAAGATTCATTTAGTGCAATCTTACCATTCTTAATTAATTTTTCAATTTTTTCTCTCCTAGATTGAGTAAAATAGCTTGTAATATTATTCCCTTCTTGATATTTTTACCCTGTACTAGTACATTTAGTCAGTTTTACCGTTTTTTATTATATACCCGTAATTCTTATAAGTACCCTCATATTCGGAACAACCTTGGCCATCCATTCTGATAATAGTATTTTCAATTATCTTAGTAATCTCAGTAATCAATTAATTAGGATCTTTTCATCTTATAAACCTTATAAACACCAGTATCAAAATCAAATTGGTTTTTTATCCTTTTATTTCAATCTTATAATGTTTTTAAGTCCATTAATATTGCTTCAATTCCATGAGATCGTTCTAAACTCAGACGATGCTCATTATCAATCCAGTTTTGGCATGAGTTCAATCATGGAGGTTTTTATTTTAGGAGAAGAACAAGGAGAAACACTCATTAGAATAATTTTCTTATCTCAATGATATTGGAATTACGATTCAGCAATATTAATATTTAAGAAAGTTAAATTAAAACCTGATTAAAGGTGAGCCGAGGTAGCCAAGAGGAAAGGCGCTAGACTCGAGTAATTATCTCCTCGTCAGAGAAATCTAGTGTGCTGTGCACGCGTGGGTTCAAAATTCACCGAAATGCCTTTTCGATGAATGAAAGTCCCACCCTCGGCGTTGATAGAAAGAATTCCTGCACTTTACACCCACTTTTTCGAACAGACATATTTGACTCCAGAAGATGAATGGAACATCATCTTTTTCAAGGTACTTCAATGATGTAACAAGTTTCTCATCCACATTGTGACCAGATTTAATCGATTCAATATAATGGAGAAGTGAAGTCAAGGGTTCCAGTAGTAGTTCAGGCTATTACTCCTTTTGGGTGGATAGTTCCCCTCTCCAACATCAATTATGGGCTTGGTATGAGGATTACGCACCCGATTGCACGAATATCACTCTCAACACAAATCAAGAAGTAAATTTCACCCTGATTCTCGAAAAAGCGCTTAGACCGACTCCCCTCGGGAGCTAAAAGGATCTTACCAGCCATTCAGACGTTTATAATGGTTGGACATCCGAAATAGAAGCATATACTAAAAGTGGTGATTATGCTATCGGTAACCAAAGTAATCCTGTTCAAACAGTATACTATAAGAACTTTAATTGGAATCTTCCAAGTGGGGTGACGTCTGGATGCATCAAAGTCTGTATTCATTGGAAATTTAATCATTGATGACCAAATATGGGTATGAATCCACTGGAATGAATCTGAGGGGTATTCAGATTAGAAAATATTGGAAGATCACTCCTCTTGGACTTTAGATGTAATTGAGTTCAACGATCCTAATTGGACTGGAAGTGAGATTACTAATGATAGCTTTATGGTCGAAATTGAAGAACAAACGCAGAATGCCTGTGATCTTGTCTTAATTGATTGTGTTGGAACCCTAGTGGAATATGCAGATGTTCAAGCCACTACCTGTTCTATCAGCGATGGATCAAAAGGCCAAAATCAGGCGGATCAGATCCAATTTCATAATTTTGGTACAATAGCAGCTGATGATCCAAGGATTTAAAACTCATTGAAGGGGGTCTTTATGATTGAAATTACAGCTCATAATACTCTTTGTGTCTAAAAACAGTAAAATTGTTTCTAGGAATAAAAATCATTGTACTTTGACTTTTTTCCAGGCTTTAATCGCTTTTTAATAGGTTTATCTTCATTATTTCTACATGAATTCGTGAAAATAACTACGATACAAAGAGCAAAATAATTAAGTTGAAAGCAGAGTAGGCGTACCTTTGCTGATTTGATAAAATAGCAAATAATTGTATCTATTCTCAGCCAGAAAAGTATTTGGAGATACTGTTACATCTATTTGGATCAAGTTCCTTTAGTAGGATACTTAATTATGTTTTAATAATACATAGGTGACATTTAGTGGACATTGAAAAAGCAATATCCGAAATTCAAGAGAAATTTGGTGTCGTTGGGCGTGAAAGTTCACTCCGCAAGCTCATCTTAGGGAAACAAGCAGGTAAGCATATCATTATTGAGGGTCCTGTGGGTGTTGGAAAAACAACCTTAGCGCATGCGGTTGCAGCATATTTTGACCAGGGTTTCATTCGTATTGACGGTGATGAACGATATACAGAAAGTAAACTAGTTGGTCATTTTGAGCCTCCATTAGTGGTAGAAAAAGGGTGGATATGGGACGCATTTGTTCCAGGTCCGCTGACGTTAGCAATGAAGAACGGATCAATTCTGTTCATCAACGAAGCAAACCGCTTGATTGAGGGAACCCAAAATGTACTACTTCCTTCTATGGATGAAGGATTACTTATTTTACCTAAATTAGGAGTTATTAGGGCAACAGACGGCTTTCTTGTTGTCGCAACTCAGAATCCAGAGTCTTATATTGGGACTACCGTCCTTTCAGAAGCATTAAAAGATCGTTTCGTTTGGATTAAACTGGAACATCAAGGATTTGAAGAAGAAGTCGACATCGTTGAACAGAAAGCAGGTATTGGACCAGAAGATAGATTGATCTCAGAGACTGCCACAAAAATCACAAGAGCAACACGAAAGCATCCTGATATCCGACGTGGATCATCAATTCGAGGAGCAATTGACCTAGCCAAAATCCTGTATTTAGTAAAGAGTTTAAATCTGGAAACTGTTTCTGAAATGGCTATCATGACCCTAGCAACAAAAATCGAATTAGAGGATGGCGTCGAGAGACCAATTGAAAGTGTGATTCATGAAATTGTTGAAGCTGTATTATCAGGGGACGAAGACCGTTTTTTATAGATAAATCCCGAGAATCCACTCGGGATTACAACAAGAATATTCGTCTATTTGGTCGATTAAAACTAGAGGACCTGGCAGAAGCCGCTATTGCCTCAGGAGATACTCTACCTAAACTCGATAAATTGGACCTAGCTAGCATTGAACGTTTAACAGAATCAGCTATTGAACATGAGAATCTTCCTGCTTTAATGTCCTTGGCTAAAATTAACAAATATGCGGTATCCAACACCTTAAGAACGGATAGAATCGTCTCTTTGGGTCGCGTAGCAGGATCTGGAGGTATTTACACTCCACGCCTCTACTTTGTTATGAGAGGGGTTCTTGATATCAAACGAAGAAAAATTTTGAAAAGATTAACACGTACATCGATCTTAAAATTGTCTTTACGAATTGCATCGGAAGGTTTGAGAGGAGATTTACCTATCCGAGGGGAATATCAACCAGAAAGTGATTTCGATCTTGATGCAACAATGGATCAGTTACTTGAAAAATATCCAACTGGCATTCCTACTTTGAGAAGAAGTGATATTGTGGGTATTGAACGTCGAGAGAGGAAAAAAAATGGAGTGCTTATCTTGGATGCCAGTGGTTCCATGATGGGGGAACGAAATATTAACGCAGCTTTATCTGCTGCAGTAATGGCTTATTCAATGCGCCATGATAAATTTGGAGTAGTTGCTTTCAATACCAAAGCATTTTTGATCAAAGGAATCAAAGATGACCTTGCAATACAAGATATCATGGATAAAATACTAGATTTAGAAGCAGTAGGATATACAAATATTGAAGATGCCTTGAGAGTAGGGGCGTTACAATTACAAGGACTAAAAACTCGATTCAAATGGGCAATTTTATTAACTGATGGTGCCTATAACAAGGGAGATGATCCACGCTACTTGTGTAAACAGTTTGAAAAGCTTCATGTGCTAAATTTACCAGGAGGGAAGAAATGGGGTGAGCGTGTCTGTAAAGATTTAGCCCGCTTAGGCGGCGGACGATATGTTGTCGTTAGAGACTATTCTGAAGTTCCGCGCGCACTGATGAAGATTCTCAGATCTCCTTGGTGAGAACTTTTTTCAGCCGATCAGGAAAATTGGTCAGTATTCCATCCACTCCTAATTTAATGACTTCTTTTATATCAGCTATTTCATCAGCATAAAAATAGAAGATTTTGATGTCTTTCTCCTTACATTTCTTTAAAAAGGAGGATTTAAGTGCAGACCAACGGATTTGAGCTGTTTTCAGCTCTAATTTTAGTAAAAGGTCAAAATATTCTTCAGGATTGCGTTCTTTTTGTAATAGGGCACAATTAATGTCTGGCGCTATTTCTTGTAATTTAACTATATTTTCAATATGTCTCGCTGTTATCACCGTTCTATCTTCTATGTTAAATTTCTTGATAGTATTAATGATCTCTTTCTCAAACCAGTTAGAGAGGGGATTATAATATTTCAGCTCTATATTATATGACACTTTTGTGGATGAAGTGTTTTTTAATACCTCAGAGACAGTTGGAATCCTTTCACCTTTAAATTTCTGATCGAACCAGCTTCCTGCATCCAGTGATTTCAAATAGTCAAGAGTTAAGTCTGGTATTTTTCCTTTACCATTAGTAGTTCTTTCAATTCCATCACGATCATGATACACCATTAGCTGTGAATCTTTAGAAGGTTGGACATCAAATTCAATCATATCAGCATAAATTACTCCTCGCTCAAAGCATGCAAGAGTATTTTCTGGAGCTAATCCTGCTCCTCCACGATGGGCTATATTGAGGATCATTTGTGTCACTCACTTTCTTTAAAAATCCTTGTCGTTTTTATTATGTAAGTTTATAGGTAAGTATTTGGTTATATGGTAAGAAATAGTTTTCATCTAATAATAACCTGGTAAGAATCATCATGTTATGTTATCCTCCCACACCTACCTTTCCTTCCATTGGAAACACTTAATTAATAATAATTTAATGTCTTACCATATGATTTTATATATCTCAATAACATGATTCTATTTCGATGGAAATTCTCAGAATATTAGCTATTAAGGCCACTATTGATTTTTTATAATTAACAAACTAGTTCTAATCATTATTCAATAAAAAATGACTTTTTTGTCGTATATAATTTTTCTTTAAAACCTTCAGTTTTCGCGGTTATCTAGTTCCTGATGTTCCATTGGAAATCAACGGGTACGGGGTTCCGACTTTAATATGAAATCTGATAATACCTCTTTTGAGAGTAGAATTTAAGGTTAAAAATAATTATTTATAAAAGATAAAAGAGATTTCCAATACTCTAGGACTAAGATAATCGATAAAAGACTTGTGGCCTTCCTTTTGTTTTCCTAGGAGGTGAAAATTTTACTACAATCTTTTTTAGCATCAATCTGTTTAAAGCATCATAGATAGTTGTTCTTGGAATCCCTGTTTTTTTACAAAGATCCATACGTGTTGAAGGTTGGATTTCTGAGAGTGCTCCTAGTACTATTCGATCTGTCTCATTCGTTAATTCCATATCTGAGATGATTGAATGTTTTTGAGTAAGATTCTCGGTCTCTTTTTTTGACGAAAACGATTTCTGAAGATATTGGTTCATATCTTATCACAGTGATGTTATATCCTTTTACATATCTCTATAAGCGGCCATATTTAAGATTTTCAGTATTACATTAATATTAAAGACAACAGAAACACCATGAAATAGCTTTTAAAAAAAATATTCTCATAAAAAACTAATTTCAGTAAAAGAGACTATTATTTCACACATTAAAAGTGTAAGTAGTAACCATGATCAGTCAACACTTTCATTAAAAGCAAAAACGCTAATGATAGTTTCACCGGAAATGAAGGTCAAACTAGCTGTCAACTAGGTTTCTCTATAAAAAAAGATAATTTTCCTAAAGTTTCCTTCTTTAATAGACTTAAATTTAACTAATAGCTCATCCAAGGGAAATTTTAAAGATATTTATGAAATAAGATATAGTTCACATTGATAGATGCCACCCCCTCATTTCCATTGGAACTTTTTTATGAGAAGGAATGAAAATATATGATGATTTTTCACATTGAGAAAATATTAATCTATTAAATAATTGAGTAAAAGATTTCTAAATAGCAAAAAAAAGTGACCGATGGTAATATATCACAATTGTAGCCAATAACTTATCGCATAACGACAAATTAAGAGATTCTTCTTGTTCACAACATATAAAAAATTATTAATTCACATGAGAAAAAGCATTAACATGATAAAAGATATCTAGGAAAAGTCAATGTCGATAGGTAAAGATGTTATTGAGATATAGATTAAACTTTATTAGAGTGAAAGTAGAAATCTAACTTGTGAAAGAATTAAGTTGAAAGATGTTCCTTGAAGGGTATATCCATCGGGAAAATCGAATTTAAGGTTATTATTATGCGTGAAACGGGTCCGAAAGTAACTGCAAACAATGATAAAATCACAATATCCTTTGATAGGAAAATTAGGTTAGGTCCTTTACATACACTTATTGAGGGATATTTACAATTGACTAGAGATCAACAAAAGCAGATCGACTATTTAATGGAATCTCTTTTGATGGAAAATGACATTCAGGAAGAATATTCAGAGTCTCATGGTGATAGATTTGCAGTTCTTACTGATCTAAAAACGAAGAAAGAAAGAATTCTCAATATTGTTGGAAATAGAGCAAATCCGAACTATTTAACTGCTCGAGAAATCCAGGAATTATACCAGCATTACATGAAAGAGGAAATAGGGATCTCAACTATTCAGACAAATTTGAATCGATTAGTAGAGCTTGGATTAGTTGAGCGGCAGGAAGGAGTTAATCCCATTGAATATCGGATTAATCCTAACAGAGCTCATGAGATCCCAAAAGTGTTAATGTAACGGGCGTACTCCACTAAATCTTTTAAGATTTTCTGAAATACATAGTTTTTTGGCGAGAAATTGGCTTTTTGTTTCTTTATTTTATTTTTACTTCATTATTAGGTTCTTAACCAATTTTTCAAAACATAATGTCTAGATATTTTCGAATCTTAAATTTTTATGAGATGAGTAATAATACAGAAACCCATGCGGTGGATTATATGTCCAAAAACCAAGTTATTAAAATATCTGAAAAAAGAGGTCAATCTTCTTCTGAATTGAAATCTACAGCAAGAACAGAAAAACCAGCAATTGTTCATGAATTGGATCGGAATGTCTTGGAGATTCTAAAGAATCAAGGACCAATAACTCGGGCAAAACTGGTATCAATCACAGGAATCGCACGATCAACTCTGTATGATAGTTTATTACGCTTAATCTTGAAAGGGTATGTCGCAAGATTCTCTGAAGAGCGTAGACAGAGAGGGCGTCCAAAAGTTTATTACAAGGTTGCCCATTAAGAAGAATCAAAGGACAATAATCATATGGTAAGATTTTTGTATTCCATGAAAAAGTAACCAGTATGGCCTCCGTGATTGTTAAGTGGCAAAAATGTGGTAAATCTGCTTGTAGATGTAGTGAGGGAATGTTACATGGCCCTTATTTTTGGCTTGTAGCATATGTTTCTAAGAAATCTGAGGATAAGAGAAAAGGAAAATATTCTTGGCGATATCTTGGAAAAAATCCTCAAGATGCATGGAAAAAACTGGAGATTTTTGACCGAAGATTTAATGAAAAATATGATTTAATGGACTTGAATGAGAAAATAAACAGATTAAGACAAATAAGAGAGAGAAACGTTAGGCTAAAAACAATGGAAAAAGTTTTAGTAATAGAAGAACAGATAATAAATGAAAAATAGGCTATTTTCCAGTATAATAATAGTTTTGGAGGGAAAGGCCTCTCATTATAGGGATTAGCTAGGCCAATGTATCCAAATAAATTTGAGTACAAAGAACCGATACTTGTGATGAGAAAGGTGTCTACCCAAAGAATAAATGAGCTTTCAAATATATATCTCCAGTCCTTTTGACTATTTTTAATAATATTGGTGAAATAAAAATTTAAAAGAAGGCTGTAGAGATCCCTATCCTCCTGAAAAGCGCTAATCATTTGTTCTAGGACACGGGCGCGTATAATACACCCTTTACGTCATATTTGGGCTATTTTTCTTAGATTTAATTGCCATTTGTATTCTTCTGAAGCTGCTTTTAGTAATGAAAATCCCTGTCAAGGATCCTTCACATGTTTTCCACTGGAATTTCCATTAGCAGTTCAAAAAATGAAGCAAATGGATCGAAATTACCCTTATTAAAAAAATAGTGTCATGATAGATCTCTTTGGGGTCACTAAATTTTTCGTTTCTTGAATATAATAATCATAGTTGATAGGGATATTAAAACGGGGATAAGGCTTAATGCGTCCAAACTGCTAATGTGAAATCCAGGAATTTCCAATGAAGTTGGAGGTTCTGATGTATCTAAGCTAACACTGGTAAAAGATGGCTCTATTATCGGAGGATATTTAACCAACCAAAAGTCAAGATCACCGACTCCATATGAGTCAGTATCTCCTGCTATTGCAAATCCCCCATCTGTAGTTCGGATGATCGCATTACCACAGTCGTCATTCCATCCCCCATAAGTTTCATTCCATAGTGTTACACCTTTCCTAGTAGTTTTGATAAGCCATAAGTCAGAAAAACCAAGTCCACTTGATTGGGTTACACCGGTTATTATCGATCCCCCATTGGGAGTCTGGATGAGATCATAACAATAATCGCAATTCCAACCTCCATACGACTTATTCCAGATTGTTGCTCCCTTGTCATCCGTTTTGACAAGCCAAAAATCAGAACAGCCATTGCTTAATGATGCTGACCCTGTATATCCAGCTAGTAAAAATCCGCCACCATTAGTCTGAGATAGGGCATTAGCGCTCTCTGGTTCAAGTCCTCCATATGTTTTATTCCACATTATATTACCCTTAGCATCTGTCTTAACAAGCCAGAAATCCGCATTATTTGTTTCATAGTCAAATGAAGTTGTTGTGCCTGTTATTGCAAAACCACCATTAATAGTATGGAGGAGATCATAAGCCACTTCATAACCTGTTCCTCCATATGTTTTGTTCCACTCAATAATGCCCTTTTTATCTGTCTTAACCAACCAAAAATCACTATGACCAGCTCCAAAGGAATAAGTGGATCCTGCTAATATAAATCCCCCATCATCAGTACTAATAAGAGCTTGGGCTCTCTCAATGCTCGTACCTCCATATGTTTTATACCATTCTGTTTGTCCGTTCTTATCTGTCTTAATCAACAAAAAATCGTCTTGACCAGCTCCAAATGACTCAGTGTAACCTGCTAACACGAAACCACCGTCATAAGTTTGTAAAAGAGCCTCAATAATTTCATCTTCTGTGCCTCCATAAGTCTGATTCCATTCTTCGTTTCCATTTGTGTCTGTTTTGATGAGCCAAAAATCCATATCACCAGCACTATAGGATCGTGTATAACCACCTATAGCGTAACCTCCATCGATAGTTTGGATTAATGCACTTGCTTGATCTACGTCCCTCCCTCCAAAGGTTTTATACCACTTTATTTCTGGGGCATTCTGTTCTATCTTATAATTCCCAGATAATTCTTTAGGTGGTATGACGTCAAACAACACAAGGGTGAAAGATAGAGAGACTAAAACCAAAATAATGGAAAATCTAATCTTCTTAATTAATAACAGCTTTATCACCATCAATAGTAATAATGCAGGTTTACATCAATCCTCCCAATTTCTTAGTATCAAATTCCTCTTAATTATAATATGGGTTCTAATTATGTTCAATAATGATTCAATAATAGATTACTATTGGGATGGACTATAATTCTCACTTCTTTTAATGAACTATCCTTGGATTAGCTACTTAAAAAATTACCCAATGATGATGATGATTTTCAATCATCAGAAGTATACCATTTCTCAAGATGGTAGATTTTATCCCTATCTTTATCAATTCTTTCAAAATCATGGGCACCAAAATAGTCTCTTTGTGCCTGAACCAGATAAGCTGGTAGCGAAGGATTTCTATAGCTATCAAAATAGCTTAGGGCTGACGATAAGGCTGGTACAGGTATACCATTTTCTATAGCTAGTGTAACTATATAATACCATGGTATTTTCGTAACTTTTATTTCATCCGAAGTAATGGTATTTCCTGTCTAACTTTACTAATCTGATTCAGAGAGGCATTACTTTGTGTTCTCGCTGTTAAAGTATCGAGTGGAAATACAGGTAATGCATTTGGAATGAAGTAATTTGAATATAATTGGTGAGAGGTTTTCTATTGAATCAATACAATGATTCGGATATAACATTAGATGAAATATTTGAAGGTTACCTTAAATCGCCTAAATTATTTAAACGCCGCGACGTTCTTGATAGTTCTTTTGTTCCTGAGAATCTTCCCCATCGTACCGAACAGATCAAACAATTGGGCTATATTTTGGCGTCTGTTCTTCGTGGGGCAAAGCCTAGTAATATTTTGTGTTTTGGTAAGACAGGAACTGGAAAAACAGCTGTTTCTAAGTATGTTCTTAACATATTAGGAAAAAAGGCACCTCAACATGGCCTACGGATCGAGGTTGCTTACTTAAATTGTAATTCTGTTGATACTAATTACCGAGTTTTTGCTGATTTATGCAATACTCTTGGGATTGAAGTACCCTTTACTGGTCTTGCTACAGATGAAGTTTTTACTAGATTTAAGCAGGGATTAGATCAACGAGAGTCGTTATTTATTGTTGTGCTTGATGAAATTGATAGTTTGATCAAGAAATCTGGCAATGAAACCCTCTATAATTTAACCCGCATTAATTCTGATCTAAGTCGTGCAAAAGTGAGTCTTATTGGTATTTCCAATGATCTTAAATTCAAAGAATATCTTGACCCCAGAGTCTTGTCTTCATTATCGGAGGAGGAGCTGGTTTTCAAGCCATATGAAGCTCCTGAAATCACTGATATTTTAGTTGAGAGGAGTGAATTAGCATTTCAGACAGGAACATTATCAGAAGGAGTGATTAATATGATCGCAGCAATCGCAGCTCAAGAACATGGTGACGCTCGTCGCGCAATGGATCTTCTACGGGTGTCTGCAGAGATTGCTGAGAGAGAGGGGACTAATAAGATCAATCAAGCACATGTCAAAAAAGCCCAAGGCGCAATCGAGAGAAATACTATAACTGAAGTAACAAGTACTTTACCCCTACAGTCAAAAATAGTAATTCTTTCCATCTATTTATTAGAAACAATGATTGATAATTCTGAAACTGTTTCTACTGGAGATGTTTATGAAGAATATACTCGGATCTGTAAAGAGATGGGAATGGATTCTTTAACTCAGAGACGTGTCGGTGATCTTATCAATGAGTTAGATGCTCTTGGAATAATTAGTGCACGAGTTGTGTCACGAGGTAGACATGGTAGAACAAAGGAAATTCGCTTCAGTGTTCCCAAATCATTATTAGAGTCCACTTTAAAAGAAGATAAGATGATCTCTGGAAAACTCTCCTGGTAATTCAGGAAACTATGAAAACATGAGTTTTTCATTGACTTTTCAAATCAATCATGTCCACATTACCTGTAACAGTATCAAGGACTGGAACTATGCCAACAGATACATTTCCTCCAAAAGCAGATGTTTTTTGGTCATCTCGTTTGAATGTTCCACACATGATGATTTTGACTCCTTTATAATCCTCAAAATGTGCTTGATGCAAATGACCTGAAACAATGACATTTGGTATCTCATCGATTACTAGGTAGTCTCGTTTAAATGGGGCAAGAGGGATGAATGATCCATATTCAGGACATAGATGACGATATTCTAATAGATGTTTTATACCTAAAGCTGGATTCGATTGATCATCTAGGAATTGCTTCTGAAAGAGGGTATAAGTTCCCTGTCCGTGAAATATTAGCATATTCATGCCTTCAATGGATATCCGCAGGGGATTTCCATGACTAGTCAAATTCGGGAGTGATAAAAGCGCCTCACCTATCTGTTTATCAATCGCTGGTTGAGGAATGGCTGTTTGTGTTGCATCATGTTCTCCAGGAATGACAATAATTCGAATGTGGGATGGAATTTCTTCTAGCAATGTGGTTAAGTTCTCATATTGAGTATAGAGTGAATGAATTGATATTTGGTCTTTTTGAGCCGAAAAACGACCGATTCCATCTACGAGATCTCCAGCAATAACAACAGTATCGATTTCTCTAGCAATGACCTCATTTTCAGGTGATAGATTTTCTCCCGTTAAAACATTGACTAATTTTGCAAACACTCTTCGTGAAAAGGATTTTGAACCAAAATGGAGGTCTGCCACGAATAAAACTCGGTGATGAGTAGAACTAGGAGTAAATTTTATTGGAGTAAATCCTGGTCTGATGACATCCTTTCCCCAAAACGCTGTTACATCTCCTCCCTGAAAGCTTTTTGGTAGTATTCCTGAAATTCCAATGACTGTGTCACGAATTATATCGCGATATTCTCGAAAACTCTTACTTTCTTCTACCATTACACAATTAGTTAAAATTTCACTCATTGGATCCTCTAAATGAATAACAAATTTGTTAGTATGTAATACACGGGTATCTTGAACCATCCCAATAAGAATTCCGTTTCTAACTTGGGAAGCTTCTTCTGCTGGGATATATCGTTTTAATATCTGTTGGGATTCATTAAGATTATCTAAGAGTATCCTTGAAAGTCGATCATAACGATCCTGAAATAAGTGCATAAACTCTGAAATATCTGGTTTGACAGATGTTCTTTCAGGAATATCTAACTTCACAGTAATATTTAAAGAAGGAAGACGATCAACTCTAGGCCTAATTACTTTTTCTAGTTGCTTTAGGGCTGGTGGAGGGGATCTTGTGATTTTATCGTCATCAAATTCATCATTCTGGGGTATTTCACTTACTAAGCGTCCCATTTTCGTTTTAACTTCTTCTGTTCTCTTTTTAATTGGTTGAAGATGCTGATCAAGAGGTTCTAAAAATTCTCCTAATACTTTCATGGTTATAACAGGAATATCTCGAGGGATTTTCTGAATTCTTTCATGGAGAATCTCTTCGGAGATATCTTTCTGCAAGATGTAATCTAAAGTATCAGCAGCGACATTAAAGTTGTACTCCAAGAAAATTTTGATTAATTTCATTCTTTCCAAGCTAGAATTGACCCCAAGAATGATTGATACATACAGGAATAATTTGAAGATGTAATCTCATTAGTATTATCTTTAAGTTTATCCTTCTTTTATCAATTTGCTAAGATTCAACCAAAGTTGATAAACTGGTTTTACTAATGAAGAAGATTTATGACTAAAATTATGACTAAAGTTCAGGAACAAAGATTGTTGATTTCTTTCTGATAAAGGGGAGTTAAAAAATGATAAGGCTAGAATATAATTCGTACTCAGAAAGGATTTTACAACTTTTTAAGGTGTAATTGCTCCTGGCGGAATAATATCCCAATTGATACGCCATATATATATCCAATTATGTTCTGTTTTATACGCTAGTTCATAATAATTCGCATACTCAGCGTAATCATCAACGAAACCCTTTGTTGCAGGAGCATTATCTGTGATAGGAGCATATTGCGTTATTCTACTAGAGTATGTCTCATCTGAGACCTCTGCTGTAAAGAGAGCCCAAAACACTGATTCATAGAATCGATTAACGTATCCCTGTATATATTGGCCTCGGGAATCGTACTCAAGATAATCATCTTCGTCTATTTGGATTATATTACCATTAGCTTCCCCAATTCTGACAAACCATGGAACTTTACCAAGATCAGAATCGAGTTGCCAATAACCATCGGACACTAATAGAACAATATAGGTTATATCATAGATATCCGCAATTTTAAGGGAGTCTTTTGGGTTGAGAACTAACATACATCCAATATTACCAATTTTCGTCTTGTTAATTGTCGCATTGTCCACTAGAATAGTAGTATTAGAAATTCCACTAATCCAGTATCCATAGTCCCACCAAGAAGCCACAACATCTGTTGGCCCAGCATTATAGTCTAACCAACTTATCGCTTCTTGCCAATCATATCCTAAAACAATTTGGGATTGATTTATTACTACTGGAGTAGAGATTGAGGGAGCCTGTGTTGTCTTAATTGCTTGATCTATTGCTGTACCTATAAAGAAGAATATTATAATTCCAATAAATGCAAAAGCTATTGCTGTCTGTTCATTAGATAATGGCTGTATAAAACGAGCTTTTCTTCGACTTAATGCGAATCGTTCTTGGAAGGCTAATACAAAAGGTAGAAGAGTTTGATCAATCGCTTTTGCTGCAAGTAATGAAATAGCTGGAGCTAATATTAAAGCTAATCTTACCATGGAACCAGCGAAATATATTGCTGTCATGCCAAATAATAGTAGTAAAAGGTTCCTCTCAGTTGGTTTTTCATAAAGGTAGTAAAGGCTTAATGGTAAGAAAAAGATCAATAATCCTGTATTTCTAAAAAATGTTGCCCATGTGACAATTTGATGTTCGCTAACTGACTTTAAAATTGGTGTTTGATCTCGATATATTGGTAGAAGTACAGTAACGAATTTTGAAGCTATATTGCTTAGAAATCCAGTAGAAAAGAGAACAACAATTCCCAAGACTGCAGCGACTCCAATAAAAGGAGCGATGGTTTTAAAACGTGCACGGAATCGTGTTGTGTCAGAAAAGGTATTAATATAACGATAAATTTCCATTATGGCTATTAAACCAAGAACACCTAAACCTGTTAAAGCATTTGAAGTTATGAGTGAATCTGGACCATTTCTCGGAATTAACATCATGATAAAGTATCCTATCAGGATTGATCCTCCATACGAAAGAAATAATCTATCTGAATGTTTCTTCATAACTAACAGAACTAATGCATGAAGTGCTATTAAGTTGAAGACGTAAGTCGAAGCTCCCCATGAGCCAGATAGAATACCCAAGCATATTCCAGAAAGTATGGTCGAAGTAAGCGATCCTGTTCGTAAAGATCTTGCATAGAAATATAGCGCGAGGACAAGAAAAAGAATTCCTAGTGACTCGTGATCAAAAAATCCAACCACAGTTCTTTGAAGATGACCAGGGGAAATTACTAAGAAAAGGGCAGCCATTACTCCAATTTTCTTATTCCCTAGTTCTTTTCCCAAGAAGTATATTGCTACACATGTAAGCGCTCCCATAAGAGCTGGTTGATAATAGCAAATTATCCTTAGTGGGATATCTAAGCCTAAAAACATGGTTAATTGATGAATTAAGACTGCTGAGAGTGGGGTTCCAATATATTGATTTCGCCCCCAAAATCGGCCTTCAGGGTACCAAGTTTGTGTGTCGACCCAGCTAAAGAACTTGGCGAGACCATTTTCTTCAATGTATACTGCTGCACGGTATTGGGAAAAAGGATCATTAGCTGTGAGGATAATTTCATATGAAGGTACATGAAGAGAGCCGAAGATTCTAACGAGGTAAGCTAAAATAAAAATTAATACAAGCGTAGTATAAAGTAAAACCATTTCTTTGTTAATTGATGTAGTAGCTGTATTATAGCGAGTTTTGAGGTCGTTTACAATTTTATCAATGAAAACAGACATTCTTTTTATTCACCAAGGGAGATCTATGCTGGATTGTTTGTGTCTATGAAGATAATGGATAATTATAATAAGGTGGCTTACTTGCCTTGCAAACAGCACTCTTTTACAAGATTTTATTTGTTTAATGTAATACAATAATTTGATTGTTTAGAGTTATCGTCACCGGTGTATGGTGTCAATTATGACAAAACAGCCCATGGATGTAGATTTAGAGCTATTTGAAATCGTGTTTCCAGGTAAACTCATTGGAAAAGCAGTTATTGATGCGAATGCCCGTATGATTGGGGTTATTCGTAATGTTCGAATTCGTATTCCTTCCCCAACTATTAGTTTGACCGTAAAAGGTCTTGATACTGAATTTACTGTAAAATCCGAGGATATTCAAGCAGTTGGTAATGTTGTACAACTGAATGTGACAATAAAACATTCTGAACCTATTGAGATTAATGAAATAATAAAATTGAGAACTGAGATTCAGGAGGAGTTGATTCACTTTTTTTCTCTATTAAAGCAATAAAGGAAACAATAATTCTTTCCTGAATATTTCTTATGCATCATTCAGAGCTATACAGGGAAAAGTATGGTAGATATAAGCCGTTTGAAATCTTGGTCAAAACATTTAAGAGCTAGACGTGGAAATAAGATTTTTCTTCAAGCTGTAAAGATGTTTCATTATCATATAACTCCTTTCTCTGTACTATTACAGAGAATATGTGAAATTCTTGAGGAATTTGATGCTAAATTCACTTTTCCTCTTGTTGCATCAATAGCTCAATCTAATCCGACATTAGTTAAAAAGTTGAGATCTACTCCTCATGAAATTGCAATCCATGGCTATAAACACGTTCGATATCCATTCTTATCATTTAATCAACAATTATTTGAATTTAGAAAAGCTATTGAGATTTTTAGGGAGCTAAATATTCCTTTCGTAGGTTTTAGAGCCCCATATAACATCTATTCTGAGACTACTATTGAATTAATTGATAATTTTGGCTTTTTATGGGATGCAGGAATAGGATTTCGTCGTGATTATAGAGATGGTCATAAATTCTTTAAGGTTCCATTAAAAGATCGAAAAGTATCGTCTTACACCTGTATACCTCTATGTGAGTGGTCTGATGACCGTATGATTGATAATTATAAACTTTCATCAGAAAAAATGGCCAAAATATTAATCTATCATTTAGAGAAAGCTCGAAAGGTCAACGGGTTGATCATGTTTGATCTCCATCCAATAAGAATCGGGCAGAATCAATATATCAAGAGCTTAAAGCAGTTACTAATTCATGCAACGAAGATTGATGCGTGGGTTCCCACGGTGTCAGAGGCTGTGAATTATTGGTCAAAGCATCATCAATGGAAAGATTCTGCCCCCGTATGCTGTCTCCTTACAGGAGATATTGATAACTTTACATTTTTTGATTATCTAAAAAGAATATGAACAGAAGGTTTTGGTTTTCTTGACTTATTGGTCTATAGGTATCGACATTGTAGAAATTCAACGTTTTAGGTCGTATCCATTACTAGATTACCCACGTTTTTATGAACGTGTTTTTGATGAATACGAATTTCAATATTGCACTCGTCATTCAGATCCCTATCCCCATTTTGCAGGAATTTTTGCAGGAAAAGAAGCGGTACTCAAAGCAATAAACAAACTTTTTCCCATCTCGCTTTCTGAAATTTCTATTCATCATGATGAAACAGGAAGACCTGTTGTCTGGCTAGAAAAAAATGAAAACTCCCCAAAATCAAGAGAAAAATGGTTTATTAATAATCAGAATCTTGAAGTTCAAGTCACTATTACACACTCTAGTGACCTAGCGTTAGCATGGGCATTAATCTTTACAAATAATTCACGAAATGATCCATTTAGGATATTAGATAAGCTTAAAGCTGAATTGCAGCGAGAGATTGAGAATGAGTTCGTCGAGTATCGATGTACTACGTAAACAGGATGAATTACTTGATTTAGTTAGGAAAAAGCCAACTCACAGGAATTATTGGAACTCATACAAGAGGATCAGAAAATTAGATTTTTCTAATGTTGAGCTTTCCTCACAAGAACGTATTAACATAAGCTTGTTGAGTTCTTTCACAATAGATCCATTAGCAGTATATCTTGACATTGATTGTCGCTTATTAGGACTTTTTCCAGAGATTTATGTAGCACCCTTTAATAGATATCATGAAGAGGTTCTCGATAAAGAAAGTGGCCTTTACAAATCAAAACCTGACTTAGTAATCTTTTTTATTAGAGTGGAGTCATTAATAGAAGATACATTCAGAGTAAAATATCCTCAAATGAAAACCAAACATATACAAACAGAAATTAATAGAATAATTCATGATATTAAACAACTATTAGCTCTGATAAATCAACAGAGTGAAGCAATAACTATTTTCAGTAATTTTGTTGTCCCCATGTTCTCTCCTTTTGGAATTTTAGATAATAAACAGCAAATTGGGTTTAAAGGCTTCTATAAATTATTAAATCTAAGGCTTGAAGAGTCATTCCTGGATAATAATCAAAATTTCATCTTTAATCTAAATGAAGTTGCAAGTGGTTATGGAAAAGACAGATATATGAATTATCAGATGAATTATCGGGGCTCAATATTTTTTAACGAACCATTCTTATCACGACTTTCTTACGAGTTAATGGGTTATGTCAAAGCACTCAAATCAAAAAATCGGAAATGTATTGTTCTAGATTTAGATAATACCCTTTGGGGTGGTATTATTGGAGAAGATGGACTAGAAGGCATTAAGCTTAACGTTAGCTATCCTGGTAACGAATTTGTCGACTTTCAGCGTTCTTTATTAAGCTTAAATAGCAAAGGTGTCATTTTAGCCATCAATAGCAAGAATAATCTTGATGATGCTCTAGAGGTTTTCCAGAAGCATCCTTACATGCAAATTAAGGAAAAAAACTTGGCAGCTTATCGTATTAACTGGAATGATAAAGTACAAAACCTTATTGAATTAGCTAAGGAGATAAATATAGGATTGGATAGCATAATATTTATTGATGATAATCCCGTTGAAAGGGCACGTGTACAGACTTCTCTTCCTGATGTACTCGTCTTGGATATGCCTTCTAGTCCTTTATTGTTTCGTAAAACTTTGGAAGAATTAAATGATTTTAATACCCTATCGCTTACAATAGAAGACCTCCATCGGAGTGAAATGTATTATGCTAGACGCAAAAGACAGGATCTCGAACAGCATGTTCAATCCATGGAGGAATTTATAGAATCATTAGACATTGTTGCAATAATTAAACTAACAGATAATTTTGTACTCCCACGTGTTACGAGTCTTCTGAACAGAACAAATCAATTTAATTTAACCACTAAGCGTTATACGGAATCTGAAGTTCAATATCTGCATTCTAATCCAGAGAAATATCTTATCTATACCGTACAAGTCCAGGATAAATTTGGTGATGAGGGAATTGTAGGTGTTGCTATAGTTGAAAAAGACTCAGTTGATAAATGGATTGTCGATAGTTTCCTTCTGAGTTGTAGGGTAATTGGTAGAAAAATCGAAACAGTTTTTCTCACAAAATTAATTAATGATGCTAAAAGTCAAAATGTAAAGGTACTTGAAGCAACATACATCCCGACTAAGAAAAATACATTAGTAAGTGACTTTTACTCCAAACATAGTTTTCAGTTGGTAAAAGAATACCCTAATGGAGAGACACAGTGGGTACTCTCTTTAAGTGATTTTAATTTAGATTATCCTGAATATATTCGCGTTGTGGAAGAATGATGGTTAATACACAGGCAATATTCGAAGATATTGTTTCTAAAATACTTTTATTGGAAAAAAATCAATTAAATGACGATATCTCAAGAGATGACCTTGAAGAATGGGATTCTATGACTCATCTAGCGTTAATTTCAGAGTTAGAGCAAGCTTTTGACATAATTCTTTCTGATGATGAAGTTACCGAAATCAAGACTATTGGTGATGTTAAAAGAACCTTAATCAAGCACAAAATTAAAATTCTGTAATTTTTTTCTTCGAAAGAAATTCATTAAGTGGAATCTTATGTAAGTAGACCACAAGAAGATATAATTTCTATAATTCTAGAAATTCTAGAAGATAATGGGTCGGTGTCCAAACAAAAGCTATTCGGCGGCCATTAAAAAGCGCTGAAGGTGTTGGACGGAGTGCAATTACAGCATGGTTTTCCCGTGCTTTCTTAAGTGCTTCTTCTAGGCCTGGTACCTCTATACAATAGTGGTACAAGTGATTATTTTGCTTTAATATTTGATCAATAGTGGATGGTGATTCAGTTGGTTCTACTAATTCAAGTAAGCAGTTTTCAGACGATTGACCGTTGATAGCTAGAAGAACTACCTTTACTTTCAATCTTTTGTCATCAATAACATTACTTACTTGCTTCATACCTAATGCTTGAATATGAAATCCTAAGCTTTCTTCAATTGAGTTAACAGCAACACCGACATGGTGAATTTTGGTCATAAGTTATTTCATCCTTTTGATGACACTTCATTTGGTTTTGGTAATTTTGAAACCACTCGAGCTGGATTACCTGCAGCGATATTAAAATCTGGAATATTTCGATTGACAACAGCGCCAGCAGCTATGATTGAGCCTTCTCCAATTGTCACTCCTGGGAGAATAATAGCCCCAGACCCAATCCATGCTCCTCGTTTGATAAGTACCGCCTGTGATGGTTGTTTAAAGATCTTTGTTTGGTGGTGATATGGACTTCCACCTGAATGAGCTAGAATTGAAACAAGAGGGCCAATACTGACATCATCTTCTAGTGTAATTAAATGTGGGTATTCTCCGTCAAAAAAGACTAAATTTCCTATATATACTCGTTTTCCAATCTTCACACCGCATTTACGCCATATACTTGCCCTAAATTGGTATATAGGTGCAATCCAAGCAAGAATGCGAAGAAGTCTTCCTATAACTCGACCCAATGACAATCAACAGCTGTAAATTTTCCTAATGCGTATTTTTCAGATTTTTTACTTTTATTTACTGAATAGAAGTAATTTTAATTATCACATCTAATAACAGATCTATTATTTGAAGAGTTTTTCTTATTTCTTCAACTTCATCACATTCAGCAAGTTTTTGTGCTAGAAAGTTTAATTTCCCAGTTAAAATGTCTTGAACCATATCACGGGTTTCTAAAAATGAGTGAGCATATTCGACTCTCTTAGCTTCATCATCCGAACTCACAAATACAGCTTTTCTTCCACATTTTGGACAAAAAGTGTTTTTATTCTTTCTAAACAATGGAACCTTGCAATCAGGACAGGAATCAGCTAACATTGTTGCTCCTGAAAGCAATAGATCACTCATACTCTTAATATCAGAAGAAGAATTTTTTTTCTCTCTTGACATTGAAAATAAGACCTTCTGAGAATTTAGATTTTTATAGAAATTAAACCATTATGAATAATATTTTCTTCGTCAGTATTAGGTTTAGTTGTGTCAATAATTTTAACATTATGCATTTCTTTAAGATCTGAAATAAAATCCTTTAGAGTTATTGGAATATAAACTCTTGTTATTTCTGCTTTTAAAGAGAGACCTCTTTCTTTTTTTGTTTTCCAAATAAAAGAATTAGTTTTGATCAAATCATGAGTACAGGGATCTTCTGCTTTCTGGTTGTATACACATTTTGGTAACAATTCCTGGTGAATACTTTTTGGTGGTTGGTATAAGCTTTGGTAAATACTCTCGGTTATAAAAGGTGTGATCGGAGCTAATAACTTTAAAACTGCTTGAAGGGTGTAATGAAGACAATAGTGAGCACTTTTTATTTCTTGAAGCCTTGTTTCATCTTGGTCGTATGCACGTTTTTTTACCAGTTCAAGATAATGAGAGGCGAAAATATTCCAAACCCAGTTATATATGTTCTCTGCAGGGATAGAAAAATCCAATTGTTTATAACCCTCTAAACAGCGGCAAATTAAAGCATCCAAGCTTCTTAATATCCATTGATCTGTTTGAAATAACGATTTAGGATCTTTTTCGATAGGGAATGTAGAAATAAATCTAGCAATATTCCATATTTTTGTAATAAATTTTGCATTTCCATCGAGTTTAGCTAAGGAAAAACGAATATCCGAACCATGGCTACCCTGTAAGCACGAAGATAGTCTTAAACTATCAGCTCCATAATGAAGATTTAGTTTGGCTTCTTTTTTTGTATTATTCGACGATTCTGACATTTCTGCAATTATTTTCCAGCTATTTTGATCAGGTCTTAACATTCTTGGGGTATCTGTTGGTAAATTTGGAGGTTGTAGGAATATCAGGGGATCAATGGTATTCCCAAGAGATTTTGACATTTTACCTCCATATGGATCTAATACAAGACCAGAAATCCATATTTGTTTGAATGCTGGCTTCTTAAACATATGATATGTCCGAAGAACTGAATAATAAAGCCAAGTTCTTATAATTTCTTTTCCCTGAGGTCGAATAGAACAAGGGAAGTTATCTGAAAAGAATCGTTCATTCTTATCATCAAAAAAAGCATTTCCAAAATTACAGGCAATTAATCCTGAGATAGAGGAATCAAACCAAGTATCAAATGTTCTATCCTCACCAATTGCGTTTTCAAGGGAGGTTCCGCATTGATAGCAAACAGATATTGGTGATTTTTCCTTCCATGCACTATAATATCGCTTTAATTGAGTCTCACTTGGTACATTAGCAGTATTACATTCTGAACAATACCATATAGGAATAGATGTTCCATAATACCGTCTTCGACTAATAGCCCAATCCATAGTTACCGACTCAAGCCATGTATTAAGAATAATTCTTGATGATTCTGGATAGAATTTCATCTGATCTATAATATTTTCAAGTTCAGGAAGAACTTCTATCTGCTGTAAATAATACTCATCCATGGCTATGATTTCAATAGGAGTTTTTGATCTCCAACAGACTGGAATTCGGCGAGAGGTAGGTCCTGAATCAATAAGTAATCCTTGATTTTCTAGATCTCTCAATATTGCCTTTTGTGTTTCTTCGACTGTTTTTCCTTCGTATTTTCCTCCTAATTCATTTATGTGACCATCAGGTTTAATCATGGTTTTTGGAAACGTTATTCCAAAATTTCGAAGGATTTTCACATCAGATTTGTCACCATAAGCACAAATCATCATGATTCCTGATCCATAATTTGGATTTGCTTCTCGATGAGCTTTAATTGGCACAATTTTCTTGAAAATTGGAGTGATAGCATTTTTCCCTTTTAAATGAGTATATCTTGAGTCGGAGGGGTGAAAGATTATTAGTTCACATGTTGGGATTAATTCTGGACGGGTCGTTACAATGATAATACTTTCATCACAGTTTTCAATGTCAAATCTTATGGAAAAAAGTTTTGATTCATCGTCACGGTATTCTATCTCTGCATCAGCAATTGTTGTTCCACATTCGATACACCAATTGTTTGGTCGTGTTGCTCTAGATATCTTACCTTCGTGCCAAGCTTTGCAAAATGTACGTTGGGTATTAAAGCGGTATTGGGGAGAATCTGTCTTGTAAAATATTTCAGGAGAACCATAAAATGAATTACACGATAATCCCATCCATTTCATTACCTGAATCGTATTCTCCTCTGCTTTGTCTAGCTCTTTTTCACATATTTGTAGAAATTCTTCACGATTCATGTCGTGCATAGATTTCCCGAGTTTCTGCTCAACTTTTACTTCTACTGGGAGTCCATTCCGATCTACACATGCAGGAAACATAACATTATAACCTAACATTCTATGGTAACGTGCTATCATATCTATTTGTGCATAATGAATGGCAAATCCAAGATGAGCCCGTCCTGAAACATAAGGAGGTGGTGTGTCAATGATGTAATTTTCTCTTCTTGGATCTTCTATAAATTTAAAACTCTCATTCTCCTCCCAAAATTTAATAATTTCTCGTTCATTGATTGCCTTCCAACGTTTCTGTTTAATTTTTGGTTTGAATTTCATTCATTCAACCTCTAATAATCTCTTATGATATAATTTTAATTCTAAGGTCTTTATTCTACCAAAAAAGTGTCTTATAATGGATATTTTTAAGTTATAAGAATAAATATTGCAAAAGAAAATATTTATTACCGCAAAAATACAGAGATAGAAAATTAAATGGAGATAATGTGATTTTCCACTAGCTGGATAAGCTAGAAGAAACAACAAAGTGATCCCAGCTGGTCATCACTATTTATCACCCATTTTGTTTATTTTAAGGAACCATTTTTAAACTTTAATTTATGGCATTTATTAAGATCCATTCTGATTGAGTTTCTAAATTTATCCCTAAATTATTAGAAAATAAATAGAACATTCAATCATTAGTGACGGATACTTCTTAGTTCCTTTCCTTTACATCATAATAATTCTACTAGAGAGAAACATTATATGACTCCTGACATTCTGGCCGAAGAACAGTTAAAATTAGAGTTGATACGTGTTCTAACCAGATTTTTTTTAAGCCATCTCGAAGAGTTGGTGAGAAACCAATCAGGAGCCTTTTTTCCAATCGAAAAAATTGAGAATGTAAAATTAGGAAAGAGATTAGGAAGACGAAAAGAATTGCAACTAATGACTGTTGAAGTTGTTGATTCGTTACAGAACAGAAAATACAATGTTGATCTTGCATTCAAATTTTTAAATGATCCCGAAATGGCAATAAAAGAAGGAAATGGAGCCGTATGGTTGGGAGATGTTTTAAAAAATAATGTGAAAGTTCAGACACCCTCTCTACTTTATTTTTCTCATGAAAATTCCTTATTGATATATGAAGGTCTTAGAGAACCTCTTGAATTCTTTGATAGTGAACTTGATCAACCACAGAAGTTTTTCTTGGCAGGATTGGCATTACCTTATGTCCACGGAATTTTTAAACATAAAGTTTTAGTTGATAGATATTTACATCTGATATCAGAGGTGGTTAAGGGTTTAGCTCTTGCCCCTGGAGATAAGAATGATCTTTTTTTTCTTTTTAAAGGAGATCTTCGTCGTGTTGGATTAAGTAGCGCAGGTGCTAATTGTTTTGGTGATTATCATCCTGGAAATATAATGTTTAGGGAAAAAGAAGTATCATCAAGCAATACTGGAGATTTAAAAATTGATCGTACAGAAATATTTCTGATAGATCCTGCATATTTGGATAGAGAGGGGAATGTCGATCGTGCCGAAGATATTGGTACATTTTTCTCTAAATTTGCATATAATGACTTTTATCTTTCTCAATCATTTGATAAAACAATATCTGAATTTGAAATTATTTGTAAAGGATATGATTACACAATCTCCCAAAATGGGATCACCCTGGAGGAATTTTATCCTGAAGGTACAACATTTGACTTTCACATTGCTCTAGGAATTTTAATTGATGCAATGTTTAAAGTACGTAATCCAAAGTTCATAAATCCCCAAGCTAGGCTCCAATCAAGCTTAGAAGCGGCGAAATACATCTTGAAAAAACATCCATTTGAGATTTGAATCATAACCTATTTTACATCTGATTATGAGGATAAAATGCAAAACATCTTGAAAATCGAGTCTCATGTAGTAAACCTAACTGAAATCTGCTATCAAAACCCATTACATAAAAATTGGAATGAAATATTATTTTTTTACTCAAAAATTAAACCATAACGGGAGGTGTCTTAAGATATTTAATTTTATGTACTATATTGACATCTTACAGGAGGATATCGAAAACAATAAATCATATGTCCTTCAAATAAACTCATTCGACCGGGTACCCTTTCGATTATGAAGTAACATTAGATTTAAATTCCTATTAATTTCCTTTTAACTGCCTTTCTCGATGAGCTCAATTGATGTATGCCAAAGGAATAAAATTCAGCTATAATAGATAACTTTTAGACGGTTCTTTCGCTGTATTTCGTCTTTAAAGGGTAATAATTTACGTTTGAATGGATTTAACGGTAATTAATATAATCTTAAAGTTACATTAACTTTTTAAAAAGGTGATAGTATCAGGGGTCTTTTTCATGGAACAGATTACTAATGATGATAAATGGGAAGTCCTCAAATCAATGTACAATGAATTTGGACTTGTGAGGCAGCATCTTTATTCTTTTAACGAATTTGTAGAGAAAAAATTAAATGAAATAGTTCAGGAACGTCCAAAAATTGAACCTGATATTGAGGGATTTTATGTTAAATTAGAGGGGATAGAGGTAGGAGAACCTTCAGTAAGAGAAGCAGATGGTTCAGAACGTACTATATATCCTATGGAGGCTCGTGTTAGGAATTTAATCTATTCAGCTCCTCTAAATCTAAAAATGAGACCTGTTTATGTGGACGCAGGCATCGAGAAGGAGGAGGAGGTTGTCACAGCTTACATCGGCCGACTACCAATTATGTTGAAATCTAAATCTTGCTTATTATATAATTTAGGTCGAGAAGAGCTGACAAGATTAGGGGAGGATCCTGAGGATCCTGGTGGATATTTTATCATCAATGGTTCAGAAAGAGTAATTGTTACACAAGAATATTTAGTTTCCAATCGTGTTTTGGTTGATAAAGGACGCAAGGGTTCTTCTACAACTGCTGTGGCTAAAGTCTTTAGTACTGTTGCAGGATTTCGTTCTTTAGTTTCAGTGCAGCGACGAAAAGATGGAAGACTACTTGTTAATTTCTTTAGTGTCCCCAGGCCACTGCCCCTCGCAGTCCTTATTAAAGCGTTAGGAGTGACTATTGACCGGAATATAGCCAATTTAGTTACAAATGATCCTGATCTTATCCAAGAGTTATTACCAACCCTCCGTGAGGCAGCAGAGATAGTTGATCAGGAAGAGGCATTAGATTTTATTGGCAAAAGAGTTGCGGTTGGTCAAACGAGACAATATCGAATATTAAGGGCAAAACAGGTTCTGGATAACTATTTATTGCCTCATGTGGGTAAGGATGAAAGTTTCCGTCATCAAAAAGCACTTTACTTAGCCCAAATGGCTCTAAAAGTAATTGAGCTTAATCTTGAGCAGATCGAGCAAGATGATAAAGATCATTATACAAACAAAAGACTGAAATTAGCTGGAGAAATGCTTACTAGTCTATTTAGAGTAGCATTCCATTCATTATATCGCGATATCAAATATCAGTTAGAAAAAGGGGCAAGAAGAGGTAAATTACCCAATTTAAGGGTAGCAATGAGGGCTGATGTTATTACTGAACGGATTCGTCATGCTCTTGCGACAGGAAATTGGGTTGGAGGAAAAGCAGGAGTTTCTCAACTGTTGGATCGTACAAACTATATGTCGACTTATAGTCATCTCCGTCGTGTCATTAGCCCATTAATCCGAAGTCAAGCTCATTTTGAGGCACGAGATTTACATGCAACTCATTGGGGAAAAATATGCCCAAACGAGACTCCAGAGGGTCCTAACTGTGGTTTAGTGAAAAATCTAGCTATGCAGGCATATATATCTATAGGAACACCTGAAGAACCTGTAAGTGATTTCATATTCCAAAATTGTGATGTTAAAGCAGTTGCAGAGACGATTGACCATCAAGGAGTTCATATTCTCCTGAATGGTAATCTAATTGCAACAACACGTAATCCTGAGCAGACTTTTGATCTGATTCGGGAGGCTAGAAGATCTTCCAAGTTGTACCATGAAATAAATCTGGCTTATTTTGAGGAGAATCGTGTTATATCTATAAACACCGATGGAGGACGTGTACGAAGACCATTAATCATTCTAGACCACGAACTAGAAGGTACAAAAAAAATAGCCAAACCTCGACTAAGAAAAAATCATATTGAAAAATTAAGAAAAGGCGATATCCGATTTTCTGATCTTCTGAAAGAAGGAGTTATTGAATTTCTAGATGCAGAAGAAGAGGAAAACGCTTATATTGCCATGACCTTGGAAGAAATTCAACCTGAACATACTCATGCAGAAATTTCCCCTTCCGCGATACTAGGAATCTGTGCATCTATTATTCCTTATGCAGAACACAATCAATCTCCTCGAAATACGTATGAGGCTGGAATGACAAAACAAGCTTTAGGGTTATATGCTTCCAATTTCTATTTTAGGACAGATAGGCGTTCTCATATTCTGCAAGCACCGCAAATTCCATTAGTCGGTAGTAAATCAATGGATGTTATTGGATTTAATGATCGCCCTGCTGGCCAGAATTTCATTGTTGCCATTTTAAGTTTTCAGGGTTATAACATTGAAGATGCCATTATCTTAAATCGCGCTAGTATTGAAAGGGGTCTTGCTAGAAGTCATTTTTTCCGATCATACATTGGTGAAGAGAAAAAATATCTTGGAGGACAAGAAGATAGATTTGAAATTCCCCAAAAGGGAGTCCGTGGATATCGTGCGAAAGAAGTTTATAGGCATTTAAGTGAAGTTGATGGGATCATTGAGCCAGAAATTGAAGTAGGAGGTGGGGATATTTTAGTAGGACGTACTTCAAGGCCAAGATTTTTAGAAGAATATATTGAATTAGAATCCCTGGAATCCTCGACCCCTCAACGCCGTGAGACCAGCATTGCGATACGTCATGGAGAGAAAGGAATAGTAGATGGGGTGATTTTAACAGAAACATCTGAGGGGAGTACATTGGTAAAGATTAAAGTACGTGATCAACGTATTCCTGAATTAGGAGATAAATTCGCTTCTCGTCATGGCCAGAAAGGAATCATTGGGCATATTGTACCTCAAAGAGATATGCCATTTACCGAAGAGGGTATAGTTCCTGACCTTATCATAAATCCGCATGCTATTCCAAGTCGAATGACATTGGGGCAAATAATCGAGTGCATGAGTGCTATTGTTGCATGTTATGATGGAAATCAGATAGATGCGACACTATTTGAAGCACCAGATCCAGAAGATATTGCCAACCAGCTCCGTAGCTTAGGTTTTCATCCTTACGCTGAGTCAGTAATGTACGATGGAATGACTGGACAAAAACTCCCAGCACGAATTTTTATTGGACCCACCTATTATCAAAAGCTTCATCATCTTGTTGCGGATAAGATTCATGCTCGAGCTAGGGGGCCTATTCAAATTTTAACTAGGCAACCTACTGAGGGTAGAGCTCGAGAAGGAGGTTTACGATTTGGTGAAATGGAGCGAGACTGCTTAATTGGTCATGGAGCTGCGCTCCTCTTGAAAGAGAGATTGTTAGAAGAATCCGATAAAACAGAGATCTTTATTTGTGAAAAATGTGGACTAATAGCTACATGGGATCGTAAGAAAGACCAGACATATTGTAATGTTTGTGGAAATGTTGATACAGGCATTTATAAGATCGCAATTTCTTATGCGTTTAAATTACTTCTTCAAGAGTTAATGTCTCTCACTATTAAACCTCAACTCATCTTAACTGATTCAACTCACTGAATAAAGGGGATAATATGTCCTTAGATAATAGTAGATTAGCAACAGCAAGTTTCTATAAGAGAGCAATAAGAATATTAAAACTCGCTAAAAGACCAGATAGATCAGAGGTTTTCTTGATTATTAAGATTACTACTGCTGGAATGGCAATCCTTGGTTTGATAGCTTATGTAATCCGAATTATCCTTGCTTTAGTTTTGCAAAGGCAAATATGATATCCTCAATAATTGTTACAATAATTTGATCCTGAAACAAACGAGAACGTGACAATATTGCTCGAGAAAGTTGGAATATATTGCTTCAAGGTGAAGAAAGGACAAGAATTCAATGCAGCAGAAGCTGTTGCTAATCGTGCAGATATAAATCAACTTGACATCAAAACTGTATTAGTAACAGAGATTCAAGGATATATTTTCATCGAGGGGGATGTTCAAGATATTACTCAAGCTGTTGATAGTGCTCATTATATTGGTAAGCAACTAGGTCGTGTACCTGTATCAGAATTAGAGGGACACTTAATTCCGACCCCTGTTATTGAGGGATTAAAGAAAAATGACATTGTTGAAATCATAAATGGTCCATTTAAAGGGAGTCGTGCTAAAATCTCTTCAATATACCAAGCTCGAGAAGAAATTACTGTTGATTTACTTACTAGTAGCGTTACCATCCCTATTGTTCTTCATGCAGATTCAGTTAAACTTATTCAGTCGAGTGAAGAAGAACAGGAGGAAGACTCGGAGATCTGATGCAATGGGGTTTCAAGCTTAATATTAACTTTCATATAAGTCGTACTCCATTTGATTCTGGTAATCCTGTTATTATGATTCTTTTAATATAAGAAAAACTCTCAAATATAAGTCCCTGACTTTAATCAGTGGCAATTAACATAACTTATTAATACTGGAAAAAAACGCCCAAATGTTGGATATATGAAACAAGAGTCTTTAAACCAGAAGAGATAACTGAGAAAAAGGTATTTCAAGGGTGAACATCATGGTAATCTCGGCAATCCGATCAAAAGGAACAGAAAATAGGAAGAAGGAACAAATTGACACAATAGTTGACTTAATAGAACAGAACTCGGTTATAGGTCTTGTTAATCTAAGTGGGATAAGTTCAAAGGCTCTTCAAGGTATTCGTTCTTCAATGCGATCAGGAGAGGTTTTAGCGACAATAAAAGTCGCTAAAAATACTTTGAAAACGCTAGCCATGGAAAAAGCCGATAAAAAAGGGATTAAAAATCTTATTCCGTCTATAGACGGCTCTTGTGCAATGATATTCACAAATACTAATCCTTTCAAACTTCAAAAGTATTTAAATCAAAATCAAGTACCTGCTCCTGCAAAAACTGGACAAACATCTCCTGTTGATGTTTTTGTATCCGAAGGTGTCACTAATCTAGATCCAGGGCCTATTATTAGCGAACTCGGGGCAATTGGTTTACAAACACGAATTGAAAAAGGAAAAATAAGGATTGTAAAGACAACTAAAGTGCTTTCAGTTAGTGATACTGTAACAGAAGCTCATGCCTCAGTACTTGCTCGTCTTGGAATAAATCCCTTTAAAGTAGGTTTAAAACTCAGTACTATTTTAGAAAATGGGGAATTGATTGATGGAAGCATTCTTGACACAGATGAGGGTCAAATAATCACAGATTTACAACAAGCATATTTAAATGCCTTATTTTTAGCAATTAATCCTAATGTCGCGTATTATTCCACTTCAACAACTCCTTTTTTGTTGAAAACTGCTATATCCCAAGTAATGGCGTTGTCAGTAAACTGTGGCTATGTTACAGATTTAACAATAGATCTTATCCTGACTAAAAGTGTTAAACAAGCTGAACTATTGAAAGAAGAAGTTTTAAAGAAGAATAAAGAATTAAAGTTTTAATGAGAACCACATCTGTTCATTTTACAAAATTCTTAACTTTTCAATAATGGAGAAAAAGTAAAGAATTATGGATAAATCTAACCTCAAAGGGGAATAAGATTTGATATTTTTAACTCAACAACTGATTAATGTACTTCTCTGGTTGAAATGATTCTAAATCTGTGTATTTTTGTCCTGTACCAATAAAAAGGACAGGAACTCCTCCAGTAGCCGAAGTAACAGATATTAGAGCTCCTCCGCGAGCATCCGCGTCCATTTTTGCTAAAATAATTCCATTCAAAGGGATTTCTTTATGAAAATCCTTCGCTTGTTCTGTAGCATCATTCCCCGCTAATGCGTCCACTACTAGTATTGTATAATCTGGGTCAACAACACGATGAATTTTTTTCATTTCTTCCATCAGATCGCGGTTTACTGCCATCCGTCCAGAAGTGTCTATCATCACAACATCGGCGTATTTAGCTTTTGCATGGGCAATAGCATCGTAAGCAACAGCTGCAGAATCACTACCGTACTGTCCTTTTATTAATTTAACACCGATTCTTTCAGCATGGATTTTTAGTTGTTCTTGTGCTCCAGAGCGAAATGTATCACTTGCTGCAAGTACAATTTGGAATCCCTTCTTCTTTAATATATATGCTAATTTTGCTATGGTGGTTGTCTTTCCAGTTCCATTTATTCCAAGGAATAAGATTTTCAGAGGATCTTTTTTAGTAGATTGAGAAGATGCCTTCTGATGATTTTTAAGTACTTCAATAAAGTCCAATGGATCTTTCGGGGAAATAATGTCCAGAATAATTGGTTTTGCGAACACTGGGATCATTTTTGACAGATCACTGAATCTTTTAGCACGTTGTCCAAGCATTTTTGTTGTCAGTTTATTAGAGATTTGTTTTGCTACCTTTAGAGAAACATCATTTGATATAAGGAGTAGCTCGAATTCACGGATAGCTTTTCTAATGTTTTTTTCGTTAATTTCATATGTTGAAACCTTTTTGAGAAATCTTTCTATTCCTTTTTTCAAAGATGTCAATCTTATCTTAAACCTCCAAAAAACACCTAGTTGTCTTGTTATCTATCTTTTGGCCAATAAAAGGATATAATATGTTTCATACTCCCTTATTAAGAAGAAGGGGTTTAATTCAGAGAAGCTGGTATTTTTGAACGATTCCTAGTAATTCCTGTCTATTTGAATTTAACTTCTTAGATAATTTAGAGTGTTGTTCTTGGAGTTGATTTAGACTTTTCTCTAAGTTTTGAATTTGAGATTTATTTTGTTCTTCTGAGTTTACTAACTCTGTAAGAAGGCTAACTCCTGATCCGAGAGATATAAATGTTTTATGAGGATCTTTTAGGGTACATTGAATATAGTTCGAGCCTCCGATAGGGATCAATATTTCGTCCCCAGTTTTCTTTGATTTAAGCTCATTCTGAACCATAATGGCATCATTTAGAGAATTCATTGCTCTATAAAAAAGATTGATTTGCTGCTCAATTGCACCAATATTAACCTGTAATTGATCATTTTCCTCTTGAAGATTTTTCACACGTGTGACAACTTCATCAGGTATAACTGATTGTGACATCAATCAATCCTCATAAGGTATCTTGAAATCCGTGTTAACAAGCTTTTCAACAAAAGTATCTGTAATATTTTCTGGGGAAATCTCGTCAATTGAAGTAATTCGAATTTGCCTTCTTTTTAAACGATTTCGACTTCCAAATTCTGAAAAAAGCTTGTCCTTTGCTTGTTCTTCTGTTAAAGCACATAATTCTTTGGAAAAGGATGTTATTTGTCTTCTTTGTTTGAAAAATCCCGAAATTCTAAAGATTTTAACAGATATATCATTTTCCATTTTATCTCTCTCTTTACAAGGAATTTCTTTTCTATTTTTTCTTTTTTTTACTGTCTTTATATCAATTCGTAATTAAATTGAGTTATTTTGGATTCATTGAGAAAAACATCTTGTTATTTCTATAATCTCAATACCAGTTGTTTCTCTCCCAATAAGTATCCCTTTAGTATTTCCGATCATTCCAGAGGCAACGAATTCAGAACCTTTGTTAACACTCCCAACTCCAACATGTTGTAGGTGGAGTATTTCCTTTATTTCTTGTATTTCTTCCTCACTTGCTAGTGGGGTAAATAATCCTCCATGATTTGTAACAAATGCAAGACTTCCTACTAAATCCGATTTAGCAATTGTTCTTGCTTCTAAAGGAATATTTAATGTATCAGATATTGCTTTCTTGATTGTTTGAGGGACAATTGGTGAGATTAAACCACCATAATCATTCACGAGGACAACATTACCAAATGCAAAGAATTCGGAAGATTGGTAGGTTGGTAGATTGATCGATTTAATTTCATTTAATACCTCTGAACTAATCGCATTTGAGATAACGTTTCCAAAGGAGTTACCTACAGCAAGAGAACCTATAATATTATCTGAAACTTGGACTATTTCAACTTTTAAAATACGATGAACTAGATTCTTAAGCTTAAAGGGTGTATTGATGGGTAAAAATGCAATATTCTCTGTACATAACATTTTGACGCCTATATGAATACTACCGAGAAAATCAGCAAATTCTATGTCCATATTCATACCTACCATTATGTAAAGAATAATGCCACCTGAATGAAAAATTAGATGAAAAGTCGTTGATCATCCGAGGAAAACTGTTACAATATCATCTTCTGTTTTAACAGCGCGGATTCGAATTTTTCTTGGAGGATGTTGAATTCCACGAGCCCACATAAACTCATTTACCTCGGGATCAATAATAACGTCATCACACCGCAGATGACGTTTAACAAAGGCCCTGAGATGTCTTACAGCTCTTGGGGTTCTTTTAATACGAGGAATGCGTCGTCCATAAACCACTTTGCTGAATGGAATTGTATAAATCCTTTCTTCGATAATTGATTCTGAAGGCGTCTCGCTCATTGAATTCTCCTTCTGTCATTATGGTTTAATTTTTTGGGTTCGCCATTGTCTTTTTTTTGGATGTGTACTCACTTTTCGCGACGTTTTCATAATGACCCAAGTTGGAACAGTCTGGTTTGTATTCATTTTTTTTCCAAGACGGATTTTTTTCGCATAAGGTTTGTATCTTGCCATCCTAAAGTCTCCTTATTTCTTTTCAACTTTTGCAGTTGGACCCATTGTTGTTTTAAAGCTAATTGATTTGATTTGTGCAGCCCCTTTTGGAAGTTTTGTACTTAATGTTTGTAAAATTGCACTTGCATTCTCTGCTAAAGTTTTATCATCTTGATTGGCTTTTCCAATTTTTGTATTAACTACAGGGGTTGATTTTAATCTTAATTTCACTGTACGATTGTATCTTTCAATGAATCTATCAATTTCAACTCTAGGTGGAATAGGTTTAGGCATTTTTCCCCTTGGTCCCAGGGTTTTTCCTAAAAATTTAGCCACAATGGGCATCATTTGTGGTTCTGCAAGGAAAAACGAGAATTCGTTTGCGATTTTTTTGGCATTTTTCGGTTCTTTAGCTAATCCTTCTATTTCTTGACGATCTAAAGTTGTTAATCCAAACTCCTTCGATTTGACGGCAATGTCGCCTTCTGCAAAGACGGCAACACTAGATTTGCCTCCCAAATCATTAGGAACTAAGGTTTCTAAATTAATTCTATTCGCAGGATTTTTTAAATCAATATCCCGAAGACCTATAGAAATTTCAACAGTTTCAGTGAATTTTCTTTTCCTTCTCTTAATGCTTTCTGTTTTAGCTCGAGATATTGCTTCTTCCAATTGATTTGGTGTATAGGACATGAAATATTCCCTTTTGAAGTGCTAATTAGGTTTTTTTAATCTTTTTAGTCCATTATAAGGTTTTTTAGTAAGGTTTTTTGTGTGTTTTGAGAATTAAAATCTCAAGGGCTTAAAAAGAATCATCAAAATATTTAATTTTTCGCTCTAAAATTGGTTCTCCTTGAATTATTGATTAAAATCAGCATTTAGGTATTTCTTTATTATCTTAGGTGAATTTAATGACCAAAACTATTGAAGCATTAGTCGATGCAGGACAAGCAACTCCAGGTCCACCACTCGGTCCACAATTAGGCCCTTTGGGTGTGAATATAAAATCAGTTATTGATGAAATCAACAAGAAAACTCAAGGGTTTAAAGGGATGAAAGTCCCAGTAAAAGTCGATGTAGACGATTCACGGAACTTTACAATAACAGTCGGAGTTCCTCCGACCTCCTCTCTATTACTAAGAGAAGCGGGCGTTGAGAAAGGAAGTGGAACCCCAAATACAGAAAAAGTAGGAAATCTTACTTTTGAACAATGTATAAAAGTTGCTCAAATGAAATTAGAATCTATGTTGGCTATAAATTTACGTTCTGCGGTAAAAGAAGTTGTAGGAACATGTATATCCATGGGATTAACAGTTGACAATGAAGATCCAAAAACAATAATCGAAGCTATCAACACAGGTAGTTACAACAATTTTTTTGAGTAATTATGTCAGATGATAACTCTTTTGAGTCGTTAGTTGGAATTCATGGTTATACGTATGCACAATTGAAGGGGACTGGGGGCACGATTAAACAGCAAAATCAGGATTTCATTGTTCGAGAGATACCTCCTAGTGGTAAACCAATTTTTAAAGGATCAGAAATTGGAAACGACGTAGGAGGATTATTTATTCATGCTGTTCTCTGGAAAACAGGGCTTGATACGTTTAATGCGATAAGAAAGCTGAGTAATCACTTAAAACATCCAGAAAGAGATTTTGGATTTGCTGGTTTAAAGGATGCCG
>JBHLKY010000003.1:120594-257552 GCA_048886185.1 Candidatus Hermodarchaeota archaeon
TATAATAATCTGAGGATTAAATTCCCTGAGTCATATCAAATCGAAAAGATGTTACTTACTGGATTAGAAAGAAATCATACTGCTAAAACAATCATTTTAAATTTACCTAAGAATTTTCTGAAGTTAGCCATATCAGCGTATCAATCTTATCTTTTTAACAAGGTTCTAAGTTATCTAAATAATGTTGAGTTCCCTCTCTCTGTTAATGAGGCGATTCCATTACCAGGTTATCAAACTGATCGGAAGAAAATACCCAAGATGATTTCTGATACAGTTACACTTTTCTTAGAAGAAGATGCCTTAAATTTCCAAAGTTTTAATCATGAACACTCTAATCTACGATCAAAAGGATCAACGAGACAAGCGATTATTTTACCGACTAAATTTAGTTATTCTCAAGAGAACTTAACAGAAAAGGAAAAAAGAGTCAGTTTTTGTTTACCCAAGGGATCCTATGGAACTGTTGTTATAAGAGAGATAATAAAAGCAGAAATTTAATGAATTTTGACATTACTTTGGATAGAAGATCCCATCTTTGACTTTTCCATTAAGTTGACCCTGATTGATCAAAGTTTCAATAGCCTTGCTAACAGCTGCAGCTGAAATACCTTCAATTTCAATTTGCTCAATAGGTGTTGCTTCTTGAACAAGTGCAACAGCCTGAATTAGTAATTCTTTTTTGGATTTCCCGGAACCAATTTCATCTCCACGAATTTTCTTCAAAGAGGCTCGAATGGAAGCATTACACCTTGGGCAACGGAATGAACCCATTATGGTTAGAGTGACTCTACCCTCTTTATCAGGCATGGGACTTACTAATTGCCATGTTTTATCTGGTGGTGTTTCAATTGGATTGATAATTTGTCCGCATTTCTTACACGAAATCTGTTTTTCTCTTTTTTTACCTCGAGAGCTCATGATTTTTACCTTCTTTGACTGGTTTAAACTGAGAACATTGAAAAGAGGTTTAAATTATGTTACATTGAAATGGATTGAATGCTAGTTCTTAGACATGCATGACATATCTCTCCCCCATATGGCCGTTCTGCATGTTTTCCGCTTTTCGAGTCTTTCACGGTTTTAATGTGTAATAATGAACCACAAACTCTACAATAAGACCTACGACCTTTTTTCTTAATATTATGTTCTAATAACCGCCCTCCAGGGCTCCTTTTTTTTCTAATGTTTTTAGTCATTGTACTTAAGCACCTACTGATTTGAATATATTAATCAGGTTGTAATCCTGCAACTTTTCGTAAAATCGATCCAAATGCGAGGCTACCTCCGAAGTACCACCAAATGTAGTTGGGGATAAAGACATTTCCCCACCCTGGGAGATCTTTAACATTTTTCCCAAGATCAAAGAACCTAGGAAATGGGAAATACTCAGGTAATGCGAATGGTATGACTGCTGGAATATTTCCTTCAGTCAGGACACCATTTTCAACTGTAAAATTGTAAATCCCTGATAAAACAACAAAAAAGAGTATCATTGGTAGAAACATAATCATTAAAGGTTTCAAATTCATCATCGTAAGTTCGGATTGTACTTTTCTCATTCTATCAGCATTTCTATCATACTTTAGTTTTAATTTAGTGTCGGCAGTTTTCAACATCTGCATACGTAATTTCTGATATTTTTTTGTTTCTCTTGTAAGCCTTCTTAGCTTATCAACGTCAATCATCTTTCTTGAGACTAATGTAGATGTTAATGAAACAAGGAATGCAACAATCAATATAAATATCGATGATAATGGTGGTTCAGTTGGAATGGCGTCAGTTATATTCTGAAGAATTGCCATCGGTAGTGGTATTAAATTCATAATTATTTGAGGTATCTTTTGGAGAATGTGCATGATTTTTCCCTTTATAGGTATCCTGGGTATTGTTAAAGGATTATAAGCTTAAATTCTTCCGAAAAGTACCTTTTTTTGTTTGTTTTTTATTTTTCATGTAAAACACAAATTCTTCTAAATTGAAGTCAAAACAAATAATTTCCTTGATCTGTCATTTCGATGTTTAATTCAAGGAATTACGCAAATTAAATCAAAAATTTATTTTACCAATGAAAATCCGATTTTTTAAATTCTTATTTAAGATCGAAAGGTTATATTGCTTCTTTCAAGTTGTTATTGTCCTGTACTGACAATGTGATTATTTAGATGTTTTCTTCTCTTTAAATACATGTAAAAAGCCTCTTGGAAATCCGTGTCAGGGGAGAGATGAAATTGTAAAGGAGGGATTCTAGAAACAGGTTTAGTTAAATGTCTCTGAGCACAAACGGGGATGACATACCTTATCCCTGCTCGAATTTTTCTACTTTGTGATTTATAGTTGAATTTTTTGCTTGAAGAAATGTACGAACACTTTTTGCATTTCAATCCTTGCTCTTTCCCAGCAGAAGTCAGAGAAGCTCCACAATTGGGGCATTTTGGAGTGATTTTTTCCTTGATATGTGTCAAGTTGAGAATGTGAATTTCTTCAAGATTTATTGTCATTGGGAATTTTGTTGTTGCTGGGCGAACTCCCCCAAAAACAAGAACTTCGTCTCCTACAATCAGTTCTCTAATGATTTTTCGAAATTGCTTTGTAGGTTCGTAAGCTGCACAATCGACTATAGTGTTACCTGACTCTATACTGAAGATAACATGACCACCAGGGAAATCATGAGGTTTTTTTATCACTACTCCTCTCATTTTTACTGAAAGGTATGGTGAAAGTTCGTCACCAAGGAACTTTTTAGGAAAATGAACTTGGGTATGTTGATTGGTGCGAAATACCATTGAGGTTAAGATTGGTTCAAAAATCTCTAGTTGTTCCCACATTTGGATGACTGCATTAGGAGTTTCTCCCCGTATTCCACAAAACACGGGATCAGGGCCGTGAGGAGTAATCATTACTTGTTTATGCTCATAGTCATAATTATTAAAGGTTAAGGGCGATTTTTTATCAGCTTTGATGATTGAATTTGGATTAATTAGACGGTCAGTTTTTTTCTCTTTCGGATCACGATAAGCAATGAATTCATAAGTATAGTCATTTGATAAAGTTGCTCCAATAGCGGCAGTAGCACCAATCAACCCTCTACCCTTCTTTATATAGAAGTTTTTTCCTTTTGGGTGGTTTTTAAGCACCTCTACAACATCTCTTAACGGAATTACTTGGTAGAGAGCCCGACGATAGATTTGTTGAAAAGTTAAGGGGATTTCACCTTTGAGAAGTACGAGACCTGGATCCGTGTGTGGATCATTAATGTCAGCATGATTCTTTACGAGGTCAGCAGCTCCTTTCCAAATATCATCATCAATTTTTTCTACTGTCATAAATTTAATTGCTACTGCTCCATTTCCCCTAGTTTTATAGGGAATATTAGGATTCAATCGTATTAATTTAGGAAAATCAAGAAATTTTATAGGAAAAGTAAGTAAGAAATCAACTAACATTGTCGCTAAGTAGGTCGTACACATTCCTTTATTGGAATCAGTATCATCAATCCCAATATGCCAGGTTTCTTGCATGAATTCTTCATTCCATTAGCCAGAAAGGCGAGATAAGACTCCAGAAATCATTAACGGTAAAACTAGTGTAACATCACTCATGATATCTATCCATTTTGCTTTTGATGTTACTTTTCCCCAAGATATTGCTTCCTTTACACTTGCTCCACTAACGCCCCCATGTTCTGGTCGATCCATAGTTATTTGGATTGCATATGATAGTCCATTATGTAACTGAGAACCATTCATAATGAAGTGCTTTGGTACACCTCCACCCAAGAATAAAGCTCCCATACGTTCTGTCTCATAAATAATCTTGGAAAAATCTGAGTGATCTTTAAGAAAGTCAATAGAAATTGGAGTAGTTTGCGAAAAGAGCCACACCTGAACACCTAACATGCTATCCACGAGTGAGGGGGAAAAAATTGGTATTTCTTTCAAAAAAGCTGCTCTTACTATTGACTCTGGATCTTCAACATAACGTCCGAGCTCAAATAAAAATTCACGACTACTCATTTTACGATTGGGCATGTTTTTGAATATTTTTTGAACTAAGGCTTCAAATTTAACAAACGATTCATAGGGGATAAGTGTACTAAATATACGACTCATCTGCATTTCCTTTAATTTCTCATCATTTAAGTATTCTGAACCATGATGATGAGAACCTCCAGATGTTTCCAATAGATCATGACTGATATTTGCTCCTGTTGTGACTATACAATCCACCATATCTTTTTCAATCATTGTACGGATAATTTTACGCATTCCACCTGGGATTAAAGCTCCTGCTAGCCCTAAAAATACAGTACAGTTTTTATCAAGAACCATTTGCTCTAATAGCTCTGTTGCTATTGCAACTTTACGACAGGTAAATCCACCACTTTTCATGGATGTTAACAGTTCTAAAATTGTCATATTTGGATAAATATCTACCTGTTTCATGCGATTATATTTCATACTTATCGGACTCTTAGATTACATTGGTCAATACTCCTTATGAAGCTTGTTTTTCCTCTTTTAAATCATCTAGTTATTTCTCTTTTCAAAAGGAGTCTTAAACCTCTAATTTACGGATTTTTAATTGTGATGAAAAAGCTTTATTCGCTTAGATATTTTTCAATAATCTAACTTCAAAGTTGTGAAATGCTGTGAAGAACTTAAAATTTGTATGTCATGAACCTCAAATGTTGTGCGGGATTCTTAACAGTGAGTGGATAGAGAATGAACCAAATTACCACTTTTTGGGTATACCCCTAGATATATCCTCTTCCTATAGAAATGGAGCCCGTTTTGGTCCAGATATTTTTCGAAGAATTCTGCGTTCAGAAAATTTTGAGTGTATAACAGAGACTGGTGTGGTTTTAAAGGATCACTTCAGGATTCAAGATTGGGGAAATGTCGGAATTATATCTACAGATCTTTCTAAGAGTCTTAAATTAGTCTCTGAGGGAGTTCTTGATTTAATTTCTAATAAACAACCTTTTTTGCTATTTGGGGGTGATCACAGCTTAACGATAGGTATTGGTAAGGCTTTTGAAGAAGCTGCTCTTCCCATTTATCTTATTTATCTAGATGCTCATCTAGATTTGTATGATGAGATGATGGAATCAGATCTATCTCATGCATGCACTTTAAGAAGATTTTCGGAATTATCTGGATTCCATGGAGCTACAGTTTTAGGATATCGGTTTTTTACAGAAGAGCAGTTATCATATGCAAATAGTAACAATATTAGAGTCATATCTACAAATAATCTAGTTCAACAGTCCGATTTATATCAGTTCGGCGTTAATACTACTCAATCCCTAAATAAGGGGAATTTTAGAGTTCATGTTTCAGTAGATCTAGATGTTTTAGATCCAAGCTTTGCTCCTGGTGTAGGAAATCCTGTCGCTGGGGGAATATCAACAAGAGAACTATTGTGGCTTCTTAGAGGGATATTTCAAGGAATTAAAACTGCGGTAATCAGTTGGGACATAGTAGAGTACAATCCTCTCTATGATCCAGCGGAAATCACAGCATTTACTGTAGTTAAATTACTATTGGAAAGTTTAGGTGCTCAGATCAATAAATAAAAACTGCCAATAAAAGAGATTGAGCTAAGAGGTTAGATGATATTGTTTTACTTACATCCCCCTGTATTACAACTTGCTGTGGTAACAAGCTACGTGGTGACCTCATGTGAATAAAATTAAAATGATTTTTTTTCAACTTTGAATAACCTAAATAAAATCCTTAGAATTATTTGTAGTAAATCAGAAATTTAAATATCTGAAGTAGTTTTGAAGGTGAAAAAAGAAATGAAAGAGGATCCAACAGCTTTTCTTAGTGAGGAAATGAGTGACATTCGTAAAGCTGGACGAGAGTGGGTTCACAGGGTTTTAGAGGGGCCTAGTGATACGGTATGCACAGTAGAGGGAAAAAAAGTCATTATGTTATGTTCGAACAATTATCTTGGCCTATCCAATCATCCTGAGATGAAAAAAGCAGCTATCGAAGCTATTAAAACTCATGGAGTGGGTTCTGGTTCCGTTCGTGCGATTGCAGGTAATATGGACTTACACGAGCAATGGGAAAAGAGACTTGCTGAATTTAAAAAACAAGAAGCTGCCTTTATTACTTCTGCAGGCTTTACAGCTAATCAAGGGGTTATTCAACAACTTGCTCCTTCTCCAGATGATGTTATTTTATCAGATCGTTTAAACCATGGATCAATAATAGATGGTGTACGAACTACAAAGGCTAAAAGAGCCGTTTATGAGCATTGTGATATGACTTCTCTCGAAGATGAGCTCGCCAAACTTGCAAAAGGATCTTCTCGTCGAATCTTGGTAATTACTGATGGAGTATTTTCAATGGATGGAGACCATGCGCCCCTTGATGAGATTTACAAGATATGTGAACCCTACAGTAACGCAATAATATATGTTGACGATGCCCATGGAGATGGTGTTCTTGGAAAAGACTATTCAGGAAAGGGTCTTGTTGATCATTACAATTTACAAGGTAAAGTTCACATTGAGATGGGGACTTTTTCAAAAGCTTTTGGAACTATGGGTGGTTCGATAGTAGGATCTCAGAAACTAGTCACATGGTGTCGAAATAAAACACGGTCTTATTTATTATCTGCTAGTCATCCTCCTGCGACTGCAGCGGCATCAATCAAGGCACTTGATCTAATTGAGCACGAAGAGCCAAATCTTGTTAAGAAACTCTGGGATAATATTAATTATTTCAAAAAGGAAATAATCAGTATGGGATATAACCATGAAATAACGAATGCTTCATCTACTGCAATCATTCCAATTATTTTCGGTGATCCCTTGAAAGCAAAAGAAGCATCCAATGCTTTGTATTCTGATTATGGTGTTTTTGCTTTACCAATTGTATTTCCGATGGTACCTCGGGGATTGGATCGAATTCGCGTTCAAGCTAATGCAGCACTTACAAAAGACCAATTGGACGAAGGACTCCGCGCTTTTGAGAAGGTAGGCGTAAAATTAGATATATTCTAAGTTCTGAGGTTCTGAAAAATTTCCTCCTTTTTTTCACATATTTCTTTATCTACTGCTAATTACTTCAAAAAATTAGTTAGTTCTCTCCTTTTTTTATCAGCTTTTAAATTTACAAGAAGATCTTCCAAAATTTTTATTACTTTATCCTCATATGTTTCTCCGCTGTATTGATGACTCCAATGGTTCCAATTCGGTTTTTTATGGGCTATTTTATATTTTACCCCTGTCATTGTGGTTCCATATGTATTGGCGTCTATTTTGGTCACTTTTTGATCTGCAATTATGTACCAGTGGTATTGTGTGTTTTTTAATGCTCCTGTACCCTTTGGTGCTTGATGGATTCGGTATTTATTACATATGAATTTAAATTTCCATTTTTCAGGCGTAACTTTCGTTTCATTCCAATTTCCATTCTTATACTCCCATCTATGTTTCATTCCTACTTTCATCCCTGTATATTGCTGCCCTTCAAATTCTTTAAGAGCGTTATAATGTTTTCTTCTATTCTGTTTTAACATATAGTTACATCCTTTAGAGTATGGACAGAAATATCATCTTTTAAGAATTTAAAAGCAACTTTATATATAAAATGACTTAAGACCCTTACTTGAAAATAATTACTCCATCTAGATAAGCGAGAAATTAAAAAGAACATTTTATATGAACTTTGAAGGATATGAAGAAATGAGATATATTTTATTTATATTAAATTAGTTTAAAAGAGAATAAAGATTATTTTGAATTGTTTAATTTCTTTTTTGTTGAATTGCGATCCTTATGATTCTTATCATGATAATTGCTTGATAAGACTCGTCGTTTAGGCTTTACTTCAACTTTTCCAGAGAACCGAAACACCTGTCCACAATCAGGACAAAACCAGTATTTTCGTGACGCCTCATCACCACGAGAAAATTGGTAGAAACCTTGAAAAAAGGCATTAGGATGTCGGCATCGGTTTTTACGACGTTCTTCATATGTTTGAGTAAAAATTTTAGGTATTGGTGGAGGTTCATTCTCTAGAATACGTGTATGGTCTCTAGGGGTGTGTTCAATTGGTGAATGTTCTTGAAAGATTTTCGTATCTTTAATTTTCACTTCCTCTCTGCAATTTGGGCACCATAATATTGTCTGATTTTTCATTTGTGTTCCCTTTGGAACTATCACAGTACCGCATTTTTCGCAAAAAGGGGATGTCATGTGAATTTCACGGGATTTTAAGGAATTATTCGTCTTTTTACAGTGATACTCGTCATTAACTCTAATAAAGGATTTTTTTCAAACTATATGTACTTTATCAATGACTCTCTTAAACGTAACACTATTAAAAAGAAGTCAATTAAGATTTTTTAAATCATTATTAACCCAATAAGGTGATTTCAAAAAGATTCTCAATTTCTTATTCTTTAAATGTTTGTATTGAAAATTTAAGTTTTAAAATTTGTTTAAATGTATTTTTTCTACTAAGATATACTTAAATTCTTTATTATGGCGAGAAAAAAGTGAGAGTACCTTATTTGGGAAAGATAAAGCTTTTTTGGTGCGACTCATGTCATGTACCATTAATTCGAGAAAAATGCTCTTCTTGTGAAAACAGGGGTAGAAAGGTTTCTCTATCTCCACCCGGAGATGTCAGGCCAGCATTTGATGGTGATTTAAAACGGATTGTCTCAGTGATTTCTTCTCAATTTGGGGATATTTCTGCACAGAAATTTCAGGATCTGGTTGAGAATCAAATTCTTCTTTTAAATAAAGTCCCTTATGTAGATCGTATGGATGAAATTATCTTTCAAGGTGAAATAATAGGAATTTTTCGCTTTAATATAGTTAAAGGGGATTTTGAGTTGCTTCCCAGAATCTCATTAGCCATTGAAATATGGAACACACAATCTAGGGGTTGGGTGGCTGTCGATGAGGGAGCAAAAGAACCTATTATTAAAGGTGCTTCAGTTCTCTCTCCTGGTGTTGTTTTTGCAGATGAAACTATTTCCATAAACGATCCTGTGATAATTGTATGCGATAACGAGGTTATTGCGGTCGGTCTAGCCAAAAAAATTGGTTCTCAAATGGGACAACAATACAAGGGTGTTGCTGTAAAGACGAAATATAGGAGAAAAGGTTTCATTTCTTCATTAAAATCGCATCCAACAAATTGGAACCAAATAATTACTGCTAACCAACAGTCCTTAGAAATTCTAGAAAAAAGTTCTATTGAATTTATTGAAAGAATAGCCCAACGATATGAAAAATATATTGTTGCTTATTCAGGGGGAAAAGATTCACTGGTGACACTAAATCTTGTGGAACAATCTAATGTACCTTATGATATTATTTTCTCTGATACAGGCCTTGAATATCCTGAAACTCTTGAAAACATAGGAAAAATAGAAGAAAAATACAAAAAAAGAGTTATTATCCATAAAAATGACTTGTGGGATTTTTGGGAAAGATTTAATCAATTTGGGCCACCATCTAGAAATTCCCGTTGGTGTTGCAAATCAGCTAAGCTATCTCCAGTTAATGAAATATTAGAAATTTACTTTCCTGAAAATGAACAAGTTCTTTGTTATCTTGGGAGAAGAAGATATGAGTCATTAGGGAGATCTCGTGAACCACAAGTATCTAAGAATCCATGGGTTCCTAAACAAGTAATAGCTGCCCCCATTAATAATTGGAATGCTTTTGAAGTTTTTTTGTATATTCAAAAGCACGATCTTACTGCATTCCTTAATCCATTATATTATAAAGGATTTATTCGAATTGGGTGTTGGGTATGTCCAGCTTCTTCTCTAAGTGATTTTGAGATAATGAAAGAATCACATCCAAAGTTAATTGCAAAGTTAAATGAAAATTTGTTTAAGATCAAAGATAAATATGGATTTCCTGAACATTTTATATTGTGGGGGCTATGGAGGTGGAAATTTCTCCCTCGAAAGGTTCTTAATTTATTAAAAACCGAAAATGTGGCATTTCAGAGCACAGATTATACACATATTAATAATGATGACTTAGCTTTTAGAATCTCATCTAATCCTTCTCCTTGTATCTATGGAGGTTTTTCAGCGCTTCTATCTGCAAACCAAATGCTAGATCTCTCCAGAATAAAGAGATTAATGCCAATTTTAGGTAAGATTCAATACAATATGGAATTGGGTACTATTTCGATAAAAAATAAAGCACAAATTGATGTCTTCTGTGATGGTTCCATTCTAATTCGAAACAAAAATAGTAAAACCATTTTAAGACAGATTTTACAATTAATCCGAACATTATATAGGGTTATTTTTTGTGATGGATGTGGTACTTGCACTTATGCATGCACTGAAAAAGCACTTGTTGTTAACTCTGGTGTTATCGATGTTCTTGAGGATCTTTGTAATCACTGTTTGAAATGTAATGATTTCTGTCCATTATTGAAATATTTTAACTTTGATTCTCAATTTTTTCTTTCTAATGAATTATTAATATGAAAGAGTAGTACACTTTTCATTAGAAAGGGCTTTCTAAGTTAGATTTTTCAGCAAAGATGTTTTTTACCCCAACTTGAAAGGAGAAACATCTTTCATGTGATAAATTTTGTATAAAGAGAAACCGAACACAGAATTAAACCAGTTTAGTGTGACTTACAAAAGAGAAAAACACAAAAAAACGAGACATCATTGACGGATTGAACCGTGTTTGGAGAATACAAAGTGTGAATGGTCGTAAAGAGCGAGTTATCGACGGAGCAAAGTCAATTCTTTTAACAAGAGGATTTAGTGTCACTTCTGAGGTTGAGAAAGAAGATTGCTATGATATTTATGGGAAAGATGCTAATAAGAAATCAATTATTGTTCGAATCCCAACAAAAGAAGTAGTAGGAGTTCGAGAACTCCGTGATTATAAGGATGAAATAGAGAAAAAAGGGTACGATCATGCTATTCTCCTTGCATTAAACAAATATACCCATTATGCAAAGCGTGAGGCAAAAGCTGCAGGAATCGAAACTTTCTCGATAAAATTTCCTTTTTTCAACTTATTCAAACATTATTTAGTACCTTTGCATGAGTTTGCCTCAGAGGAAGAAATTAAGGATCTAGAGAAGAGATATTCAATTTTTAAGCATCAGCTACCAAAAATATCGTCAGAGGATCCAGCTGTACAACTTTTAGGTGCAAAAGTTGGAGATGTATTGAAAATAATACGTAAAAGTCCCACAGCGGGCGAGTTTATTGTCTACCGTGCTGTGGTACCCTAATTGTAAATGCCAGAAGGGTACTCTCAAATGTTTTATGTCAACCAATTACATAAAAAAGGCAGAAAAAGGGGTAAGAATTGATCTATAACGTCTCCAAAGTTACTTTTACCAACAGAAAATGTACATATAAGATATTAATACTAGAAACAGAGCGATTATTAAGAAAGAGGAATTTTCATTGAATAAATTAAAGAACTATTGGATCATACTAATCATTGTATTCTCTTTAACTATCCTTAATAATAATAACACTTATATTAATATTAGTACAGTTCAAGGAACAGTTGAACCTGTTTTAGAATCAGAAATCGTGATTGGCATTGATTTAAGTCACAATAATGCCATCAACTCCAGTGACATCACGAAGTTAACATCCATTCTCAACACAACCTTTAGTTCTCAAGAAATAGTTTTTCTTAGGGACGATCTCACTTTTGAGAATTTATTAGGTATTGATGTCTTAACAATATTAGCACCTACAGAAGATTTTGAACCTGAAACGGAAGTAACTGCCATAGAAGACTTTATAAAAGCTGGAAAGTCCGTACTAGCAGCTACAGGTTTTAGAAATCAGACCGGAGATCCTTTAAATGATTATTTAAATATTTTTGGTTTAAAATTTAATTATACAAATCCTATTACGTCAAAGGTGGCCTTAGCTCGAAACTTCACATCACCTCCTACTCCATTAGTAGAGAATATCTCCCAAATCATAATTCCTAATGGAATCGGTATTTCATTTAATGAATCCAAACTAGAAAGTTATCTATCTCCAGTAATCATCCATTATAATCCCATCTTAGTTAAAAGCTTGGATGAAGACACATCAGAAAATAATACTTTAATCAGCTCTTTGGAGTTTGAGAATGGGGCGCGAATATTAGCTGTTGGATCAGTTGACATGTTTAATAACAGCTATATTGAACCTCTTGATAATTCTTCAAGTCTTTTTTTGGATAACACAAATTTCTTAATAAATGCAATAAAATGGCTGGGAAGAAATACAGGTTTCTTGAACTTCTATAGACCTTGGGTTGATTTGGATGGTCGATCAATAGATATAGGTACAATTGTTCATGGTAATGTAACACTAGTGAACACTCTGAACCAAAGTCTTTCACAAGTGCAACTAATCATTGCCCTTGAACGAACAGGTTCCATCTTGAGTTCTAGAATAATGCGTCTTGCCCCAAACAATTCCTCACGATATTTTGGATGGGTTAGCACTGAAGGGTTAAGTTATGGGTATTGTGATGTTATTTTTATGGCAAAACATGTTGGTTATTTATCAATTGAGCTTAGAGCTGGTCGTTTATATATAGAACCTCCTTTTCCTTCCCCAGAACCACCAAATGAAGTTCTCTTGGGATTATTTTCAGCCTCCTCCCTTCTGTTTGTTTCGAGTGCTGTACTTGTTTATATAAACCTAGGTAAGAAAGAATAGTCCTCGGACAGATAGATTTTCTTTAGACTGAACTCATATAATCCCAGTCAATGCCTCTGTTGTGAGTTTATAGTCTTTTGGCAGAAGAAGAAGGTAGTCCAGTTTACCTAGATTCAACATATCGTATTCATATTGTCGAATGAATGCATTTAATCGCTGCAAAAACCTTTTTGCATCCATAGGCCTTTTAATCCTAAATACTTTAAAAAAAATGATAATTAAGCTACCATATTCCATCTCAAGTTCAATATTGTCTGTATCTCTAAAATCCTGAACAGATATACAGCGAACTCTGTTCTTTTTTGTTCTAAAAGAACGATTAAAGGTTTCATATATATTTGAAATGATTGGGCACATTTTTTTTCAGGAAAAAGGCATATTGATCCTAGGTAATTCGATCTAGGCATGCCTTGTCTATTCTCATGCATCCTTAATTTGTACATTAAATGTTAAATTTCATCATGATATTGTGATAATAGGTTTAGTAGATGATGGAGCTATTTAATATAGAAGAAGAAAAATTCCAATACTCGCCTGTTCTCAAAAAGCACTTATTAAAATTCGGAATTTACATAAATGATTAAATATCTCAGACATATTCTGGACAAAATTAGGAACTTTCCATGAATACTTGATTAAAAAGGGCCCGTGGCTTAAATGTGTTACAATTTCATACACATGGCAAAGCTTGGATAGAGTACTGCGCTGCGGAAGGTCAGAAAGTACTGACTAGTAGATACGCGGGGATCAAGGGTTCAAATCCCTTCGGGCCCGCTAATTGTTTCTTTATATTTTCGTTTCTCTAAATTATTATTTTTATTGAAAGTAATTCGAAAATAAAATTAGGAAATAAAACTTAGACATCTACAGATCTAATTAATATCCCTAGTACAACTAATGAGGCTTACTATTTAATATGGAACGTAAAGTGATTTGTAATCTAGCCTATTTCAATGAGCTTGTTATCAGGTGAGCTTTTATAAATAATCTAAATTTTTAAGCAATTCCTTTCGAAGATTATTTTCTATTCTTAGGTAGAATGTTTGGCACAAAGCCATTAATTGTGATGAATAGCTATTAATTTTATTACAATGCTATTCAGCCTTATTAACAGAAAGTATAAATAGAAATTTGATTTAATTACATGTAAGTGAGAAGATCGAGTACTTATATAAAAAAGAATAAAAATCACAAGAGATTGAAAAATGTAACTACTTATTACCCACATACTTAGAGGTCTATTAACTTGAAAACCCCTACATTAATTGGTACACTAATATTTGTAGTTAGTATAATGATAGCAGTCATTACCGCGTTACCACCTGCCCCAGAGAAAGCATATCTAGAGTTATTTTTAATCTGGATTGGTGGAGTGGTTGGTGGTATTGGACTTGGATATGGAAATCGCGAGAGTTTTGGCTTTGATGAGGGAAATAACGCAACAATTATTGGTGGTCTTGGTCTTGGATGGAGTATCCTCGTCTCCTTTTTAATGTATTATTATGGACATCCGCCTCTCGAGCGAGTCATTATATCATTTATTGGATCACTTGTCGCAATTATTGGTTTATACATGCTAGTTGTATCTACCCAAGAATCCTATTAAGCCTGCAAAATTAATGTGCCTATTTTCTATTTCAATACTGAAAAAAGTTTTGAATTTTCAAAGAACTATGTCAGTGCACGCTTTTCCTTCTATCTTCTAGATCACCCTTTGAAAAATTCGTTGATTTTCTGAATACCCCATAAAAGAAAAAATTCCTTGTGATGAAGTTTTTTATGCTTAAATAAATCCTTTTTCTTTTAAAATGTTTAACAGGGCCCCAACGGTTTTTTCATCCACACCATAAGTCACCCGAGTAGTAGGGATGTTAATTTTCATCAACCTTGTTAGATCGATGGGAGTACCTATTATAATTGTATCAGCATCAGTATTATTAATTGTTGTTTCAAGATCTTTAATCTGTTTCGCTCCATACCCCATCGCAGGTAATACTTGCGTAATGTGTTTATATTTTTTAAAAGTATCATTAATGGAACGGACAGCAAAAGGTCGTGGGTCAATAATTTCAGCAGCTTGATTTCTTTGCGCTGCAACCATCCCTGCACCATATTCCATATCACCATGAGTTATTGTCGGACCATCTTCAACAATTAAAACACGTTTACCTTTGATCATCCCAGGACTCTCTGCTGATACTATACTCTCTGCTTTTATTATTTGGGCTTTTGGGTTCTCTTGTGCAATGGTATCTATTAAGGTTTCAACAGCTTCCTTTTTTGCCGTGTCGACTTTATTCACGATTACAACATCACAAGCTAACAGGTTTGTATGACCAGGATAATAAGTAGTTTCATGTCCTAGACGATGGGGATCAGTAACAGTAAACCATAAGTCTGGAACATAGAAAGGAAAATCATTATTTCCTCCATCCCATAGAATAATATCTGCTTCTTTTTCTGCTTTTTTCAGAATTTTTTCATAATCTACTCCAGCATAAACAAGATTTCCTGCTGTGATGTGAGGCGCATATTCCTCACGTTCCTCGATAGTGCATTCGTGTTTATCTAAATCGGCTAAGTTTTCAAATCGTTGACATATTTGTTTCCTCAAGTCCCCATATGGCATTGGGTGCCGAATTACAGCAACACGTTTACCATGTTGCCTAAGGATTTCGCCTAATTTCCTTGTAATTTGACTCTTCCCTGCTCCTGTTCTGACAGCACATACTGCAATGACTGGTTTATTAGATTTTATGCAAGTATGTTTAGTTCCCATTAGTCGAAAATCTGCTCCAATTGCAAGGATATGGGACGCTTTTCGCATAACTTGCATATGAGAAATATCAGAATATGACATAATAATCTGTTCAACTTCATATTGGGTAATCAGGGATGGTAAATCTTCTTCAGAGTAAATAGGGATGCCTTCAGGATATAATGAGCCAGATAACTCTGAAGGATATTTTCTTCCTGAAATATCTGGAATTTGGGTTGCAGTAAAAGCCACCACGTCATAATTCTGATTATCACGAAAATATGTGTTGAAATTATGGAAATCTCTTCCCGCAGCTCCTATAATTATTGTTTTTATTCTTTTCAGTGGAAGAATCCCCTATTTATTTGATGATTCAAGGGAAAAAAGGCTGAATTTTTAAAATATTCTTTTTTAATTGTAAAAAAAATTAAGGATTCGGAAAAATTCAAAATAGGTAATAGTAAATTGAATAAGAATATAAAAATGGTAGGCTGATCCTAGGATCCTCACCTATCTCTCATTATTTTGCTGTATCCTCTCCTTAATAAAGTAAAGTTATAGGAAAAGGATTTTAATAACAGTTCAATTAAATCATAGTTCGTTACAAGACTTTCCACAGTTATTACTAAGCTTAGAAGAAGGTAAAATACTAAAAACACTAAAAAATACGTGCAAAATCAAACAATTAGACTGTTTAGAGGAAAATACTATGAGCTCTGATCTTCAAGGATGGTCATCCCTCCCTAAATCCGTTAAGTTGCTGGATATTTCTCTATTTGGTTATATTTTAATGCTAATCACTGCTATTTTTTTATACTTGAGTTTTCTCGACGATACCGTACAAAATTTGATGCCTATATTTTTAACTGCCATACTTTTGCTGATTACATGGAATTTTCGGACACAATTATTAAAATCATTTGATCCTAATATCCAAAGACGATATTATCGCGAGTGGTTGATAATTTGCCTCATTATCATTGTGGTTATTGGAGTTACTATTCTTATTTATCCTGTAACCTATTAATCCCCAAATTAAACAGCAGTTCTGTTTATTTATACTCTACAGTAAGTTTAATGCCTACACCGATACGAAAATAGCTATACTTCTCAATGCATTAATGCTGCAATAATCATCATACTTTCTAGCTATTCTTACATTAAATATTTAATTAACCATTAAAAATTCTATATAATTAGATTAAACAATCTCAATGAAATATTTAATCTCATACAATCGCTGGATGATGACGTTATCCCCGAATGAGTTGTATTACAACAATGAACGTATGAAGAGCCGTCTGAAGTGATTATTCTGCATTAAAAAACCATAATAACAATTCTAGGACGAAAAAAAATGAAAAAGGATTTAATGGAAATTCTGGCTTGTCCAATCTGTAAAAATCCCGAACTAGAATTATATGTTTTCAAAGAGAATGAAAGAGAAATTGAAACTGGACTTATTTTTTGTTCTCAGTGCAATCGTTATTATCCGATCAAGGGGACAATACCAGTCATGCTACCAGATGATTTAAGAAAAGAGGATGAGGATCTGAACTTTCTTTCATCGAATAAAGATTATATACCAATTAAGATTCTAACAGAAGGAAAACCTTTTTCGTTTCCAGATTTTCAGAATAATATGTAAGAAACTTATTTTCAATCTCAAAGTTAAATGAATTGAGCTGAGGAGTTACCAAAAATCTCTTATTGGTACTCAAATATATTGAGTATAGCCCCGCTCAGATTCGAACTGAGGTCACGAGGACTTTTCATAAATCTCATATCTTAATAATATTAGAATTTATACCAAAACCTCGCATGATGGTCCGCTACACTACGGGGCTGAAACGCTCTGAATAGCACACATGACATTGATAGCTAACACAGGGCAGACGATCTCACAAGCTCGACATTCGAAGCATAATTCAGGATTTACAACTTTAATGAATTTTTTGGATCCACTTGAGTCAGGTTGTTCTTGAATTAGAATCTCTGCTGGACAACTTTTGATACATTTTAAACATCGAATACAAAGGCTTTGATTGACTATAATCTTCCGATCTATAGTATTCCACCTCATTTTGTAAGTAAAGCGCGTAATTCAATCAAAACCTTATCAACTTCATTATTTGTTTTACGGAGCTGTTTGTCATAGTTTATTTTTAGTTTAGCGTATGCTTCCTTCCCGATTCTTCCTTTAGTTTTCTTCTGTTCGAGTGATTCTATATTTTGTAAAATATCCTCACGATTAGCTTCGGCAACTTCAATAGATCTCATCGATATTCTATATCGTGTTCCTTCTTCAGCTAGTTTTTGTGATATGGATACAATTGAACGATCTATTCCTTGTTGCCGATTTCTTAATATAATTCTGGTCTGTTCGTACTCTCGTGCACTTATGTTTCTTGATTTCCTCTTTTTATCCAATCTCAGTATTTGTTCTCTAATTGCAGTTTTTTCTTCATAAGCCTTAACAAATTCTTTGATTAAATCTAGGGGGATTTCTTCAAAAGTAATTCGTTTAGGTTTAAAACCAAATGAAAAATTTCGAATCAATGCATAAGTTATTCCTAAGGCTAAGAACAGAATGAAAATAGATAATGGGGTTTGAACGAAGAAGATGAAATTTATACCAAATTCAATATTGATGTATCGATTACTTAGAGGGGTTAGTTGTTCAAAAACAAGTTTTAAACCTGTTTTGTCGAAGATTCCGAGTAATTCGTTTGTACGAATTGAGGAATTGTAGGTCGAATCTCTTAAAATTTTGCTTTCAATGTTATTTATAATACCTGTTAAATTGTATCTCGAACCAGATGGTAGTAATAAATTCAATTCGAATCTTTGAACTGTCCAATTAAAGCTCATGGATAATGGGATTTGTAATTTGATTTTACCCCCTCCTAGGTCTCTTATGATGTCTGGAAAATGCTCTCTATAAGATAAATAAAGATTATATTTTGAATTTTGTTCTATCTCGACTCTAGGGGTGATTGCTACAATCTTTTTATTTATTACAGGGTCAGTAGACACTGTTGGTGTGAGATTACCATAGTTATCACGTAATCCAATTTTTCTAGCAGTACTGGGTAATTGACAGGTGATTGTAGGAAATAGAGATCCTCCAAGAGATGTGGAAAGTGAGGATCCTGATTTTATTCCACTATTTTGGAGCTCAAATTTGTGACTTGTAGTAACATATCCCCATTCTGACACTGTAACCACAGATTTTAATTCTGTGAACTCTATTTTTGTGTATGAACTTTGATAATATTCAAATGAGAGATAAGCGGAGAAATTTGAATGTGTATCTAAACTAGGAGTATAGGCAGGGATAAAATTTCGGTTTTCAAGTTCTGTAAGGTTATACATTCCATACTTTGTTTCATTCAGTAAAGATCTATCAATAGTTGCCAGATTGGTGATATTAGTAAAAGTTAAGCCATAAGAGGAATTTCCTGAAAATTTTCCTTGATAATAATTTTCAGTTGGTTGAATAGAATCGTTATTCACTTTCACATTGATATCTTGGCCTACTTTCCATTCGAGTTCATAATATGTAATTGGAAGAGATATTAATGGCAGAAAACTGAGATTAAAGCGATAGGGATATGCTGTTTCTTCGAGTTCAGCTCCTTTATTGAATGATACTGCATTAAGATGATCCATCTCGATAATTATTGTTATCTCTTCATTTTGTTCTACCAATGGAGTCTTGATTACTAATAAAATGGAATTATTTTTCTTAATTTGAGCTAAAACCATAGACTCTGAATCAGTCTTGTTTGGAGAATGAATTCTCCAATACTTTGTATCCATGAATTCATGAGATGGGATAGTATAATTAAACGCATTTATAGGTTCTGTTGCATAATTATATAGATGAATCTCTGTCCGAGAAGTAGTATAGCCATATTGGTTGGCTGTGATTACACGACTTACATTTATCTGGTGGCTTGTGTTTGTAAACTCAGAAGGTTCAAAAAAATTTAGTGAAGTGAAATCGTCCTGTTCTGTGCCAATTTGGTAATAATTCTCTCTTGACAGAGAGACTCCATTGCCAATATTGGAATTAATTAGGATAAAGACAGTAGAAACTATTATGACGATAAGAAAAATGTGCAAATATGATCCTAGTTTCCTTTTCATCTATATATGCTCCTTTGATTTAATTATAATAGGACTAGCACTGTTAGCGTTGATTAAAAGATTGATATTCTGATAATCCACTTGAACTTACAAATTATGGCTGACACGGTCTCGTTTTCCACAGTATAAAATATTTTATCCTTTTCTGAAAAGCTCTATAACAAAAATTTCATTAGCTTAAGGGCCTCTTGAGATTAATGAAACACCAATAATTGTAAATTTTCTTCAGGTTACAATACTCTTGAATCAATAATTGGAACCTTAAACGTTGCAAAAAATATGGCGAAATTTAAACTCGATCAATATCTCTTCACTTCCTAACTCCAGATTTCCATATCTTTCTTGGGTAATGTTATGAAATAAAGAATTTTAACAAGAATTAGAAAGAATGATTTGTGACTAAATCAATAAAAAATGAAAATAATGTCGAATATACAGATTAAGTGGCCCCTTAATTGCCAGAAGATCTAATAATACCACAAACCTGAGTCCCTATATATTAGTAATGTTCATTTGATATTGGAGGTACGATATATGACATCTAGGTTTCTTCAAGTTGTTCGGCCGTTTATGTCAATAACACCAGAAGTCGTTAAACCAACTCGTGAGGTTCATTTCAATGAAAAAGTAGTCTGGACATTTGTTGCTCTGGTCATTTACTTTGTAATGGCATCAACTCCAATCATTGGCGCTGATTTAGGAGAAGGTGACCCTTTTGCATTTATGCGTACAATAACAGCCTCAACTCAGGGATCATTAGCTGAACTTGGTATTGGCCCAATAGTAACCGCGGGACTCATTATGCAAATCTTAGTGGGGTCTAAAATTATTTCTGTAAATATGGGAGATCCAGAGGAAAGATCTCTTTATACTGGCGCACAAAAAGTCATGTCAGTTGTGATGACAATCATTGAGGCTAGTGCATTTCTAATTGGGGGAACTTATGGAACTGATCTTAACCTCGAGACTCAATTGGCTATCATTGCTCAATTATTAGCAGCTGGAATCATCATCATTCTTCTTGACGAAATGATTCAGAAAGGCTGGGGTTTAGGATCAGGAATCTCTCTTTTCATTGCAGGTGGTGTTGGGTTACAAATTTTTCAAGGATTATTTGCAGCTCAACCTTTTATTGAAGGTCCTAGTGATGAATCCGTAACATCGTATAGGGGTATTGTTCTTGCATTTATTGCATGGACAACAACGCGAGGACCAATTGAAACATTCGGAGCTCTATTTTTCCGATACAGTCCAGCTGAAAATGTGAATTTACCGTCCCTCTCACTCCTTTCGGTCATTGCTACCGTAGTAGTTTTTATTATTGTAATTTATTTTGAGTCTATGCGTATTGAAATTCCGATTTCTTATGCACAGTATAAAGGTATTCGTTCAACATATCCTATAAAGCTGCTATATGTTTCGAACATCCCTGTTATATTAACATCCGCTGTATTTGCTGACATTTACTTTATTGCCCAGATGATATGGAATGCTTCGGGGGGAACAAATACATCTAATCCTTTAGCTTTATTACTAGGCCAATTCAGGATTGATGAAGCCTCTCAACAGTACGTTCCAACATCAGGTCTTGTTTACTTTTTAACTCCTCCGCGATCCTTAATTGGTGATCTTGGGGTTATAAATCCTGCAAATCCAATAGAGTCCATTGTTCGTGCTCTAATATATGCAGTAATTTTGATTATTCTTTCAGTCATATTTTCGGTTATGTGGCTAGAAACTGCAGGAATGGGTCCTCGTGACGTTGCAAACCAATTCCTACAATCGGGAATGCAGATGCCAGGTTGGCGACGAAGTAAAAAGATTGTTGAACGACGGTTAGAAATGTATATTCCTACCATAGCAGTAATTGGTGGTTTATTCATTGGTTCTCTAGCAGCTTTTGCTGATTTCCTTGGAGCAATAGGTTCTGGTATGGGAATACTACTCTCGGTCAGTATTATGAGGCAGTATTTCGAATTGATCAGCAAAGAAAGAGTTGCTGAAATGAATCCTGCTTTACGTGGTTTTCTAGGAATTTAAAAGAGTCTATTTATTGACGGGAGTTATTTGTATTCGATCACCTGGAGTAATATCTAAGAGTTCTGAAGCTTTACCATTACGAAGAGCGATTTCCATTGTTTCATAGCTATTTACAATAAGAAAAGGTTTATCAGTAGACCCTTCAACATAAGACTTCTTAAAACATACATTAAGATTAGTTCTGTTTGTTGATACCCGACACTCTGCATCATGTTTCAGATTTAGCGAGCTAGGGACATTAGTTATAATATTACCAAAATGATCAATGTATATTACCTCCCCTGTAGATGTTCCAGAATCCCAAAGGAATCTTAGAGGGACTTGAAGGATACTTGGAGGGCCTAACTCCATTAATAAATATGTTTGACTAAGTTTTGCAGCCGCGGGAGCGAATACATCCCTTCCATGAAAAGTATGGGAAACCTCTTTGAATATTGGCAGCTCAACAATCATCACATCTTTTATATTCTCAATGATAGGTGCAAGGATACCGTTATCAGGCCCAATGAAGTAGTACTTCTCTGTTTGGACGCCTATGGCTTTTCTGGCCCCACCCACTCCGGGATCTACCACAATTAAAAAGATAGTATTGACTGGAAAATATTTATAGGATTTCATTAGAATAAAAGCCCCCTGTCGAATGTTATGGTTTTGGATATGATTAGTAAGAGAAATAATATTCACAAACGGATTTATTTGAAGTATTCGACCTTTCATTATACCAGTAAAAGCATCATTCCCAAAATCTGTCATTAATACAATGAGAGGGATTCTATCTGAATTCACGTTATAACCACACCTGCTTCCATCTTGAGTAGAGACAGTCTAATAAAAATTAAGAAAAACTCTGTTAATATGATTTATCGATAGGTATAATTTCAGGATTTTTAGCAGCTATTAATGATACAATTCCCAAACAACTTATTAAAAATAAAAACATGAGAGTTCCTATAAAACTAGCGGACTCAAGAATGATTCCAATCATTCCAAATCCAATTAATGAGAGAAGCAAATTAATTGTGTTAAAGAGCGACTCCTGTGAGCTTCTACATTTAGATGAAGTAATCTTAAGATAGAGTTGCCAGTATAGACCCGTTGCAAGTCCACTTAAAATAATTTTAAAAAGGAATATTAAGATTATAAGACTTAACTGGATGTAAGTGGGGAGATTACATATCAAAACTAACAAATAAGCCATCCATACAACTGGATAATCCAGAATATAAAAAATTAAGATTCCTTTATAGGATGATTGAATAAAGGAGGTTACTTTTCCCGAAAAACGACTAGAAATTGCAAATAATACATTTGAGAGAGAATGGGTTAAAGTAATTAATATAATAGAGAGATCTGTATATCGAATGATAAATTCATTTCGATTAAAAGGGTGAATAGATGAATTAATTTGATATAAAAGCGGAGAAAAAACAAGAGTGCTAAACGAAACCGATGTAAAGCTTAAAAGTGAAAAACTTATGAAAAATGGGATAACTGAGTAATAATTCTTTCTTAAGCTAGTTCTGAGTAAGACCAATTTAGAATGACTACATTCAAACCTTTTTGAGAGAGATTTTGTAGAACTTACATTCTTCAGAGCTACTGGTGTTGAAATTAGTTTTAGCCCCAATATTACTCCCAAAGCAGCGACAATAGCCTGAATTAGGAAAATAAATTGAGGTAAGATTCCATCCTGTCTGAGTAAAATTCCTCCTATGAATGTAATAATGGCTATAAAAATAGATTTAGCAAAACTGACATTTCCCATTATATTTCGGAATAATAAGCCAGTTTCAGGATATTTTGCAGCAGCAGATTCCCAGGAATTTAGAAACCAAGAGATGAAAGACCCCGATAATAGAGCTGAATAAATTCCGACTAAAATTTCCAACAAAACTAGTTCAATGGGATGATTCACAAGAATCAATCCAAAATAATAAATCATCAAACATAAAAATGCACCACTAAACGCTGTTCTTTGCCCAAAACGATCTGTCAAGATGCCAAGAGGTACATCAAGGATTGCTCCAAAAAACATACCAATAGCTACTATAATACTGAAAGTGCTGAAAGAATTCAAGATAGAAAGGTAATAAAGAGAAATCCAAGAATAACTAAGATATATTCCAGTAACCACTCCTTCCAAACAAAAAAATCTTAAGCTTAAACTCTGTAATTCTCTTGGAAATGTTGAAATGCCAAGAAGACTATGGATGAATGCCATCTTTATCCCTCTATTTAGAAAATTTTTAAATCTGAGAATCTGCTTATATCAATTCACAGGCGAAACATTCTTAGCAACACTTGCTATAGTGGAGAAATTTACAATGGGGAAATTCTGTGAATTTATTTCCCCTCCTGAGATAATGACTAAGTAAGGGACATTCTTGAGATGCTTTTCATATTGGTCTACAAAATGATCAAATTTATCACCAACTATCATTGCCCTATTAGCGCAGTCAAAAAATAAAGCAAACATTGTATTTTCAGTGATTATGTCAGATAACGTTCTATTTAGCAATTCCTCAATTGTTACGACACTTTGATCACAAATATATGCTTGATAAGAGGATGGGTCCTTAGAAATTAATTTTCTGGCAATCTGACTGGGTGCCGTGATAAGAGCATGCTTAAGATTTGGATTAATAGCTAGTGCATATAAATTTTGGTTCCGTTCTTTGTCAATGATACACAGTGGTCTGAAAGGATGATAGTAAAAGTATTTTTGAGTGCACTGCTCAAATACATCAGGTGTTTTTTCCATATCATATAGTTCCAACAAAGCATCAGCTCCCCATTTTCCACGGATTCGTGGAATAAACCCACCATCAAGATAACTATCGATATCAAAGCTCTTATGAGGGATGATACTTGCTCCAGAACTAGTTCTGCTCTCAAATCGAAGACTCGGTGAACTTATTGATACATATGACAATGAGTCTTTGTACGCTTTATAGTTGTGGAATTGGTATGCTTTCTCCATAGTTAAGGGATCTGCCCCAAAACTACCTGTGTAGTGGATTCCTTTTCTATAGAGTTGTGTAAAAAGAGGCCAAGTACAGGAGTATGATATTCCAATTCCTGCGAAATCCATTGATACTCCAGCTAATTTTCCAATGACTTTTGGTAAGACCGGAAATTTTCGCCAAATTCTGTTGTTAAGTATAAAAAATGGATTTAATCCTTCAAGACGATGATTTAGCAAATCAACTATAAATTTAGGAAATCCAATCCCTGGGGGAAAGAAAATGTGAGTAGTGTTTGAATGCCTTTTTTTTTCTTCTTGAACAGTTTTTTCACATTTTTTGACAACTTTTGATGTTTTAAAACGTGTTCCGATCCGAAACCGCTTTATAATATTATTTTGGGCCGAAACTCCTTCTAAAAGCATTAATGCTGCTCCTTTCAATCCATAGTCATCATTATTTGCAAAGCCAATACCTGAACATCCTGATAAGGGAATCTCTTTGTATTCTTCTTTTATTACTTCCATAGCTTTGTTGTAAGTTTTAACCCCTCCAGTGTGTGAGCCAGTAAAATACAGTATAAGCGATGGATGCGTTTTTAATCTTGATTGGGCTTGTTCCAGAGCTTTAATTGTAGCTTGGATTAAATCATGATCTACATTAAGACCAGTTGCAGCATTAATCATATTAGTCACCTAACGATTTCTTTCTATCAATAATCCATCCTAACCGTTTTGCGGTCCTACTCATCTCAATTTCCATTAATCCAGAATTAGCTGTTGAGGTTAGGAGAGTAACTAAGATAGCTGAATTTCCAGCACAGTAAAAGTAAACTGGGATTCTATTTTTAGACCTAATTTCTTTGTCATATTTAACAGACCTCGACCCTCGTTGAAGTTCTTCCATTGTCTTAGAAATAATATTTTTTACCCAGCTGATAACAATCAGGAGATCCTGAGAAGCCTCATTACAATAACTAGAGTGTAAGACTCGCCCATCAAGTCGAAATAGTATTGTAGCCTGTACATCTGCAAATTCGGCCAAATATTTTAGTTCTTTTTTAATTGAAGTAATAACTGATGATATATTATTGGTTGAGGGAAGAGGATCAATCGCTTGCGATATCATATACAACCAATCCTTTATTTTTCTCAAAACCAATGGGTTGAGGCATTTCTGAATGAGCTGATCCTCTAAACTTACGTATACTTAGAGTTCTGCTATAAATTCCACCCAATCCAATATGTTCAAGTTCTATGATTGAATCAGAGAGGAAAAGGGGAATTCTAGCAAGTGCTTGGCCAAATCCTTTTTCGATTGTCACAACTGAAGTTCCAATTTTCCTTAATGAAGAAAAGATACGGTTTATTACATTTCTTTGTTGGTTTGGTTCAGATATTTCAAGGAGTAATGGAGTGAGAGGATCAATTGCTATTCGGATCCCCCCATAGAATCCTTCAGACGTTTCCTTAATAATTTCCAGATACTTTGGTAGCTCTGACATGAAGAATCGTAATGCAATCTCACCTGAGGTTAAGTCTGAATCTTCAGAGAACGCAACTTGGAATTGTAGATTCCCTCGTTTGTATTTCTCCTCGAATTTTAACAAACCAATTTCATTACAATCTTGGAGGACTGAATGAAGATTTTGTTCGAGAGAGACATATAGGGCAGGTGATTGAAGATCCTCGGTGCAAAATTGCCAACAGAATGTTGATTTCCCGCATCCAGGATCAGCAATAATAACGTTTACTGAATTTTTCCGAAATCCACCAAAAACTAGATTGTCAAAACCAAGGACACCACTTATTATTCGCTTATTTTCTTGTTTTTGCATCTTTCTTAATAATTTTTGCATTTAAACCACCTTACGGGATTGATAGATGTTTTGAGACTTCTAATGGTAATTTTTGAGAAAATTTATCCTCATACTTTCTGATATTCTGAATGAATTCAAATATTGATTCAAAAACTTCCATTATCGAAACAACATCCTTTGCTGAACATTTGAAAGAATTTATACACTGAAATCTCCTCTCAAATGATGTTAAGTCAATTTCTCTTTCATCAAAAGAAGCAATATCCGATTTCGTCCCAATTAAGAACTTGGGGACATGAGGTTCAACAAAATTAAGCCACCCTGAAATGGAAAATAAGGAGGATAGATCTGTAAGATCAAAACATAGAACAGCAGCGTCGGAACCTTTGCAAAACTCTTTGAATACCCCCATGTTCTTGAATTGCTCTTGTCCTCCTAGATCCCAAATTTGAACTTTTGTACAAGGAATCTTATCGTCAGAAAGTGTTTTTAAATGAAATTCTAATGCAATCGTTTGTCTAGCTTTACTAAAAAATGAATTATTGATAAAGGTCTTTGATATAGTTGTTTTACCTACACCACCTTCCCCTAAAATGACAATTTTCAGTGGTTTATTTCTATTTGGATGTAGGAACCTCATGAGACACACTAATACATCCAATAATACTTTATATTTTAACTACCCAAAAAAATATTTCTTGGGTTGATTTTTGGGATATTATAAGTGATTCCCATAGAGGATGGATGGTGGAAATATGAGAATTAATTTTTTGAAAATAGGAGTTTCTTCCCTAGAAAAGCTATTAAGGAGAAAAAGAAGAGGTTCACCTCTAGTAGAAGAAGGAATACTCATTGGATTAAGTTTGTTTGGTTTTTTGTTAATCTTATCTATTGTAACAGGAGTTCTGGATTGGCTTCTAGTAAATGCTGATGAATTACTTAAGCAGCTTGGATCCCTGTTCTCTTAACAAAGAGTATTCTAGTATCGAAAAAGGCTTGAACTGTATAGATCTAGTAAACTTTCACAAAAAATTTATGGGGATTTCCGCTATTTATTTTGTTGAAGAAAAGCCACTTCATAAAAAATTAGGATGATAAAACCATTCATTCAAGCCAACTTTTAATTACCCCGATAGCCCCAAAGATAAAGCCATACCCTTTGAGAAGTATTGGTGGAAAAATTTAAGCTGTTTACAGTTATTTGGCATATTCCCAAAACAGAACATGGACCGAGTGGGATTTTCGGGCATAAAGACAGCCTATATGCCATTTGAACCCACGACCTCCTGATGTCTTGAACAGCTGTATTTAACAGTCCGTTTGCAAGCCAGGCGCTACTTCCAAGCTGAGCTATCGGCCCTAAATATTCAGAGTGGTCAGATAATAGTTTTCTTAAAAACATTTCAATTTTCGTCGAGATGCTGTTCCTTCCATATTCTTAGGGGTTCCTGTTTAGATTTAAATCGTAGTTGTTCTAAATATCGATAAACTGTACCGTGTTTCGATCCTTGTATTAACTGCATGATAGCTTCCCTCGCATTTTTTATCTCTGTCAGTTCTCCAATTATTGAAACTTGATTCCCAAATATAGAGATCAACACTTCCGTACCTGCCTCAATCATTCTTCTTGCTTTTCCTTTCTCTCCAATGATTCGTGATTTTATTCTTTTAATTGTGTTCTTTGATCCTGCTAGTTCAATAGTCTCAAGATAAATATCGTCATCTAATAGGTAGAAAGCTTTCTCCGCACTGAAACCCCTGCCGATTGCTTTTATGATTTCACGAGCTTTCCACATGAGTGTTGGATCTGAGGTGTTTAAAGACGAAGTTATGTGAACTGAACCATCTTCACTGTTGATTTCAATGGAAACACCCGTAATAGTTTCTATTTCCGATTTAACAGATCCATTTTTTCCAATCACCACTCCTATTCGGCTCTTGGGAATTTTTAACCGACTTTCTATTACCATTCGATTTATTTCACCCTGATGATTCCTATCTGTCTATTTGTCCTTCTAAAGTATAAGGTTTTTATCTGGTAAGTCTTTGATAATTTCATCAAATAGTTCTTGATCATTAGGAATTTCGATTTCCTTAGTTGAAAAGAATGAGAGAATGTTTTTTAAATCACGTTTCAGAAAATCCAAAGCTCTAGGATGGGATAACAGAACACTTTGACTCATATCAATGAAATATGGTGTTGTATTTACCATTAGAATGTTGAAAGCTGATAAATCTGCATGTACAAGCCCAGCTCGTTGAAAGAGAAGTTTAATCTGATTAAGTATTTGGGTTAATGTTTTCTCTGTAAACGCTTCTGGTGTATTTTTTAGCAAAGGAGAGGGGATGCCCTCTTTTCCTAATAGTTCCATTAATAGGATATTCTTCCTTATTAATATTGGCTTTGGTACATTGACTTCTGCTTGTATGCTTCTCTGTAGATTGCTATACTCTTTTTCAGCCCAAAGGTAGATTACACGACGCAGTTTTTTACTCTGCTTTGTGAATCTTCTGTCACCATTAATGTACTGTTTAATTTGTTTAAAATTCAGGGTGCTGGTTCGAAAGATCTTAGCAACAATTGGCGACTCAATTGAGTATGCTTTACAATACTTCTCACCCTCTGGCCCAAGCTCAGCCAAAAAAACACCTGATTCCTTTCCTGAAGCAATAGTTCCAGTAATTGAGACAATAATCCCCCTTTCTTGTAATCTTTTTATTTCTTTTGCTGTATTTAAGTCAATTACAGAATCAACAGTCTTAATATCCTCTGATCTTTTTTTTCTTTTCCTCCATCGATCTTCATCCTGATCTAGGTTTTCCCATATCTTTTTATCATCTGGCTTCATTCCTAGATGGCCTCAAGTTACGAACTAAAGATTTCCCAAAATACTTAGATGTGATTCTTGTTTGGATAGTATCACAATTAGGGCATCCTAAGGTGTTTCGTCTTTTATATTCCAATTCATAACCACACTGAATGCAATAGGAAATTATCACACCTAATCCATTACCAATTAAGCTTATATAAATTGGCTTTGCGGTTCGAATTATTCGAAATCTAATCCAGTCTCCTGGTCGAGCCACTTCATACATATTTTTAACAAAACGTCGTGATGCTTCTGAAACATGTAGTACAGCACTCATAGGGATCGGTAAGAATTCTTGGTTTAAATAGTAGATATTTACTGATGCAATTTGCTTTTTCATGAATTCTACACGACCTAATCCAATATCCCCATTCTTTATTGTTCGGTGCGGATTCTTTGGGATAACAGTAATTTTGTGCTTTTTAGGATCTGTCTTAACATTACCAAAAATTTTTGAATATATACCTCCATCCTGTTCGTAGCAGGTTTCATCAGGTAGAAATTCTTCTATAACTGCTATTTTGTCACCTGGTACTACTAAATTGTCATCAGAGTTGATTTTCTTGTTATTCTTCATATCCATTCCTAATTAATCTATCTAGCTTTCCTATTTAATACTCTCCCTATTTTGTCTGGAACAGGGTTATTTTGAATTTCTTTCGGATATCTAAGATATGTATTACCTTTTTTCACTGATCCTGTAGACATCAACACAGACATAATGACTCTTTTTTTTATGAAACACAAATAAAGGCGGAATTGGGAATTCTAAAGTCGCTAAAATTTCACATGATTTATCATACTTTTGACTTACCCTTTTAATGAGTTTTCGGGATTCTCGATTTGATTTATGAATAGATATTACTTTTTTTGAAAAAATCAATGCTTTTTCCAGAAATACAATGTCAATACCCTTCCTTTTTGTACCAAAAGGTGGATTCATAATAGTAACCTCAAAAGCGTTTTTCCAGGAATAAGTTTCCAGAAATTCAATAGCTGATATCAAAAGTTCCGCTTCGAGTTTTTGCGATTTGAGGAGCGCTTTTAAACCATACATTGTCTCTGAGTCCACATCTACACAGAGTAAATATTTGGAAAAGAATTTTACTAATGGTAGACTTATTCTACCAGTTCCTGATCCAAATTCGACAATTTTCTGATTCATCAAATCATTTTCTACATACACTAAAATAAAAGCGATGAGCTGCGCTGGTAATGTATATTGCTCTAATTCTATTTTACCTTTATGAAATGAATTAATAGTATTTACATAATCAAGTATTTGATTATACAAATAATATTTGTCTTGAGTCCAATTAATGGCCCTAGGAGATAATAATCTAAATTCTGTGGAAGGCCATTTTTTCCCTGACATTCTCTTTTTCACACATTAAAAAGGAAAGAAAATTGAGAAATCTTGGGATATTAGAAAAAAAGGTAATATCAACGCATAGGTTTTTCCTTTTTTCCAGAAAGCATTGCATCAAGGCTTACTCCATTTACGTGAACAATTTTATATCTCACGCCTGGTAGATCACCTATGGCACCGCCTTTTGCGCCTCCGATCCCTTCTATTATTACTTCATCATGTTCATCTATAAATAACAGCCCTCCATCACCAGGAACGAAGGCTGTAACCTGTTTTCCATTTTTTATTAGCTGTACTCTTACACATTTCCTAATTGCTGAATTTGGTTGTTTCGATTCAATTCCTACCTTTTCAATCACAATTCCACGAGCTTGAGGTGCTCCTTCCAGAGGATCGAATTTTTCCTTCAAGCGAAGCACTTTTCGCTTATATATTGTATTCTTCCAACGAAATTTCTTTCTTTTTTGCAATAACTTATTTGCAGCAAATTCTCCTCTTGGTGATTTCAATCCAGTCATATTTATTCACCTAACTAAAATTTTTTACTAAATCAATATATCAAACTGATCTAATTTCTCTTTAGTGCCAATAGGGGTTTTTGTACTCTGTTTTGGTTTAGTATAAGAAGGGTTTGCCTTACAAATATAAGTTGACAATTTCATGGAGGACTTTGGATGACTACATTATTGACTCCAAAATGTCTTTTCATCAAAAGTCGCGATCTTTGGATATTTCTGCCATTTTTACCAATAGCTTTTCCTCTTTCTTTAGGAATAACCGTAATTACAACCGTTTTCTTTCCTGATTTTTCATGAATCTCAATATTTTTCGTTTTGGCTGGAGCTAAGGTATTTGCAGCAAAAGTTTCCAAATTTTCAGAATACTCAACAATATCGATTTGCTTCTGAAAATGATCACGAAGGCGTCTTATTGTCGTTCCGCCACGTCCAATCACTTTTCCTTTATCACTTCGTCGAATCACAAAAATAACACGAGTTTCAGATTTATCCCAAATACAATCAACCGCTAATGCACCTGTGAGTCCCTCGAGAATAGAAATAAAACGAAGTTCCTCTTGGGACATGCGAATATTAGACAATTGAAAACATCCTATTAAAGGAATTCTAATATTTTTGAATTTCCTGGGTCTAAAATCGCTATTGTGGAAATCATATGAGGACGTCCACAGACAGCACCAAGATCCACTCCGGTTTTTTCATATTGAATAATTGGGATTTTTGAGAGTTCACAGTTCCTTAATAGTCTCTTTTTCGAATCCAAAGGTAAATTGTTTGAAATAATAGTTGCTTTAACTTTTCCGCTCATTACGCTTTTAATAGTGTTATTATATCCTAGTTTTACCTTCCCTGTACTTATAGCCATACTTATAGCCTTTTCTAACTCTGGTTTCATTATTAAACATCCTCTACACTTTTCTTATCGCGTTGATATCCAGACCACATTATGAGATCTACAGTACCAGTACCGAGAGGAATTATCTGGCCGATGATGACATTCTCAGTAATTCCTCGGAGTTTATCACGGTCTCCACGCGCAGCTGAATTCAGTAAGTGTTTAACAGTGACTTCAAAGGAAGCTCTAGCTAAAACGCTTTCTTTTTCACCACTGATACCATGTCGTCCTATTTGCCTTAAATTGCCATCTTGCGTCATAATATCTGATACAAGCATTATATGACGAATGTCTACATCTAATCCTTGATCTTGGAGCACTGCTGTAGCCTCATCGATAATAGCTTGCCTAGTAGCCTCAATTCCTAGTGTATCACGAATCTCTTGAATATGATTAGTTTTAATTCTTGTTGGATCAACTCCAGGAATGCTTAATACATCAGGAAGATTACTTCCTGCTGTAAAAAGAACCCACTCATCTAATTCCTGATCTTTGGAAATAATAACTCGTGTTATACTTTTTACCCCCTTTAATTTAAGATCCCTGATTTTTTCATTTAATTTGTAAATATCATCAATTGTCAAATCTTTTGAGTCTATGATGATCTCGTTTTTACTACTATACACATCCCCCTTCTTTAGTCTTGATAACTTTTCAATTATAAGTTCAGGTGATAAACCTTTATCTTCCATTAAAATATCATTTAAAGTAATTTTTATTTGCATAAGTGCAAGATCAACAGTTATGTCATCACTAATTGATTCAACTGTTGATAATTCAATCATTCGTTGAACTTCTTGAGCCTTTTCTTTGTCTTTTGAAAAGGGTTCTTCAAGATAAACGGTCATAAAAGGAGATGCGGGATTTTTTCGGGCATCTAAAATCTCAATTAAACGTGGTAATCCAAGAGTAACGTTTAGTTCGGCAACACCCGCATAATGAAAGGTTTTTAAGGTCATTTGGGTACCAGGTTCCCCTATTGATTGAGCTGCGACTGTTCCAATAGCTTCACCTGGTTCAACAAGAGATCGTAAGTAAGCATCCTCGACAGAATCGAGAATTCTTCTTACAGTTTGTTCATTTAATTCTGGTAATTCTGATAACTTACGAAAAATATCTGATTGAATACTTTTCGGAAATCGATCCTTACTCTCGTTTATTAGTTTATCAAGCTGATCTTTTGATAGCTTTGGCATTTTCATAATCACTTCAATCTTCTTCTGAAGAAAGGACCTCTTCAATAATCGCTTCAATGTCTACTGGTCTACCATGGTATGATTTCATTGGATCAACCCCATCTTCTCCATATCGTAATTGTACGACATCTCCTTCTGTTGTACGGACTATTATATCATAATTCACATGGAGATCTTGTAAAGCGTTCACCAATCTTCGTTGGAGATATCCACTTGTAGAAGTTCGAACTGCGGTATCTACTAGTCCCTCGCGTCCTCCTTGTGCATGGAAAAAGAATTCCGTAGGGGATAATCCTATCCGATAATTAGAACGTACAAAACCCCTTGCCACAGGTCCGATATCATTCTTTTTGAAATGGGGTAAAGATCTTTTTCTATATCCTCTCAAAATTCTTTCTCCCCTAATAGATTGCTGCCCTACACAAGCTGCCATTTGAGCAATATTAAGTTGAGTGCCCTTAGCGCCAGTCGATGCCATTACTACTGCTGAATTTGAAATTCCCATATAATCATTTGCCACACTTCCCGCACTATCTCTAGCTTTAGCTAGAACACTCATGATACGCATTTCTAGAGTTTCTTCAAGGGATTTACCTGGGAGAGGTTCTAGTTCTCCTCTATGATAAGCTTCGATTATCTCATCTGCTGCTCTCTCGTTCTCTGAAATTAGAGCTCGAATCCTCTTCTTACCTTCTTCTGGCATATTAACATTGGAATATCCAAGACTAAATCCTTCATGAGAAAGAAATTCTAATAACATTTGAGTTAGAGAGTCTAGAAACTTTCTGGCTCTATCACTTCCATGATCCTTAACTACTACATGTAAAACGCTTTCTGATTCATCTGCACCTATTGCTCGTCGATCAATCACTCCAGAGAGTAATTGACCTGATCTAATATATACTGAGCTGTCGTATTCGCACAGGTCTCCCTTACAAATATCATGCTTTCGACATGTCCGCGATTTGGAAGTTACATTGACGTCTGAAGGTAATAATAAACTGAAAACCTGTTTTCCAGTCCATAATTCTGTAGGATATGCAATTGCGGGTAATGGTAACTCTCTTTCATAGTTTCCTGCAAGTAATAATTGCCAAACATCTTCTTTAGTTATTAATGTCTTTTTTCGAGTAAGCAAAAACGAGGCTGATACATAATCATGAAGCGCTCCAATAATTGGTCCACCATATCTAGGAGAAAGAATCTGTTCTTGGACTCTCATTAAGACACGGGTTTCAGCACGAGCCTCCTCACTTTGGGGTACATGAAGGTTCATCTCATCTCCATCAAAATCAGCATTATAGGGCGTACACACACATAAATGTAGTCTAAAAGTTTTAAAGGGCATAACACGAACCTCATGAGCCATGATAGACATACGATGTAGAGAAGGTTGTCTATTAAAAAGAACCATATCACCATCACGCAAATGACGTTCAACAATGAAACCTTGGTCAATCATTTCTGCAGTGTTATTCAGGTCCCCCACAAATCTTAAATCGATTCGTTTTCCATCTGGTCTGATGATATAATTAGATCCAGTTTTAGAAACTCCTGTTTTTTCATCTATCTCAGGATTGGGACCATTCATTACCAGTTCTTTCATTTCCTCAATGTTCCATTCCGTTACTCTCTCTGGAACAGTTAAAATCTTGGCAATCTGTTCAGGAACCCCTACTTCATTAATAGAAATGTTGGGATCAGGAGAAACAACGGTTCTTGCGGAAAAATCAACCCTTTTTCCAGATAGATTCCCGCGAAAGCGGCCTTCTTTTCCTCTCAACCTTTGAGTAAGTGTTCTCAAAGCACGTCCAGATCTGTGTCTCGCAGGTGGGATCCCTGCAACTTCATTATCCATGAAAGTCGTAACATGATATTGTAAAAGCTCCCATAAATCTTCTACAATGAGTTGGGGAGCTCCAGCTTCAATATTTTCTCTCAATCTCTGATTTATTCTTATTATATCTACCAACTTATGCGTAAGATCATCTTCACTTCGTACACCTGATTCTAAAGTGATCGATGCGCGCACAGACACAGGGGGTACTGGTAGAACAGATAATATCATCCATTCTGGTCGAGAATGGTTCGCATCAATACCTAATAGAGTTAAGTCCTGTGTTTGAATTCCTTCAAACCGTTTTTGAATTTCTGAAGGGGTAATTCGAACGGATCCTTCAGGTGTTTCTTCATAAAAACTGGTTGGTTTCTCATATTTTATTTTAAATTGAGTTTGACTGCAATGAGGACATTCAGATTTTTTCCTAGCCTCCTTAACTACTTCTTTTATTATTTCCGAAGATGTCTTTATATCATCCTCCATAGCCGCCTTGTCAATCATATGCTGGTATTTTTTTATCATTAATGAATCTAGTAAAATGCGTGAACACGCTCTGCATGTAGAACGAAGTAGCTTATAAATAATAGATTTAGCATACCCAACATGAACAACTGGTCTTGCTAGTTCTATCATACCAAAGTGTCCTGGACAATCTCCAACTTGATTTCCACAGGTCTTACAACGTTGCCCAGGTTCAATTGTACCAAGGCGACGGTCTATCAAACCTCCTTCAATAGGTGTTCCGTCTTCGTTGTAAGTATCAGCTGTAATAATTTTCGTAACAGCCATCTTTCTGATTTCATCTGGAGAAAGAATTCCGAATTGAATTTGATTTATTTTTTTCAGTTCAGGCGTCCACATAAAGAATTCTCCCAGTACTATAACAGCGAGAGTAGAGTATAGAATTTAGAGAACATTAACAAGTTTTTCAGGAGAGGAGTTGGCAAGGAATGTGAGAATTACTCAATTAAAGCCAACTGCGAAAATGCTTATGTGTTTTAACTAAGACCAACCAGAAGTGGTCTCCTTTAGCTGAAGGGTAAAAAACAGTTATAATGGAGAGGATTTTAGATCTCAAAGATTGAAAGGGAATAAATAGTAAGAAAAAGAGAGGAGGTTTAAAGGAAGACAAATAACAAGTTCTTTCTTGGAGAACATTCTCAATCTCATGATGTCATTTCTTATGGATATCTTAGTAACTTTAAGTGGTCTCTACTTTACTTATTATCCTATGATCAATTTTACAGGTATGATTTTTCGAAATTTAGACCAATAACTTTGTGAGGAACATATTAGATTAAATACTACTTTAATCTTCGCAAATAAATATCCTAATACATAACACATCCATGAAGATTTCAAGTAATGTATATAAAAACTAATTTAGTTTATTATTTCAGATTATGGTGAACAACAGGATGTGGGTGATTCCAATCGCCTCAGAGTCCTTAGGTACTCGGGGTTTTTCTCTATTCATAGTTTCTGAAGATCAAAAAATTCTTATTGACCCATCTGTATCTCTTGCTCCATTTCGTGATGGATATCTTCCGCATATTCAAGAGATAGCTGCATCTTTTCTTTCTCGGCAGTATATCATGAAATTCTGGGAACTATCTTCAATTATAATTCAAACCCATTATCACGCTGATCATTACTCATTGGGCGTTGATCGGCCATATGAATTTACGGATAAAGTCATTGCAAAGACGTTATATTCTCATCCTAGAAAAAAGATACTTGCTAAAGATCCAGTAAGAAATATAAACCTTAATCAAAAAAGAAGAGCGTTTTGGTTGTGGAAAAACAAAGGCCTTCCATTATTTGTAGCTGATGGTAATACATTTATCTTCGGACGAACTAGAATAACCTTTTCAGATGCCTTACCTCACGGGAAACAAAATTCAAGACAAGGCTGGGTTGTTGCAGTCTTTATATCTGATTCTTATGGAAGTCTCTTGATTTCGTCTGATGTGGTAGGCCCTGGATCTGATTGTGCATTAAATTTCATATGTGAGAATCCTGCTGATTTGATGATAATAGATGGCCCCTCGACTTATCATCCTGAACAAACTGATATAGAGAAAGAAAATGCTTTTAATAGATTAAATCAGGTGAATGATATTGGTCCAATGATCCTTGATCATCATCTATTACGAGATTTAGAATGGAAAACACAATTGAAAGATCATGGTATTCTAGGTGAAATAATAACACTAGCGAGTTTATTAGAGTTACAACCAATGTGTTTAGAAAGTAAAAGATCTCAATTATATGAACAATTCCCCATGAATTCCTTTTTTCATAATAGATTCCAGTCTCACGATCCAATAATTTCTCAACAAGTGGAAAAAGTAGCAAAAACTCTTCCTGTTTATCGAAAGATGAATCAAATTCATAAAGAGATCCTTGATACCAAATAAATTAACAATATCCTATAAAGTAGGATATTAATGAGTTTCCGTTAAGTTATATGCCAAAAATTAGACTTTTAATGGTAAAAATAAAAATCCCAAATAATAGACAGAATTTTCCGATCCGGTTTCCAGTAGGCGCATATAAAATCGCTCCCAGAGTTATCAAAAGAGCTCCAAATTGAATAGATATAATTACATCTAGAAGAGACCAAAAGAAGTTTGATAGGATTTCATTTAACATAGAATCACATTTTCCATAATGGCATTTTTGGAAACTGGAAATTTAATGGTAAAATAATACACACAAGACAGAATCCACTTTTTTTTAAATTTTTAATTCTTTTTGAATCAGATATGATCAGATAAAGGCCTAAATTTCCAAGGAAAATAATAAGAGATAATACTGCAAAAATAAATAACAAATAGGAAGTAATAAATGACATTAAAATGTAAAATCCCTCAAAAGGTTCCTCTACAAATGGTGAATTAGGAAATTCCAAATTAAAAATAAAAATTAAGAGTATCAGGATGGATATTGACCGAAAAATCATCATTTTTCCATTTTCTTCATTATAATTCAAGAGATAGATTATTGATCCTGAAATAAGTGATAAATTAACTGTTACAATTGCTATACTAAGTAAAAATGGAAATAAAAAAGAAAAAAAAGCAAGAAGTTGTTTTGGAATGTCCTGTATATAGTATTGGATCCCTTGTGAGAATAAATTTCTTATTTGAGCTATTATAAGGACTTTATGAATAGGAATCAAAATTATCTCCAATTAATTTACCATAGTGAACCTATTTTCCTTTTTTATGCAAAGATATAAAGTCCCAAAGAAATGATAAAAAAAGCTCGAATTCAAGAAAGATTGCTTCTAATAAAGAAAAAAGCCAATAATCCATCATCTGAAGACTTTAGGGTTGAAAAATAGCCATTGAATAATTGAAAATAAGGGCATAAAAATAGATAATCCTTCTATCATCCCTGAAAAACGTTAGAATTCACAATAATCCCTGTTTTAAATTTAGAATGTACATAGATCCAATTTTATCTCTTCAAAATTCACCAGTATTTCATCAAAACCAATTTTCTTATTTTTAATTATAGAATCCAAGGTGAAAACTCCTGATTCAGCTTTAGGGCGAGAGAAAAATGATTCGAGATCCTTTTCAGACAGCGTTTCTATTTTTCCTTTATCTGTTAATTCAACAATTCTCATGACTGAACGCTTTTTGACATTTTTGATCCAAGAGACATTTAATTCTATAAAAATGTGAGGAAAAGAATTTTTCATCAGTTCTAATGGAATATTATATATATCTTTCAGACGTGCAAATAGAAATTTTGGATTCTTGCCATGTATCGTTTGAATTGATGGAATTCCAACAGAAAGAACATTCAGGAAGGCATTAAAATGATCTTTTGTGGAAAGCTCCCCTAAATTGATGAAGTCTGGGCTTCTATGTAAAATTTTTTGAATTTCCAATGATTTTGAAACAGTTCGAGTTTCAAGAGGATCATAACCCAGACGAAATCTCACGATATTTCCCTGTCTTATTTCGGGAGTTTCGAGGACATCCTCCACTGACAAAAGTCTGAATTGAGAAGGAATATATTCAATCAAAGCATTTTGCAGCGTAGTTTTGCCTGAATTTGGAGGTCCAATTATAGTTATGGAAGTCTGATTTTGTATTAAAAAAACTAATAAAATGGCTTGAGTTAGACTAAGACTTCCATTTTCAATTAAATCACGAATTCTTAAATTCTCTGAGCGAAATTTTCTGATATCAATGTGAACATCTTCTATAGTGAGAGGAGGAATATCAACAGTAACTCGAGTATGAAATAAAGGAGATACAAAATCAGATTTCATTGTAGGATTACTATGATTTAGAGAAAAATCATTTTCCAACGCTATTCGATGGATAAAAGCTTCTATTTCTTTTTTTGAAAGTTGGATTGAGGTACTGCATCTTCCGTGTCTCGAATGATCTATATAGAGCTTTTTCCTGCTTGAATCTAAATACACTTCATCGATTTTATCATCAATTAAAAGCGGGCCTATTTTCTCGAAATCTAGTGTACGAAATAAAATTGGGATTAAAAGTTGTTTCGGGGTTTTTAGTTGGTTAAAAATATCTTCTAATAAATGATTGTAAAGTTGGTTGAAAGTACAGAAATCTTTTTTTCGTAATATAAATTCTTTCAGGTAAAATTTGACCTCCTTTTCATAGTCGCTGAAATTTTTCAGATAATTATATGTTGATGTGTTATAATGAACCTGGTACTCAAGTTGTTCGTTTTCAGATAGTTTGGTTATCGTTGCTATGTAACAGTTATATGGATATGAGTCTATTACGATTTCATCATTTGGATAGAAGCTGGGATCAATTTTTAGACGCTGATTCATAATTTCACTCCTTTAACGAAGAATTTCTGATCTTTAATGTTTTTTCTTTGACTCTTGAATCATTTGGTCAAAGATTGTACCCAAATTCTTAGGAAAAGTAATTTTTAAGGAATTAATTTTACTTTCTGCAATATCAAAACAATATTTTCTCCGTACAATTCCTTGGCCATCAATATAAAGAGTAAGGATATGACCCTCTTTTACATGAGGCATTGCTTTTGTTATAAGAGAATGTTGTTCTTGTGCAATACTGAGTTCAGATTCAGTTACAAAAATCGATTCTTTCTTTCCACAGATTGGACATGTAGTTTGAATGATAGATTTCTGTGCATGAAGTACAGTCAATTCCATTACCAAAATTATTTTTAGAACTGAAAATAAAAAAACCCAAGTTTCCCATAATCAAAGATCAATCCTCAAGAATTCTTCTTGAGTAAAAATAAGCAAACTAAATTATTAAATAATGCTTAAAATATTGAAACAATACTCTTTTCTCCATTACTAGACATATTATACTCCATCCATCTCTACTCAAGTTGCCTCTTATGAATAGTAATTAAAGAGGTTTCCTCTAGCCAGCTATTGTATTGTAATGCCTAATTAGATTCCTCGGTAATCTCCATTTGATTGATATCAGATTAATCAAGAATTCGCTTTGATAAGAACTTCATTACATAATTGAGGCGGTAGAGAAGGGTCTTCTAATTTTCTCAAAGCTTTAGTAATCACCTATGAAGAGGTTCGATAAAACTGAAACATGCAATTTTCTACATGATTCTCGTGTTTAAATAAAGCATTCTGTGATATTATGATGATATGGCATGAGGAAACCTCTGCTTAAATTCGAAGACTTATTTGAGAATTTGGTGTCGAATTAAATGTCAAAGGACTTTCGTTTCATCTCTAGAACCATTTTTCTTGCCATATTTGGAAACTTCGACTTCTTTAATACTTCAGATTTTGAGGAATATTTCAAATCAAGATATAAAATCGGTGAGAGGCAGGTTTATATAATTGTTTTCTTTTTTTTCATCTTTTCCCTGATTTTCATTGGTTTTCAGATGTTTATACTAAAGAGTGTCTCATTTGAGGATATTTTAATGGAGATATTATTAGTATTAATCTTCTTGAGGTTAATTAACCGTATCATTTTGACTCAGTTCCAGGAATATAGTACTTCTATTGAAACTATAGGCTATTTCGTTGTTAATGAGCTCCTAGTAATATTAGATACTTCCCATTCTCTGAAAGAAGCACTTAAGTTCATCATATTAGGCAATTATCCATTATTTTCTAAAACATTTGAAACTGCAATGGTTCAAACACATTTTGGTTATTCCCTTGAATTTTCACTAAAATATCAGATCAAGAAGTGCCTCAATGGGAATATTCAGACTATTTTTCTTAATATCTTAGAAATCTGGGAAAACGGGAAAAATATGGCACTCCTTTCTAAAGATAAAATTCTTAATCGAATTTCAGAGCAGATAACAGAAGAAACCAGTAAAATCGATTCTTGGGCATCATTATCATCTGGAATAATATATTTAAGTCCTCCTATAATGTTGTGTTTTTTATTGATCTCTGGAAACATGAATGTGTTATTTGGAATAACAATTATCATATATATAGTGGTAGGATCATTCTTTTTTCATCCAGAGAGACATTTAACTGTATTTTCTAGAAATAACGAAATTTTAAATTATGACAATAAATCATTAGAATTTCTCATTATTTTATCAGAAAATCTGTTAAAAGGCAGCTCTTTTGACAAGAGCTTAAGTGATTCACTAAAAATAATTGAAAATGACATATACAGAGATCATCTAGTAATAAAATCAGAGCATTTGACTCAATTTCGATTAGGGTTAACTCAAGAAGAGGAAATAAAAGAAATTTTTTCTCCTGAAATTTTCTCTGAAAGAATTTCTCAGCTTGTTTTATTGATAAAGAAGTTCTCGATGATTGATAGTTATATTGCTGGGAAAAAACTGCTGACAATGACCACTGAATTGAGTAAAACCAATGAATTGTTGAAAAAGGGGAAGGCCCAACTTACGGCAACAAAATTCCATGGAAATGTTATACAAATACTTGCATTGATATCATTAGCTTTTATTGCAGGAGCCAGTCCTTTATTTTTATTTGTTTCAAGTATGTTAAGCCAATCATCTACTGAATCAGCTATTAGAATGGATCATTCCATATTTGAATTAATTTACTTCATAATTGCCATTTTAATAAGTGTATTACCAATCAAGGGAGTCGAAATCAGAAACTTCAGAAAATATAACAGAATTCCTTGGAGAAATATCTTTGGATTATCAAGATTCACCTTATTTCTTATTGTTTATATGTTTCTTAAGAATTTATTGACAGGTTTATACTAATTAAATCATTTTTTCAGATAATGATATTTTTGGGAGTTTTTTAAGATCCACTTTATTACAAGACAGATGATCTAGGAAGAGCTGATTTTAATAAAAAGCTGAGAAAAATGTCAATAAGAAATAAGTTCCAAGATTCAGTAAATACAATTGTTTTCTTACTTATTACATTCTCATTAGTATTCAGTTCTCTCAATACATGTAATATCCTGCAATTTTCTGATAAATCTGCTTCTGAGATTAATTACTTTCCAAAAAAAGAGTTTTTTACCCAGAATGTTCAAAAAAATATTTCTAAATTCCAAATTAATTCGTTTTCATCCAATGAAGAACCCATACCCTATTTTCTAGAACAAAGCAATGAATTCGATTTAGAACTTAACCAAATGAAACAAATATTAACCACATCAAACACAAACATTTCCATTAATTCAAAAGTTAAAAATTCATCCTTTCAGATCCTTTCAACAGGTAATACAAGCATTAATGAGTGGCAAAATGGTATCGAACCTGATTATGGATATGTTAATGTATCTACGTTTCTTTCGGAGGATGAAACTGTCTTTCAATTAAATTACTCTGATAATAGTGTGACTCCTGCTTCAGGAATTACTAACACGAAGTTTCTGGGCTCCTTCAATCCGAATGTAACAAGTTCTTCAACTATCATATCTTTTGACTTTCGAATCCCATATGTAACCCCAGGCTTTTTGAGTACTTTACACACTCTTGTATTGGATTTTAGATTTAATAACGGCTCGATAAGCTTTATATTATCTGATTTCGGTGGAAGCATTGGTGAAATACTTGAGGAAAACATTACAAGGCCTAATGGATCTGATACATTATTCATATTGTGTAATGATACAGTACCTTTCAGTTGGAAACATATTTCTTATAATATTACACGATTGGTCACAACATACTTTGATCTAGAGGATTACATAAAATTTTCAGAGCTTACTACCCTTTTCTGTTATTTGATTTCATTTTCACCAGAATTTCAATTATGTCTCGATTTAAACAATATAGAGTATTTTGCATCATTACCCTGCAATCCGCCAATTAACTATTCAATAGGAGAAACAACTGTTTTTTCTGAGAATGGTTCTCTCTCTTTCGAGTCAGCTTTGGGAAATTTCACTTTTTGTGCTTACGAGGACTCCCCGAGGAATAATTCCCAGACATATCTAGAGGTTAACATATCTCGTATATTTAACTTGGAAAGCTTTTGTTGGGCTGAAAATTGGAATAAAACTAATGTGAAGATTAAGATGTTTCTGAATATTCCTAAAATTCTTGAAGGGGCATCTTCTAGTATAATACACATTTTTCTTCCTTCTGATTGGAATAATCTTAATATCATTAACCATAGTGTTAATTTCAAGTTTCTTAACAAAACAAGAATGTTAAATGAATATACTTTAGGTAATTATTATAAGCTGAACGTCTCTAGAATAGAGGAGGGTATTCTAGAGGCATGGACATTAAATCATCTCTCAAATATTATTACTCCCACAGATATTAGCAGAAATGAAGTCATTGAAATTAGAGGTGACTTACATTATCCCTTACCGGGTTATATAAATTTATTTTTGCAAAATGGGTCTTTTATCTATCATCAAACAACACTCCCAATGATCAATTCAACTTTTATTTTTCCAAAAATAACCATAACGGATCAATTCCCTCTTGGAATTGTACAATTAACTCTTAATTGGTCATATTCGCATGGATTTGGAATTTTTAAAAAGCTAGTTTATATTCATGAGGATGTTAATCTTCACTCACTTATTCTATTCCAATCGCCGCAAAATATAGATATACATCAGTTTGAACCATTATTGATTAACCTTAGCCTCTTAAAAAATGGGAATAAATACTCTACAAACTCAACTTTGGTATTCTTATTTATGGAGACTGAATGGTTACTTTTTTTTCAAACATCTAATAATGACTATATTTTAAATGTGTCTCATATTATTTGGAATCCAGGGGATTACACGCTTGATATTATCGCTTCTGATGGCAATTTATTTTTTGCAAAAAATGTTGTGAACATAACTGTTGAACCTGCATCCATCTTTTGGAGTTTTGAAAATTTAAAAACAGAAATATTGAAAAACGAGAGTATTAATTTCCGAGTTTATTCTTATGTAGTTCCTCAAGGAAGTTTATATTTTAAAATTCTTTCAGGTTTAATTATTCGGATTTGGATTAATGACACAATAGTCTCTACCTATCAAACAAACTTATATGGATTTAGTGATGTTGAATTTTATCATGGAACCCTAATAGATGGGGATTTTCTTCAGGTTGTCCTAGAAGGTAGACTTGGAGGGGAGGTTGTTAAACTTCAAACAGTATTATTCCTTATTTCGAATGAAACAGTCCTAAACAGTGGAGATAGAGCCTATATTAAAGAAATAACGAGATCTGTAGTAAAGGCGAATGAAACTTTTTATATTTATTACACTATCGAATACTTAAGCAATAATTCAAATTGGTTTATACAGATAGAAACATTTAGCGATTTAATATTATCCGCATTCATTTTAAGAGATAACTATGTTGTTGGAGCCCATATTGAGGATGAAAAGTTAATCTGGACACTTAAAGCAGATCCATCGATTAAAGACACTTTGGTTTTAGAATTACCAAGCCCAACAGTCTTGGTCAGAAAGGAATCTTTAGGAAAAAAGTTCAGATTGAAAATCTTAACAGAATCGAAATTAACGATCAATAACTACACAATAGAAATTAATTTACAATTTCTAGGCTTCACATTTTCAAATATTTCTCTTTTTGATTCATTAAATCGTGATATCACAAATCTATTTCCAATGACCATTAAGGGGACATTTATTTCATTTTTCAATCTTAATATAATTGCTGGGCTAGAAATATGTTACTTCTTAGAAGGTTATCTTCATACATTAGAAATTGTAATAAAAAAGCCTTTTCTGCCAACTTATATGTATAATGAGAGTATTATTGGAAGCTGGAAATTTTCAGCCCAAATCAACTCCTCATATTCAGTTATATATACCATCTTAGGTTTAGGCTCTTGGGAATGTTATAATACTAGCCTAAAAGTATTCTCAAATGCATCTAGTATCGTAACAGCCTTTTTACCACCTCAAAAATGGAATTATTCAATTTCGATTCAATTGATAGTGAAATATCATTTTGCGTTTATAATAGGAAGTTCATTCCAGAACTTCTCAATTAGAGACCCATTTCCCCCAACATTAGATTATTCTATCGAACCACTGGTTAATCTCATTCGAATACATGCTTTTGTATTTGAGCCTGATAGAGCTTCAGGAATCAAGAATGTCTCTCTATTAATAGGAGAAGAAAATTACTCTTCTCTTAATTTTTCATCATATCACTTTGAATTTGAAATCCCAACTGTCCTTGCAACTTCCTCATTCATCAAAATAAAGGTTTTCGATAGGGCTGGTAATGAAAGAACAACTGATTTCATTGATATTAATAATTTTATTTCTAATTCTTCTTCTCTTTTCATGAATTTAGCAACACAATTTCTCTTTTCTACTCTTTTTTCTGTAGTTATAGTTAGTAGCATTCTCTTTTCTCGAATAATTCGAAGGAGAAGGGCCTCAATTCTTTGAGCTGAAAAATGTGGATCAAATTACATTGAAAGAAAAAATCAGGATTTTCATCATAACATCTTTTCTATTCATTATTCTAATCTCTGTAGAAGGTTTTATTATATTAGATGATCCTAGCGGAATTTTAAAGGAATTTCTAGCATCTCCTATTGAGTTAATAAACTATCTTCCTATCATTATACTGCTGTTTGTATTCGTTAGAGAAATAACTTCATTATTTAACAAGAATGTTCCAATGTTAGATTTCACGTGGCTAAGAAAAGGTATAATCTTTGTCTCAAATTTCAATATTTACTTGGTGATTTTCGAGACACATTCCCTTGGAAAAATCCAAACAAGCGAATTAAGCCAATTAAAGCATTTAGAATTGTTCTCATTAGAATTGGACAAAAAAAATAGATGTGTTAGGGTCATTCTTTATTCAAATTCCTATAAAGAATTGGATAAATTAATTATAAATTCAAAACCAATTCTAGAGGTTGTTTTACCTGATATTCACTTAATCTCATTCATTCATTATAAGAAGTTGTTCGATAAGACTGAAGTAGTCAAATTCAGAAAACAATTCATTTTAAAAGAGAATTCAAAATTTCTTTTCCCTCAATTTATCAGTAATCCTACTGCGAGTATTAGTTCTTCGTTTTCCAGAATTGTTTTAGCCTTCAACATTCATAAAAGAGGAAATAGCAGTGAAAATGATAATGTAGTTAGATGTGTTCAGTTATATTGTCTTGAAGATTTTAATCAGAATTCTTTTTTTAGGTGGGCAAATAAGATACTTTCAAGCCCTCATAAGAACTCACCTAAATTCCTTTGGGGCAATCATGAGCTTCAAAGGATTAGATTGAGATGTCAGATTGAAAAAAGATTCTTATTTTGTTTTCAAGATGGACTCAATTTATTTAATCGTGAGTTAGCTCTTCTCCTGTTAGGATTAAAGAAAGTTGGAATTGAAGAAAAGAAAACTGACTATTCTCTTGATACAAAACAATATGAAACAAAACACTCATCCTTATTAAGTACAGAAACTGAAATACATACCTCTGGAGCAAATCAAATCTGTTCCGAAATGTGTAATATTCTGAAAGAGAATAAATTATCGAATACAGAAAAAGAAAAGAAATGCGTCAAAAGAGGAGCTCTTAGCAAGAAATTATTGATAAATGATGATTTTTATTTAATTATTGAAAATATTTTGAAACAAAAAAAAGAAACAGATCAATTTCATCTAATTTCCGAATTATACAAACAAATCTCACATAAACAATTCTTTTGTGTGCTAGCACATTTGAGTCAGATAAGAAAGCCTGAAATATCTCATCAAAAGATTATCAAAATTATTATAATTCTATTAAGATTGATTTATCAAGTTCAGGTAACTCCTTCTAGTGATAAAAGATCTCCTTCTGTAGTATTGGCTGATAATGAAGTGATTGAAAAGATTTCTCCCTCATTGACTCCAAATTAGATAAGGAATGGGCCCACCCGGATTTGAACCGGGGATCTTTTCCTTAACATTTGGAACAAATGTTATCTCGGTTATCAGCCGAGCGCTTTAACCAGGCTAAGCCATGGGCCCTTTTTTGATATGAAAAAAGGTAAGATTTTTCCTGAGTCTTCCTTAAATAAATCTTGTGGACTATCGATAACTCTTGGTATATTTTGCTCGCGCTCCTGGTCCACCAAAGTGCTTAGGTTCACGACGACGTGGATCTCCTACTATCATATGACGATCATATTCAATAAGTTTAACCCGTAATTCTTCAGAATCAGTCCAAGATAAAAGAGCTCGTGCGATAGCAGTTCTAGCAGCGTCAGCTTGACCCATATACCCTCCACCTTTAACTTTAACCTTAATATCTATTTTATTTTTAGTTTTTTCATCAATAAAATAGAATGGCTCCAATAATTTCAACCTGACAATTTCAGGCTCAATGATCTCTATTGGTTTGCCATTAATTAATATTCTACCTTTTCCTTCTTTGATAATGGCACGCGCAATAGCAGTACGTCGCTTTCCACTTCGTAACATACTTTTCATTTATAAACCTTCATATCTTTGATTTCAATTCGCCAAGGGATATGTAAGATGCTTTAGGATTTATTTTCTGAGTTGCTGGGATGATTTCAATTTCTTTTTCGTGTAATTCTTCAGGAAAGTCCTTGAAAACAACCAAGCGATTATAAGCTTCCTTTCCTTTACTTTTATGATATGGAAGCATACCACGAATCGTTCTCTTCAGGATCTTGTCGGTTTCACGGGGGTAAAAAGGACCTTTTAATGGATTCGATTTGGTTTTAATTCTCCTTCTTTGCGAATATCTGCTGGCTATTAGATCTCCTCTTCCAGAAATCAATCCTTTATCTGCATTGACTATTATGATCTTTTCTCCATTCAATAACCTTTTAGCTACAATACTTGCTAATCGACCTAAAATAGAATTTTCTGCATTTATGATGTTTGATTCATCTAATAAATTATCGAGCATTATTTTTTCCTCTTTTTCCCTTATTTAATTATTCTGATTTTAGATCCATTAGGATTCTTTTTTACAAGATCTTCGATGGTTAGACAATGTCCACCAACAGAGGTGATTTTCTCTCGAGCTGCTTCTGAAAACGATTCTGCTGCAATATCAAGTTGATGATTCAATAATCCTGTACCCAGAACCTTCCCTGGTATCAATAAAACATCACCTGGAGATGATATTCTATTTAGATGGGATAAATTCACGGTAACGCGCCTCCTTTTCGCCCTTGATAGTTCAGACGCTAGTAACGACCAGATTTTAGCGTTATTTGCAGCAGCGACTCCTTTCAAAAGCCTAATTAACGTGATTTTGTTTGGATCTGATCTTCCCTTAGTTTTCAACTGAATCACACTTTTAAAACTCATTTACAAGAATATTAAATTCTTTTGTTTTTTCTTTCAATAGTTTAAGAGCTTCAATCAGAATATTTTTGATCGAAAGTGCTCCAGTACTTTCAATGATAAATACGAAATCTTTCCCAGTTGTTGATACTGTAACAGCATCCAATTCACAGATATCAACACATTGGTTGCATAAACTGCAATTTATCACATTTACAGCCAGAATTTCATCGTTTTCAATCTTTATGATATCTCGAGGACAAACCTCAACACAATCTCCACAAAAAGTACAATTGTTTAGATTAAATTCAACATAAGGATTATATTTGTAAGAAACTGTTGAAATGGGTTGCCACTTTGCATGATCTATCCCTCTACCAAGTCGAGCAATAGCTTCGAGAAAAATCTTTTGGTCTCTAGCCATTTTAAGAATTGGAATATTTGGGTGAACAGGAACTATTTTGGGATCTTGAGATAATAAATGACTGGAAAAAACTATTTCTACATCTTGGTCACCCGATTTTTCTAGAGTTAAAGAAACCTCACAGGAAGTACACCCTTGTCCCCCACATGAACATAATTCGTGTCTGACATAGTTTTCTAGATCAGTCTTAAGAGGAATTAGTCCTAATCTATGTGCTACGATTTCATCATAAAGAGGTGTTGTATTCTCTATTACAATTACTTCATCAATTGCCATTGTGGGAACTTCACTCAGGATCATTCTCCGCAAAGTATTTGCGAAGGTTGGGGTTACTTCAGAGAGAATAAACTTGACGAAATTCGCTCTTTGTTCAATAATCTCTAATTCCAAAGATAAAATACCACCTTTATTTGGATCACTTTATTCTAGAACCTAACGTTAGAATCAAAGAAAAAAACCCATTTTTTCTCTTCTTCTTACTGTTGGTGACTCATAGTGATGTATTTCGTACGATATGGCTGCAATTAAGTTAGCTATAAATGTTTTTTTCTGAATCTGGTTTCTTTTCTGAAGAAATGCTGAATTAAACCTTTCAAAAGAAATAATCGTTCATTTAATCCTGAATTTCACCCAAGTATAGAAAATAATGTTCCCTTATAGAGTTAGCGGGAAAATTAAGGTTTTTTTTATTGAAGCATTTGTAACTAGAATCATTATTGCAGACTCTCTCTGTGGATTTACTACCTTTCATAAGAAATCACCTGTAAAATAAAAGTAGGAAGGAAAAAAACTCCTCCTATTCTTTTAATTAAGACGGAGGAATCACCTGTGGTGATTGATAGATGTTGGAAGTGACAATTAATACAAAATGTTGAACTATTGCATTAACAAGATTCGGTTGGAGTTAACAAGAGGAATTTAAGCCCTCATTGTAGGAATACCTTTATATGATTAGATTCTGCGTCAAACCTTGAATTCTCATTCTCAATATTAATTTGAAATCTATTGGGGGAAAACTAGAAAACAAACTACCATTAGATGATTTATAAGGCCTCTTCAGAGTTCTCTGAGCTTAATAATACTCTAGTAGCAGAAGAAAGATATGAAATAACCTAAATAAATTGGACTAATGACTGACTTACTCAAAATTAGGACTTTAAAAAAGATTAGCTCTTTCATTTAATGAGCACTTGTAAAAGATGGTTTAAATGGTATTGATAATCCTAAGTCAATGGGATGAATATATTCGTGGATGGCAACTTCTTATTGAATCTGGAGATCAGATCTTTTGGACAATCCTCATTCTTGTTGCTTGGATAGTTCGAGCAATATCCCTAACAATGATTCTTATCCAGCTTGGAGAAAAGTTGATTCGAAATAAGAAAGACTTTGAATTCAATATTTTGATCACTGTAGTAATTTTTATTTTAGTAACAGTTCCATTTTTTTTGGCTGGACTACCTCTAATTTATCCTATTATACCTTAATCTCGAAATGATCATTTCATTTGGACAAAAAAGTGATTAAAATTTCATTAAAAACATTAAAAAGGTCAAGTATTTCACTAGGGGAAAGACTGATTGGCTTACGAGAATGATATTCAAGCCTATCTAATTCATTCATGAATAATTTTCGCTGATCACGTGAATATTGTTTTGCATATATCTGTAAATTATTTCTTACCTTTTTATGTTTTCGACAAAACAATCGTGTTAAAAATTCGAAGAAATTTTTGTCTTTTATTATCTCAGGGGATTTCAACTTAGTACCACGTACAAGAGCTGATTGAACCTTGGGCCTAGGGGTAAAGTAGTGAGGGGGGAATGTTTGGATTAGCTCAAACTTATAAGAATATGAGGAAAAGACTGAAATTCGGCTATAAGAAGAATCTCCTGGTTTTGCACACAGATGGTTAGCAAACTCTCTTTGTAAGGTAAGTGCCATGATTTCAGGTCGATTTTCAATCGTTGTTATCTTTTTGATAAAGGGGGAGGATATATTGAATGGAAGATTAGAAATCAGTTTCTGATGAGGAGGAATTTCAAGGTTAAGAAAATCTCCTGAAATGATTTTTAATTTCTCACCATAATTAATAAATTCTTTTTTTACTATAGAGGAAAGAATTGGATCGATTTCAAAAGAGAAAACTTTTTGACATTTTTGAAGGAGAAAATAGGTTAGTGTGCCAATTCCAGTTCCAACTTCAACAATAATATCTTCCTGACTGGTATCTACAACTGAAAGAAGGGCATCAATCACAGCTTTCTCTATAACAAAATTTTGTCCTGAAGATTTTGATGGAGTAATGGCATATTTTTGAACTATAGTCTTAGTGTACTTCTTTAGATTTCCTTTTTCAAGCAGATTGAAGAAGCTCAATATCGGTCAAGTTTATAAGGATTTTTTTGTGAATAAATAATATTTTGGTGAAGTTTCAAGTTCTAACAGAATACGATTAGTGAATATTGACATGGGATCTGTGATTCCAGTTCTTTTGGTGAAATCACCAAAGGATGAGAATGGACCCTGTTTTCTGGCTTCTAAAATTGACCATAGTCTCTTTTGTCCAATTCCAGGAAGTAATTCAAGCTGGTGCATTCGTGTTGTGAGTGGGTGTGCCAGATTGATGAAATTTATATATTTTGATTCTGATGAATTTACAATATTCTTGATTATAAGAGGGAGGCTTTCCAGAGCCAAACTAGAAAGTTGATCATATCGGAGCTGTTTTACTCGTAAAATGCGTTTATTTCTTGGTGAAAGTAGTAAAGTATCACCTACTGTGAGTCTTAATCCATTTACCAAAATCACATCAAAAAGTTGGAATCCTTTAACCGTGATGACAACTGCTAACGGATTATAATCTTCAGAACGTCTGTGACTTAATGATTTTCCTTGAGGATAAAAATCTATTACTACGCTCTCTCCTATGATTTCAAATCGGTCTTTTAGTTTCCTCTCCTCTCTTTTTCCTCGTTGATCTCTTCTTCTCATGAATTAAATTCCTCAAAAAAACAAGGTTGGAAATTAGTCTCCTCTTGGTTTTATACTTTTAAAGAATTTTTATTTAAACATCTAGTCATTTAATCCTTAATAATTTCCTACTTTCTAATGAATAGTGAAATATAGCCTATCCCTTGCAGCTGAAAGGGATTTAATCGTGGGTAGATGGCAAAAGAGATTTTTAAGGTAAATTTAGATATTTGGAAACCAAATATCCCTATAGAAATTTCTTTTAAGATGTAAACTTAGTTCTAAACCATTCATGTTTTTCCTCTCCTTGATGGGGGTGATATACTCTACAGAAAATCTCAGAAATCATTCAAGGAGGTTTAGATAGCAATGATCTATTACTATATAATAAAAATAGCCATAAGGTACCAATATGCAATAGCTCATGGTTTATTGGTGGGAAAGTCATTTTTATTCAAGTCTCTCTTTCTGTGATTTGCTTAGATATGAGATTTCCAACTTATTCTTGGTGAATAAATTGAAATACGGCTGTTTAGAATGTGGTGGAAATCTTGTGCAAACTGAATCTGATATTGTTTGTATGAATTGTGGTTTGGTAGCAACTAAAATTTTCGAAAAGCCGACGATACAGCTGATAAAAGCAGAGAGAAGTTTTGGAAACCAATATGCATCTATAAGTGAGAGACCTAGTGCCATGAAATCTTTAGGAACATACATAGGTTGTTATCGAAAGAAGTTTTTAGCCGACTCTAAAGGTGTTCAATTAAAAATTTCTGCTAAACAGCAATTTCGGCGATTAAAATCTCTGAACGACATTTATCTCCACTTTAATGGTCGCCAGCGAGAGTATCGCGCTTATAATTTCTTAACAACTATTTGTAGTATGCTTCAAATTACTGAGGCAGCAAAAGCTGATGCTTTATTCCTGTATCGAAGTGTAGAACCGCATTTACACGGGGAGCTAAAACTTTCCAGTTTAATTATGGGCTCTCTTTACTTAGCTATTAGATCCAGGAGAGAAAATATTGAATTAATACGTCTTGTTGGCACCGTTCATAGTCGTGGTTACACAATTCAGGGTAAAGACATAATAAAGGCTGCTTCATTAATTAGACAACATGCTCAGATTCGAGTAAGTCATGTAAAATCGGAGGAGTATCTGGATACTATTATTAGTCGTCTCCAGAGAGACGCTGCGATATTAAAACAAGTGCAAAAAAAGATAGTTGTCATAAAAAATGAATATTTTCATTATTTAAAGGTTACAGCAAAAAAATTACTTATGAATTTCCCACGATCAAATCGAGGTGGACGTAATCCATTTATACTAGCAGCAGCGATAATCGTTGCTTCAGATATTCTGTTAGCACAGCAAAATTTGTTTTCCCACTGTTATAAACATAAATCTAAACGAGGAATCTTAACACAAAAGCACATTGCAAAAATCTTAAGTATAGCTGAATTCACATTACGTGAACACTTTCTCTTGTTAGCAAAACCTTTAATGGAAGATGAAATGAAAAATAATCAAAAATAATTAATAAAGTAAGATTGCTTTTTTTGAAGAATTATTATAATAGAATATCTAGCTGAGGAGTTTGGAATATCCAAGATTAAAATTTCTCAAAATCTCTCTCAAAGTGGTAATTCAATAGACAATGAACCGATTATGAAATTAGATTCCTCATACAGGAAATACATCACTCATAGCTGATTCCAGAGTCATAATGGAAGGCACCTTACTATCGATGCCAATTAGACATACAAGATCTTGATAACCGGACTTCTAAAGGCTTCTACAGCCGATAAGGTAACTGATGTCGGATTAAAGCCAGTATAATAGAAACTGGATGTGGTGACGAGTTATTTGATACTCTTCTGTGAATAAAATTAAGAAATCTTTTATCAGAATTCATAACCTACCTCGAAAACATGATAAACTGTAGTCCACTTCGCTGACTCTTGGGATTAAACAAAAAAACCAAGTTTATACAGTAATATTTAATCCTATATTAACAAATCGAGTAATTTTCTGGTGAATAATAATGGCAGATCTCGAAAGAATGAATTTAGTGGTTACAGGTCACGTCGATCATGGGAAGTCGACTGGTTTAGGCCACATGTTATTCCTACTCGGTCAGATTCACGATCCTAAAAAGAAAAGACAACCTTGGCGTATAGCTGAGAGATATTTCAAAGATAGTAAAGCGCAAGGTATGGGAAGTTGGTCATATGCTTGGATCCTAGATCCTCTCATAGATGAGAGAGAACGGGGTTTAACAATCAACGTATCTTTTATGGAATTTAAGACCAAGAATTATATCTTTAACCTTATTGATGCCCCTGGGCACAGTGACTTTATTAAGAACATGATTACAGGAGCCTCACAAGCAGATGCGGCAATCCTAGTAGTTTCAGCGAGAAAAGGAGAATTTGAGGACGGGACTAAAGTAGCTGGAACGGCCTCTGGAAAATATGCAAACGTTATTGGAATGACCACAGAACATATGCTTCTTCTTACTTCTCTAGGTGTTACAAACATTGTTGTTGCAATAAATAAAATGGATGTTGTAGATTATGATCAGAAGCGGTACGAACAAATCAAAGATGCAATTCACAAGATTTTCACCCAACTTATGACCGCGTTACAGATAGATAACAAAGAAAAGTACCTAGAAGCTATTAAATATGTCCCTACAAGTGGTTTAGTTGGAGTGAATGTTCTTTCAAAAGATGTAACATTTAAAAATCTTGAAGGACATATTTCTGCCGCAAAAGCTGGTAGTGGTGACTCTGAATTCATTGAATCATTGGAGAAGGAGAAAGAAGGTATTGAAGCAGGATTTGACGCGTTATCTTGGTATGATGGTCCATCCTTAATTGAAGCTCTTGATATACTAGAATCTCCAGCAGTTCGTAAAGAACAATTTGCGAAACAATCAATTCGGATACCAATTCAACAGACTCTGAATATAGCTGGCGTTGGTACAGTTCTTACTGGTCGTGTTTCAAGTGGAATTCTTAAACCAAATACTGAAGTTGTCATATCTCCTACAAAACAGAGTATTGAACCCCTCCCAATCACAGTAAAGTCAATTGAGGAATTCCATAAGGAAATTCCCCAAGCCCTACCAGGTGATAATGTTGGATTCAACATAAAGACCAAGAATATTGGCGCAAAAGACATTATCCGAGGAGCAGTAGTCAGTGATCCAAAAGATCCTGCAAAAGCTTTAAGACCAAATATCGACGCATTCTTATCATTTGTGCTTGTTGTCCGCGGATTAGGTAAAAAATCCAAGAAAAAAGGAGAAGTGTGGGGGATCCATGAAAACTACTCACCTGTTGTTCATTGTGGTACAGCTCAAGTCGCCTGTCGTGTGACTCAAGTTCAAGAAAAGGATTTACTTGCTCAAGGGGAAAGGGGAATGGTTTGGATGACTCCACTAAATCCCCTCGTTATTGAACCTTTATCCAAATCCCCTGCACTTGGACGATTTGCATTACGGGATTCTGGTAAAACTGTTGCGGTGGGAGTAGTTCAGAAGATTGAATTGGGCAAATATGCTACCTAGCTATCCCTTTCTCTTTTCTCTTTTTTTCTTTGAATCTCATTCTTTTTTATAAAAATCAGCCTAGGATTGGCGGTTTAACTCTATGGTTGATGATAGACCAACTATATCTCTTGTTTGGATCGGACATGTGGATCATGGGAAATCAACAACATTAGGACACTTATTATTTCAAATCGGTGCTGTTGATCCCCGAATATTAGAAAAGTTAAAGGAGGAAGCTGTACAGCATCAAATGGAATCTTGGCAGTGGGCTTATATTCTTGATTCATTACCAGAGGAAAAACAACGTGGAATCACTGCAGATATTGCGTTTTATCCATTTGAAACAAAAAAGCGAAATTTCATGCTCATTGATGCCCCTGGACATCGTGATTTTGTGAAAAACATGATTCGTGGTGCAGCATTAGCAGATGCATGTGTTTTAGTTGTAAGTGCTGTACCAAATGACCTTAAATCTGGTTTAAAGAGTGGTAGCTACGACAGTCCTGGAGGTCAAACTAGAGAACACGCAGTTCTGGCATCCGTTTTAGGGATTGAACAGATCGTTGTGGCAATCAACAAAATGGATTCAGTTAATTTTCAAGAAAGTCAATTTCGGATAGCAACAGATCATATTAAGACGCTATTTCAGGAAATTCAATCACCTTGGACTAAAAAATTGGATAAAATCCCATTTATCCCCATAAGCGGGTTTTTAGGAGATAATCTAGCTCATCCTTCAACAAATTTCAAATGGTACTCAGGCCCAACCTTAATTGAAGCTTTAGATGCATTAGAGGGTTCCGTGTCTAATGAAGAATTAACAATGAGATATGTTTCTTATGATTTGGATGAACGTCATGGTTTTGGTACATTGTTATTAGGTAAAGTCTTAGGGGCCCCATTGAAAACAGGAGATCTTGTAAGAGCTCTTCCTTTGAATAATGTGTCTGAGGTTAAAGAGATATGGAAACAAGATACTAGAATATCACATATTAGCCCTGGTAATCATGGATCAGTACTATTACGAGACTTAGATAAAGATATGTTGGAAGAAGGGATTGTTCTAGCCCCCGAGCAATTAGATTATCGTTTTGCCTCCCTAATTCGTGCTAGTCTGTTAATACTCGAAGGATCTTTTGTACCTGGTTCTTCTATGATTTTACATTGTGGAACTTCCTATACAACCACACAAATTTCAAATATATCAAAGATTTTGAGGATGAATCCAAAGTATAAAAAATTACCCCGGAATTTTGAAGGACATATAACTATTGCTTTTAAAGGGGAACTCATTGAAGTAGAATTAGTTTTAGATTCCCCTCTAGTCGTTGAAAAATTTAGTGACTTTCCGGAGCTAGGTAGAATAATATTACGCCATTCTGGGCAAACCATCGCTGTTGGTAAAATAAACGATATAGTAAGGGAGAATTAGAACCTCTACATTAATTATAACTAAGAATTCAATCTAGTTAATACCTGACTTAAATTAGTCATAAATAGATGTAAATGTTTCATTACTTTGTAGATCCCTAGCGAGCGCTTAAGGCAACACGTTCAATATCCTGCTTTCTTTTTATTGCATTAGAGTTTGGATTATTAGTTGATGCTAAGATTAATTGTTCTGCAAGAATTTCTTCAAATGCTCTTACGCTATTAAAAGCTGATTTCCTCACTGCTTGAGCCAGTAAGCGTAAGGCAACATCTACCCGCCGTTGAGGCGCACTATCTACAGCTGTGTGATAAACAATTCCACCATATGAAATTCGGGTAGTCTCTTCCCTCGGAGCACAATTGATGATAGCATCCACAAGAACCTGAATAGGATTACTCCCTGTTTTCAGCTCAACTATTTGTAAAGCAGATTTGACAACATTAAGAGCTAAAATTTTCTTTCCAGTGTTTTTCCCAGGACTCATTAATTTGTTTGCCAGACGTTCAATAATATGAACATAGGATTTATGAAATCGTTTATGTTCATGACGTCCAGCACTATGGGGAACAAGTCTTTCAGTTAAATTAATGTAACGGACGAGACTAATATCTTTGATTTCGATTTCCTTACAATTCCATAAACCAAATATCTTCATTTCTTCTGGAACAGCCATTTTCATCTTCCATCTATACTTAAGTCCTTAATTCGATTTCTACGAAAATTGAACGCGAAACATTTAGTCTTATAATCTGTCGCATCGTTCTATCGTCTGCATCGATGTCTATCAAGCGTTTATGAATTCTTAATTCGTAATCTTCCCAAGTTGCAGTGCCTTGTCCGCTTGGTGACTTCCTTACAGGTAATTTTAACTTTTTTGTTGGTAAGGGAATAGGACCTCGCATTTTCACCCCAGATTTTTCTGCAATTCTTTTCATTTCATCGCAGATTCCATCTAGCTGTCCAACATCGGTACTCATCAACCGAATTCGCGCTACGGACACCAAGATTAGATTCACCTATTTGCTTATGCAATTCTTTGTGTTAGATTACTCGAGTAGGTAGAATGATTTGGGGTTATAAGGATTGTTGGTTTCTATCATACGCCTTCCTTTTTTACATTGAAATTATGCAAAACCTGACTGACATCAATAAGTGATTTAGTAGAAACGTTGTTTTTTAAGATAAATCAGGATTTAAAGGATAACAGAGATCCCTTGGATGCTGAAAAAGAACGCCAGGGGAGGGATTCGAACCCTCGAGTACAAAAAGTACACTGGCTTTCTGACACAGGTTATAATTCCTTAATGACTCAAGGCCAGCGCCTTACTACAGGGAAATGGGAGACCATTAACCCATCCACTTGGCTTTCGAATTGTAATACTCCATGGAGATTTAAAAGTGAAAGTATCTACAAAACCCCGGCAAAACGGATAGTTAATGATTTATTATCATGTTTTATAGTCGTACATCACAATTGTTCCACCAATAGCTACAATAGTCAGGATGATTCCCATGATTAATAATGTGATGGATGTCCTTGCATCATAAGCGAATCGTGTAGAATAACGGATTAAGTAAAGGCCTCCTGAACCTATACTGAAAAATAGGCCTGCTATTAAAGATTCTACTAAGAATTGTTCACTTGAAGATTGAAAAATTGGTACAAGTTGAGTGGCCGTCTGTCCCATCGGTAGTGGTTGTTCTGTAACATCGTAAAGTCCACCAGCTAGAATGAATACAGTTGCAACGAGTATGAGGGCCAAAATATATTTATGGGGTGCTTCATAGGGGAGTTCGATATCTGGAATCCTAAAATCGATTGTGGGCTTTTTAAGGCCTGGGATCCATGGAAGTCGTTGTGGATTTTCCTTAATTCTTTCAGGTTGCTTTTTTGACATAAGAATAACCTTTGAAATCCGTTCGCTATAAGATTCTCTTTTTTTTGGTTGGTTTTGTTGATCTAGGTGTCCTGATGTTTAGTTTAAACCCCTTTTTGGCGCATATTACTTAGGATGAAGCTTTAGGGGGCGATACTGTTAATAGATGTACGGGATGAGGCGACATGAATCTGACTTAATTTATTTTCGAAATTAAATAATAACAAAATAATTAGTTGGTTTTCTGAGATTTTGAGATTTTTGGATGTTTATTCTTATTTATAATCTTCTCAAAGTCAATAAACCCCATTCCTTCTAGATCTGAAATCTTAATTATCGTCAGATGGGAATTTTCTATTGATGAATCAATGGAATCGACATTATCATCATCTAAGAACCATACCGCTTTCTTTTGGAGGAATTTTGAAAGGCTTTCAATCAATAGCAATCTATCAGTATCCTCTTTTTCATTCGAGGATGTTACACCAGTAATCATCGGATAAGTGGAATCTTTTCGACCTTTAAGAACGATTTTATCTTTATTCGGTTCAGAGAGACCATCAAAAGGCTCTGATCTAAACCAAAGAACATTAAATCCTTTATCTGTTAAATAATTCGTAATTTCTTTTTGTAATTGGGATCGTGGTTGCTCATAACCTTTTAATATGTTTTGGCCGATGTTTTTGAATTGATTCTCTAGAATATCTAAAGGAACATCAAGATTTTCCCCTAAAATGGTACTAAGAATTTTAAAGTACTGCATTTTTGGAAAACTTTCACCTTTTTCATATTTATAAAGTGATTGTCGTGAAATTCCAACTTTATTTGCTAGAATTGCCATGTCTAGTTGTAATTGGTCTCTTCGCGCTTTGAATTTCTCCTTAGAAAGATTAACATAAACTCCTCCTCTATCTGCAAACTTTGAGATTTTAGCTTGATTTAATCCCTTTTCATATTGAAGAAACATTTGTAAAGTCTTTAATGAAATTGCAGAAACATTATGTCTCCGATACAATGTTGCTTGCTTGATCGATTTTCCTGCAGCTGAATGAGCAATAAGTAAGGGAAATCCTGAGATTAATTTTGAGATCAGTTGTAAATCGATGGATGTATGCTTCTTAAAAAAATCTAGGTCAATTAAAACTTTGGTAACGATTTTTTGTGGATTAGATTGTAAACCCATTAAATCATTCTTTTTAGCAATGAAATCAAAAGCATTTGATTTTACGTTTTCGTTCCAAAGAGAATATCCAGCTTTTTGAAATTCAGTCTTTGTTTCATCAACTAATTTTTCTTTTGAAACGATCTTTTGAATTGACATTAGCGATTCCAAGAGGGAACTTAACGTGATTCAGCTATAAAAGTGGTGGACCAGCCGAGATTCGAACTCGGGGGTTGTGGATATCCAGGGGTGAATCCCATGGAAACTCCGCCTTGCGAAGACGGCGTGATACCAGCTTCACCACTGGCCCAAATTTTATAAATGTTAAAAAAATCTTTTTGGAGAAGTTGGTATATGAGTTTCCTTAACATCTTTTTTTTACTACATAGTCTTTTTATCTTTTCTAAAAAATCTCCTGCTTGGTATCTTTATTCATAAAAGACTCATTTCACAACCTAAAAACAAATGGCCTTAATTTGTCTTAGAAAAAGATTGTAGAATTGAAAACTTTTGTTTCAGTTAACCCTTGTATCTTCTTATATGGAAAAGGGTAAATGGTGGAAAAAAGAGAGGTTCACTAGCCAAATAAGGAGGATAAACCAAGATCATCCCCCTCTTCTTCCTCTTCTTCTTCTGCTTCTTTAGCTTTTTTTCCCTCTTTTCCCTCTTTTGAGGGTTCGGATGTACCTGAGACTCCTGGAACTGCAGCTGTCATCAGTGAAGCCCCTTTGATAGCTTCTTCAATGTTTATTGATGACAGTGTTGCTACAAGGGCCTTGATTTTTGATTCATCTGGTTTTCCACCGGCAGCCTTAATTATTGCTTCTATTCCTTTTTCAGTTACATCTTTACCTGTTGAGTGTAGAACCAGAGCAGCATGTAGATATTGCAATTATTGTCACTTCCTTATCATAATAGATCATTATTCTCTTTCGAGAATTACTAGTAAATTCTAACCATATTGTTAGCGTTTTTGCTTTATTCACACAACACATTATTAGTTAGAATTATCTTACTTCCATTTCTAGCATTTTTCACAGTAAGTTTATCTGTGTAATGGAATAGATTCTAGCTATCTTGCAGAAAAAACTAGCCCACCTCCTACAAAAAAGCAATAGGGGTTCGTTAATAGCTATGAGAATTAATCAATAAATATATTTTAACTAGTCCCATGAAGAATACAATTTTATTTAACTTACCAATAAAAAAAATTAAAGGTTTCTTATTACCCTCCTTTTATTATAAGAGGAATTTGGGGACGGCCGGATTTGAACCGGCGATTTTCGGACATCCTGCGATTAGCAGAGATGACACCGAGTTTCCTCATTTTTCCAGAACTTCATCATGAGTTTCAGTTAACCCAGTGGAGTTCACAGGGGGTTCTGGAGCCCGGCGCGATACTTACCCGGTCTTATTAGAAGCTAACAAGACCACTAGCTTCGCTACGTCCCCAATGAACGCTTAATATATGGTTGTTTTCTAGGATGAGGAAGAAGGAGTTTATTTTTAATAATTTTCGGCCATTAATATAAACATTGTACCATATGTTAAAAAAATCATTCAACAGAGAGGCGCTTGACAGGATTGTTATTGATCTTGTTCTTAAAAGCAATTAATGATTTATGAAACTTACCTAGCAGAAAAAGCCTTAAAATTTTGGATACTAGGTTTCTTTGATGATATACAACGAACTACTGATGTTAAAAACAAGTAATATTCAAAAAATCAATAACAAATTGTTGAGATATGGATTGTGAGAATTTAATGCTAAGTAGCCATGAAAAAAAGTCAAAACAGCACTGTGTGCCTATTAATACAGCAGTATCATGAGACATAATAACCTCTTCTTTCTGGATTTTTAATTTCCAATCGACAGCTGAATGGAGCTCACATGAACCAGTTATACTAAATTCTTTTAACAGCTGTAAAAACAATCTAGCATGATTCTTACTGTAGCTTCTTTGTTTATCAAAGTAGAAATGGATGTTACATGGCTGTAATTTTAACAACAAATTAAAGTATGGGACTAAGAATTCTCGATCAACCTTTAAGTCTTTTTTTGAATGTAATGAAGAAAATATGTCTCTTAAAACACCATCACGACAAATTATAACAGGATCATGGTTTATGATAGAAAAAAACGTGATTAACTGGTTATAGACGTCTACATGAAAATTTCTTCCTTTCAATAAATCATAATCGTTTAATAAATTACTTTGGATAGTCTGAACCAGATTTAATGGTAGAGCTGCTCGATTTAGGATGTTTCGTTGCGTACTGTTAAGAGTATAGTGGTTTGCTACAAATGTCAGAGCGCTTTTCTTTGGATAATTACGATCTAATAAGAAAATTAGATCGCAATATGCTTGCTTTAGAATTTCACCATCTTGAATTGATAACCTATGATGAAGCATTTAATCCGCCAAATAGATGAATTTTTTAAGAAACTTGATTAATTTAAGAGCAGCAAGAAATCGATGCGAAATTCTATTCTTTTTAGAACCTAGTTCACCAAATGTTTGTCCATTCTCTTTTTCAGGAATAAAAATTGGATCATATCCCCATCCACTATTAGAAATTCTGTTTGAGATTGTTCCGTTTACTCGTTCTGTAAAAATTTCAATACTATTCTCAATTTTTAATGCAATGCTTGATTGAAAATAAGCTTTTCGATTTCTGATTTCCTGCATTAGATTTAAAATCCCCCTTAAACCAAGTGTTTTATAGACATAAGCTGAGTAGGGGCCAGGAAATCCATTCAGTTTATCTATGAAGAGACCTGAATCTTCGACAAAAACTGGTTCAATTTGAGAAGTTCGGGAAAATTTCTTTAATGAAAAAGTGGCAATTTCCTCTAAATCTAAAGATTGAATTTCTATCAAAGATTTTTGCACATGTTTAAGCTTAAACGAAGAAAATTGATTGAATATTACATTAAGCTCTCTATATTTATTCAGATTGGTTGTCACAAAAAATATTTCTGGGATCCCAATTATTTCAGACATAGGTATATGAGAATGTTGAGGATGAAATAAGATTTATGAATCATCCCAATTCTCCGGTAAATGGTTGCTATTAAAAGTTAAACCTCATATTACTTTGCAAAGTAGGATTTTGGAATATTACTCATGGTGAAGAAGTAAATGGCAAGGATGCATGCAAGACGAAAAGGAAAAAGTGGATCTACTCGACCAATATGGAGGAAGACACCAGAATGGGTTCCCTATTCATCAGAGGAAATTGAAAAACTTGTTGTAGAAAAAGCTAAGGAAGGTCTTAGATCTACTCAGATAGGATTAATTCTTAGAGACACGCATGCTATTCCAAGTGTTAAAAAGATTACAGGTAAATCAATAACAAAACTCATGAAAGAAAATGATCTTGGTTCACAAATGCCTGAGGATTTTTTAAATCTTGTTCGACGTGCGTGGAATCTACGCAAACATCTTGAAAGCGGTAATAAAAAGGATAAGCATTCAAGACGCGGACTTCAACTGATAGAATCAAAGATCAGACGATTAGTTAAATACTATCGAAAGAAAGGTGTATTTGAACCAGATTTTAAGTATGAACCAGATAAAGCGACACTCTATCTAAGATAGTTGATTTCTACTGTTTAAAGTGGAATATAAGGTCATTGATAGCTGGATTATATTTAAAAAAGAATGTGGTGTATAGGATACTATAAAGAAACAATACAATAAAACAAATGATCAATTCTATTAATGATAGACCGAAGGTTCTCCCTTGTCAGAACAAGATATCGAATCATTTCTTCTGAAGATCTCTAATATGGAGGCCATAGCTCGAGATATTAAACAACAGAGAGAAGGATTAAATCGACAAGTCACCTCAATCGCTAATAAGAGAAATTTATTAAATGAACAAGTGAAGGAGCTCATTAAAACCGCAAAAGAAGAGCGAGAAAAGCGTGACAATTGCAACGAAGCAATTTCCCAAATTAAAGAGAAAAAAATATTACTCTCAAAAGAAGCTGAAGGATTCGAGGAACAAGCTAAAAGGTTAAATCAGCAATTAAATGGGATCCAAGAGAAAAATACCCAATCAAAACGGCGATCGGAGATTTCCGCAAAAAAAATACGTCATAACATCCAAGAGCTAGAATGGAAAATCCAAACAACTTCTAATCTTTCAATTACAGAGGAAAGAGATATCGTTGAAAAAATTACTCGACTTGAACAGAAATTCCGTGAAGTACGTGAAACAGATGTAGTTGCTCGTGACCTGAAGACAATAAAAAGCCGAATTAGTGTTTTGGAATCTAAACAAAGAGGACTAGAAAATGAGCTACGATCTCTTGCGCGTGAAAGTCGATTTCATCACAAAACAATGATTCAGGCGTTCAAAAATGCTGATACTTTACGGAAACAAGCTGATGATCTCCACGCACAATTCCTAGAAGCGAAAGAACAAGCGAACTCTATTCATAATGAATATCTTAGCTATATTCGTGAGATAAGCCGTATTCGCCAAGATTTAAGTAAAAATAAGCAAAAACATCGAGCACAACAAGACGCTCAGCGTCGTGAAAAGATTGAAGAAAAGACTGAAGATGCAAAGAAAAAGTTTGAAGAAGGTAGGAAACTATCCTTTGAGGAATTTCGTACTTTAATAGATAAGGGTTTAATATAGAACTCCACTCTTATATTATTACATATTATAATAACAAGCAGAATCATGATGTATTTTCCATTCTTAGAATTTTAAAAGAATGACAAACTCATGGAGAAAATTATCTTGGCAAATATGGCCTCTTTTTTCGAGGCATGTCAAAAGGTAGCTGAAGCTTTTAAAAAAACGAATAATATAAATCCAATCTATATTTTTTCACATTTTGATGCCGATGGAATAACTGCAGCCTCAATTTTAGCTGCTTCCTTTTCAAGAATCGGATTTAACTTTCAAATTCGCATATTAGATCGTTTAGATTACAGTACACTGAATCACCTAGATGATACATTACCTAAGGATAGTACAGTAATTTTTTCAGATATTGGAACAGGTGTGATCGACTCATTTCCACAGTGGAAGCAGACTCATGAAATATTTATTCTTGATCATCATCTCCCTACTTCAAAGATAGATTTTTCGGGGAATATCACCCATCTTAATCCTCACAATTATTCTATTGATGGAGCCACTGAAGTAAGTGGCGCTGGGGTTGCTTACTTTGTTTCAATAAATATAAATCCTCAGAATAAGCATCTAGCACCATTAGCTCTTATTGGAGCTCTAGGAGATCGCCAAGATCAGGGGGAATACTCATCAATGATAGGCTTAAATGAATTCATCGTAGCAGATGCCAAAAAATTGAACCTTATATCCGATAATGTATCTGTTTGGTTTTTTGACAGAACTCGCTCTATCATCTCGATTTTAAAACGCATCGATTTATTCGATTTTGAAAACGAATTAGAAATAAGAGCCTTTCTTGAAAAAGTTGGAATTTCATTCAAAAAAGGGGATGAATTACGTTCTTTTTATGACTTGAATATCGAGGAAACCCGTCGTTTAGCCTCTGAATTGATTGTACAATATGGTATAGATCCTAATGAAATTTACAAAAAAGATTATCAACTTCATCTCGAGAAAATCGATTTTCTAAAGGACGCAAGAGTCTTTGCGACTAATCTGAATGCTTGTGGAAGAATACAGCGGCCTGATGTTGGTATATCGCTATGTCTAGGAGACCGCCAATCAGCTTTACATGAACTACACTCGATAAAACATGAATATTCAAAATTAATAGCTGAAAACATCAAATGGGCACTTTCAGAAGATCGTCTGCAGGAATTAACAGCAATTCATCTTTTAGATGGACGAGAATCAATAAATGAGAGGATGATTGGAACAATTGTTTCTATGTTGAGTTCAAGAAAAGATCTAAACCCAAAACCAGTTTTAGGATGTGCCCTAACTACATCTGGGAGAATAAAGATAAGCATGAGACTACCTCGGCATCAAGACCAACAGATTGATCTTGGCCGTTTATTGAATCAAGTTGTTGAGGAAGTCGAACCAGAATCCGAAGTCGGAGGACATACTGCTGCTGCAGGAGCCATAATTTCAGAGAAATTTCTGCCTGATTTTATAGACCGTGTCAACCAATTGGTACAAGAAGGTTTCTAGAAGATGCCTATTACTAATATAGATGCTCTAATAGAAATTAAAACCAGATCGAATACAATTGCAAAAATTATTCATGCAGCTATTGATCCAGATAATCTCACAGAACCACCTATGACATTTCATTCAACCTGTGAATCTAACATTATAATTTATTACTTAAAAAATGTAAAAAGAATCGAAACTATGTTAGCTACATTGATAGATCTATTGGATGTATACCAAGCAACAGAAAGCGTCCTTAAATCGCACAATTTTGATTAATTAACTTGTGATTGCTTTCAGAATTTTTGTTTTTTGGATCTCTACCCCTTTAAGTGGAAATATTGATTTACATTGGAAGTAAACAAGAGAGGAAAGTTTACCTCCAGTGGCTTCACGTATAAATTCTTCACTATTGAGTTCAGCTGCACGCTCTGCAACCACATCTAGCATTTTCCGTCTTATAGCATCCTTCTTACTTGTTTTTGAACGATGAGCTGTGAATCCTGTCACCGTTACTCGAAAAGAAATCCCATCCTTAGTCGTTATGGAACTTATACTATCAATACGGGTTCGTCGTCGCCTGACAAGGAATCTCAGATAATCTCTGGCAAAAGAATGTCCCTTAAACCTGGTTCGTGCTTTATTACCCACAACCTCTACGATTTGAAACTCTAGTTTCACGTGCATCTTTGAATAGTCATTGTTGATATCTGCTAGAGAGACTTCAATAACTCGGCCTATCAATTTATTAGGGTCATTGGATAATGTATCTCCAATAATCTTTTCTTCACCTTCTAGAAAGTTAGGGGGGGTATAAATTTGGTATAGCTCTTTAGCAGACCACTTATCTACCATTCTACGAGATGAACGTGATCGTTGGCTCAATCAATATTAGCTCCTTACTTTTTATAATTAATACTACACATTAAGACGAGACAAAGAGCTATCTTTAAGAGTTATGTTATATAATCTCGGCATAAAAACCCAAAATCTTCATAAAAATTGTTCTGTAAGATTAAGGGAAAGTTTTACAAATTAACAAGTAGATACATAAAAAGAGAGAGCCCAAGAAACTATCGAATTTTAAACAGTTGTAAGTGTAATCGTTTTCTAAGAATTATCCTTCAGAGGAAAATACTATATAGCTTAGATTTCCATTTCTTCTTCTATATCTTCTTCTTCCTCGTTGTAGAACAGTAAATATGCTAATATCAAGACAAGAGCTAAAACAATCAAAGCACTAGCGATGAATCTTACATCGTACCAAATATTATCGGATAAGAGTGGCAAAAACTAATGTCTCCATAGTTTGTTTAATGAAATATTCTCATCTAACGCTTATTTCAATTGTCATTTAAATATTGTAGGCGTGACAATGTATTAATTGCTACTTATCTTTATGGTTGATACGCCACTCCTTTTCATAGCGATCTACCATTGTTTCAAAATTTGGTGATGTATCCTTCTTATAATAAATGCGAGATCGAACCCGAAAGAAAGTAGGATAATTGATACCTTCTCCAACTAAGAGAGCTTCTCCAATCTCCAAATCAGGAATCATTTTAAGAGTAGAACGATCAATACCTTCAGAAATTCTTCCAATAAAGTCCTGATCATAAGGATTTCTTATTCGGAGGATTAAATTGGTGTTACATTGAGAAAGAGCGGGTACAGATAGATTTACAGGACGTTGAGATATCAAGCACAATGATGCATAGAATTTTCTTCCTTCACGAGCGATTGTCTCAATGATTCGTTTTGAAATAGAACGAGAAGCTTCTGGACAAAAATTGTGAGCTTCTTCAATTACAAACAAAGTTGGAGGAATAATCCCACGAACACGTAGCGTATAGAGATTTCTTAGAAAATGTAGAGCAATTATACTTCGAGTTCGACGATTTTGGATATCTGCTAAATCTACTATAACTAGCTTACCAGGTTGGAAAAGCTCTGTAAGAGTTGGATTAGATTCCGTCGAAAAGAGATATGTGCGTTGTAAAGAGTATAACCAACCAGTTAATGCGTCTTTTGTACGTGGATTGATTATTTCTGAAATTTCTATTCTTTGAATGATATCCTGCAATGAATAAAAGGGGCGATTTTTTTTACGTATCTCGGAAATGACAGTATCCAGAACCCTTGTTTGTACAATCGAAATTTCAGGGATGAATTCTGAGATCTCCCACGCTGATAATTCTGGAACTCCTATCGATACGAAAGAACCTTTAATAATTTCGATGTTTGAGTCTTTTATTGTAGGTGGTATAATACTGGAATATTCTCCATGCGGATCTATAACTAGAACGCTCAGTTTACCCATTTTATGTATTTCTTCTAATAAAATAGATGCAGCATAAGATTTTCCAGCACCAGAAATTGCTAGTATAGCAAGATGTTTATGTAATAATCTAGAAAGATTAACTTTAATTTTTACGTTATTAGAAGTAAGATCCCCTAGATATATACCATTTGAATCAAGGCCCAAAAACTTAGAAACAATTGAAGATGAAGCAACATATATTTTCGAACCAGGAGAGACTGGAAATTTCAAGCGGGTTATTCGTCCATTCTCGAGATTTATCTCTCCAAGAGGTTTAACATTTAGTAAAGTGCTTTCCCATTCTTCTATAGGGAAGATTGCTTCATAATTTCGTGAGGCAACTTCCTGAACACTTGAATCTAAGGTTTCATAATAAGCATTATACTTTCTTATACCTGTGATGATTCCAAGTACAATTTGGTTCTTATTCTTCGGGATAGACACAAATTGTCCTCTCTCTACCTCTTTTTGATCATTCTTGTCAAGAATTAATACAATATTTTCTAAACTCGGTGAGTCTGATGTAGCAACTACCGTTCCGATTGCAGTCATATTTTCTCACTTAAATTATTTTAAAATTTCCACGGAGCCCTTTCTCTGCGATAAAACCAAAGATCTGGAGTTGGATGTCGAATCCTGATTAACTGGAAAAGTGCATCAATTTCACTTTCTTTAATTTTAACCCGTGCATCAGCCTCAACAATAGGAGCAGGAATACCATAAGTTTTGTTATATTGTGATATTGGCAAAATTGTCTCTGAAATGACATTAATCTCCTTTATAAGAGCTTCTTGATCTTTATGTTTTGATTGGAAGATTTCAATTCTAAGAGGGATATCAAAAGGCGCAGTTTTCAGATAATAAGCATAAAGAGCGTAATCTTGGGTAAATTCCCTGAAAATATTGAATTCCCTCTGATATACCATTGATCTAGTATTGGCCTCTAATAAGTAGTAAAAAAGATCCATATCACGACTTCTATTAACAATTCTACGATAATCTAATGATAGTAAATTAGGGGTTTTTTCCACAATAAAAGGCAACATTCGTCCAAGGAATTTAGTGAAAAGGTTAAGCCGACTATCCTTGATGATCCACATTAATTTTACTCCCTGTTTATTTGCTTTAAAAATCAGTCTCGAGAGAATAGACAAATAGGTCTGATAATAATTTAAAATTCTTTGATTACTGGTAAGTGGTTTTCTCAATGCAGGACTTCCATCAATGAGTAAAAGGTCTAATTTTTTGGTGCTCTGATCAAGAATTTGAGAAGCTATTTGCAATTCAGTGATAGTTCGTCGAATGGATCCCATGTTTTCGAAATCCGATGAAGACAGACCTACATCAGAGAGAGATATTTCTAGGGGGGGAGTTTTAGATGGATAATAGGTTGTTTTTTGAATTCCTTCTGGTGTATATGTTGAAAATACAGCAATAGCTCGAAAAACAAAGATATCAAAGCCAATAAATAAACGTGAAGCGTAACCACCATCAATTCCTCCTATCGTTAACCCCGAAATATCCTGAGGAGATAGCTGAGTTAATATTTCAGTATCATAACTTAATGTGGATAAATAAGGAGGTAGGTCTGGTATCCTTGGATTTAATGAACGAATAACCTCACATAACTTAATTTTTTCTTCATTTAACCGAGTAATTTCTGTTAAGTAGTCCTGTATTTCAATAAATGCATTTCCAATGATGGTACGAATGAATGATACTCTCCTAGACTTATTAATAACTCTTAAAGATGAAGTATTATTTTGACAAATATAAATTCAATTGTGCTCACATTGGATATTGGTTTTTCTATTCATTGGAGTTCTAGGGGTATTGTCCACTTCTTCTAAATAAGCTACCAATTTTGGGATGATTCTACTGTTCACCAATATTTTGTCTTTTTAGTAACTAAGTAATGAGTAGTATTTTTATTCCGTTTATTGATTAATTATTACCTCTTTCAAGGAATAACCTTCACTATTAATTGATTATTTCGATGAAGAAACTATAAGGGAAAGTGAGATTATTTCTAGTCAAAATTTTCTATTTAATCTAAAGTTTATGTATCCACAGCCAGATTCTCTTCTATAGAATCTGATGACGAACTTAAAATTGATTTAACTGATATTAATAACTTATCTGACGCTGAGAAGGGTGTATCAAGTTAGATTTCTCCCCGAAATCTGGAACAAACCGCAGTTCTCTGAATAACGAGAATTCTAATGTTCAGATGACTGTAAGCTATAAGTCACTAATTTCAATCACTGGTAATTGACTTAAATAGAATCGCAACAGTCGCTTCTTCGGGGTTCTGGTTGATCTCTATTAACGGACCTCCCTTTAAATGGTATAAATAGAAGAAAAGGAATCGGTAAAATTAATCAAAACATTATAGATTAACATATCGCAACTTAATTAAGATATCTCAGGTGCAAAAAAAGGACGCAAGGAATATGGTTGAAATTTCGGGAGATAAAAGCCAGTCGGAACTTATACGCCTAATGAAAATTCGTGAAAGTTTAAAGCGTAAACGACCTCCTTTTCGGAGAGTTGAATCTTGGCGTTACAAACGAGTTAAGGAAAGATGGCGTAAAGCCCGTGGAATAGATTCTAAAACTCGTGAAAAGAAAGGTGGGTGGCCAATTTCCCCAACAGTTGGCTTTCGAAGTCCTAAAAAGATCCGATTTCAATCATCTTCGGGAAAAGAAGAAGTATTAGTTAATTCAGCAGTGGATCTGTCATTAATTGATTCCAACCGTCAAGTTGGGCGTATTGCTGCGAATATAGGCAGAAAAAAAAGAGAACAAATAATAATGGAAGCAGAATTACATAATATTCAAATATTAAATCCAATTTCAGCAAAAATTGATTTGGGTGATCTCGAAGAAGAATTAGCCCTTGATGAAGAGCTACTTGACGAGATAGATATAGAGGATCTGGATATATCTGAAGATGAAGAATTCGGTGAAGAAGAATGAATTTAACTCCTCAGAAGAAGATTGCTGCTAAGATCTTAGGTGTTGGCGTCAAACGTGTCTGGATCGATCCTGAAATTGAAGAGGATCTATCATTGGCACTAACGCGAGAAGATGTCCGAAAATTAATCTCTGATAGAGTTATTCGAAAGAAAAGCGTTAAAGGAGTCTCGAGGGGTCGTACTCGTTATTCAAGAATTCAAAAGCAGCGGGGGCAGCGATTAGGCCAAGGAAGGCGAAAAGGACGTGCTGGTGCACGTCAACCTAGTAAACAAACTTGGATTAATAAAGTGCGAAGCCAAAGGAGATATATTCGTGGTTTACGAGACAACCAACTTATCGATCCAGCAGAATACAGGAAACTCTATACTAAAGTGAAAGGTAATTCATATAGAAGTGTCACTCATCTTCGAAACACAGTAGAAGACTTAGGTATAATAAAAAGACCTAAAAAGAAGAGGAGATGATTCCTATGGCCAGAAATGCACGATACCGTATTCCTTTCAGACGAAGGAGAGAAGGAAAAACAAATTATCATCTTCGTCGAAGACTGGTCAAAAGCGACAGAATAAGAGCAGTCGTACGTGTGACAAATAATCACTCTCTAGTACAATTTGTAAAAGCTCATATCTCTGGCGATATTACTATTTCTGCATCACACTCACGTGAATTGAAGAATTTTAGTTGGAATATTGCTACATCTAACCTTCCTAGCGCATATTTAGTCGGATTCTTAGCTGGGTTAAAAGCCAAACAAACTGGAATATCAGAAGCGATTTTAGATATTGGGAATACCCCTCCAATTTATGGATCCCGCATTTTTGCTGCTCTAAAAGGAATTGTTGATTCAGGAATAGAAGTTCCACACTCTGATAAGATTTTTCCAACTGAACATCGATTGAATGGAACTCATATTGCAGATTTTGCAAAGTTACTAAAAGAAACTGACAAGGAGTCATTCGACAAGCAGTTTTCAAGTTACATCAAACATAAAATAGACCCTGTCAAAATTCCTAGCTTATTTGACAAAGTGAAAAAGGATATTCTGGTAAAATATGACTAGTATCTAAAAAATAATTTGGGTGTCAGTTATCATGAGCAGAAGATTAGAAATGGATCAGCCAGTAGTTGATTTAGATTCTTGGAATCCGCGAACTGAAGTTGGCCAGATGGTGAAGGACGGAACCATTTCATCTATATATGATATTTTCCGAGATTCTCTTAAAATTGACGATGTTCGTATTGTAGATTTCTTAGTTCCAAATTTGAATGAAACAGTACTTGATATGGGACGTGTTCAGCGCCAGACTGATGCAGGAAGAAAAACTTTGTTTGTGGCTACTGCTGGAGTCGGTAATGCAAATGGAATAGTGGGGGTCGCTCAAGCGAAGGCAGCTGGGGTTGGAACTGCAATCAGGAACGCTATTGTATTGGCTAAATTGAATATTGTTCCAGTAAAAAGAGGATGTGGGAGTTGGGAATGTACGTGCAGCAATCCTCATTCGATTCCGTTTCAAGTTGAGGGAAAAGTAGGTAGTGTTTGCGTAGTACTAAAACCTGCGCCTAAAGGATTAGGCTTAGTTATTGGAGATGTTGCAAAAAGTGTATTGGAATTAGCTGGAATCTCTGATATCTGGAGTAAGACTTTAGGAGATACACGAACAACTCAAAATTTTTGTAAGGCCACCTTTGAAGCATTACGAGCAACTTATCAAATTTCCCACCTCTCTGAATGGGGTGATTAGTATGTCTAAAGATTATGCAAAAATGACGAAAAGACTTGCAGTCATAAGAATTCGGGGTCAAGTCGATCGAAGCATGTCTATCAGGAAAACCCTTGAACTACTTCGATTAAACCGTACAAACCATTGTGTTATCATTGATGATCGTGAAACCTATATAGGGATGTTACAAAAAGCGAAAGATCTTGTCACTTGGGGTGAACTTGATTTTTTAACAATGAAAGAATTGCTATTAAAAAGAGGGAGATTAGAAGGTGGAGAACGGATTACGGAAGAATATCTCAAGAATAATACTAATTTTTCAGGGCTAGATGATTTTGTAAAAAAATTTCTTAGATTTGAGGCCAGTTTAACAGATATTAAAGGTCTCAAACCTGTTTTTCGCTTACATCCACCTAGAAAAGGTCATAGACTAAGGGGAGTAAAGCAACCATTTACTCTTGGAGGAGCTCTTGGTTATCGAGGAAATGAAATTAATAATCTTATATTAAAAATGGCTTGAAGTGGTTTCTAATGACTGTTAGAAAGGAAAGAAAGGTACGAAAACAGCGGGGATCCCGAACTTATGGTTATGGTCGGATTTCTGGAGGTCATCGGAAAGGAGGATCTCGTGGAGGCAAGGGAAATGCTGGAATAAAAGATCATCATCGAATTGGTCGAATTTCAGACATTATTCTAAGTAAAAAAGGATTTACTGTGCCAAAAGCTTCATCATCTAAGTCATCAGTCAATATAGGTGACATTGATGATCAACTCGATCTGTTAATAACCAATGGCATTGCAAAAAAGGAAGGTGCTGTTGTTAAAATTGATCTTGCAGAGTTGGGCTATTCTAAAGTCCTTGGTAAAGGACTTGTAAAACATCCTTTCCATATTTATGCAGAAAAGATAACCTCAAGGGCACAAGAAAAAATTGAAGCTGCCGGAGGTAAAGCTTTTCCAAATACATCTCAGAAGTAAGATATTTAATTCTAAGTCAATTTAAATATCTTGACTGGTTTATGAAAACAACTATATTGGAAAATAATGGGCCGGTGGTCTAGCCCGGCTATGACGTCTCCCTGACACGGAGAAGGTCCCCAGTTCGAATCTGGGTCGGCCCACCATTTTATCCAGGTTTCCAGTAACCCAATTACTTTATTTCTTAATATATCTGATAAGGCCCTCCCTACAAAAAGGTCTATACCATTAATTTCCCTTCTTATACAGGCGTCGGGAGGGGGATTTGAACCCCCGAGCTCATAGAGCACCAACTTAGCAGGCTGGCTCCATTCTGTTATCGTATGAAAACCATAAAACAATACCAGGCTTGGATATCCCGACTTTAGGCACAATAATCTTACATTATTATATCTAATTAAGTTTCTGCTGCTATACCGGCAATTGAATAATTGATGAAGGAACTCTAGAAAAATGTTGTTGTATCAAATATACTCTCAGTCAAGACCTATAAAAAACTCCTTCAAAAAAGTCATAAGTATTGTCTATACTATCAAAATGTTGATCATTCGAGAGATAAAAATGATATCAAAGAATTTACTGATGGCATTTCATAATTCTCATAGCCGAAAGGCTGTAAAATACTTTGCTGACACCTGTATTGGATTATCATGTCGGAATGTAATCTTTAGTAAGATTACCTCTTCCGCAGCCTCTATTGGAATTCCTGACGCACAAAAATCAGTTCTAAAAGCAGGAGGAAATTTACTCTTCTTTTCAGATATAACAGATATACAAGAAGCCTTAGAACCAAGTAAAAGTTATTTACTCGTTTCTCGTAAGTATGGTAGGAAATCTATACCATACAATGAAATTGTTACAGAACTAAAACTCGGAAAAGTGCTAGTGATAGTAGGGGGGACATCTCCTGGACTTACTAGAAGGGAATTGGATTTAGGAGAGTGTATTTTTGCTGATGAAGTTATTTCTGATATTAATCCGATTGCTTTAACAGCTCTATTTCTAACTGGACTATCTAAAGTCATCAAGGATAGTTGAAGATTCAAATGAGGATATTAGACTTATTCTGTGGTGCTGGGGGTTTTGCTCTTGGATTTCTTCTCGCTAGTCCTAAATTCACAATATCATTAGCTATTGATAATGATTATCGAGTATTCTACACCTATGCGGAGAACATTGAAGTGGGTATGACACTTATAAGAGATATTCAAGATATTCATTCATTAGAAATTCTAAAAGTCCTTCAAGGGAAATCTCCTGACATTATTCTTTCAAGTCCTCCTTGTGAGTCTTTTTCATTGGCAAATCCCAACCGACAAAAAAGCGCTTATGATCAACTATATTCAGATGAAAAAGGACGGCTAGTTCTGGATGCCATCCGTATTATCATTGATTTGGAACCTAAGATATTCCTGATAGAAAATGTTCAACAATTGGCCTCAACAGAGATGAGAGAATTAATTCTTCACGAATTTTCTTACTCTAAATATGAATCAATTTATTTTAATTTCTTAGAGGCTGAGACTTTTGGAGTACCAAGTCAACGAAAGAGAGTCTTTATCTCCAACATCGAACTAGCATCTCTTGCCAACAATTCCTTTGTTTCAGTTGCTGAAGCTTTTTTTTCTCTTCCTGATCCCAATTTAGAAGTATCAAATCATAGATTAGTACATACATCACCTAGAATTACCAAGAAAATTCATAAATTACCACCAGGAGGAGCCATCGTTTATTTTAAAGGGAGTCAAGGAGGAACATTTCGGAATTTCATTCGGTTAAAAGCAGATCAACCTAGTCCAACAGTAATGGGAAAGAGTCGATTCATTCACCCTTATGATCCTCGTCTTTGTACTGTGCGGGAACATGCCCGTTTGATGAGTTATCCTGACGAATTTCACTTCTTTGGCCCCATAAATTGGCAATATAATCAAGTTGGAGAAAGTGTACCCCCATTACTGGCCAAGGCAATAGCTCAACAGATCCTAATGATGTTTCTCGAAAATTAAAAGAAAGTTTTTTGAACTAAATATTAAAATGGCCGATTATAAGAAAGAATGGACTGCAGAGGTGTTTTTGACGCAATTAAAAGTTATTCGAAAAGAAGAATCTCTGATAGAATTTGAAGTTATAGGTGAAGATCATACGTTTTTAAATATGCTTCGTGAAGTATTAAAAGATCAGCCTGGGGTTTTATTTGCAGCCTTTAGGTTTCCTCATCCACTTCTTGAAAATCCCATTTTTTATTTACAGACCTCTTCTATCGATCCAGTTGAAGCCCTCCAGCAGGCTGCTGATACAATCATCAATAAATGTGATGATTTAACAAATATCTTTAAACAGGTTCTTTCTGATTCCATATAACCCTTTTTCTGGGTTTTAAAGTGCAGAAATTTAAAAAATCTCTTCGTATTCCCACTGAAGATACGGTGAGAAAGAAAAATTTAGTTCTTTACATATATAACAAAAGTAATGCAAAACTCGGAGATTCATTAGTAAATTTCATTTACTCCGTGGCGAAGAGCCTAGTTTCTGAAAAACCAACAGGAACGAAAGTTTCTGATTCCATTCTTTTAGAGGCATATAAAGGATCCTTGTGGTGTAAAACAGATACACTTAAATTAACTGGAAAAAAAAATCGGATAGCAGACGCTATTGAAGCATTAATACTCTTTTTTTGGGTACATGAAGATATTAGTCTAGAAGAACTTATTGAATCTCTTATGGATCACCTCCAACCAGACCGTCTTCATCATCCAAAAGAAGAACATTCCACCGCAGTATTATCATTTCTAAGTCTTTTAGATCAGTTATTCCGAAAATATCAAGGAAAAAACCAGACAGTATGAAGAAAAGCCAAGAGCTGTTCTTATTCTTAACTGATTCTTTTTTACAGAATGGTATCCATCATTTCACTCTTAAGAGAAAAATGATTAGAAAGAGTAAATTGATTATAAATACTCATTTCGTCCTGAAAAAATATCTCCGCGAGTTGCTAAGACCTTCCTTGTTGCTAATTTGAAATCATCAAAAGTAACAATAGTTCGTCTTTCACGAATAGCAAACATCCCAGCTTCTTGCGTTATTGCTCGAATATCAGCTCCAGAGGCATGTCTAGTTTCATTTGCAAAAATGGAAAAATCAACTTTAGAATCTATATTCATCAGACGAGTATGAATTTTAAAGATTTCTAGCCTCTCTTCTTGATTAGGTAATAAAATCTCAATATGCCGATCGAAACGACCAGGCCGCAAGAGGGCTGGATCTAGAATATCGACACGATTCGTTGCTCCAATAATTTTCACATCTCCACGAGGAGAAAAACCATCCAATTCACTGAGTAGTTGCATTAATGTACGTTGAACCTCACGATCTCCACTTGTAGCAATATCCAATCTCTTACTGCCAATTGCATCAAGTTCATCGATGAATAGAATACTTGGTGAATTCTCTCGAGCAAACGAAAAAACCTCCCGAACAAGTCTTGCTCCTTCTCCAATATATTTTTGAACAAGCTCTGAACCAATCACTCGAATGAATGTAGCTTTAGTTTCATGAGCAACAGCCTTTACCATAAGTGTTTTCCCCGAACCTGGAGGACCGTGAAGTAATACACCCTTTGGAGGTTCAATTCCTACTTTTTCAAACAATTCGGGTTGTAATAGAGGTAATTCTACAGTTTCACGAAGCTCCTGAAGTTGTTCTTTTAATCCGCCTATATCTGCGTATGTCTCTGAAGGTTTTGTTTCAATCTCCATAGATCTTACGCTGGGATCTAGTGATTGAGGTAGAACCTCGAGAATAGCAAAATTTCTTTGATGAAGAGCAACGCGTGAGCTCGGAGTTAATAGCTCTTTAGGTATGGAAGAATCAACAACTACTACAAATGAAGGTCCAGTAGAGCTTTTAACGATGGCCTTCCCATTTTCAAGGATTTCTTGTAATGTTCCCGTAAATAAGGGAGGTTGTCTAAGTTTCTGAAGTTCAAGCTTAAGGTTATCTCTTTCCTCCTCTAATTTATTTCGTTGAACTTCAAGTAATTGTCTTTCAGTTTCTAATGCACGAATCCGACGTTCCATTGTACGAGTGTATGAATCCGCAAAATCTTCAAAAGAAGCTTTCTTATTATCAACAGTGTCTGGCATTATATTACCTACTTAACCTTCGTTTTATTCTATATATTGAGTGATTTTTGAAGCTGCTATTTCAAATAATACTGGAAATTTAATGAACTGTATTATGTATGTATTAGATTCCAAGATTATTCATAAATCTGTCAAGGTCTCTTAGTATATCATCCTTTATTTTTTTTTCTTTTTGACCAATTTAAGAGACTTTAACCGAGAAAGGAAGAAGTTACTTTTCTTTAGATAGGGGATCTATGGTAAGAGAACATGTTGCCAAGAAATTTAAAGAAAATTAACGAAAAAAGGACATATTTAAAGAAGATAGAAATAAAATTCTGCCTATTTACTAAGAAAAATAACTTTAGAAGGTTGGGAAAAGAGCAGAGAACTGAATACTTATAGATTAACGATTTTGTTTTATAAACAGTGAAGAAAAACCAATTCTGAAATAAAACAGAAACAAATTTTTTTGGTACCTTATAGAGATGTGATAAGAAGTAAACAATCACATGATATTCCAATCTTGATTCTTATAAGACTTTTTAAGTGAATTTACCTCCTCCTTTGGGCTATAAAACGACTAATGTCTATTGAAAGATTACTTTCCATGACATCAGGATATTGTTGATTCAGCAAAGTTTAATGCCTTATTAGCCATTGTAATACACACAGTTATTAGTAGTTACTAAACCCGAAAGATATTTTCTTCTGTTAGTCAATCTAGTAACAATGAATGAAAATCAGTTTGAAAGACTTATATGATCTATTAAAAATAGGATTTAAAATAATATTAAATTACTTCTAAAATTAAGAGGAAGTAGCCAGATTGAGTAGGATACAGACTTGTGAGATGTGTGGGGTCGAAGCACCAGTCACTCTCGTTGAAATTGATCATGTAGAGTTACATGCATGTCCTAAGTGTGCTAGATTTGGAAAACCTGTTATCCATAGACCCAAAAAAAGGATTTCACGGCCAATCCCTCGCCCTCAACCTCGCAAGAAATCTTCACCACAACCCATTAAAGCTCCCAAGAAAGACTTTCTTCATGATAAAATCCTAGTTGATGGCTATGGAAGCTTGATCCAAGAAGCTAGGCGCAAACAAGGATTGGGACGAGCTGAATTTGCTCAGATGATCAAAGAGAAAGAAACTTTACTCGCAAGAATTGAAGCTGAAAAGGTTCTACCTACCGATCGTATTGTAGCAAAGATTGAGCGTGAATTAGACATCGATCTGAAAACAGAAGTCGCTGACGAAGGTTCTATCATAGAAGATTTCATTCCTAAGTCCACAACAATAGGCTCTATCGCCAAAATTAAAAGAAAGAAAAGCAATAAATCTTCTTAAGGCATAGAAAACTTACTGGGAATCAGAAAATCTTTCGTAAAATTTTAAGATAAACTTTAACAACTCGGGGTAAGGCCGAGATAGATGGATATTCAGAAGTTTTCGACCTCTCTTATAAAACAGATCGGTTAGATATACTCTCCTTACTAGCAATCACTATCAAAGAGAAGATTAAATTGGTTATGCTTGACCCTCTAGCTAATGCGATGTCGACTATAGCAAATGCCGAAATACTTGGGCGTAAAGAGGCTACAATTAGACCCGCAAGTCGGATCATTGCTAATGTCCTTCGTGTGATACAGAAATATGGGACTATTGGCGAATTTGAAGTCATGGAAGATTTATGGATAATATCTGTTCAGCTCTTAGGTCGAATCTCTAAGATTGGAGTTATTAAGCCCAGATATCCTGTTAAAGTTAGAGATTATGTTGAATGGGAAAAACGTTTTCTACCTGCTCGTGATATGGGAATTTTGGTAGTTTCAACATCTGAAGGTGTAATGTCTCATCATGAAGCTAAAGAAAAAAACCTAGGTGGACGATTACTAGCCTACGTTTATTAACTACAATTAAGGAAGTTAGTCACAATGAAACACTATGCTATTGAAAGGATCGTTGAGGTACCCGAAGAAGTCACCGCTATTTTAACTCCTATCCGTGGGGGGAAAACTGTTCAGATTAAAGGTCCAAAAGGTGAACTTTTCCGTACATTTGAACGCCTAAAAGTTCATCTTACTTTTCACGATAACAAATTTAAAATTCAAAGTTATTTTGGTAACAAAGCAGAAGCAGCTATGGTTGGAACCATAGCAGGTCATCTCTCTAATATGATAAAAGGAGTTACAGAAGGATTTATTTACAAAGTTCGAGTGATTACTTCACACTTTCCAGCAACAGTTGAAGCTCGAAAGAATATCATACAAGTAAAAAACCTCTATGGGAGACGAGACCCAATAAGTGTCCCTTATGATAATTCAGTTACCATTGAAATAAATGGTGACATTGTAACAATGTCTGGAATTGATATTGAAAAGGTCTCACAGACCGCTGCACGGCTAGCTGAGGCAACTCGTTTACGAGGACGACGAAGTAAAGATCCTACTGTTTTCCAAGATGGATTATATGTAGTATATCCCTAGATGTAAGCTGGTAAAGGGTTCTTTAGATCTATTAATCCTCTTAGATCTGAGGTAAATAGACAACTGAGTCATTATTTGTGATAGATTAGAAATTCAACAGTCTGAATAGAGTGGATAACTAGGCAAAAAGGTTAAATAAATCGTACTAGTAAGACTAATTACAACTACAATCAACAAGTGAATTCAAATATCTACAGAAGTATTTACATCAACAGAGACCCAAAGGGCCTGTAGCTCAGTTAAGGGTGGTTAATTTTCTCACCCTCTGAAATGGTTAGAGCGTCCGGCTCATATAGCTCTCAATGGCTTGAGAAACCGGATGGTCGTGGGTTCAAATCCCCCCAGGCCCACTTCCTCGGAATAAAAAGGCATCATAGCTCAGTTAGGTAGAGCGTCCGGCTGTTAAAATTCTTCTCTGAAAGAATACTCAGCAGATACCGGGTGGTCGCAGGTTCAAATCCTGCTGGTGCCGTTATACCATTAATAAGAATTGTTCAATTTTGTAATTAAACTAATTTATCTCAACCTAATCAAAGTCAGAACTTACATCTCCATTACTACTCTTTTTTCTTAAGCTTTTCAAATCTCTATTTTTTATTCTAAATTATTATTCTGAAAACTAAATTTAACACCGAATTTTGGAGGAACTTTTTCCATAATTAAATTATTTAATCACAAAATTTCGAGTTTGATGTTAATCATCGTTTTCCTTGCTAATTTGATGGCTAGATGATACAAAAGACTCTAAAACTGGTTGAATTACCGTAAAGGGAACACCTACAGTAGCAATAAGACTACAGACTAATATCATATTCACCTGATCAAATTCTTCTGTGGTTAATTCTTTACCAGAGAGGAGAATACCAATAAACTGTGATACAAGAGAAGGGAATCCTGGATCATTGAAAGGTACTTTTTTCAGAACAATCTTGATGTTTTGGATAAAAGAAATCCCTAATTCAACAAAGGTGTTTTTTAATGGTATCTCAAAGAAATCAAAATTGTATAAGAGTTCCTCGGCCTCGACTGAAGTAGCTTCAAGGTCTGAGTCGAAAATCTCCTTTTTGGTAATTGTTTCTAAATGAAGGGCTAGTTGTTTTTGTTTGAAAACATTATCGCTTCTGATCAATCGTTTAACGGTTAACCTAACAGAATGGTAATATTTAATGTCAGAATGATCACCTAGATAGTTGATGGACTGAAGAAGCGTAAGAATGGCACGTCCAAAATCCTTGATAGGTGTTTGATGACCTTGAAAAATATCTCGTCTAAAATCTCTTGCTAAAATCATTATGGATAATTGAAGTAGATTCTCAAAGAAATGGCCAAAATGACTTTCCTCTGTTTGAAGAATTTCGTCAAGAGTTTCTTCTAGTTCTGAAATTTCCTCTTGATCAATATCATAACGCTTCATTGCTGCATCTAGCTCCTCAACATTCCTCTGTTGAATCCCTGCTGGATATTCCCTCTTATGAACGTAAGCAGCTTTCAAAATTGGAACTATTGCTAGATTTAATCTTTCAGGGTCTCTTTTTTCCTTATAAATTGCCTCAACCAGTTCAGTGGCCTTGTATAGATGATAGAAAACAAAATCTTCACCTAATAGGTACTCTAATGCTAAGTTAAAGATTGCACCAAACCATTTCAGATGAAAGCTTTTGGAAAATGAGAAACCTGTTAAAAAGATATTTTCGATGTGCCACATTTCACGAGTAATGAGAGATGGATTAATGTAATATTTGTCAAAAATATAATGTTTAAGTTCCCGAGAGGAATTATAATCTTTAGAGTCTTCCCCCAAGACAATTGTGGGTAACCACACAGGAATGAGTGAAATGGTATAGTTAAACGCTTTAGCAAACTCATCAAGATCCTTAATCTTTATCTCACCTTTTTCAAAAGGAATTTCGAGAGCAGGAGGACTAATTCGATCTGACTCCTCGAAATGGAGTTCTAAATTGTAAAAATCCACTAAAGGATTACTCAATCCTCTTTTCATCATCTCAACATTAACAAAAATATCCTTGAGAGAAAATAAGGCAACTTGTGAAATTTGTTTCAGAAATGATATTAGCTCCTCTTGATCAAAACTTTCAGGTGGCATAATAGAGGCTAATTTGGTAAAAAAATCCAGACTAAAAACTAAAGAATTCTGCAGCTGAACTTCTAAACCACGTTGACGTTGGATAGAATGAAATATCTCATGAAAAATTAGCCCAGTGAAACCATTTCGATGTTTTGATTTAAGTAAGGGAGAGTTTTTTTCTAGTTGAATGAAAATAAATTCTTTATCTTTGTATCCGTAGGAAAACGAAGTTTGAAATGGATTCTCTAATATCCTTCTGATATCATCAATCTTTTCTTGAGGTAAACTAGAATTTGTTATGTAGAGATTCACCTCATTAGAATTTTCAATATCAGAAAAAATCAGTGTTAAATCGATAATCGGCTCACAAAGGGTTTTTAGCATTGGAGAGTTTAAAATTTCTATCAATTTACCCTCGATTTCTTTGAAAAAGTCTAGAAATACAAGTTTAAGAGAATTAGTAGAATCTATCATTAGATCTGCTTTCCTGGGGAATAATTTTCTGTTTAATTATTATTAATTTAATAGAATAAAACACCTTTATGATACTAGCTCTTTATCATATTAAAAGACTAATTTGTGTCAAACAAACTTTATAAATAGTTTATATATAATTCAAGATAAAATCTCATAATCTTTCATATCAACTTATTATCTCCTTAAAGTTTAAGAAAAATCTTCTATCCGCGCGAGGAGAGTACAGAGGTGGCCCATCAGCGTAAAACATGGAAACGATTTATGAATACAATTCTATCACGCCTTCCTCTTTGTATTGAAAAATATCCATTATCGAGTAAAATGATTTTGAATGACTTTCTAGATGTCCTTCAACATTATGAAGAAGCCGATTATAATCGAGATATCCTCTCTCAACATTTGACAGAATTTAAGCAAAAATATTATGAAACTGAAGCCTATTTTCAGACTCCATTCTTGTGGTTTGCACATAACTACTTTACTTATGCTAACTTATTACTAAGTATTGGAAAATTCCATGCTGATGAATTCTATGAATACTTGGTTAAAATGCTTCGTGGATATGATGAAATAAAAGGTGTTTTCAGACTTCTCTGTGAAAGCACCTCACTGTCAGACCTTGCATGGGAACAGCTTCAGTATGCTTGTACTAAATTAATCCCAATGACACCAGCACAATTACACTGTCTCGAAGTCATAAATTCCTATATTGCGGAAGCGGGCATTTCTTCTCTTAATTCAAATCGATTAAAAGATATTATACGGATTAGAGTTAGAAATCTCGCCCTTTCTCGAAATCTTTCAAGCTTCTTTACGAGATTAGAAGCAAGCTGGCATCTTTGGTTTTATCTTCCCGCATTAGGGTTAGAAAGTCTCTACTTCCAGTTTCAGCTTAACAAATCAACATCATTATCAGAAATTATTGATATTCTAGATCCTCAAAATAAAACTTTTGGCCTCAGCCAAATTTTCACTGTAAGAGGCTATTCAAACAATTATATTGGACTTTTTGTGGTTCCTTCTCATCTCATAGAACGCTTACAAGCGTATATTAAAGTATGTGAGAGAAAGGGAAAATTAAATTTACATGATATGTCACGAGTCACTTCTAGAAGGATAAGTTCTTCATTTACCCTTTACAGAGCTGACAAAGGATGGTATAATTTTACAGAAACTGAATGGAAACGTTTATCTCAACCATTAAAAACAGCACATCCTCGAAAAAGACGAAGTAGATCATTGCATTTCTTTCTATCTCCCCCTTTTAATGATAATTTTAGTTATTTTGAACAATCAAATGCCAACCAAATCATCTCGTTATATTGTAAACTTCCATCTGTCTTTAGTTATTATGAACTTCCACTAGGTTCCTCTCAAAATCATAAAACTATAGAACTTTCTAGATCTGAACTGGATTTATTAACAGATCTGTATGAAAATCATGTTGTACGCGTATTTTTTACTCCACATCGTCTAAATAACGATTTTTCATTGGATTTTTATTGGATTAAAATTCCGCATCACTTGAAAATGAGTCAGCTGTCTCGGGTACTAGAGCTTGTTCCTTATTGTGTCATCATCTACACTGATTATAGTATTCATCTTTGGACTTGGTTAAGACCACAACTGGTTCATTGGTTAAGTGTCGATCTTGAGTGGGAAGTTATACCCGTATTATTTCATCATTATCCATCAAATCCTGATATAGAGTGGTATAATCTTCAATCTCGGCAATGGAAAACTCCTTCTATCTTAAAGTAAACCCTTGAACACCTATAAAGAAAAAAAAAGAGAGGAAGGGACAAATTTAAATCATTACTTTTATTAAGGCTTAGGGGGGGTAGGGGTTGGGGGCATCATTTAGACCTCATCCCCGCAATTACTTATTCAGATATAACCTCCCAAGTAGCTTCTAGTCAAAATTTCAGCATTAAAATCTCATAAGCCTTTTTTTAATATTACCCAAATTTATTGGGGAACTATTTGACAGAGGTTTTCTTTGATAATTGTTGGTATTGACCAATAATTTTATAATCCCCCCTTCTGACTAAGAAACTGTAATTATATTTTTTAGATGTGAAAGAAACTGTTTGTAACCCAAAATATGCTATTAAAAGGATTTTTTCTCCCCTTATTATTTTCTGGGAAGAAATATTTCAGTAGGGTAAAAAAAAATACTTTTTATATGTTTCAAAAATTTTTTTCTGGAAAGGTTGATCCTGGAGAGTCTCAAGATCTACTGAAGAAAATAAGCTAATAGAAAAATCATGTGTCTTTAAAAGAGAAATTCGGCCATTAATCGAAATAATACAACCTCGTTCGTCGGATTTTGATCAAACCATAAACGAATCGGCCTTTTCCATCTCCTGCCATACCAAACACAGCCATGTGTCTATTCAGGTCTTTTCCATCAATTAGTAAAGGAATATCAGATATTTTTCCATTTATGATTAAATAAGGGGTAACCTCAACTTTATAGTCATTTTCAGATTCATACATCTAGTAAATTTCTATTAATTTTTAACTCTGATTCCAAGAATTAAGAGTGAATTTTTACTTTAAATTTGGCATAACTAACTTAGCAAATTTTGTGCTTTGCTCAAGATCCATTGGATATGGGAACATTATCTGAAAATAATCGAATCCTTGATTTATTAGGTTTTCAAATTTTTCACAAATAAGCTCAGGTGTACCGAAAAAAACGCCAGAACCTAACCTTTTGAGATATTCCTCGGGGTCAACATTACGCATTTTGGCTCGTGTATTTAATATTGTATTCAATTCGTCCTCTGTCTCTGCAACTATGACTGAGGCAAAAAATGATTTTCCAACATCCTTATAATCACGGGAGATATCTTTACAATGGTTTTTTAAGGCATCCAATAATTCTGGAATTTTGGTCGGATCAAAAAACCATCCAAAATTACAATAATCCCCATATTTTGCCACCATATTAAGAATTCTCTTTTTTCCTGTTCCTCCTATAAAAATAGGAGGAAGTTGCTGAATTGGTTTTGGTGCTGAAAAAGCATTAGTAATTTTATAGTGATTTCCATTAAAAGTAACCATGTCCTCTGTCCATAATTTCTTGATAATCTGAATAGATTCTTCTAATTGATCCATGCGATCTTTAAGAGAGGGAAAAGGAATACCATAAGCATTATATTCAATTTTCTTCCAACCTGCGCCGATACCAAACTCTAATCGTCCATTTGAAATCATATCTACTGTAGCAGCAATTTTTGCTAGGATTGGGGGGTACCGATAACTATTGCATGTAACAAGAGTCCCAAGACGTAACGTGCTAGTTTTTGCAGCTAGAGCAGAGATCAAGGTCCAAGCTTCCATACAATTTCTATTTTCTGATTTATCATCAAGGAAAAAATGATCACTGGACCAGAGAGAGGAATACCCTAATTTTTCTGCATTAAGCGCAATTTTCTCTACAGTGTTATAATCGAATCCTAGCTGAGGTTCAATTTGAATTCCAAAGCGAATTTTCATGATTTTCACCTGTTTAACCAAAGGTGAATTACTTATTTATCACCATGTTCCTCATTTTTAAATATAAATTAGCAATATATATCACAGATTATCGCCCAAAAGTGATTCTAAAATGAGCTTTGTTGATCTTAGCCATGTTTTCGAGGATGGTATGCCTGGATTTAGAATAAGAAACGAAGATGGTTCGTACATTAGTTATACAGCAAGCATTCATCCCTTCTTAACCCACAAGGAAACAAAACCAAAATATCAAGGAAAAGCTTCTTTCGAGATTACAGAAATAGCCTTCCAAACCTCTATAGGTACTTACCTCGATTCACCTTTCCATCGGTTTCCTGAAAAACGAGATATCAGTCAAATATTACTTAATGAAGTTATTCTCCCAGGGATAATTGTTGATGTTCGGGGAATGAGTCCTTTTCAATCAGTTGGTTGTAATACTCTCCCCCAAAAAGTTGATTATGATGGTAAAGCTGTATTATTTAACTTCAATTGGAGTAATTATTGGGGAACAGAGGAATATTATGAATATCCTTTCATTTCAGAGGAAGTGATTTCTTTCTTAATTGATAATCATGTGAAACTTGTAGGAGTGGATACAATAAATATTGATGATTCTCTGAATCTATCAAGACCTGCTCATACATCATTGTTAGAAAAGGACATTTTAATAGTCGAAAACTTAACTAATCTAGAATTACTTTATGGACACAAATTTAGATTATTTGCTGTCCCTATAAAAGGGAAAGCGGTAGCAGCAATGCCTGTAAGAGCATTTGCAGAGGTTTTAGAATAACCTTCTTGATATAAAATGACTCTCTTGTATATTTCCTCTGAAATTACCTCCTCCTCTCCTTAACACAGTCTTAATAATACAAAAGCAGAATTAATATTAAATCTCATTTCATAGAGGTGGGAAGGCTTAGAAATTACAGTCTCTCATGAAGGTTGATAGAAATACTGAGGGATAAGACTCTATATAAGGAGTCTTATCCTAGAATTCTTCTCTTTTCGGGGATAAAGAAAAAGTTTAACAATCAAGAATAGAAATTAAAACTACTTTTAAGGGAAAATAACATGATTAAAGTAGAAAATATGGAAGATGAAAAACTATTCTTCAGCATGATTACTCCAGATACTCCAAAACACTTTAAGAAGATACTTTACGAAGCGATCGAGGATTTTGAAGAAAAAAGAGGAATTTGAGGATCTCTGAAAATTTAAAGGAGATACTATCTTGGAAAATAATCATTAACTATTTGCTACTGAATCTAAAAGAAAGGCGTAGTAAAATGCTGTTTCCTTGATCATATCATAACGACCTGATTTTCCCGAGTGGCCCTCCCCCATATTGGTTTTTAATAATAATAAATTAGAATCGGTTTTTAATGCTCTTAATTTAGCTGTAAATTTAGCTGGCTCCCAATACTGGACTCTTGGATCATTCAATCCCGCTGTCATGAGGATTCTTGGATAGTTTTTCTCCACAACATTATCATAAGGGGAATACGATTTCATATAGTCATAATACTCTTTTTCATTAGGATTTCCCCATTCCTCATATTCAGTTATTGTTAAAGGAATTGAAGGATCGAACATGGTGTTAATGACATCAACAAAAGGCACTCTAGCTATAACAGTTTTGAAAAGATCTGGTCTCATGTTTATGACCGCTCCCATCAACAAACCACCAGCACTACCCCCTAATATACATAATTTATCATTTGAAGTGTATTTTTGACTGATTAAATATTCAGCACACACAATAAAGTCTGTAAACGTGTTCTTCTTGTGTAAGAGCTTCCCCTGTTCATACCATTTTCTTCCAAGCTCACTTCCACCACGGATATGAGCAATTGCGAAGGCAAATCCCCGATCCAATAAACTTATCCTATAAGATAAAAATTCTGGGTCAATACTATATCCATAGGAACCATAACCATATAATAATAGGGGATTATTTCCATCTATAGGCATTCCTTTTTTATAAACAAGCGATATATATACTGATTTTCCATCTTGAGCTTGAGCTGCTATCCGTTCTGTTAGATATTTTGAAGGATTATACCCACCAAGGATTTCATCTTGTTTGACGAGTTTTTTTTCATTAGTATCCATATTATAGTCAAAAACAGAATTGGGAGTTATCAACGATGTATAAACAAAACGTAACACATTTGATTTGAATTCTGGATAGACTAAGGAATAAGAGAACTTTTCGCATGTATAAACAGGATCAGGGAAGTCCAGATAATGATCTTGATCTCTTTTTTGATCGATCACACGTATTTTCGTCATCCCATCCTCCCTTTCATGTAATACTAAAAAGTCCTCAAATACTTCAAAGTCTCTCAAAAAGACTGACTCACGGTGAGGGACTATTTCTTCCCAATTTGTTTTCCTTGGATTTGAAACCGAAGTTTTCATCAGTTGAAAGTTTTCAGCACCATCATTTGTCCTTATAATGAAATTTCCTTTTTGATGTTGAACATAGTATTCCATCTTGTGCTGACGAGGTTGAATTACCCTAAACTCTCCATTAGGCAGTCCAACTGGTAAGAAATGTACTTCTGATGTGAGATTACTTTGCAAAACCATGATGAAGTAATTTTGATCTGTAGTTTTTGTGATATACAGAAAGTATGCTTCATCCTTTTCGTGATAAATTAATTTGTCATCTTTAGAATCAGAACCAATCATGTGTTTGTACAATTTATACGGTCGGTTAGCTTTGTCTAAAGTCGTGTAAAAAACAGTTTTATTATCATTAGCCCATTCTAAACCACAAGAACCTATTTCAGAGAAAAATAGACCAGCTACATTAGTTATTCTGTCTTCTAGAAGTTTTCCACTTTTTAAGTTTTTAATATAAACCGTATACTTTTCCGAACCATTTGTATCAACAGAATAAGCTAAAAACTCATGATTTGGGCTGATTTTAAATGAAGCAATCTTAAAATAGCCATAATCCTTAGCTAGCTCATTTTCATCAAGCAATAATTCTTCTTGAGAAATCTTATTCAATTTTTTACGAAAATATTTTCTATATTGTTTTCTTTTCTCCATACGGAAATAATAGTGATAATCACCTGCCTTTTCTGGCGCTGAAACATCATCTTCCTTAATTCGACCTTTGATTTCTTCAAAAAGAGAACTCTGGAGCTCCTCTGTGTGTTTCATCATTGCTTCTGTATACTTATTTTCAGCCTTTAAATATTCAATAACTTCTGGGTTATCTTTTTCTCGCAACCAAAAATAATGGTCGATTAGTTCCTCCCCATGGTATGAATTTTTTTGAGGGATGATTTTAGCAACAGGAGGTCTAATATTTTTTTTGGAAGACATATATACACAATCCATAGGCCTTTGGTGAGTATCTCTTCAGTTTGTGAATCACCTCAATGATTTAAATAGCTGTTGTCAATGATTTCTGATATAAATTATGAAGTATATATTTTATAAACCGAATCTCATATAGACAAGTCTAAATTAGAACTGAAATAAATTTTCGTTAGGATGATATAAATATTTTAAAAAATTTCGTAAGAATGATATATGCATGCCTATATGGATTTATTTTTTTAAGAAACATCAAATCAATAAAACCGAACTATTTAAGATGCTATAGGCATGTCCGATAATTAACAAGTTATTCGTTGAATGAATAAATGTTTGTTAATTTTTTCTTCGACCCCTTAATATTGTAAATAGTGGTAAGATGATTAGTATTGAGCTTAATATAAATCCTGGCGTGTTACCTGAGATCCTTGAACTTGTTTGGCTGATTCTAGTGCTTGTACTGAGGCTTAATGTAGTGTATTGGGTAGTTTCCCCAGATTCTAACACAATATGTTGATATCCTGTGTAATCGTTACCAACCATTAAAATGAAACTGGTTTCAGTAATGGATTGGTCTAGCTCAAATTCAATGGTCTTGCTTTGAGAACTTTCTGGGAAAATGGCTATCGTTTTTACTGGTATACCATTTCGTCTTAACACCTCATAATCTCCATTCAAGAAGTCGATCATCTCTATTGTATTCAAAGAAGGACTCAAGTTCTCAATATCAACCTCCAACGTGACAACATCGCCAACATCAAAGCCTGTAAATTTAACAGATTTGATCGTAATTTGCAATCTGGGAGTTATTTCCAGCCAATAGTCGAAAGCTGGGAAAATATCAAACCAAAGGTTTTCAAAGTTTGTTGCTGATTCAGTAGGGGAAAAATATTCATACATACCAGTCCATTTCCAAATTTGATGAGTTTCATTGTCTGAAATGAGGAAATAACATATGTCATTTTCTAAAGAGCTCGCATTATTGTATATCTCAAAAGTCATTGGAACTTTGCAGCCAGCTTCCTCGTACATCCAGAGAGACCAATCGCCAGCTGTAGAAGTGGCAATGTCTTTATTAATCCCTGAGTGAATGAATCTGTTAGGGAGAATCGCCCGTAAATTGAGATATAGTTGATAATAGAGCGATGGTTCGGTGTAATAGTTATTTGAATAAACGGGAAAATAGGTTTCATTAATACCACTATGAAGCGACATTGCTGCTGCGAATTTATGTTGGAGGGCAAAATCACGCAAAACAACGGTCTCTGGTTCACTAAAAGGAGTTGTTCCAGGATAGTCCTCTACTGTTGGATCAGAGCCCCAACCTGATGTGAAGGAAGAATCATTCCAGTAACAATCATAATTTCTGTTTAAGTCTACAAAACCTATGACATCCTCATTCACAAGACCATCCCCATCATTATCGATACCTTCAATTACTGTTTCAATTGGATAAGCATTGAATCCCGATTCAATAAGATCCCATGTTGGAGTAGGTTTTTCATATACTTCAAAAGCATAGATCTTTCCATCCCCATCAACATCTTCAATTGGGTCTTCATCAAACTCCCCATCGCCATCATCATCAAATGGTCTTGTGTTTTTTCGAAGCCATTCATTACCTTCGTCAACCACAACATCATTGCCATCTGGATTCAAGGTTGGAATAATATAAATTTCCTCTGTGTCAATATAATTGGTGAGTGTTTCATCCACGCCATAATTATTGAGTAAGTGTTGGATAAATCTCAAAGCAATCTCTACTGTTATCTTTTCCCTTGCATGATGTTGTGCTACAAAGAAAACACCCGCTTTCGGATCTTGGTTTGCCTCATTTGTTATTCTTATAAGTTGGATGTCTTTCTCTAAGAAACTCTGTCCAATAACGGAAACATCAACAAGCATTGGGACTACAGTTTCGATATTTGCGATTTCTTCCATAATTTCTGAACTATTATGAAACTTGTTAGGATAGAGTAACGAAACATCATCCCACGTGCGGCCAACTGATTGCACTTTTTTGATATGTATATTCATACAGACAGGAGATGCTTTATGGGAATATACGGGCAATATTAATGCAAAAATTAGGAAAAAGGAGCATAAAACTATCCAATATCTCATTGAAAAAGGCACACCTCGGAAGAAAGTGACTGAAAGATTTGTTTAAGTGATACATGATAGGTGCAATCCTGCATACAAATCACATTATGATATTACCTCTAAAGAACGTTATCGAGCTTATTCTTATTTTTAACGAAGAAATACATTCTTTTAGATCATTATCAAGTAGACACTATCCATTTCATTGGAAAGGATCGTTGAAATCTGTTTAAACAAAAAAAAAGACCTAATTTCCAAGAACTTTCACTCCTGCGGTTCTTGTTTCGAATAGGACTTGAAAGAGGAGATAATTTCATCATGTGCTTTTTATCTTAAGACCGATTTCATGATTTGATTATACACTTTGACTATTTCAGCGGATAACACTCGAAAGGTTTTATCTACATTAATATTTTCTTTTGCAGAAGTCTCTATATAATGGATAGTAAAATCATTCTCCTTCTTTACGAGTTTTGTCAATTCTCGTGCATATTCAATACCATGTTTCTCTGGAACATGTTTAAAATTAGAATATTTTCGAAGATCACATTTTGCCCCTACAATTAAAAGAGGCCGCTGCCCATCTCCATTCAGCTTCCAATAAGAATTAATCCAATTCACGAGATTTAAATACGACTCGAGATTTGTAATATCAAAAAAACAAAGCGCCCCAACCGCACCACGATAATAGAGCTCACTTACAACTTTAAACCGAGGTTGGCCTGCGAGGTCCCAAATCTGAAACTTTACTGTATAAGTAGTATTTGTAGGAGGATCAAAAAATGAAATCTCTTTTGAGGCAAAATCAGCACCGATAGTCATGAAATATTGTGATCGGAAGGTTTCACCTAGCCAAGCCCGACGAAAAGCACTTTTACCTACTCCTCCATCACCAATCATTAATATCTTGGCTCTAAGGGTGATTTCTGACATCTTTCGTTATACCCTTCCTAAAAGACTAAGTATTTTGTAAAAGAGGTGATTACATCATTTCCTCTGTGCCTATTCCTCTATGGTAATATATAAGATTTATCTTTCGAAAGTAAGATTTCATCAGGGCCTATTCCAATTTAAGATATATAATTGGCACAAACCTATTGATAATGAGTAAATATCATATCATTTCCCTCAAATAGGGATAATTTCGCTCTTTAAGGTGATTGACAAACTTTTAACCATTTGATACTTTATTATTTAACAGGTTTAATTGTAATGTGAAATCGATTAGCAGAGAGATAAAAGACCTTTAATTTCTAGTAATAGATCAACTTCAATGTTTACTTAGAAGAAAAATAAGACAATATTTAATCACTAATTGACAAGATTTGATTACAGAGTCTGAGAAAAGAATTAGTGTCATCTATTTATTATAGGAACTATAAAAAACACAAAATTAAAAATCACGAGTAACTTGTTAAAAAATCTAATTTATTAGAAACAAGAAAATAAATTATTCCTGACAATTTCAGCGGTGAGGAGTATAGATGAGTTCAATAAATGATACAAATTCTAAAATAGTAAATTTAGAAAAAGAGCTGAGTCGTTACTGGTTTTGTCCCAATGATAGGAATATGCTCCAGATTCTCCATACTAAACAGAGTCAAAATCCTTATTTTATTATTAATAGAAAGAATATAGATATTGGGATTCAGAATGCGATAGCCCTGAGAAAAATTGCCCCAGAGGCTAAAGAACAGACACATGAACTTGTGAATTTTATCTTTGAGAAAGATCCAACTAAAGAGATGATTGATCTCGTTGGAGTTCAATGTAATGTGTGTGGAACAGGATATTCTGCACCTAAACTTAAGAAGATTGAGGATGGTGATTTCTCAAAAGACAGGGCTCGGGCGTTATTTGAAAGCACTCGAGCACTTGAAACGAAGAATTTCGGCCCCTTTCGTGTAGTAGATCACTTTGGAATCGCCCGATACGCTCGAGGTGATCAACAGAGTTCTAGATCAGGATTTTTTTGGCTATGGATCCTAGGTTTACGCACTATTCTAATGATGGTATTCCTATATTATATTCTTGGGCTGGAATTAAAGGTTGGAAACCGATGGCTACCATTAGGGGCAGTTTTATTCATTGGCGGACTGATCTCAGTTATCTTCGTTGGATTTTATTGGAATCTCTTTGAAGTACTTGAGGAATTGCTAAGTGGAATCTACTAGAATCACAGAACAATCTATTTTTGATCTATCTAGAAACTATTCCTCTTGAAACTATCCAAAACCAATTTTTAATTTAAAAAATGCACAATTCATTGACTTTAAAGGATTTGAACAAATAAGATCAAATATAAAAAGAAATAAGAAAGAATTATTATATCAGAATATTCAACATTACTCTTAGAATTACCCTAGGCCCAAGTTTTCAAATTTATTGAGTATTATTCAGTCTATAACAATAAAGACTTTCATAATTTTGTCCTTTTTTCTCTCGATATACTGATAAGCGTTATTATATTCATGGAAAGGAAAATGGGTTGTCATCAGGGGTTTCAGTTGAATTCTATTCTTTTTAACTAGATCAATTGCCTGTAAATAGTTCTTTTTTTGATACATTAAAGATCCAATGAGCTGTAATTCATTATTTTGAACACTAGCAAGATCGATCGTTTGGTTATCACTAAAAACACCCACAATAATAATCGATGTTCCCTTACGTGCGTTGGAAATTGCTTCGTTTATAGTTAGATTACTTCCAACGCATTCTACAATGAGATCTGCTTTATCCGGGCCGAACAACTCGTTAATTTTCTCTGAAAGACTATAGTTTTGTGGATTGATTGGATAATCAATTCCCACAGTTTTTGCTATTTCTAAACGGTAATCGCTTAAATCAGTAATTAATACTTCTTTTGCACCAAGTGCTTTTGATGTTTGTGCCACGAGATTTCCTATGGGTCCTGCCCCTAAAACAATTACTCTCGATCCTTCTATAGAATCAGTTTTAGAAAGAGCTGCACAAGCTACAGCTGTGGGTTCAATCATAGCCCCCTCGTCATATGACATGGATTTTGGTAACTTTATAATCTTGGTCTTCTCCACTACGAAGTATTCAGAAGCCATCCCCGTGGTTTGAAACCCCATAACTTTCAATTCGTCACAAATATGATAATTTCCATGAGTACAAGAAAAACATTTCCCACAAACAACTTGAGGTTGGATGGTAACCATTTCACCAGGTTTATAATCCTCTACTTGAGATCCTGCTTTTTCTATGATTCCTGAGACCTCATGTCCTTGAGTTACTGGATATGATGTTAAGGGATGTTTTCCATGATAGACATGGATATCACTTCCACAGATTCCAATTCGTACAATTTTCACTAGTACATCATTTTTATTCATCTTTGGAATGGGTACATCCCGAAACTCGATTTTTTTTGGGGCTACCAAAACTTGTTGTTTCATTAGATCACATTCTTATGAATTAGGAATCTTGCTGTTGGTAGCAAGTTTTCACTTCCAACAAGGTTCATTATTCTTACAATTTTACCTAAAAAATTCTTGCCTTTAATGATAGCAGCTTTAGTGTTTGGACTATAATATTCAGAAATATAATCATTTTCTTGGGAATAGATTTAATTTGTTCTTAACGAAGCTTCTGATGGAGAGAAATGGATGAAAAACTGCTCCTTTTTCAAATCCAATTGGATCTTCGATTGCAAAGTAACTAAACCAAAGTAAAAATCGGAATATTAATACTAAAAACATAAGCATTCCAATTAAATTTAATGGTGGTGTCTGGTTTCCACTTAGAAATTGTAAGACTAAGCCAGTGATACTAGATCCAAGAAAAGCACCAATTCCGCTAATTAATCCTACTAATGAAATATAAGTAGCTTTTCTATTATTATTTTCGGGAGAAATTTCCGCAATGTCAAAAATCAATGTTTGGATAGCAATTGCTGATCCACCTAAGAAAAAGCCAATGATTGTATTAGTCACGAGTATCCAAAAGACTTGATTTGTTTGTATTGCAACGATTACAAAGAACGGAGGAAGTATTAAGGCTCCACGTGATCCAATAATTACTTTCTTCCGACCAATCCTGTCTGTTAGCCATCCTCCAATATTTTGACTGAAAGCAATTGTTATTCCTGATGAAAATGCTAACACACCAATTTCAAACCAATTGTGAGAAAGACCGAAGGTAACATATGGAAAAAGAGGCCATCCTGCACCCCACGCCAAAGTAAATATAAAATCTGCTATAAGGAATTTTTTTAAGGGGTGGGGTATCTGTAATAAGATCTTTCTTAGGGAAGTCTCCCGTTTGGGTTTTATGGACTCATTTCTTATGATTTTATCACTCTTGGGAAGTAGAATAGTGAGGAACATCGCAATACCATAACCAAGAGAACTAATAAAGAACGGGAGGATTAAGGTTTGGATATTTTGACGAATTGGATCAATTTGATCCATAAAAAAAGTGACAAATAATAACACAAAATTACCAATGAATGTTATGAAGGAACTTATACGTCCTAATATAGTTCCTCTAGATTTAGATGTTGTAAAATCAGCAAGGTAAGCAGACCAAGCTGGACCAACAACTACAAGACCCAAAATTGTTTGAAATATTAGTAAAATCAGGACAACTAGGGGAGTGGTCGAAAACACTATCAAGAAAGAAACAAGAAATAGAATGAAATTTCCCCCAAATAGAAACAATCTTCTGTCAAATCTATCAGCTAAGTATCCCCAAAGGGGATTAAACAAAGCAGCACCTAATTGGCGAAAAGAGGTTAAAAAACCTTGAATAATGCCTGTCGCTCCCAGCATAATGGCTAAAAACTGGTATAAATTGTCAAATAATACAGATCCAATGTAATTACATAATCCAAGAATGTAAGTCATTCTAGGGAATCGATTATTGACATAACTCTCTTCTATAAGTTCAGTTTTGGTCATATGAGTAACTTGAAGGAATTTGGGAAGTTTTTAAAAGCTATCTGACGATAGATCCATTAAATTTTCAACCAGGAATGGAATTGTTCAAACAAATTATACAAATCTACAGATAACTGAAATAACTAAATTAAAGAAAACATTCAATTCTAATTCTTGTTTTAAATCATGATATCTCACTTATAACCATTTTATCGGTCATTTTCAAAAATTCTGAATGATTAAGAATAATAGATTCAATGAATAGAAAATAGTGAAAACCTCAATATTGTCAAATAAGGAATTATTTTCCAAATAATTAGGAGCTCTTAAGAGTCTCAGAATAATTGTGAATTATAAATCGAAGTATGGATTCAAATCCATCAGCATTTTCAGTGATCCCATAATATGCTACATGAGGAAGTTCCTCTAGAATTTCAGGTTCATCAATGTGACCTTGATTAAATTCAGTTCTTTCTAATAGCTCAACAAAAGCGATAGGTATCGGAAATCCTTCATTTTCCTTTATTAGTTTGTTGTAAAACGTTTTAGCTGCTTTAAAGGAATAATCGTTATTCTTTGAAAAGAGTATAATAGCCCCTTCTTTTTCGTTATAATAGGTCTTTGCGAGCTTATCAATTAGATATGGGCTTATAGGTTGCATCAAATTAATTTTAATAACTCTTTTATTGGTTTTAAAACGAAATGAAACAATATTTAATGAAACACGGGCTTCTTGGGTTTCAATTTGATCTGGATGTTTTTGGAGGAAAGCTTGAATAATATGATCAACAGGTTTGTCAAGAAAACTAAGAATGGCAATATTAAATGTCATACCTTCAGTAGGATTATTCTTAGACACTTCTGTTCACACATATCCCATTCATAATAAATGCCTATGAGTGATAGTTTCTTTAATTTGGTTTTATACTTTTCATAGGAGTGGTGTTCTTAACAATTTCGAAACCAATGTGAATAATCGCTTTTGTTGAATGCATCCAAGGGATTTTAAAAAGTAGGCTTCTTTGATTTTCTAGACACTTGAGATGAAATATAAATGCCTCAGAGGATGAAAATGAAGAAAAATAATCTGGTAAAAAGTGAACCCGAGTACCAAGTCTCCTCTTTACTATTGGGTTATCTTGTCTTATAATGGGAGTTATTCTGTTAGTTAACGCCTTATTCATAGAGACAGATTCTTTGGAATTTTTCTTTGCCACTTTGATCAGTGGTATCTTGGGTGGTTTAACATTGTACTTTAGAGGCCAGGGGTTTCATCTTGTTTCCACAGATGAGAGAGATAAAACTACTTATTTTGGTAGTCCTGTATTATTTCATGCTGTATGAGTACTTAACCACATTCTATTCTTTCTAGTCAACTATTATGGTTTCTAAGGAGTCATCTAATTAACTTTTCATTAATCTTCCATTCAGATAATTGATTAGCTTGAATATTGTGGAAAAAATTTCATTTTTGTTAACTATATAGCACTATTTCCAATATAATCATTTAAACATTCATTACAGAGAGAATCAGCTTGCCTTATAAACTGATTTTCTCGCGTAACATAATAGAATGAGACTTTTTCAAACATAACCACTAATTCATGCACTTTTCTACATAGTTGCGACAGATGGTCTTTTTTAATCTGATAGTCCCTGTTAATTTGATTAATCACCAATTCGCTGTCAGAATACAATTTAATCTTCCCTTTCGTAAATTTTCGAGCTTCCTTGAGAGCTTCAACAATGGCAAGGTATTCAGCTTGATTATTTGTGTTTCTACCTATGAATTTAGATCCACTATGCCACTGCTTACTATTAATTACAAAGATATATCCGATTGCAGCAGGTCCAGGATTTCCTCGTGATGCACCATCAGTAAATATTCTCAAAATTTTATTTGTAGGGATATTCAGAATGTTTGACAAAAGAAAACACTCACAATCTTACTTTATAGAAATAATAAACTTAGTCTCTTCTAACTCCTCCATAGTTCAGCCCGCTGACCAATGCCTTGACCAACTAGTTCAACACTTTCACTAAAGAATAAAAAAGCAGTAAAAAATATAACTACCACTAAAATAAGATTTTTATTTTCTCGTTTTAAGTTTTGAAGAGTAAAAAAAATTCAAAAATATAGTGCAAAATTGCTATTTTTCAAGTTTTATAACCTGTTTTTGCATGCCTTGAAATACAAAAAGTAACTAGAAAACAAAGAAAAGCATACCAAAATCCAACTGATAACATTCTATTGGAAAATTGGACACTCCTCAAACTACCTGAGGTTTGGTTCGCTTAAACCAAACTATTAGGAGATAAAATGTCTATTCTTTATTATGTTAGAAACAATATAATCTTGAGTACAAAATGCACTTTTTTCCTCCTACCATATTTAAAAATTCAATACTAAAAAATGAGGATAGAGAGTTGGACTTCATTCATTGAAGGGGCTTAATTGAATGTATCGATCCTGTTTGTATTTAATTAAAGGGGAAGAGATTCATTATTGTCTGAGGTTGAAAGAATGGAATGAACTCTGTCCACAAAGGTGTCCATTTTACAAACAGGGGGAACCAGGAAGTCTAAAAGAGGTGAAAATACAGCGATATGCCATTGATTGCCTTCAATTGACCCGATGGATCAACACAAATGATGAGGCTGAGTATTGGTGTAAAATCTACTATACAAATCGGCCCACGTGTCATAGCGAAAGTGTAAATCACTGTCGTTGGATACATTAAAGTCAAAAGAAACAAATAGACATTTCATTTGGAAATCTGGCTTATTTGAGTTGCAGTAAACTCCTTCTTCCAATCGAATACCCAGGTGCCTTTTGAGTGGACTAAAAAAGAAAAAAAATTTTTAAGAAGCATCCTGATATACATTCAGAATTAAATATTCCCAATTCTATAAAAAAACCCCAAAAAACTAGAGTCATACTAGATGGGTAATGAAATCACCCACAAATGCGATGTTCTATTAGAAGACAGACGGTTCTTATTTTACCTGATGATTGGCTCACCTAATTTCCATATTTCACTAGGAATTATTATCAAAAAATTAAAATGTAAAAACTTTAAAAAGAAAAAGTAAATACTTTAATTCGATAAAGTATGCGTGAATTAATCGATCTCCATTCTTATGAATTATTAAAAGAATTTCAAGCCACTCCTCAGAATACATTTCATAATTTAAACGCTATCATAACTAACACTACAACCCTAACCAACCGATTAAAGCAATTAATCTTGCTAGGAGTGTTAGAAAAAAGTAAACGTATGTACAAATTGACAACAAAAGGAAAAAAACTCATTGATCTCCTAGATGAAGCCACACAACTTATTAAAATACCAAGAAAAGATCCCAGTCCTTTCGAAAGAATTCCAAATACACATATCATCGAATTGTTGGAAGACTATATTATTCTCCTAAAAAGATATTTCAAGGAAACCCTTCTGTGTGTCATCTTATTCGGATCATGTGCCCAAGGAAACTGGAATGAGGAGAGTGATATTGATCTGATTATAATTGTTGAACATTGGGAGATCCCTTCTTGGGAAAAATCACGAGAACTAATTAAGGTTAAGAATAAGCTACGAAAGCGTGATACATATAAAAATTTGAGAAGGAAAGGGTATTATTTTCCCATATCACACTACCCTCTGTCAGATACAGAAATTAAAAGATTTCATCCAATATTTTATGATGTCGTCCTAGATGGAATCATTCTTTATGAAAAAGATCAATTTGGTTCTCACCTCCTCAAACACTATCAAAAAGAACTGGAAAATAAACAAGCGAAAAGGATAATGAAACCAAACAAAAAGAGGTATTGGATACTTGAAAAAGAAAAAGGTGACTGAGAGATCACAACTAGCATTAAGTCGTGCACAAAACTGGCTTCAAGGCGCCCAACGAGGGAAAGAAGATCAACGCTGGGATGATTGTGTCTATAATGCCCAGATGGCCGCAGAACACGCAATCAAAGCATTATTCTTAAAATTAGGAATCATTTACAAACGAATTCATGATGTCACAGACACCTTTCGAAACATGACAGAGAATGAGGACCTTCCCAAAAAATTTCGAGAGAAGATTCCAAATATTGCAGATCAAATAGAAGAACTCACAGAACAACGAAATCTGGCAGGATATGGGTTTGAAGAGGGAATTGCTCCAGATCATTTCAAAGAATATGCACCAATCGCCTTAGATTGGGCAACTGACATTGTAACTCAGGTGGGTAATGTGTTACAAGAACTTTAATCTAATATTATCCCATGCCTCCTATTATAACACAAAAAATCAGATCATTTCTTTAGTACTGGAAGCGTGACACTCCTGAAGCATCCTGAAGAGAGGATTTCCTTAAAAATCTGGATACATTAAGATTCAGCCCATTGGGTGTTGGAAAATTCGATAGCCCGAAGAATAGTTTGATTCAAGAAATCTTGTTCCTGACAGTCGAAGGTATACATCACAAATCCATCATACGTAAAAAAGAAGATACGCTTAACATGATAGATAATGGTAGGACGAGCAATTTCAACTAAATCCAGAAATTATTTTCTGCGAAATTTAAATCGATAGGAGCTGGTATGAATTGATGCAGCAGTGGCTCCAGCTGCGCCTGCATTATAAGCTATTTAGAGTTAATATCTGTTTTAAAATAGTAAAAGCGGTTTTGTATATATCCATGGAGGTGGGAACTCAATAGGAACCGCTGCTACAGTTGACTATTATGGTAATGCGGTAGCAGGGAAATCTAACTTATTATATACAAAGCATATGGATCTGAGAACTGGCCCCGCTGATCCAACGTAAAGGCCTTAAGCAGCAGTTCGTGAGCTTGGAAGAAGATTTTGGAAAAAATAGAATCTCCTATTTTCAGGCGAGGACTAGACACTAAGTTTGTATTCCTAGGCGAGATTTTTAAACTCAAAATGCAGACAAAAGGGAGTTTTTCGATTATATAAAGACAGGAGAGAATCTATACCAGAGGCATCCAGCAATGCTTAGAGATATGCTCATCCACGCACCTCGAGAAGAATATGGCCGACGAATGAAACTAGTATGGAAAGTGTTAGAAGATAAGTCAACACTCTTCGTGATGCAAAAACCAAATTATAACAAAATGGAAGTGCCTTGGGCTCCACTAGCGGAAATGGTATCAATTTTTGCCATCCAGCCAAGGAGAGATTTCACAAATGCAGCGAAAACGTTGTCACTAGTGAATAATGAAGAAGGAGTGGTAGTAGTAAAAGAAGTATTCCCTGTACAGAAAGTTAACTCAAAATATAATGACAAAGAGGTTTCTGATACGGCTGTTCTTACCTTGGTTTTCGCTTTTACTCAATTCTGGGTCAAATCAGATAGTTTGCTACCTCTACTCGCACAGGAGGCCCGAAAAAAGCTTGCCCGAAAGCGCTCAACAACTCACTCTATACTTAAAGGGAGCGGATTTAAAGTAATGTTAATTACCGAGGACAAGCTTAGTCAAATCTATTTCCGTAGAGGGAAAGTCCCCGAGGGCATCACGGTCTTTAAGAGCCATAAAGGGTTTCATTCCAAATTATCGGATCTATTCCTCAGACTTAATCGAGTTCCAACACGGGAAATCCAGGAATACCCGATCCCTGACCTAGCTGTGACCCACAAAATCGGAAACCAAAGACAAAATCCAAAACGACCAGTTGGGTTCCCACCATTAACCACAGGCCCCGTGTTGGTGTGTGGTTCAGATAAGTATGAAGTGATAAGAGTAATACAACAGCTGATCAATTCAATACGAACCGTAGGAACATCCAAACAGATATTTATACTTGACACCCACAGTGAACTGAACGGCCTCATACATCACATCCACAGGTATCCCCAACGGGCAATTCCATTACAGGTGTTTCGGTTAGGTACCAATATCCACCTCAACCTCTGTGATGTGATAGTCCCAACAACTCCCATGGGAGAACAGCAAGAACGAAAGGCATGGGCAGCATGGAAATCACACCTCATTAGCCAGATCTTACTGAGTTCACTACACACATCAGAATATCTGACAGCCCGATATGCAGTGCCATTGGAAGCTCAAATCAGGAAAACAGCGGAAAAAAATCACCTGTTCACACTCAAAGACGTGAGTCTTAGCTTTGGGGGAATGAACGAACCCCATGTTCAGGAAAACACTGATGAAACCAATATGATGTATGCAGATATGATGGCCATCGAGGCAATCGTGGGAGTCTTGGAGCAGTTTCGCTCATTTCCTGAAGTGAACTATCCCTCCTTTACAGGACATTATGGAAATACCTTGGTAGGGGAAGAAACACTGACAGTATTCCAGTTTGGTACTCAACCTCCACTGATACGGCAAGCAACCGTGGGATTCCTCCTCCACTACCTCTCACAAACCATGAAAGATGGATGTGTAGTTCTAACACACGCTCCCGAGTTTCTGAACGCGCAATCCACGTATAAACGAGAGCGAAAAATTAGTAGCTCAATTACCTTAGAAGCATGTGATACAATCGCTGCACAAAATGTCCTTATACTTGCAAGTCAACGACTACTGGAAATGATGAACGACGAGCTGTTTGATGGTATAAAAAATATATTGTACTTACCCCTGATGAATGAACAGGATAGACGACTCGTGATCACACGTCACGAATTGAAGCTAAAAACTCACAACCAGCAGGATCGAAAAAGCCAATCTTTAGGAATTACGGAAGGTGAAGGATTGTTGTTCCGCGAAGACGCACCACAAAACATAGGATTCCATGTGAAACTAGATACAGCAATCCCAATCGATCTGAACCCGATTCATGTAAGTGAAACAAAACAACGGGGTTCTGAAACATTCGGACTCCCCCCTCTGAAATATGAATTACTCATGAAAATATTAAAATTATTAGTTAACCATCCGAGTCGTACGGAAGACATTTTAGACCTACTAGAAACAACGAAACAACGAGAAATCTCTCTAAACCAATTCCAATCACTCGGATTATTCACGACAGAGACAGATCGAGGAGCGACCTATTGGGTCATCACAGACAAAGGACGGGAATATTACTCGAAACAACACGATTTTGTGAACCAACTGCCCGCCCCATTGACAAAGGGAGAAGTCGGACGCGTTCCCGAGGAATTAAAACGTTTAGAATCGTTCAATGATATTTCCTCCTCGTACGATGAGCGATTGGAGACCAATAGGAAAGTGAAAACACTCATTGGGAAGCTTCTCAATTATACCCAACAACTGCGCGCGACCTCCATACCATGGATGCGGGTTGGGGAATATCATGACCTACTCATGATCGAGGCGTTGGAATGGCAAGATTTTCGGAACCTATTCGATCTGGCACACACCATGGTCAATAATCTGTTGTTGGAAATTACCCAACTGCAAAAAGAACAGTCAGATAAGGAAATCCAAGCACGTCTAGAAGCAGCCGCCCTACAAGTCGACCCAGCCAAAAAAAATCTGTCCGACTACTTACCTGAGGAGAACTATCTTCGTCTACAACACCTCTCGCAAGAGTTCGGTCTACCATCTTACCCCAGCACAGGAATTCTTGATCTATACTATACTCTCCATACACAAAGACGTTCTTTAATTGGCGAACTGGGAAAAAGCTGGAAAATAAATGACAAATAAGGGAATGATTGAAAAAATTAGACTCTTGGCTACTATGAGGCAAGGTGACCTGTAATCAAATACTTTATCTTAGAATATGCCCAGGTACCTTTTAAACAACTGAATTCAACCTATTCATGGGATATCTATAATTCTGGATAATAAAACTTCTTATAGTTCTGATTCAAAGTGACAAAGGGAGTACCAATATGGTATGGCTCCTTCATATAAGGATAGTTGAAATGAGAGACATCTTCTTGGGAATCTTATTTTTTGGAAAAAGCCTGAAAACGCTTTAATACAGGGATTGAGACCAAAACTGCCACGAGAGTAACGAATCCTGATCGCCAGGTAATTCCAGAAGAAAAATCAGTTGATTCCGAGACAATGGATTCATGGGTCACGCCAGAAACAAAATCCGTTGTTTCAGTGAGCTTGGATTCAAGAGTAACGGAAGGAGTTATGGACTGATCAAAATAATGAAAAATCAGTGTATTTGTGAAATCTAATAATGAGTCGAGAAAAGAACTCGCAACAGGGATGGTACAGATACGTTGCCCTGAACAGGTATCATCATCAACCCGCTCGCGTATTTTTGTTTGCAAAGTTGCATTCCAAGTAATGGTCAGAGTATTCTGATATCCCCCTCCATCACACATAGCATCTGGAGTCCAATACTTCCAAGATTGCCACCGGTGGGCTAGATTAGTCAGTAAATAATTACACCACTCTCCCCATTCAGAATACAAAATCTTTACTCGAAGAGAAAAGGGGGACGGATAAGGAAAATAGTCAGGGTTAAGATCTTGATAGTTATATCCATAATTTAAGAATTTATAGTCTATAAACGCTGAACCATTAGCAAAGTAAGAAGCACTCAAACGACTCGCACCGAACCAGCAATTAAATTTATCATACACAAGCTGTAACTTGACAGGCCCATCTACAGGGAGGGGAGGAGAAGACCAGGATAGATTATATAGACCAATGAGGTTAGAGTTAACAAAAAAAGCTATACTCCCACTCCCATCCGAAGATAGGGGAGTATCGAACCAATATAAGCGTCTTGCTCCCGAAGAGAGCGCGAGAGTGTCACTAAAGCCCCATGACGTGAGAATAGAGACATTGAGAGCTTAATCCTTTGTTACAAGGAAAATGGGAAAAAATTGTGTTGTGATAACATTATTAACCATCCAAGTGATCTCAAACTCCTCAGAGGTTAATGTCATGGTTTCTAAGTCGCCTTTAGACCAGATTAATAAGCCCGAGAGAAAGATACCAACAATAAAAATTGAAAAAATGGCACGGGACCCCCGTATCTTTAGCTCCTCCTAATTTCTTTCAGAACTTACTTCCATAGTGATGAAATAAGGAATTATCATTAATAAATCAATTGATAGATGTAATTCTGAAACACAACAAAAACAGACAGATATTAGGCCGATTTGCTCATCTAAGAAGATTGACACTCCTGAAGCCAAATGACGATAGGTACGCAAAATTTCCAAACGGTTAACCCTTGCACGATCAGTAGGGGACTAATTATACTTATAAGATTACCTCATAAACAATGAAAGGCTCATTTATTATAATTTTTTCCAATACTAAAGGCTTTAGCAATGGAGTTTCCTAAAATCCAATATTCCCCTGATCCAATTAATAAGGGGTTGACTTTTTTGATATCTGCGGAACATCTAGCTATATTGCTGCCAGTAAGATATTGCTCTCCAATATATGCCTCAACTATCTCAGCAAAGAAGATATCTCCCTCAGGAAATACATCAGATAAATGTTTAATAACTTGGCATTCAAAGTTTATTGGACATTCCATGATCATAGGTGCCGATCTGAGTGTCCCATAGAAAGACTGGAAAACTGTTGACTTATCTACATTGTGTCCCGAAACAGTACCACAATAATCAGTTACTTGGACTAATTCCGCTGAAGGGATATTCACACTAAAAGACTTATTTCCTTTGATACCTTGAGTTGTATAGTGTTGTTTTGCAGTAGAAATATAGATGGTTGGGGGAGCAGATATCCGAAGCACCCCAAAATTACCAATCACATTATATGTAGGTTTATTGTTGACATTAGCGCCAATTAATATAATTGGCATAGCAGGTAGTATTAACTGGGGACCACATTTGATTTTTTCACTACTCTCATTGGTAATATTCACAAGTCAACCTCCATAGATGCAAGACCATATCATATCAGTTAATTCTGGGACATTGTACTTTTAAATTTTGAACATAACCAAGAAAAAATGGTTATTAGCCATCTCATTAACCATTCCCCGAAAACCCCAAAAACCTTCAAATATGATACAGATTCACTCATACAAGACACTACTGGCTCCTTACGCCATCTGATAATAATTCCATTGAATTTCCACAATTTTTGAGAAAATTAGCCGTGTACGATTAGTGGTCTTTAGATTTATTTCGTCGTTTTAGCAGCACAAAGGAAGTACAGAGAAGAAGAAGAAACTGCCATCTAAGTGAAGAACTAGTCGTAATCGTGGCTAATTCAGTCGTGGTTGAGGTAAAACGTGAGGAAGTAGGTAATGGCCAGGTGGGGAGACTGTGAAAAAGACCCTGGGAACTGAATGAAGTCCAGAAAATACCCATGTTTACAGTTGTGATCTTTACATAAAATAGTCCATCATCTATGAAATTAGTGTTCGACGATCCGTTTATAAGAAAAGCGTGAGAGTTACCAGACAAGAGTGTGATAGAGGGGGATAAATCAATAATTACACGAGTATAATTCCAAGTTTGGCCATAGGAAGTGATTACCTGAGTAATTTCAAGCTTGGTTAATTCAGTTGGGATCTCACCGTTATAATGGAGACGAAAAACTACTTGTCGAAAGGAAGGGATATCACCAGGACTAATAGTACCAGTATAATTGGGGGGAATGGGTACTCCAATATCACACATAAAATCTAAATGGCCAACAACCTCTCCCTGAAATACTGAATCCGTACCAGTAACAGAACCAATGAAAAGTAAAAAAGTACAACTGAAAAGGCATATTTGGAGGAAAAAGAGTGGACGGGCTTCCATTTTCATTCACTCCTCACTCTAGGGATAATATCGGGGAAGAATTATATAAAATTTGTTATTCCCGAAAGAATTCCATTTCCCAAAAATAAATCAAAAGCCTACAGAGATTAGACCGAACCTGCTCTAACAGAAGCTACTAACTCCTTACAACCATCTGAGACAAGAAACATCTCAATTTTCACCTAGTCGCCATTATACGATTAATGGGATACAACTTTAAACAATTAAACTCAGTTAACAAAAGATCCTAAACAGTTAGTACAAGCTGAATTTTAACATAATTTCCCCATGAAGCGAGGTTACAACTTTTCAAACTTAAAAGATTCTTGGAAAGGAAAACCGCAATAATGAAACGTGTAATTATCAATATGGATCCTGGAATGGGAGTAAAGTATCGGGACATAGATGATGGTATAGCACTCCTTTATCTCATGACTTCACCTGATATTTCAATTGAAGGTATTACAATCAATTTTGGAAATACTCCTTCAGAACAGGGGTATCAGATAGCACGAACACTTCTAAAGATGACAAAAAGCACTATTCCTTTATTTAAGGGATCACAATCAAAGGCTGACTTGGGAAAACTCAATCCCTCAGTTGAATATTTAATAAAAACAGTGATTGAAAATCCAGGAGAGATTTCTTTATTAGCTACAGCACCCCTGACCAATATTGCAACAGCAATGATGTATGAAGAGGAATTTATGGACAATCTATCTGACCTAATTATTATGGGAGGGACATTAAAATTCAGACCATTTTCATTTTTTGGAGAATTTAATTTCCACTTAGACGCTAAAGCAGCAGCATTAGTATGTACAACCCCTATTCATAAGACATTAATTACTATGGATGTCTGTTCACAAACCGTTTTCCAACAACAGCATTTAAACAAGCTAAAACAAAAAACGACAATTGTTTCCAAATATCTAATGAAAATTATTCCTCATTGGTTGGAACTAAACAAAAAAATTTTTTGGAGGGCCAAAGGGTTTTTTCCATGGGATGTAGTAGCTGCGCTTTATTTAACAGATGACCATTTATTTGATAGGAACCCATACACTTTGTCAATTCGTGAAACTGGTGTCCGCTCTGGTAGTATTCAAAATGTCATCCCCCGTGATAGTTTTAAGTCAATTAATGGACGGATACCCCTTAATATTCCTCTTCAGTTGAAATACAATTTGGCTATGGAAAAAATTATCTCCACATTATATGACTTTTAACATACTAGAAGCTAAATTGATAAGAGATATTTTTTCCTTAATTTAGATTTCGAAGTTAAACACAGACCGAATGCTCTCTACTTGAAGCAAACGACTCCTGAAGTTATCTGACGAAAGGCCCACTTAATTTCCGCACGACTAGCCCTTACGCCTTCGGATTACATTCACTAATGTCACTACAAATAATGTGATGACACCCATTTCAAAAATCTGGAGAAAAAATTGCAGCAATGAGGGAAATCCTGGGGAGATGAAGTGAGAACCGCTCGATGAGCTGCATGAGGAAATCATTGCCTTGGTTGTAGTATTGATAAAGCCATTATCAGGTGTGGGTTGGATTGAAGAATGAGGAGACAAAATATTAGACGTAGGGTCTCCATTCTCAAATATAAAGATAGCTCCAGAGGTGGTTGCATACCAAAAGCCTTGAGTACAACTAGCATTGACTCGGATGAGATACTGAGTTCCATTCCCCACAGTGGTACTATCCCAGATATATGACGTTGTGCTGAGGTTTGCAATTAAGATGATCCAGGAGATGCCCTTATCTGTGGAATAGGAAACCAAATAAGTGATTGGATGACTATTTAAATCAGTTGCAGGAGTCCATTGGAGTGTGATGTTCCCTGAAAAAATTGGTCCACCGCTAGGACTAATGATTACAGCAGGTAGGAGATGATAGGGAGTAACTAAAGGCGAAAGATCTGAATTAGTTTCTATTCCTGGAATGGGATAAGGTTGATCAACAATCCCATCCATATTAGCATCAGGAGTGATCCAGTCATCCCAAAAGTTATCTGAAAAATGATTATTTGAACCCTGGTCTGCCGTTTGGGATCCCCCCCTATTATTTCCTAAGAACATATTGGCTTGAATCTTGTTGTTATTACTTCTATGTGTAAGCTCCACCCCATAATCACTGTTGTTGGCAAAATAGTTGCCAGAGAGAATATTTCTCGAAGATTGAAGGTAAATACCACTTCCACTGTTGTTAATGATCATGTTTCCAGACAGGATACCATATCCAGAACCATCTAGGTAAATACCAAGCTCATTATTGTTACTAATGGTATTTCCCGTCAACAGACAATATATACCAACTAGATCAATTCCCCAATAATTATTGGAAACAAAGTTGTTGGATAAAGAGATACCCCTAGATTGAAGAATTTGAATACCCATTTCAGTGTTATTAGCGATAATGTTACTTGATAAATGAGTATTAACACAGAAACGAAGGACAATTCCTCTTCCATTGATATTAGCGATAGTATTATTAGACATACCGATATTTTCAGAGTAGCTAATAAAAATTCCAAAGCCGTGATTAATGACTATATTCGACAAAATGTATCCATTTGTAACATTCTGAAAATAAATACCATAATATCCGCCATTTAAAACACAATTGCGGATTTGAAAATAAACATCAGTATTACTAATTTCTATCAATCTCCTGGTTGGGTAGCCAGTAATATTAAGACCATCAATGATGAACGGAGCTGACGGGGTTCCCTCTCCAGTCCAGTTCTCTTCTTCTATAAGAGTTTTGAACTCTTCATTTCCATTAATTGAGAGAGGTGAATGGATTACATGTTGAATTAAGACTGGAGTAGATGGTTGGTTATTATTTTTCCCAATGTTGATTCTTGAAGACCATCCAGAGGACATCACATTAATTGGACAGAGAAAAGAAATGAAAAACAGAATCACTGAGATTTTGGTAAAAAACATTTTACTATGAATGAGCTGTTTTAACTCTAGGTACAAATTCTTCCCATCTCAATAATCAGGAATTAGCTTTTCTACTATAAGAAGATTCTGAAAATGAAGAAATATGTTAGAAATTCTTTAGCTAAAATGGGTATCAAATTTCTTTAGAAAAGGGTTTGTCCTTAAACAACTCTGATCTAGCTTTTAATACTTTTAGAGTTAAATCGTAAAAAATTTGGCTAGTAATTTTTTTATCGCTTGGTTTAATCTCATAATACGAAAATCCCATCTCTTCTACTAGTGACTGTTCATCTGTAATAATCTCTTCAAAAAGCTCTTCTTTAGTAGGATGTAGAGACCTGTCGTTTTGAATCTTGAGAAAAGTGGGTGTATAAACCTCCTTCATGATAAATCCTACTATTGCAATAGGAATTGAAAGGTGAATACTTTTAATTTCTTTGTACCAATCGTTCACTGCATTGAAAGAATCTCTATTGCTCTTATCAAAAGTAATAACAGCTGCTGATCCATGATAATAACTTAGTTGGCATTTTCTAAAAAACTCTTGACTAGCTATATCCATGAGTATTAGCTTAATATTGTTACCATCTACCTGAATCTGTTTGGTCATAATGTCCACTCCCTGAGTAGGTAAATGATTAGTAGTAAATTTCCCTTCAGCATAGCTCCGAACCCAGTTATTCTTCAACTCACTTGGATAACCTATTAGACAGATTTTCAACAATTCTTTAGGGGGATAACAAGCCTTACAGGCCAAATTTAAACACTTAATTTTCTCTCCCCTTCTGTTTCTAAAAAACTCTTTGAATCTAGCCCCACAAAACAAACATTCTTGCCGTCTAATCCACCCTCTTTGTGAAATTAAGGTGATACAGAACTCACACGTGTGTCTTTGACAGCGAGAACACTGAATAAGAAAAGTATCCCTTCCACAGATCTGGCATTGATTCATATTTTCCCTTCTTTTATATATCCAACAAAATTCCCTTTTCGTAATTTAAGGTGCCTATTGTAATAAAAGATTATCTCGAGAATCTCTCAGAGTTTCTAGAAGATATTTCCTCGATTTTGAACTGGAGATAAGAAATTTCTAATTTTTTGTCGGAATTCCAACATTATTCCCTAAAATACAATCTTATCAGACAGAAACCAAATCATTTCTGCTTTAATTGAAATAAACGACTTATAAAGCCACCAGACGATAGCTTTTCTCATAAATCTTAATTTCCACAATTTTTAAGAAAATTAGCACTTGAACTCAATGAACATTATTGTTTAGAGACATTTCGAAAGCGTTTCAGTATAGAGATTAAGACTAACACAACTAAAAGAGGGATGAATAAGCCTTTTATACTTGATAGGTCCTATTATCATAAACAATTACATCAGTTAGCTGAAACGAGACCCATAGGGAGACAGGACAACCAGAATCTGTTATTACAGCAGAATTATTGATGCCAAACATATCGAAATAGTATGGATGAAAACATTATGATAAGAACGGAAGGGTTTCTTCAATGGATTGAAGAGAGTTTTACAAGCCCACAGGAGTTTAGACTGACTTATTCAGGGGAATTACCATATGGACGGAATTTCAATCTCCGTTTTAAGAGAACTAGTTCATTAATGAAAGGAAATCAATGGTACCTTTTCAAAGCATTACCCTCAGAACTAACTGTTGAAACAGCTTATCAGCTTGCAGTGGAAAGAAATCAAGTAATAAAAGGAAAAAGCAAAATTCTCAAATTTTTAGTGGATTTTCTCGTGTTTATCTATGTCTCTGAGAAATCCATACCTCAAAATGTCTTGGATTGCCTTGGAAATTTCTATTCGGTGAAAAAAAGGCATTTTCAGAATGTTCATGAAGTGAACTTCTTTCTAGATACTTCAACTGGATATTACACCAAACCCAAACGAACAGGGTATTTTGGGTGGATTCCGTTAAAGAGATTGATAGGAGAGGTTGAAAGGTTTATTTTTGAACCTTACAACCAATGGATTCAGTCAAATCAAGGAAGTAAGGAACAAATCGCAAACTTTTGTCATAATTGTGGACAAAAAAACACTGACAAGTATAAATACTGTGAGAAATGTGGAGCGAATCTCGTGTCCCAGTAACATAGAGAACATACCAAAACAAAACCAATTTTTCAGAAAATGAGTATTGGCGCGATTAGTGTTAAACATGTTGGTCGAAATTATTGTCCAAAATCTCAATTCTAAAGAAAAATCACGAGGTTAACAAAGGTTATATATCTATATATGTAGATATAGACTGAAGAAGAATGGTATCTAAAACAATCTCAGTAACCGAAGAGGTATATATGCTCCTCAAACGAATGAAATTACCTCACGAAAGCTTTGGAGAGACGATCGAAAGATTATGCAAGAATTTTACAACAGAAAACTTGCTAAAATGGTATGAAAACACAGATGGGTGGAAAGACATGACTAACGAGGAGTTCCATGAAATCGATGAGGTAATAACAGATTTCGGAAAGAATTTTAAGCCCCAGAAAGCGGATTAACAATGATCTTGGTTGATAGTACATTTTTAATTGATGCATTACGAAAAAAGCCCAATGTGCGAAAATTCCTACAAAAAAATCCAACAGAGATATTATTTACGACAGAAATAAATGTTTTTGAGTTATATCTAGGATTACATTCAAGTAAGATCCTAGAAAAAGAGGTAGCTCTTTTCGCAAAACGAAAACAACCTCTGGAAGAATTGATCACGAAATTCCAAGTACTCTCATTTAGAAGAGGGGAAGCAATAGAATCAGCAAAAATTCTAGGAAAACTGTATAGATCGGGGAAACCAATTGAGTTTCGTGATGGGCTAATTGCAGGGATAGCTATTGCAAATGGTATAAAGAAAGTACTGACAAGGAATACTGACCATTTTAGACGAATTAAAGAGATTGAAGTACTATCCTATTGAAGACAAAAACACACTAAAAAGTGGACAGATGTTAGACCGAAGGCGCTCTAGCAGAAATAAAGGACTCTTTAAACTACCTGACGAAAGGTTCGCTTAATTTCCACACGGGGAGCCCTTGGAGCAGCTAAAAAAGGATATTACTTTGTTTGAGACTTTTGAATAATACCTACGACCATTCCAAGGAAAAATAAGACAGCTGCGGTATTCTGAATATGATATCCAGTAAATGACGGAATAACAGGTTTGGAATTACTCCTAGTAACCTCCACAACAATATGGCGCTTAAGACTTCCGTTATGAATCAGAATGTTTGAATAATAATTACAGGAACCAGAACTATCGTGTTAAAAAGAAGAAGAATCATTCCAAAGACAGCTGCTAGGATCAAACCCCTCTTTGATTTCACCCAACGCGCCACTCAAATATTGGATGATTCATTAGAATAATAAAAGGCTGTCGAATAGTAAGTTCTATTCTCAGGACAGATACAACATTACACGACGTCAAACAGAAAGAGAGGGAAAGACAACAGTGTTACCATAATGAAATCGACCTTTTCATGAGCTTGAAGAATTAGTACAAGAATTTTTTGACTTATAAGACACTTTCTTTTTACCTATTAGTTTTATTCTGAATGGATTATTGGTTCTTATTGCTTATTGGTGAGATCTTCTTGATACTCCATTTATCACTGAAGTTAACCAGCCACTGCCAAATATCTGTCATAAACCCACCATACAATAAAAAATACACCAAAAATTATCCAATCAATAATCCAGAAGAGGGGAATCGGGAAATCAATTTGAAAAAGATCCCATAAGGGGGTCCAGAGTGGATCACCGAATTTCCATGTACCTTGAAAAAGGGCCTTAGTCAGCCAGTGGCCAATATCTTGAAAAAATTGGACTAAAAAAGCACCACCAATAGTCAATAACCAATCAGTTTTCTCTCGGGTGAGGAATGGAACGATAGATAACATCAAAAAAATAAAAAACGCGTAAAGCATCCAATAGAACGGAAAATTATGGAGTTCATAATCCAAATAATAGACAAATGCCTGGGCTTCAATACCTCCAAGTAGTAAGGCAATCAAACCAGCCCAAATGATAATTATAGCCTTATCAAATCTATCCAAGTCGATACGACGATTTTTCATTGCAGTTACACCTGATTTCAAACAATAGTTATCAGTTTGAAATAATTGATTATAATTATAAGTGATTACTGCTGAAAAAAAGTGAAAAAAAGATAAAATCTAGTAAAAAAACACCTATTGTATTTTCCCCAAACCTCCATAAAATATGATTAGCAATGAAGGAAACACGTGAATTTAATAATTTACCCGAAAAAAAGACATAAAGCGTACAGATATTAGACCGAAAGCGCTCTCAGAGAAGCTAACGACTCCTGAAGCCACCTGACGATAAAAAGTGTAAGAACTCAGGATTAGTTGTTGCTATCTGTTTCATGATTTTGTTATTAAATTTTTCTTTCAATCTTTCATTCGTGATTTTCTGGTTAATTCTCTTGGGAACAGCATTCGATTTTTCGATGACCGAAGTGCCTGTCCTTCTCACACAAGTGGCATCAGACTCCAATGGAACGGTTTTATCACTAAAACAAGCTGTAAATGCGGGAGCTTTAGCAATTGATTCCACTTTGAGCGGAATTATCTGGATTAGCTTCGGATATGGAATACATGGTCTATTATTTGCGATAATAGCGTTTACAGGGGCTTTGATTGGTTATTTCAATATTAGAATTGTTCCAGAGAACGAACTTAAGCCTTTAAATGCTGTAATACCAAAAATTCTTTGAAGTGATCTGAAAGAACTAGCCAACCCTCCTCTTTTTATTAAATTTTTTCGAATTCAGCCTCAACTGAGGTGATAATAGCCTTCAATGGATCTTTGGAATTATAATTGATCTGTGTTTTTCTCTAAATATATCTTTGGTAAAACACATTTGCTTACATTCTATTGTGTATGCATTGATCTCAAAATTTTAAAAATCTTATTTTTTTTTCCAATAAGAATTCCATCTTTTCTAGCTCTCCTCAACTTATTTCTTTAAATAAGCGAAAAAAGGTTCATAGAGCTATTGAAACTTCAATTAAGGATAACAGCAACATTTAGGTGGATAATAAATTTGAAAAAGCAGAAAAAATTCGTTTTAATACTTATCATAATTATATTAGGTTCATTTTTACTTGTTTGTGGCTTTAATACTACCTTTTCGGTAAATACAACATCTTTGACGAAACTACGAAGTAGTAAGTTTTTATCCACCTCTCAGAATTTCAGGGTTGACCTTGAAAGAAAAGAAGACCAATTCCTTGACATTTCTACTTCTGAAAACTCCTGGACTTATATGTTATATCTGGATGCTGATAATGATATAGAAAGAGATGCTGTTCAAGATTTGGAAGAAATTGAACGTGGTGGTGGAAGTAATTCCGAAATTAATGTTATTATTCTATTCGATAGAATACCTGGGTATGATGATAGTCATGGGAATTGGAGTGGTAGCCGTTATTATTTAGCCTCTGAAGATCAATCATCAGTTGAATTTGATTCCATTCTTTTAGAGGACTTAGGAGAAGTAGATATGGGTAATCCCACCACTCTCATTAATTTCCTCAGCTTCTGTTTTGAAAATTATCCTGCTGAGAATTACTGCTTGGATTTATGGAATCATGGCTGGGGAGTATATGGTATGTGTGCTGATGAAACGAATTTTGATGAAAGTATGGGATTATCACTAGATACTATCCAATATGCCATAACAAATTCCACTGGTACTTATGGAACTGAAATTGACGTAATTTCTATGGACGCGTGTAATATGAACACGTTGGAAGTTGCTTGGGAGCTAAGAAATTTATGTAAGTATTTTATCGCTACAGAAGATACAACTCATGGCTATGAATATGAACCTATTATTCGAGGGCTTCTGGATGCTCCCGAAATGACTGCTTTTGAGTTATGTAGATTAATGGTTGATACTTATGCAAATGAATTCGATTCGTGGGACTCAAATTGCTTATCTGTTATTAATGAATCTCTAATTTCTGAGATTATACCCTATATCAATAACTTCACAGACAAGCTAACTTATTGCTTAACTGAACTTGCTTATGAAAAATTGTTTTTGTGGATAAGAGAAAGCAGTCTGGACTTTTTTGGAGATGAATTCGTTGACTTAATTACTTTTACAGAGAAAATAACATCCTTTACCAATTATGAACCTCTCAAAAGAGTCGCCAATGAACTTGTGCATTTTTTGGAACAATTGGTTGCGTATAATTGGCAACAGAGTTCATACCAAGGAGCTGCACGAGGAATAAGCATCTACTTACCTTATACTTCCAGACAAGAGATATTTTACATGTTGAATAATTATGTGGATCAGATTGGGGTATTCGAAGGGATGGATTGGCAAAGGGACTCACAATGGGATGAGTTTCTTGAGCTATACTGGCGTCAGAGCTATTATATTGTCCAACCAGGACCTAGTCGTCTTCCTTTAGGAGATCCAACTGATGAGTTTTCTCTTTCTCAAGCTGAAGGAAAATTGTTCCGAATAAGATTTTGGCAAGAAGCAATTTATGAATTCACGTGTCGAATATCCTCGGGTGATATAGATATGCTAGTTCTAAGCTCTGAGAGATATATTGGTGGAAGTTATCTTATTAATCCTAATGACGGTTCAACTGAATATTGTCGTTTTTATCTTCCAAGGGATACTTATTATATTTTTTTGACTGGAATAGGTTCTAATTCCAGTTGTACAATGGAGGTGAACCAATTTTATCCTCAGAACCTCTCTTGTAATACCCCTTATAGGTTTTTTGGGGGCACAAAACAAGGAGATAGTACAGGACATTTCATTCAAGACTTACATCATTACTTTCGAGTTGAAATGGGAAAAGGAAATTATACGATTGTTCTTCGGAATTCAGAACTAGCAAATCATCAATTAACAATATATGATAACTCTTGGATTCAAATCCTTTCCTTTGAACCAGCAGGTTATGGAAAAACTATTACTTCGAATTATAATTCTACCAATAATGTAACAATTCTCTATTTTGAAGTAATTGGACTTGAAGGTGCAGGAAGCTTTACAATAGAAATTATAAACAATGAATTTAACCAAAAACCTGTATCATCTTCAGAAGAATTATTTACTTCCCAAAATTCTAGCGGTTTTTTGTATACTCTTGTGATTCCATTAGGAATGCTAGTACCCATCTATAAAAAGAAATTTGATAGGTAATTTCAATATCAGAATTTAGTGTTAGCAACTAAATTTCAATACAATAACTGATTATAAGTTCTTTTAACCTCTTCTAAATAGAGTGCATATATTTTTCAGCCAAACAAATCAATCTAATTTGCTAAAAATGAGAAGTCCAAAATCATCATTTCATAGCTCATTAGACTTCATAGAAAACATTTTCAAAACTATTTTTACTGGCAGAGGACAATCTGATCACCATAGAAGAACAGACCAGCAAAATCGGGTGGAAATACTACCTCTGGAAGTTTCCTAGGGTGCTTGAGACGAAACACCAGGGCCCCCTACTAGGCATTAAAACTGGGAGACTGAATTATAGTCCAAGAATAGGGTTCATTTAAGAGGCGGATCTAGATTCTATTGCTAGGATTTATGATCTCAAGTCCTTTGACAGAAAACCTCAGCTACAGGAGTAAGGCGAATTGTTCATTCCAATGCTCACAGCGTTCTTACTTTCCCGAGAAGAAGCGGCTAAGACGAGAGTACTTATCAGGAAGTTACTCCTGGTTAATGAGGTGATCTCTTTTCTCTCATCTTTTCTTTCAATCTCAAGTTCTCCGAATTACAGACTTTTTCTACCGTTTTCGTATCCCCTAGGGCTATCATATAGCGTTGCCCCAGAAGCAATTTACCCTCCCTACATTACTTGGTATGTGTGGTTATTCCTCCCAAGGGATTTCTACCCAAGTCCCACATTTCAATTCACACTACAACTTGAAAGAGTCGAAGTTCTTCTCATAAAAACATTCTTTTTCTTCGTATTCCTTGCGATTAATACTATTGTTTCGGTTAGTGTCCTCCTCTTAGTGAAACGAGCCAAAGACGCCAAAAATTAGACTATGTATCCGAGGTGTGATACCTGATTTCAAGGAAACCATTCCTTAGAAACTTTATATATGAAAGACTACTTTTAATACGAGAATTATTAGCCAGTAATGGATCGATTTTCGTTCATTTAGACTGGCATTCAGTACACTATGTTAAAGTGATTATGGATGAAATTTTTGGGCGTAAAAACTTCAGAGCAGATACAATCTGGCAACGAACACCAGGGCACCATTTGTCATCAACAATGGATGTCATGACAGATGTCATCCTATGGTATAGTAAAACCGAAGATGTGGTGTACCACCAACAATACCAGTACCTAACTGATGAGGAGATAAAGGAAAAATTCCCCTATATTGAGAAGGAAACAGGACGCCGATTCACCCACGAAAAACTTGAACAGAGTGCAAACGCGTACAGTATAGGTGAGAAAAGAAGAATCGGTAATAGAGAGGTTACTACAAACGTGGGTTGGCGTTGGACACAAGAAACATTTGATAAGAGATCAAAAGATAATCCTCATCTAATTTTTTCGACAAGTAAAGGAAGACCACGATACAAGCGTTATGCTGATGAATACCTAGGCAGAAAGATTGGTAACCTTTAGACTGATATTCCATCACTTGCCTCAAATGAAAAGGAACGATTAGGGTATCCAACTCAAAAACCCGAAGCTTTACTCAAGAGAATTACAGAAATGACTTCTAATGAGGGAGATATTGTTGCTGACTTCTTCTGTGGGTCTGGAACTACTTTAGTAACAGCCGAAAAGCTGAATAGACGATGGATAGGAGTAGATTTCTCTGATTATGCCGTTGAATTGACAAAAAAACGATTTTTTTCAATAAAAAAGTCCAAAAACTTGGTTAAAGAAGGAGAATTTTACGAAAAAGTAGCGAAACCGTTTGAAGTATTAATTCTTACCAAGTAATTATCAACCTTAATCACAAGCTATAGAGGAACATCGAGTTTATTCCTTTGAATTTGATCTCTTCCTTAAAAGAAGGACAATTATCACCAATTCAAACACAAAGAAATAAGATGCTGCATTGTTTGTTGTTGTTCTGGTATTAGATTGAGTGGGTATGGAAGTTAACTGTTCATACAACTTGGGTGTTATAAAACCCTCAGTCCATGATGGTCTTTCAGGAGTAGTTCCTTGATCAAGTAATTCCAACCACTCACTATCTGTCATACGTTCTCCAAAAGGTGTTGTAAATTCATAATAAGAAAAAACTAAGCCAGCACCAGCAATGTAATCACCCCCATGTTTATAAGCTATAAGGATAGGATTAAAATGCGCTGTTGCTTCGTGTAATGTAACCCTGATGTTTGGTTCTGTTAAAACATCAGCAATAAGTGCTGGACTTTTTTCATTTTCAGAGTACATATGAAATGATTTAAGTGATCCCCCAATATCGTGAATTTGGCTCTGTTCCATATCTGTGAGAGTTTCTCCCTGTTCTATTTTCTTAGCCATTGCCCCAAAATTCTGACATAAAGAGATTATAATTTCTGTTTGCTTTAAAAAACGATTTCGATCAGTTTCATTCAGATAATTCATACAAATTCTTTTTGCAGCTAATACCATATTCTTTAATGAATCCCAAAAAGCAGATACAGGCTCAATCAACCCTTTCTCCTCACTTACACACTCTGGTATGAAAGTTTGTTTCCCATAAAGAATTACATCATGCCGTAACTGGGTCCATGAAGCTAACATAGAATTGAGTCGTAGTAATTGCCATGGTTCTATCTGAGTAAACCATGGAAGGTAGGTGGGTTTACTTAATGTTTCATAACTTGTAAGAGTTCTAAGGGTCTTTAGCCAACTATTATAAACAGAACGTTCCCAATAAGTTGTAGGAAGATTGTCAAAGTACGTTGTTGCAGCAATAAGATTCTCGGTGAGGTTGGGTGTGTTCTTTTTTTCTTCAAAAAGCAAATCATCTGCTTTTTCACTCCCCATAACAGTTGCAGCAATTTCTAACCCATTAGAACATCTAAAGGGAGTATTAGGATAGGAGACATTATGAAAAACCTCACTATCAGGAAGATATTTCTCTCCTAAGAATTGGATATATTTCGGAGGGATTCGACCAGGCCAAGCTTGACGAGTAGAATCTATCTTAGATAAAGGATAGATTGGTCTGGCGAGTTCTATTTGCAATAATGTAATGTTTTCATCAGCCTCAAAGTCACTTGGCCTAGAGTTTGATCCAAAACATGAGTTAATAGCCTTATTAAGCATAGCAGGAGTGATACTGTCAGCAATATTTACGAGATAACTTGTTATGTTATATAATGCCTCCCATTTGTTCTTTAGAATGTTATCATTCCACAATGTCAAAGAAAACAATATACTTTGACGTAGTTCATGTATAGCTTCTTTGGTACTGTTTGAATCCCAATCATCATCCACTCTAAATATCCGTCTGCTAACCCATTTCATCGCTCTAAAGTATTTTTCAAGTGTGCTATCTCCCTCATAATACCCTCTTACCTTAAATTGGGTGTAATCTTCGCCTGGGAAATATTCAATTAGATTTTGTTCAACAATTTTTCTTAGAAAAGAATTAATGGTCTCATTAACCTCGTTTGGAATTTCGGGATCAAGCTCTAGGAGTTTTGTTGCAACTCCGAAAAAAACAAGATTCCTTTTGAGAGCCTCTTGAATGTTTGAATTATTAGGTGAATTGGAATAATCCAACAGGGTTTGTTGATACATTCCCCAAAGGAGATCTTGTAGATCCTCAGAGAGTTTGTTTTTTTCTATTTTTTTCAACTGATCCTCAATTAAAGTATGAAATAGGTGTAACATTACATCTGCGGTCACAAACGAACCTACAGAACTGAGTTGTATATCCAAATAGAAATCTGAGGATTTTTCAATCCACTTGTCATTCAAAACTAAGAATCCATTGGTTAAAAGGATCTCTTGCTGTGTTACATTAATTGGAAATAATTCTAAAAGCTCATCGAAGTTATAAGGAACTGAATCATTATTTGCATTGCTAATTGAGATAAAATCAGTTAACCCAGCCATTAATAACGAAATTAGTAGAAATACTTGACATAAATGAAAAATCTGTTGCTTTTGGATAAAAAAGAAGAAAATCTTCTTCAGTATTAGATCCCCGTCCCTAAACTAGCCAAACCTCAATTAATAAGTTTTCCATTGATGAATGACTCTAAATATAAAATATCAAATACTCATATGCTATGAAAAATATCGTTTTATCAGACAAAATATATAGGAGGAACAGCTACTTCCTAGGGAAAGTGTGGTTGGTGAGATATCTGCCAAAAAAGTTGATTGACAGTGGAAGAACGTCAAGAAAAATGATAGGTGGAAGAGAATGGCCTTAAAACCTCCAAGCAGACACGTCAAGACGATCCGTGAGCTGATTTATTGGTATTATGCAGACTTGATCGCACGGGCAGCAGGCTTTGAGGGACAATATGGGTTTGTAATGTCGCGATACAAAAAATTGAAAATGGGAGAAATAAAATGGGCATCATCCATCCGAGACAAACAAAAAGAATGGGAAAAGGGGCAGGTGTGTGTCTATTGTGAAGCAACTGAAACTGTGACACACGACCATATCATCCCCGCCTCAAGAGCTGGGGTGGATCCACGGGTGAAAAGCCTTCTGGAGTCAGCAGATAACTGCGTATGGGCGTGTAAATCCTGCAATAGTAGCAAAGGGGCTCGTGACATCTTTGAATGGTACGGAGAGGAGAAGATCAATGATATTCCGCGATTAGTGTTATCCAAATTTCTTAAGTTGGCATACCGACTGCATGAAACCCAGGGAACGCTAGATTTACAAGACCTAGATATGGACGGGATGTTGAACATCTACGATTTAGGAGTGGTCATCACACACCTGATTGCGAAACTCTCAAGGCAATCGAGTGGTTAGATACAAAGGGCATGAACAGCAAACGAATGTAAACTAAAAACGTGAAAAGAGGGATTTATGTTTAAAATTAGGAATATGGAGAGACAAGACGTGGAAACAGTGGCGCGAATGGTCGCTTTAGATCATAATGAGGACCCGAAACAGGGATATAAGGAGGCAAAAGAACATACGTTAGATCATTTAAAGATTGTCCACCAACATTGCTATGTAGTAGAAAATGAAGAAAATAAAATCATAGCAACAATGATTCTGCATCCACAAAAGGAGACTTTTGAAATCGAAGATTTCCACATAAAAGATATTCGACACAACAAAGAAGCGCTAGAGGTACTTAAGGCGAAATTGCTCGAATACTTAGAAACAGTTCAAACAGAGATAATATGCTGCCCTTATGCCCTCAAAAGACTTCTGACAACATATTAGAAACACGGTAATAATTTTACTTCTCTAAAAATAAACAAAGAGCATACAGATCTCAGACCGAAAGCACTCTAAGAGAAGCTGCTGACTCCTGAAGTTCAGTGTGATTAATGATAGAAAGCTTCAATATAAATCACTTGAATTTTTCAGATCACTAAGAAGAATGAAACAGTGAAAGTTCAATTTTACCGATATATGGCGTTTTACACCGATCCTGACTGTTTCTACATACATGAAGGTTGAAATAATCTTTACTAGGATGGAACTCCTTTCTATATTTACGAAAACAAATGTTTATATTTACAGATGTATACAACAATATATGCTGATTAAAGTGAATGAAACGATTACTTCAAGATTAGAAAAGGAAGATATCGATTTATTAGATAAATTTATTCAAATGGGTCTTTTTGCAAATCGTAGCGAGGCTGTAAGAGTTATTATGTCAAAGGAACTGAAAAAAATAGCAAAAAAGCAGCTGAAAAGCGAAATACAAAGGACTTTAGAAATGAAACCTCTCTTAACAGAGCAAGAATTACTAGCAATTGGAAATCGATTATTTCCTTCCTCTGTAGCATCTCATGTAGCTGAAGGGCGAGAGAGATGAAACGAGTATATATAGATACGAGTGTCCTTCTCGCTAAGTGGATTCCAACCGATCTTTTTCATGAAGAAAGTAAAAAAATTGTTGAAGCAGTAAAAACCGAAAGAATTAGAGGAATCGTTTCAGGACTAGGTCTAGCAGAAGCATCCTCTGTTGTTGAAAGACAACAGGGCAAATTTGCACCGGATCTGGCGCCAGAAATCTCGTTAAGTGCAGAATATCTCAAAAGAATTGTAATGATTCCGCATTTAGAGATCCTAGATATTGTTTATCCAATTCAGATGGTAATCGCAGGGTCACAATTGGAATTATCCCTGATCTATTGGCAATCGCTAGATCTCGCCCCAAAATTCCATCTGAAAACATTAGACAATCTACATCTAGCCATAAGTGTTCTTAGTGACAAATTGAAAGGGAGACCAATTGATTATTTTGTCACAGGAGACCATGAAATTGTCTCGAATGCTCATCAAATTAAAACCGAATGTGGCTTTTCGAGCATGTTTCCTGATCAATTGGTTACATTAGAGGGGTTATGAAACTCCTAGAGCCACCTAACGATAGATTTTGTGGAAAAGCTTAAGTTCCACACGGTTAGCCCTCAAGAAAAATCCCCGCAATAGTCTTCATATCTGTGAAGTGAACCATATAAAACGGAAGACCACGATCTTCAACAAACTGCTGATCTTCCTCCGCGGAAATGATCTCAGAGGTGAAAATCAATCCAACAACCACAATTGATCCTGTGGGAATGGATGAATTACACTTGCAGGTGGTTGAATACCACTTCAGTTAAAAGTAGATTCTTTGTTATATTGGACTAGCTTATGGAGAATAATAGCATATCCAGTAAGGGAAATAGTTTGGCAGATTCCGATAGAGAAATTCAATGAAAGATTTGGACATACCACTAGAAATAGTAGGATAAGTTTCCTGGTTCTGGAAAATGTACTATTTAGAGAAAAATCCCTTAAGATAAGTACTGAAATAGAAAGGGTAGGAAAAACAGGTAGTAAATGAAGTATTGGAGGAACAAGTGGTTCATCAAATCCAATCAGAAAGAAGATATAGATGATTATTAAGAAGAACCAAAGTACTTTATGTTCAATAAATCGAACTCTCTTAGGAAGAAATATTACTTCATTTACCTTATTATCATTCCACTTGATCCATTTTTTTTGCTTAGAAAAATAAATTACAAGATGAGCAGCTATAAAATAGAAAAAAAACCAAAAAATGAGGTATAAAGCAAAGAAAAATAGCGTAAAATAGTAGTACGGATTTGGTGTCAGATAATTTGGGAATTCATAAAAGAAGAAGCTTTTAAAAGCGATAACTATTAGTTCCAAGGGAGAACTTGGCTGTTCCTTGTGGTAAGACCAATTTGGTTTAACAATATTTAGAAATAGAAGATTACATTCAGACAGGAAAAAAAATGTCGTTAAATTTAATATCAGAAAGGAGGGTAATCCCAGAATGAACGAATTGGAGGGGAGAAATCTTTTCTGATGATGGAGAAGGTACAAAACAAAAAAGACAAAGGGAACTCCAAACACCAAAAAAGTCATCATTAATACGAATAAATTCTCTAAAATCTCATTATTTTTGGCAAAATTGATGAAATCGTAAGTGAAAACGGCCATAACCAGTACCAAAACCCCAACAGCATAGAAAATAACGAGGAAATTCCTATGCGAAAGAAATTCATTCCACACCTCCTGTATGGTTTTGCTTCCTTCTGCGTAGTCAACATCAGGAAGAGGAGATAAACTAAATGTCAGTTCTTCGCTCTCTAAAGTCTCCAGAAGAGAATAAATACGAGCACCCGCCTCTGATAGATAATAATCACCATTCTCAGCTTTATGGATCAAGGGAGAAAGTTTATCTAGATGAAAGGAAAATTTTCCAGTAGATTCAAGCTTTAATCTTTTAAGCATGTCTGAATAGGAGAGGGGCTCCACGAAGAGAATTTGAAGGATTTTAATGCGAATAGGATGATTGATAAGCTGAACAATTTTTGCTATTTCATGAGATCTCATGATGTACTGAACTCCCTCACAGGTTCTATTAGTTTCTTGAACAAAATTAAGAAACCAGTTAGACCAAGTATTTGAATTAGGATAATCAATAATTTTGATATGAGTAGTATAGGGGTTGTTATTTCGAATAATACATTCATGAACAAGATAGAGTCACCAATTATCAACAAAAGAAAGACCGTGGGTTCAATTACAATGAGGATTACTAAAAGAAAAGTAAGTTTCTTTTGATTCTTGAGTCGAGTAAAGTTTATCAAGAGAATTACGATACAAATCACCATAGTGGGCAAAATGGGCACAAAATGGATGTAAGAGGGGATGAATGAGCCATCTGGAGGAAGGAAAAACTCAAGTTGACGTTGTGTGGAGGCATCAAAGATCCAAGGTGAGGAAAAAATTATGATGAAAAAGTATAGTGTTATCAGACTTAACCAGAATCTCTTATCTTCCAAGATCTGGAGTTTTCTTGGAAAAAAGATTGGCTCTGTAGATAAAGAAGAGGACCACTTCCACCCCACTAGAGGGGATATGAGATACAAGAATATTATCAGAATAATGCTAATCATAAGCCAAAAGAAAGCTCTATCCAAATGTAAATAATAGGTATTTTGAGGATAGAGAAATTCATTAAACAGAATAGTTTTGAGATACCCCCAAAATATCTCAGGAAGAGTACCAGCAAAATAAAACCATTCCTCTTTCTCCCAGTGTCCTGTTTGAGGATTAAATTGATAATACTCTTCTGGAAGAGCGAGAATTGCATTAATGAAATAATGCGTTTGATCTAAGAAGGATAAAAACGCAGAATAAAGTAAAATAAAGGAAATCATCCCAGATATTAGATAAGAAAAGGATTTATGGTAAATTCTACAAAAGAAAATAAAATGAACAAAAAATCCGACAAGAAAGAAGAAAAACACAAGAGAAAATGGATTTGTAAAGGATTCAAAAAATAAAAATGTGTTATCTTGTCCCAAAGTTCGGAAAAGCTGATATAATCCACCGAGGACGAACAGTACCCCTATGTAATGATAAAATACGCTTGGTGGCCTTTTAACAAACTGTAGAAAACGCTCACGGAGAGGTAGGGCACCCACTTCTTTGCGGCCTATCACGGGCAATAAATCGTCTATAACCTCATCATTCTCAATAGATACTAAAAATGAATGAGATATGTGTCCCTCTGACGATAAAATATAATTTCCATCCCCATTTTTGGTGATAAGCGGGCCTAACGTATCTAAATGAAATGAAAGCCTGCTTGTCGATTCTAATGAGAGATATTTCAATAAATCCGAGAAAGATCTAGGAGCAGCATAGAGTAATCTGATAATGGTAATTCTAAGAGGGTGAGACACATAGCTTAGAAATTTCGCTGTACTAATAGATTTCATAAGACCACACCTCTTTTAAGCACCCATTGCCTTAAAATCATTTTGACAAATTTCTTAGGTCAGGAAAAATAGATAACACAAAGAACAGAAAGTATTAACCTTTTGTAATACAGTTATTGAATCCCTTCCTCGGCGCACTAACTCTTGAGGTCAAATATTATGACTTCAAAGGGGAGAAAGCTGCAAAAGAAACCCCTGCATTAAATTTGGTGTCATCCTTGCTAACTTTGATTACTCTCTTTATATTACATCAGAGACGATCAAATTTCAAAACAAAATGAGTATAACAACATTCGCAAAAACATTCAATGAATTGCTAGAGAAAAGGATGATGTAACTTTCTGTCTAGTTTTGAATCTGTTATCTGCCGATGAACGAGTTTAATTGAATCAGAGAGGCGATTGTACGCTTTTTTCTCTCTAAGCCATCGAATAATACTATTGCTTACTTCTAATAGATCAAATCCTTTATTTGGTACGGCGTTTCTTCACGAGGGGAACAAGAGTAAATATGAAAGTAATCATAATTACGCTAAAACCGAATCCTGACCCAGATGAAACATCTGACCCATTACTGAACATGAGCCAGGTGGTGGCGTTTGCAGAATAACCAAGGGTGTCAACAATTTCAAAGGTCCATGTGGAGTTTCCTGAAGTGGGAGTCAAGAAAAAACTCCATTCAGTTCGGAAAGTATCATTGGTCTCATAGAGAGAACCATTCTGATAAAGGTTGTAATGGTCAAAGTGATTATCGATTCCCTCAAAAATAATTTCCACAGGGTCACTGGAATCAACAATTTGACCCGGAGGAGCAGAAACGGTTGGATAACCGTCATCAATCAAGCCAGCTAAATTAGTAATTCTACGAGAGTAATCATAGTAGAGATTATCCTCAATACTGTATTGAATATTTCCCTTCACATAGAGACCACTCGTTTTTTCATATTCAAAACGACTAGTAAATTCCGTGTACCCTTCAGGGATAGTATTACGCTCAAGAACCCAGGTTTCATAACCTTGGAGCACATTCTCGCCACTAACGGTGAAATTTTCATCGACAATTTGACCAATTTCCCAATCCGTCACATTGACATCGAAAACATTGGTGAGACTCCCAACCGCCCCAAAACTAGAGGCAAAGTCCCACGTGTAACTATATACTTCAGAACTATCATAGAACGCGAGCAGGATGACATGCGTTGCCCCATACGGATTTTGGGCCAGGACCCGCTCGCCTGTGTATTTGTTAACATTTCGAGTGAGGCGAAACGAAAAAGTTGAAGCATTTTCATCAGCCAGTTCGTAAAAGTCGTCATCCAGAAATTTAACGCCATAATGAGTAGGAAAGTAGGTGACAGAAGCCCGCTTTTGGTAGGCATCATTGATAGACAAAGTGTAATCTTTCTCAAATTTCACAATAGAACTGGAAAGAGAAGTCACCAAAACTTCTTCAGTAATACTGTAATCAATGACCCATTCAATGCCAAAGGGGTCACTAACCGCCTCATTAAGAAAAAATGTATTTTCTTCCAATACTATAGTGCCATCAGGGATGAGAAATAACTCTGAATTGGCACCAACTGACAAAGGATGGAAATTTTGAACAGAAAACATAATACACAAGCATAATACGATTTTTATTACCCTCACACATCATACCTCTAGTTAATAGTGAATGGAATATCTAAATATCAAAGCAATCATCATAAAAAGCTTTGGATCGGGTTTCTTAGGAGTTGAAAACGAGAAGATGCAGGATTACACATTAGTCTTTCCTCCTTAAATAGAGAACAATAGCCATGGCTTATAACCAATTTATTCCCACCATTCCTTCACAACCTTCAAATGAAATGAAATCGATGGGGTAGGTGCAAGTGGGTTAAATTCATCCGCTCTAAACTCGAATCGATAAGTACCATTATGGGAAACCGAATATTCCTTGTAGCCGTTGTCTTCCACTAATACTCCCACTGAAACTGCACTTGTAGCTACTTGAGTAAAATACATTCGCATTTTACAATCTGTGACATCGTTAAAATTCGTAATAGTAGCGGTAACTTTATCATTCGTGTTAAAAAACCACCAATCAGTCCAATACGCATTAATCAAACCATTTCCAGCAACCTCCATATCCCCATCAAATAAATCTTTTTGACGAAGTTTTGGTTCTGATTCTGGTGAGGTACACCCACTCAAAAATACAATAAGGCAAAATACCAGCGGTATAGAAATTTTAGTCAAGAAATTTTTTATATTTCTACTCAAAATTTACTCACCTCTTAGAGAATATCTTCAAATCTAGAATTCTCATCAATCCTCGATTGATGTGAAACTTTAACTTACTAACCTTTTTAAATCTAATGAATTAAATCATCATATTCATCAAAGTAGTTCTAAAGAGATTGTAGTTTTCCTGAACTTTAACAGTGAGCGAATCTGCTTTATGAGAAGCTAACGACTCCTGAAGCTACTTGATGATAGTTCCGCTTAATTAATTCAACTTATTTCTAGTCCGTTGTCTTGAAAGTAAAATGAAAACACAGAAGAGAGGAAAAAAATACAACCATCTAGGAAAGGAGTTAGTAGCATTAATAGAGGGAGAAGTGGTTAATGGCCAGTCTGGGAGACTCTTGGAAATACCCTCTGAGCTGAAGGAAGGCCAATAAATGCCCAGATTAGCCGTCGTGATCTTGACATGAAACAGCCCACCCTCAATGAAATAAGGGGAGCCAGTAACTTGGAAGGTAGCAGAACCACCAGACACGAGTGTAAGGGGGGAAAAGAAATCAACACTCCCATGAGAATAATTCCAAGTTTGGCTGAAAGCCGTGATTTCCTGAGTAACATCAAGATGAGTAATTTCAACGGGTATCTCCCCACTAAAACCGAGGCGAAAAATCACAGTGTCATAGCCAGCGACATCATAGTGCTGATAGCTAATAGTGTAATTAGTGTAATTGGGAGGTGACACTCCTGCAATCCCGAAATCACCAAGATGGCCAAGAACCTCTCCCTGAAATACTGAATCCGAACCAGTAACAGAACCAATGAAAAGAAATAAAGTATAACTGAAAAGGCATATTTGAAAGAATAAGATTGGACGGGCCTCCATTTTCGTTCACTCCTCACTCTAGGGAGAATATCTGGAAAGAATGATATAAAATTTGTTATTCTTGAAAGAATTCCATTCCCCGAAAAATAATACAAAAGCGTACAGAGATTAAACCGGGAGCGCTCTATGAGAAGTTAACGACTCCTAAAGCCATCTGACGATAGGTTCGCTGAATTTCCACAATTTTTTAAAAAAATTAGCCCTGGTGCGATTAATGCCAATCACCATTTTCCCTAGATTAAATTTTAATATTTTTGCGAAGTAATCCCAATACTTGGAGGGAAAGTAAATATTCTCTAATTTGCTCTTCTTTATTTTCTTTCAGAATCGCTCTTCCAAGCTGGATAAATATCGTCAGCGAGTCAAGGATTACAGATGCCTTCACAATTTTATTATTTTTAAAATGAAAAAGAAATGCCATGTCATACTTAACCCGATTTCCTGTAGGTGGAATCCCAATAAAGTACCCCTTATGGGTTCCTTCAAATGGGCCATAAAGCCAAACTTTATCCTTTTCAGCCACAATCTCTTGTATTGAATATTTTAAATCAGGAAAAGCAATCAAACCTTCTTGAAATAGTGATTTGACTGCTTTTATCCCCCTTCTCTCTGGTTCTTCACGATAGGGGAGATTTTTCCATACGACATTAGGATCAAAGCAATTATCAAATAACGCTAAATTATTACTATTATAAGCTTCTACCACCATTCTCGCGATTCGTTTATTTTCTTCCTTAGACATCTTAAGAAAACTCCAAAACGTGAATTGATCAAATCTAGACATTAACTCCTAAAAAGATTTTGGGGAAAAGGGGAAGGATAGATCAATTTACAAAAATACTCCGAAAACAGACCAAAAGCGTACAGAGATTAGACCGAAAGCGCTCTACAAGAAGCTCCTGACTCCTGAAGCCACCAGCCGATAGCTTTACTAAAAAATTTTAATTTCCATACCATCAAAGGATGAAGATAACGAAATCATAACACTTATAATACTCGGTGTAAAAGTACTACCAGGTATAATGCAATGTCAACAGTGAAATTTACAGAGACAGAGAAATTAAAACAACTTCAAGCCCGGATATACCTCTTAACCAATCAACAGGTAACTCAACAGGAAATATTAGAGTACGCGGTAAATATCCTTACTGATAATATAGATCTGCTGGTTGAAAGGTTACAAGCAGGATCAAAAATTTTCACACCCGAAGAAATCAAAAAAATTCGAGCAAAGGCATCTCATTGGGGAGAGGATACCAAAGAGCTCTCAAGTACAATTGATGAAACACTTTATGGAAAGTCATGAAGATGGCCATTTTAATAGATACGGGTTTTTTCGTCGCTCTCGCTAATAAAGATGACAATAATCATGACCGAACCAATAAGCTGCTAGAGGATTTGGTGACAGGAAAATGGGGAGCACGAATCACAACCGATTATATCTTGGATGAAGCAATCACCGTGACATGGGCTCGAACAAAGAATAAAGCACTAGTGAAAGAGGTATACGACCTCTTTCTGGGATCAGAAGCAATTTGTATAGTACAACCGATTCCTCACGAAATACTCGGGGAAATATGGGCGATATTTCAACAATATTGTACACCAAAAAGACCACTGAGCTTTACCGACTGTTCACTCCTAACCTACGCAAAGAAAAAGGGGATCGATTATCTCTTGAGCTTTGATAAGGAATTTGATGGACTAGTCAGTAGGATTCATTGAACTAATCAAAGAATTACTCACTCATTTCTCAATCCTCAAAAATCGCAAAAAGCGTACAGAGTTGAGACCGACACCGCTCTCAGAGAAGCTCCTGACTCCTGAAGCTCAGTGTGATTAATGATAGAAAGCTTTAATATAAATCACTTGAATATTTCAGATCACTGAGAAGAATGGAACAATGAAAGTTCAATTTTACCGATATATGGCGTTTTACATCGATCCTGACTGTTTCTGCATACATAAAGGTTGAAATAATTTTTACTAGGATGGAACTCCTTTCTATGTTTACGAAAACAAATGTTTATCAAATTAAAACCGAATGTGGCTTTTCGAGCATGTTTCCTGATCAATTGGTTACATTAGAGGGGTTATGAAACTCCTAGAGCCACCAAACGATAGGTTTCCCAAAAAATCTTAATTTCCACAAATTTTATTTCATTATATTCTTGGTAATTCTGCTTTATAAAGCCAATTACTGACGATAAGACTAGTTTCCTATTTGGATAAAAAAAATATATAATATAAATATAAATATATATAAATATATTTATTTTTTTTAAATGAAATTTTAGACTCATTATTACGTTTCGACCAATGAAGGAAATAGTGAACTCATGAAAAAACATAAGTATCTAGTAGTAATTCTACTCATCTTACTGACAAGCATCACTGGAATATTCTTTTCTAGTGGAATTAATGACAGTATTACGGAAAATAATCTCATATCATCAATGATAGATTATACAACGAACTTTGCTAACTTAACTGGCTATGGTCAGCAAGTGTGGGATCTAGCTTTTTCTCCCGATGATTCAATGATAGCTTCTAGTAGTGGTGATGGCAGTGTTCGTGTGTGGAATGTAATCAATGGCCAAACTATTCACTTACTCCAAGGGCATTACTTTAATGCTTATTCTCTAGATTTCTCTTTAGATGGGTCAATCTTAGCCTCAGCTGGGTGGAATGATCAAAAGATCAATTTTTGGAATGTTACTTCTGGCAACCTTATAGACTCGTGGCATGAGGCCTTTCGGGGATGGCAAATAGCCTTTTCACCGATAGAAAAGGACTTACTCGCATACCCTTATAGGAATACTACCATTTTAAGAAATGTGACTGATGGAACACTTATCCATAACTTGACAGGGCATACCGACATAGTGTGGAGTGTTGATTTTTCATCCGACGGATTATTACTTGCAACGTGCTCTGGAGATAAATCCATTAAAATTTGGGATGTGGCGACTGGCCTTGAGATACGTACCCTTACAGGCCATGAAGATCATGTCCAAACTGTCTCTTTTTCAGCCAATAACTCGATTCTTGCCTCTGGAGGTTCTGATGAAACCGTTAAACTTTGGGACGTTGACACAGGTGCTCTTCTTCAGACTCATGATGTTGGTTACCATGTTTTTACAGTTGATTTCTCACCCCTTGACCCTGATATTTTAGTTTCAGGAGGTGGTGTGCCCTCAGATCCAATACAACCTACACCTGTTCAACTCTGGAATCTTACTACTGGAAACGTACAAGACCTGACTGGGCATATGAATACTGTTGTAGGGACGGCATTTTCCCATGATGGGACAATAATTGCTTCGTGTGGAGTTGACCGAACCATCAAACTCTGGGGGGATTATCCCCCTTATGAATATCCCTCCGTTACGGGCATTGACTGGCCTACATCCACGCCTGAGGAGCAAGGCCTAGATTCCACGGTTTTGGAGGGAATTCAAGGATTTGGAGGGAATGATATCGAGGGTCTTGACAGCTTGTTAGTAATTCGGCATAGCCACTTGGTCTTTGAGGAATACTACACAGGCGAAGGATACCAATATACTCCAGAATCCAGGCATATTCTGTACTCTGTAACAAAGAGTTTTACTTCTGCTCTCATTGGAATCGCCATTGAAGAAGGATTTATTCAGGACGTGCATCAAAAAGTCTTAGATTTTTTCCCTGATATGACATTTAATAACACTGATTCCCGAAAGGAGGCCATGACTCTTGAACACCTCCTCACGATGACCACAGGTCTAGAGTGGAACGATGAACCCGAGCATATTCTAATGACGAGGACCAATGATACGCTCCAGTATATTTTGGATAAACCTATGGTGAGCGACCCAGGCACAGCCTATAACTACAACACTGGGGCTTCACATGTCCTCTCTGCGATTCTTCAACAAACAACGGGCTATACTAAAACCCTTGATTTTGCCATTGAATACCTCTTTGAACCGTTAGGGATTGAAGAGCCCGATATTATTTGGCAGACGGATATTCATGGCCGCAGCCACGGTGGAAATCAACTCTACCTCACTCCCCGCGGGATGGCACGATTTGGGCAGCTTTACTTGAATAATGGTTCATGGAATAATAAGCAAATTGTACCGGCTGACTGGGTTAACACCTCAACGAGTACTCATGTGGCGCCTGAAAACGCGTTGTTACCTGGGGCTGCTGGATATGGCTACCAGTGGTGGACCTATGAAGATGCTGTCAAATCCGTCGCAGGGTACACAGCCAGTGGGTACGATGGGCAGATTATCTACGTTATGCCCCGTGAAGATATTGTGGTTGTGACCACTTCTCATCAGTGGCGTGATCCTCATATTATCCCCAAATTTGTTGCAAGTGCCATTATTCCTGAGGAGACTTCAGCAACAAGAATGACCTCTATGTCTACCTCCAATACCACCAGTACCATGACTAGCGAAACGACAACTACCACCAGCGGAACACCTAGCACACCCCTCTTTCTAGTGATTACCAGTCTGATTCTGGGTGTGGTGCTTTTTAGAAGAAGTAAAGGGTATTAAACTCCCCCTTTTCCTTTTCTCATTCATTATAGAGAATTATTTCACTAGATTTTTTATCTTTTTTAGTAAAAACTCTAAATCATTGTTCAATCCAACTTAAAAATTTCTTGATAAATTGGGTCACTACGAGGTTTATAGGGAGATATTAGTTGAAATTCTAGCAGAGTGATTCTCTCCAGCTCGCACTTATGCATTTATCTTAAATTATTAATATTGAGGTCTGATTCATAAATGACTACTTAGGGGTAATTCCTTTATGTAGTGATTGAATCAATTAGTTTTTAGGTAAGCATTCTTTTTTGTTGTCACAATACAGAGAGAGCGAAGTGACTTCAACGATTTATATCCTATATGAGGTTCAAGTTTGTTTGATAGAGATATCCGTGTAACAGTGTTAGGAAATACGGGCGTGGGCAAAACCACATTAATTGACCGCTTGAAAGGTTCAGATGTTCATAAAATTGTCAGTAAAAAGACCCTTGAGATTAATATCGAAGAAAAAAAATTAAATTAAAAAGATCTGAGCCTCACCCTTGGTATTCACCTGAAAAACATCGTAGGTATCGCATAATTGCGATAGACAACCCAGGTGGCTTTAAGCTCTGTCATAAGTGGCGCGAGGTTATGCGAAAAAATAAAACTAGTGTATATAGTAAAATATCAATACTGTACAAATACTCTACGAATTTCTCATATCGACTTATCGTTTTTCTTTTTAGGAATTTCGAATATTAATGCATCCTTAGGTATTATTGGAGATTGTTAAATGTCCTCACATATAAAATCAACAGATATTCTTGGAGATTACTCTCTCAAAGATTTTCCTCTCAACCGACAGATTCTTAGTGAGATATATGATGAATTTTTAAAGAAGCATTATTCCATAGGTTACATTGAAGTTCCTGTTTCTAAAGGTAAAGAATTGATAAAAAAGTTTTCAGAGAAGACAGGGGAAAAAATTTCTTTCACAGCATGGATTGTTAAATGTATCAGTGACGCTCTCATTCAATTTCCAGAGTTTAATTCATATCGTAAGGGGAGAAAAGAGCTGGTAACGTTTAATGACATTGATATAATTGTTATGGTGGAAAGACAGTTACCAAACAAAGTTATTCCCATTCCTTATTCTATTCGGAAAACCACGACGAAAGACTTACTATCTATTTCTAGGGAAATTCGGACTGCACAAAGTATGGTAGTAACAGAGGAAAATCAGCTGCTTGATCCTGGAGTCCTTAAAAGATTTTATCCATACATTCCAGCATTTATTCGTCATCGTCTGATAAGACGGATTATTAAAGATCCTTTTTATATTAAGAAACAAGGAGGATTAATTGTGGTTACCTCTGTTGGTATGTTTACTAATACTCGTGGGTGGGTAGGTGGATTTGGGGGGATAACTACCCTCAATTTCGCAATTGGTGGAATCACCCAAAAACTCGTTAAATCTGGTGATTCTATAAAAGAAGAGCAATGTTTGCAGATAACAATCTCTCTTGACCATGATATTATTGATGGGGGTCCTGCTGCTCGTTTTTCAGCTTATTTAGTTGATTTAATTGAAAGTGCTAGTGGTCTATCGGAATTGATCTAGTGATAAAACTCGCGATAAACAACAAAACAACATAATACACAAGCACAATACGATTTTTATTACCCTCACACTTCATACCTTTAATTGAAAGTGAATGGAATATCTAAAATATCAGAGCAATCATCATAAAAATTCTCGATTGATGTGAAACTTTAACTTACTGGTCTTT
>JBHLKY010000004.1:0-234575 GCA_048886185.1 Candidatus Hermodarchaeota archaeon
GATACTCTAGTTATCAGAGAGGGGAAGGAGACACGTGTGGATGTACGAGATCTTGTTCCTGGAGATATATTATTGATGTACGAGGGGGAAACTATTGCTGCAGATGGACGAATTTTTGAAGTTAGTCGTCTTAGAGTAGAAGAAGGTCTTCTAACAGGTGAATCTGTACCTGTTGACAAAATAGTGGATCCAATTATGGATGAAAGAATTCCTATTGCGGATAGAAGGAATACTGCCTTTATGGGTACTACCACAGTGAAAGGAAGAGGGAAAGCTATTGTAGTTAATACTGGTATGAAAACTGAAATGGGGAAAATTGCTCAATCGACAATTGAAGCTGAAGAACAAGAAACCCCTTTGCAGATTCAATTATCACGATTGGGAAAAGCTCTTGGCGTTATTGTGTTACTCGTTGTTATTATTGTTTTAATTGCTCAATTAAGTAGAATTGAAGAGAATTTAATAGAAGTAGTTGAAACAGCTATTGCGTTGGCCGTTTCGGCTGTTCCTGAGGGATTAGCTGCAGCTATTACTCTAACACTCGCTATTGGAGTACAACGTATGGCTCGAAAGAAAGCTATAATCAGAAAATTACCTGCAGTTGAAACTTTAGGTTCTGTAGAGGTTATATGTACTGATAAGACGGGTACGCTGACTCAAAACAAAATGACTGTTCAACGTATTTGGACACATTCATTAGGATTTATTGAAGTGACGGGTAGTGGATATTTACCACGTGGTACCTTCATTCAAATGGAAAAGAAATCTCGTCTAGATGTTAAAGATCATAAAGACCTTTATCAATCTTTAAAAGCTGGAGCGTTATGTAATACTTCTTCTATTAAGTATTCTTCCACGACTAATGAATGGACCTGTGAAGGAGATCCGACTGAAGGTGCACTTATTGTTAGCGCCATGAAAGCTGCTCTAATGAATCGATGGGAGGAAGGATATGAATTGAAAAAAGATGGCGAAATTTTCTTTGATAGTGATCGTAAGCGTATGACAATGGTTTATAGCCGAAAACGACCAAATCTAGAAGAAACTTGGGCATTTATGAAAGGATCCCCTCTAATTGTGTTAAACCATTGTTCTCATATCCTACAAGGAGATACTGTTGTTCCACTAGATGATAAAATGCGTGAAGAGATAAATGAAGCAAACAAAGCGTTAGGGGATCGAGCTTTTCGGGTGTTAGGATTAGCTCAAAGAAACCTACTAAATGATTTGACAAATTTTACAGAAGACATTGTCGAAACGAACATGACATTTACAGGATTAGTGGGTATGATTGATCCTCCGAGGTTGGAAGTCGAACAAGCTATTGCAAAATGTAAAGATGCTGGTATTAGAATTATAATGATTACTGGAGATCAGTTGGCGACTGCACTAGCCATTGCTAAATCTTTAGATTTAAAACCTTATGAGGATGCCTTTTATTTAGCTCATACTTCTTCAGAACTTGAAGCGATGAATGATAACGAATTCATTGAAGTTTTAAAAGATCTAGATGTATGTGCACGTGCTTCACCAAGTATTAAGCGACGAATTGTAGAAACACTTCAAGATGAGTTTGGTTTAGTTGTTGCCATGACTGGAGATGGAGTGAATGACGCTCCCGCATTGAAAAAGGCAGATATCGGCGTTGCTATGGGGATAACTGGGACAGATGTAGCACGTGAGGCAAGCGACATGGTACTCATGGATGATAATTTTGCGACAATTGTGTCCGCGGTTGAAGAAGGACGAACCATTTACGATAATATGAAGAAATTCATTCGATATTTATTAAGTTCAAATTTTGATGAAATCCTAGTTGTCTTTACTGCTACTGTACTATTAGGATTACCCTCTCCCTACTTGGCTTTGGGCATTTTATGGATCAACCTGCTAACTGATGGTCTTCCAGCTCTTGCACTCTCAGTAGATCCTGGAGATCCAGAGGTCATGAAACGAAAACCCAGAGGACGAAAAAGTAATATGTTTAGTGAGATTCTAATCTTTTCATTAGCAGCAGGGATTATTTCTTTTGCAGCAACCATGGTGCTCTTTTTACAATTCGATCCCCTTGCTTTAGAAAATCCTGAAACACTGGCACTCGCTAGAACTATAGCTTTAACTGTTTCAGTGGTTTTTGAATTATTCCAAGTTTTTGTGTCGCGGGCACCAGATGGAAAGAGTGTGTTCTTGACCAATGCATTTAATAATATTTATCTGCTATCAGCTGTGTTCTCTGCCTTTATCCTTCATCTTTTCATAGTATATGTTGGCCCATTAGCCCAAATATTTGGATTTGTTGCATTGACATTTGAACATTGGTTCGTTATCTTTGGTATCGTTATTATTGGTGTGGTTATTTTAGATCTTGTAAAACTAGCTCAAGTAAAGGTTGCTGAAAGATCACAAACCAATACTGTTATGTAGAAAAGTAGTCTACTTCACATCAAAAAGCTAGAATTCCACGTAAGAAAATAACAAAAACAAATACTTGAGCAATTGTGATAGTAAAACCCTCATAAATGTCTAATCGTCTGTCATCAGTCATAGATGACTTGATGAGAAATAATAGCAGCCACGCAAACCCAAATTGCACTAAAAGGAATGGGATAGGTGCTCCTCCCTCAATTTCATGAACAAGTGGAATGCCTCTCGGATCATTGCCACTTATTCCTATTAAAGATGCAATAAATGAGAAAAGAGAGACCAATCCTGTCATCAACAGAAGATTTTGCATACTTCCCGCTATAAGGTTACCTAATCCTAATTCGATACCTCCTTCATGTCGAACTGCGAGTAGAGCAATAGCATGTTCAGGGATAGATGCAGCAGCTCCAATGAAAAAAGCCAATTGAAATTCATTAAGAGTAATTCCAATTTCGTGAGATTGTTCAAGGAAGAGCTCAACTGACGAGGAGATCATTTCACCTGCAAAAAAGATCATAGCAAAAGCTAATACTAATATACTAATTAAGAAAGTTCGACTAATCGTTAGTTCATGAGCAATAAATTCTCCATTTTGTTGTTGATTTGAAACAGTTTTGACTTTCTTCTGAAGATTGTGTCTTATAATAAAGAATAAATAAAAAAGGTAGACAACAACCATTATGATATTGGCCTCATAGGGTAAGAAAGGTATTGTATGTTCACCCAGAGGACTTGTTGCTATCTCAAAAACTTCGAGAGCAAAAAGTACAATTCCCAGAACAAAGATAGATCCAACAATTACAATTGCTACCCTAACAATAGGAACCTCAATCTCTACAACTTCTTCAGGAATTAGTATTGGTGCTTTCCTCTTAAAATTACCAATAATAATTAAAAAACCTAGCATAAGAATATTAAATCCAATTGCAATAATAATGAAGGCAATTGCGAACTCTACTTTCCCACTTAAAATAGCAAAAGCGCCAATTGCTAATTCTGGGGAATTACTGGCTAGAGAGGACAATACACCTGAGACATACGGAGTTAACCCAAGTTTTTTACCAAGTAGTTCTATTCCTCCCACTGCTTTTTCGGAGGCAAGGATGGCTATTGCTAAGCCAATTGCCATGAATAAAATGAGTAGAAGAGGATTAAGAGTTTCTCTAAAAATCAAAAAGCCAACAACAAGGAGTGTAGATATAGTGAAAATAATTCTATCTCGATTTGTGAATTGCATATATTCACCTATTTAGTCTATCACTGATTAAATTAAGTAATATTTAAATCCTAAACATTTTGGTTCGGAATTAATATAAGAATAAAATAATTATTACAATCGATCAACTGTATTCTTTTGGGTAGATAGCATGATAACATTGGAGAATCTGAATCACAAAAATTCCTAATATTAGCTGATATTAAAATCCTTTTCTTTATGCCCTTGGTTATAGAGTTGATATTGGAGATTTTTTCAACCATTAATTCTCCTAAAATTTATTTCCCAAAATATTCAATTTCCCCTTCGGCCGCAGAATTCAAGAAAAGTCGTAGAAGGTATGTATTATGAAAGTGGTAGAAAACCTTGTTTTTTAGATGAGAGACCCAGCAGAGATAAAGTCGTTTTACTTCATGTTATCGGAAGTACATGTACAATAGCATTTTCACGTTTGCTAATGAATAGTCTAGTAACACGACATCGGTCATATTTTTAATTTAGAAGGTAAAACCTTTTAAACTGATGAAAGAGAGACTAACCTAGACTTTCAACACAGCATAATGTGTAGAAATGTAGAAAAGGTGAAAAAAACATGGCTACTTTTGCAAAAGCACGAATTGAAGCTATAATGAAATCTGCAGGTGCAGAACGAATATCAGCGAAAGCAATAGGACGTATGGATGAATTATGTGCTGAGTTTGGTGGAAAAGCGAGTAAGACTGCAATTAACCTCGCTAACACCGCAGGTAGAAAAACAGTACAAGCTGACGATATTAAGCTAGCAGTGTCAAAGATAGGTGCTCCTAAGATGTCCCCAACAGGGCCAAAGTCTCGAGCATTTGCTAAAGCACGTGTCGAACGAGTGATCCGAGATTCCGGAGCGTCAAGAGTTTCTGCCGACGCTGTAGATTACCTAAACAAACAACTCGAGGCCTATTGTTACACTCTAGCAAAGGGCGCAATTGACATAGCAAGACACGCCAAGCGAAAGACACTCAAAGATACCGATATTATGCCCTAAGTAATTCCAGACTCTCAATCCGCTAATCCTATAAAGGGAGCTTTTATCACCACTCCCTTCTTTTTCTCACAACTTAAATAGAGGGGAATGGATGGCATATTAGAAAATGAGAAGTCAAACTAGTTCAAAAAGGAAAATTCTTGGTCAATATTATACTCCAGATTATATAGTAGAGTTCATGGTTTATCACACCATTGCGTACCTTCATAAGAAAACAAATTATAATAATGCTAATTTACTAAAGGTTCTTGATCCTGCTTGTGGAGCGGGGATTTTTCTTGTACAAGCCCTTAAATTTTTCTTATCACATTATTCGGCTAGTAAAAGCAATTCCCTAAGTGAAGAAGTCAGAAAATCAATTATTGCTGATCAACTGTATGGGATCGATATTGATGACTATCAAATTGCAAAGACTCTAAAAAGCCTTAATTGCCTTAATTTTAATGCTAATTTTAAAGTTTTTAATGCACTTCTTCCACCCCCATCATTTAATCACTCAATTGACTCTAAAATGCTAAAAAAATTACGTCTTCATTATAAAGAGATCTACAAAAGTACAAATGATATTTCCTCCTTTAAAGAAGTACAGAAAAGGATTTTTGAGATAGAGAAGCGTGTTAAAAAAACTTTAACAGCGAAATTAATAGAACTATTTCAGATTCCTTCGAATAATATAGATCCAATGCCATGGGAAACTGTTTTCCCAGAGACTGATGGGAAATTTGATGTTATTCTCGGAAATCCTCCATGGGGAGCAGAACTTTTTTCCTCAAACTTATTAAATTGCTACAGGGTTGGAACACAACAAGTCGACTCATGGAGTCTATTTTTAGAAAAAAGTTTGATGGCTTTAAAAGAGGGTGGCCGTTTAGGTTTTGTCATTCCGAATACACTTCTTCTAAATGAGAATTATACAGATACAAGAAAATTCATTTTAGAAGTATGTAAAATCATAAAAATAATAAATTTGGGAGAAAATGTTTTTTCGAAAATAACTCAGCCTTGCATGATATTAATTGTTGAAAAACAATCTTCAATCTTCGATCATAAAGTTGAGGTGATCCGTTTTATCCCCGCTAAAGCAAAAGAACTCCTTAAGAAAGGCCAGAGAAAAATATCTTCCCTCTATACAATTCCCTGTAATCAAGGTAGATTTCTAGAGAATCTTGATTATCAATTAGACATCTTTTCAATTGGATTTGAAAAATTTAAGGAATTAATAGAGAAAGATGTTTTTTCCAGCAAAATTGAAGTTCTCCCTTTAAGAGATCTCGTAGATAATGCCAGAGGAGTAGAACTGAATAAAAATGGGAAAATTGTACAATGCTCATCTTGTGGTTGGTGGTCTTCCCCTCCCAGTCTTCTCAATACTGATGGTATTAAAGCTAAGGATTGTAGCAATCCTGAATGTCATGAAAAAGTAACTGAAAATGATACAACTGATTTTATTGTATTTGATACCCCTCAAAGAATTGGTAGGGATCAACCTTTCTTAGTGGGGCATCAAATCCAGCGGTATTGTATTAAGGGCCAGAAATATATTGATCCTACTCGTGTTGGTATAAACTATAAGGATTCAGACCTTTATCATAAACCAAAGCTTCTTCTTAGAAAAACTGGTCAAGGAATCAATACTGCTGTAGATTATGACAATCGTTGGGTTAATCAAGTTGTTTATCTCTTCAAATTAAAGAAAAATACCTTAATTACATTAGAATATCTAATGGGAGTATTAAATTCTAAATTAATTCACAAGTACTATTTTATGGAATTTGCAGATCCTTATCGGCAAGATTTTCCTCATTTCACCCAAAAGAAGTTCTTAAGTCTTCCTATTAAAGTACCAATCACTGATGAAGAATTCAACTTAGTCAAACGGGTCGAAAAAAGGGCTAAAATTCTTCAATCCCAATATCAAAGGAAATATTCTCTGGTACAAGAATTTAAGAAAGAAAATATGAACTTGGATCAATTAAATTTAAATATCCGAGAATTAGAGAAAGAAATTGACATTTTAGTCCTCAATCTTTATGGAATTACTCCTGATTTGGTAAGGGAAGTTTTTCCTGAACTTAATCTTTAAGGAGATAAATTTTGATAAAATGGTGGTTTAATATGGAATCATCTCAAAACGATAACCAGTCCTCCCCTTCATATTACTATGAAACAAGCGATCTAGTCATCATAGCACTTTTTGCCGCTTTAGGAGGAGTATTAAGTAGTGTTATAGCAAATATCGCTAATATATTTAATATAATAGTAGCTGGAGGAGGACAGCTTTTTGCTGGGTTGCACGTTTTTTGGTTTGTCCTTGTTTTTCTATTCACTAAAAGGAAGAAGGGGACGGTTATATTAACCGGAATTATAAAGGGTTTTATTGAGCTCTTCACGGGCAATCCCCTTGGAGTGGTTGCCGTTATAATCTCAGTTGGAGAAGCATCCGTGTTTGAAATCATATATCTATCACTTTCAGCCTTAATTTCCTCTCAGAAATTTGATCACATTAAGATAGTTGTTGCAGCAGGATTAGGAACGGCCACAAATATGATTATACTAATTGGTATACTTTTAGGTAAAGGACTTCCTTTTCAATTAATACTAATAATGACGTTTTTTAGTTTGATAAGTGGAATATTCTTAGGAGGGTATTTTGGGTTGATTTTATTCCAATTATTTCAACAATCAGGACTTCTTTCTTGGAGAAAAGAAACAATTGAATCTGAGGATTCTTCTTCGAGTCAGAAGCCATTAGAAAAACAATTTTGAGAATATTTTCGCCGGACGATAACTTTTTATTAGTCTTTGCCTATTGTACTCATAGTTACTTGAGGTGATTTTTTTACAAATGGGTGAAGTTCTTGGACCTTGTAAAAGATGTGGCAAATTAATGATGCGTCCCCATCCAACAGGCATTTGTATGGAATGTAGAAAAAAACTTTCTTTACGAGCGACTCCAGACATTCCTGATATTCCTGATCCACTTAAATATCACGAGTGATATAAAAGGCATTTTTAAAAGAAAGGAGATTGGGGTTTTCCACGTCTTTTCTTAATCATTATAGATAATGCTCCCAATGTTCCAATAAGTATAAGAAGTTGGAATCCAGTGGCTTCACCTGATTCTATTGTCGTACCAGTTGTAGATGTAGGTGTACTAGTCGTGGTTTCAGCAATAGTTGTGAGAGGAGTTTCTGTACAGGGAACTGTAATAATGACTGTATCATAAATTATCGTTGTATAGGTTTCAGTATCTCGTGGATAAATGCCGATAAAATATGGATTTTCCCGATCTCCATCAAATCCGCAATTACTTGGAATAGCTAAGTCTCTAGTAGTCCAATAATATGCAATATATATTGGCTTATCAAGATTCTCTAAATCTAGTGTGTAATTATAAATATTACCACTTTTAGACCAATTAGAGTCAGTATCTGAGTAATAGACATCCATCCATGGGTCTTCAGTATTTAGAACTCTATATACAAAAGTAATGGAAGACTGGTCAATCCCATAATTGAAACTCCCTCGATCATCCTGAATCTCCTCTGAAAAAGTTATTGGAAAATCTTCCACATGAGGCTCAATCGGTAAGATTTGTGTTAATCGTGGGCTATTCGTATCCCAAGGTAATTTATGGAGAAATATAGTTTCATTCTTGCGAGGATAGATACCATTTGAGGTTGCTATGACCTTTGTAATTACGTTATCGCGTAGATTGTGAAGAAAAGCTGTCCAGGTACCTCTAGCTTTTGCTAATTCGGTGAGGACAATAGTTTGTTGGGAGTAGAGTTCGTTGATAGTATTAAGAGCGGTTTCAATAGTCTTACGGGGATTAACTACAGTATAGTGACCTATCCATTGTTCGAGTGGTGGTAGTGCACCTGTGGTGTTGTACAAAGAGAGAGTTATAGATTCTACACCATAACTAGCAAATCCACTTATTATTGGAGCTTGCCTCGTTATTGGTGTGTCAATTGTTGTCTGTGGTATGTTACCTTCGATTTGTACGTGTTGTTGAGGGATTAACAATTCCACAAAGATTGAGGAATTAATATTCTTTTGCTGCTCATTTAGATCTTTATACCACCAGATTATTTGAAAGCGAAGAATCGTCCCTGTAGGTAATTCTTCTGGAGTAATATAAACAATGAGCTCTTGTAACGGAATTGTAAACCTCCCCAGTCCTAGCGCTGGAAAATTAAGTTCAATCTCAAAGGGAGGAGGAGGATCCCCAGGTCTTAATTCGCGTTCAGTTATCATCTTATCGTCAGACTCATTCCAAGTATTTTTAGTATCTGTAATAATAAGAGTTATATTATTCCCAGGTGCTGTAAAATCAGATTCGTTTAGGCGTAACTCTCCAGAAAATACCCAATCAGAGTTATACTCAACACGAGAAGGATTAAAAAATGAATCTCCAGTATCTTGTGGATATCTTATACCGACTCCTATATGGTAACATTGGGTTGTGAAAATAAGGTATATATGTGGAAGTTGAGAAGAATTATATGCGGTATAAGCCATTAACAAAGCCCCACAGGCAGCTTCTATTAGTGAAGGGCTTCTTGTTTCCTTTAGAAATATCATCCTATGCGGTAAACTCCAATGGGTCCAATTTGAGGAAACTATCTGATGTATCTCATTAATTGTTACGTTAAATTCAGTATATGCTATCATTAATGTTCTATCACTGCATTCTATAAGGGATGGTTCAGTGGAGTCATAAAGGGGATTAGTACAAGTAATAGAGTTAAGTGGCCAAATTGTTAAGTCATCAGTGCTGAGAAATTGAATACTGGAAATCCCTCCACTTCTTCTTTCAAAAGCTAAGAGGTGGGTGTTATTTTGAGAGAAAAAATAAGAAGGGCCACGGTCCAAAAGAATATTATTAGTGACTTGTATTATCTTTGATTTGTTCCAGGGATATTTATTGCAATAGATTTCGAAATTAGAACTTCGATTTGAAGCCCAAAATAGACCTAATTCTCCTTCTGTAGTCTGGAATAAACAAGGATCAATATCATGAGCAGAATCATTAGTTATTTGTACCGGGCGGCTCCAAGTGAAGAAGTCAGGACTTACTGTTAGGAAAATCTCTGGGTTCCCAGTTCGGTTAGAAACAAAGGCTACAACGTAATGTGGAGGGGGTCTGGCGTTTAAACTAGTACTCCAAGATGAAATTGGTTTATTTTCTTTGTAGATTGGACACCAGTAAGAAGGAGGATAACCAATAATTAAAGATGGACTATAATCACTTGCGTTGCTAGAAGTTATTTGAACTGATGAAATCCAGTTGTGGCCTGCATCATTTGTTATGGCTCCATAGATATCTAGAACGCCTGTTCTATTTGAATGCCAAACTACCTTGAATTTTTGACTCACTCCGTACATTGTGGAACCATCTTCTATCATAGAAGGCTCCTCATCAATGAAATTAGGCATTGACCGATTCATTAGCCAAAGTTCGTAGTTCCAAGGAAGAGGGTCGTAAGAGACTGTGATGTTAACCTGATTTATTTTATTAATAGCAATATGAATGTTTGTAATGATTCCATCATTACTATTACTATTGGGAAAGGTTCCAGCGTCAAAAATACTTCCTGGTAACCAAGGATCATTAATATTACCATTATCATCAGGTAGCATTACACCAAGGGGAGCTGTTTTATTTGTGTAATCAAGCTGTTCCCATAGAATACCTGAGGGATCGAAACCACCATCAGCTTCCTCCAAATCAACGAGCTTCCGTCTCTCCCCGTCATTTGCCTCATACTTGTTGCATTCATCAATGTGCCAGATAAGGATACCAGACCCTGGAAGAGCACTATCAAACCCAGTTTGATTTCGGAAACAAATCAATAAATATTCATGCAGAGTAACACTATTCGTTTGGTTTGAAAGAAATATTTTCAATACACTCTCTTGATTAGATGCCTCTATAGCTGGAAGACTAATCATGGATCCATCAGTCGTAACGATAGCAGGGGTTAACCAACCCATTTTAATTTTTGAGTAAGCACATAAGTGGGAAGGAGTGTCACCAGGAGTTTCCCCTGATCCTATTGTTTCATTGTAATTCCATGCACCAGCACCCATTAATCCCCATCGTCCAATCCCATCAGATGAATAATCAGTATCATACAAATCAGGTAAATTCCCGATAGCATGTCCTAATTCATGGGCAAAGGTTCCCATCGGAGATGTTTCTGCGCACATAGTATAATCTTTGACCACAACACTGTCAACAATACATGAATGTTGAATACTCCAACGATGAGACCAAATGTCTGTGGAAACTCCAGTAGCTTCTTGGGCATCTCCAGCATGAATAACCAAAAGATAATCTATTATTGTATCTCCATCACTATCAAACTTTGTGAAATTGACATTTGAATCAGCAAGTTGAGCTCCTTCATCAACTAAATTATAGATATAGTCATTCTTATTGTCAACTTGTGGAAAAACTCCACTCGATGTCGAATCCTCTCCCCAATACCGAGCAACATGCGATGAGCGGTAAATATTACCTCCAACAATTTCTCCTGTAATATTTAACTGGCCATATGAATTTTCCCAATAATAGGTAGCTAAGCTTTTGGGATTACTGTGATTGAAAAGTAGATGCGAATAATAAGCTAGATTGTGAGTACTTGCAAAGCTTACATCAGTAAAAGCCATGAGTAAAACAGCGATCCTAATTGTTCCTGTTGTAATGAAATTTTTTCGACCAGTTGGAATACTTGCACCTATACTCGCCCTAGGTGAATTTATGGAAGGGTTAATTGGATTCATAAACTCGAATGGTGTATTTCTGATGGAATTATCTAAGTATTGTTTTGGTACTGAATCATCAATAGCTAATATATCAGTAGTTGAATCTTTTAAACTTGATAACTGAGGTGGAGTATTAGCACTGTAAAAATTACAGATTAACCCTCCAATAATGCTTGCTTGTAAAAATACGATGCAAAACATCCCTATCAGCCTTATGATCTTTCGTGGTATCATTTTGGACAACCTACAAACAAAAATAACTAGAAGATGATATTAGTAAGGAAGTTAGAACTTAATCTTAGATAAAACTTTCCTCGAGTTTAACCATATAAGAAGAAGGTTTTATCTTCATCATGTTAGGACTTAATTGAATAATTATTTAGCTATTTAGGTGTTAATAATATGTCGAAAGATATATTTAGTCAATATGATCCTATAGAAGAGGCACTTCAGGAGGGAATAGATCCTGAAGAATATATTATTGGTACTTACATGGTACAACTTGGACCAAGGATGGATCCATGGTTTATAGGAAGAGCTGCTGCCTGTGAGCAGTCAACAGGAACTTGGGTACCTGTTCCAGCAAACACACCTGAATTAAGAGCAAAATATGGTGCAAAGGTGATTGGGTTATATGAAGTTCCCTCCTATGAGTTTGAGATTCCTAAAGGTGTTGAGGAGCGAAATTTTATATATCAAATTGCTTTTCCAATAAAAAATCAAACAGATCAAATTGGCTTGATGTTGACAGCAACAATAGGTAATATTTCAATGGGAGGTAAGCTCAAATTGCTTGATCTTCGTTTCCCTAAACGTTGGACTAAAAACTTTAAAGGTCCAAAATTCGGTATTGCAGGTATTCGTAGGTTACTCAAAGTTCCCGACCGTCCGTTATTAAATAATATGATTAAGCCATGTAGCGGCTACTCAGCACTCACTGGAGCTCAACTATTCTATTCAGCTGCTTTAGGGGGATGTGATGTTGTGAAAGATGATGAATTAATTGCTGATATGGACTACAATAAGTTGATTGATAGGGTTCCTCTTATGATGGAGGCAATAGATAAAGTACGGGATGAAACTGGAGAGGAAACTCTCTACACAGTAAATATCACAGATAAATTAACTAAGTTAAAAGACAATGCAATAGCTGTTCAAGATGTGGGGGGTAATGCTTTGATGTTGAATTATTTAGTAGTTGGATTTCCAGCATTACGAATGTTAGCAGAGGATCCAGAAATAAAACTGCCTATTCTTGCTCATATGGATTTTGCGGGTGTTTTTTATGAGTCTCCTTACTCTGGAGTCTCCTCGTTTTTAGTAATGGGCAAGCTCGCCCGATTAGCAGGAGCTGATATTGTCGTTTTTCCAGCTCCCTATGGAAAGGCGCCCTACTTGAAAGAAAAGTATCTTGGTGTTGCTAAAGCTCACCGGTATCGGATGCATAATCTCAAGCCATCATTACCAATGCCATCGGGTGGAATTACACCAGGCATGGTTCCAAGAGTTGTACAAGACCTTGGAAGAGATATTATGATTGGTTCAGGTGGTGGCATTCATGCTCATCCTGACGGACCTGTTTCTGGAGCGAGAGCCTTCCGTCAAGCTATTGATATATGTATGAAAGATTTAGAAGCTGCAATTGAAGACTTCGAGGATTATGTTGAGGATCATTCAGAGGAATATCCTGAACTTGCCAAAGCCATGAAGGCTTGGGGTGTATCGGATACACGATTTTAATCCTTTTTTTGATATATTACTTTAAGTCAGATTTTAGAAAAAAGTCCTCCTGCTACCGGAGGGAACACTGCTATGACATCACCATCGTTAAGATGAGTCTTAATACCATCTAAGTATTTTATACTCCTACCATTTCTAAGAATTTGAATCCAGTCCCTAAGCTCATTATAATCATCAAAGATTTTTTCTCTTAAAGATTGATGTTGATTGAATAATGCTTCTAAAAGCTGGAATACAGTTGCTTTTTCTTCTAATTCAATCTCAATCTCACGTGCATTGGTAATCTTTTTAAAAGAGGCGAAGAGCTTTACTGTTACCTTGATGATTCTGTGGGTACCATGTACCTTGTTCAAATTTTACATCTCACTAGTTTTACTCTTCTTCTCTAAGCTTTTTCTTATCAAGTTTCATAACTGGGGTGAGTGGTAATGAATCTCTAAGCTCAATGTACCTTGGAACAGCATAGGAGGGAAGATTCTCTTTACAATATTGAATTATCTCATCAGGAGTAACCTTATCTTTGTAATCCTCCCTTAGAGCTATAAAGGCTTTGATCCTTTCACTACCTGGTCGCTCTGGATCCTGAACTCCAATAACTCCAGCAATACTCACAGCTGGATGGCCATGCAATATATCATCTACCGTTTGTGAGTAGACTTTCATTCCACTGACATTAATCATATCTTTAATGCGGTCGACAATATAAAAATAACCATCTTCATCCATTTTCGCCACATCCCCAGTTGCTAACCAACCATTCTCCAGTAAACCCTTACCTGCATTTGGCCAATACCCCTTCATTACTTGGGAACCACGAATCCATATCTCACCAGGTTCACCAATAGCTGCATCTTCCCCAGTTTCTAGGTTGACAATTCTCACCTCTGTATCAGCAACAGGAATTCCTACTGATCTTTTCACTTTAGGCATAAATCCTGTTACTTTAGAAAGACCTGATGGATTCATGTGAGTAACTGCACAAGCTTCAGTCATTCCATATCCCTCACTTAATGGTGTACCAACTTTTTTCTCCCACTTTTCTGCAACATCATTTGGCAGAGCTGCAGCACCAGAAAAGAAGAATATAGGCATCTTTTTTAGATTGGGGTTGTCAAGTAATAACATATAATGGGTTGGTACACCCCCCACGATGAATGGACGATATTTATTGATTATATCAGTAATTAGCAAAAGGTCTCGACCATCAATTAAAAAGCCGCGTAATCCCCATGAAATCCCAGCATGCAATAAGAAATGACCTGCTTGATGAAAGATGGGAAGGCAGATTAATGCAGCAGCCTTTCCTTTTATTCCTGCACGTAAAGGGTGCATCATCCACTGAACTGACTGTATTACGTTTGTTGTAATGTTGTAATGAGTTAACATCGTTGCTTTAGGAATTCCTGTCGTCCCACCTGTGAATGGGAGTAACGCGATATCCTCTGTTGGATTAATTTCAACTTCGGGAGGATTATTTTCACTTTGTTCAATTAATTCTTCCAACCGATAGAGATTAGCTATATCATGTAAATCTACCAATTTAGGTAATGAATAATCTGGGAATATTGGGACAGGAGTATAAATTACATTTTTTAATCTTATATCGTTTTCAATTGCTTTAATTCTTTCGAGTCGTCTATGTGAACATATAACAGTTTCAGTACCCGATTTTTTAATCTCATATAACACTTCAGGAGTCTTGTGTAAGATACTTAGAGGAACATGGACCGCTCCCAGTCTCATGATAGCATAATCAGCGATAATAAATTGGGGACAAGAGGGCAGAATTGTCGCGACTCTATCCCCTTTCTCCACTCCTAAACCATCAAGTGCTGTTGCTAGTTTGTCTACTTGTAGTTTCAGTTCAGAATATGTTAATTCTGTTCTGTACTCTCCTGCAATGAAGGTACATGCAATATTATCTGGAAATTCAATTGCAGAATCATCAAGAAACTTATTTACAGGTATTTTTGGATAAGGCTCCATAGTCTTTGGAAGTTTGTAAGGCCCAACCTTATAGCTTTTCAACCAAGGTTTATCAGCATACGAAATGTTCTCAGTCAAGATTCACACCACTCTGTATAAGGAACGAACCTTTTTCTTATTCCTAGTAGTTACTACATTAAAAATCACTAAACATTTATAATTAACTCTCATAATACTCAATCAATGATATGAAGCAAAAGATATTTCCCTTCAGAGAATGGTCATTTCTTCATCGTGCATTTTATTGTTTTGCCAGAGCGATTGTACCCCGTTGGCCCCGATTTTTCTTTAACTTTGACATTTATGGCGTAGAAAATATTCATAAACTCCCCGAAGGAGTACCTGTAATATTCTGCGGAAATCATCAATCTCATCTTGATTCTATTCTATTTGCATCTGCAATCGTAAAACCTTACGGTCCTAGATTGTTCTTGGCATTTATGGCGTCAGGAAAAGCTATGGTTGAAAACAAATTCTTTGGATTAACTCACTATCTTGGTGCATTTCCCGTTTTTAAAGAAGATCCAAAACCCGCATTATCTACTACGGTTAAACTCTTGAAACATGGTTATGCTGTGTATATTTCTCCTCAGGGAAAACGAGTTGGCCGTACGCCCTTTCATGATTTTCACAATTTAGTGCAAGAAGGTCGTACAGGTGTTGGACGAATAATTCTGAAAACCAATGGAAAAGTTCCTATCGTTCCGTTCTATCTTCATGGAGCGTATGAGGCGCTGAGATCTGGACAGTTTTTACCGAGATTTAAAGCTAATCTTTCAATTCGAATTGGAAAACCTTTAGTCTTTAAAGAATATACTAGGTCTCAAAGGTGGAAAGAATCTGATCCTGATTTTTTTCCTACTGCAAGAGAAATTGTGGATAAGATAATGTGGTCTATTCGTTTTTTAATGTTAATCGAAGAGAAATATTATTTCGATTTAGTCGAAAAAGTAACTAAAGCTCCTCTTGAGAGAATCCCTATTCCCTCATATAAGTCGAGTTTCAATTGGTTTTTACGAAAAACTACTTTACTACAGCGTAAACAACTTCAAAAGATGTTAGAAACTTAGGACGCCATAATCTAGAGCTAAGGATTTAATTCCGTTATTAACCAATCTAATGCTAATTCTTGAAGTTTGGCTGGAGTCGGTATTCCATCATTATTCCATCCTCTATTTGTGTAATAAGCATCTAGAAGAGGCTCCAGATCTACAATATGTCCTTTCGCAGGGCCCTCAGGCATAGGTTCTTCCAAAAATCGTATTGGAAGAGTATCATCGGCTCTGGTTAAGCCTTCCCTAATATTATAGGCTCTTTGAAGATTAAAAATCCTTTCACCTGTTTTTCTAAAATCAGCCTCAGTGAAGTCTTTCCATCCATAAAGGGTGGCAATCAATGTTGCCCAATCCTCTCCTGTAAGTACCATTCCCATGAACTTACATCCTCCTATAGAGTCAAAAACTCCAAAAGCATCCTCATAATCCTTGAGTATCCTAGTATCCTCGGGGGTCGCTTCAAGGTCATCACTAAGTTCTCCATCAACAAGAGTAAAGGGTAAAGATAAAAACGTGGGTCCTTCGATAAAAGATGTCATGTGGTCTCCTCCACGATTTGCTGTAGCAAATCCAACTCCTGTTATCTTAGCTGCTCTACTGTCATATGCTGGGAGCTCGAGACCTTTGACATGCATAGCAAATTTTTCAGATCCTTGGCCTAATTTTTCAGACATGACCTTTGTCCCTTCAGCTAATAAGTTTCCAAGTTTTCCTTCTCTCTTGGCAATTCTATTGACAAGCTCTACCATAACATCTGTATTACCAAAATTAACATCCAATCCATCAGTATCAGTTAGGATTCCTTTTTCATAACACTCCATCGCGAAAGCTATTGTGGCACCTGTGGATATTGAGTCCAATCCGTATTCGTTACAGAGAAAATGAGCGTAAGTAATTGCTTCTAAGTTATCGATGTCACACATACTACCAAGAGAACAGAGTGATTCGTACTCTGGCCCTTCCCCCTTGCTGGCATAAGTACCTTCCTTAATTTCAGTGATTCGTCCACAATGAATGGGACATGCAAAACATGGTTTTCTCTCAACGAGAATTTTATCATTGATTGCCTCACCATTTATTTTCTCTGCTTCTTTAAAGATCCCAATTTGAAAGTTTCTAGTAGGGAATCCCCCCTTTTCATTAACTAGATCCAGCATTGCAGCAGTTCCAAAAACCTCTAAAGTCATTTTCAATAAGCTCTGGTTGACCCAATCGAACCGTTTCTTTGCTTCCTCTTTATATTTCTCTGAATCTGCAACAATCACCTTTGCTGAGCCCCGTGAGGCGATCGCTTTTAATCTTTTTGATCCCATAACGGCTCCTAATCCACATCTTCCAGCAGCTCTCCCCCAGTTTTCTTCGTTCGCATCATTCATTATTGCTGCAAACTTTACTAGATTTTCTCCTCCTATCCCTATACAAGCGATATTAAATTTCCCGCCAAGTTCTTCTCTTATCAGTTTTGTTGTTTCTGAGGTATTCTTGCCCCAAAGATGAGTGGCATCCCTTATTTCAGCTTTCCCTTCATCTGTTACAAGATATACTGGTTTATCTGAAACTCCCTCAAAAATAACTCCATCAAAACCTGATCTTTTGAGATCTCGTCCCCAAAATCCACCAGAGTTCGCATGTCCCCAAAATTGAGTAAGAGGAGATTTCGCAACTACTGAATATCGTCCTGTACTTGGAGATGAAGTACCAGTCATTGCTCCAGTCATGAAAATAAGCTTATTCTCAGAGCTCAACGGATCTATTCCTGCTTTGACTTCATCAAAAAGATATTTTGTAGCCAATCCAGCTCCTCCTAAGAACATCTTAAGAGTTTCATCATCTGGAAATTCTTCTGTTATCGTTCCAGTTGATAAATTGATTCTTAATATTTTACCCATATAACCATACATTCTGAAAAATCTCCAATAAAAAGTTATATTTCAACTTTTTATCTTTTTAATTTTTCCTAGATGTTCAATTTATTTAGCTATTGGAAGATTTGCTAATATTAATCCACAGGAGTAACTCTTAAATTATATCTTTATAATTAGTATATTTACTAATATTGGATGGAAATAGAGTTAAAAACCTATTGAAAGTCGAATGAGTATTTTAGGAGAACTAAAAACATGAACCCAGATGAAAAAATCGTGTTTGGGGAACAAGAATGGCTAGATGCATATGTGAATAGTATTAATGGAAGTGAGGCCTACGCACAAGCAGCTAAAGATTGGGAAGGTGACTTTGTGTTTGTGGTAACTCCAGATGGGACTGGTAATTTAACTGAAGAACGGAGAATGTACGTAGATCTATGGCATGGTAAGTGTCGTGAAGCATATTATGTAACTCCCGAGAAATCAGCTCCAGAAAGTGTACAATATATTTTTGGTGGTAAATATGGAGATTGGCTAAAAGTGTTCGATGGGAAACTTGATCCATTGAAAGGAGTTCTTCAAAGAAAATTTAAAGTTGAATGTAGTCCGAAAGCAATGGCCAAGATGCTACGCGCAGTGAAAGCTTCACAAGAACTAGTAAAATGTACACAGATGGAGAATGTTGTTTATCCTTAACAAACTATGAATAATCTGGGAGAAATAGAGTATGTGGGATTTTACCAGTCCAAGGAAGGTAATTTTTGGCGAAGATGCTCTAGAATATCTTTCTGAAAAATCATTCAAACATGTATTTATTATTACTGATCCTACAATGAAAAAGTTGCATCTTGCTAAAGTGGAAGATCAGTTGAAGCAAAGTAATACAAAAATAACTGTTTTTGATGAAATTCCTGGTGAACCTACCTTACAGATTGTACAAAAGGGAGCCACAGTTTTAGTTAAAACTCAACCTGATGTTATTATTGCATTGGGTGGGGGTAGTGTTATTGATTCAGCTAAAGGAATGTGGGCTATATGGGCTAATTATGATGAAGGCCTTGATGCAATTGAGGGTCTTGATCCAATAGGAGACTTAAATCTTAGGGAGAAAACGAGATGCGTTCTAATTAACATTCCTACAACGAGCGGTACAGGCAGTGATGCTACTTGGGCAACGGTTCTCACTGACGAATCAAATGATGTAGATCGGAAGGCTTCGTTTGCTAATCGTGAACTCGTTGGAGATGTAATTATTTTGGATCCTGTTTTTACAAAAACTATGCCTTCCCATCTTCGGGCAGGCACAGGGATGGATGCACTGTGTCATTCAATTGATGGGTACCTTTCTGATTGGCGGAATGACTTCTCAGATGCTTTACTAAGACACGCTTTTAAACTCATTTGGGAAAATCTATCAATTGCATACGAACAGAGTAAATCTGGAGAAGCTGATACAAAGATACTGGAGAAACTTCATAATGCTGCTACCATGGCTGGGTGGGGTTTTGGTAATTCGCAAATCATCTTATCTCATTCGTTAGCCCACAGTGTAGGAGCTGTATTTAATATTCCTCATTCTGTTTGCATTGGAACCATGTGTTGGTATTCACTAATGTACAATAAGAATACTGATCCACAAAGAATCGCTGATTTAGCTCGTTTAGTCGGTTTGGAAGGAACTTCAGATGAGGAAATCGCAACCAAGTTGGTTTGTGAGTTTAAAGAGCTTCTCATTAAACTCGAATTACCACTTTCAATTAAGGACATGAAAGTCACTAAGGAACAATACGAAGCAAAATGTAATAGTCTGATTGATTATGCATTGAATGATTCAGGAACCCTTTCTAATCCTAGAACTCTGGATTTTGAGGATTTTGAGAAAATTTTTGAATATGCTTTTTTGGGAAAAGAGGTCGATTTTTAATTATAAAGATATAAAAAAAGGATGAAACTAAGTGAGAACATAAGTCAACTTAGTTTCACTTTTAGTCTCTTCTAAATCTTTCTGGAAGTTTAAGTTTTCCTTTTCTGTGTAAATAGACCACAACTGCTACTGAACCACCTCCACCGATAGCTAAAACTGCTCCAAAGAGGATCAGTTCGAGTGGAAGTCCAGGTGCGGTTCCAGCGTTCACGAATTCAATGATATGGGGATCAGATTGGGAGGTTAAGTATAGGTTATCAGTTGCATAGATTATAAAGGTTAAATTGCCACTCTTCCGATTGACTTTGACATCAAAGTAGTAGAAGCCTGTTTCCTCATCAAATATCATCTCCTGGACTTTCCATTCATTGGTTTCCTCAAATCGATATCCAATGGTACAATTGAGAACTGTTCCATCAATGTCTGTCACATTGGCCCAAATACGAATGGTGTTTGTTCCGTTCATATCAAGGGGAGAAGGATACGGAAAGCCTATGACTTCAATGAATGGCGCGAGTCCGTGGGTATATCTAACTGTATAGATCGTTGTTTCCGATGAAAGACCTGAAAAATCAAAGGCACGAACCATATAATACAATGTCCCATTTTCAGTTGGGAGTGGGACATCAAAATAATATAGTCCTGTTGTACTGTTCAGTATCATAGAACCAACAGACCAATAATCGCTTTTAGAAAACTTATAATAAGTTTCCGCTTCTACTATACCCCCTTGATCATAAATATCAGCAGAAACTTGGATATACTGTTTTCCTGCAAGATCTATTGGTGAACTAATCGCTATAACATTTATACTTGGTACTAAACCATCAGAGTAGTAATGAAAAATTGAACTATTTTCAGAGTTCCAAAGATTATCTGTCATGGTTATGAAAAAATACACCATGGTATCATTAACTGAGGCAGGAATTACTGCTATATATTGGTAACCAAGCGGAATACTGTGATGAATGAGCTCAATTTCATATCTTGTAATCGCACCAGAAAATAGCTCTGAAAAATCTTGAATAACTAAAGTAAAATTCCCTTTAGTAAATGCTGCTTCCGATATACCTAAACGAGTTATCTCGATATCTCTTCTAATATCAGTTGGGCCAGGTTCACGATCAAAAAGCATGAATTGTCTTCCATCATCTAACTTAAGCCAGATACGTAGGTCTGTAGGCATTTCGTGGGTAATTTCAAATGTTAAAATTGCAGTATCTACTGGACCAGTACGAATAATTTCAAGAGGGAATGAACTAACCGCATTATCTTCAATATAGTGAAGATTGGTAGCTCTGAAAGTCTCTTGATGATCAACTAGAATTTGGTAATTGATAGTGGCTGCCCCGATAGCACTCCAAGATATTTGATCATCAAAACTATACCAGAGCACAGGTTGCATCGAACCAGAATAATCGGAGGAATTAAAAAGAACGAGAGCATTTGAATAATTACTTATAATTGCAGGATATATAGAGTATAAATCTAGGTTAGGTCCCGTTCCATCAGCGTAGTAAATGTTTACAAAAGTTGTTGTATCATTATTCCCGTAAAAATCCTCCGTTTCAAAGTAGTACTCCACAAAAGCTGTCTCATTTGTTGCAGGTAAAGTTACATTAAATGTTGATGTGTCAATATTAGGATCCGTAAGCGAAGTGTTTGTCATTTCCATCTTTTTGAACGTGGTTCCATTTGGCATGGAATAATAGATATTAACAGACTTAATACCACCTGAATCTTCAACTGTAATGTCGATATTGACTTGGGAGGTAGATAAAGTAATATTTTGGAGGCCAGGATAACTTTCAATGGCAATATCTGTAACTCGTGGCGCCAAACTGTCAATGTCAACATAGCGAAGGGGGGATCTTCCTTCACGTCCTTTGATACCACCCACTCTATCAGAAACATTAGCCCGAAGTTCCATTGTAGTTTCCACTTCTAATAGACTAAAAGCTGGAATAGCTGCCGTAAAATAGTGAGTATTGGCAAATTCACCAAACCAATCCATATTGATTATTGACCAATTAGTATCACCAACAAACCTGTAATATACAATTCCACTGTTCGTATCTACTGTACCAGCTCCATCTGGATCTATGACGGAAACATTCACATTTAAATCATCGTATGCACTAAGAACAACCCTTGGTGATTCTACTGGGTCTATGATTGTAACAATGGGTGTAAAATCCATAAGGAACGTGTAATGGTCAGATACTGAACTTTGGTTTAGATCATCATAGGCTTCGAAATAATATTCAACGAATGTATCATCATTGGCTGCAGGAATAGTCCAGCTATATTCCTCGAATTGAAGAAGAATGTCATCAAATCTCGGAATACGGGGAATGAGGTCGTCATATGATACTGCGAAAAAGCTATACCCAAGAGTAGGAGTTGTACTTTGGTATGTCTCGGTACCTAAATCATTTGAGTCATCCAGACCATAACCACCCGCCTCATGAACAATTTGCCATTCACCAGTTGTGAAATTTCTTGCACTGATGATAACATATACTAGGGCTCTGTTTACCCCAATTGTTACATCTATACTAGATACTACTGAAGCATCATAGGTGTACTCTCCATATCGCCATAGCGTAGGAGAAGAAGTTTTTACACCGGTTTCAGTTACATACCCTACTTCTCCGATTAAGTCAAAACCAAGATCAACTGTATCAATGATGGGTTGTGTAGTTGAGCCAACTGCAGTATTACTGAATAAAGTCTCATTTATAGAAGTATACTTCCAAAATAATGTAGCATTCTGGACGCCATCAATATCTTCAATCGAAACAGCCACATCCACATCTTCATCGCTATCAGGATTCGGATTACTTAAAGTTGGTGTGTCAATGACGGGCCCACTAGTATCGCTAACAGAAAAAACTGTACGTAATTTTTCAGGAGTTCTAGGTAAAGAAAAATCTGAAGTTTCAGGCCTAATTGAGTGATTTGTATTGGAAAAAACAACAGCCAGACAAAATATTAAAATAACAGAAATTATCAAATTGAATCTTTTCATCTCTTTCAATCCATCCTTAAATTCAGATTGCTGTATTATGTATAAATTTCGACAAGGAATCTCTTAAATATTCCCAAATGCCATTCTATTATGTGAATAATACAATCTTCTAGAGTTACATAGAATTGTATTCAACTTGATTGTAAAAAAAAGGGGAAAAATATTTTGGTTTAGTAAGAGCTTCTCTTTTTTCTAATGAATATAACAGCTGCTCCTATTGCTGCTCCTCCAGCCACTACTCCTCCTGCTATTAGTAAGAGTTCACCAGGGAAACGGGTTGGTGTGGTTTCATTTCTCATTTCTGGAGGTATAATTTCGAAAGCAATAGCCCCTTCTGTAAATACTTCAAGATCTTCATTTACAGTTGGATTGTATTCGGTTTCTATATCAAAAGCAAAATTTGGTGCAGTAATGTCCTCAATTGAAACCAATAGAGTGGAATTGGCATAATCTTCAGGGAATGGAAGATCATATCGCCAGAGATCAATGAATAAATAAGATATGGGAGAAACTGTTAGGATTAGATCTGTACTCCAACTCATTGTTTCATTTACACCTTGTACATCCCAAGAGAAGATACTTAACAAGTTAAAATTTCCACCATGGACATCAATGTCGGTAACTGTAGCATTTAAATTGGTAGAAGTGTTTCCTATTAGGAATACAGTTATATTATAAATTTTGTACAAATCTAAATTTAAAGGAATGCAAAAAACTAGATTTTGTTCAGTAGATGTAGCATTATTGATAAGATATGTAGTAGTTGTACTGATCGTATCTTTTGGTATATAATAATCAGGCCCCGTTAAACCAGGGATATTGCGTTCCGTTGTAGATTCATCATCGGCAAAACCTGTTGTTACATCAAGAGTACCTGAAAATGATGTTAGTGTATGAGTTCCATTATAGGAAAAACTGGGTGAAATGACTAAAATAGGCACTTCATACTCACGAGTAGGCAATATCCAATCAGTTATTCCACCACCTTGCTCAAAATCAATCAGGGAATTGTTTGTCTCTCCTGGCCATGCGTTCCAGACTCCATTATTTTCTTGATTACCTAATGTATATTGGTCAGAAAACTGATCGATAAAATCCTCATTATATTTACTCGTTATATCTATATCATAGGTAATAGTTTGATTGACCTGATCACTAGTGGAAATATTCACCCAATTGACACGACCTCGAGTTAATGGAAGTTCTATCGCCAATATAGTTTCATTATTTATGGAAAATGGTCCATCCATAGGAGTTTGTACTGTTATTGTATTGAATCGGATTTTTGCTCCTACATCAAAGTTCGTTAACTCTAGAGCATAGTCACCAGGTGGGATATATCTCCATGTAGTATCATCTATGAATCTTTCATCAGATATTTTAATCCATTTGGTTGGTTCAGAAACTGATCTATAAATATCATATTCAAAATTTGCAGTCCAATTCGTTTTCATCATGACAGGCGTACTGATGGTAAAAGTATAATAGAAATTATAATCTAATGTAATATCAGCATTAAAGATTAATGGACTTGTTTCCAGCGTTGTAATAGAAGGTTCTTCTTGATAAAAAGCATAATATTTTCCATGTGCTTCTCCTGGAGAAAATAGGACGAGAGTTACTGTTTCAGATTCTTGTGCATAAATTACCATACCGTCTTGGTCGATAGAACCAGAGATCCATTTATAATGTTCACCAACCAAATACCTAACTGGTTCATTACTTGGAACTCCTGGTCTGACATCTTCCATATCAAAGAATGTAGTTATTCGATAGTATTCATCTTTAATTAGTGATATATCAAACATTCGGATACTAAATATCTCGTTTTCTGGTTCCATCAATTGATCCGTGGTCTCATTTCTGAGCCAAGGTGTTCCCTGATTTAATTCTCCACTAATTAATGTACTTAAATTAAGCTTGGGAATATAGGTTGGATATTTCCATGAATGCGGAGCTAAAGTTACTAGAGTAGAATCATTTGTTATTAATGTAAACTTTTGTACGCCATCAATTGTTGGAAAAATCGGATATGTCATCTTATTTTCAGGGACACCAATGATGTATCCCTCTGGATAAGCAGATTCGAATTCCAGCCACCCCATTACATTGGTAGCACTAAATCCAACATCAAGATAAAATGGGTTATCACTCTCTACATAGCCCCAATACTCTACCCATCCTTCAGCGAAGAATGTAGAAGAATAATCCATGTGCAAACTGAGAGGTTTTAACGAATTTTGATTAAACACAGGATTTACCTCATTAGTAATCCTTACAGCTCGTGGATAAGGAGTTGGTTCGAAAAAGTCGTGTTGGCTATCCCGAGAAGTGTTTTGAAATAATTCATCTTCCCATTGAAATGGAACCATACTACCTCTCATCAGATTAGTACTGATTTGATTCCAACCAAAGTAATCTGTAGAAGCATCTGTATACCAAACTAAATTTGTACTTGTACCCCAGTATTCTACATCTGTATAATCTGTATCAGGAGGGATAACATAATAATCCCATGAACCATATGTAGCTGGGGTGAAAATATCCTTTACTACTTCTATAGGAATAATTGGTGTTTGTTTTACCGCTAATAATATCGAAGAGACTGGAAGACTAGTCATTAAAGAAACACAAATGAATATAATTTTCATATTTCTTGATTTAAACATTTTATCATACCCTTTCACAAGAATTCGATTATTCTCTAATTCTAATGGTCATCAGTACAGATGTTTTTCTTCATGCTTTAAAAAATATATACATTCAATTCTGCTTGACAACTCAATTCTTTCAGGATTCATCAAATTAAGCATTTATAATTGTAAAAAGAGGAGTGAGGAAAGAGGAGAGAAAATTTATCTTCTTTATTATCTACCAAGAATATATATCTTAGTTATTGTCACGATTTATTCTCTCAACTTTAACAATAGATTTATAGCACAATTCAAGTTTTATTCTGAAGTGAGAAATAAGCACCTATTTTATACACTAATTAAGGAATGTTGAGCTATGGTAAACGAGGATTTACTTAGACAATTGTTTGTAAAGAAATCGCTAAAGAATAATGAGAAAGGATTCCAACTTCAAATGAAGAATTCGATAAGTGATGCCACAATAATTGCTCCTATCAAACTTGAGATTAGTGGTGAGACTATTGAAAAAGAAAAATTTAAGGATTTTATCATTGATCTCGATGGAGTGAAGATCAATAATAAAGATATCAATGAGCAAAGTCCTGCGAAGTTCTCTGTTAAATCTACCGCTACATTACTTTTTAAGCGGGACAATCCGTTGCCACAAGAGAAATATAAGATCAGATTTACAAAATTATTAACAGAAGAGTACGGAGACCTCCCTTTTGGGATGAAAGAACGAGTACGTGATTAGATTACCCCTCATCTCGGGCCTAATAATTTTTCTTTTTTTCTAATAATATTAATCTCTTTTCTCATTACTTTTTACCTATTCCTTCCTTTATGGCTGAATTTCTTCGTCATTCTTGAATGTATCAAGTAAATTGTGATTTTTTGAAAAGAAAAGTTTGTTAAAGAAAAATTCTTAATCGTCCCATTTCTTTATTGTATAAATTAATCTAAAGGCTGAATGATGAAAATGGAGCATCAAAAACGACTTTTCAAAGATGATGAATTGATTAGGTGGATCACAGACATAACTGATGAGGAGATAAATGAGGTTCATAAAAAAAGTTTAGTTCCTTTTTATGATCAGCTATTTGTTGAGGGATATGGTTCCTATTTAAAAGATCAGACGGGTAAAGAATTTTTAGATTGTACTGCTCAAGCATGGACATGTAATATTGGTTTTGCAAATCCTGATGTTGCTTTTGCTGTGAGTGAACAATTAAAAAGGCTGACTCATGTACGATATGGCTTTCCAACAATCCCTCGAATAAAATTCATTCATAAATTGGTCAGTATTACACCTGGAAATTTAAAGAAGGTCGCGGTTAATGCCATGGGCGGGGGAGCAGCTATCGAAGCTGCATTACGATTGGCTATGATTAATAAACCTGATGCAGAACATTTTTATACGTATACACGAGGGTATCACGGAAGCTCACTTGCAACAATGACCCTGTCCACACGATTCGCGGGAGTAACCCGTTTTCGCTCTTGGGGATTCGATCGTGTTTCAAAAATTCCTTTTCCATACTGTTATCGTTGCCCCATGGGACAAGAGGATGAAAAAACATGTCATCTTGAGTGTCTAGAATTAGCAAAACATATGATCGAATATGGTTCAGTTGACAAAGTGTGTGGAATATTAATGGAGCCACTTCAAGCACCAGGGGGTCATATCCCTGCTCCTAAAGAATATCTTAAGGAGCTTAGGTTTTTTACCCAAAAAAATGATATTTTTTTAATTTTTGATGAGTCACAAGTTTTCACTCGCATTGGCTACTGGTTCTCTTCAGATTTTTACGAAGGAGTCGTTCCTGACATTACTTGTCTTACAAAGGCTATTGGGGGCGGATTGCCTATGGGGGTCACCATTGCACGAGATGATTTAACTGGTTTTAATGCAGCGGAAGAACATACAACATTTGGTGCTAATCCCCTTATGTTTGCCTCTGGTTTGGTTTTTCTCAATTACATTGAAAAAGCTGACCTATTAAAAAACACTCGGGATCAGGGAAACTATCTTACATCCAAATTGAAGCAATTACAGAAAAAATATGATGTAATTGGGGATATCCGATGTCCAGGGTTATTTATTGGTGTTGAATTTGTCAAGGATCCTGAAACTAAAGAACCTGCAAATGCTCTTTGCTCTGATCTCATTGAGGAAGCTATGAATCAAGGAGTGATTTTTGGTCACTCTGCACCAATATCCTCAGATACTGGAAAACTCTTCAGAAATGTCCTTAAGATTAAACCACCACTCATAATCAACCGTGAAGATTCTGACCAAATTTTAACTGTTTTTGAATCAGCACTTGAAGAAGCTATAGATTATATGTAAGATAAGCTTTCAATTATTGAAGTTGATTGATTTGACTGAAAGAAAATTCCTAGCATATGATTTGGGGACGACTGCAACCAAGGCCGTCCTCATTTCTAACCAAATAGAATTTATTGACTCTTCAGTTGAAGAGTATAAAACTTACTTTCCTCAGCTCGGATATGCTGAGCACAATCCAGAGGATTGGTGGCGTACTATTGTATCAACCACAAAAAAGCTTCTTGAAAAAACCAGTACGCCTCCTGATGAGATTGGAGCGTTAACTTTCTGTTCCCAGATGCAAGGGTTAACCCCTGTAGATGAACAGGGCACCCCATTGATGAATTGTATGATATGGTTGGATGCCAGGGGGTCAGAGTATCTGTATAAACTATGGCCATGGCCACGAGTCATGGGATATTCTCCATATCGGTTATTTCTAAAATTTTTAAAAATAACAGGAGGTGCTCCTGGGCTTACAGGTAAAGATCAAATTCCAAAAATTCTTTGGTTAAAAAATAAGCATCCAGAGATCTATAATAAAACCTACAAGTTTTTAGATGTGAAAGATTATGTGATCTTTCGATTAACTGGGAAAATGGTAACTAGTACTGATTTTGCGTATGTTTGGTGGCTTCTTGATACAAGGAAGAAAGAAGGAATACCAAGGAATGAATGGTCTGAAACTTTGTGTAAAATGTACAAAATAGATATGAAAAAACTCCCAGAAGTTGAAAAACCCACTGAAATTATTGGCTCCTTAACCGATGAGGCAGCAAGTACGCTTGGTCTTCTAAAAGAAACGCCTATTGTCTGCGGTGTAGGAGATCTGACAGCTGCGGCAATTGGTTCTGGTGCGGTACTAGATAGTGAGTTACATTGTCAAATAGGAACTTCTGGATGGGTTGCAGGTCATGTATCTGATAGAAAGGTAGATATAAATCATTATACTGGATGTGTTGGATCAGCTTTTCCTGATAAATTCTATTTGGCTGTAGCACATCAAGAAATTGCTGGAGCATGTCTTGAATGGGTAAAGAAAAACATTATTTATTATAAAGAAGAATTACTAGCAAAAGAGAAGAAACAAGTCTATGAGATCTTTGATGAGTTAGTATCTAGTTGCAACCCTGGAGCCAAAGGTAAGGGAGGGACTTATCTAATGTTCTTACCTTGGTTTGCAGGGGAGAGAGCTCCATTAGATGACGATCATGTTCGCGGTGGATTGATGAATCTTTCACTGGATCATGACAGGAGGCATTTACTTCGTGCGGTTTTTGAAGGTGTTGCTCTTAATGCAAGATGGGCTTTAGAGACCGTTGAAAACCTGTACTCTCCTGTACATTCGCTTTCTATTATTGGAGGAGGAGCCAAATCTGATGTTTGGTGTCAGATTTATGCTGATGTGCTAAATAGAACCATTCACCGAGTAAAAGATCCACAGGAAGCTGGTGCATTAGGAGCAGCCATTGTAGCGAAAATGGCTTTGAGTGAACTCAAAGATATATCTGAAATAAAAGACTACATTCACTTTGATCTTAAGTTTACTCCCAATCCTGACCATCGTGATCTATATGACCATCTGTACAAGGAGTTTAAGAATCTCTATAAACAAAATAAAAAATGGTTTAAACGTATGAACACACTTTGAATAGAATTTCTAATCCTTTAGCTCTACGTTGAGACTATAGCAAAATCATCTGGGAATTTCATTTGTAAATAAGCTTGAATCTCCTCTCCATCAATCTGCTCAATGAATATATTTGTTTCTGGAATCTTTATTCTGGTCCAAACTAATAGATCTTTACCAATCGAGACACTCTTTCTCATAGAATCAGATTCATTAACTATCAGAATCACAGAGAAATCTGGCTCCTCCACACGGACCAATTTATAATTATCCGATACTTCATCTTTTCCAGCAGTTTGACTGCGTTTCATCAGGATCTCTTTTACTCCAGCTCCCATTGATGCTTCAGCAAAAGTGTTGACAGCAGAAAACATGCTTGTTAATAGCGCAGGATCATAATGGGATTTTCCTTGAGTGGATGTACTGCTCCCAATTAAAATCCCTGATTCTGTTTGGTAAATACAAACATTATAGATGTTGATATTAGGCAGGATAATTTCACCAGTTAACGTTTCTATTAACCAGTCGAATGCTTGATAAAAATTCGTTCCTGTCTTTGCTGACATATGAAATATATTAATAGCGCGGAAATTCCCCTTTGTTTGAATATCGTAAAGATCAAAATTTTTAAGTAATGTAACGTAGGGATCTACTCCTGATATATCCGCTTTATTCGCTGCTATAAGAAGAACAGCGTTCTCGGGAATATTTGGCATTGCATTATAGAGAGCAGCTCTACTAGATGGAAAACTGCTAGGATTAGAACAATCTACCACAAATACTACAGCAGTGGATAATTTCAGATAATCTCCCCAAATCATGTGAAATGACTCTTGCCCACCTAGATCAAATGCTTGAAATTGAACATTTCGATATACAAACGAGTCAACATTCAATCCCATTGTTCTTACTGAACTCCCATAGAATTCCCCTGTTCTTAAGCGATGAAGAATGGTAGTTTTTCCTGCATATGCTTCTCCTATGAAGGTAATTAGTTCTTGCTGAGGAGGAGTTGCAGTAGCTTTCTCTTCCTTCGAATGACGTCTAAAGAGTCTCTTTAACAGGGAAATGGGTAAATCCTCCAGTATTTGGTGGATTTATTCAATTGAGCTTTTGATACTTTCAACTATAAGAATCTACCTCGAGAATTACCTCGAGAGTTATTCTTCATTCACAAAATAGTTAAAATAAGGTTCGATTAATTATTTCTAAAATGATAAGCAAATTTAAATAGAATAATCAAATTTAGTTTTGACTTTACTATTAGGATATATTCTCTCATCGCTTTATGTGGTTAGGAATAGTTCCTGCTTTTTTGGTTACTACTGGAACAAATTTTACTTTGATTGTGGATACCAAAATAAGAATACAAAAAAACCTGCTATAAGGTCTGAAAACTTATCTACTTCATTTTTATTTCCTGTTTTCTAATAATTTCTAAAAATTCTAAGTAAATCAAGAAATTGACTAAAATTCATAATACTTGTATTTCAAATTTGTTTTCATTGAAACATAAAACTCTTGAAATTTTCCTTTACTGGCATTAAACAAAAAAAAATACTTTACATTTGTGATTAAGTCTCCCCATAACATCAAAATCCTCCATCCTCAATTCTTCGTTCTGTATTTATCGAGTGTAGGGGATTGGATATCTAATTAACAATCATCTTAAAAACGAAAGGGATTTAAAGCTTTTTTCATGTGCGGAGAAATTCTCTAGAACATCGCTTCTGCCTGTATTTGCGGAAATATTCTCTAGATAGCCTTTTGAGTTTGAAAATAACAATATTTTATTATCTAGATCGGTTTATTCTTTTGCACTCTCAGGAAATAAGAATGTTTAGAATAATCCGTTAAAAAGGTGATTCAGCGAGGCGAACAGTTTTAAGGAACAATGAATTATACCCTCAAGAGCAGGTAATTAATTTTATAGACCAGATTATCGGAAATATTACCTCTTCGGGAGTATTTGTACTAGACCGTAAAACAATGAAGATTATTACTTCTAATGATGATTTTGCCCAAATTCTACGGTATAATTCTGGATCAGACGTTTCTGGACTGACTCTCTGGGAACTCCTTCTTCCAATGGATATGCAAACACCATTAATGACCTTAAAACAAACAGGGTATTTTCAGGGGGAGGTTCGTGCTTTCACTAAAGGACGAGACATAATTTTGTTAGATTTTACTATCTTAGACATTCATCAATTTAAAATAATCCTTGGAGTAGTTAAAGATATAACTGAACAACAAAAGACTAAAAAACAATTAATAGAATCAGAGGCACGGTATCGGGCGTTTGTTGAGAATATTCGAGAAGGACTTATGATTCTAGATGAAGATCAAAGGGTTGTTTTTGTGAATCCAGTTCTATGCCGCATATTAGGGTATCATAAAACCGATTTAATCAATAGGGCCCTTGTTGAGATTATTAATCCCGAAGAACTTAAATTAATAGAAGCTCAATTAAAGGATGGCGATAAGAAACCATTTAAACATCTTGAAATGAGAATTAAAACAAAAGATGGACATAATAGATCATTTTTAGTTTCTACAGCTCCACTTTACGATTCTGAATCAAAATACACGGGCGCTATCGTTGTGTGTGTTGATGTTACTGATCGTGATCTCGAAAGTGAAAGATTATCAGATACTCGTGGAGTTTTACTTAAGATAATGATGTCAGAGGCTTCAGAACAGTTACTCCTCACACGAGGATGGTTAGATATACTTCAGGCTTCATTGCCTGAACAACATGAGCGAGTAGAAAAGCTAATCAAAATAATCGAAAAAGCTATTAGACTTAATCGTCAAATTAATGAACTTGAGACCTTGAAACCAATTTTAGAGTTTCCCTTTCTATTTGTATCAATTCAAAAATTCATTCTTAGCCTGGATGAACTATTAAAACCTTTAATCTATTCTAAAGGATGTACTATTAAATTTAATTTACAGCTAGAACAAGCACACTTATATAGTTGTCCTAGAGCCTTAATGATAGCTATTGAACAAATTGTATATAATTCTCTTATAAGATTCAGTAATGAAATTTCTTTAGACATTAGTCTACTTTCTGATTTTAAAATGCAAATAATCATTACAGATAACGGAAAAACCTTTCTTGAGACTCCAGAATCACCTGAAACATCAAAATTTTTAATGGACATATATTTTGCAGACGTTTTGTTGCGAGAAATTGGTGGAAAAGTAACAATCAACAATATTTTACCCCAAGAAGGTTTAAGATTCTCACTTATTTGCCCAGTTAATTCTAGAGATGGTTAGAATCTATTAAGTAAAGCTTTTAGTTGAATTCTTAACAGTTCAAATGCTTCAGATGAAAATCAGGAACCCACCTAGCGACCCAACTAGCAAACCCTGGCGAGCCTCCACTGTACCAGGATCAGGAGAAGTGCCTATACGACTACAATTACTTTTATTTATGTCATCCGCTCATTTTATTCATCATCTTGAACTTTATGCTTTTCCTTCTATGCTTATACTTATTTCCCAAGAAATTCCCTTGAGCTATTTAGAGATGGGGATTCTTGGTTCGTTCCCCATCTTAATTATGGCAATTACCTCTCCTATTGTAGGGTATTTTGGCAATAATACTCGCCTCGGATTTTTCATTGTTTTACTTGGTATTTTTCTCTTTTCTTTTTCAAGTTTCATGATTTCCATTTCTGGGGATTTCTTTAATCTTTTGATAGGGAATATCTTATTAGGACTTGGTTGTACTACATTTCATCCTGTAGGTTTAGGAGTCTCAGCCAATTCTTTTACTGGGGAAAATAGAGGGAAAGCAATGGCTGTGAATCATGCAGCTGGAGTTATTGGTACTGCTCTCTCCCCTCTTGGGACACTTGGTTTAGCTATATATATTCTGGGTAATTGGAGGCAAACTTTTTTATTAATTGGTCTTGGATGTCTTATTGCCCTTATTATAATGACCAGTTGGGTAGTTTTGCAGAGATTAATTACCAGATATATGATTTTAATCCAAAAGGACGATCTTGAAGTTAAAGAAGAACGACCAAGTAAAATATCAGAAAATGATTATAAGAATTGGATTATTCTCACATTGGGGATAATAATAACCATTAGTGCTCTTCGAGGGGGAGTCTATAGATTGATAAGTTACTTTACAGTCACTTTATTACGAGATTTTTACAATGTTGGATCATTTGAAGCAGGGGTAATGACCAGTTTTATATTGCTCCTAGGGTCTGGTAGTGATATATACGGAGCCTACATTAGTGATAAATCCGGTTCCTATGGAAGAGTGAGAATCATCTTAATTTCTGCTGTAGGCACTAGTTTAGCCATTTTAAGCCTTATTTTTATTACAGAATACTTTTCTGAAATATGGGCAATCCTTATTGGATTCTCATTATTTGCTATTTGTTTCTACCTTGCTGGGGGAACTCTTCAAGCACTCATGAGTGATATTGTCCCTCAAGAAAGTAGGACGTTTTTTTATTCAATCGTTTTCTCGTTAGGATTGGTTGTTAGTTCTATTTCACCAACTCTTTTTGGAGCTTTATTAGATTTATTTCAATCACCAGTTGCAGGATTCGCGTTCATGCTTCTATTAATTTTTTCTTCCTTTTTTGTAACAATTTTATTTCAGAAACGATTATCCTTTGCAGTAAAGCATGATTTACTCTCACCCTGAAAGGTTTAAGTTAAACCTCTTTCTTTTTGGGCAATAATTAACCATTCAGCTTTCATACCATTTGGAGACAGATTTTGTCTGCCTTTTAGTAAACGTGGTGAGATTATTTCATCATAACCAAATTCTCTGATACTCAATCCTAATTCTTCGAATATTTCGCAAAAAATTTTATGACAAGGAACGGGGTATCCTAAGACTGTTGGATTTCCAATAAATAGACCAAAAACTCCATTTTGTTTAAGAGATCGAATAAGCTTCTCGATAATCATGTACATGTCATAAAAATAATTATAGATTAGTATGGTGTATTTTCCCACTTGTTTATATTTTGCGAGCTCTATTTTTTCAAGTTTTTCAGCAGTGGATATGAAAATCTCAATGTTTTTTAATTTATCTCTGATAAAATCAACATCTAAATTCCTTTTAGTACCTAGTTCTCTTCTCGTCAGTTCTCTTACTTTTAAATCATCTACTAGGTTCATCCAGTAGAGATCAAGTTTTGTTGATCTAATATACTCTTGTGCATAAATATATGGTGGAGATGTTATAATTAAGTCAACAAATTCTCCATTTAAGGGAAATTCATATGATGATACATCTTTACCACCCAAACAGATGATTTTCTTTTTATTTTTTTCTCTACTTCGGATATTATCGATATTCACTTCATATTCATACTCAGGAAATATATTCTTCTCTCTAAGATATTCCGTAAGATGTTTCATTTGATTAAAGTATTTTAAGAGTATATTATGGAAAGTATCGTAAGGAATATTAGGATTATCCTTAACTTTTACACGCAATTTTTTAATTTGCTTTTCCCTACGTTTTGATTTAAATAATTTTGGTACGTCACGTGCTCCATACGACAGAAAGCGAGAAACATATAAAGCAGTTATTTTTATCAAGTTTATGAAATCATCTGTATAGTTATCTTCTATAGAAAATATATAACCCCAAATATTTGCTAGAACCTCCTTAAACTCTATAGGATACCAATGGTCAATATTTTTCCACCTAGGATAGAAAGCTTGATCGTTTCTTTTCATTCTTTCAATAAATTTTGTTATATAAATCGTATTATATTTTATATCCGCTGATCTGTTATCTTCCTTCTCTAAGAATGTATCCAGCTTTATTGGAGTTTTATGAGTTAAATTGAAGGTAATCCGTTGAGTTTTAGCTTTTGTAAGGAAATTCGTTAATGGATTTATATCGAGACAGATACTGTTATGTCCTAAGCGTAAGGCTTCAATTGCAGTCGAACTACTTCCTGCAAATGGATCTAAAATGATTCCATCCTTTTGTTTCAAAAACTTTGAAATAACGTAGTAAGGGACATGGGGAATGAATTTAGCAGGATACGAGTATAGATTATGTGTCAAATAGTTAACAGGGGGAATTATGTGACTTAAATTTTGTTTAAACGAATAATTTCTTATTTTCATATCCTTATTCAAGAAGTTGTAGCTCCTGCTGTAATTATTTCTCTAATTAAGACCATAATATCTTCTGATGACTATTTAAAAGAAATTTTGCAGGGTCTTAGTCTTGAGGTTGTTTTTCTTTAGTTGATGATGATAATCCTCTAAAAAAGGAATATGAAGATTTAATCTTTCTAAAGTTTCTCTAAGGATTTTTAATTCTATTTTTTCCTTCTTTGTGAATTTAAAATGTCCTTTCTTCTGGAGATTAATGTATTCGATACTCTGACAATATTGGGATAAAAGAATTATAGCTAATTCCATGTGAGGAATAAGTACTGGAGGAGTATATTGGTAAGACTCCTCTAGAATTCTTTTTTTAATTAATCCCTTTCTTGGGAACTTTTCATATCCAAATCCTTTTTTATTCAATAATCTGGCAGCAGCTAAGGTCGTTCCTGTACCTAGAAACGGATCAAGAACAGTTGCAGCCCCTTCTACTAGTTTAATACATTTATAAGGCAGTTCTATTGGGAAGGGGGCTTCATGACCTTTCTTTATTGTTATTCCTGTGGTTTTTAAATATGGAACTAACCAGATATTACCAGCATCTCTTAAATCTTCTTCAGAATATCTTCCAATATTTGATTTATCCACATAAGGAATCCCTATTTCTTTTGGATTCATATAATAGGTATTTTTATCTTTAATCAGAACAAAAATATTTTCCCACAGGTTATTTAATCGTCTTTCCCCACCACTTGGTGTATAATGCCCTTTGCCAAGGAAAGACTTAATCCAAATGATTGTTTGCAGACGATAAAATCCAGTTTTCACTGCAAGTTTTACAACTTCCTCACTAATCCCTTGATCTGGAGCAGCATCCCCAATATTCAAAAAGAAGATTCCTCTTGGATTTAGAACGCGATGACACTCTTTCCATACCCTTGTTAAAAAGCTGAAGTATTCTTTTTTCGGTTTCTTATCATTATATTTTTCTCCTGAATCATCAGAGTAACATTTATTACGATTATACGGAGGAGAGGTAACAATAACATCTATTGAATTATCTCTTATTTCATTCATCTTTTCCGAACTTTTATAGAACACAACTTGATTTCCAAAAACTTCACGATCTTCCATTAACTTTCACTAGGTCAATTCCCTATATACTTGAGACGGTTTATCCTTGATAAAAAGCTCTTTATTTTTAATTATTACGTTTAAAAATCCCTTTTTAAGTCTGTTTTTATTACTATATAAAATTGGTTGCTCTCTGCAAATCTAAATTGGTAATGATTGGGCTTATTTAAAATATTAGTTTGATATGTTATTTCTCCCTTAAAAAAAGAAAAAATTAATAATTCTCTTTTTTTTTAGGCTAATTCGCACGATTTCCGCTTTATCTCACATCAAAGGGCTATAAAAGGTGTCAATTTATGTGATAACTGAGCGAAATACTAGCTATCGTGAAAAGAAAATATGCGTGAAAAAGATGAACGAATCTCAAGAAGAAATTGAATTAAACGCAAAGAAAATAAGCGAACTATCACCTTTTGACAGAAAACTTGAAGTTACTTTTGTTGTAATGGAAAAAGGTGAACCACGACAGATAACTTCTCGAAAAACAAATGAGGAACATACTTTAGCAGACATCAAAATTGGAGATCCAACAGGAACAATCATCTTAACCCTTTGGGATGATACAATAGATCAAGTCACCGAAGGACATACTTACAAAGTTTCAAACGGATATATAAATGTCTTTCAAGAACATATGCGACTAGCACTTGGAAAATGGGGCTCTCTTGAAGAGACAGATGAAGAAATTACGTTAGATTCTGTAGATGAGGACAACGATCGATCTAAAGAAGTTCATGAAGATACTCGTAGAAGAAGGAGACCCCGTCGAAGCTATGGTGGATATAACCGTGGTGATCGTGGTGATCGGGGTGATCGGGGTGGTTATTCTTCAGGTGACAGGGGTCGATCACGAGATCGAGAGAGAACTCGCTGGTAAATTTCCTGTCTACATTAGAGTTGGTGTCTTTAATACGATTCTATAGTCCAACTCTTTATTTTTCTTATTTTTTCTTAATTCCTCTTATGCCTTGATTTAGAAACTCATTACTTCTATTAGAAGTATATGGGGCATTTCAGCAAAAGTGTTTTACCCCCATCTTGATAATTTCCCAGAACATGAATCCCCCTCTTTACCGCAGTTAAAGAACATTAGAGAGTAATTTCTTCTATTCAATATGTCTTGTTAATTATAATACTCTAACTTTACGTTTTTTACTTATCTTCGTAGGAAAAGATTGTTTTTTTATAGGTAAATGATTTCCTATAAGGAATGATAATTTAGTATCTTCAAAGCGATACATATTTCTTGAGGATTATTTCAATCGCATTTCAAGGAGTTTTTAACAATTTAATTTTTGAAGCTTGCTGAAAAGTAATTAAAGAAGAGAATATTCTGCAAATAGAATAGATTGGCAAAATCATTATATTAGAATTATGGATTAAGAAAATCTAGGTAGAATGTGGTCGCAATGAAAAATATAATTGGCATTAGGTTGGAAAACAAAAATATTTGGGAGAAAAGGGTTCCCATTGTCCCCAATGATATGAAGGATTTAATAGATAAAGAATCTATCGATTTTATTGTACAATCTTCCTCAATTCGCGCTTTCAAAGATGAAGAATATCGTGAAATAGGAGTTAAGGTAATTCCTGACATTGAAGAAGCGAATGTGATTTTTGCTATAAAGGAAATCCCACTTCCAGTCATTGAGGCTCAGGACTCCCCAAAAACCTATATATTCTTTTCCCATACAATAAAGGGTCAGAAACATAATATGTCAATGTTAAAAAAGATAATGGAGACGAAATCTAATCTTATTGATTATGAGAAAGTGGTAAACGAGAAGGGGCTTCGTCTTATCTTTTTTGGGAATTGGGCTGGTTTAGCTGGGATGATAGAGATACTTTGGGGTTTTGGTCAAAGAGTAAAATTTAATAATAATATAGAAAACCCATTTTTAAGAATAAAACATACTTGGGAATATAAAAACTTAGATAGTGCAAGAAAGGCTGTATCAGAGGTTGGTAAAGACATAATTGAAAAAGGATTACCAAAAGAACTCGTTCCTCTTGTGATTGGTTTTGCTGGTTATGGAAATGTTTCGACTGGTGCTCAATCTATGTTAGATTTCCTCCCAATCGAGGAGATTGAACCAACGGAATTGAAAGACTTTTATAATCGCGGAGAATTCTCCAGAAATTGCATTTATAAAGTTGTATTTAAAGAGAAGCATATGGTCGATCCAATTGAAGGTGAGTTTAACTTACAGCATTACTATAATCATGGCAAGACTAAATATCAAGGTGTCTTCAACCAATATTTCCCTTACTTATCAATTCTTGTTAACGCAATTTATTGGAGTGACAAGTACCCCAGATTAATAACCAAGAAATTTCTTAAAGCAGAATTCGAATCTGGTAAAGATATTCGATGTCAAATTATAGGTGACATTTCTTGCGATATTGAAGGAGGTATTGAGCCTACGTTAAAGACGACAAAACCTGATAATCCAGTGTTTATCTATAATCCCTTTTCTGATGAAGCAACTGTTGGTTTAAAAGGAATAGGAATGGCGATTATGGCTGTAGATAATCTTCCGTGTGAATTGCCCGTGGAATCTTCTACTAGCTTCAGTATGACTTTAAAGCCGTTTGTGTCTATAATTGCTAAAGCTGATTACTCAAAACCGTTCTCTGAATTGGATCTACCCCCAGTCTTAAAGAATGCAGTGATTGTATATCAAGGTGAACTGACACCTAACTATAAATATATTGAAGAATTTGATGCATTTAAGGGTGCTTAGTAGCCTATTAGTCATAAGAAGGAATTTTTAGTAGTTTTTATAATTAAGGAGTAGTTGGAATTGAAAAAAGTCTTGATTCTTGGAGCAGGAATGGTTGCTGGACCTCCTGTGACTTATTTATTAGACCATGGGTATCAAGTTACGGTAGCAAGTCGTACTAAGAGTAAAGCTAACAAAATTATTGGGGATCATCCTAACGGTATAGCTAAGGAATTTGATATCACAAAAGCGTTAGGCACTGAGTTAGATGAGCTAATGAAAGAGTGTGATTTAGCTGTTAGTTTACTCCCCTTTATCTATCATGTTCAGGTAGCTAAATCTTGCATTAAGTATAAAAAACACATGGTTACAACATCTTATGTAAGTGCGGAAATGAGGGAACTGGATAAAGAAGCTAGAGAAGCAGGAATCATCATTCTTAATGAAATTGGTGTAGATCCTGGTATCGACCATATGTCAGCAAAGAAGATAATTGATGATGTTCATGAACGAGGAGGTAAAATAACCTCTTTTAAATCCTACTGTGGTGGGTTACCTGCTCCAGATGCCAATACAAATCCGTGGGGGTATAAACTATCTTGGTCTCCTCGTGGTGTTATCCTAGCAGGAAGAAATGCTGCAAAGTATAAAGAAGACGGGAAGATAATAGAAATTCTAGGTGAAGACCTTTTCGATCAACATTATCCCTATCCAGTTGAAGGATTAGAAGATGACTATGAAGCGTATCCTAATCGTGATTCTCTACCCTATATAGATGTGTACAGCATTCCTGAGACGAAAACAATGTTTAGAGGTACTCTTCGGAATACTGGTTGGTGTCGTGCCCTTAAAAAGGTCGCTGAAGTAGGTTATATGGATTTGGAGGAACTAGAGTTTCCCTCGGGGTTCACCTATAACAAACTTACTAATAAACTCCTAGGAGTTTCATTAGATGCAGATTCCAAACAAGAATTTATTAAAAAATTAAACTTAGACCATGAAGATGATATTGTCAAAAGATTTGAGTGGATGGAGTTATTCTCGGATGATGTTGAGGTACCTTCAAAGAAAATTTCCCCACTTGATGCTCTATGCCATCAATGGGAAAAACACTTGCAATATGCCCCAGGTGAAAGAGACATGCTCATAATGGTTCATGAATTTGAGTATGAATTACCAGAAGGCAAAGAAAGGCATATAAGTACAATGATTGACTTTGGAATTGAGCATGGCCCCACCTCCATGTCCCGAACGGTTGGATTACCTGCAGCAATCGGTGTTCGCATGATCTTAGAGGGAAAAATAAAGGATAAAGGTGTTGTGATTCCTGTTGCTAAAAATATTTATGAACCAGTCTTAAAAGAGTTAAAGGAACTCGAAATTGGATTTTCTGAGAGAATAGAAAAAATTTGAGATGATAAATAAAAAGATTGAGGATTAATGGAGGGAGTTCGTATTTTTTCCTTAAGAGAAGATAATTATGAAAATTAATTTTCCTCAAACTAGATATCAGGGAAGTAAATTAAAATTACTAAATTGGTTTCATTCCATTTTTAAAGAGATTAAATTTAATACAGTCTTGGATGCGTTTGGGGGTACTGGTGCTGTTAGTTATATGTTTAAAAGAATGGGGAAGTTTGTTACATATAACGATCTATTAACTTCTAATTGGTATATTGGTAAAGCTCTAATAGAAAATAATTCGATTAAATTCGATCCGATAAAATTAGGATCGTTATTTGAGAAAAAAAATGGTTACACTTATCGTGTGATTATCCAAGACCAGTTTAAAGACATTTACTATACTGATGAGGAAAATATCTTACTAGATATTGTGATACAGAATATTCATTGTTTGAAAGACCAGTATGAGAAAGCCCTTTGTTTTTTTGCGCTCTTTCAAGCCTGTATTCAAAAGCGTCCATTTAATCTTTTCCATAGAAAAAATCTTTATCTTCGATTGACAGATGTAAAGCGAAGTTTCGGAAATAAGAAAACATGGGATACTCCATTCCCAGAATTGATGTTAAGAGCATTAAAAGAAGGGAATCAAGTAATCTTTAATAATTCTAAAACTCATAGAGCGATAAACTTTCCTATTCTGGATGTATCGATTCCTGATGAAGGATATGAGCTAGTTTATCTTGATCCTCCTTATTTATCTTCTCAAGGGATTGGTGTAGATTATAGAGATTATTACCATTTTCTTGAAGGAATATGCCATTATAATGAATGGGAGGATCTGATTGACTATAATTCCAAACACAAAAGATTGAAGATGATTGAAAATGAATGGAATGATCCGAAACAGATCTACAATGCTTTTGAAAAAACTTTGTCTAAATTTCAAGATTATATAATTGTAATTTCTTATCGAGATCCTGGAATACCAAGTATTGATGAATTGACGAATATTTTCCTCAGTTACAAAGAAAAAGTATCCTCACATGTTAAGGATTACAAATATGTCCTTACATCGAAGAAGCAAAGGGTGAAAGAGATCTTACTTATCTCAAAAAAGTAGAGGAATAGAGAAATGTTTGTATCGCTTTACTTTAAATCGCAATAGGTTGTAAATACCTTTGCCTCTTCTGAAAAACCTAGCTTTCTGTACAGCTTTTTTGCAGCCATATTACTATCTTCCACCCATAAGAAGATATTTGATATATCATATCGGAGGAATAGTTCTTTGCATAAAACACCTACAGTTTTCAACGCATATCCCTGCCTCCTTTCTAATACATTAGTTTCTACTCCTCGTAGTATGGCGAATGAAAAAGATGATTTTATGAATATATATGGAGCCGCTGCAAAGCATACAAGCTTGTTCCCCTTAAAAGAACCAAATCCTAATCCCCCATCTAAAGGACGGTATCGCTTTGGGAGAGGATGTTTATAAGATGGAATTTGAATAATTTGATCATCTATAGGTTCTAGGTTTAATAAATGATTTTTAGAAAGATTAAATGTGAGATAGGTATTATAAATATTAGCAGGTTTATTCGTTTCAACATTACGGAAATTATCAAAACGTATACGAATATCATCCCAATAATGTTTTTCGAACACTAATACAATATTGGTATTAAACCACCTAATTTTGTTCGTAAATTCCCATATATTTTCTCCAAAAAGAGTATATTTGTTTTCATAGCGGCAGATATATCGCAATGGATCAATGGAAAAAATAAGATCTGTTTTTTCGTTCCTGTGATAAAGAAACCATAATATATAACATATTACGCTAAGAGGTTGTTGTTGAATGTGTTTAACAAAAAGTTGTAAATTCTTAACGGCTGATTTCAAAAACCAGGAGCCTCCTCAGCTCCATAGAAATAATGAGAGTTCATCTTACCATTAATACTATCACTAAATTAAATCTTTATTTAACCATCGAATACTTGTTGGTTTGATAAAGGATGGCCTAAGTCATATGATTTTCTAAGATGTTCTAAAGAGACGTGAGTGTAAAGCTGGGTTGTTGAAAGAGAAGCATGCCCTAAAAGTTCTTGAATGATACGAATATCAACAGCATTTGATAATAAATGAGTTGCAAATGCATGACGGAGTGTATGAGGTGTTACATCTCTTTCCAGTAAATCTGCAGCTTCTTTATACTTCTTAACAATTCGCTGCACTGATCTTGGGGTTAATCGGTTACCTGAACGATTCAAGATTAATGCAGGGTCTTGTGTGTTTTCCCGGGTCGTTATATAATCTTCTAAAATCTTAATTATTCCATTAGGGAGCGGAATTATCCTATCTTTCCCTCCTTTTCCACCTACTATGTGAATTATTTTTTCTTTCAGATCTATTTGTTCAATGTTGAGATTTGTTAATTCTGATACTCGCATACCTGTACCATATAATAAATAGAGAATAGCTTTGTCCCTTGGATTGTCCGGAGTACCTAATAGCTGCATTGTTTCTTCAATAGTAATTGTTTTAGGTAAAGATTTCGGAATCTTCGGAGATTCGATATTTTCAGTCGGATTCGTTGTAATAACTCCTTCCTTTTTTAGGAATTTAAAAAAAGATTTTAATGCACATATTTTTCGATGTAAACTTCTTGCTGCATACTCTTTATCTCGTTTAAGATGCAGAAAAAACCGTCGTAAATCCATTGTTGTTATTTCTTCAAACGATTTACCATTATTAAACCGTTCAAACATTTTTAAATCATAAGAATATTCACGAATGGTTTTTGGGGAGTACCCTTTTTCAATCTCCAATGTAACCAGAAAGTCGTCAATTAACATTTGAATATCGTCCACTCATTTTGGGGACAATGTCGTCAAATACTTTCTAAGGAATGAAAATATGCAGGTAACACAGTAAAAAAAATTCATTATCTCTCTCTGATTATCAATTCATCAAGTACCAGAATAATTAATATTCCACTCAGTATATTCTGTTCACTAGGGAAGCTTTCGCTAATTCTTCATTATAATTGATTAATTCTGCTCTATTTAACTCATGTAAAGAATGAAGAACGATAGCAGGAGAAAAACCTGTTGCTTTGGTTAATTCCTGACGAGTCATTTCAGATTTATCTCCATGTAAGAGGTATAAAATCTTCGCATGGGGCTTACCCTCGAATACTTTCTCGAGTAAAGCAATGTAGATACTAAGAAGTTGTTTCACATCAAGCGAAGCTTCCTCTTTTTCTGAAATTTCAGAAAATAGTTCAGAAACTTTCTTGAATTCGGTCTCAAGACTTGCATATTTGAGTTCCAGTTGTTGTTGCTGAATTTGGGCTTCGTTCAATCTTGCTTCTCGTTCAACTAAGAGTTTTTCTTTGTCAGCTACTTCCTGTTGCTTCTTTTCTAACTCATTTTCCATTGTAACAATAGTATTTTTAACCTTCTCAATTATGGGTATAATTTCTTCAATTTTAAAGGTTTCTTCACTCATTTCACAACCACCCTAATCTTATTTCACCAGTTTATTTGGGGGAACCTTTCTTTATCAAATTTATTTCATAATTTTTAAATCTAATTAGTTTTTGCTTTTTTCATTTTTTTCATTTATCCCCTAAAAATATCGCCTTCATTTGAAATGCCTTTATATTTGAATCAGGGAATTTTTCTGGGTTTACTTTCTTTATTAAATAATGCTATGTAACCTCGAGCATCAAATAAATCCTTTAAGTTCTCCATTGGCTCCTGTTCCCAAACCCTCCGTTTTTCATTATTAATCAATAATGCTTCTGAGAATCCCCATTGGTGACAAATTTCCTCTATTTGCTGTCTTATTGAGGTCGTAGAAACACTAAAAAATTTCGAGAGTTTATATAAAGAAACTAGTATTATGGGTATATTGAAAGTATAAATGATTCCTTTTATTCCTTCTAACAAAAATTGTTTTCGTCTTGTTTTTATTTCATCTCTTGAATCAGACACTTTTGAGACACGTTGATTATATTCAATAAAGTCTCCCAAATTAATTCTCATTATGTCGAAACTAACAGGAAAAAAATCATTTATGTGTCGAACGGAGCCTATTGCTATAGTATTTTGTGTAAGTGTGATTGGTTGTGTAAAAAGTGTAAATGAAGGGGGAAGTGTTATTGCATTGCTCTCTAGACCACTTTCATGGAGCGGAGCGTGAAAGTGGACTTCACTACTAACAATTGTGAGTGGCTCATACTTTTGAAAAGTCATCCCCTCTGTTGGAGTGTATCTTAGTTTAGGTAGTTCAAAGATATCTAGATTTGTTCCAACAATAGATAAATTAAGCTGTTTGGCCAGTGGGAAATAGAAAGGAGCATTTGTTAAGGCTGTTGAGCCGTCAACGATGTAAAGGGTTTCAAGAGTACAGGCACCTTTATCATATGATCCATTAAGTTGATCAGTAACCTTTCGTGTTATAATGGAGTAACGAGGAAATCCTTTAAATTCGCGATAAAGTCGATGGGCGTGTGTTCGGAAAAATAAGTAGTCAGGGACGCATAGAAGACGGAATCGTTTAGATCCTATTATTCCTTGGTCAAGAAGAATTGAATCAAGCAAAGCATTTTTCTTAATAGATCTGTTGTTATAAAATCCTTTTGCTATTTTCTTATTCGCATTATAAAATCTTTAATTTCACTTATTTTACGTTGATTATGATAATTGATTTATTTGGTTGACTTACAATGACTGTTCTTTTTGATCTTGAATTAGAAAAAATAAGAGAAATAATATTAAACAGACAGTACAAAAAGATCTTTCTTCAAATGCCTGAAGGGATGCTTGATATTCCTCTTAAAACAGTACTTGAGGCATTATCACCCTTGGGAGCCCAAGTTATTGTGGGAGGGGATCCTAGTTATGGTTTTTGCGATCTTGCGATAAACATAGCTACTTTACTGAGATGTGACTTACTAATTCATTATGGTCATAGTGAGTTTGGCTTCAGGCAGAAAATCCATTCAAAATATGGTAAATCTCTTGATCTGTTAATTATCCCTGCTTTTGTTAGTTTTGAAATTTCCTCTTACTTTTCTGAGGTATTAGAGAAGTTAAAAGAATTAGGATGGAATAATGTAGGTTTAGTGGCAACTATTCAGCATATGAGAAACTTAGAAGAATTAAAAGCCTACTTAGATGCAGTTGGAATTACCTATACAGTTCAAGGAGGAGGTCAAATCTTGGGTTGTCACACTAATAATGTTCAAGGATTTTCTAAAGAAGTTGATGGAATAATCAGTCTTCATGCAGGTTATTTTCACAGTCACGGCTTGCTAATGAGTACATCTATTCCAATCCTTCAATTAAATCCGTTTACAGGTGAATTAAAGCTCTTTTCACTTCAGGATCGAAAAAAATCGATACAAAAACGGTTTAGTATCATTAACAAAGCACGAGATGCAAAGGTGTGGGGGATCCTCGGGAGTTCAAAAGTAGGACAATATCGTCCAAATAGGATCACTAAGGCCGAGAAGCTTTTAAACGACCACAATAAAGTAAAAATGACATTAATTGCAGAGAATATTGATTTCCAAAATTTAACAAACTTTATTTGGATTGATGCATGGCTCAATACGGCTTGTCCTCGATTAGCACTCGATGATCATATTAACTTGAAAAAACCAGTTCTTACGTTCAAAGAATTTCTTTATCTCTTCAACGAAATTACTTGGGAAGATATCTTAACGACTGGATTCTTTTAGAGATGTTTATGAATCTCTATTAAGGATGGGGAGATTAATGTTCGAAGAGATTCTCTAGATTATCTTAAGAAGTATTTTGTGAAGAAGTATATTCATTGGTTTGTTTAGCAAAAGGTGTAGCTCTATTGAATAAAAATGACCAAAAAAATATTTTATTCGACAAGCTAGCTAATGAAAACCAGCCTCTTGTTGGTCAATCCTCCATAAAAGGGAGTAATCTTCTGGTCATTCTCGCTGATGAGGGGGGCCTTCCAGTTTACACAAGATCAATTCGTATAAATCAGTCAGGAGAAATCATTAAACGTCAAAGTCCAGAAATCAGTCCAAAAAACGAAAAAATTCTCTTGATGTCTGGATTCTTAGAAGCCATTATACAACTGAAAGACATTATTCGACCTACTTTGCTAGATTTAACTGTAGAACAAAACAAACCACTTTATGTTGAGTATGCTAAGGCTCCAAATGGTATTTCATTAGTGTCTTTAGCTACTTCCCCTGAATTTCAACAATTACCAATGAATTTGCTTAGTCATTATGCTCCGTTACAAACAAATTTAGATAATCCTGAATATGCTGGATTAGATGAAAATTTCGAAAAAGCAATAGAAGGGCCATTAGGAGAAGATGCAGCCATATATTGGAAAGTCTTAAGTAGAATTAAATCCGATTTGGCTGAGTTTGTCTCTTTCATTCTAGTTTACGATGAAGATGGTAATTATTTGTTTTCAACAGCAAGAAGTCATCATCAAAGTGATATCACCGATCCTTTATTGGATTCTATTTCCAAATATATTAGACAAGAATATTTACTGCAAAAATACCAAGATAATCTGTCATTAATAGGAGCCAAAAGGCTAGAGAATTCAGTTATTTGGCATTTTAAATGCTTTGATAAAATATTTGTTTTCTTCACTTACATTATCCCAGAAATATATGGAAAATTCGATATATTGAAAGAAGAAATGATTACTTTTATAGCAAACAATCTAGAGAAGTTTATTATCGCCTCAAAAAAGCACTCTGAGTCCTTATACAAAACAAGTGAAGATATTAAAAGCACTAGATTTATCTTTCTCTCGTAAAGCTTAGTACTTCTTTAAATCTTGAATCGAAGATTAAGTAATCATTAAAGGTTATATTAGGAGTATTTTTATTTTTATCAATTGTTTTCTTTGTAAGTGAGTTAGATGTCTAAAAAAAAAGTTGAGAAGCTTATAATTGAACATGCGAAGAGTGGGAGGGCATCCTGTAGGACATGTCGAAAACGATTAGAGAAAGATGAGGTTAGAGTCGGTATACCATTTACTTTTACCAGACCTAATGGGGAGGAAATTTCTTCTTTTCGCTACTATCATGTGATTTGTGTTCCTTATGATCGAATAAAGTCAGTATTAGAAGTTTTTCCATCTTTATCTATTATAGATAAAGAAAAAAAGGAGAAATTATTTGAATCTCTGAAAAAAAGAGAAAAGGACGAAATGGGGAAACTACAAGAAAAGAAATCTGAATTGAAGAAACCTTTTCTTGAACCTTCAAAAAGCTCTAGAGGATCTTGTCGAATTTGTGAAAAAAAGATAGAAAAGGGAATTCTTAGGGTAGCTGAACCCTCACAAATTGAATTAGATGATGGAAGAAAGTTTTTCTCGCATAAATATTTTCATATGACATGTTATATTGAATCATCTAGAGATAGACCACTTTTGTTAAAAGACTTAATCGAAACTTCCCTTGCGCAAGGGAGTATTTCTCAAGAAGAAGCAGAGAAATTGGACAAAGACCTTCAAGCAGATTCTGAAGCTGATGAGAAAGCTGCTTCAGTATTAGCAGTTATTTCTGATGAACCGATCGATATTATGACTCTTGAAAAGCTTGCAAAAGAGAAAGGGGTCCCTTTCAATCACGTAAAAAAGGCTCTTGAAAAGGGATTATTACAGGGAGTCTTCTTTGAATCTTCCCCAGGAATGATTCAGAAGTTATAATCACCTTTTTTATCTAGGATTACTTTTTTAGGAATGGTATTCTTGTATTGTGAAATTCTGATTACTATTCAATTGTCTATGACAATAGTTGAAAGGAAATCTTCTATCTAATGACAATATTGTTATTTCAAAATATCTGTTAAAAATGGAGTGGTTTTTCTAAATATCTCCTTACCCACCTGTTCATAACCATCGATTGAAAGATGAACTCCATCACCAGAGTCATAAAGAGGATTTAAAGTGCTATTTCGTTTTGAAACTAGTGCGGTGTATACATCTGCACACAAATAGGTTTCAAAACCACTATTTTTCTTTATTTGTTCGTTTAAATAACTTATTTTTGAATTAATTCCAGGCCAATTCATTGGTGGGATCGTAACAATTAAAATTGCAATTGATTTCTCCCTTGTGATAAAATAGGCTCTCCATAAGTTATCCCAAATTGTTTTCACTGAATACCCTAAAGCAATATCATTCGCTCCAGCCCAAAATATTACTAAATCATATTTTACCTTCGTTAGATTAACTTCAAGACGGTTAAGGACTTGGTTTGAGGTTTGGCCACATATCCCTCTATTATTAATTTCAAATGAAGCATTGGGAAATTTACGAGTCACTAGGAGGTTAAACCAGTATTCATAGGAGCTCTGTGAGTTTCCACCATATAATGGATCAAAAAGTGGGAATCCTGCTGTATGTGAGTCACCAATACAAAGGATTTTAATATTTTTCAATCAAAGAAATCTCCTTTCATTGTTGTTTCTAACTTAAGGAGAAAGAGAATTGTTTATAGTAATTTTATTATCAGTTACATAAGTAGGTATTTATCAAGCTTCTCAAGGTTCAATGAACCATTAAGATGAAAACTTTGGAGATGCAACGTCTTCAGGATAGATAATTCTTCTTCTTAGTCAGGGTAATTCCTAATGAAATGTCTTGGTATTGATATAGGCGGAACTTTTACCGATATAATCATTATTGATTCCCAAAAGAATTCTGTTATCATCGAAAAGGTTTCAAGTACACCTCATGATCAATCCAAAGGGGCGAAAAATGGATTAATTAAACTTGAAACAACGTTCTCAGATATAGATGTTGTCGTTCATGGAACTACAGTCGCAACAAATGCTATATTGGAACAAAAGGGTGCTAAAACAGCTTTAATTACTACTGAAGGATTTTCAGATATACTTGAAATTGGGCGTCAAAATCGCTTAAATTTATATTCTTTGTATCCAAGAAGGATTGAACCACTTGTTCCGAAAAATTTGAGATTTGGTGTGAAAGAACGAATCAGTGCATCAGGGGAAATCCTCAAACAATTGGATGATGAAGATTTAGGAAAAATAATCAACAAGTTGCATCAAGAGGAAGTTGAATCAGTAGCAATATCCCTTTTGTTCTCTTTTTTCAATCCTCAACATGAGAAGAAAATAGCTGAAGAAATTAAATTTAAATTTCCTTCAATAAATGTTTCTCGTTCAAGTAAAATTCTTCCTATATTTCGTGAGTATGATAGAACGAGTACTACAGTTTTAGATGCATATGTTGCCCCATTATGTACCAAATACTTCCATTCTTTCTTAAGTCGAATTAAAGAACTGGGAATTAGAGCCCCTCCTCTCATTCTTCTCTCCACAGGAGGAGTAACCCAAATAAAGAGTGTTACTGAACGTTCAGTTGAAACTGTATTTTCAGGATTAGCTGGTGGAGTTTTAGGGGGATTCTATTCTTGTAATGAGCTTAAAATAAATAACGCCATCACTTTGGATATTGGAGGAACATCAACCGATACTGCCAGTATTGTTAATGGAAGAATAGAAATTTCCACTTCAAATGAGATTGCAGGACATCCTATTCATCTTCCTACAATTGCTGTACAAACCATCGGTGCTGGAGGAGGAAGTATCGCAAGATGTGAACATGGAGTTTTTCTTGTAGGGCCACAAAGTGCGGGAGCAGATCCAGGTCCAGCATGTTATAATCATGGGGGAGAATTTCCAACCGTAACAGATGCTAATTTAGTCAGGGGACTATTAAATCCTGATTATTTTTGTGGTGGGAAAATTAAAATTTACCCTAAGTTAGCAAAAAAGGTGATTTCACCTCTAGCAGATCAATTAAACTTCTCTTCAATAGAAGAATGTGCAGCTGGAATTATAAGAATTTTTGAAAACAATGTTGCTCTAGCTCTACGAAAAGTCTCTACTGAGCGAGGTTATGATAGTAGAAATTTCAAATTGATTGCTTTTGGTGGGGCAGGTCCTTTACATGGATGTTCACTTGCTGAGCGCTTATTCATTGAACAGGTAGTAATTCCTCCCTACCCTGGTGTTTGGTCGGCATATGGTCTTTTAACTGCTGATATCCGGCATGATCTCTCATTATCCGTTGTAAGACCTCTACATGAGATAAATGAAGAATATCTTGAAGAAACCTTTACTCAACTTGTACACAAAGGGATTGAATTATGTATTCAAGACGGCTTTTTAGAAAAAAACGTAATCATTGCTCGAAATCTAGATTTAAGGTTAATTGGCCAGTCATATGAGCTCACAGTGCCTTATTATGAAAAAAAAGAAGCAATTTCACACGCATTTGATAAAGCTCATGAAATAGCTTATGGATATGCTTCTCCTGAGGCGGATAAAGAGATAGTTAATCTGAGAGTTGCTGCAATGGTTTCTTTACCGAAATTTGAGCTTCCTAGCTTACAGATTGGAAATTCTGATTCAAGTGAAGCCCTTGTCAATACTCGAGAAATTTTTATACAGGATAAATGGATAAACGTTAATGTTTATCAAAAGTCTAAATTAAAAGTCAATAACATCGTTGAAGGCCCTTCTATTGTAGAACAAAATGATACAACAACCTTTATCGATATAGGATGGAGAGGAGATGTTACAACTGACGGCCATTTAATTTTGAAGCGGATTTCTGGTGGGTGAAATTAATGAAGATTGACATTATCACATTAAGTATTGTTCAAAAGGCATTGGAAAATATTGCTGAAGAAATGGGGATAATTCTAAGGCGAGCTTCTTTTAGTCCGAATTGTAAGGAAAGATTGGACTTCTCATGTGCAATTTTTGATCGAAATGCAGATCTTTTAGCACAAGCAGAACATATTCCAGTTCATCTCGGAGCTATGTTCTCTTCTATCTCTGCAATTTTACAAGAATTCCCTGTTGAGTCTCTTAATCCAGATGACATTATTATTCTTAATTCTCCATACACAGGGGGCACGCACCTTCCGGATGTAACATTTCTAATGCCTGTATTCATAAATGATCAGCTAAGTTTTTTTGTGAATAATAGAGCTCACCATGCAGATATAGGTGGTTCAACACCAGGGTCGATGCCTGGAATTTCTAGAGAGCTGTTCGAAGAAGGGTTAATCATTCCTCCTGTTAAGCTCTATGATCGTGGGAATGAAGTAAAAGATATAATAAAACTTATTCTATCGAATGTGCGTGTTCAACAAGAAAGACTAGGAGATTTTCGGGCTCAACGAGCAGCTCTCTTAAGAGGTCAAGAGCGTCTTATAGAGCTAACTGATAAATATGGACAGGATGAAATTTTTGATATAGTTACAGAATTGATGAATTTATCCGAAAAGTCTTTCAAAACCCAGCTTATTCAATTTCCAAACGGAGTCTTTCATTTTGAAGATTATCTTGATTTTAATGGAATAACTGATGATTTAGTAAAAATTAGGGTAACTGTTACCAAAATAGATGATAAAATAAAAATCTCTTTTCAAGGTACTGATCCTCAACAAATAGGGAATGTAAATGCGCCAAAAAGTGTTGTTTACTCATGTGTTTATTATGTATTTAGAGCATTGACAGATCCCACAATTATGACAAATGCTGGCTTATTTCGAAATATCGAAATCGAGATTCCTAAAGGGAGCTTACTTGATCCTCAACACCCTGCAGCAGTTTCTTCAGGAAATGTAGAGACTTCTCAGCGTTTGGTTGATGTTTTACTAGGGGCACTATCCAAATTTGGATTATCAGAAATACCTGCTGCATCTCAGGGAACTATGAACAATGTAACAATTGGAGGTTTTGATTTAGAAGGAAAACCTTTTACTTATTATGAAACATTAGGAGGTGGTGCTGGAAGTAGTATGAAGTATCAAGGAATTTCGGGAATTCATTCTCATATGACAAATACACTGAATACACCCATTGAAGCTCTGGAATTAGTTTACCCATTGAGAGTTAAGAGATATTGTTTTCGAGACAATTCTGGTGGTCAGGGGAAAATAAGAGGAGGTGATGGATTAATTCGAGAAATAGAAGTTTTAGTTGACGCAATTGTATCGCTACAGACTGAACGTAGAAAGCTTGCTCCTTACGGTTTACATGGAGGGAGTACTGGAGCAAAAGGAATAAATATTAAGAGAAAGCTTAATGGTGAAGAAGTTGTGCTTCCTGGACGGGTAATTGTTAACTTTAGTGCTGGAGAAAGTTTGATTATTAAAACTCCAGGAGGAGGAGGGTATGGACGATAATTAGCTGGTGATCATTAATGAGAATTAAGAATTATGATGAAATTATAACTTATTCTTCTTCTGTTCGAAAAAAAACCAGAGAACTTGCCCTTAATCTTTTTGATTCTGCAATTGAGGCTGCTGATCCTTATCAAATTATCCATAATAATGTAAAGATCGATTTAACAAAAAAGGAGCTCAATGTTGAAGGGATGCATTTCCCTCTTAGTGAAAGAAAAATTTGGATAATTGGTGCTGGGAAGGCTGTGGGCAAGATGGCGGAAGCTCTTGAAGAAATACTCACTGGTCAAGATTATCAAGGAACCATTTGTGTTCCTGAGGGAATTAAATCTGATTTAAGGTTAAAGAAAATTCATTGTTATGAATCTACCCATCCTCTTCCCTCTGAAGTTAATTTACTTAATACAAAAGTAGTTTTAGAACTAATTGAAAAGATTCAACCAAATGATCTGGTAATTGCCCTGATTAGTGGAGGAGGTTCTGCAATTTGGGCTGCACCTATTCCACCTATCACTGTTAATGATTTAATTACCTTAAACAAGACTCTAATAAATTCAGGAATGAATATTCACGAGATCAACGTCGTAAGAAAACATGTGTCATCAATTAAAGGTGGAAAACTCGTAAAACAAATTCCAGCCGAAATACTAGTATTTTTAATATCTGATGTGATTGGTGACAATTTAGAGAGTATTGCTTCGGGATATTTTCACCCAGATTCCAGTAGTTTTTACGAAACGAAGCTATTGCTCAATAAATATCGTCTCTGGGTGACTGCAGTTCCTGATTCTGTGAAAATGGTAATTGATAAAGGAATTGAAGGTTTAATACCTGAAACCCCCAAAGAACAAGATGAAGTCTTTAATCGTGTCCAAGCTCATATTCTAGCATCAAACAAACTAGCCTGTAAAGCTATTGTTGAAAATGCAAAGAAGCTTGGATTAAAAGCTCTAATATTAACTGATAAACTGGAAGGAGATGCTAGATGTTTAGGTCGCTTACTTGCTAGGATTTATTCTGGACTAGCGGAGCAAATTCAGGATGCTTTTGTTGTTGTCAGTGGAGGGGAACCAACAGTGGAAGTTTACGGGAATGGTATTGGTGGAAGGAATCAAGAGGTCGTAGGAGCCGTTCTGAACGAATTTCTATCCTATCCTCACCCTATTGAAACTACATTTCTCTCTGCCGGGACTGATGGAATTGATGGAAACTCTCCTTACGCAGGTGCGTTGATTGACGATATTTCTGTCAATATTGCTTGTAAAAAGGAACTTGATTTGACTAAATTTCAAAAAGAGAATAATATGAGTAAATTTTTTGAAGAATTAGGTGGTTCCGTGTTATTAAGCGGTCCCACAGGGACAAATGTTATGGACTTGCAAATAGCTATTATAAATACTTCTAATTTCTCTAAAAAAAAGTAATTCTGATGTTCTTAATGAATTGACTGCAATTTGATTATTAATCATCTAAATTGATTATCTATTTAACGAAAGAGTAGGAAAAATTCAGAAAGACATGTTAATAGAGATATTAAGGGAGAAATAGAATTCTTTTTAAAAGAGATGGTTAGTAATATATCAAAAGTATATATTAAATTCAGTATTTTTAATATTATTTACTGGGTATGAACAAAAAGGAAGTGAATCTATGGAACTACCTTTAACGAAAACAGGGATAGTAGGACTCGATCAGCTTCTTGGTGGAGGAATTCCAACGGGCTGGAGTATTATTTTGTCTGGGGAGGCCGGGACAGGAAAAACCTGTCTTTCTGTTGGATTTATCGTTGGAGGAATTGAACAATATGATGAACCAGGTATTATTTGTTCATTTAATGAGTCTAAAAAGGAACTGTATATGACCCAAATGGCATTTGGTTATGATCTACAGAGGCTTGAAGCAGAGAAAAAGTTTATGCTTCTTGACTTCTCATATGGTCGTGCATTAGGAGATGGCCAACTTGCTTTACAACAATCCAGATTAGATCTTCCAGCTTTAACAAAGAAGTTAAAAGAAGCTATAACATCCATAGGCGCGAAGAGGATAGTTATTGATCCTTTAACGATAATAACACTCCTTTTTGATGATGTTCGTGAAATTAGATATAATATCTTCCGATTCTTTGATGTAATTCGACGAATTGGAGTTACTTCCTTAGCTGTTGTGGAAAGTAGCAGTGAAAAAGATTACAATGTTGAGGAATTTCTAGCTGCTGGGATTCTAAGGCTTTATAATGAAAGATCAGGAGCTAAAAGGCGGAGAGGAATTGAAATTATAAAAATGAGAGGAATCAATCATAAACGTGGTGTTTTTCCATTTTCCATAACAGATCGGGGAATTATTATATCTCCTGAAGTGGAAATACCCTCCTAAAAAAATATCTCCCTTCCTGGAATTAATATTTAATAGTATCTAGATCTAGTTATTCTTCTTTTGGTTTAGTTGGTATTTTTCCTTCAAGTTTGGCCTTGGCTTCTTCAATACTATGGAATCCATCATCACTCGTTTTTTTAAGTAACTCTTTTTTAAGATCTGCAGGTATTTTCTTATCTTTATCAGACATATTTTAATCCTCTCTAGAATTTTTTGGAATATCTCTGACATTTAATTATTCCAATTGTCATTTCATCACTCATGCCTATAAGTATTTACCAACTTTGAATTCATTTTTTTCTTTCGCATCATAAGAATATTTCTATCTACGAAAAACCATTTTTGTCGGACAGAATTATCCTATTAATAGCTTTCTTCTAGAAATACTTTCTTGAATGTAGTAGGATAAAAATAACTTTCAATTAATGGTGAATCTCCCCTTAGATAAGGTTTAACACTTTCAATTGAAGGAGAAATCAGAAGTCAGAATAGTATTTACCGAACTGGGAATAATATTTTCGATAGTAATCTTCAATGCTTTTAGGGTCAGGAATTCTAAATTTTTGCCATATATGAATAACCTCATCTAGTTCAGCTTCACATGCTTGTCCTTTGAATAAATCCTCAAGGAATTCTGTACGCTCTTTTATATCTCGAAGTGTAAAATCGATGAATTGACCTACAGTGTAATATCGGAGCCGATTAAATCGTACACCAAAATTTTCCATCCCCCATTTGGATTCTAACTCCCTTGGATTGGGTAACAAAATACTGTCTTTATAAACGGGGTGGGGTATCCAACTCGTGATTTTTCGTCCTTCCGCTAGACTCAATAACCTTTTTGTATCTTGAACAGTTATTTTTTCACCTTGACCTTGATACACGATTTCACCTAATTCGTTCTTCATAACTTTTCGGGAATTTTGGTCAATTTTTGGAATAAATTTTCCCTCTTTATTCTTTATACGTATCTGATTCCCATTGATATCATGTTCACCAATGGCTCCCGCGTTGATAACTAAGAAAGCTAAATTTCCCTCTAGATCCAACCCCAGATCTTTATACATTTCCATTTTTAATAAAGCTTGATGACATTGTTCCCGTGCCATAAAATCTGTCGCTGCATAAGATCGAACACGGGTTCCTGGTTTTTGTTCTGCTACAGCTGAAGTAATTATTGATTCAACAGCTGAATCCAAAGCTGTTGCAACTATGGGGTCTGTAACACGAAACATAGGATCAAGAAGATCAAAACGTTTCATTGAAAGTACTTCTGTCTTTAAATAACGTGGCGTTTCATCTTTTCCCCAATTTTTGTTTAGTTCAGAAAAGAGAAAGATGAACCGGCCATTTGTTGTTCCAGAGCTATGGTACTGAGTACACAATAATGAACCAAGATCTTTTCCTGATTTAACAACTGGAGTTTTAACTGTGTAACCATTAATTTTCTTAAATTGATATTCTACATTCTCACAATCAATATTTTGAGCAAGTACAACTGGTCTACTACCTTCCTCAGTAAGAATACGAGATTTCATGAGGCCTGGCCATTCAGGGCTTTTTGGGTCAAGATTTTGGGATTTTGCATACGAAGCTGCTTCTAAACCGATTAATTGCACTTTTTCAATTTTATTTGTTATAGAATTTCGAATTAATTTGCCTATACAAGCATCATCTTGTTCTAATTCGGAACCAACAGTTAAAGTTGTTTTTCCTGTTCCTGAAAGTCCCTTGATGACTCGATCAGCTGTCATTCCAGCATGATAAGATATATATCCGTCTGATTCGGCTTTATTCCAGACTAAAGTTAAATTTGGCTTTTTATAAGCGCCTCCAAAATAATCAACTCTTAAACTTAAAACACGTCTCCGATTTTGATTCATTTCTGTAAGATCATAAAGAGTCATAGGCTCTTTAGGGTCAAATGTTGGCCAGAATCTTCGGATATCATTAACATAATTTAATGGTAGGCTTTCTGGTATAATCAAATTTAAACAATTTACCTGGTGGTTTTTTCTTGAAGGAAAAACCATCAGCTTGCCAAACCACCCAATGTAAGCAGAGTGTAAATTCTTGATGCTTATGATTACTTGGAGTCCGACTTCATAACCATGTTCTCCCTGAATGCCATTTTGTACAATAACTGGTACTTCTTCTTCCTGCAAATATCGAAGAGCCATATTAAATAATCTTCTTCCTCTCACACGGTCAAACGGTTTCTGCCCTTTACCAAGGCGATAATTTTCTGGAACCATGTAATACGCTCTATCTGGGCGTCTCCCTGGTTGAATTGAGCCGAAAAGGTATTGATAATCCTTTGTGACCACGTAATAAGGTTTTAGTTTCTCACGGAACCAATCATGATCTGGATCTAGGGTAATTTGTGCTCTAGAAAGGTTATATCCAAAACCAACATTGAAACTACCACTTGATTCAGTTTGCACTTTAATCAAACTCACTCATTGCGTATTCTGGCGGATTTTGTACTTAAATTTAGTGATGGAACGAATTCTGTGCAAAATGTATCCATTTATTAGTGTAATTTATTACATTTCATAGGTTTTGTTTCAAATTAATGTGTAATATACTCGTTCTTTTTGTTTTCCCTTGTGTTCTGTCTTATCTAAAGAGATTTTACCTATTTCTGAAGTATTTTGAACATGGGTTCCAGCACACGCAGCCCAATCATAAGCATCTATGGTTATAATCCGAAAATTCTTAACATTTTTGGGAACCATATCAAGATATTGTGTTTGATACTCTTTCTCTTTAAGAAATTCTATTGCTTCTTTGCGAGGTAGGAAAGAAATTGATACTGGCATATTTTTTGATAAAAGAATGTTTATTTGAGATGAAATCTCCTTTAATTCTTCTGAGGAAATTTTTGATAGGGGTGCAAGGTCTATTCTGTTCGTACCAATTTTTAACTGGTTACTTACTGTTTCTGCGTTATATTTTAATTGAAAAAATCTACTGATACAGTGTTGAGCAGTATGAGCACGCATCATTTCATATCTATGAATCCAATCCAGTTTTCCCTTAATTTTCATTCCTTCTTTCAATTTATTGCTAGAGTTTAATACATGAATGATTTTTCCTTGATCTAGACGAGTGTTTATTACAGATATTTTTTCTTTTTCCCATCTTAATATTCCTCGATCACCTAATTGTCCTCCACTCTCTGGATAGAAAGCTGATCGATCTAGAACGACTCCTTTTGAATTTATCTCTAGTATATTTGCACTAAAATTAGAAATATAACAATCATTTAGATATAATCGTTCCGTCATTATTCTTGTCTCTTTTCTCAAATTATTACATGCTTTCTAAGAGAGAAACTATCTCTTGTTCAAAGGTATCAGTCATTATTGGTTGCATCTCCACTCCAATCAAACGGGCCATTTCTTTGATAATTTCAATATTCACTAACAAGCTGAAAGTTGAATTTGAGCTCTGAAATAGCATCTTTAGCTTTTTTTCAGAAGTTATTTGGTTTTTTTTAGTGATTTTTCTTTTTAACCGTAGTGATAAGCGCATAACAACCTTATTATGAAAAGATTCAATAATACTGCTAAGAACAGTCATAAAATAAATAGATTCATCAGAAATTTTTCCTTTCTTCATATCTTTAAAACGCTTAACAAAATGGTCTTCAGCATCTTGACTTTCAAATCCTAATTCCTCTGCCAAGTCTTTAATGAATGCGATATAAGGAGGGAGCTCATTTCTGAAATGATATCTCTCTGCATATTTACACATCTTATTAAGCATCCTTTCAATAACTTTCCCTGAACCAGGAGCATAAAATCTCCTTGTGTTCATCCGATCAATGATGATATCAGGTTCAATATAGATTTGTTGTTCTAAATATTCCTTACATACTAATTCTCTAGGTATTTCAGAATGGGAATTATTCATCCTTTTTCCTCTAAGTTTAAAGTTACTGAATGAGATTCTTTTTATTTTGAGATTTATCAGCGCTTTTAGTTCTTTAAGCTGATTTAGAAGCATATTATTTTTATTCAAATCTTACTTTAATTCTTTGAAAAGAAACTCATCTAAAGGAAGAATTTTTTGAAATACTTTAATTTTTTCTTGCAATTTTTCTGTTGCTATTTCTTCTCGTTCTCTTAAGGGTTTGTGTGGTTGTTCCTCCCGAAGTTGTAGCAATATCTGTTGAAGCCATTCCGCAATTTGCTTGTTACTAGGCCTCTGAGGTTCTTTCCGAAGTTTTTCTATTTTATTTTTAACCTTTTTAGTAGCTATTCGTTTTTGCTCTTTTAAAGGTTTTTCTGGGTATATTTTCCTGATTTGTGATAATTTATTCTGATACCATTTCGCGATTTGCGAATCTGTTAAGGTTTGACGTTTTTTATTATTTTCTTCAAATTTCTGAATTTGTTGCTTCATAATTTTATGAGTTAATTCCTCCCGATTTACCGAGGAGACATGTGGATGTGCTTCTCTAATTTGCTCTTCTGTTTCAATCCACCATTGAGCCAACATACTGGGATCCAGCTTAATACGATTCTTCTTACGGTCTATGGGCTCATCAGGATCCAGCTCCGACCTTTCTGTATTGTTCTTCGGCATAGTTATCTCATCAGAAACAAACTGATATTTAAAAAAATAGGAATCAAATCATTCCTAAAAATCTTTTTAGGAAATCGATTCACCAGCCTATCTTCCTAAAGCAGTTAATGGTAGAGATGCGATCAATAAACATAAAAAGAAAATCAATATTACGATTTCTATGTTGAAAGCGTTGTTAGAAAAAATACGTATTAAGCTCTTGTCATTACCTAACTTTATTATATATATTTGGATGATACTTAATATTATTGCTTCATTATATACCATCTATCTCTATAGTTGGCAGTATGTCCATTACCCTATGTTCTTGTGGATATTCATTCCTGATTGTGGAACTTTTGGTATCTTATTTGCTGTTTTTCTATTAGTAACATTGATTTCAAAGCGGAATAATCAAAAGTTAAATCTTATAACATTTATTGGCATCATCAAAGTATTCTTCGCTTCATTCTTGATTTTTATATATAATCCCTATTATTTTGATGTTATATCGTTCATTGGACATCTAGGATTGTTAATCGAAGCTTTCCTACTTCTCCCCTTTATGTTTCCTACGATAAACGATTTAATAATTGGGAGCGGAATACATGGAATCGACTGGTTCTTTGATTTTTTCAATCCATTGTCTGAACTCCCCACCATATTTCTTTATAATGAACCTAATCATCCTACAGCTGCACTTTTTAACGAACTTCTTCTTTTGATAACTTTTGTCAATATTCTTTCTATAATGTCCATTTATTTGCTTCAAAATTATTTAACTAAATCGCAAAAACCCCCTTCATTTACTAAAGTTTACTCACGAAATTATTTATCAGAATAGGATTTTCAATATCATAATGTCTTTTTGGTCCCTCTTTGCCATAGAATCTTTTACCACCATTAAGGAAAGGTTTAAACGATGTTAATAAAAGAGACTTTTTTGGAGTGAAAATCTGGATGGATCACGAAATTCATTAACCATCAATGTTTTTTTTGTCACCTGAGATATTCCTCCATCTTTCAGAATTTTTTTCGTTTTTTCCTGAAAGGAGAGTATTTTACTTTTTTTTTGACTAAGAATACCAATTATCGAGCTGGTGATTGGATGGATCGCGAAATTCACGAAAAAGAATAAACTTAAAGGACAAAAGTGGACAGAGCATACGCTCTTTGAGTTAGTAAAGGTATTACCGTATGTGAAAGTACGAGATCGGAGGAAGAGGTATAATGAGTAATTCATCGTCTCTCTTTTCTCCTGTGTCTGCGAGGCTTGATTGGAAAGCAGCTGAGGCTACATATCTTCGTTTTTGGGAAGAAAAACAAATCTTCCAGAAATTAAAAACTAAGCTTAGGAGTTCAAATCAGAAGTTTAGCTTCATTGACGGGCCTATCACAGCTAATAATCCCATGGGTGTTCATACAGCCCGAGGACGTACATTGAAGGACATCTATCAGCGATACTGGGCTATGCGTGGATTTAATCAGCGTTTTCAAAATGGTTTTGATACCCAAGGCCTCTGGGTTGAAGTTGAAGTTGAAAAAGCTCTTGGATTAAATTCTAAAAATGAGATCATGGAGATGGGATTAGAAACCTTTGTTATGCATTGTAAATCACGAGTAGAGAAATATTCTAAGATTATCACTGACCAATCGCGCAGACTTGGACAGCAAATGGACTGGAGTAATAGTTATTTTACTCACACTGATCATAACATTGAACATATATGGTATTTCCTAAAGATTTGTCATGAAAGAGGTTGGATCTATCGATCTCGTCTAGTTATGCCATGGTGCCCCCGATGTTCTACCAGCCTTTCTACTCATGAAATGGCGGATTCGTACAAGATATTAAAACACCCTTCGGTGTTTTTACAGCTTCCTGTATTGGGAACTCCAAATAGATACTTTTTGGTATGGACAACAACCCCATGGACGTTGACAGCAAATACTGCTTTAGCAATCCACCCTGAATTGACTTATTTATTAGTTAAGGTGGATGACAAGGAATTCTATCTTGCTGAAGACTCTATAATGGTCTTAAGTTGTGAATATTCAATATTAAAGGTAATTAAAGGAAGAGAGCTTCTAGAATTGAAATACGAGGCTCCCTTTGCAGACTTCCCTTTACAAGAAGGAGTCCATCATAAACTGGTTTCTTGGGGAGAAGTATCTTCAGACGAAGGAACTGGGATAGTACATATTGCACCTGGTTGTGGTGCTGAAGACTTTGAATTAGGGAAACAATACAATTTAGATGTTATTGCACCTATCAATGACACTGGGGTGTTAGTAGAAGGTTTAGGATCGCTTAGTGGATTAGAAACTCATGAGGCAGCCAATCAAATCTTCAGAATGCTTTCTGAGAGAGGGTTCCTGTTTAAGACTGAAACCATTGAGCATAGATATCCTGTTTGTTGGCGATGTAAAACTGAACTTGTGTTCAAACTAGAATCTGAATGGTTCATATCCTGTACCGAGATTCGGCCTCTACTTCAGCAAGCTAACGAAACCGTGAAATGGATACCATCACACGCAGGAAAGCGAATGCATGATTGGTTGGAAAATATGGGTGATTGGTGTATTTCTAGAAAGCGTTATTGGGGTTTACCATTACCATTCTATCCTTGTGACTGTGGTGAATTGACTGTGGTTGGTAGTCTTCAGGAATTAAAAGAATTAGCCATAGATTCTCTTCAGGTAGAAAAATTACAAGAGTTACATCGCCCATGGATTGATTTCATACAAATCAAATGTCCAAGCTGCGGGAAGCTGAATGATCGTGTTCCTGAAGTAGGAGATTGTTGGTTAGACGCAGGGATTGTCCCCTTTTCTACTCTTGACTATCAATCAAATTATAAATTTTGGAAAGAATGGTTTCCTGCTGATTTAGTATGCGAAATGATTGAACAGGTTCGATTGTGGTTTTACTCACAGTTATTCATGTCAGTCGCACTAGAAGGGCGATCACCATTCAAAACTGTAATAGTATATGAGGAAGTCAGGAGTGAAGATGGCTCTCCTATGCACAAATCTTCAGGAAATGCAATAGATTTTGATTATGCTATCCAGAAGATGGGTGCTGATGTAATGAGATGGAATTATGCAACTCAAAAGTCAGATGCATTTCTACGGTTTGGTTTAACAGTTACAGATGAAATTCGTAGAAAATTTATTCCCTTTTGGAATGCGATAAGATTTTTCCTTAATTTCGCTGTTTTAGATATATCTGATATGTCTCAACTTTCTCATCCTTCCGATAATGTATTTGATCTTTGGATTCTTGCGAGATTGAATGATTTAATCGATCAATATCACAAAAGCTTCGCCCAATGGGATTGTAAGAAACCTACTCTTTTACTTGAGGAATTCTTTAATGATCTTACCAATTGGTACATACGAAGTTCACGAAGAAGATTTTGGAAAGAAAAAGATCCATCAACAGATAAAAATGCAGCTTATTCCACACTTTATAAAATATTATTAAATGTGAGTTATCTTATAGCCCCTTTCATGCCATTTTTATCTGAACACATTTTTCAGCTTCTTCGAAGTCCATTTAAGAAGCAGTTACCAGAAAGCATTCATCTATGTTCTCTTCCATCGAAAAAGGATAATGATAGCAATGAGGAAGTCTTGGACCTGTTCTTAGAATGCCAAAACCTGGTTGAAATCGGTCGATCACTACGGAATAAAGCTAAAATCAAATTACGCCAACCTTTATCATTAGCTGTCATCTCAGGGGATTTGAGATTCGCGTCAAGTGAATTCAAAACTCAATTTTTTGAATTCCTAAAACAAGAATTAAATGTTAAAGAATTAAAATATATAAAGGGATCTACTGATGAATTTTTGATGAAAGAAGAGTATTTGCGTCTGGATTCAAATGAATTTAACTTCTCTCTTTTCTTAAATACCGCGCTAACTTTTCCTTTACAACTCGAAGGATTGGCTCGAGAAGTAGTGAGGATTATACAACGAATGCGAAAAGATTCAAATCTAAATTTAGACGCTAAAATTTGTGTTAAATATGAGACCGACTCCGTAAAGCTTTCTAATAGTCTAAAATTGTTTGAGGAATATGTAAAATCAGAAACTTTGGCTGTAAAATTACTTGCTGAACCCTTAGACGATGCAAAACTATTTTCAATCGATGAATTCAATATCAATCTTGCACTCGAAGTTATTTCAAGCTAGAACTCACTAGTAATTCTATCTGTTAATAGTGAGTTTAATTTTTTTCGCACTTCACTCCTCATTTACTTTAATATCAATATTAATAGTTTTAATCAGAGAATCTTAACAAAACATACACTTAGTGATGAAAACTCTTTTCTGTGCTTACAAGCCCTTTATTCATTGATCCTAAGGAATAAATAATTCAAAATATATAAAAACAAAGTAAGATAAAAAATCACATCTTACAATCCTTCGTTAAAATTTATTTTTTATCTCTCAATACAAAAAGTTGAGTAGTATGCCACCAGTGATTGAAAATTTGTGCCGCAAACATGGTTCCATGCTCGTAACTGATGATCCTGACTTTTTAAATTGTTGTATGCGATGTGAGGTTGCCACTTCATTAGGTTCAGTGGAGATTTGCCCTCAAAGAGTTCATACATCGAATAGTTGTTGCCCATCCTGCAATATTTTCTTGGAACATGGTTCGGAAGCAATGTTAGCCCATTGGGAAGATCAAGCGCAATTCTTGTCCGCTTTTCAAATTGTTGTGCCTCTCAGAATTACTGAGGAGGTTATTCGATCCGCTTTCAGACTACAAAAGGTACCAATCAGTCAATTAGGAATTTTATATGAATGGAAGAACTCTAGAACTCTAGATATTTTATTTGAAAGGCACATCGATTGGGTAATGACGATTAAACACACATACTGGCCCCTTAATCTGAATGAAGAAGAATCATTTCTACGAGATCCTTTAATTTATGGTCTTGCAGGTTTTCCATCTCGTGCTGGTGCCTCCCTTTTTTCACAACTTCAAGTGCTTTTTGAGGATCTAAAAACATGGTTGATAGAAAACTATCAAATTGATCCCTTGGAATTATTTGATGATAATCAGTCTAAAAAGCCATATCAAAATTATACTGCTTTTTATGCTTCATATTTTCTCCGATTTGAGAATGCTGAAAATATTACAATCAATATTATGGCCCCAGATTATGAAAAATCGGATGATCCTGAAACTTGCATTGTGAGCATGGGAGACAGTCAGATTCCAGTTGTTCTGTTTCAAAAAATCCATGAAGCTTTGGTTATGCAGAAAGGATTAGTGAACTCTTGGTTAAAGATTGAACCCGCATTAGAGAAAATGTTAGAAGAATTAACAAATATAACTGCAGAAATGCGTACAGTAACAACTTCAACGGTTGTCCAATTAGGTGAGTTACTAGACCGTACACAAGAAATACAGGCTCAATTCTTAAAACTAAAGCCAGAAATATCTAAAATGCAGGGACATTTGAGTCCAATTGTACCTTTATTATCGGAACCGATCATTCAAAGGCTTTTACCAAATTTTAACTTGAATCTCATGAATTCTTGGTTAGATTTTGCTAAATCCGTTGAACGTTCCGTTGAAGGAGCGACTTCTTATATACAAGGTAAAATGAATTTATTAGCTCTTGAACAGGAAAAACGAACAACTAAAAGACTAAACTTGCTAACTGCGTTATTCGGGTGTCTTTCAGGATTGAATCTGCTGGTTGCTCTAATAGCTTGGTATCAACCTGAACCACAACCTCAGACATTTTTAATCACTGTCGTTTTAATAACTGGCTTAATCGCGTTAACCCTCCTTTTTGTTGGTAGAGTTGTATCACGGGATTAATTCTATTCTTTAATTACTCTTCAAGTTGATCAGGAGGTAAGGCGAATGGATCATGTATTCCTCCTTGAATTGCTTGAGTAGTAAATATTTTTTCTCTATCTGTATAGATCTTGTAACCAGTACAGTATGGTAGTTCGCTATATTCACTGCATTGATTACAAACTTCATAGTTTTGTTTAGCTCGTCTTTTGTTAAGATAAATGTAACCAGGTATGAAGTTCAATAGGATAAATGCTTTAATTAGCCAATTAGGAGTAAAAAAAAGAAGTAGAAAGGCTATAGAAAATGAAGTACCTAATAAGAAGCGTGAAATATCCTTAATTCTCCGATTTTCGATAAGAAATGCCGTTATAAGAGTAGGTAAAATAAGAATATATAATATGAAGCCTACTTGAATTTCAGTAATACCTTTCCACCATCCCAGTAGAGAACCTAGTCCAATCATCAAAAATGATACTAGCATACCTGAATATTGCATAAGACATCCACGACACACTTTATTTCCTTGAATTTCATATACATGATCTCTGTAATTAATACAAAGAGGATGATGCGAAATTCGATATGGGCCAAGTATTTTATGGTATAGATTATGAGTGGTCATGCTTGATGATCCTCAAGAACCAAGAAATCTCAGAGATTGTCCTCTAGTTTTTTACTTATATGTTTTAGAAATTCCTGATGATGTTTTTCAAGGCTAATTTTAGTTCTTTCTTCAACAGTGGTTAATAAGAAGGTAGGATATCTCTGAAAAGGAATTTTTTGAGTAGAATATTTTTCCCAATAACATAATCCTTCTTTGGTGTTACCTTCAATATGATTCAATAGAGCTACTTCATAATGATACTGATTTTCAAGCACTTTATTTTGTGATTTTTTAACTGCTGGAAGAATAATATCCCTTATCAAAATTATTGCTTGTTTATAATCGTTTCTTACAACATATTCATTCCGATAATTATTGCCCAATGTAATGAGTTCATTCCAGATTTTCTTTTTCTTGAAATAATCACACGTTTGTACTAAATACTCCCATGCGAGTTTTGAATTACCAATTTTTAAGTACATATATCCTAAATTTCCTTGGGTGGAAACAATACTTTCAGGATCATGAGGTTTAATTTTTTTAAGGACTTCAAGTAATTGAAAGTAGATGTTCAAGGCTTGGTCAAAGTCTTTTTCATTAATCGCAATTTTTGCTAAGTAATCTAAAGAATATCCCTCCCCTCGTAAAGTACGAGTTGGGAGTTCCAAAACTCTTTCAAAAACTTTTCTGCCATTTTCTATTTGATTTTGATTTAAATAGCTCTCACCAAGCTCGAGAAGAATATCTTCTGTTGGGTTTATTGAAAAGGCTTGATTATAAGCGTCAATAGCCTGATCTAGAAAACCAGCAGACTTCGCTGACCTCGCTAGTGTTGTTAAAGCTAAATGTTGTCCTAGAGGATTCTCTATCTTTTTATAATAAGAAACTGCTTGAGAACTACTTTTCAGCGCATTCGTGAACTTTTTTCGAATCAGAAAAACCTCTGCTAAATTATGATAAGTAGCTGCGAGGTTGGGAATGTTTTGAACTTCCTCAAAGAGATTGCGAGCTTTATCAAAATGGAATAATGCAAGATCAACCTCCCCATTTTGATAAAACATACTTCCAATACTTAGGTGAGAAATAGCAATAGCTTCGGAATTTCCTATATGTTGGGCAATCTCAAGAGCTCTGAAATGAAATTTCTTAGCTTCTTTTAATCGTTGGAGGAATACATAAGCATTACCAATGTTATGATATACTTTTGATAATCCCTCATTGTCTTTCGTTTGTTCAAATGCCTTCTCGGCCTTCTGATAATGTGTTAAAGCTTCGATATAACGCTTATGTATCCGATAAATCTTCCCCAATAGATTTTCAGCATGACCCACCATTGAATAGTTATAAAGTTTATTAAATGAGGGTAAAATTGTTTCAATTAATTTCTTGGAGTTATTAAAATCCCGAACTGAATAATGTGCTTCTGCTAGCTGATACTTTAATTCAAGCGTTTCCTCTTGTGTTTCTACTCGAAGAAGTTCCTCCTCCAGTATTTTAATTAAATCATAAAACCTCCCCTGACGAGAATATTCTGTAATCCGTTCATATATCGATGTCATTTCTGTCAATGATGAAAGAAATTTAACATTTGATATATTTCCCCCTTAAGCTCAAGTTAATTTTTCTGGCTTATAAACGTTGGAAAAGAAAAAGATGTATGGTACTCCAAGGATTGTAATAATCCTGCAACTCGAGCTGATTTTCGAATTCCTTTAACATATTTTTTCGAATTTCCATCATAGCTTTATTACTGTCTTCTGGGGGATTTTTACTATTTAATTCCTGTTGTAAATAACCTTGAGCGTACATTTCAACTGCCCGGAGGCCTATTTCACGCGGCCATTTACAATTAGGCTTAAAGGATTGATGTGTAACTAAATGATATTCTTGTTTCTGCAAAGAGAGGATTTTCTTAAAAGATTCTTGTGAAATGTTATCTATAAGTACCATGAGTCCTTGAGGTGAAACTGTTCGGAGTAGTTCAGCCCCTACTTTGACTAAGTTTTCTTCCCCTCTTGTGATAATTATATCCTGTAATCCAAGAAAGCATGTTATACAATTGATTTTTGCAGATTTTAAAGGCAATTTTACTGCATCTGCAGACATGAGATGAGCTTTTACTCCACCTTGAGTCAATAAAGAAGTGATAATATTATGAGGGGGTTTGAAATCGAGATTTAGACCTATCAGTTCAGCTTTAGGAAAACGCCAACCGAGTTCAACTAAAAAAGTTCCATATCCACAAGCAACATCTAAAATAATGAGTTTTTTGTTAGAATCTAGATGTTCAGCTAATATTGATGTTGCCCAACGAGCAGTACCACCCCAACCAATGTCAAATCCATCAATAATTCGATCTTTATCAGGTAAACCTTGGGTAAACCACGTTCTAAGTTTATTTTCTTTATCGATGACATTTTCTTCATCAGAAAATCTTCTCATTGAATATCAAAATCCAAATAGTTTCCTCTTTCTTTTAAACTTAAAGAGAAAATAAGAAGGAATGATTGATTATTTTAATAACCCAGCTGCGTTCTTAATGGCTGTTTCAGTGTCTTTAATGATTCCTTCAATAATATCAGAAACACTGTCAATAGTATCGATCAAACCAATACTTTGCCCGAGAAGAACGGCTCCATCCTTCACATTACCCTCATAAGCTAATTCATAAGCTCTGATGGTCTTGGCTATCTCGTCAACATCAAAGGTCGCTTCTTGGGCCATTTTCTCTTCTTTGCTAGCAATAGGTTCATGTGTTAAAGCATAATCGTTTTTCCATAATCTGATGGGGCCAAAAACTCCTGTTGCCATAATGGTATCCTCTGCTTTTGCAGGTAGTACAACTTGTTTGTAAGTATCATGAAATTCACTCTCTTTTGAAGCAATAAAACGCGACCCCATGGCAACGGCTCCAGCTCCAAGTGATAATGCAGCAGCTAATCCCTCTCCTGTTGCAAATCCACCACAGGCAACCATAGGTACATCAGGGAATTCTTTCTGCACCTGTTGGAGAAGTACTAAAGTACTTACCTTCTCATACGACTGGTGACCACCCCCTTCGCCTCCAGTGACTACTAATCCATCAACACCTGCAGATATACATTTTCCAGCCAGCCACAAAGCTGGAGCAACATGAAAATGTTTGATATCTGATTGCTCTTTTAATTTCTGATAGTTTGGTGAATTAGGTAAGGTTCTTGCTGAACCAGCGCTTGTGAGGGCATAAACACACTGGTCCCTTATCTTTTGATTTGCCATAATGAATTTTGGGATTTCCCAACAAAGCATTTCAGCATTTGGTTCCATTCGAGAAGTCCGTATATTGAAACCAAAGGGTCTATCTGTATATTCGACAACTGTTTGCATATTCTTCTTCATTTCCTCAACAGGGTCAACACCAGATAAGCCAACATGTGAGAGTACACCTAAACCTCCTGCTTCAGATACTGCTATAGATAAATCCGTGGTGTAAAAAGGCCCCATGGGTGCCGCAATAATAGGGTGTTTTATACCCAACATTTTAGTTATATTCGTTTCTATTGTCATAATTCTTCCCTTGATTGTCAGTTCGTGATTGATATCGATTTTGTACTTAAGAATTACAACAATTATTTAGTATTGTGCTTAGGAATACCAATAAATAGTTGAAATGTACTTATTAAGAATTTGTGTCGAAAGAAAGGAGAGAGGATTTAATTCTATGAACTGAAGTGACTTTGTTCATTGGTCAAGAATAACAACTGTTCCTGCCGCATGATCTCCAATACGTCGCCCATCTTGGTCTATCAGTGCAACTAGGTAACAACAGCATCCATCAAGACATCCAGGACAACAGTTACGAATAAAAGATTGGCCGATGGTAGCAGGCATACCAGTTTGGATGTCAACAACTCTTAATCTCATTAATCCTTTTCCTAAGGATTGTCCTTCTCTTATTCCGTCTTTAACGCAGCTATACACGAAACCAATAGCAAACCACGATAATATTCCCGAAATCGCACTATCAATAAGATATCCAACAGCTCTCTCTCCGCATGGGGCCTTCATTGCTGGATGATAGGGCCTTGGTTGAAATAGAGGCCTATAAGTTATGGGTTGAACTGGACGAGGGGCAAAAGATGGTTCTGACGGAGTGGTTTTCCATGCGGGAACTCCTTTTACAGGTCTCTCTGGTAATTTTTTACCGCAATTCAAACAGTATATACTATCATTGTCTACTTCTGCACCACAGAACGGACAATATCTCATAAATCAGTCATCTCTTCTTTTGGTAAATCATAAATGAATGTAGAATAAGGTATTATAAGCCTTCGCTCGATGGCATAAAAACTTATTCTAAACATAATCCTTAAATCATTTCTTCAAACTATATTTTCAACCTTCTATTTTTCTTACTGTAAAAAGTGACATTCATGACTAAAAAGTTTCCTCGTCCATGGTTCATCAATGTAACTCCCGAAACTGAAAGACTAAAAGAGCTCGGCCATTTCTGGATTGTAATGGATCAATGTAGACATCTCAACCTATGGAGATTCTCTTTTCTCTCTGATGATGAAACAGGGGAATTCATAGCGACTGGAGAAGGAAGATTCTATAAGTCAGTCTTAATGATTCACGGTCATGGAACTAAACATAAGATCTTTAATTGGTTAAGTCGTGAATTATGGTACTTTGGTTTTCGTAAATTATTTGCAATTGATAATGAACAAGCTGAATTTACATTAATCTGTGATGAACTACCACGAATGGATTATGGAATTATCATTGGAAAATCTCAAGAGTGGGTAGACTTGACAATTTATACATATACATCTTGAGGTTTGGAATTGAACCAAGACATCAAAATAAAGCAAGGAGCCGAATTAATCAAGAATGCGAATTATATTGTGGCTTTCACTGGTTCTGGAATTAGTACAGAATCTGGGATTCCTGATTTTCGTAGTCCAGGTGGACTTTGGGAAAAATATGATCCAAATGAATATGCAACATACACGACATTTCTAAAATATCCTGAAAAATACTGGACAATGCACAAGGAATTGAGAGATATGGTGATAGATGCTCAACCTAATCCAGCTCACAATGCCTTGGCCACCTTGGAGCATGAATACGGTAAACTGAAAGCTGTAATCACACAAAATGTTGATTTCCTTCATTCTAGGTCAGGAAACACAAAAGTACTTGAAATTCATGGAACTACAAAAAGTTCTCGATGTTTAAGCTGTAGTAAGGAGTTTCATTACACTGAGGTTGAGACATTTCTTGATCAAGGGCAGTTAGTCCCCCGTTGTCCTCAATGTGATGGATTAATTAAAACTAATACTATATTATTCGGGGAACAGATGCCTTATGATGTTATGGAGCAAGCACGGGAAGAAGTGATTGCTGCTGATCTTTTAATTGTTATAGGTAGTAGTTTGACTGTTTATCCCGCTGCTACACTCCCATCACTCGCTATTCAGACTGGTAAGCGGTTATTAATCATAAATAAAGAAATGACTCCCATGGACATTTATGCGGACATTGTGATCCGTGGTATGGCGGGAGTGATCATGCCAAAGATTTTATCTGCTTTAAAAGAGATGAGTTGATTTTTTTAGGGATTATTGAGAAATTCTTTTTCCATCAGATAAGCATGTTCTTTTCTTGCATAGTAGTTATGTAGAAGCTTATTGATTTTATATCCTTGCCTCTGATAGAATTCGATTGCTCCTTGATTTTTATTATGGACTTGCAGCTCAAAATAGTCAATCCCATATTGGGAGGAAAGCTTAGTTTCAAGTTCTAGCAATAATTTTTTACCAACCTTTTTTCTTTGAAAAGAAGGATCGACTTGGATTGTAATAATCCTACCTAAAGATGCATTTTTTTCATCCTGTTCTCCAATAGCAAAAGCAATTATCTCGGAATTTTTAGTAAGTTCAACTGTTAAAATGGTATAGATAGGTGTCATTGAGAGAAGCATTGACAAAATAGATACCCCATAACGCATTTCAGGTGGAAAACAAGCTTTCTCAATTTTGTTAAATTTAGCTGCATCATCTATCGTACCTGATCGAATTGTAATATGTAAATCATCACTGAGAGCGGTTTGTTTCGTTTTGTTGCCTCCTTGTTTCCACCGTGTACTTCCTAGAAGGATCTTGAAGGCAGGATGTAGATAACACAATGTCCAGAAATAAATTTCGAAATCTCCTATCACTGTATTGCAAGACAGTAACAATAATTAGAAACCCCCCATTCTGTTAACAACCTGTGCTCTAAATGCTAAAAGTTATCAGCTTATAGAAATAAATGGATAAAGAACCAGATGGTCAGCCATAAATTAGCTACATTAGCATATATTGTTTGTAACAACGAAATTCTTTTATTATTCCGGAATAAAAAAGGAGAGAATGATTTTCATAGAGAGAAATACATAGGTATTGGTGGTCGTCTTGAGCCAGGGGAGACACCTCTTGAATGTATCTTACGTGAATTGAAAGAGGAAACAGGCTACTCCCTTTCACCTGAAGAAATTAAATTTAGAGGGTATATATATTTTGATGAAATCAACCGTAATAAACTCACTGAAGATCTCCCTGCTTTCAACTGGCTTGTTTTTCTTTACTATGTTCATGTAACAAAGAAAAATGAATTCATTAACCCAGAGGGAGATTTGCATTGGATCTCTGTTGATAAAATTCCATATGAGAGAATGTGGGCTGGAGATAGAATTTTTACTCCAAAGCTTCTTGAAACCAAGGAAGTTATTGAAGCAAAATTTCTGTACCATGGTGAAGAGATCATTAATTGGAGCTTTGGTAGAAAAACTTATCATGAATAGCTTAAAGCTATTGTAAAATAAACTCTGATTTCAAGGATTAGTAAACTTATGCCTCGCTCAAGGTTATTTATCTGGTTTTTAAAAAAAGGATTTCCTCTTCGAACTATTTTTGCTAGGTTCACAAAAATTCCCCTTATTGGTAGAGTAATGGACTTAATGCTGTTCGATAACGATAAGATTATCTATTTGCCTAAAGATGATGTAATAAAGATCAAAATTGATAAAAAAGTAGAGAACAAAGGTGATGTGGTTATTCCTTCAAGCATTCTGGAGGAATTTATTGAGAAAACAAATTATTACTTCATTATGGACTGGTGCATTTGTCGTTCTGCCTCTTCCTGTGAACATTACCCAATAGACCTCGGTTGTTTATTTCTGGGAGAGGCTGCAACGAGAATTGATCCCAAACTCGGTAAAAAAGTAACTAAGGAGGAAGCATTAATCCATGTGAGACGATGTCGTGAGGCAGGATTAGTACATTTAATTGGCAGAAATAAACTTGATGCTTTTTGGCTGAAGGTTGGTCCTGGAGATAAATTGTTAACTGTATGTAATTGCTGTGAATGTTGTTGTTTATGGCGAATACTCCCTCATTTATCAAAGAAAATATCTGAAAAAGTCATAAAAATGCCAGGGGTAGCTGTCACTGTTACTGATAGATGCATAGGATGTGGAACTTGCACAAAAACATGTTTTGTTAACGCGATTAAAGTCATGGATAAACGAGCAGTTATTAGTGATGCATGTAGAGGCTGTGGGCGTTGTGTCACTGTTTGTCCTCAACATGCATTAACTATTACTATTGAAGGAAAAGAAAATCTTAATGAATCGATCCGGAAAATTGGCGAAATAATTGACCTTACATAAGCGATTAAAATAATTTCATGTCGTTTAATTTCCCTCTGCCTTATTAGGGAACTTTTTGAATCTTGAAAGCACAACCACATCGGAGGCAGCGGTAAATTTCTTTTGATTCCTCTTCTGGGAGTGAACTACGTACCAACTGGTGAAGACATGTAATTTGGTAATGAATAGTACTTTTTGATTTCACTCTACTGACTCCGGTATTGTATTTTACCCATTTATTGTTTAAAAATTCGTGTGATACGCATTAAGTAAAACGAATAATTTCCATTCTCTCTGTATCAAAAGAAATCTTTCAAGCTCATTTGTCTCTTTAAATAAGTTTTAGTCTTCTCAAATCCATTCACTAAAATATTTTCCTTAGTAAGAATCTTATGTAAAGCAATGGCATCATTTATAGCATAGCCAGAGAATCTATTATTAATGAGGACAAAGATGGTATCATACATCTTATTAAGCTCAACAAGTCTACGAGTCCACTCAATTCTTTCATTCTTTTTATCTAGGAAAAATTTACCAAGTTGCTCATCAGGAATAACCAGACGATCTCCTAGTAGACGAATGTAATGAAGTGGAACGTCCTTATTCTGGTATTCTACAGGGATCTCTAATATTGTTGTTTCAGCTAATGTGACTGCCCAATCAGTTAAGAGATCTTTCACATCCTCTGTAAACCACGATTTATCACGAATCTCCAGAACTAATTGCCCCGAAAAGAGAATTGAGCACTTTTTAAGAAGTTGAATCAAAAAGGAGAGAGTTTCTGATGTTTTTCGAAATCTAGGAGGAAATTGGATTAAAATTACTTTTAATTTGTCTCTGAGGTCTTCCATTCGTGAAAAAAACTTTGTAATTATTTCAGAATTCAATTTAAGGTTGAGATCATGAGTAATCTCTCTGATTAATTTTGCACTAAAGATGAATTCATCCGGCGTAGAGCGATACCATCTCTCAATCATGCTTGCTGAAGGAATTCGGTAAAAAGTGGTGTTAATCTCATTTAGAAGAGAATAATGACTGTAAAACTCAAGCTCATTCTTTACACTTCGTGGGTAAAAAGTACCTCGCCAATGAGTATACGACCACCCAGCGGTTCCTATGTAAATCATTTCTATTTTAGCTAGTTTGAACTGATTTATAAAAGAGCAGCATTACTAAATTCAGAATTTATATTGAATCTCATGGAAAGGCTTTTATCTTAATTACAAGGCAAAACCAAATTTTTCTTGAGTATACCATTGGTTATCAATAATAAAGTTCTCATATCTTCTCATTGATTCTCTGAGATTTACAATTGGGGTAAATCTTACCGATATTGCCCTCTTATCAATAGCCCAAATGTCTTGGCTTAGTTTATCGAACATAATTGGGAGTAATATTGACTTTTATTGAGCTGATTTTATTATTCTATACCTTTGTATAAAATACCTCTAGGTCTCATGATACTGTTTTAACGAAATAATTGATTACGTATCTTCAAGGCCTTCTCCACCTCATCTGTGATGACATTATCAACCTGTCTTTTGAATGCTGCTTTTAAATACTTGTCATGATTAACAGTCCAAGGATTGACAAGTAAACCTAGTTTTTGCGCCTTTTTTATACCTCTGTTCACACTGAAATCACGAAGGATTTTGGTGAGGTATAAGGATCGAAATCTAACCCATTCTTCTGTGATCAGGTCATAAAAAGGATGAATAGCATCACAATTTAAATCCTTAGCAATTCTTAACTGATTTATAGGAGAATGAAACAGTAGTCCTGTTTGTATATCAGGATCAATTTCTTTTATAGTTCTTAGGGGAGTATGATGAAATGAAGAGACTATAATTTTTTTGGGATTCAAACTATATTGGCGAATTAATTCTACTAATTTTCTTGTCTCTTTTGTAGCGTTCTTCAACTCGATATTTAATATGATTTTATTACCAAACAGTTCGAGAATTTCTTCAAGAGAAGGAATCATTATTCCTTCTGAAATTTCAATTGAGGTAAGCTCTTTATGAGTGAGATCTTTAAGGGCGTCAGAGCGGCCTATTTTCCTAAGAGTATAATCATGGAAGCAAACGAATCTCTTATCAGAAGTTAAAAGAACATCAAATTCAATTCCATCAGCGCCATAATGGATTGCGGTTAGAAAAGCAGGAATAGAGTTTTCTGGTTCTCCATTAACTAGATAACCTCTATGAGCAAGTATTTTAATAATTTTCATCTTAAACTTCCTGAAATGGTTCCCATTTTTTGAAATAAAATTAATAATCTGGTTGAGAATTCCCAAAACATAAATGTGTTGATCTATCCCCCCATAAATGTGATAAGACAAATTAGCTGTCAGGATTTTTTCCCATTGGCTGTGATTATTGTTGTCCGTACGATTCAGTTTTAGGAATTTCAACATTAAGGGATTTAAGTTCCTTTGAGAATCTTCGAGCCAAAGGGCGAATTTCATTTCTCTTGAATCGATATGTAATATCTGCTTTATCTCCTTGGACATCATGCCAGGGTTCTACTATTACAACATCATTCACACTGATCCGATATCCTCGTCTAAAACGTCCAGGAATACGAGCGGTACGTTTTATTTGATCACTACATAATACTTCCATTCTTCGGGCGCCTAAATTTCGAATAACGACTCCGATAACTTCACTTCCTTTAGGGTAGCGTGTACGCCTTACTATCTCTGTTTCTGGCGATCCTTTCTGTTTTCCTTTTCTTACCACTTAATTAGCCTCATTATTTGTGCATTCTTCAGATTTAAAGTTTTAAATTTTCATATTTATAAATATCAAGATCTTATTATGTATCTTTCTTAATTTTTTGCCTATTAACACTTCGATAAAGATATCGAAAAATAGGCGGTATTTTTTCAGAGTATCAAATCTTCCCTTTGTGGTTTGTTTTCCTTTATAACGTAGCAACTATATTGATGAATATAGTTTCAAGGTTCTGAGGAGAAAACCACAGAGATAAATCCGTTAGTTTGATTACTGTAGATTTGCTTCATATATTTTTGGGATTATTTGAAGCTGGTAAAAATAAAGTCATTACATTACTACATTCATATTGGAAGAGATTTCATTTAATTCATTGCATTTCTAAGTTCCATTCAGCGTAAAGGAGTATTAAATGGAGTGTCACTTTTCTTTAATGACTCAAGTCATCTCAAAATAATAGAATCAATAACTTTGAGAAAAAAAACTCATCAATGCGAAGAAATATTCAAAAAACCAGGAATTATAAACATATATAGATAATAGATGACAATTAACAAAAAACAAAGGCATATTCCACTATTTATTGTTGTCGATGGAGGTGACGGTTGTGGCAAAGATACCCAAACACGACGGATTGCTCAGTATTATTTAAAAAAAGGATGGAATGTCCGTATTAGAAGTCATCCTTCTACTGATAATCCGTTTGGTCGTTTTACTAGACAATCTTTAGAAGAGGGAGGAAGGAGAGGTCATCTGAAAGCTGCTTTATTCTATGCTATTGATGTTATAAGGAGTTTAGTAAAGTATTATCGTCACAATGAAGATGAAGTAATAATTTTTTCCCGATACCTATTAGGTGTTTGTTATTTACCAACTACTCTAGTATTTTTTGGTTATAACTTTTTTTCAACTTTTTTACCAACAAGTAGATATTTTTTCTTTCTAGATGTGACCCCTGAACTGGCTAGAGAAAGAATATCTAAACGGGGAAAAGACATTGAAATGTTTGAAACTTTGGCCAGATTGAGGAAAATACGAAGAAAAATGAAGCTGGTTACAACTCAAAAAAATTGGTTCTTGATTGATGGAAGTGCTTCTCCTTCTAAAGTGTGGAACCAAATTCATCAAGTTCTGAATTATTTAAATTCTAAGAACATTTGAGGTTCTTAATTTGCCTGAAAATAATAAGGGGTCAATTCGGATTCTCTTTGGATTATCGTCCTTTCAAGTTCTTGCCATGTTCCGTCGTGGCTTATTTTATACGTATTTATCCATTTATCTTCGATATTTCCTTGGAATGACTGTAACTGAAACAACACTTTTTGCTACTATACCAATGGTTCTTAATGTTAGCTTTCAAACTTTCGTTTGGGGTGTATTATCAGACAAATTTCAGTTACGACGTACTCTTGTAATTTTGGGGGAGATTCTTGCAGGAATCGGTACGTTGGCTGTATTTTTTACGCATAGATTAGTAGATCAAATTTCAGCTGCAGGTTGGGTGATTATAATAGGATTATCAATTGTGGAGATCTTTTGGTCTATGTCTAATAATGGTTGGAGTGCGCTCATATCCGATTTATTCCCATATGAGGAAAGAAATACAATCCAAGGAAGACTCTCAAGCATAGGAGGCTTAGGTCGAATTTTTGGTGTTTGGATTGGTGGTTTATTATATGATGGACTTAATCTCCAATATGAAGGGTGGGGATTTTACGAGGGGAGCCTCTTCTTTGTTGCTGCACTTGTTATGTTTCTTTCAACAGTCCCTATGGCCTTTGTTCCTGAAGGTGGGGTTTCTCATCAATCTATATCTAATTTTAAGGAGGAAGTATCTCTTAAAACAGATATTACGACCCACCATATTCAAGTATTCATTATTTTTCTTATAGCGATGATATTCATTAATTTCGGAAGAAATAGTATCGCTACGATCTTACCCCAGTATTTATTCTTGCCTTCTCCTGGTTTTGGTGTTTCTAGTGAAATGCTGTCCTACATCATGAATACTCAATCAATTGCTATTGTTTTAATCGGACTTCTTGTTGGCCGAATAGGACTCAGATTAGGTAATGGGAACACCATTTTGCTAGGAGCTATAATATCAATATTTAGTCTTATTTTGCTTGTATTTTCAACAGAATTAAGTTTTATTTTCTTGGCTAGCTTCCTCAGAGGATCAGCTCAAGTTATTATCATGGCTTCGAGTTATGCATTCGCTTCTCGATTGATTGTAGCCAAAGATCGAGCAAAATTGTTCGGTCTATTCAATGCGTCTTTTTTCCTTAGTTGGGGTTTAGCTGGAACATTAATTGCTGGACCAATCACAGACTTTCTCTTAATATCTGGTGTAACAAAAGTAGTGGCATATCGCATAGCATTCTTAACTGGTACTTTAATTACTTTTATTGGAGTCATTTTATTGATATCATTATTAATCTGGATTCAAATAAAGACTTCTTAAGAGATAAAACATTAAACAAGATTACTGGAAGTATAAGCAGGATAGAAGAATGTCTACAATCTCCATCCGCAAAACAAAGGATCCCTTACATAATGTTTTTGCTTTTATTCCTGGAGAAAAGATGAACATACAAGTACAATTTGGTGATCATGTTCCTCTCCACTACCGTTTACAAATCTTAGACCAGCGAAATAATTCTCGATTAAATCGATATGGAAAGGGATCAGAGAAAGGATTTGTTTTTGATTGGTGTATCCCACGAACAATTCGCGATGATCATTTTGGAGTGTGGCGGATACAGGTGGAAGCTGATACTGGTTTCTTTAGTCATTCATTCTTTGTAGAGCATATAGAAAGAATCGAGCCACCTTTGCTTTTTGCTGGTCCAAAAGTTATGGAAATTCCAGAGTTAATGGTTCCTTTTCCTATTATAGCGGAGGAAGCAGTTCATATCCCTGATGAAGCGATTAGTGTTACGCCCTCTACAGAAGAACTTACATTTGTTAGCAAAACACCTGTTACAGCAATTAAAGGAATTGGTAGAACTTACGCAGACCGTTTAGTGAAGATTCAAGTCTATTCAATCACTGAATTCTGGCATTATCCTGATCGTGTAGCTTTGGCAGAAACTATGCGAGTTTCTGATAGCAGATTATCTAAAATGCTTCAAAATGCTGGAGAACTGCTTAATCAGGAAGTGGAAGGAGTTCTATCTACCCCTCTGGAAGAAGAAGTTACCATTGAGAGAAAAGATCTGCTTTCCATCAAAGGAATCGGACCAAAATCAGTGGAGAAGTTAGAAAAACTTGGTATCCATTCAAAAACTGATCTTTATGACTATGATGATCTCGAAAATCTTCGGAAAACTTTGCGAATATCGATGTCAAAACTTTCCAACATTTTTCTATCCATTGGTAAAATTGTTACTCCAGTTGACGTTACTGAACCAGAAACCACTGATCCATTAATTCAACCAGTTACAAGTGTCAAAGGAATTGGTGAGAAATCTGCTGAAAAGTTAAGCCAAAGGGGGATAATGACTGTTAAAGATCTCCTAGATGCATCTCTTGGTTTCTTAGAAGGTTTAGCTGGCCAATCGACCTTAAATAAATGGAAACAGAATGCTGCCATCTTTGCTGGCCAAGAACCAAAGGGGCTATCACCTATAAACAAAATACAAACTAAAAAAAGTGAACTTATCTCAATCTCAGGGATTGGGATTAAAACTGCAGAACAACTCGGTGCTGCTGGAGTATTTACTTTAAATGACCTTGTAGAAAGTGAATTAGAAAAAATAGTAAAGAAAACAGGATTTTCTCTAAAAAGATTAATTACTTGGCAAGTCCAAGCAAAAAAACTGCTAGATTAATTTTTCTATTCAAAACAAATCTATATCTTAATATTATTGAACTTAGGTTTTTTTGTCGCTTAATCTTTAAAAATAAATGTCAATCATTTTATGACAAAATGGTTTAATATTGATATTTTTATCAAGTAATATCAAAGAAACGAGTTTCAATGATCATTAGTTGTTGTTAACAATAATCAAGTTCTCTCAAACTAATAGTCATTAGTTAATCTTGTAGTTAAATGAATTTAATGTTACTTATGTAAGGATTGAGGTGATTAATATGAGTATGTTTAATAATTTGGAAAGTAGGGACAAGAATAATCGTGTAGAAGCAGCGAGAGCTTTAGGAAATACTCGTACCAAGGCTTCCCTTCGTGCACTACTTGAAGCAGTTGAAAGAGATGATGAAAAAGATGTACGAAAGGCAGCCATTGATTCTCTTATAAAGCTGAACGATCCTGAAGCTATTCCAATTCTTGAAAGAGTTGCTGAATATGATAGGGATCGGAGTACCAGAAATAAAGCAAAAGACGCTGCTAAATCAATTAGAGAAACAGGAGTTCCTCTTAAAGACACTGCTTTTTCTGAAGAAGATGCAGACAGAGCACGGGAGGATTATCGTGCTTTAGAAGAACACGAAGCAAAACAAGCTGGATTACATGTTAGACTAGAGGAGACTTTAAAATATAGAATAAATCAGGATAATGAGTTAGTAGACGAAAATGACTCTCCATTGGACTTCATTAAAGGGACTGGTAAAGTCAAAGTCACCAATACAGGTAAAAAAGATCGAATCTGGGGAATTGATGCATTTTTAAGGGATATTGATGAAGTTACATTCGACAGAAGTGAGGATCAAGAAGTTATTGTCTTTGGAAATTCCTTTGGAATAAAAGAATTGGATCCACAAGGATCCAAGGCGGTAACCTTTGATTTTCAGGTTGATGCTCCCCGAATTAAGATTAAAGAAGAATTTTGGGATTTGGAAAAGCCTGAATCACCTCCTACATTTTCACGAGGTACTGAAACAGGAATGCGCTTTACAATTGAACTAACAAATGATTTTGATTATAGTCTCAACAATGTGGTACTAAAAAAACATATTCCTGATCCTTCTACAATCCTTGAGAATTTTAAAACTGAAACAGGCAAATTTACTAAAGAGGGTGAGTATATTCTATGGAAAATAAAAGAGATTCCAGAAAGTGCTGCTATTAAGGCAAGTTGTGAAATGCGAGTAACCTTACCAGAGGATGTAACTGAACCATATGCAGTCGGGGACACAGTTCTTACTTATCGATGTGTTGAGAAAAGTCTTTCTGGAGTTAATTTAGAAACTATTACAGGATCATCATCTGTATTTCAATCTATTTCACGAGATGAGCAAGAGGAGAGTCCTGGAGATTTTGATTGTAATTTTGAATTAGAAAATACCTCAGAGTTCGAGATGGATCTTAAAGAAGTGAGAATTTATGAAGGGCCTGTTGACGAGGGAAATATCAGATTAGAATGGTTAGGTAGTGACTTTCCAGAAGAGGAACGGTCAATTGATCCAGGTGAAACCTTTTCATTGGATCCTTGGACAATTACAGTAGATGAAGACGGTGTTATTCCTCAATTTGGACGAGAACTTGACCTATCAGTCAAATATCTTTATGATGCTGAAATTATTGCAGAGTGTACTCTTCCAGGATACGCGTTACGATTCATGGATGTGGAAGTGTCAAAAACATTCTCACCTATTACTATACCGTCTTATAGACGTACTGAGGTTATGACTGAAAATATTATCCGATCTACTGGAAGTACAGATATAGAATACTTACAACTCCAAGACCGTATCCCAGATGGTTTCGAACCTCCCACGAAAGAAGATATCACAATTTTGAAGGATGACAACAAGCTATCAGATGATGATTACACCCTAGAGGTAGCTGACAATAATCTTATTATTACAATCGAGCGCCTTGAATACACATCCTTTGGCACATTAAAACAAGAAGAAGAAGTTTACATTAAATATCCATTTTTTGCAACAGCCGCACCTGACCATGAGTTTATGGGAAATGTGACCATATTAGTTAATATATTTCCTCCCGTTAAACCTGTTACAGCTGAGGCTGAAGCAGGGCCAATCACCGTTTTGCATGAACGACGAAAACTTAAAATTGGTAAAATGGTGCGATCTACTTCGAGTGAGGCTGCTAACGAGTATGAAATTGTTATTAGAGGAGAAAATGAAGGTACAGCCATTATACGAAACGTTGAAGTGAGTGATTTCTTACCTCAGGGTTTTGAGTTAGTATCCGATACAGAAGAAGATCCCCCAGTTGGATTTGAGGAACATTCATCCGTGAAAAATGGTCGTGCTATGAAGTGGATTTATAAAGAGGTTCAACCTGGACAGAAAGTTATGATTCGTTTCAAAATCCGAGCTCCTGGTGACCATGATCCAAAAGATGTTTATCGTATGTTGTTAGGGTAAACCCCCTTATTTTTTCTTTTTTTTTACTTGGACGGAAAATTGTGTCACACGAAAGAGTCGATTTTGAAAAAATTAAAGCTCTACTTCTTAGTGCAACTCCTGAAGAATTATCAAAGTTCATTCGCTCTGATAAGTCTCAAGATGAGGCGATGTTTCTTTTTTGGGCGCTGGATTTTCTTGATCAAAGGCTAGAAACGATTCCTTTCAAATCGAAACAATTCTTAAATAAGAATAGAGACTTCTTAAGTCAAACCCAAGAAGTGATCTTTAATGAGAGTCTAGAATTTAGTCTAAAAAGTTACTCTCCTGGATTTGTACTAGGAACATTAGAATTCGGTATCCGAGATAGAGAGGCTCAAATTAATCGCTACAAAGAATATCTTGAATTAGTAACTAAAATCCAAACTTGGGATGAACTTGGATTTCCAGATGAACAGTTCAAAAAACATTGGGAGGAGAGGATTAACGATATCGAAGAAATTCAGGATTGGATGAAAACCAGAGCAAGAGATTGGTTATTGGCAATCATTCCAATATATCGTTCTGGTAGGTTTCACAAATCGCCTGACAAAGTTCTTAAAGCATTGAGAAAAGGACGTAATGATAATACTGTATTTCAAATTCTTGCAGCGTTATTACATTCTAATCCCATTTTAGACCAAGAAATCAAAGACTTCTGTAGAAAAAATCAGATATCTGTAGTTCAAAAAGCACATTTAGTAAAAGTACTTCAATTATTAGCTCTAAAGACTTCTGATAGTAAAGTTCAGGAATATTGCAGACTTTTACTTAATTCGAAAGGTATAGAGGGGGTATTAATCTGAAAAAGTTGAAAATATACTTATCTGGGGCAATTAGGGGGGGTCGTGAGTTACAGGTTAATTATGAAGCAATTAATGACTATCTACAAAGTAATGGCCACGATGTATTAACACATCATGTTGCTTCACCCAAAGTGATGAATATTGAAAATTCAATGTCTGATAGTGAAATCTATAGTCAAGATATTTCTTGGTTAGAAGAGTGTGATCTTTTAATTGCTGAAGTGTCAATTCCTAGTCTCGGGGTTGGGTATGAAATCTCTTATGCATTATGTCTTAATAAACCAGTTTTAGGACTTTATGAAGAAGATAGAGTCATTTCAGCAATGATCTCTGGAAATACCTCTAATAATTTAACACTTTATTCTTATAAAAACATCTCTAATCTTCTATTTTTGATAAAGAAATATTTAGATTCATTTTCTTGATGAACATCTGTGCAATCAATTATAATGATTTAGATGTTTTTCAAAGATAAACTCAATTCATGAATGTCTCTAATTTTTCTACCTTTGCCATAAATTAGCATATCATAAGTTTTTTGAATTCTATCCCAGTTATTTTCTCTATCAAGTGCCCAATGACGTCCAATGATGGAAACAACCTTAATTTTTCCCATTTCTCTTGCTTTTAATTCAAGTTGTCTTACGTAATGGGCACCTGCTTCAGGTTTTTCACCCCGACGTCCCAACATACCATGTAAGTAAACATTAGAGATGTTATTTCTTTTAGCGAGCTCCATAAGAGCCTCAAGATACTTTATCGAGCCATGGGAACTATAAAAGCTGATAATCCCTAATAAATGTAAAGAGGTATCATTCTCCTTTGTATGATTAATTGCTTTTAAAAAGGAAGGATTTTGAAAGAATTCTCCTGTTTCAATGGCCTCAAAAATTTTAACACGATCACTTACAACACGTCTACCAATCCCCATGTGTAGATGGCCAATTTCACTATTACCTACTGTACCATCTGGCATTCCTAAGGGGATCCCTGAAGAAATAAGGGTTGTAAAAGGGAACTCAGCTTTGAGCTTATTCATATTTGGAGTGCCAAATTCAAGAAATAAATTCCCATATGAATCAGGATTGAAACCCCAACCATCTAAGATTAAGAGAAGAACCTGATGACTAGTATATTTCTCTCCATTTATCAATAAACTCCTTCCTTCCATTTCTTGAGGCTTTTGTAATCCCATAATATCAAGAATCGTTGGTGCAACATCTATAAGGGAGCCTCCAACCCTTATCTGTCTTTTTTTATGATCCTTAGAAACAAATAAAAATGGTACAGGATTAGAGGTATGTCCTGTGTCAATGGATCCGTCAGGGTAAAGCCAAGATTCCGCTGCGCCATGATCAGCTGTTACAAGAACTGTGTAACCAGTTTTAATCGCTGCATCCACTATTCGTCCTAGTTGTCTGTCCACTGCTCGAATTGCTTTTCCCACAATCATTTTCTCTTCTATGTGTCCCATCACATCGCAAGGAGAAATATTCGTTACAATAAGATCATAATTTCCATCTTCCATTGCAGTAATTGTAGTATCAGCTACTTCAGCTGATTTCATTTCTGGGAATTCTGCCAAATTTTCTGTTTCATGAGATGAGATTATGATTCGATACTCATTCTTGAATTGCTTATGTTGCTTACCATTGAAGAAATAAGTCAAGTGAATAGCTTTTTCACTCTCAACACATTTTAAAATGCGTTTTCTTTTATTACTTAAGAATTCCGTAATACTGTTTTCCAAATTTGCTGTAGGTGGGAATGCCACGTTGACAGGTAGATCAGGATGATACTCAATCATTGTTGAAACACAGAGATTAAGCGGTACTACTGGAAAATGCTTAAAATGTTTTGCTGTGAGAGCTTGAGTTAACTCAACTTCTCGTTCACCTCTGATATTAGCAAAAATTAGAGCATCATTGGGTTTAATCCGACCGATTGAGTTGTTTCCTTCATCAACAAGTACAAGGGGTTCAAGCTCTTCATCTCCTTCCCCTCTCTTATAGGCTTTACATATTGCTTCTGCAAGAGGAGTATCATATTTATGTGTTTTCATTATAAATCTCTCGATATTGTGATCATGATTCATTCGAGTTTTCTTTGAAATTTTTGTTTTTCACAGCGGATCTTTTATGTATTTGTTAAGATGAAATTCTAAATCGAGATTAATTATCATAATTATTTTAATTTGGTTTTAAATAAAATGGGTGAATTAAGAAAATGTTGAAAATTGGTGACATCGCGCCTTCGTTCAAAACTACAACTGATTCTGGTGAGATAGTAGATTCTGAGGCATTAAAAGGCCAGAAATTTGTCCTATATTTTTATCCAAAAGATAACACCCCAGGATGCACGAAAGAGGCCTGTTCAATCAGGGATAACTACGGAGTATTCCAAAATAGCGGAATACAAGTATTTGGTGCTTCAGGGGGTAAATCACATCAAAAATTTATTGATAAATATAATCTTCCATTTCCTATTCTTCTAGATGAAAAGCTAGAATTAGCTAAGAAGTTTGGTGCTTACAAGCAAGGAAATCGTGTTTCTAGAATTACATACTTAATAGATGAGAATGGGAAAATTGAAGGTATTTTTGGAGGGAACGAAGGTGTTGACAAAGTAAACACGAGTGTACATGCTGATCAAATCATAGAATTCTGGGAATTAAGATAATTATTGATAGATTATATTTATAATTCTACAGGTATTTTTTAAATTAACAAAACACTGATAAACGTCTCTGCAACCATTGTACTCAATGTCAATATTGATTGTGAAAATAATTCACTATGAATTTTAAGAATAAATTAAAATGACAATGGACTGAAATTTAAGTTAGAGTTATAAAAGGAAACTCTGATCATAACAAAGAGAATATACCTTAATTTTTTAAAGGAGAATCAACTTTGATGGATAGAGGTATACTATTCAGTGTTTTTGACAAACAAAAAGGGCTTTCTATTCCAATATTTTATTCTGGAGGAATTAATCAAGATGAAGCAACTCACGTTGCGCGTCGGTCTCAAATGACTTTAACGATGATGAGTACTACGGATTTGGAGACTGCAGAAGCCATCCTTCCATTCACAGGGCTAGATAAAATTGGTTTCATTCTTTTATTCCAGATCCGACAAACAAATCCAGCAGAGCCTTTATGCATTGCCTCTTTATCGTATATTGTAAATCAAGATCAACAAGTATTCCTTTATAATAGAGTTCCATTCTTAAAATTCAAAGCAGAAGATTTAGCAAGAAAAATTAAAGATGGATTTATCTATACTGGAGCTATAAAATTTCCTAAGGATTTAGCACAAGCCCTTTCAGAATGGCGAGTTTCAGAGAGAGAAGCTACAGCGGAAATTCAAATCATTGAGCAAAAAGTCATTCTATCGCAAAAGAAAGAAGGTGGAAATATTGAGTTCTTTCTTTCTCAAATACGGAAAAAGGAGGATCGTGTTCTTGGAGCATTGTTTAGAAATCGTCCTGTTTTTGTAGCTGGAAGTTCCGATATTTTAGTGGACCTCATGGTTCATAGTTTGGATATGCTTGTACCCCATCTTAATCTGCGAAAAGTAAGTTATACTAGGGATATAATTGACCCATCTCAGGCTGATATCATTGGGATAAGTAGGGATTTAGTAAAAAATTATCCTAAAGAAGTAATACTTGATATGGATAAGAAACAGATAAAAAATGGAGAGCCATGTGTCTATTCCAAAAAGCTGATAAAAACTATGCGGAAAAATCCCGATAATATTACTAAAATAGTTAAAGAATCGACGAATAAACTATTGCGAGTTGCAGGTTCATTAGTAGAAGCTTTTTCATATTCAGAAGAAGAAAAAGAAAGTAGAATTAATGAAATTCAAAAATCACATGATTCGGAATTAATTGAGGTTGCTGCAGAAATTGGAGCCCAACGAAATCCGTTAATTCGTGAACTTCTATTGCAACGCGTATCTGCAAGATTTTTGGATTGGATGGGGGATCTCTGAAGAAAATTTAATAAAGATATAAGCTAGGTGGTAACCCCCAGCATTCTTTTAGCCCAATCTGGGGTTAAAACTCCGATCCACATTAGTACAGGATAAATCATAAGGAAGAAACGAGAGATTGTAGCAATAATTCCTTCGTAACCCTGAAGGGCAGTAATTAATCCTGTGATCATTGAAGGATTAATAATTTCAATAGTAAACGCAATTGATAATAGAGTTTGACTGATTAGTATCCATAGTAATCGTCTCCATGTTGGTGACCCTCGTTGAAACAAACTTACAGTCAAATAAAGGAAAAGAAAGTCAATACTCCAAAGTGGAATAAAAAAAAGGATCCAAAGTATGACATTCAGAAGTGGGTCATGTTCTGGACTCCAATCTGAGCCTGAAAAATGCCATTGAAATGGTGCTGTGGTTATTAGAATTAAATAAATTAGGATTAGAATGATGGGAGGTATTAAATATTTCCTACTCATATCAGGAAAGAATGAAATCACAAAAAATACTGCTGCAATGATTGCCATTGAGGAAGTAATCCAAGCTAATGCTGCTCCTGCCCATCCTACAGCGAATACATTGATTTCTATATACTCTATAATACTTTGCATAGGAGGTATTGGTGGTTCAGTTATTGTGTCTGGCGTAGTTGCAGTTACATCTACTAAAAGTAGTAAAATAACCTGTTCAATGAGCAAGAAGAACATTCCTAGTCCTCCAAAGATAAATTCTAGTGCAAGATACAATGTTTGTCTTTTTTCAGTTCGTTGATAAGAAAAAAACAACCGAAATCCAAATGAAAGAAATAGAATAATGCCTATTGCTATAAATGCGACTCCTAAGAGTTCGATTGGATCTCTATCTGTAAGTTGCACTATGGAATTTTGCATAACGATCATCTCATCTTTTTTCTTGATTGAAAAATTAACCTCAAAAATCTTTCTTAAAAGTTTTAAAACTTGTAGATGATAATTTATTATATTGGAGATAAAATTCATAATTATTCTGGGTAGAAACCTCCTCCTTTCAGGTGAAAATTTTGGGTACCACTGTTCGCAGTATTGATGACCTTGGAGCTGAATTTGAAAAGTATGTTGTTCTTTTGCGCGAACAACGGTACAACCAAAAGGCTGGACTTTCGTACGAGAAGAGTCTCATGGAATCGCTATCTGAAACATTGGTTGGCCTAAGTTCAGAGTTTCTGAGCTCATACGAAAAACCAAAGGCGTTTTATTTGAATGCTATAGACACGATCGCTGAAGCTCGAAAACTTCCACTATCCATAGATATCTACGATAAACGAATGTCAGTAATTTCATCTCAAACCTTGAAAATTAACGGAAAAGCAGTAAATTGGGGAACTTGGAGGCAATTTAATGCCCAAACTGAAAATCCAAATGATAGAAAATTAGTATTTGATGAATTTATTAGCAAGATACCTGATCTTACTCCCTCCATTGTCAAACGCTTCAATATTTCTCGTCAAGTCTATTCTCTTTATGGCTCCTCACCTTTAACAGCTTATTTAGAAAAAGAGTTCCTTTCATATGAAGAGTTACAAGATAAGATATTCGCTCTTGGAGATGGGGCAAGAAAACCATTCTTAGAGGCTGCAGATCATTTTGCCCCGAAAATTCTTGGAAAAGAAAACTTTGAATATTTTGATGATTTCTATGTTACCCGAGCCCGAATCTATTCACCATTAAACAAATATTTCGAAAAGAAGAATCCATTGAAGCTTATAGGATCAATTCTTTCAAATTGGGGATTTGCAGAGGACATTTCACAGATTAAAGTCGATAATGAGGATCGGGAGAAAAAATCTCCTTCTGCGTTTTGTACAGTAATAAAAATTCCAACCGATGTCCGAGTGACTTATAAACATGTCTCACCTTTCAGTGACTTCACCAGTGTGTTTCATGAGTTTGGACATGCTATTCACGGAACATCAGGGAATCCGCAAGATCCTTTTTGGAAAAAATATATTGTTCCTAGAAGTGTTGCTGAAACTTTCTCTCTGTTCCTTGAAATGCTGTTACAATATCCTCTCTTTCTGCAGCAAGAGCTCGAGTTATCTGAAGAGGTCACACGAAAAATTCTTAATAGCAGACATTTCATGAATCTCTACTTTCTTGCTTTTTACTCTGCTAATTCTTTAATGAAATTGGAATTCTGGAAGCGGGATTATACCTCTGAACAGGCATCCGCTCGGTTCCAGGAATTGACAAAAAGATTTTTTTGGGAAATGCCAGGAGAATACTGGCTTTTACATCACATTATGCCTGATTATGATCTTTACACTCCATCCTATTTATTAGCGAGTATTCGTGCAAAGGAATGGATTAATCAAATGATTGATGAGTATGGCGAGGAATTTTGGAAAAGTACACAGGCAGGCGACGTTTTTAGGGACTTAGCAGCCACTCGGGGGGAATTTGATCTGACAGTATGGGATATGGATCCACTACCTTATCTCGAGGAACAGTCCCAATTTGACTTTGATAACTCAGAATGATGTAATAACAATTGATTTACACTGTAAAAATATTCCAATCATTGTCTAATTGTTCCATTCTATCAAGAATAATCTCAAAATTAATTAAAGCATCAATAGGGGTAATTCGATCATTTTCAATGTCTGCGATTAAATATAAATTTTGTTGAGCATTCATATAAATCGAATTTGTATTATTGTTAGTTATATCCCCTCTAACCAACTCTTGCCAATTCTCAACAGCACTCTCATTTAAGAGTTCCCCTTTAACATTTGTGAGATTCTCATAAGTGCTATTGGCACTAATTTGAGACAGAGTAAAATTATTTATAGCATTATCAGGTTCAAAGAGTCCCCCCTGAATAGTGGCTGTTAGGGTTTCGTTAAAGCTATATGAACCCAATGAAAAATATTTTATTGACTGAAGTGTGCCATTTAATGCTGAAACGTATTGATCTGCAAAATTAATTCTCGAAGAAGCAGAATGAGTAAAATCTTCTAAGTCATCTAGTAGGAAATTGAGTTCATCAAGCTCCTCAAACTCAATATATTCTTGAGAATCAATAACCGAACTCATATTTTCCAATCCTATTTTTGCTTGCTTTAAATATTCAGAAGTGTCATTTAATCCAATATCGATGTTGTTCCAACGAGGATCGAGAACGTTTGAAGAATTTGAGAAATCTATTGCTTGAATTTCGATAAGTGTGTTGTTTAATGACTGAAACATGTAGTTCGTATTCTTTAATGAATATAAAAGATATTTTGTAATCTGATGTAAATTAAGGCTAAAAATAGTCAGATCACGGAATGGGATCACTGATCTTTTGGGTAAACTCTCAACATCAACGTTTCTCATTGCTAATGAGGCATTATAATCTTTTTCAGCTTCTATAAGAATTCTTGATTTAAAATCAAATTTATTAAGGCTATCAAAGACTAAACTGAGCTTATAGGTACTATTTATCCATGGAACTATTCCAGAAACGACTGTAATTAGAATCGGTAATCCAATTTCGAGTTCAGAAAGCAAACTGGCCATTTCATCGAAAACGGAATAATTAAAGGTCTCCTGTACTTCACTTAAAAGGGCTAAAATTGGATCTTCAATGGTTGTTAGATTATTTACCCCATGTTGCATTAGTTTTAGTGCCTCTCTCATCTCAGCATCATATTCTTGGAAAAAACTTGATCCAAGACCTTCTTGGTAGGAGCTTTCAATAGAATTAAGTAAAATATCAAAGCTCTGATTCATTCCTAATTGAAGATTATAATACCCCCATAAAATATTAGAAAAATAGGGTACGGTATTAGCTAGCACTGTTGTTAGGGTTAATATCTCAGGTAAGTCTTCTAAGGGGATTCCAGCCACATCAGGCACTAAATAAGGTAGAATATAAGCTATCAAAGGATTTTCTCCGAATTGTCTAAATGAATTACCTGCTTTTGCTAAATGTTCTTGTGCTGATGCAATCAGTGCCTCAAGTTCCTGAAAGGTCGAATTGAGGTTTGTAATATATTTTGAAGAAAACATGTCTGTCATTTCTAGAAGACCGATACTCGCGTGAAGAGTGCCCTCTGATCCTTTTCCAAGAGCATGGTAAGTTAATGGAATAGTTATGATAGCAATGAGAAATAGAGCTGCGAAAAGTACTCTCAATGCCGTTGCACTTTTCCACTTCCTCTCTGATATCATAAAAAGGCCTGAAAGTCCGACTCCAATGGAGAAGGGGATCAGTATTATAATAATACTATCAAGAAAGGGAACAATTACCTGTAAAAGCTCAATTCCTAGAAATACTTCTCGCCCAAGTTCAGATATGACTTCCTGTCTTTTTAGAATTCCTACCAGATTCTGGCGAGAAATATTGTTAAAAATCCCCCAAGGATTAATACCACCCTCAAGAAATTGGATATGAATGAAGATTTCAATTAATAGATAAGTTACAAATACTGAGATAACGGAAAGCGGAGCATATCTTGTTGACCTTTTCACGGCAGGATATAAGCACCATAATATTGCCAGGACTGCCAAACTCAGTACATAACCAATCATTGTGTCTAGAATTTGTGTTGGTAAAATAATAATCATAATTGTAGGTAAAATAATACTTAAAGAAAAAACAATAATCTGACCTTCCACACTGTCTAGGAAAGAAACGAAAGTCTCTCTTTTTGTTAATTCAACAATGTTTGATGCATGATAAACGGTAGTGATTTTTCCGAGGCCTTTAACGGATGGAGAATCGGGTTTGATTATTTGAACTAAAACACTTAGTAATACATCGCTACCAAGATAATTATATTGCGAATCGATCCCTTCAAGGACTAAGTGTTCAAAAGATTGGCGGAAAATTAAGGAAATTGGGCCAATTTTCCCCATCACAAGCATTAAAATATGGATTTCTTGATTCTCATTCAATTCAGAGGTTCTTTTAAATTTTAAATCTGTTAACATTCCTGAATGGAGAGTATACTTATTCTCCTCTCCATGAGACTGTAATGCTCGTAAGAATTTATCTTTGGGGAAATTAGGAAATTCCTTAGTCTTATCCTTCATGGGATTGACAAGAAATTGAAAGTGTTCTGCTCGGCCACCAGCCTGTAAGTTGAAGCTAATTTCCCATTCATCCATCGCTTAAACCCTTGCCTTTTTTTCTTTCAGGAACTTGATATCTTGTAACTTCTTTTTAAGGATATCAGGGGAAGAAGATATAAAATCCATTGTTACTAAAATTGCTTATAAGTAATACTTATAAGATAGTTTTAGCCCTTTTTTTGAGTAAGTACTGCCTACATTGGAGTTGCTGAACATTGTCTAAAGATAAGAAAGCGAAAGGAGGCAAGTTTGCCTTCAAATTATTGTTAGTCGGGGAACCTGAGGTTGGGAAGACATCATTGATAAAACGGTATGTTGATAATTTCTTTAAGGAAGGATACCAAATTACTTTGGGAGTCGATTTCCTTTCTAAAACTGTTTCGATAGACGACAGGGAGCTTACTTTCCAAATTTGGGATGTCGCTGGGCAATCAGGATTTACCAATTTTCGTCATTTGTACTTGAAAAAAGCACATGGAGTTTTCTTAGTCTTTGATTTGACACGACCAGACCTTACATATGAAAAATTAGATCGATGGCGAGCTGATATAAAAGAACAGAGTCCAAATGCTAAGGTTATTATTCTTGGTAATAAGGAAGATATAGCTCAAGGAAAATTACCTGCAAGCAAGGATGAAATCTTGAAAAGATTTGAGGCTGAAGAATTCTTTGAAACCTCCGCTAAGACTGGGTCTCGAGTTCAAGAAGCTTTTCTTCAAATGGGTCAATATATACTAGGAGAATAGTGAAATGGTCTCGTTTGATGAACTAGAGACATTCCTAGCTTTCTTTGTGTTTCAAATGAAAGGAGGGAAACCGTTAATCGAGAAAGAATTCCGGAGTACAAAAGAAGCTAAATCCTTTCCTACTACTATGATATATTCACTCTTAAATTCTGCCTATGATATCTCACAAGGATTAGAGGAAGAGTCCATTGAAGAAGGTCAATTGTTTCATGTAGATTTTGCTTCAATGCGTATCGCAGGTATTATTAGACCAGAAGGGCTTCTTTTTTCACTTATCTCCTCTTTATCAGCCTCAATACTTGACATTGAATTCAAATTACGGACACTTATGACTTTATTCTTTGGAAATTTTTCCGATAAATTATCTAAGAAAACAATACGATTATCAGGTGTTGAGAAAGAGATGTTTGACGAATCAATTCAGACAGTTATGACTGGGGAATCACGATACATGAGTGAATCCATGAAAAGAGAAGTAGAAGAGCACATAATTGCATGGATTATTAGTGAAGATTCAATTAGGGGAGCATGTGTGTCTTCTTTTACTGGCGCTATTATTGTGAATAAGATGGATATAGAAATTCTCCCTTCTGCTGTACGTGCTATTCGTGGAGCATTTGCAGCACAATTAGAGAAACCAAGGTTCTTTCTCACAGTATCTGGTGATTCCAATATTTTTGTATATATTATTGGAGAAGGCTTGTTGTTACTTGTAGATTCAGATCCAAAATCTTCACCTGCCAATACTATTGGTTTGGTTGAGTGTATAGTTGAAGAACTAAGGAATCTAATTCTATAGGGATACTTAATTCAATCTTGTTGAAGGCTTAATTTTGTTGCCTCAGAAAAGTTCAATCTATTTCCCTATTATTTGGCACGCTCATCAACCTGCAGGGAACTTTCCATATATTATCGAGGAAGCCTATCAAAAATCCTATCTCCCTCTACTTCAAACAATTTCAAAATATCCAGCCATCAAATCAAGTTTACATATTTCTGGGTCTCTTCTGATGTGGATTCAAGAAAATCATCCAAGATATTTAGAGCAAATAGCAACACTTTACAGTCGAAAACAAATCGAAATTATTGGTGGAGGTTTTTTTGAGCCTATTTTGGCTATAATCCCTGATAGAGATAAAGAAAAACAAATTCAATTAATGTTCGATTGGTGGGTTCAAAATTACAATATTGTACCTCAGGGAATTTGGCTAGCTGAAAGAGTATGGGTTCCAAACTTACCTCCAATTCTGGTTAAAATGGGAGTAAATTTCACTTTTATTGATGATAATCTTTTCCGTATGGCTGGATATTCCGAAAAACAGACATTCTATGCGTATGTGACTGAGGATCAAGGAAAAACACTTACAGTGTTTCCAATTAATGAAAGAATAAGATATTTAGTACCATGGAAAAATCCAACCGAGACAATTAAATATTTAATGAAAGGTCGTGATGAATATCATGAGAAAATTATTGTTATGATTTCTGATATGGAAAAGATGGGAGTTTGGCCTGCTGGTGATCGCACAACTCATGAGATTTGTTATGTTAAAGGTTACAATGGAATACCTTGGATGCATGAGTTTTTTGAAGCAATTTCAGCTAATTCATGGATAAAGCCAACCTTAATTAGTGATTATCTAAAAAAACATAATCCGAGGGGTCTTCTTTATTTGCCCACAAGCAGTTATGATAAGATGGCTACATGGTCACTACCCACTCCGCTTAGGAAACGACTAGAAAATTTACAAAAAAAAATTACTCAAAAAGAAATTGAATCTGAATTAGCTAAGGATATTTTAACCTTTACTTCTGGATCTATCTGGCAGAATTTCTTGGTTAAATATTCTCAAGCAAATATCATGCACAAAAGAATGCTAATATGCCGTAAAAAAATAGAGGAAACAGAGGCCGACCTTCCACATCTACCTTCAGAGAAGTTTGAGAAAATTTGGAAAGAATTACTAAGTTCACAGTCTAATGATGTATATTGGCACGGATTATTTGGTGGGATCTATTACCGATTCCTTCGACATTCAACCCACAAACATCTGATACAGGCTGAGTTTCTTTTGGACAAACTCCGAGAGGAAGAAGGTCTGAAAGAGTTTTCTGGAAAAATCATTGATGTTTTACTTGATGGTCAACCTGATGGAATCTTAGAAAACAAAAAAGTTTCGTGTTATATTTCCTCGCTTATTGGAGGATCAATTTTTTCACTTAACCTTAAGGAATGTGGATATAATTTTCTTAATGTATTAACTCGTCAAAAGGAATCTTATCATACTAAGAAGATGCACAGTGTCCATGATCGTTTTGAAAAATGGTCCTTTCAAGATCACTTTGTCCCTATCATGATTTCTGAAGATTCTTTTAAAGAAGATCATTATCTTGATCTTGGAGACTTTGCTAACAATCGTTACGAAATCTCTCAAGATACAGAATGGAGTATGATTTTGAAACGTCAGGGAGAAATTAAGTTTGAAGGGAAACTAATTCATACGAAAATAAGCAAAAAATATCAATTACGATCAAATACACTTCAAATTGCATATAATATAGATTTTTCAGAAGCCATAAAACCACAAACTCTTTTTTTCTCGCCTGAAATCAATCTTATTGGAGCATCCTTTCCATATAAAACCACAGGAATCATAAATGACTTGCCTTTTGATTTAGCTAATTCTTGTACCTTCACTAATTGTAAAACAATCGAAATTAGGGATTTAAATGAACAGGAATGTGTTTCAATTGTTGTTAATTTTGATATAGCTTGTGATGGTGTAGTATTTCCCTTATATTCCATCCCGAAAAGCGAAATCGGATTTGAGGAGATCTATCAAGGTACTTCAATTTTTCCTAAAATCAAGATCTCTGGGAAAAAACTAGAGTGTGAGATTGAACTAATTTTGAAGTCGATTAACAAAGATAATGAAATGAACACATTCTAGCAGAATTTTACTGCTTAAGGAAAGTTGGATCTAGAAATTATTTATCTTAAGAGAGTAAGAAGAGGAAAAAAATTATTCCAAATAAAAGAATAAGACCTGATCCATATGTAAAAGTGATATCCAAGACTGTTCTTAATTTCTTAATCATGGATTCCATATTATCTTCAAATAGATTAAGGATATTAGCATTTAAAAACCCTTCCATCCTCTACCATGTAAAATGGAATAATGATCTTTTTATAGAGTACAATTAAGGTCAATAGGAAAAAGTTCGTTTTTTTTATGCAAAATTCATAATGAAAGAAATGAAGAATTCATTTTTCTTTTTGAGAAATTACCTTTGAGGAGTTATTATGCTGCAGTGAAATTATTGTAGATATTTCCTCCATAATCTTACTTTTTTCCTTCTACGTCTTAAGATATTATTAACAATTAAAACTCCAATCATTATGATGAGGTCAAAACCAAAAGTACTTCTTGATGTTGGATTTTGAAGATTTGGGAATCCGATTTTAAGGTTTTGATTTCTCAAATCCAAACTCCCTAGATTAACTGTTAGGTTCTTTGGCCGCCAAAATTTGTCAAATATGTGTTCTCCGAAGTATATTGGATTATCATCTAAATATATAGTATAAGATTCAGTTACTTGTCTATTTGTACGAAAATAATACCACGTTTGCCAAGTGACAACAAGATTTTTCTCTTTATATGTAATATCTGGAATTGAGCTGACAATAGGATTGAATCGAAATCGATCTACATGATAAATTCGATATGAAGTCTCTTCTGTGTTTGGAAAATTCATTTCCCAAACGATATGACCAGTATCGTTTACTTCAACTATTCTGGCACCTAAATTTGTGTTTGGGTGGGAATTCATTCCAAATGTGCCTAAATGATTCCCATTTGGTAATCTATCTGCATCACATATAACAGCACTATAATATTCCCGTGGAGCGACCCATGACCATGATTCATTAGCAGTCATTGTCATTTCATCAATAGTAATTTCAAGCATCCTATTATGACCACTAAAACTTCCGATTTGATTATGAAAATTATTATCAAAAATGATGAAGGTGTTATCATCAACTTTCTCTAAAGCATGGGGATGGTAGAAAAGGGATTCCTTTTGATTCCCATCTAGATCAAAGAGAGAAAAATTTCCATACTCTCCTAGTCCCCAGATTATTTTCCCAGTTTTATGATCAATCTTGTAAAAAGTGTTTGGATTTCGTGGGTTATAGTATATTACATCTTCCTCTGCATCAAAAAAAATAGAATTTGAATGCGTAATATCAGCAATACCACTATCCATATCTTGGAAAGGACACCAATAGTTAGGTTTTATGAAGGAATGTGTATCTAATGACCAAACAAGTTCTCCTGATCTAGTATATTCATTGATTGTGTCATACATGTATTCTTGGCCATCGATCTCAATTCTATATTTCAAAAAAGCGAAAAAAGTATCATTATTTGGATTCCATTCAAAGTCATGATGTCCAAAAAAATCTAAAATCTGAACATCATTATTTTGTACATTCCATAAAACAGCGTTTGCTTCTTTATTACCTATTTTTTTAGCACATAAAACGGTATCTGAGGTAATGAATTTAGCTGGGTGCATATAATCTTTCATTTCAGCAATAATATCCCCCTCTGTGCTAGTAATAAGCAGTGTTCTCTTTTTTTCCTTGTCTAAATTTATTTCAGTAAGTTCAAATAGATTGTATCCTTTGAAATAATCTCCTAAAATAGTAATGTTCATTATTGCATCATCTAGACTTGAGACTCTTGATTGACTGTTACGATAATTAAAGGTATTCTTGAGTAATATTTCCTTTGAATTAGCCATTTTTTTCTTTAATTGGGATTGTTGGAAGTCAATGTCGATCTTATTTATATTAAGTGAGTTTATGCTATAAAATGTAAGATTTGTAGTACAACTGGATATAATTAATGAAATAATTGAGATTAAGATTAAACCTCTGAAAAAACAATAATGTTTTTCTCTGCAGTGCAATTCTAATCCCAATTATTTCATAATTAGCTGATTATTTTACTTTTTGTGCTCTTTATACAGTTTACTTATTAAATCATCGTTCTTAATAGAAAAGTGCCTTTTATTATTAAGTAATACAATTTCCTTTCAATTTTAGAGAAATAATTCTTAAATCCTCTCTTAATCTTAATTAATTCCTCATCTTCATTCCGAATTGGTAAACATATTTTATAAAAATTGTACAAACTATAAATAACTCAACATAGAATCGACTAATATTCTTGTTTTCTCATAAAAATATGCTTTTTAGAAGAAAAATAAATAATTAAGAGTAAACTGATAAGGATTCCTGGAATCAAAAGGATATAGGGATATATGATAACATCTAGCAAAAAATATAACAATAAAGGAATCAGCAAGAGCATAAGAAGACTGATACAAAAAAAAATATGGGAATACAAATATTTGACTCTAATTTTCGGAGCTTCCTCGATGAATTCATGTCTCACTTTGTTTGAAGTTAATTGTAAATTTGATTCAAAAATTAATAATGCTTCTTCCTGAATACTTGAGAGAGGTATCCGAGCATTCTGATACCATTTGTTTAATTTCATCAGTTCTAAACCCATGATTATTCGAAATAATATGGTAATTCCTAAGAAAATATCAAGTAAATTAGGCAAGAGAGGATAATTTGGATTGTCAAAGAAACCTTGTTGTTGTGAAAAGAGATTATAAAAATGAATGTATGTAGCCATTATGAATACCACTCCTTGAGAGATTGGAATAGAGATATGAGGAAGTTTTGTTGTATAGATTTCAAGAGGAAGAACGATGACAACAGCTATTAAAAATGCTGTAACAGGAACCAAGCTAATCTGATTGATTGTTTCGATAAGCAATAAGAAAAATATTAATCCTGTTGATATCCAAAATAACAACTGAATGTTCTTTTCATATTTTGATTGAGCTCTTGAGGACCAGATACCTATTAATTCAGGACTCAAAGGGGAGCTCAAACTTGAACTCATTGTAAATTCACCGCCCATTGAGGGATAAGGGATTCTTCGTGACCAAATTCTTCTCTAAGCATGATTAAAAGGTTTTGTTCTACCGATTCAACTTTTAGGTACGTTCCTTGAACATCTTCTAGTATCTCACGAAGTTTTTGTTCTCTTTTAGAATACTTACGAGATACTCGTTCTTTTATGATGGATGCTTGTTGAAGTTTCTCTAAGGTATTTAAATGCCTAATAGAGAGATCTGCATGTACTATCCCAAACTTATCTCCACGTAAATCAACAAAAATTATTTTATGACCAAATTTGGCCATTCTAGTTATAGATTTTAATTTTTCATTCAGAATTCCTTCAGTATCACTTATAATGACTAATAATCCACGAGTACCTTTCAAAGTGAGGATAAAAGGAAGGATGGATTCAAATCGGGCACGAGTCTTAGAAGCAATTTGATCAAATGTGAGTTTCGCGGTTTTTTCATATAAACGGGGGCTTTTAAGGGGTTTCAGGTATTTTTGTGGCTTTTCATCAAATAAAATGAATCCAAAAGCATCATTTGTAATGGATGCCATTTCTGCTAATTCAAGAAGTGTTGTTAAGGCATATTCAAGCTTTCTAGAACGCATAGTCCAGCTTATGTCTATGGCGACTAAGATTCTGAAGACCAATTCATCAGTATACTCTTTTGATATTAGTTTTCCTTGTCTGGCACTAGCTTTCCAATAAATTTTACGTGGTTCATCTCCACGAACGTACTCTCGTAATGAAAAGAACTCATCTCCTTGTCCTCGCCGACGATAAGCATGGTGTCCCCTGAGGATGTCTCTTACCCTCTTTTTGTATTGTTTGTCCAAATGAATATATGGACGAGCAGGAATGACTCGTATTTGGACTGAATCTTCGATTTCATACGAATCGCGATATAATCCTAAAGGATCTCCTCGATAAATTAGGAGGGGATAAAATTCATGGAATCCACGTTTGGAAAAAGTAAAAATAAAAGAAAAGTTTCGTTTTTCTCTAGAATTTAGATGAATTGTTTGATGTGTAAATCCTTTCACCAGAAACACATCTTTCGTAAAGCGATTCTCAAAAGTAAGAGTAAGAGGATTATTTTGAGAGTTTTGAATCTGCAAACGGCAAAGTAGAAATCCTCCTAGAGTCACAGTTGAAGAAGAAAATACACGAAAAACAGAAAAGTTACATGAATTTCGATAAAAACGAAGGCATGGAAGGAAATAGAAAACTAATGCAAATGAGGGTAACCAGAGAAAAGTTAACCCAAAATTCATGCCTAAAAGGCCACCAATGAACGCTAGTGCTAGTAGAGCTTGGCCCTGAGGAGTAAGTTCGATTTTATGTGATAATTGATTCACGAGGAAACCTCAACTATTACAGAATTACTTCAGTTGATTTCAGGATATTATCAACAATCTGAATGACAGGAACTTTGTCCATTTCTGTTTCAGGTGATAGAATTAATCTATGATTTACAACTGGGAAAAATAACATTTTAACATCATCTGGTTCAACATAATCTCTTCCTAAAAGAGCTGCATGAGCTTGTGCAACCGTCATTAACGATATAGATGCACGAGGGGAACCACCAAGTGTTAATCCGTAGTGTTCACGGGTTTTTCTCATAAGGTTGACAATATATTCCATAATTTTATCAGATACCAAAACGTCTTGTCGTACAAATTGTTGAATCTTGAGGATAAGATCTGCGGTACCTAGTCTCTGAACAGGAAGAATATCTTGTTTCTGTTTTAATTGCAGCATATTTATTTCAGAATCCTTATTTGGATAGGAAATTAATTGTCGTATGAGAAATCGGTCTAATTGAGCCTCAGGAAGTGGGTAAACACCTGCCTGTTCAATAGGATTCTGAGTAGCCATCACAAGAAAGGGTTTAGGGAGTTTGTATGTTATTCCTTCATGACTTACTTGACGCTCTTGCATTGCCTCTAAAAGAGCTGATTGAGTTTTTGGCGGAGCACGACTAATTTCATCACAAAGAATTATATTGGAAAATACTGGTCCTTTAATGAAAGAAAATTCTTGAGTTTTTAAATTAAAAACAGAGACACCCGAAATATCTCCAGGCATTAGATCTGGTGTAAACTGAATTCGTTTAAAAGCTAGCCCTAAAATCTCTGCAAGAGAATAAGCCATCATAGATTTAGCAATACCCGGAACCCCCTCGAGTAAAACATGCCCATTTGCAAAGAAGCATGCCAAAATATTTTTCACCGCGTAATCTAGACCAACTACTCGTTGATTAATTTCTTGGACTATACTGTTAACAATATCTTTGATCTCATTGGGATCCATTTATTTTCTCTCCAATCCTTTTTTCTTGTTCTTGGATTTGTTTAATCAAATTTTTAGACATTTTAACATCAATATATCGGTACATCAAATAATCTTCATATTCCATTCTTGTTAGAGGAGACATTTTGGAGGATGATAGCCGAATTTCATCAGCTATAATAGCACGATAGAGATCTGGGAGCGTACTTCTTTTTATTAAACGCCCTAGTTCGTTTTCTTCCTCTGATTGGATGAAAGCAGGTATTGCGTGTACCTCTTTCTGAACTTGGAGTGAAGATCGAATATTAGTAGTTACCTGGTGAATTTTTTCGGTTTTCTTTATTCCAATAATCCCACCAAGTATAATTAGTGTGATTATTGCTATCAACGGGGAATGAAATACTCCCATTATCAAAACTCCAGCTGTTCCTATAGCTGCTTTCCCAGTAGGAGGTATCCATAGTTTTCTACTTTCATCAAAAAGTATTTTATTGTTTCCATTTGCTATTAAATAAGATAATAAGTTGACTAGCCACAGTTGATTATCTCTTTTATCAATTATATCATTTGTAGGAAATGCAGAGTCCCCAATTACAATGAATTTTCCTCCACTTTTCTCAAACCTCAAAATTCCTCCCAAATAACAATTTTCAACCACAGATTCATTTGTACGGTAGAATCTACCATCATGGTTCATATCCTCCCATGTTTTTCCTTCAGTGATAAATAATGGAAAAAAAGTTGTTTCCTCAATAAATCGTGATCTTTGAACCCTAACAGCTCTATTGAATACCATTGTGTAAATTGAAGGCTCATGTTCTGGAATACCTATACCAGATTGGTTAATAATAGGTAAAAATGGATTTCGATCATGAAAATCTTGGTCAATTACTGTTCCACCGAGGGTGATCCCAAAAGCAGAAGTCAGTATTCTTGAATAACCATGATCTTCAAAGAGGATTACGTCTCCACCATTTTCCACAAATTGTCGTAAATAATTGCTATCTTCGGTGAAATAAGGTAAACTCCCCCCTACGATAATGATCATATCAGTTTTAACATTTCCTAGTAATCTAAGAGGAGTTGTGGTATCACTCACGCTGACATTTCCGATTGAAGATATCAATGATTTAAAGTCAGAAAGTCCATTCCAACTTGTATTTTCTAATGTAAATGGTGCTGGTTGAAGAGGAGGTATCACTAATATTGAGAGTAAAATGAATGCAAGACCGAACAAGTATTCTCGTCGCATTTTTCTCAATAATTTAACCTCCTTTGCTGTCTGATTTCCATTTAAGGACTTGTTCATCAACAATCATTAGTTTAAAACATTCTATGAACTCTTCTAAGTCCTTTCGTGAGGCGGGTTTTTGTCCATATGTAATAAGGTAAAACTGCTCAACAACAGTTATCATTGCCTCATGATTGAAATAGGGAATTTTCAGTAAAGAAAATTCTCTAGGTGTTAACCATCCTGGTCTTGAGATCTTTGAGTACTCCTTTAGTGCTGCATCTAATCGTTCAAAGCCTTCTGTTATTCCTTGATTAAAACGACCATCTAAACACTCGTTAAGAAATCTAATGATCTCCTCAATTCGTTTTCCAAGAGTTTGACGTCTGATTTCAAGCTCTTTGGTCTCTGCTTTAACAGATTCAGTTATTTTTTCTTCCATTTGATTTTTCTTACGTCGTTGTGTTATAATCATTGATATGCCAAGGATTGAAACCATTAATAGAAAGATGATGATGATAATCCATACACCAGTTTCACCAAGTCCAAAAGTTCCACCAATAATTGGAATATCAATTGAAGGGAATTCAAAGTCAAAAATAAAGGGATTAAACTGAGATATAGGGTCATCTGTTAACGAAACATAATCGTAATCCTTTTGTTTTTGATAAGGAGAGTTATTACTCCCACCATCAACGACAATAAAAATACTAGCAAGAAGGATTAACAGAAGTACTATTAATGTTTTATTGAATTTCATCTATTAAATCCCCTAGCTGCGGTTTTTGCTTTGATCGTGAGAATTTTTTCTTATGAATATAGAATGAACATGTGACTTGATTCCATTTATTGTTGCAGACATTCGGGATGAAGAAATCCTTTTTATTTGAAATGGTGCATTTGTTTTGATAATTCAAGTAACGACAGAGAGTTTGGTTTGAATCTTGTCTATCAGGTTGAGCAAGAAACACCTGAGGAGGAACTGCACGAAATGTATATCTTTTTCCAATAAGATATCCAAATAACGCTGGGATGATCATTGTCAGCGAAAGCATTAGAATTCCTTGTCCTAGAACTATTAATAGCATAAAAATTACAGTAGAAATTAATAATATACCTATAGAAGGTATTAAAGAACCCAAGCCTGTGAGAGTAAAGAGAAGAAACAGGAATAAGGTCACTATTGTACCTATGAAGATAGGTGGGGCAAATAAAATTGAACGATCGTGTTGTGGGCCAAAAACACTTCCTGTAAGAAATCCAGCAAGGAACCATGGAAGTTCACTTAAAAAGAACAAAAGCGGATTCGTTGTAATGAAAAAAAATGGAGATAGTGAAATCATTATTAACGGGGTTAACAAGTCTAATTCAGGTAATCCAGTTACTCCTAAAAACATAAGTCCTCCAATATAGTTTGGATCAAGCTTCAATAGTAGCACGATAACCTCGAAAAAAATAATATGAATACTAAATCCTGTGAATAATAAGAAAAATCCAGCTTTTAATTTTCCTGCGTTATCACTTGATTTTAGTCTTGTAATCCGTCTGAATGGCATATGAGTGCTAGCTCGCGTCTTTTCTAACCTCCTTTAATGAGTTTCCAAGTATCTTGTTCTTATGAATCTGGTATTCAGGAAATACTGGAGAATAATTGAAAAAAAAGGTAATAATAAAACGATATATGAAGAATGTAAGGAACAATCCCCCCATAAATACGAATACTAATCCCAGAATATCTTGGGTCACAACTGCTCGCATGAAACCAACAATCATAAATCCAATGAGTATTATAAAAATTAATAATATTAATACAAGAAAGTAACAGAATAATACTAACATACCTGCGGTTCTATTGAATAATAAAGAGATAATTACGTTTATTAACGTTGTGAGGCCCATTAAAAAATAAAAGATTAATATTGGGTTAATTATAGATCCTAAACCATCCATTTGACCAAAAATAAGGATAGTTAGAGGTGCAAGCAGGAACGCCATACTTGCTAGAGATGTAATTCCTAATATATATGTTTCTGACTGGGAGAGAGCTTTGAGGTGTAGTTCTATTAAGGGAGTAACTTTTTTATTGCAATGTGGACATAAAGAAGTTGTTTCTGAAATGAAACCGCTGCAATGAGAGCAGATTACAAAAGAACTAGCTCCACAGGTTGAACATGTACCTAATATGAGAGGATTGAAACAAAATGGACAAGAAATATGCTTTCTTAATTTATTTACACTAATATGTGTTAAAATTCTTGGAACAGGAATATTTTTGTGAATGTCTAAGGTCTTATTTGAGTAATATCCATTGTGGAAATGAGGATTTAATACTTCCAATCCACATGTAAGACAAATTTCTGGTTGGTTTCTAAAATTATTTATTATTTCAAACAATAAAAGGAGAACGGCAAATATTCCAAATATTGCTAAGACGCTATAGAGCTCAATTACTGCATCTGGAAGATAAACACCATAAATTACGTTAATTGTATTCCAGAAGGAATGAAATCCCCAACCCAAAATAAAATAACCACTGCTTGTAAGTATTGCCGTCCTACTATTCTGTTTTTCTACCAAACTTATTTTCAACTTACCAATTCCAAGAGATATAAGAAATGTTGCTAATATGTGTAATGGAAAAAGGGTTCGAAATAAAATTTGGAAAAAAATCCCTTCTGTTGATCCAGAGGCGTCAACGGCACTCCACTGATTCAAGAATAATTCTAAGAATGTGAAGATTGTTCCACTTACGATACCATAGAAACCAATCTGCCTAAGTGTTGCTACAGAGAAGTGGGTTTCAAATTCTGAAGTTGAATCACTAATTTCTGGGTTAAATAACACAATAGGAGATTGCAATATTACTATTAAAGGTATTATCTTCATGAATTCTTCGTTTGCTGGAAGAATGATTCCAAAAATCAGCTCAGTGACTACAAATAGCTCTATGGTTGTTGATTCTAGAATAAATAATCCGGAAATGGCTTCTAGAAGGAGCAAAATTAATCGCTGATTTAGCAGTAGTGCTCCTAATACTACTAGGATACTTCCAAATAGAACAGGGAAGAATGTTTTTCTGATTGATGAAATTTCTGGTCTTAAAGTTAAAAATGATCCAGCTAAGGGAGTCCAAATTCCTAAAAACAAAAGTGGTCCAAGATATTGCGTTAGAGTCCAGATAAAAGGATCCCAATTAGAAATCCAAGTAAGCCCAAAAAGAATTATTAGACTTGTGAAAGTTAAGACGCTAGTAATTCTAAGGAGAAGTGAAACTCGGTTATTTCTTTTATCCATCTTTGATATTTTATTGTATAATATTATAATCTCTCCAATAAACAGATTTTACTCAATAGTGTGTTTAAATCCATCATAAGCCCATCCTAAACTTACAGTTCTATACGCTTCCAAGAGACGATTAGAAATAACATAGATAATTGAAGTTATGAGTCCAGAACTGAAGAGAAAATATAGTGATGAAGAAAATAAGATCTCAATGTATCCGATGAAATAAGATCCAATAGAGAAAATGAATATTATTCCAAGAGTTGTCCAAAAATATCTTCTAGTAAATCTCCAAGAACGTCTGAGACTAAGGATAACTCCACTTTCGTCATCAAAAACGATGGACATATTAACATAAGTAAAAAGAATACTAATGAGAAGAATTACAATAACAGCACCAAATACTGCAAAAAGAACTAGAAAAGAAAATACTAACAACATCAAGTAGCTTGAGTTGTAACTCCAAATAGGAGAAAGGATCAATCCTGAAAGAAAAAGCAAGATGAAAATAAATCCAAAAGCTAAAGCTAAAATTATTCCCAAGATGAGGAGTTGAGCTATCAGTGCTTTGGGAAGAAACTTGAGACTCCCTTTGAAACTTTTACCAATATTAAAGGGAGTTTCTCTGTTAATCTCTTTAAGACTATTATAATACCAACATTGGAAGAAAATATTCATGACAAAAGAAATTATGGTTAGAATAATGAGAGATGAGAAAGAATAAACAATTTGTTCTGCAGATCTATATGAAAAAGGCGAGAAAAGACCTGATAAGATAGAACTGGGATCATAAATGTAACCAGTATTCAAACCAAGAAGAATTAATCCTCCATCTGTTATCATGCCAAATAAAAAAATCAAAAAGAGTTGAGGATAAGTTCTTAAGTAATAAATTCCATTTTGTAAGATCGAACTAGCGTTTAATGTTATTTCTCTCGGGATTTTGAAACCCAATTGTGGGGGGTGGTGGGTGGTAGGAGCTAATGATTGATGACCGCAAACAGGACAGCGTACTTGAGATAGGACTTCAAAATTAGTTTGTGATCCATTTTTAAATAGCTGAAGAGAGATTAACTTAGCTTTTTCGCGATCTTGTTGTTGGAGTATATTTTTTGTTATCGCTTTTGATAATGATTCATCAAGAGAGGTTCGTGATACAAGTATTTGTAGATTTGGATTGATTTCAGTCATTATAGCTGAGTCACGATCGCAATACCACCAATCTATTGGCCTCTTTTGGTGATAAATTAATAAATTGTAACCACAATTTCTGCAATAATCTCCTATTGTGAGTTGTCCACACGCAGGACATTCAATAAAAGATTCTTTAGGGAGTATTGGTTCTTGCTCTGTTTTTGCATAATCCAGAGGTTTTTCAATTAAAGATTGACTACAATTAGGACAGAAAAGACGAGATGAGTCAATAGTAATTCCACAGGTTGAACATTGACGTAATTGCTGTTTATCAGCTTCGAAAGGATTTCCACATTCAAAACAAAATCTTCCGTCTTTTGGGTTAACCATACTACATTTTGGGCAATATTTTGTAGTATCTGGTTGAAAAAATTCCATTTCTGAGCGTATAGATAAATTTATTCCACAATTAAAACAGAATTGAGCGCTTTCAGGATTTAGGGTGTTACATTTATGACATTGCATATCAATCCTTCCAAACCCTATTATTAATTTCTTCTAAGTTGTGGGCCCTCATTTTCCTTTCTAATGTTTATTAAATTTCTATATTAAAATTATTGCGATACAAGAAATGGAATAATTGAGTTATTAGCTATAGTTCTATATTCTTGGACATTTTATATTTAAGTTGTCTCAAAATTTTTAACACATTGAAAAGAAGATGAAATATTGATAATAATGAGAGCTAGTAAGCAAGAAGACATCTCCAAAGTCATTGAATTAATGAATATTTGCTTTAAAGATGAAATAGACCGTGGAATGGAGTTACCAACTCCTTCTCTCATAACTTCAAAGATTGAACAGGAAAAAGTTATTCTTCTAGTGGACGAGGAAGATAAAAAACTTATTGCTTTTTCTTTGATAAAAGCAGAAACGACTGAAAACCCAGCACAGATACAGATGTTAGGAGTAGATCCAAGTTACCAACGTAATGGGATTGGGACACGATTAGTTGAAGCCTGTTTAGATCTAGCACGAGAAAAAGACTGGAAGAAGGTAAAAATATTTGTGAGACCCTGGAATGTACCCATGAGAAAAATCATTGGGCATTTTGAATTCATTCCTGAAGGATATTTAAGGAAAGAATTCTTGAGCGAAGATTTAATCGTATATTCTTTCTTTCGGTGAAGAGTTCTAAACATATGCACTTCTCCACAAAAAAACCAAACATGGATTTCACCTTCAAAGCATTCATTATAGTAGTGCTGTGGGCAACTCCTCCCTTAGTATCAAAATTATGGGTTGGGTCAAAAGGAGTGTTTCCAGGTTTGTTTTTTGGTTTTCTTCGATATAGCATCGGATCATTCGTGTTGTTACTGGTTATAGTGTTTTATAAGAAATTCAAGAACTTTCAACTACTTTTAAAGGATCATTTTAAGCCTATTTTATTTTGTGCTCTCTGGTTAGTCTTAATGATAATTGGACAAAATTTTTCTGTTCTTTTTATCCTTGGAGGGAGTTCTTCTGTGCTTCTGAATTTTAATCCAGTTCTTATTTATCTATTTGCTCCTCTTTTATTCGTAGATGAACAATATACGCGCAAGAAAACCTTAGGGTTTTTTATCTCTTTTATTGGTATAGGATTAGTCTTCTTGGCTTCATTAGAGATTAATTCTACGATATCAACAGAGTTTATTATTGGCTACGGTTTAGGATTCCTTTCTGGAATAGCTTGGGCTGGATATTCTATCTCATTAAAACGATTTTTCCAAGAAGGTAATTCTCAAGAAGTAACTGCTCTTAATCTTCTTGTTGCTGCGACTTTCCTTCTGATTTTTTCGATTATAACCGAACCTACTCCAACATCCGAAAGTTATACCCTTGAAAGTATTTGGGGAATCATTGTGATAGGTGTTGGGGCCGCAGCAATTGCTTTTACTCTCTATTTACAACTAGTTCAAAAATATGGAGCAACTCAAGCTGGAAACATACAATTTCTTATCCCTCTTGTCTCTTTATTGTTTGCATTCATTTTCTTGGGTGAATTCTCTCTCTATACTCTTATAGGAGGAATTTTGTGTGCAGTGGGAGTAGCGATGGTTAATTATGAAAGAATTGATAATAACAGAACAGTGGTTACCTCCTTAATTGAAAAATCTATTTGTGTTGAGTAAAAGTTTACCAATTGTTAAAACTTAATAAAATAAACCTTTTGGTGCATCTTATAGAATTAATCTCCTTTTTAATCAAAGGATGCCCAAATTAATTGACAGAAAAACCAACCAAGGGAATAGGACCGAAGCTTAGCCTTTTTTCTGCAACAATAGTACATTGTTCTGTGGAGATACCTTTTTTTATTTTTCCTGTAGTTTTATTACTTGTTGGGAAAGATCTTTTTCCAGTCGAATCTGCACTGACCTGGATCGGCCTTGGTGCCTTAGGGACTGTGGGAACTCTCGCGGCTGGCCTCCCCTCACCATTTTTTGGGAAGCTTGCCGATAAATATCGTCGGAGTACTTTAATGTTTGTTAGTTTGATATTAGCTGCCTCAGGGTCTTTGGGTGTTGGTTTGTTTGGAGAATCTTTTGTCGTTATGTTCGTATGTGTTATTTTAATGGGTCTTGGTCTTGCTTTATACCATCCTGCTGGATTATCATGGATTTCAACTATATTCGAGGATCCAAAAACCCATGCTTTTTCAAACAAATATGTCCGTATCTTAGCACTTCATGGAATAGGAGGTAGCACAGGAGCTTCTATTGGCCCTTTATCGGTTTATTTCCTAATTAATACAACTGGATGGCGTTCTATCTATCTGTATTGGTCCTTTCCTCTAATCCTCCTAGCAGTCTTATTCTGGATTCTAATTGGAAGGTTTGAACAATCTGTTGATTGTTCTGAATTCTCTCCCTCTGAGGAAAACATTCCTATTAAAAAAGAAAATAATAAAATCATTTCAAATTGGAGTCAATATTCAGTAATCATATTGATCTTTAGTTTTATAACGGTAATGTCATTAACTAGAGGTATGGTGAACTTCATTCTCTCGCCCTTCCTTTCTGAGGTGAAAAATATCGAAATTGCAACTGCTGCTCTCTTTATTGGTCTTTCAACCTTGATAGGATCAACAGCTCAGATTTTAGGTGGTTTTTTCGGAGATAAATATGGAGAACGATTAATGCTTCAAATTAGTGCTTTTCTCCAAATATTTGCACTCGTTGGGATTTTTATTATTTTTGTTAAAGAGGTAATTTTTCTTTTATATGTCCTTCTGGGAATGATTAACGCATTATTTTGGCCCTCAACTAATAGTTTAGTAGCTAAAAATTCAAGAACAGAAAGGGGAAAAGCATTTGGGTGGGTAATGTTAGTTGCAAATCTGATTGGTGCTCTTGGGCCATCTATTGATGGCTTTTTGCGTGGAATTGATCCAAATCAATATTTGCTAATTTTCGGATTTTCCATTGTTTTTTCATTATGTGGATTTATTTTTCTAATTTTCTTAAATACCTCATCAACAAAAAATACAACCAAAAACTTCATTTAGTCACAAAGTGGTAAATTATAGAAATGGCTACAATACTGATGACATTAGCAGAAACAAAAGCACCAAATAAATATGAGTGGTCAATAAATCTCTTGACTTTAGGACGCCGTGGAAGAATCTACGACTATCTAAAGCAGAAATATCTTCAGGAGAGTCAATTATTACTTGATGCAGGATGCGGTACTGGCCGGTTTATGGAGGTTGCAGATACCTCTTGGATAACCTCGATTGGTATTGATGTTTCTGAGGGTATGCTTCAAGAAGCACAGAAGAGATTTATAGGCAAAAAACATGATCACTCTCTTATTCAAGCATCGATAACTTCTTTACCCGTGAAATCTGAAGTTTTTGACGTAGTTATTTGCAATTTGGTTTTATCAGAATTAAATTATCAACAAGTGCAGGATTCAATTAATGAATTTATATTTTGTCTGAAAAAAGGTGGGCTTCTTCTTATTGTTACTGAATCAGTTCCTAAAAGTAAGTTCAAACGTTCAATCATCAATATTGCAAGAGTTCCTGCTTTCATGATAGCTTCACTAATTAGTAAAACTCCAAAACATCCGATTCACGATATAATGACACCTCTCTCACGTTGGGGCTCTATTATTGATCAAAAAACTTACCTTGGTGGATATCTCACATTGTTTGCTATAAAGAAAAATGATAACAAGTAAGAGTATAAATGCTGAAAAAATCCTCAAAGTAGACTTATAAGTTTATATATAATCTAAATTTTTAACATGTTTATCGGAAAAGTCTGATCGTGGTCATGATGAATATATCAGACGTAATTAAAGAAGTAATTTCGATTGTGATTGCAGGACTCGCATTCCCAGGTCTAAATTTGAAGGTAAGACCTGGACTTTATCCAAATGGAAATCCTGGTCCTTCTGAAGAATCTCCTGTGTTGGTAAGTTCAAACTATTTTGTGACAAAAAAAAGAGTAGTTTCTTACTTAAAAAATCAGAATATTGCTTCATGGTTACTAATTGTTGACACCGAGGGTGTAAATGTTTGGTGTTCTGCTGCAGGTGGTCATTTCACTGCTGAGAAGATCCTCGCCCAAATAGAAGACACAGATCTGTCAGAGGTAATCAATCATCGTCAATTGATACTTCCACAGCTATCTGCTGCTGGAGTTGATCATACTCTACTAAAAAAAGTTGGATGGGAAGTCCATTTTGGTCCTGTAGATATCGAAGATTTGGGGACGTACCTAAAGAATAATCATATAAAAACAGTTGATATGTCTCTAATCAAATTCAATCTAAAAAGACGTATAGAGAATACTATCTCTCATAATTTCTTTATTTCTTTGATTTTAATTCCATTAATATTAGGAATTGCAGTTTTAGCCCAACCACTGGGCTTTCTCCTACAACCTTGGTCTCGGTGGTTAATAAACAATATCTTTTTTCTCTTGACTTATATTTGGTTCTTTGGGTTATTATTTGGTCTTCTTTATCCTTATCTCCCATTTAATTCTGGATTTTTCAAAGGAATTATCTTATCGGCATTTCTGACTCCATTTTCTATCTTGATTTTTATGACAAGTCCTATTTTGGAATCTGCTTTAGGACTTGGTACTATCCTCCTCTATAATGTTATTATTAGTACAGATTTTGATGGATTCACACCTCTTTGGGGAACTGACTTTATCATCAAAGATTATATCCTTCTAGCTGGAGCAGCTGGATTAATTATTATAGGATTAATAATTACACCATTTATTATTGGAGTTTTGTAGATCATGGTAATTCATTTTAATCAAAAACGATGTATTGGATGTCACTTCTGTATTCAAGTGTGTCCTCGTGGATGTTTCGAATTTAATGCTGAAAAAAATAAAGCTGATGTTATTAATCCCATTTTTTGCTTGAAATGTCGAGCATGTGAACTTAATTGTGAAGGAAATGCATTAAAGATAGAGAAATTCATTTTTCATAATTTTCTACAGCAATTAATATAATTTTAACCATATAAAGATGAACCTATTTTAGGGAGTCGATCTCAGAGTATGATTAGAAGTAGCATTTATAGGATGTGTGAAAGAAGAAATCATGGGATTTAAGAGTTAATTATACCTTGTCGGATTAGAATTTCTTTCGTTAGATGGAAAAAGGCTTCACGTACATTTTTATCGCGATAAGCTGAAGTCTCAAGGTACTTAATTGGCTTAAAATCTGGAATTATATCATCTTCAAGATAACTATAATCTATACTTATCATTTCTTCAAGGTCAGATTTATTACCAATTAAAATCTTTGGAATGTACTCTCCAAGTCGTTTGTCGATTTGTTCCTTCCATTCGTATAGCTCTTCAAGTGTCTCGGGTCTTGTGAGATCGAAAACCAAAAGAGCCCCATTAGCTTTCCTGAAAAAAATCTCCCTTAAAGTTTGGAAACGTTTCTGTCCTGCAACATCAAAGATAACCAGATTAACAAGAGTTCCATCAACTTCAATTCTACGATTGGTGGGATCTAAGCCCACTGTCAACAAATAGTTGAACTCGAATTTGTCCTCTACATAACGACGTACAATTGAAGTTTTACCTACAGCACCCGCTCCACAAATAATAATTTTAAGATGAAATTTTGCCTTCTGATCGTCATAGTTCATTTGGTTTCACTTGAAATTGTCTTTTAAGAAGAAAAAGAAGTGATAATTTTAAAATATACTCATTATGAATTATAACTGAATCTTAAACTCATAACAATAGCCGATCGATAATCAGTAAAAATCTATTGTAAGTTAAACTTTTTAACGATAGGCATTTAACATCATTAAAAAACTGTTGTTTTTTCCTATAGATAAGATTCCCTTTCTTGATTACTATAAAATAGATCAACTTTTTAAAAACGGAGTTTAGGCAAGTGACATCAATTATAACAGAACTGAGTCGTATTCCATGGAAAGAATACCTTAAAAGTCAATTATACAAGATATTTGGTTTCTTAATCATTGCTCTTTTGATTATTGGCGTGATGATAGTTTCTCAAGACATCGATCTTTCAACTGCTTCGATAAACGATCCAAAATATATTATCGCAGTTCTTCTTTCGAGTCTTTGCTTTTTTTTAGTACTCATTGGTTTTTCCAAGATTATACTCTTCGATATGGCATCTGAATTTGGTTTACGCGATGAGGAATCTAATCAGATAGTATACAATACTCGATTTTTTCTTTTTTCAGCTTTAGCTTTATCATTTTGTTGTGCTATTTATTTATTACTCGATGTTTTCCTTTACCAAGAAAATCCAGCCTTAAATTTAAAATCAACTTATCTTGAGCTACTTCCTGTATTAGCTATGGAATGGGTGCTTGTTGCTTCTGAAGCAACTATTCCTAATCTCACAGAGAAGATAGGAACAGGAAAAGAATTTTATCAAACGGCTCGGAACATATATTTTGCCTTTTTTTTCCTAATTATCATTGCATTCTCATTATTAGTTTTCTTATCCATTTTGACAAGCTTTGCACGTAATAGAGTAGTTTCAAAATTTAAAAAAGAAGAAGAAATAAACGAAGAGGAGGAGAATAAGCGTCTTTATAAGATAATAGCTTGGTTTGGGATCCCAATATTCAGCTTATTTCTATCCACTTTTTTGGCTTCTTCTATGGGACCGATTATTGCAATTATCCTTATTGGACTATTCATCTGGTGGATATACCAATTAGTAAAGTTTATCTTTCTAGTTTTAATAAAAGGACTTAAAATTACTGCATTTATAACAAGTGTTAATTTTTTATTGATTATTCCATTGATTGGCATATTATATCTACTACCAGTAGTATCTTGGACATTATGGGATATCTTCTTTGAAAGTAAGACTGATATTTGGGGAGTGTTTGTAGGACGTGCTTTTGATGTCATCAACATAGTTCAACTCGACTTTGTTTTTATTACTATGATTGCTACTATTATTGTTGGATTTGCAGAGGGATTTGCAATCGTTGCTATACTCACAGCGATTTCTAGAGGCGCAGAAGTCGCTCGAACAGGACGAGTTCTAACTCGTTCCCCTCCAAAAGTAGCTGTGATTATGAAATATTTGATTATGTTTTCAGCATGGCTAGGATTATCTTGGAATAGTTTACGTGGTATTCTTGAAGTTCTAAAAGAAGAGCTCCAGCTTACGCTACCACAGTTCTTAGAAGATTTTCTTTCAGTTCCCTCAATAGTCTACTTAATTTATGAAGAACTAGTGATCCCATTGTCAGAATGGCTTGAGGTTCTATGGCCAACATTTAAATACATACCATTTCTACTCTTACCACTTTATTTCATTATTGCTGCTGCCTTTAAATTTCTTTCAGTTACTCTCGTTACCCCACGGGTTAAAGAACGTCTTTCTGTATTTTTTCTTCTTATCTCAACTGCTTTTGTATTGATCATAACAAATATTCTAGGTGACATCTATGAGCTACATGAAGTAAATCCACTTCTTTATGCCGATGCGCCTCTCTTAAGCCAAGGTTTTGTCGATATTCTCTATCGTGCTGTTGTTTATTTTGAGTATGTTGAATCAGTAGCATTCTACATTGGATTTATTTTTGGGTTTGTTTGGGTTATTCGAAAAATTATAAAAAGTCGAAGTAAAAGCAGTTTAGAGACATTTCAACCAGAAGAAAGACGAATCCCTGAATCACCTAATTTATCTCTGACACCAGATGTAAAGGGATCTGATGAGGATATTCAGCAACCAGATTCCAATCCTCTAGCTCAAAATGATCTGAATGGGTGATATTTGTCCCCAAAAGTTTTTCAGGTAGCCTAGGAATGCAATTCTTAATCGGAATAACTGGTCTTATGGGAAGTGGAAAATCTACAGCTGCAGATCATATTGTAAAAAAGTATGGATTTACACGAATGAGGCTTTCTGGAAAGATGCGAGAAATTGGTATTGAATTGGGTTTAGAAATCACTCGGGATTTTCTTCAAAGCTGTGGGAAGTTTTTCCGAGAATTTGATGACGATATCTGGGTGAGATATCTTGTTAGAGAAATTCAAAAAACCTCAGCTTCAATAGTAATCGATGACATAAGAAGAATGAATGAAGTGGTTTATCTGAAACCTCTTGGCTTTAAATTCATCAGAATTCAATCGTCTTCTGAAAAACGTAGGACAAGAATTGAAGTTCGGGGGAAAAAAAGGATCTCAAACTTGGATTGGAAAAGATGGTCTGACCATTTAACTGAAACTCAAGTCCTTCAGCTTCCTGTTGATTATATTATCGAAAATGATGGGTCACTAGAAGAGTTAAGAATAAAAATAGATGCTGTTATGGAAAAGGTTTTAGGACAAGATAATTAATTTTCGACCACTCTATTAACTATCTTCATACTCCTTCAGGAGATCTAAAGAACCTTTCATCTTTTTAACAACTTTTTCTTTCTTTCGTGAAGCTAATGCCCCTTTTAACTCATCAACACTGAATTGTTCGTCTGAATGCTTTTGATCCCCTCCCATCCCAGCGAGGAAAGTTGCCTGTCCCCCTAGGGGGATATCACGCGATTTTGGTTTCATTTGACGGATATACACTTGTAGAGAATCAATGAAGTTTCTCCCTACTTTAAGGAGTAAATCATCAATCGAACCTGGATTATTAGTGCCATACTCAACGCCACGCCGAATTTCATTAATTTGATTAGTTAATTCTTGAGGATTTGTCCGATTTGCGATCAAATCGAGTAATTTTTTAATTTCTTGGTTAAACCAAGCCGTATAATCAGTTGAATTTGTCATGAGGAGTAACCTTCAATATCTTAAATAAAAAGTATTTCGTTTTTATTTATTAGTTCCTATTCATTTTATGTGCATATTTTCGTAGTTTCTCAAGGAAATGAGTAAATATTCTATCTTAATAGGTTAATCATGACTTCTGAATTTTTATTTCATTCAATATATTTTTCTCGAATAATCTGGCTTTTTGTTGATAGAAGATCCTTCCATTTCTTCTTTTTCTGTTTTTCTAGAATGGCTAAATATTCCTCTAGTAATTCAGAATAGTCTTTAGCCAATCCAGTTGGAGCCTCATCTAATTTTTCAATGACCTCATCTAACCTTTCCAACGCATTTAGATAATTTTCAGTTTTCAAGTCTTCTTCAATCATTTTATGTAGAAGATCCAACGTTGCTGGAATATTAGCAGTCATTTTGGATTGCTCGAGGGCTAATTGAACAGCAGATTCGTAGATTTCTTTATGTGATTTGTGTTTCATACCTATCATATAAAATATCCTTGATACCATTTCTCTATTCTGACTATCAATATTTTGAGTTAAGTCATTTAAAAAATTAAGGCCTTTTAGAATAGTTTGTTTTGGTAGTTCATGATATTCTAATATTGAACTTATTTCATTGACTATCTTCATCTTTGTATTAGAATCAATCACTTGTAGATTAGATAGATTCTCCTCTAAGGTCTCAAATAGTGAAGAGTATTCTTTTACTTTTGTAAGTTCTTGAGTAAAGAGAACAATAAAATAGCAGAGTACATTTTCTGCCTCTGCTACTTCTGTTAGGGCATTAAAGAAGAGAACTACTTGGTTTTGGAAAAGTTCTTGTTGCTTTTTCTTCTTAGATTCAATTATTAATAGTATAAGGGCATCCAGAGTCTCGTAAAGGATTTTCTGGGCAATTTCCTTTGGTTCCATGGTTAACAACATGTTAACATATATTTTAAGAAGGTCTTTCGATTTTAAGGGGGAGCTTGTGATAAACGCAGGTAGGAGATCTTTTACAAAAGCCACAGTTTCTTTAAATTTCGATTCTTCGATTCCAAGGGCTGTCATATCTAGCACTTGAGAAAGAGCACCATCAATATTCCCGCGTCCAATTAAAGCATCAATTTTTCTATTTTCTACCTCCAAGATTTTTTCTGTGAGATTTAACTGCCTATAAATACGTTCCTGGAATTCTAGAAAGTTTTTAGCTTCATCATATTTCTTTTGTTGAAAAAGCGCCTTCACAAAATCATCTGATGCTTGGAGAACTGGTTGTATTGATTGTTCTAATTTTTCATCATAAGTAACCGCTAAAGGCGCCCATGCCCGTTCTAAATATATCATCGTGTAAGGTAGGTTATTTACGCTCCATAATTTACGAGCTTCACCAAGAGCAATTGATGATGACTCCTGAAACATCTCTAGATCAGTATAAATGGATAGTGCACGATCCACAAGAACAAAATATGTGTCATAATCCTTTTCAGTAAATCGATCTTTTGCTACAGTTAAACATGTATCAGCAATTGCAAGAGAATTTGTTGAGGTTGAACCTTCGGCTTTAGCGAGAGTTTGCATTCCCTCTTCAATTTTTCCAACTTTTAGCAGGGCAGTTCCATAATCCTGATAAAATTTAAATAATTCATCAGATGATCCTGTCTGTGTTATAAGTTCTTTCGCTTGATCAAAATACTTATAGGCTTTATCCTCATCTGTAGAAATAAATTGAACAGCTCGGGTCATGATTAATTCTGCAGCTTCATTAGTTTGGCCTAATTCTTTAAGAATTGTGATTAAAAAAGATAAGAACAGATCTGCAGTTTCTTCATCAGCAAGATCCTGAAAAAAATTCTTTTTCTCAAAAGCAAAATCCATTAGGAGGCCATATTTTTCAACAGCATTTTCTGCTTTAAATTTCTCGTAAGCATCCTGTAGAAACTCAAATCCAGGGGCAAAATATTCAAATTCAAATAGTCGAATTGCTAATTCAAACATTGCGTCCCCATGTGCGTCTTTCAGTCCTAAATAATCGTATAAATCAAGAATGAAACTAAAAAGATCTTTCACTAAAGAAATATCGGTTTTTTGAGAAAGAGCTTCTATAATCTGATCTTCCAAGCTTTTAATAGTTTGTAATACCGATTCTTGAGAAGATTGTGTATCTATCAATAGTTTAATTTGTTTAGAGCGCAATTTTTTTGCGAGCTCATATTTTCCTTTTGAAAAAAGTACTGTAGAGAACTTTTCTAATCGTGCTAAAGCTCGTGGGATCTTCTTTATTCTTACAAGAAAATCAAAGTCCTGTTGATGGAGTTCCATTGCCTTATCAAAATCATTTGACTCAAGGAACTTCATAGCATTGCTTGCAAACAAAGAATCATATTCATCATTATCCCCAAGTTGGAGGTATGTATTTCCAAGTAAATGTAAAACTTCATTGAAAATAGAATATGGGACATAGAGTTCCAATCGTGATAATTGTTCTTTAAGAGTTTCACTAAACGTTTTAATTGTTTCATGGTCAGACGTTTGGAATAGAGAAGCTGCCTCACGTAGAGAATCAACTTGTTTTTCATAATTCCCCCAAGAAGCATAAGTCTGTGCCATTTTTACATTCAATAATCCAGCTGATTGATTATCGTCAATTCGTATGTAACAATCTACTAAAAAGGATTTGAAAAATTGAAGTTTGGCGATTTCTTTTCTTTCTGCAAAAATCTCAAGACTTTTTTCTAATACCTCCCCTATTTTATGAACACCACTAAAACGATTATTATTAATTAGATATGTTATTGCTTTCTCTATAAAGGGAAAATCATCTGGAATATTTCTTTGTTCGAAAAGCTGCAGTCCTAGTTGCCAAATATACAAAGCTAATTCTTCTACTTCTTGGCCATAATTTAATTTTCTGCAGATATCTTCCATTTTGTCAAAATATACAAGAAATGGGAGATTGTCAAATTCACCTTTGAATGGTAAGAGAAGAGTATCGACCTGATTTTTCCCTTCTTGAAAAAGATATTCTATGATTTTTTTACGTATTGCTTCATCACCAAATGATAGAGAATTATTGATTGCTTCATCAAAAAAACTAAATCCTTCTTCGACTTGCTTATTCTTAATATTTATTCTTCCTACTTCAAAAAGGATATCAGACATTTCATCAAGTGATTTTGCCAATAAATGAGCTTCTCTTGATTTTGAAATAAGCATCATTGCAATTTGCTTTTTTTCTATATCCGAAAATCGATCCTGTAAAATTTCAAGACCTATTTCGGCATATACCTCTTTCTCCTTATTTAATACATTTTCTTGATGAGTTTCATCATCAAATATACCACGGGCATCATCAAATAATAAGAATCCTCTTTCAAAACGAAGCTTTCTTATATTTAAATCAGCTTCAACAAGAAAAGCTTCAAAAATCGCTTCTTTGTTATTCATTAAATTATAAATAGTACGTGCTCTCTCAAATGCTTCATCTGCCTCTCCCACGGCTTTTTTAGTATTTGTTAATTTTTTCCCAATTTCTATAAAAATTTCCCCAGCTCTAAGAAATTCTTCATTCCTTTGTACGATTCCAGAAACTATTTCTCTACACTCCCCAAGAAAATATCTGGTCATTGCACCATGTTTAGAAATGTATCGATTGCTTTCATTCAAGACTCGAATATATTCTTCGATTAATGGGATAGCTGCTGCCGCATACCGAAATAGTTCTTTTTTTGTTTTGTTTTTCCCTTTCCTGGCTGCGCTAATTATTTTTCTATAAAGTACAATGACTTTTTCTGTTTTCTTCACCTTTTGTTGAGCTGTAATTGCTCGCTCAAAGTATTTTAGACTTTCTATATAATTTTTCTGATCAATATAAACTTCTGCTAGCTCAACAGCTGCTTTGCTAGCATCTTCCCACTTTTTTTTCTTTTCTATTTTATTTAATTCATTGAGTTTATCCTCAATATTCAATGAGAAGTCAACTCCTTTCACAGCGGGATCTTCACACAATCATGTGCTTTATAAGCAGAATCTTAGCATTAAAAATGATACAGAATCCAATCTCACATATTAGAAAGTTATAATTATTTTTCAATAACCAACTCACACTTTAAATTGTTATTTGATACTCTTTATTTTCCTTAAATTATTTTCTTTATCACTTTTATAAAGGAATTTTGTCCTATCTAATCCTCTCTTACTATAAATTCTTAATAATTCAATAGAATAATGAAAAGTCACTTGAAATAACAATGAGGTATATATATTGGTATCTCTATTCTCTTTTAGTTTGCTTAATAATACGTAGAAAAAAAAAATATGTTTTCTTTGCCAATGGAAGTAGCTTCCACAGATATTCTTATATTCGCTGTAATTAGAAATCTTACGAAGAATAAAATAATCCTCAATTGAAGATCCCAGAAAAAAATAACATGACAATGAGACTAGGAAAATAATTTAAACTGTGTTTTCAAAAAATAATAAACCTAAAGAAAATAAAAAAAAAATAATTGCCCCTAGATAGATTGGATGACGAGAAAACGCATAAAATCCTGTTTTCAAAAAAAAACTAAACAAATTGCAATTACTTCTGGCAGCATTAGCATGACATAAAATCCTTAATGCGACCTAAATTTTTTCGTTTAATAATGTTGAGGTTATAAAATGAGAGTTGCAATGTTTGCGAGTGAAATGGTGCCCTACATTAAAACAGGGGGATTAGCTGATGTAATAGGGTCTTTACCTAGAGTTTTGGCTGAGAAAGGAGTCCATGTAGATGTTTTTATACCATACTACAGAGATATTGAAAGACAAAAACTCCCCCTAAAAAAAATGCAATTCAGATTCAATATCAGAATCGGGTCTCGAAATTTTAAAGGCACCGCTCTTGAGCTGACTCTAGAGGATTCAAATGTTAGGGTTTATTTTATTGATAATTATCGTTTGTTTAGACAACGCTCGGATCTTTATGTAAAGGATGGTCGAGATTATAAGGACAATTTAACAAGATTCATATTTTTCTGTCGTGGAGCCCTAGAGACAATCAAATATCTTTCCACGTCTAAAAAATATGATGTTTTCCATATGCATGATTGGCAAACAGCTATAATCGGTCTTTATACCGAGTTATCAAAATTTTTACGTAAAGATCAGCCAATTCGTATGTATACGATTCATAATTTGGCTTACCAAGGCAAATTCAATCGATCCCAATTTCACCTATTAGGAATTCATCCCTCCCATTATGACTCTCTCCATTACTGGGGTAAATTCATTTTAATGAAGGCAGGGATAATTTATTCAGACATTATCACTACTGTAAGTCCTAATTATGCCCGTGAAATTCAAACAGAACAGTATGGGGCTGGATTGGATTCCTTATTAAGAGAAAATAAAACAAAAATCCATGGGATTCTTAATGGTGTTGACTATTGTGTTTGGAATCCTGAAATAGATAGATATATTCCCTCAAATTATTCTATTAATGAGTTAAATGGAAAACAAAGGTGTAAAACAGCTCTTCAACAACATTTTCTACTCACTGAAGACCCTGAGATCCCTTTATTGTGTGTAGTTTCAAGGCTTGCATGGCAAAAGGGAATGGACTTGATTCTCAGAGTCATCCCCAAATTTTTACAACAAGATCGGATTCAGTTTGTGTTATTAGGTATTGGTGATCCTCATCTAGAATCCCAGTTCAATGATTTGAGTAAATCTTACCCCTCAAAAACTGGGATCGCATTGACATACAACGATCACTTGGCTCATCAGATCGAAGCAGGGGCAGATATTTTTCTTATGCCTTCTCGTTATGAACCCTGTGGATTAAATGATAAATATAGTTTGAAGTATGGCACAGTACCCATTGCATACAAAACAGGAGGATTAGCAGATAGTATTATCGATTATACAACCAATATAAATCACGGTACTGGGTTCTTATTCGAGACTTATAATGAACTACACTTCTCCTCAGCTATTGACACCGCTCTCAGGATTTTCCAGTCTAAAAAAGAGTGGAGACAATTAATGAAAAGAGGAATGAAACAGGATTTCTCTTGGCAGAATTCGGCAGATGCCTATTTTAAGTTATATCAAACTAAAATTTCGTGATTAGAATGGTTGAACTCTCTCTTTTAAAAGGAACAAATGATCACCTTCCCGAGGAGCAGGTCTTACGGGAGAAAATATTGGAAATTATTAGGGAAGTTTTCCAATTATATGGTTTTCAACCAGCCACTACTCCAATACTCGAGAGATGGGATGTTCTATCGTCCAAATATGCAGGTGGAGCTGAAATATTAAAGGAAACCTATCGTTTGACGGATCAGGGACAAAGAGAACTTGGTTTGAGATATGATCTTTCTGTTCCTCTAGCAAGACTCGTTGGTATGAATCCCCACTTAGGAAAACCGTTCAAACGGTACGAAATTGGGACATGTTTTCGCGATGGGCCAATTAAGAAAGGCCGTTATCGCGAGTTCGTTCAATGTGATGCTGACATTATTGGGGTAGCGTCGACATTGGCTGACGCAGAATGTTTAGCGTTAGCACACAATCTTTTCTCAAGATTGGGATTAGAAACTTATCTAGAAGTTAATAATCGAAAACTTTTAACAGGTATTTTACTTTCTGCTGGTGTTTCTAAACGCCTGTTGGATAGTGTGATACTCTCTGTTGATAAATTGAAGAAAATAGGTATTAATGGTGTATATGAGGAATTAGAAGCTAAAGGAATTCCTTTAAAGATAATGAATGAAATATTCAGTTATTTTAACTATGAGGGATCATATTTGGAGATTTTAGACGAATTAGAGCCACGGGTCGAAAATCAAATAGGGAAAGAAGGAATCGCTGAATTAAGACAACTATACCATTATTTGAAGCTGTTTAATATCGAAAAAGAAGTTAAATTATTGTACAGCCTTGCTAGGGGGTTAGAAATCTACACAGGAACCGTTTTTGAGGCTTTTCTAAAGAAACCTGGGATAATCGATTCGTCTCTGTGCGGAGGTGGGCGTTATGATAAAATTATTGGTAAATTTCTTGAATCTGAAGAACGATATCCAGCAACAGGTATTTCCTTTGGACTAGATACGATTTATGAGGCAATAGCGACAAGTTGGCAGAGTAAACCTTCGATAACTGACGTTTACATCATTCCTATTAAAACACTTGATCAAGTTATTGGTTTAACTACTGAATTACGACAAAATAATGTTCGTGCAGAGTTTGATTTATTAGACAGAAGCTTATCAAAAAATCTAGAATATGCGAATCGTCATCAAATACCTTATGTTATTATTCTGGGACAAAGAGATCTTTTAAAAAACTCTGCAACTCTTAGAATAATGAAAGATGGTTCAGAACTGCAAATTAGTCTAAAAAATATTGTTAAAGAAGTGAAACAAATCATTGGCAATGATTAATTTAAATAAATGTAGAAAATATAATAGGTTTGTATCTCTCTAAAATATTGGGTTAATTTTTGTTGGAATGATGGGATGAGAAGCTCATTCAGCGTATTTATCGTATTTTTTTCGAATATAATTGAATTATGTTTCTCACAAAGTGACGATCTCCGGGTATCTAATGAAAAAATGAATATTTCGCAATTTTTACTGATGATAACAACCCAGTTTGTTATACAAGTAGCACAATTAAAGAAAAAATGGCAAAAATGGATATTCTTTGTTCTAACTTCAGCTATTGGTGAGGGATTTAAAATTGACAGTTGCCGGGATTATCCGAGAGAGGAGTTTACAGGAGTGAACCTCGAAAAATTCCTAGTTAATGAATATGATCTCATTGTTAATATGCTGGATGAAGAATGCTCTCTAAGAATAGATCCCAACGTAAAGGAAAATTTCTTTACTTTAATTGAGAACCATAAATCAAAGATTCTAAAACAAAAAATTACCAAATATTCTCTCCCACTGAATAATGATTACAAGAAAGATAGAATTCGTATATTAGATTTAACCCTGATAATGAAGAGAAGCAAATTAGTCACTCCAACTCTTAAAGAAGTTCAGAGCTGGATTTTAACTTGGAATCCATTAAAAGAGAGTGAATTCAGTCTATTGGATAAAGTACTTGTTAATAATGGGATTCTCGATCTCTCGGAGCTACCACCATTCCTTAATAATGAAGAAATTCTCAGGAAAGGATGGAAGGACTATCTTGACACATCTCTCAGTCAACCAAGAGGCTTGATTTGCCCAAAATGCAAAATAACTTATAAAGCAAATATCTACGCAAAAACTTGTAATTCATGCCAAACTCGATTAAAAAAAGCATGACAATCCTTTAAGCAGTCTTTTAAGGAGCATAACTAGATGATTGATTTAACACAAAACAAAGATGTACTTAATCGTGCTGTACAGCGAGCACGAGAACGAAATATAATTATTCCAACTTTTAAAGAGCAAAAACATCCAGAAGAAATGGTCTCTAATTCGATAAAAGAAGAATTAACCAATCTAAGCTTATGGGATGTTCATCCACGAAATCTTTTCAGAATTACTTGGAAGAATGAGCCAAAAGAGCTTGGTGGGGGTTATAAAAGGGTGGCCAATTATCTTGAACTCCCGCCTGAGTTGACAGGAGTTGAAGCACGAATCATCGCTCTCATTGGGAAATGGTTTCCAACAGGAGCTCATAAAGTTGGTGCAGCATATGGTTGTTTAGTCCCTCGTCTTGTAACAGGACAATTTGATCCTACTACACAAAAAGCTGTTTGGCCAAGCACTGGAAATTATTGCCGAGGAGGAGCATTTGACTCTTCTCTTTTGGCGTGTAATTCGATCGCTATTTTACCAGAAGAAATGAGTCGTGAAAGATTTGATTGGTTGAAAACAGTCAGTGGGGAGATTATTAAAACACCAGGAGGGGAATCAAATGTTAAAGAGATCTTTGATAAATGTTGGGAATTGAAAAAAGAACGAGGAGACGATGCAATCGTCATCTTCAACCAGTTTGATGAATTTGGGAACCATTTATGGCATTATGAAGTGACTGGAAACGCAATGAAAGAAGTACTCGAGAAGGAACTGAACGGTAATAATTTCAGGGGAGTTTGTTTAACAACTGGTTCCGCAGGGACCATTGGAAGTGGTGATTACCTGAAAGAGCTTTTCCCAACCAGTAAAATGGTTGCAGGGGAGTCAATTCAATGTCCTACTTTGTTACTTAATGGTTATGGTTATCATCGTATCGAAGGAATAGGGGACAAACACGTTCCATGGATCCACAATGTGAAAAATACCGATATGATTATTGCTATAGACGATCATGATTGTATGAACTTAGTTCGCCTATTTAATGAGCCAGTTGGACATGCATATCTTCGAGAACAGGGAGTTCCAGAAATCTGTGTGGATCAACTTCATCTCTTAGGTATATCCAGTATTGCAAATGTTCTCATGGCTATCAAATTCGCCAAATATTATGAATTGACACGAAAAGATGTAATTTTAACAGTTTTTACAGATTCCATGGAATTATATGGGTCGAGAGTCAGGGAACTTAGAGCGGAATTTGGAGAGTATAATGAACGTAGTGCATCAGCAGATTTCTATCGTTCTTTACATGGAATAAGAACTGATAGTATGGCTGAACTTCGTTACATTGAACGAAAAAGAATCCACCATCTCAAATATTTTACTTGGATTGAGCAGCAGGGAAAGTCCCTTGAGGAATTGGACAGACAGTGGCATGATTATGATAACTATTGGAGTTCTATTAAATTGTTAACTCCGAAAATTGACAGATTAATAAAAGAATTCAATGAAAAGGTTGGATTATAAAGCTCGATTATAATAATATTAACAAACCATGTAAGTAATTGACACAATTCGTGCTGCCCAGAGACATCCTCCTGATTATGTAAATTTGGTACTTCAGGTGAAAGAATGGCAAGAATTTTGTAGAAAAATATGATCTTCGACAGTTTATATTGGGCATATCTCACTCATGCTTATACCATGGAAGTTTGTTTATTGTTAAAAGATATAATGTCGTAAAATAACAGTTTGGAGACGTTTGAATCAAATGTTGTATAACCAACGTTTTTAACCCAAGAAAAGCTTTACAGTCGCTTTATATACTCTTGATGTAAAAAAATTTCATATAAGGATAATTTAACGAACTCCTCAAGTAGCATTATAAACAGTTGTTCTTTTTCTTTTAGATGGCATTTTATCTGTTTAGAATTTGATCTTATGGTTCGATAACACTTATTGAGAATTTGTTGTATTCATATTTGATTTTTTTTGTATTAAATTTGAATGCTCACTCCCAAGTGTTTCAACACATAATTCTAGTTCTTCTCTAGTTAAAATTAGCTAATTTATATTAAATGATGAGAATGAGCTATAGAAAAAGAGACAATTACAATCGCACACCACGAGAAATGCACAAGGTCACTTGTGCAGATTGTGGAACAGAAACCGAGGTTCCTTTCAAACCTGATGGAACAAGACCTGTCTATTGTAGAGATTGTTATAGAAAAAGACGCCCAAGAAGGTATTAACCCAACTTATCTAAGAGTTTTTCCAATCGTTCATCATTCATTACCTCTCTAAGTTCAACTAGATCGTCTTTACTTCTAATGAAATAATCTCTCTTCTTTTTTGGGTTTCCTGATTCATCAACTGGATTTAGTGCTACTATTAGAGAAGGATCTTGATTTTTTCTTGGTGGAGGTCATACTCAATCCCACCTATTAAAGCTCCCCCTCTCGGAGGTTTATTTTTATGCAATCCTTCTATAGAAGGTTCTTTCTGAGTTTTGGAAATTACACGGACATATGTATTTTTTTTATAATTCCAATTTTTGGAATTGCTATCCAAATTATTGATAATCTATTCTCCCCTTATTTGATTTATTGATCTTAAATTCATTAAGATATTCTTTTAGGAACAGAGGTTCCATTTTCCCAAATCTATAAGATAGAATGAATGTTATTCCAAACAATATTTCTTGGTAGTAGTATAATCCAATCGATCCGACTTATTCAAAGGAATTGGGGTTATGAGTAGGGATTTGGATTATTCTATTTCAATTTAAAGATTACCAGAATCATATCTTATTTAAATATTAAATCTATATCTAGATCTGGTGTCAAAATAATGAAAAATAGTATAAAACTTGAAAAAGCGTCAATAGAGGATGCAGAAATACTCGCAAAGATTTCTAAAAAAGCGTTTGACTCTGATCATTTGGTAGGTTCTCCATTTGGTAAAGGTGGCCCTCCAGGTTACGATTCACCTGATTCATATATCAGGCTTATGAAAGGTTTTGAATGTTATAAGATTCTAATTAATAGCAAAATTATCGGTTTTATGGCTTATAATCCAAAAAAGAAGACTAATTATGTAATGGAGCGTATTTTTATTGACCCTGACTATCATAAACGAGGAATAGCAAGTGAGGCAATGTCCAGCTTATTTAATAAATTTCCAGATGTTGTTTGGACCTTAGAGACTCCAGAATGGAACAAAAGAACAAGAAATTTCTATAAAAAAAATGGTTTTCGACAAGTAGGTTTGGAACATACCTGTAATCCAGGAGGTAAATGGAAATGTATCTGGTATCAAAGGGATTGCGAGGGAGTTGAGATTATCCAAAAAATCGGGGATTTGAAAGATGGTTCAACTGATGTTATTGTAAAGGGTATTGTAAAAAATATAACTGAAGGTCATAAGGTTAAACTTCAAAGTGATGAGGAAGAATTAACAGTTGCTACTGTTATACTTGAAGATGAAACAGGTCAAATAAAATTTACTCTATGGAATAAATTAATTTCATGTGTCAAATTAAATAAACCTTTCAGAATTGATTTTGGAAAAGTTACCTCATACAATAATGAGCTTCAACTGAATGTTGATTGGTATGGTAGGATTATTGAAATCACCCAATAAAAAATATAATAAAAAAGTTCTCTTACAGATTCATTTAACTGGAGTTGTACTGATCTCTAAGGTCTGGAATAACCTCTTGCTATTTTTTCAAAGACAGGAATTTGTTCTTTGTGATAGTCAAATAACAGTTCCTAAAAAAAGTTGATTTAGGAACAGTTATAATTTTTTTCCGACTATTCCAAATCAATTCTTTTTGTTTCAACATTCTTATTGGGGTCTTATATATATAAGGTACTTTTATTAGTTTTTTCTGTTAAAATAGAACTATTCAAAGTACAGATAGTTAAAAAGATTATTAAAGATCTAAAAAGAGTCACTTTTCTATCTGCATTGCTTGAATTCATTGATTTTCCTCATTATAATGTGGAGTATGTAAATAACACAACAATCAGGAGAAAAACACATTGGAATTTTTAAAGAAGAGAGCTAAAACTATAGCATTACTTATTGGTATGATCCTCTTTTTATCATCTTGTGCATATCTTAACTTATTAACAGAAATAAATGATCAAAAACTGAAAGATATGGATGATTCATCCTCTCTTGATACACCAGCTGTGAGTGACCTCAAGTACCCAATAATTAAAGAACCCCTTGCACTTCCTTTTAGTGGTTTCATTGAGAATCGTGGTCAGATCATTGACAAGTCGTTAGCTTATTACTATTGTATGGGAGGAATGATTGTTAGTTTTAGTTCTTCGAAGATTAATTTTGCCTTATTTTCATGCCAAGATATTCAACAGAGTTATTTTTCTATCACTTTTCCTGGATCTCAAGAAGTAATTCCTATTGGTCAGGGGCTTAAATCTCATTACATTAACTTCTTTATTGGTGATTTTCAACAAACAAATGTGCTCACTTATAATGAGGTCTGGTATTATGATCTTTACCCAGGTATTGACCTAAGATACTATATGTCGATCGAAGGATTGAAGTATGAGTTTATTATTCAACCTGGGGCTAATCCTGACTTAATTAAGCTACTCGGTAGTTCTTCAATAAAATTCTTCATTGAGGATAAAAATATCTCCTTCCTTGATTCCGTTCAGGAAAAAATTTACCTTCAAGATTCAAAATTAAAAGTATATCAAGATGATGGGACGGATATTTCTGCTAATTTTGTGTCAAAAAGTAGTGAAGAAAATTGTTATGGTTTTCGTATTGCGTCCTTTGATAACTCCCAACGTTTAATAATTGATCCCTTAATATTGTCATTCAGTACTTACTTGGGAGGTAGTAGCTATGATTATGGATACGATATTGTTGTAGACTCTGAGAACGCCACCTATATTCTCGGACAGACAAACTCTTTGAGCTTTCCCATTACTCCCGGAACAATTAATGATTCATTCAACGGTGGAACTTCTGATTTATTTATTGCCAAACTAGATCCAGTGGGAAATAATCTCATCTTCAGTACATATTTAGGGGGAAGTAAGGAGGATTCTGGTTATCGGATTGCATTAGATACCTCTAATAACACATATATCACTGGAAAAACTGCTTCATTAGATTTTCCTACTACTTCCAATGCTTTTAGTGAATCATTTAATGGTGGAGAATATGATATATTTGTAACAAAATTAAATGCAACAGGAAATAAATTAGTGTTCAGTACTTACTTGGGAGGAGCCGAAGGGGATTACGGCCGTGAAATAGTCGTGGATGCATCAGGTAACACCTATATCACGGGAGAAACTGAATCCTTGGATTTTCCTACTACCCCTGATACTATCGATGATACTCATAATGGTGGAACAAGTGATGCCTTTATAGTAAAATTGAATACTGGAGGAGATAATCTTGTATACAGTACTTTTATAGGAGGTGGAGGAAACGATTATGGGTATAGTATTGCAATCGATGATTTTAATAATGTTTGTATAACTGGAGAGACTTGGTCGTCTAATTTTCCAGTAGTAGGAGCTTATGATAACACTAAAGGGGGAAATACTGATGCTTTTCTAACTAAAATAAATGCTGATGGAGATGGCTTTGTCTTTAGTACCTATTTGGGTGGGAGTGGACTTGACTATGGATATGATATTGCAGTAGACTCTTACAATAATATGTATATCACTGGAAAGACCACATCAGTTAACTTTCCAACTCGAAATCCTTACAGTTCTTATAGAGGCGGTTACGATGCTTTCGTTACGAAAATTAATTCTGCTGGAGATGATCTGGTGTTTAGTACTTTCTTAGGAGGAAGTGGGGAGGATTCTGGTCACGCAATAACAGTTGATGTCTACAACAATACATACATTACTGGAAGAACAGCCTCAACGGATTTTTCCACACCTTTAAATGCTTTCAATAACACTCATAGTGGAAGTTATGATGCTTTCGTAACAAAACTAGATGCCTTAGGTAACAAAACTATATTCAATACTTTTCTAGGAGGAGAAGGGGAAGATTTTGGACACGGTATTGAGGTTGATGCTTATAATGAGACATATATAGTTGGATATACTAGATCAAATGACTTTCCAACATACAATGCATACAGTAGCACTTATAGTGGGAGTTACGACTGTTTCATAACTAAATTCAATCTAGATGAGGAACCACCAAAAATTAATCTGGAATCTCCTGCTAACAATACTATTCACAATTCAGGTAAGACAATTAATTTTACAGTAAGAGATTTACATCTCAGTAATGTACTTTTTAATTGGGATGAGGGTATTAATCAGACTTTAACGGAATCTTTTATTATTACCCTACCCATGGGGGATGATCAGCACAGATTAAATGTCTATGCGGTTGATCGGGCTGGTAATTGGGCATACAACTATTTTACTTTTACTACAGATGACACAGCTCCACTAGTATATTTGATCTCACCTGGGAACTGGATATATCCAGAAATCATTGTAGATCTATCTGGTGATGCTGACCATTATTGGTATTACATTGATGGAGTGGATATCGATAATCAAACGTGGACTACTGCAATCACACGTAATCTATCAAATGGTACTTATACTCTTCATGCTTTTGGGAACGATACTGTTGGAAACGAGGCGTATACCAGTGTGAGTTTTACTATTGACACATCATTTGCTTTAGTTGTCATAGATTCTCCCGTTAATGCGAGTTATTCATCAAATAATACATCGATTGAACTTTCAGGTGATGCTGAGTCTTACTGGTTCTATATTAGAGGCTTCCATGATGAAAATCAGACATATCTACCTCCAGTCACCTTTAATCTTACTGATGGTAAATATGTATTACATGCTTATGGGAACAATACTGTTGGTAATGTGACTCATGTAAGTGTTACATTTACAATTGATACTATTCCTCCTGAAGTTACAATAATTTCTCCCATAAATACACTTTATACTAGTGGCTCTATAACTATAAACCTCTTTGGTGATGCTGACTTCACTTGGTATTACATTGAAGGAGTAGATATCGAAAATCATACATGGACTTCACTAGTAAAACGGAACTTAACCAATGGAACTTATACTCTTTTTGCTTATGGTAACGATACCGCTGGAAACGAAGCAGTAACGAGTATAACCTTTTCAATTGATACCACTAGAGCTACTGTAATTATTGAATCGCCTATCAGTACCACTTATTCATATAGTACTATCACTATAGCGTTCTCCGGTGATGCTTTATTTTATCTGTACCAAATTCCAGGTGTTGTAAATATTGACACTGTTTGGACTTCTCCAATCACATATTATTTTGAAGATGGAACATATACTTTATACGGATCTGGATTCAAAACTATGGGAAAAACAACTTATGTTAATGTAACATTCACGGTTGATACAACCCCTCCAACAATTATTCTTAATTCTCCGACTAGTTCTAGTATATATAGAAGTAGCAATGTTTCAATTGACATCTCTGGAAATGCAGAGCGCTATTGGTATTATATCGAAAATATTGATAGTGAGAATCAAACTTGGACACAACCTATGAACCGAAGTTTGAGCGATGGTAACTATATAATCCATATTTATGGTAATGATTCCGTAGGTAACATAGCACATTTGAATCTAACTTTTACAATATCAATTCCAATCCCCACATCGATACCAAGTACATCTTCGATGATTATGGTATCTGGAACAACTGTAGAAACATCCTCTTCAACCCCGAAGCGAGGAAACTTTCCTAATTATACTGTAGTAATATTAATCTTGACAATTTTAGTAATTTTCATTCGAGGACGTAAAAAGAAGCAAATATAAAATTATACATGCATTATTTTCTCAGTATATATATATCTATTCTCCTATTGTACTTCTATTATTACCTGCTTGAAGATCCAGTCAATTTATTTAGTTTACCTAAATTAGAATAGTTCTTCTGTTCGTTTTTAATATCATTAAGATCTTTAGCTAACTTTAAGGCTGAATTGATAGAATTACGGGCCTTATCCCATTGCTCCAAATCCAGATAAAGACTTCCGATCACGGTTTGCCATCGACACAAATTTCGTCTGTTCATATATTTCTCTGCACTAGCTATAGCCTTCTCAAGATATTCTACTGCCACTTTCAATTGCCCCTTAGTACTTGTGGTCTCTTGAATTGTTGTACCTATATTACCATATAATATTCCTTCTGTTTCTTTATCCATGTTTTTAACATATTTTAAGCATGCTTCATATTCATTAAGGGCCTCTTTGTATTTATCTACCTTAAAATAGACATCACCAAGTTTCATAAGCCATTTTACTTTATGATCATCCGTTTTCGCCATATTAAATGCTTTTTCAACATTTTCCTTTGCTAGATCAAATAAACCAACTTCTTGGTAAGCATCAGCAATATCTCCGTACAAATTTTCTTCTGCTTCTTGATCTCCCATCTTTGAGACAATAGCTACTGCTTTTCGGAAATAACCTGTAGCTTGCTTTTCATCAGAAGTAATATGACATTTACCTAGGTTAATTAATTGTTTAGATTGGATTTCTTTGTCATCCCTTTCTTGAGCGATCTTCAATGCCGTTTCAAAAGAAACAATAGCCTTTTCAATTTTATTTTGGGCAAAAAAAGCATCTCCTAGATTTGAATGTGAAATTCCTTTCAGTTCTGTTAAAGACAAATCATCAGCGATCTTAATTGCTCGATTAATGAATTTAATTGCTGTTGAATGATCCCCAGTAAGGAGGTATTCTGTACCTAGATTGGTAAGTATTTCCCCTTCTATTTTCCTATCTAGGTCTGAATGTTTTCTCAAAGCTTTTTCATTTAAACTTATAGCCTGATGTATATCTCCTTGTTTTTGGTAGGTGTAAGCTAACTTCATTAACCAGATTGCTTCCTCCTTTCTGATTCCCAGGTTCTTGACTATTTTTATTGCTTCTTCATAGTATTTTATTGCTTCATCGATTTTACTTTCAGCAAGAACAACATTTCCTAATGAGCCTATCCATCTACCTTGGTATAATTTTAAGTCGTTATCCCTGGCTTTATCTAAGGCCTCTTGGTAATGTTTTCTGGCTGAATTATAATCCCCTGTATCATAATAGACATTGCCAAGGTTACCCAGCTGCTCTACCACCTTGTTATTTTTTGTAGAGATATCCTCGATAGTTTTGGCTCTTTCTAACGCTTCTTTGTAAGCTTTCAAGGCCTCATCAGAGTTTCCTAATGCTAAATAGGTTTTAGCTATTTGTTCAAAAGAATGAACATGACTTATAATATCCGCAATTTTCCCAGCAATTTTCTGTGCTTCCTCAAAATAGCCAAGAGCCTTTTTATATCTTATTAAATCATACTCTATTCTTCCAAGGGCTATTAACAGTTCAATGTGGGCTTTTTCATTACCTGTCTCCTTTGAAATTTTTAATGCTTTATTAAATTCTGAGCTGGCACTGATGTCATCACCCATTTCCTCATATGCTCTTCCCAGACCTAGAGAGTATAATGCCTGTCTTTCTTTATCCTTTCTAGTTTGAGCTAATTTTACTGCTGTTTTGAAATGTTCAATAGCAGGTTCATATTGATTGATTTTAGATTCAGCTTCAGCTAACTTCCCATACCATTCCATGGCATGATCTATGTTAATTTCCTCCGCAATAGTGGCTGCTTTGGTTAAATGCTTGATAGCTTTCGAGTACTGCTCCATTTCGAAATAGGCTTTTCCTACTTTCCCTAATTGTAGTTCGAAAGCCATTTTATCCTGTGATGATTTCAGTACTCGCGCAGATTTTTCATAGTTATCTTTAGCTTTTTCCATATCACCACTGGTAAAAAGAACATCAGCTAATAATCCTAAGTAACTTGCTTCTTCTTCTTTTTCCCTAGTTGTCTCAACAATGTCTATTGCTTGCTTTAAGTTTTCAATCGCTTTAGATAATTCATTCTCGGAAAAATAACTATTTCCAATAAGAGCATAACTCATTCCTTCAATTTTATTTGCAGAAACTTCTTTAGCTAATGCTTTTGCTTTTTCATAAAACTCAATAGCTTTGTTAAAATCTCCTTGATTATGATAACATTGACCAAGAAAGTTAAGCCATCTCGCTTCACTCCGTTTATCATTCAATTTTTCGCTCAATGACTTCGCTTTATTGAAAGAATTCATTGCTTCCGTTAATTCATTATTATCTAGATGAAGGATACCTAATTGACCATAACACTTTCTTTCAGCAGCTAAATCCCCGCTATCTTTAGCTAGTGTGGCAGCTTGTAGATAAGCTTCTCTAGAATCTTTTAACTTCCCCGCAAGCTTTTGAACATGTCCTAAGAGGATTAAGACTTTAAATTCATTAATTTTATCGCCTAAAGTGCTGTAAATCTTACTTGAATTCTTGAAATTCTTAACAGAATCAGTTATGTTATCAAGTTTACTATAAACCTCCCCTAATTTACTAAGAATTCTTGCTTCAGCAGGTTTATCGCTAATCTCTCGTGTTAAAATTACAGCTTCCTCAAAATGTTTTGCAGCACGTTCCAGATAATTTTCCTGAATCTCAAATAAGGAATCCAAATCAGAGTCAGTTTTTTTAGATTTAATTTCGGTTAAAGTGTGAGGTTCACTCATGCTTCTTCAACTCCTTGTGCAAAATATGCATCTCCTAAGCTTTCTAACTCTTTTATCTGAAATTTCTTATTCTTTGTCTTTTTAAAGATCTTGAGTGCCTCTTTATGATTTTGAATCGCTCTTTTAAAGTTTCCAGCTTTGAAGTAAATACGACCAATGGCTCCAAGTCTTTTTCCCTCTTCATGTTTGTCTTTTGCCTTTCGGGCTTTCTTCAAAGCCTTGATTTCGTCTTTCACGGCCGATGGAACCATTAATCGACGAGTGATATACCAATAACCTGCACCAGATGCAGCTAGTACCAGAAATCCTGTCATAATGATATTTGGCCAAGGATTAGCCTCAGGTTGAGCAAGATATGGAGGAATTGGCTGATGGGGGATTGATTGGTTTGTTTGTTCGTCAGCTCTAGGAATATCAGGATTTGCATAAACAGTTACGGTAACATAATCTTCGACAAATTGGTTAACAATAATTGAGAATCGATATGTACCGACAGGAAGATCATCAATAACAATTTGATGTAGGATTGGTTCCCCAGACACAAATACTCCAGTGGAGATTACAATTCTACGTGTTCCATTGTCTTGATAGATTGTGTAGGTTCCGCTCTCAGTACTGATTACTGTCCAATTCAAATCTAGAATTTCACCAATCTTTTCATATTCGTACCACATCTGAGACGACATTTCAGTTCTAATCTCAACAATAATTCCAACAAAAACAAGTACAGTATCATTTACAATGTTTCCAGAGGTATCACTAGCAAGAAGTGTGTAATTGAATACTGTATACTCATCAACACCTAGGAAACTAATGCTATAATTTATGCTTTCAAGTGAAGCCCAAGAATCAGATTCGACTTCTGTACCATTTAAGTATATTAGATAATCCGCAGGATAGTTATCACTTATGGTCCATGAAAGTATTTGATCTTTCGTTCCAAAACCTAAGTATAAATCATCTGGACTGTCTACTAATTGTGGTAAATCCATTTCAAGGACAGTTACTTGTACCTCATCAATGATCTGCATCCCAGTGCTCTCTGTTAGCACTAACCGATAAGAATATGATCCAACTGATAGACTATAATTTAGCTGATGATTTATTAAAATGTTATCTATCCATTCTCCACTATCCGTTAAAATATTATCCCTGTAAATCGTATAACTTTGTGCGTTAGGGTCTTTTGCGGTCCATGAAAGAGAATTAGTGATATTTCCTTCTTCAATTATGAGATCTTTGGGTCTAATGAAAGATTCAAGAGTAATAAGTTGACCTTCCACAGTGTTTTCTGAATATTGTACATTCTGACTCGTCTCATCAATGTATATCCAATCTTGAATATCAGATAAAACATTCTCGATAAGAACAGAATTATTACATCTGATAATGTATAACCCAAAAGAAGATGAAATATCAGTTATTGTGTTGTATCTCACTGCTAAATATTCATCTCCCTCAGTGAATATACCAATTGCTTCTGAATTTGATGAAATAAGGTTAGAAATGACATTCCATTCAATGAATACTGAATTACTTGTTTTTAGATTTATCCCATATGTGTAAGTATATGTAGAAGAAAGGTATTGAATGGTATTATTTCCTATAGTTGCCCCAGTACAATGTTCTAAATAGATTCCTTTTACTTCAAGGAGTCCTGCATCAACTGAGGTAATGTTATTTACTATTATCTGAGAGTGTGGACTGTCATCCAATGAAATTCCAGAAGATGTGAGAGTAGAAGAGAATATAGCTGAAATTTTGTTGTTTTTAATTATCATAGTTGAGCTATCATCAACATAAATGCCATGGGAAGATTTTGAACTGATATCACCAATGTAAGACTCAGTTATATTACTCCCTCGTGATGCTTCTACCAAAATTCCATATGCCATCCCAAAAAGGGATTCTAAATCCTGAATCCTTGTATCTACGATGTTTACTTCTATACTATTGTATAAACGGATACCCGAAACATCTCGAGGAGAACCGAGACTCGAAGAAGTCGATGAGATTTGTTCGATTGTATTATTTCTTATTGTTGTATTTTGAGAGTTCATTAGGTATATAGCTGAGGCCGAATTAGAAGTTGAGATAATGTTAATAATTGTATTATTATAGATCTCGGTATTTGGGCTGTTATCAAGCATTATTCCGTATGCATAAGAAGAATTTGTGATGTCTGTAATGTTATTATTTCTAATTATCGAGTTCTCACTGTTTACTAATTCTATTGAAGTATTTCTGTCTTGATTTTCAATAATACTTCCTGGAGCATTTATAATAGAAATAGATCTTATTGGTTGTTTAATGAATAGATCATCCTCAAAGGTGGGGGAATCCAAGACTAGTGAATGACCATTTCCATTTAAGGTGAGTCTGAAACCATCTGACTCATGATATAGCAGCACTCTTATCTCTTGCCCATCAACTAGAACAGTTTTCTCACTCCAAACACTAGTGTGTGAAACATATCGATTTACTGATGCTGCTAAAGCCAGCAATAAGAAAGTAAGGATAATGGTTCTAGGTCTCATTTCATCTCACTCCTAAACTAAAGCACGTCTCCTTCGAATTATCCAGTACGCAATGAAAGCCGCACTTGCTAATGCAACAATTGCAGCAAATCCTATGGCAATGATTAGCCCCCAATCAATCTCCACTTTAACGACTCTGAAAAAGATACTGTTCTTTAGTAATACGGACCCGATATTTCTATCAGGGGATGTTGGATAGCTATAATCCAGCGCCATGCCGAATACTTGTAATTCATACTCTCCTTCTTTAAAGTTAATTGCACTATGAGTCCATCGAGAATAACCTTGATATTTTAGGCTATAATTCTCACTCCAACCATCTGTAGGAGTCTGGGGACTTGCAGGAATTGTAGTTGGAATAGATAAGGGGGAGGAAGTTTGAGTTGTAGCTGAGACAGTAGTTGTCAGATTTGTGATTTCACTTCCAGAAGTCTTTCGAAAACGGAAATATACATTATTTCGATCTAATCTTGTTAAATTCAACATCTCAAAGGAAATTGAGCCTACCGAATATGATCCATTGTGTATAGGTGATTTCATTTGCAAGGGGGAAGTCAAACGAAGAACGGCTGCTAAGAATTCTTCTTCAGATGTGTATACAAGTGGATCAGTTCTTATCCATAATTCTAATGGATCACTGTACCCATCGAGATCGGTATCAGCGGTATAAGGTAGGGTTCCATAAACAAGAATCTCATCACCGTCTAAAAGACCATCAAAATCAGAATCGGGATTCCGATAATCAAGAAATCCTCCATGCTCATATCCATCAGAAATATTATTGTTATTTCGGTCAATATCTAGTCTATACTTATTATAGGTGTTATATTCATCTCCATCAGAAATAAGGTCATGATCATAATCACGCTCGTAACCATCTAAAATTCCATTATTATTAACGTCAGGATTATATGGATTATATCGATAATCACCATCATCAGCAAAGACTTCTAATCCATCCGGCCAACCATCACCATCACTGTCAGGATCAAGTGCATTGGTAAAGTAGGAAGGATCATATTCACTACCCTCGGCACCAATTCCACCAGGTGTGACATGAGTAACTTCCTGATTATCTTTTATTCCATCACCATCAGTGTCACTTTTTCTTGGATCAGTATGATGTGCGTAAATTTCGTCCCAATCAGAAAGTGTATCATTATCTGAATCCACAAGATCAGGTCTCAAATTATTATCTACTTCATATTTATCTCCTAACTTATCACCGTCACTATCTGGATCAACAGGAGATGTAAGTAAGGGAAATACTGCTTGGTACGCAATGAATGGGAATATTAAGATTTCAATTTCGCCAATCACGAGTTCTTTACCATCAATTAATCCATCATCATCTGTATCGTTATCAAGTACATCTAATGGAATATTCACAAAATTCGGTATATCACCTGTGGCTAAATACAATTCCCATGTGTCAAAAAGTGAATCATTGTCACTATCTATTGATTTTGGATTTGTACCAAATTGTATCTCATCAAAATCTGTCCAAAGAAATGTTGGATCACCATTTTCATCAGGACTCATGATAGAATCATAGTCTGAATCGATGTTATTTGGATCAGTTTCATATATAAAGATCTCTGGGCCGTCACGGAGGCCATCTCCATCACTATCGGGATTCATTGGATCAGTACCAAATTCAATTAGTTCATCCCGATCAGTAATATCATCATTATCCGAATCTTCATCAACAGGGTCAGTACCATAAATATAAATCTCTGCATAGTCTTTTATTCCATCTCCATCACTATCTCCACTATGTGGATTTGAGTGACTAAAGAATAACTCCCAATAGTCCGTTACACCGTCAAAATCAGTATCAGGCATATGTGGATTTGTGTTGAATATGAAGAATTCGTCACCATCTAGAATGAGATCATTATCTGAGTCAGGGTCGCTTGGATTCAAGCCCAATGCTATTTCAATCCCATCAGGGAGGGAATCGCCATCTGTATCGGGATTGTAGAAATTTGTTGTCACATTTCTTTCTGCTAGTAATGTACCCTCAAGTCCATCGATCAATCCATCATCATCTGAGTCAGCATCTAGAGGATCACTCGCAGGGTCGAGGCTTAATTCATATCCATCTGAATTTAAGAAACCACCTGCTCTTGGTTCTCTTCCCTGACCTGTGTCTCCATCACTATCAGGATTACATGGATTTGTTTGGAAGATCTTTGATACTGGTTCATTGTCTTCAATGATTGTTGCAGCGATGCCTCTGACTTCAACACCATCTCTCATGTCACGAGTATATACCTTGGATTCTGAAGTGCCTGCGATAGACCCATCATAATATTGATAGAAAGAGTCATCATCAGTATCGTTGTCTAATGGGTGTGTATAGCCATCATTAAAGAGTAGCATCGGTTTATCTGATTCCTCTGGGTAATTATTGGGATTACCCCACCAAGGGCCAAATTCTCCTTCTTGGCCATCAAGAAGTCCATCATTATCAGTATCAGGATTCAATGGATCAGTACGATTATCGTAGATTTGATTTCCAATCTTTACTGCTGTAACTGAAGGAGTAATAGGCCAAGTGTTGTTTTGTTGAGAAGTATTGACTTGGGAAGGAATAACCCAGTCAGTATTAACCTCGAAGTAATCAGTTAAACCATCTGAATCTGTATCTCGTGAATTTGGATTGGTTCCATAAAGTAATACTTCCTCACCATCTAACAATCCGTCCATATCGGTGTCAGGTAAGTTTGGATCGGCCTTGGGAGGTGAGTGAACACCATACCACTCAATGAAATCACTTAGGCCATCGCCATCTGTGTCGTATTTTCCTGGATCAGTTTTACTCACTTTTAATTCATATTTGTCACTGAGTCCATCACCATCAGTGTCAGCCTTATAGGGATCTAAGGATGTGCTTTCGTTTTCTTGGGCATCGCTTAATCCATCATTATCAGAGTCATATCCTAGCGCATCTTCTTTGAGTTCTGGACTGTCAGGTGGGGGTAAGAGAAGTAGAGGGAAACCTGGTGGTCGGTATTGAAATCCAATTTCAAAGTCCCAGAAAAGGAACGTAAGTGTGAGTGTAGCCCATAAAATTATATCAAGTGTTATTGTAAAGGGCCCAATGTTACCGGGAGTTAAATCTTGGTGAAATATCAAATAAATATCTAATCCAATCTTGAAAACGATACCAACAATTCTTAGATCTAAACCAATTGTGATATATGCACCTATACCTAAAGTTAAGGTTAGTGATCCTTGTGCTGGTTCTCCATTATGTGCGGCTTTCTGGTAGATCTCGAATGCAGCAGACAACCATATTGTTAGGGTAAGAACATCTAGACCAATATATGCCATTGCTTTGTTAACTGTACCAGCAACCGATGCTCCTGCCCCTGTGGCATATAAGATGAGCTCTATGAGGGTAATATCCTTTGAAACCTTAAATCCTATACTAAAATGCCATTCAAGTATTTTCATAAATCCCTCGGGATCAAATCCACCAGATGAAAAGGCAAATAACTGGATTGAAAACCCAATCGATCCCCATACTTCGAGATCTATACCTAGAGGAGCAAGAACTGCTCCGAATACCCCTCCACCGCCTGAAGATACCGTTGAAGCAGTTAAGGAAGCAGAAAAGACTGGTGCAAAGGTTATAAATGTTATGATCTTCTTGAAGAATTCTGGAATATCGAGTTTGAAGTCATCAATTCCTGTAAATATGATTTCCTCTATCCATGTTCTGAAAGCTTCATTATCCCATTGGAAGTTAAGACCAATAGATAGGTTGAACGAAAGTTTGATTCCAATAACATCTCCTCCTGGGAGAGGGATATCTCCTCCAAGAGATAGTAGTGGTTTGGCTGAAATCTTTGCTGCAATTTTGCCTGTAAATTCACTTATTAAATCTGCTAAGAATGAGGCGAGTAAAGTTTTAAATTCTTTAAAAATAAAATCAATACCACCACTGAGGAGATCTTTTATCATGAAAAGGTAATATATCCCCTTTTCTGCTAGAGAAAGAAGTGCATTTGAGATAATCGGAAATTTATCCTTTAATGTAGATGTAACTAAATCTTGAAGTTGCTGACATGTTTGAGTTGCATTGAATATTGCATCACCACCTAGAATGTTCTTGCCAATTATTCCAGTGAAAAGACTCTGAATTATTTGCATCGTGGCTGTACCGTCTATCCCTAGATAGTTAAAGAGTAATACTCCTGCTTGCATTGCTGCTGATCGTAAAAATGACGTGATTGAGTTTCCTTTAGCTGAAAGGAGTACGGTTGTTATAGTTAATATTCCATCTGCAAATACCTGAACTCCTTTACTCAGAGTTTTCTTTATAGTGTCCGTTGTGTTTAATCCATCAACCCATATAGAGAATAGGCCATATACGGCATTTCTCCCGATTTTAATTATCTCCCATTGTATTTCTTTAAGTTCTAGAGTTTTGTTTTCTCCCATGGTTTCTATGTCTTTTTCTGCTAATTTACTTGCATCGTCGACTAAAAGTAATTGAGCTGCGGTATTAGATTTCCCTAATGCAATTATCCCAAAAATAGTCTCAAGGACTAAGAAAAATACTTTCTCTTTTGTGTCTGACACAGTGGTATTAACTGCAGTAATGTTTAGAAATTGTTTACTTACATCTTTTATATCAGAAGCAAATGGTTCTGACATACTTGGTATGCAAATTGCTCCTAACCATGCTAGGGCATCTATAAGTGTTTGAGCTTCTGGGGAGTCAGTGGGAAGAGAATTTTCAGTCATATTACTAGTAATTAGCTGTTTTAGCTGGTTTCTATCTGTTAATTGGTCTCTAGAAGCATCAGCAATAATAGAAACGATATCTTCTGAAAATAGGGTGACACGTCTATCGTTTGCTGTTAGAGTTACTCCTAACATCGGGATAGAAGAGTTTATTACATTGAAAAATGATTTTTGATTCGCCTTCAGAGCATCAATTTCACTAGCGGTTGTCCAATATTCCAGCGCTTTTCCAGGAAGAGTGAATGCATCAAAGAACGCCATTGCTGAACGATAGAATTGACTAATTGTTCCTATAGCACTTTCTTCTCTTGAAGTCAATGTTTGATTTGTCATTTTTGAGAATAAATATTCAACAAAATCTGGAATAATCTCCATTAAATCATCAAAATCACCAGTTGTGAAAGCTTTAATTAAGGGAGAGAGAAATCCCATAATTTTGCCTATCTCTTTTAATAGCGTGCTATTGGTTCCCCCAAGGACATCAGACCACCAAGCATACGTGCTAGCATTGAGGATCTTATCTATGGCAAAACCTACAATCGTATTTAGGGCATTAAACTTCTTTCCTTCTTCTTCAGCTTTTTCTTTTTCACTAATCATCAATTCTGCAAGTTCAACACCATTTAGCAGTGTTCCTTTCAAAACTTTGATCATGGTTGTTATGATCGTTGAATTTGATATATCCCCGATTACCGTGAAAATAGTCTCAATGACTGATCCAGCAAAATCAGTTATATCAGTGGCTGATCCGCGAATCAAGTAAAGTGCATCCACAACAAGTGGTAGAAATGGTTTAATTTTCTCTGAAATTGGTGCATTATCAGTAATGAGCTTGATCAGTTTTTTAATAGTCCCCTTAACATCTCCTTCTCCCTCATCAGAAGAAGTAAATATCAAAGCAATATCTTTAATGGTGTTACAGATATCAATTGCTGTTTCTGGATCTAATCCAAGTGCACTTCCACCGAACTTAATCAATACCGATAGAATAGCATCAATAACAGCAGCTGTTGGCCCCTCTATCCCTGAAAACAGAGGGATATCAGATATTTTGAATGCTGCTTCTTCTTCAGTTGCGGTCTCTTCATTGAAAATTCGAACTCTGGTTTCAGGAACAGGAATGGTATCATTGTCAAAACGTCTGATTGATTGATCAGGCATGACTTGATATGCATCATACCAACTTTCCATCTTATCATCCCAGGCCTGAGCTTTTGCTACAAGATCTTCTTCACCAAGGGGATTCACTATTTTTCGAGGATCCATAATTCCATTTAGAATACTATTAATATTCTCCGCGAAGTACTTTACTCCTAAGATTCTGAAATCTTCAGCAACTCTTTGATATCCTAAACCAGGATCTGCTCCTAGTATTTCACCGATTTCCCAAAGATAATAGAAGTAAGATTGTTCTGCACCTATAACTTGACTTCCTTCAATATGGATTTTTGTTTCATTAACAGGTACAAGTGCGCGTAACTGATCCGTTGAACCAGAACCAAAAACATGGAATGTTTGCGGTTCTATGACTGCTTCAGCGATTTCAGACCACTTTATTAGTTTCCCACCCATCCAGACACCATCAAGCTTTCCATTAATGAAATATAGCTTTATCCAATAGGTATTGTCGAGTATTGTTGATCGTAGTTCCTTCCAATTTAATACAGGAATAAGATGGACATTATGATAGATAATACCTGCTGATGTAAACACATTTAGTGCTGTGTTAATTAACAAGCTGTGGTTGTTGTCATAAATGACTGCAATTTTTCTCGGTAAATCAAAGCCAGGGTATTTTTCATCAAAAGGTGGGATTTCTTTTATCCGATTGATTTCAGCTCTTTGGGCAGCAACACTTCCCACACTTAAGAGAATAATAAGTATGATAAAAGTTGAGTAAACAACGTTCCTATAACGAATGATCTTCTTTGCATCAATCATGTCTGAAACCTCCTTTTCTTCCTGACTCTTTGTCTTTGCTGCCTTACGACAGTAAGAGTTGAAGTAAATGTGAATAGAAAGATTGGCCACATTAATTCGGGATGAATTTGGCCTCTATCACTTCCCAAGGGACTTTTCGGGGCTACCAAAGCCTGCTCGGGAGTAAATCCCTCGAGATAGGAAGTTGCGGATTCTCCCTTTTGTGACTTAATGATCCTATTAGAGGGATCTGCAACCGCTAATGTGTTATCCTTTAAAATTGTCACAAATGCTACTTTCATAGTTGTGTCAACCTTCCAATCCATAACTGTAATTATTTCTTCAGGGAGTGAATATGACTCTAAGACAGTTCCACTGGATGTTAAGACAACAAGTGAGTTATGAATAACTAGTACAACTTCGCTCTCAGGAGTTTTATCGATATTAGTAAAATGATGGCTTATAGAGTCATTATAATAGTTATGGAACTCCGTTAGGACAATCATTGCACCACCATCGTCCCTAAGTACAAATGAACCATTATTGCGTGTAATTATCAATATATCATCAACAGAACCTTGATCAGCTACATCTAGAGAAATAACTTCCTCTTGATTGACAATATTATACGAAAGCGTTCGAATTTCTCCACTAGCGAGCCAACTATATCTTTGCAATTGCCCTTCGTCTGAAAGCAGAACTATAGTGGCTAAATGGTCACTATTTCTTATTGATCTAACTTCAATCCATTTTGTCCCTAAGGAAGGCGCAGGGAATAATCCCCCTAATACACTAGTTGACGGTAATTCTATTAAGCTGGTTTTTCCAAGATAATCCAAAGCAACAATATGTGTATCAATTCCAATATTGGAAACATCAAAACATTCTGCTTCTAAATAAGTGAAATAGGAAGGATTAGCATAAGTCCAGATGGATGTTTTCGTAATTGGATCCAAAATTGATAATATTCCACTTTTACCTGAAATCGTTTGAATTAATAAAACATCAGATCTACCATTTAAGGATAAAGAAGCCTCGATCGAACCACTAGTAGCAATTTGGGCCCATACACTAGTTGTTGTTCTTTCAAAAATATAGAGATCGCTTGTGTCAGTTTTAATTGCGAGGCCATATTTTCCTGGTTCGATTTCTAGACCAAGCGCACTGATACTTGAAAACGCTGAAATTTGAATTCTCCATAATTCTCCACGATTGAAACTTGTCAGAATAAGTGTCCCATTATTAAAAGCAATCAGAAGTTTTTCAGTTCCATCATTTGTCAATACAACAGGAATCACACGATATTCAGTTGAGGCGAGATTAGAATAAAGTATCTTCATATTGGTATCTACAATGGATGCCTGAACCGTAATAGTATTAGTTACTTTTGTCAACATTCCAGTAACTCTATAGATCAGACTGGTTCCATTAATACTTGGGACTCCAATGAATGTTTGCCCATCATTTCTGTTATTAATGCTTGCTGTTGCAGATTGATAGTCGGTCTCTGTCCAAAGAACATCTGCTCCAGTTAAAGATAAAGCAAATAACCCTAAATCCTGAATAAACGCAAATAAAATTTCTTCTTTTCCATAAGGTTCGATCTCAAATTTAACCATCTTATCTCTGAAGTATCTATGCCAGATTATTGTGCTAGTAGCCACATCAATGGCAAATATTGCACTTTTATATTCATAGGAAGGGAAGATGCCAGTAGAAAAGTTAAAAGTATGAATTGGTAATAAAATGTCTGTAATAGTATCTTTATTCACATCTCGTGCATAAATTGGAAACTTTGTGAGATCCAATCCTTCAGGGACAGGTATTGTTTTGTTCAGTATTAAATTCATGAGTGATAGGTCATAAACTTCTATATAACTCTTATTTGCTGTACCGCTGTCAAAATTAACAATAGCTAGATCTAGGGTGTAGTCACCATCAAAATCTCCGATAACTGATCGTGACCTTGTATCAAATATTGATAAGTGGGTTAAGTTGAATGCTTGCAGGGTTGTCCCATTATTATCGAGAATCATTACTTGCTTGTACGTAGAAAAATCACTAGAGCATACAGATATTATTGTTGTACTTCCAAGTACTCCTGCAGCAACATCAAAGTAACCCATGTTTTGGATATTATTATCTGGGTTCTTATCCCAGATAACTTCTCCAGATACGAGATCAATGGCACGCAAACCTGTAGCTGTTGCAACAATGATGTCTGCTTCCGTATCACCATTAACATCAGCGAAAGCATGATTATTAGCAATGTCTAATGAGTTTGCGTCGATCCAAAATCGTTCAGTGCCATCTAAATCGACTCCAAATAATCCTGCAGAAGTGACTCCTAGGATAAATGGTGTTTCAGATGAAGAGTTCAACAGATAGATCTTTCCACCTATCCCTGGTGCTGGATAATTCCATAATAAAGTCTCACTAGTTATATCCCAAGCTGTAACTCCATTTCCATATTCTTCATCAGCAATAATGAGGTCTAATTCCCCATCATTGTTAACGTCAATCAGAAGACTGTCGGAAGTGGATTCTATAGCTGAAACAGTACTTATGGCATAGATTTCCGTGAGAGCATAGAGATCATTTATTGGCTGTTCTAAATTGGTGACCTCAAAGCTATAGACATCACCCCCTCGAACCGAGAAAATCAGTTCAGGCCAACCATTTCCGTTTCCATCGAAAATTGCTACTGTTCCGATTTTGCGAGGTTTAGCTTCATCTGAAATAAAAAATTCTGCATAAGTACTGTTTAGGAGTTCTGGATGCAGAGAGACAAATAAGGGTGGCTGATATTGCCATTTCTGGGAGTAAAAATTATCTTCACAGACTTCAAGTAAGGAGACACGGTAACCATGAGCAATAAGTAATTCACTTCGCAGATCATTATCTGTGTCCCCCACAGCAATTGCTGTCACATCTAGAATGGCATTAAATTTAAACCAGTGGCCTTTTTCAATCTGTCCTATCCATAATTGTGTAGCTAAATTGTGATCAACTCCTCCATGGTTGAAAATGTTTCCTGAATAGTTATCATCACCAACGGGAATTAAAAATCTAGACACAAATTGATAGATGATACCACCTGTACCGTCATCTGTGACACGAGGTCTATAATTTTGACGATATTTTACTACTGTTTCATTCTCAGTCACAGGATTTATTTCTGTCTGGATAAGGTATGGATCATCACTGTTTAAAACATAAGAGTCAGACCAAGTGGATCCAGAATCACTAGAGAAAATTGAAACAACTTCTGACTTTCCTCCAGTGATTTGTTCATATAATATCGCAATTCTATTTGGATAATTTATCATTGTTGTGGCACTAGGGAACTGTGCGTTACCGAAACCACTTGTAATTGGAAAAATACCTTGATTTTGAAATGTTTCGTTTAGTATCGTTAAGTACAAACGTTGTGATAGATAGAGGGTATTTTTTGGATATCCCGCAAAAACAATTCCAAGCTGTCCACTAACATCTACTAAATCAGTTGAGTGTATATAATAATTTTCCATCCCAAGAGTAGTAGACTTATCCGATAGTACTCCGTTGTGAATTACCTGTAATGTTAGACTCCCTTGGTACCCTAAAGTATTGGTCTTTGTGTAGCTATAGAAAATATAGTCATCTGTTTCATTATATATCTGTAAGGTACCTAAACCTCGTATTTGGAGGTTAAAATCATCAGGTGGGCTTGTTATTCGTTCAATTAAGCGAACATCCGAAATTGGATTTCCTTCTCGATTAAAAATTCGTGATAGAACACATCGATCGTATGTTCCAGCTGCAGTTATTTCGTAAGCAAGTACCCATGTGACAAGAATCGTCCCATTATGGAGTTGAATAACTGTGGGCTCATATTCTACAGCAGTATCAATACCATCATCACTATCATAATTTCTCACCTTAGGTGAGCCAATAACGCCATTATCCTCCCAATCTGCGGGTGTGTTTGTATCTATGGGTATAAATGCTGTTCCAATAACATTTGATTGATTTTTTCGTTGGAGAATTGAGATAAATGGTGAAAGAAATGGTGTAACAGAGTCTACTTTGATATCATTATGATTTAAGGTGAGTGTATCATTACCATCTGGAACAGTGAAATTTAAGCTTGTATTCTCAAAATCGGGAAGGAATGCATATCGATCATTAAATACTGATGCATTTCTTGCGATTATATAATAATCACGAGACGGAATTACGTCTGTTCCGATGGTTATAGGATTATCATTAATTTCTAAAGTCCAATCTGTCAAATTTACATCAAAAATGTTGGGATTATATAGTTCAACCCAATGGTAGCTTGTATTAATTTGGTCACCATTATCTTCGTAGAAAACCTCTGAGATTAGTAAACCTTGGGGTGGTGTGAAGATTTGTTGTGATTTCACTGTTCCCAGAACTGAAGGATTTTTAGTCACGGAGTAATAAAGTCGGCCATCTCCATTGGTTGGATCAACTAATTTTTCATTTCCTGAATAAGGATCATGATCTCCTTCTTCTACCCCATATATAACCAAGAAGTTCCCCGTGTCAAGTTGTTCAATATCATGAGCATGTGGTGCCAATCCCACAGGTGAGTGGTACGAGTCAAACGTTGGTAATAATGGATTCAGATTACCATAATTTGGATCTGAAGATATAAGTTCAACCCGAATAAAATTCAAAATAGGAGATTCTTGGGCTTCCCAGATATCAATTCCATGACCATGTCCAATTATTAATTCTAAACATCCATCGAAATCACTATCACTTGTTGCTAGAGTATTAACCCGAGTACTCATGGGTGGAAAATCGTAGATGGTATGAATATTACCAAATTCAGATTGGAGAGCTAAAAGAAATCCTGTATTTTTCTCGACAAAGGCCTTCTCTTTCTCCCATTCACAGATGTAATAAACTGAAGCAGATCCTGCGACATCATTCCAGCCCCCTTGAGCTTCTGGATAGGTACAATAAGGATAAACTCCATACGTTCCACCGTACATCCATACATGATCCTGATTGGCATAGTTATTGGGATTTGGACAAAGCCAATTTGAATAGGTAAAGGGTTCCCCCGTAACCCATTGCCACTGTCCTTCAACAAGCTCATCAGTCAATCCAATCCAAAATTGATCCACATCAGCTGCTAGATTCGCTACAAACTCATTTTCTTCTAGATCAGCTATTGTGACTAAATGGCCTCCTAAGCTTTCGCAGAGAGCTTTAGCTTCACTCCAAGTCTTTGCCTCAGTAAAAAGTTTATACTCATTACCCTTGAAAAAAATCCCACCATGAGTAGAAAAGCTCTGATTAATTCCACCTATCCATAATTCGGTTGCGTGGTCTTGATTTATATCAGCGAAAAGAATTGTTTGAATATCAAGAGTAGGGTGAAATTTGGGATTTCCAGGTTGGTCATAGAAACCTGTACCACTGATGGATTGAAAACTTTCCAACCAACCAATTTCTGGATCCCAGCGAAGTAAGAATAACTGTCTACCGGCACCAAGTGCAATCATACTTCCACGTCCATCAAAATCAGGAGTAATCGCTAAAGCTGAAAATTGGGTTGTATCGTAATCTAGCACCATATTTCTATAATCTATCTCAAAAATTAGTTTAAATTCGTCGTTGAAACCTGTTGCTTCAAAAATATATACTTGAAGGCCTGCTGTGATGATAAATTCTTCATTTCCATTACCATTATAATCAAAACCTGCTGTGAGTAGATTACCATGGTCGTAGATTGTCCTTTGAAATGTACCTGATACTCCAGGAAACTCTTGGAATGCATAGGGTGAAAAGTTTGTTATTTCAGTATGATTGAGGTCATGAGTCTTAAAGGCACGTTTATATGTATTTTCAATTAAGTGTTCGAAGACATAGACATTATTATCGTAGTCACTAACGATGATTTCAGCATCAGTGTCACCGTCCAAACTGTAACTCGTGGTTAATGTTAATGTCCAATCCTCAACCTCTTTAAGGTTGGACCATGATTTAACCATTGCATAGCCAAAATTAATGGCATTTGGAGGAGATTGTTTTAAATTTACTTCTAATTTTAATAATTCTGGATTTGTCCCAATAATATACGAGTTTTGTTGATCTGTCTCAGCATGAAGTTCTCTTAAGTAGTTCTGATCCCCATTCCAAACCCAAATGGATTCTGCGGAGTTTTCACTCGAATTTGAAGGGATAATGACTCCAGAAGTGAAATTATTAAATCGTAAAGATCCATCAGTAGTTGGGTTTTTCATCAAATAGGCATTTCTAACCCACAGAGGATCTGTTGGAGAACCATGATTTTCAAAAAAGTCCATACCATACCGTAACTCCCCAGAACCTCGTCCATATGAATATGCGATGTCATAATCATCATCATGATCGTAATCCCAAGCATTAGGTGAAAAAATGGGATTAACAGAAGCTCGCTCATTTAATTCTTGGAAAAATTCGAAATCAGATTTAAACTGTGGACTAGCTGTAGTTCCAATATTCCACAAGAGAGCTAAGCGACCATTCGATAGAATTATGTCATCTAGCATGTCATTATCAATGTCTACAATGGTAGCTGAAGGATAGGTGGTGGACTCAGCAAGAAAATTATACAAATGGCCATCAATGTCCGTTAGAATTTCTGAAAATTCATATTGATCAGTTTCCCAATTCCATTTCCATATCCCAGGTAGAAGTGATGAATCATAAGCAGTTGGTCTTCTAAAAGGTTCTGGATACCAAGGGAATACAATAACCTCTTCTTTTAGGTTTCCTTGATCGAAATCACCGAAAGCGAGAGTAAGTAGTCTACCTGCGTACTGTGGATAACTTTCAATAAGATCTGTGGCGGGGTAGGCAGCAGGATTAAGAAATCCTCCATTAAAACTTTCATAGATCAGGATATTATTTGTAGAGTCAATTCGTGTAACCAGAAGTTCTGATCCCGAAGTATCTGCGACATCAGCAATACTCAAGTGATGTAAATTTGTAAGAGATGTAGAGGTTCCAGCATCAAATTCTTTTGTTTCATCTTTAATATATCTCCATGAAGGAATTAGGGATTTTTTAGGTGTTCCTTGAATACTCCAAATGGTTTCTCCAAGGTTGAAATAAGCATCTGTATAAGAATCCCAGTCTTGAGTATAAGCTGATAGCGTTATTCCAAAACTATCTGCTGGAATCTCGGTTAAAATTGCTTCACGGGTTCGATATTTTCTATAATAAGTTATATTATTTAATTCACGATGAAAAGCAAGAAGTCGACCATCGGATCCACCGAAAACTAGTTTTTTGGTGGCTTCAGCTTCATTATATGAGAGTGATAATGTGTCAATTGTAACAGAGGTTGCAATTGTTAAGGGTCTTGCGACAAACGGAAACACAACCGCGTCGACTCTACGTTCTTTAAATTCACTCGATGTGGTTAGTGTGATACGAATATATTGCGCTGACATCATCTTTTTCTTAGCAAATAGTGGATCAACATCAATTGCTAATCCCTTTCCAGCCCCCATTGTCCAGATATCATTGTTATCAACTTGGTGCCAATCCATGAGGTTGTTCCCAAAAGATACATTCCATTCATCTGTTCGGATTATGGTTTCAGAATCATCGAAGATAATGTATATATCAGGATCAGGATTGCCATTGGATGCTAATTCCTCTCCTACTCCTAGGTTCCAAGTACCCGTAGCGTTCCTGTGACTGTTATTTACACTGAAAACCGTGAATTTATTTTCCCATGCCTCCCATTCACAAACATACGCCATTCTCATGTTATAAATATCATTCCATTTACCATCAGTACGCATATGTCCATAATCTTCATAACCACCATAATTGTTGGGTTCGCCTGTGTTCCAATTAGTATAGTCAATACCCCTGACACAAGATTCGCCTGTTATCCATTGATCCCAATTTCCTTCTTCCAATGCATCTGAAAAACCAAGCCAAATGTACCTGGGTCCTGCTAAATTATGAACGAAAGTGTTCTCTCCGGCACTAGTTATGGTCACTAAATGTCCCCCACGAGCCTCACAATCCGCTTTTGCCTCTTCCCAAGTTTTCGCATCAGTTATTAACAAGTATTCATGTTCATTGTATTGAGTTCCCCCATGATAACTGAGTGGGGCACCTGTAACAGCAGAATTACTAAAAATGTCAAGAGAATTTTGCGTGTCAAAATCCCACGGTTCTGGATACTTGTTTCCATAAATATCTTGAGTAAAGACTTGCCAGTTCATTTCTTTACTCCGAATCATCCAATCAGCAAAATTATCTAGGGGGTAAGCTCCTTGTATTTGCCAATCTTCAAAATCTTGAATCAGCTGCTCCAAATAGAAATCTCGCTCTTCTGTATAGTGTAATCCCCACGCACCTTGTCCATATGCGAGAATAATTGCATCAGTAGGATGGGTTAAAACTCCATTAGTGGTTATAACCTCATCCAATTCACCTGTAACAATTTGACCAATGGGATTCCAAATTGGTTGATAGAGGCCACTAATATTCCATATAAGACGATAGTTATTATCATTGGGAAACGGAAATTCAATACCTTGAGGAGATAATACCACTCCATCATTTTCAAAGATATAAATTGATCCCGAAAGTGTTCCAACAATTATATCTGGTAAACCATTCTCATTAAAATCCCCTACACCGAGTGATTGGATTTTTTCATCCATTTCTGTTGAATTCCATCGTTCAGTAAGCTCTATCCAATGTTCAACATCAAACGGATAACCAGAGTGATCAGTATATTCAAACACATGGATCTTTTTATCCCACGAACCCACAACTAAATCTTGTATTCCATCTAGGTCTAGATCATAAAATTCAACAGATGTAGCTTGGAAAAAATTACCCGAATTCCATACAAAATCAAAACGATTTTCAAGATTTGCTATTGGATCATAGATGTGTGCTTGTTCAAAGAGGTAAACACTACCATCCGAACACGCTGCAGCAATCTCTATTAAATTATTGTTATCAGAATCACCAAAGGCTACATCATAGACATCACGAGTTATGATTCCTGATCCTGCTTCCCAAACTTTGATGTATTGTCGTTCATCACTATTCCACCGATAAATATGTAGCTCTGTATCAAGGAGATATCCTCCTCCAATTACTAGAAATTCTCCGTCGTCGGAAACTTTCGCTACATGAATAGCAGCTCTAGATAACCAAGGTGTCCAAACCTGTTGGTACGTATTGTCATTATCTCGGAGTTTTCCCAACACATTATATTCAGGGGAGGGAATTACTTCTTCTTGTGGATTAATACCGAGATCTTCATACACCTTTTGAAAGGGATCATTCGTTTTTGGTGTTACCCTCTCCTTCAATTGAGGGATTTCATATTTCTCACTTTGGCTAAAGCTATTTAGTTCAATCATTTCGTTAATATGCATACTTCCGCATATGAATATTATTGATACTAATAATACAATACTTTTTCTACCTATTTTATCTAGCTGATTGCTCATAGTGATTATCAACTCATTTTAATAAATATTAGGAAAAAAGAGAAAGAATACCGTGATGTAAGTAAGAAAAATTCATTTAGATTCTCTTTACGTATTTTAATCAAAATAAGGGTAGATTATCTCATGAAATTAATTAATCTTTGGTAAAAGAAAAGGAATTAATCAAAAATTAATATAAATTCTATTTATTCTATTTTTATTTTTAAATCTCATACCCATCAAAGAGAATCATTATTGGCAAGGAGTTAAATCATTTACTCAATTTAGTATTTTCCTATTAAAGTCATTAGATAATGAAAAGAAATACTGCTTTTAATTCAAATATGAGTAATGAAGTAAATAGATATCTTTATTTTATAATAGTCCCGTGAAAGAAAAAGTGAGGGGAAGAGCTGGTCACTAGAATGAATCATTAACTTGGTGGTTTCTTTAATTCACCTGAACCATCTTCAGGTTTTCTCCCAAATCGATCTCTGAACTTTTCACCTACTTTATCTAGGGCACCAGTCTTCTTTGCTCCATATAACCCAAGTGCAGTTCCTCCTCCAATGATAATTCCACCTACAACTAGTGGAATTAACACTTGAAAAGGATTAAAGGGTTTACTTAACGTTTTACCTTCTGAAAACGGTGGGACGGTTTTTAGAGGGATCAATACATCTTCTGGGCCAATCGTAACATTCAAAAAATAACTTGTACTCAGCCCAGTGGTCATAGACACACGGAAGTAGATATCAGTTCCAGCAAATAGTTTTGTATATGAAGAATTTATCGGAAAAGGACCAGTCTGTTCCGCATAACCCGCATCACGAGTACTAAGATCAATAATGCTACCATTCATACTTAAGAGTTCGAGATCAAGATTCTCTGATCCAAATTGCGATATTTTAACTATTATCGCGAGTCCAGCTGGAACATTAACAACAAAGTAGTCATCATCCTTGATTCGGATCCGAGGAGTTTCAGTGTGTATAACGGTTTCTCGCGATACTTTATCAACTACAGATAATCGCGTAGCTTCATCAAATACGTCATTATCTTCATGGGGATCATCTGTTTCCAGAATATCAATAGTCAGGTTATACAAATTTGATGTTTCACCTTCTAAGAGGTTACAAAAAATGAAATATTTTCCACTTTCACTGGCATTGTAGGAGAGTGATTCATTAAATACAGTCATACTGTGAGCGACTCTTGGATATACTTGGCCATCATGATCTGCATATAATTCCAGATCTATATCATTGGTCTCAACTTGGATATAATCCAAGAAAATGGTGATTATATCATTTTCATGAAGATAGACATAATAATAATCATAAAAATCGTCTCGGAGGATGAGATTCGGGTAACTACCTTCTGCAATAGGTGCAGCGGTACCAAAATCATTATTTGGTAGTTCAAATTCATCATCAAAGACAACAATATTCACACTTATATTGTAGTCAACTGCTTCATAACCTAGCGGTCCAATTCCAAGAATGAGAAGAAGATACACATCAGCTTTGATAATGTTATAAACAATCGTTTCAGAACTAGAACCTGACAATGTGGAATCATCAAGGATGTTTCCATCTCCATCTGCAAAAAACATATTTAGATCCGCAAGAGATCCGTTAAAATCAATTCTTACTGAAATCCAATCCCCTGGGAGTAAATAAATACGGAACCAATCCATATTACCCTCCAATGAGATGAGACCACCATCAGGGTTCGTTTCTGTGGGTTTATATTCTTTGGATTGAGTTGGTAAAGGATATGCAGATAAGATTCCATCATTTGGTTCAGCCCAGTCGTCTTTTCCTTGGATCACAACAGTTAGATTATAGTAGAGTGGATATGGATTATTGGAAGATACTAGGAAATAAAAAGATGAATCGGTTTGCGCTCGGTAAGGTCCGAATCGAAGGCCATCCAGAATTGGTTTGGCATCATCAAGAATTGATGATATCGATTGATTTTCATATACTGTAAGATTTAGGTCTAATCTACTGCCACCAGCTAATTTAATGGGTTTCCAGTGAACATCTACTCGTAATCTTTCAAACTTTTCTACATCGACACGATACCAATCAGGATTATCTTCTGACACTACCATTCCTGGAAGAGTTCCAAAGTTTTTAATCTCTGTTGGGTTCGTGTTTACATTATTTGGCCCACTTTCAACTTCATATGCGTCTTCAAGCGAAATATCTAGAGTATAATAATTTGTGGCTCCTACTCGATCATAAATTCTCAAATAGTACCATCTACTAAACTTAATGCTAGTAATAAAAGTTTCTACGTGTGAAGAAAGATCATTATCTTCCTGAAAGTCACAAATTGTTTTGTTTGGGAAGTAAAGGTATATATCTGGCCCAGAGTATTGCAATTGGCCAGTTTCTAGGTAGGAACTTACAGTAATATTCAGTTCAGAACCTGCGTACAATAAGATCCAATAAGTGTCGTTTTCTCTATAAAGTGTGTTCGTATCCGATGAAAGACGAAGCTTCTCGTAATGTCCAGGTACAATTTCATCATCACTCCCACCTGGGTAGTCTGGAGGTGTGAGATCATCAAAATTATCATTCGGATAAAGTTTTTCCCATTTATCCTCATAAACCAAACTCATGTTGTATGTAGTCGAATATTGAATTGATTCGTATCCAAGCGGATTAGAACATGTTACATTAAAAATAAATGTGTCTGACGCATTAACTAATAGAGGCCCAATTGCTTCTTCGTAACCAGAGTAATTACTGTATCCAAGCAGATAAGGATCTGTACCATTCTCCGCCCAAAGATATAAGTCTAAATCAGCATAGAATGGTGGATCTAAATCTATAAAAGGATGAGTTCCAAATCCAGTGGCATTCCAGACATTTGTTTGGTTGAACGATATTGAAACCGAGAAGTAAGATCCTGGTGTAACATCAAATGAGTAATAATCGGGATCAGATGAACTAACATTCAATAAAGCGGGGTTTGTAATTGATTCACTCCCTAAAGGATAGGCCCATGCCCATATATTATTATTTGGAAATGCATGGTCATCTTCCCAAACATTATCATCATTTGTTGGAGGTAAGGCGGTAGCACTTCGAAAGATTTGAGGGGTCATGAGAATTGGGATCATTAAAGCCATGAAACAGAATTGAAATATCAGGAATTTGCTTAGAGAATATTTAATGAAACTATTTGTCTTCATTATTGGAGCCTCCTTTTTTTTACAACATACACACACAAACTTGTTGTAAAGAGTCCTATAAGTAACATTAAAGCCCTTTTGGAAGTAATTGTTATATGTATCAATTGTCTAACTACTGGAGGTTCATTATGTATTACAGGGGTGGCGAGATTGACTTTTCCCTCAATCTGTCCACCTCTTCCTCCTTGTTGTGCTATCAAATAATCCTCTTTTCCATAGAGGATATACACCATATGATTAGCTGTGCCAAGAGCAACATCGGTAATTCCATCACCGTTGAAGTCACCAACAATTGTACTTAAGATGAGATGAGTAGGGATGAAAGAAGCCCATATAACCTGTGTTGGGGAGGTGGGTACTCCACTTAACGCCATAATGTTATCAAAATTGAGTGTAAGAACATCTAGATGAGAGTCATTGTTGAGGTCAGCTACCTGATATTCCTCAATGTAGAAGATGGAGCGATCTTCAAAAGTCCAATACTGGCTAAATGTGCCACCTGCTAAAATATAACAATAACTACCATTGGCAAATGACCGCACAACAATGTCATCTAGCCCATCACCTGAAAAGTCTCCAATAGCCATATGTGACAACCTAAAGGGTATTTCAGCTAAGAATATCTTGTCGATTTCTGTATTCCCTGCATAGTTTGTCCAATCATCATTTTGATAGGCTACAATCGTTCCATTGCGAACAATGACTGCGATCTGGGGACGGAAATGGCCTGTGAAATTACCTACTCTAAAATCTTGAACAGGGATGAGAATACCATTTCTTAACGAACCAGTTATACCATCTAGAATCCAGATTGAATGCTCATACAAGGCAATAGCAAAATCAAGTGTTCCATCATTAGTAAAATCTGCTACTTCAAATTGAGTAAACGGTGCAAAGAAGTTATGGTATTGCCAGATGATTTTTCCATGTCCAAGTGATGCGTCTAAAGCTGTATCATATAGAACAAATCGTCCAATATGAGCACTAAATCGATATCCCATGCTTATCGCTAGCTCCTCTTCACCATCACCATTTGTATCAACGAAATCCATCTCGTTGACAATTACAGGGCCTAAGTATGCATCATTAGTCCAAATTGTAGGACGACCGATTTCGCCATCAATCACACTTAATAGACCTGATTCCAAAGCTACAGCTATATCAGGAATGTTGTCACCATTAATATCTTTTACAGCAATTTCCATAATGGGAGAAGTAAATCGCCATTTCCAGATTATATCTCCACTAGCACCCTCTAATGCCATTAAATACCGACTTGTGTCCCCAAATACTAGATCGTCAATACCATCGTTGTTGAAATCTCCAACAGCCATATCAACAATATATCCGCGTGTTTGAAACGAAGAAGTACCATTCATCTGTATTGCAACCGATAAAGCTTTGGTTGGTTCATGACGAACATAGGTCATAGTATATGTTCTACCTTTACCGTCAAATAATGCTGCTTCTCCAATGGTACCGAAACTACCTGCTGAGACAGATTTAATGATACCATTTCTTTGCCAATTTGCGAAAGGTGTCCCATATGTTCCATCAATTACAGAAACAGCTCCTGTGTGTGGAAGACCAGTAAATTCTGTTAAGAAAAGTAAATCATCTGGGTCACCATCACGATCGAAATCTCCTTGAGAAATTTCATTTGCATATGTATCCCAAAGGTAATATTCCCAGAGAATGTCTTTAGGATTGATCCCAGATATGGCAAGCATTATTGAACAAGGTTTCTTATAATGTGAAAGATCATCCATTACCCATCCAACACCAGCGAATCCAGAAACTAGAGACACTCTAACTTCATAGATCCGGCCTTTGGGGTCTTTTAACTCAACGAATTGAGTTGCTTTTCCTTCTTCGAGTAGAACCTCATCTAATAAATTCCCGAGATAATCATATGCAGCCCATTTATAAACCTGACCTGCAGCAGTCGAGAAATAAGCAGATACTCCTGCAGCTAATCCTTGGAACACTATTGAGCTGTTATCTGACACAGTGAGTATAACAGTGTTACCAGAGTGGGGTGTTGGATTACCATCACCTGTAATCCCAGTAGCATTCCAAGAAAACCAGCCAGTACTTCCTCTGAAGATTACACCTCCATAATGATCTGGGTCAATACCAGTAAAGGTACTAGCTTCTAAATCTTCAAAATCATATGTTTGAGAATCGAGATTTGAACTTACCTGAAACATCAGATCTTGGTATCCATCATGATTGAAATCGTACTTTAATGTATCAGCATAATTCCCGTAACCACCTTCAAAAGTAGCATTCCAGAGTTCTGTAAAGTTACCTGTTGTTATTTCATAAGCAAAAAGTATACCTGATTCAACAATTATGACTTCTTCAATGCCATCATCAGTAACATCGAGTACGGTTGCTGTTAAACCATACAGTGAATTATTACGTGTGAATACATTAACAGTACTCCAAGATACGCCATTATATTCTAATAGTACGACTGAACCGTTTAATCCATTGGTTTTACGACCAGATAAGACTAGAGTATCATTACCTGCTGAAACATGTTCTATTAACCAAGAATTATCTATAAAGGAATAGAATTCTGAAGGTCCCACACCATTATACCCATTTATCCAAAATACTGTATTATTGAATCCAATGAGGATATCTAATATTGTGTCATTGTTAAGATCCACGAGATCTAGCTCTCTAAATCCGTCAATATCGACATTCAATTCTATTGGACTCCAGATGGTATTACCTGACAATCCATTAAGACTGAGAAACCATGTTACATCATTATCGGCATCGTAAACCAAAAGAACTAGGTCCCTAGTATTGTCAAGATTGAGATGGACGGATTTGATGGTAACAATGACTGAATTCTCTGGTAGTCCTTCGTCAGAAAGATCGTGTAACCAGATTTCATTACCCGTTGAACCATTTAATAGTCGTACCATTGGAAATCCTCCGTATCCACTTCCCGTTGGATCCATTGTTGCCACAAACAGATCATCTACTCCATCTGATCCAAGATCGGTGGTAGCTGTTAAAACATCTGGCGAGGGATTCAAAGTCTCAAGAATTGTGGAATAATTTTTATCAATCCATACTGGATCCCAATCAAAGAAAAGATAATTTGTACGAGGGACACCTGTATTAATTATTTCAAAGCTGTACACATTTCCTTCAACACATGAAACAATAACTTCGTCTAATCCATTACCATTAGCATCATAGAGTTCTATGTCTGTTGTCTCGGTAGCTAAGCCATCGCTATGCCATGGTTGATGATATAACAACGCTTTTTGGGATCCACCCGTTCGCACAACTTCTGTGAGAAAAGCTTGATTACCAGAGGCTATTGCGATCTCTTTTCGTGCATCAGCATCGGAATCACCAGTACTTATTGCTCGTGCTTCTTTGAAATCAAATAATGTAAAATTAGATGACGGATTCATTCCAAAGAATATATTATTATAATAACCACGATCAGGGAGTTTACTATCAGAGTGAAAATCTCTACCACCAAAGTTTGTCGCATGAGTCATTACCATACCACCTCCTTGCCCATCGTACCCAGAGCCAGTATTTGGATCATCTTCAGGATTATCGGTACCAGTAGCATCTGCGTTGTAGGCGACGATACTACCACCATAAGCTGTCATAGACTCTTCTTCTGTCACAATGGGGTCGTAGTTCACAGCTGGAGGAGGAGAATAGCTCATTGCATAATAAAGTACACTTCCCCCACCACCAGAATCGATTGTTGTCAAAGTTCCCACAGGTGAGCCTTGATAACTAAGATAACCTCCACCTGTGGTCAAACCACCACCAACATTAGTAACAAGGCCAGAATGTGCTGACACATCTCCAGCACTCAATTGTGTGATTGTACCAGTGCCTTCTGATGAATAACCTGTTCCCAATGTCGCGGTCGAACTTAGTTTTCCAGCTGTAGTAAGGCGGCCTAAAGAGAAGAAGTGATACTGCGCCATAAAGGAATAAGCAAATCCTCCAGTCCAATGGGCGGTAATTGCTGGGCCAACTGAGATCAAAGATTTAACAATTACATTATGATTTTCTTTGAGAACAAGTAAGCTGAATCCCCATTGAGGGTACACAATATATTCTGCAAAGGGAGGCGTCGTTGTAATTGGTTCTGGATCACGCCAGGTTGCACCATCATTTTTTGAATATGTGACTTGAAGATTTCCTGAAGGCTGATACCCCTCTGCTTCAAAGATAATCATCAAAGTATGGTCAGGGGTGACGGTTTGGGTTATAGATGGATGTAATTCATCCGTTCCATCGATTGTGGCTCTTGAATAGGGGAAGCTTCCATCCCATATTGGTGTGAAGTTGGATTTAGCGATCCAAAGATCATAGTCAACTTTTCCTTCAGTAAAACTCATTCCACTGAATACAACTATAACATCACCGCTAATAGAGCGAATAGTGTCATGAGAGAGAGCTTTATATCCAAGGCGTCCAGGCCAAGTTTGATTATTTTGTATTGCTGTTTTTCCAATATTGGGAATTCGACCACTGTACCAAGGCGCTGAAATGAAACTTCCTTGCCAATAAATTCCCCCATCAGTATTATTCATATAAGATATTGCCACTCCTTGGTCAGTATTATTTTGGAAGTCCCAAACACTGGGATTATAAAGGAGATGAATTCCCCCGGGGATAGCTACGTTTCTATATTGATCTACAACCTCAAAAAGCGCATTCTCCCACCAAAGCGTACCTGCATTTTCCTTCAGTTCAAGTAACCAAATTCCCTCATAACTGTCAACCCCAAATCCTAGATGAGCAGTAAACGCTATAAATACACGACCATCCTCAGTTTGATATAAGGAGGGATGATACTCGTAATATGAAATAGTGAGAGGATAAGTTCCCCAAAGACCACTTGAAAGGGATCGCCATCGAATTGCGATGTTATTTGTAACCACAGTTCCATGTTGGATCCAAGTGTCTCCATAATCAGGGCTGGTAGCAAAGTAAAGACTTTGTCCTGCCTTAAAGATTTGAAGCCACTGTGTTCGCTTGAAGTTATCGGTTAAATCAGCCTTAAGCTCAATGAAATCCGTGTTACGCAGTGCAAGTTGAACTTTAGCTTCAACATCAAACATTTGTTTCAAATCAATGGTTGGGAAGTTCACATAACTTGTTAAAATCGATCTTTCAACGTAATTGTTATCCCTCGAACTTCCTGGAGAGTTCTCATAAATTACAACGCCTTTGAAAGTTCCAACGATGATTTCTTTATATGGATCGTAATCTTGATTATCAACGGTTAAATCAAAAACAGGATTTTCTTCCATTAATCGGTAGGGAGCCCACCAAGTATAAGCATAGGTACCAATTTGATTTTCCAAGATCGCAACAAAACCATTATAGGATCCCCACCATGTCTTATTCACACCGCCTATAATAATTTCATTTAACCGGTCATCATCGGTATCTGCAACAGTAATCGCCTCAATCGAGAGAGTTCGGACTGCAGGGGAGGATATTGGATTTCCTGGAATGAAATAACGCCCACGAACCGGCCAAGGATTCACAAGGAAATTTTCTCCAAATGAATTATACCCATTAGATTCAAAAACGAATAAAAAGCTTCCTGCTGCAAGAATGAATTCACCATATCCATTATAATCAAGATCTCCTCCATAAGATGCAGCTGTGAACTCTGTTATTCCTAAATATTTGAATAATAATCCCCATGATGATTGTCTCAAGTCTGCTTGCCATATTAGCTTATACTCGTCATCAATACTCACAAACCCATCATTATTTTGCTCCCATACGAAAATTGAGAGGCCTGCTGTAGCTACCATTTCCAAGAAGCCATCATTATCCATATCAAGGCCAACAATGAGTTCTTCGATATGATCCCATATTGTTCTGTAAAAAGTCCCGCTAACACCCTCCAATTCTTGCCAAGCATAAGGAGATGTTGTTGAGAGTTCCTGATGGGTTATATCTTGAGATCGGTAGGCGCGTTTATATGTATTATTTGTTAAATGCTCAAAAACATACAAATTGTTATCAAAATCGCCAACAATAACTTCTCCACGGCCGTCCTGATCCATGTCACCTGTTTTTATGGTTAAAGTCCATCGTTCTAATTCAGGTTTGGTATTCCAGGTTTCGAATATGTGATACCCATAGTTTGCTAATTCATTCCCATAAGAGTCTGTCCCTGATTTTAGGTTAATCTCTAATCTAGATATAATTGGATTTGTACCTATCACAAAGGCATTATGATTATCATATTCAGCAATTAACTGGATCAATTCTTTAGTGTAATTATTGAAAGTTGTCATATGGGTGACTTGACCTGAACTAGGATCAATAGCGAAAGTAGGTGATGTCAAATTGTTAAATCGAAGGCCACCCCAGGAATTGGTGAATAACCACTTGTTTTCCCGCCACTGTGGAGCCCAGCGTTTTCCAACATTTTCAAAATAGGTAGCTCCTGGACGTGTTGAAATTCCTACTGATAGATCTAAATCGCCATCTTGATCGAAGTCAAACAGTTCTGGGGATGTATAGAGCTTATCAGTTGTTTGAAGATTCAACTCCTGGAAATATTCTTGGTCCAGCTTGAACATCGCATTCTCAATGTTTTCTATCAAATAAATACGACCATTAGTCAATATAAGATCTAGATCACCGTCACCATCAATATCCCCTGTTGCTACTTCTGGAATGGTTCGAGATTTCTCTAAAGCTCGTGAAAGTAAGCCTGTTATCTCTACATTTGCAAGTTCTAATTTCCCTACATATGCTCCTATCGGTGAACCACCTGGATCAAACAAATAGAAGTCTAATCCAGCAACAGCCTTTTGTTTGGTTTCATCAGCAGGATCATAAAGTAAATCCTCCTTAGCCCAGCCCAAGTACATGGTCTCAGGAAAATTGGGTAGGAATGGTTGATAAATATGATCTGCGAAGGTTGGAATGACAGACATTCCAGTGTAGAATGGATTATAGTTTACTTGAGCAAAGAATAGTAAACTTAATTCATCAGAGCGTGCATTTAGTAACGAGGGAAAGACAATTAATTTTCCATTATTTGTTCCAACAACAATATCATTTGCAGGGATACGGAGATCTACTATTGCTTCAAGTTCTGGATATAAGCCTGAGTAGAAAATTGCTTCAAAAAATGTCTTGAAAAGGGAAACATGATCCATACCCACAAAATCTCCTTCTGCTGCTGTTAGATGGGGAAGTTCATTGATTGGGCTACCAAGAATAGAACTCGATGATTCATTGTACAGCCACGTTGGGATCTTACCTGGATTCTTCACTTCAACAATGTCCCAAATATTGGTCCCTTGAGTATAGGAATCGTTTTTATAGGAATTCCAAAGCAAATCGTATCCTTTTGTAGCGGCATTGTATTCAAACATGACTATTTTGCCATCAGATGTCCCCAGAACTATTTTTTTGCCTTCCGATTCTCCAGTCGTATAAGCTTTATAATAATCTAAATCTAGACTACCAATTGTGATTGAAGTTGCTGTATCCAAAGGCCGATAAAGGACTGGGGCATAACCTCCCTTAATCTTGAAGATCCCATGATTGGATACATTTATACGCATATATCTAAAGTAAGCCCAGCGCTTCTCTGATAAGATTGGATCAATATCAATCCAGAGGTCATCGTCTCCAGAAGCAACTGAGACATGGGCTAAGGAGATATCTTTATCAGGGATCAGTGCCCATTCTCCATCACCTCGAGAAATTTCAAACGAGATCTGATGCAATCTCGGGATAGTGCTCTCATGGAATCGTAACTGCACATCATAACCAAGATCAGTCCCAGGGATAGCCCAAAGACCATCACCCATGACTTCGCCATCGTTTCCCCAGTCAAGAATGGCACTTGCATAAGAATTTCGTGCATTAAAAGTAGTATAATTTTCAGCAGGTGGATGACTGATTGGAGGATCAACGATATTAACTCCATCTTCACCCCATGGATCTAATTTCCTATGAATTGCCATTGAAGTATTTTTTGGCCATTGAGGCTCCCAAACATAATAACCAAAAGGTTCGGTTATGATATCCCCAGCAGGGTTTTCATAGTAAACGTGTAGGTTAGTAAAGTTACCCCCAGGTGTCGTTGATGCGAACTCATCGAGAGGTTTCATAGTTCCATTTACAAAAACTCGATATCGCTGAAAATGAGTGCTATTATAATACTTGTACAGCCCTGAAATGAGATCATTATTTGACCAAGACATCCAATCAATGTAATGATTTAAATAATGACCCAATCCTTCAAATCCACCAAGCTCCCATGAGTCTAGAGGTTGCCAAAGTTGATGTGTTAAGTAATGACCCTTTAATCCAACAGTTTGATCCCAATTTACAACAAAGACATTCTGCCCTACTGAAATATATACAATTTCATCCGCTTTATCGTTATCTAATTGATCAACAATGATACGTAAAATTGGTTTCCATGAAGTATTCCCACTATCCCAGTGGTAGCGGTAAGAATTATCCTGCGTAAGTGGCCAAGGTTCCCCATTAATAGTTAGAATGGTTCCATTGTTCTCGTATATGTATACACGACCTAGTTCTGTCCCAACAATGATTTCTGGAAGAGCATTATAGTTTGTATCTCCTGTGGCAATCGAGAATACTTTTTCGCCTACATCAATAGTGGTTTTCTCTGTGTACTCAATCCAATGTTGTTTTGAAAATGGATAGCCTGAATGATTGGTGTATTCATACACATGAACCTTTTTATCCCAAGCTCCAGCAATAATGTCGGGCATATAATCTTTATCGACATCAGCTATTTTGACTCCCCAAACTTGTTGCAACTTGGGACTAGTCCAAACATGTACAAATTGGTTCTCCATATTATCAAATGGATCATAGATGTGTTCTTGCTCAAAAACATATACATGACCATCTGCACTCCCACAAACAATTTCCATGAAGTCATTATGATCTGTGTCGCCAAAATCGATTGAAAGGACATCACCTTGAATGATTTGATCTCCAGAATCCCATACTTTATCATATTCTCTACTGTACCCATTCCACCGATAGAGATGGATCTCATTATCATATAAATACCCACCACCTACAGCTAAGAATTCTTTGGTAGGATCAACCGCAATACATCTAACAGCTGCTTTGGTTAACCATGGTTCCCACACTTTTTGATATTCTAGGTTATTATCAATTAGGAATTTTGTTATATCATAATCATCGGGGAGAAAACGCTCATCTACTCCTGGATCATTATCATCATAAGAGTTGGGGATTTGGGTAATTTCCTCTGTAACTGAGCTCTTTAGAGGAGGAACCGTTGCTAATAACTCTTGGGACGGTTGTTGTCCTTGAAAGATACTTGTTGTCGATATTGAACCGATCAAAAATATCCCGAGTAATAATAATGCAATAAATCTGGGTATAATTTTCTTCATTTTTTGCTCTCCTATCATCTCAGAATCCTCCTTCTTTACGTCTCCAGAATAGGAATTTCTGAATATCGACGAATTCTATTAACAAGAGTAGTAGTGATACACTACCAAAACCAATTAAACCACCGATAAGAATTGGTTCTAGCTGTAAGGGTTCCATTTGAACGTAAAAACGAATTCTCTTTGTTACTTCAGAGTTATCACCTTTGGTTCCAATCACTTCGAGCAAGTAAGTACCTTTGGATAGAGTAAGTAATTGACTTTGCCATTGATATTGTCTTTTATTATAGATCATGTCTATTTCGTCACGGGAGACGGGTCCATCTATGAAACGGTATTTTACGTTAGAAAATATTGTGAAGTTCGCTGCAGTCACTGTTAAAGATTCCGTCTCATATGTTGTTTCGATTGGAGATGTAATTACCAGATCACCACGATATGCGTCTAATGCTGCATAGATATCAGATGCGTTGGTCTTTTCTGTAGCATTTGTTCCAAGTAAGATTTCTAATCCATCTGAGAAAGTATCGTTGTCAGTATCCCAATTTGAGGCGTTGGTCCCATACTCAAGCCATTCAAGTCCATCAATCAGTCCATCATGGTCACTGTCAGGATTGAATGGTCCACCTCCTGCAATCAATGCTGTAGGAGATAAGGTGCCATTAGGCTCACCAAAGAATTCATAACCGTCAGGGATGTAATCGTGATCCGAATCGAATAACAGACCATCTTTTGTCCCGTTGACTAGACTATCAGTGATCATAGGATCTGTTCCAGCTTGGTTATAGGGTAGTTCTGGGTCTAATTCGGCACCATCAGGTAAGAAATCATTATCAGTATCGGGATCTGTGGCATTTGTAGGATAGATCGGATTGTACAAAATTCCTGTGACAGTATCCCAGTAACCAGTCACCTGAATGGAATATTTAATATCCTTAGATTCAATACCTACCAGCATTGCTACAGCTGTTGTTTCATTACAATCTAATAATCCATCTGAATCGGTATCGTTCTTAAGTGGATCAGTAAGGTGGAAGAAAATCTCATCATAATCACTTAACGTATCATTGTCCGTGTCAACTCGATCAGGCCGAGTAAAGTAGTCGTCAATTTCCTCCGAATCATTTAAAAAGTCGAAATCTGAATCTAACAAGACAGGGGAGGTGTTGTAGGGTCGTACTGAATAAAATCCAATCCATGGATAAATTAAGCTTGTGAAATTAGCAATCATTAGTTCAAGCCCGTCAAGTAATGTATCGCCATCTGTGTCATCATTTAGGGGATCGAGGGGCATTGGTGTGAAATTAGGAATTATTCCTGATCCAAGATAGAGTTCCCAACCATCAGTAAGACCATCAAGGTCAGTATCGCCGTAGGTGGGATTTGTTCCATAATAATACAATTCATCTCCATCAGACAAACGGAAAGTGTAATCCACTTTCCCACCTGCATATACAATAAAGTAAGTAATAGAATCAAGATCTGTATCCCAAACTAAGGGATCTGTTTTAATTCCGTTGTAAGTGCCATAGACTTCGTCTCCATCACGGAGGTAATCACCATCCCAGACTCCATTACCATTCTCATCATAAACAATATCCCATTCTTCAAGGCCATCATAGCGATTATTATGATTCAAATCATTCCATTCTTCTGAGTCTGTATCTGGATCGTGAGCTTTAGTTCTATAAATGAATATTTCTTCATAATCATTTAATCGGTCGTTATCTGTGTCTTCATCCATTGGATCTGTGAAATAAACCATAAGCTCCATCCAATCACCAATTCGGTCACCATCGCTATCAATTGAGAAAGGATTTGTGTGGTACCAGTATAATTCTTCACCATCAAGTAAACCATCAAAGTCAGTGTCAGGATTGGAAGGTTGGGTGCCATATTTGAAGTATTCATCACCATCAATCACCATATCATGGTCAGTATCAGGGTGTCTGGGGTCGGATCCAAGTAAGAGTTCTTGTAAGTCACCTAATCCGTCACCATCAGTATCAGGATTATTATAATGGGTGTGATTTGATGTGGATCCTCGTGTTCCTTCTAAACCATCGATCAAACCATCATTATCAGTATCAGCATCACAGGGATCGCTGGGAGGATCAAGTGATAACTCATAACCATCAGAATTAAGGATTTCACTTACGGGTGGTTCATTATGTGGTTGATCAGGAGCTCCTGTTCGATCGTATCCAGAATCAGGTGAAATCCCACCAGTATCACCATCGGTATCTGGATTACATGGATTTGTATAAGTGACATTAAGAACAGGTTCTCCCTCAATCATATAGACAATGGGCATACCTTTGACTTCCCACCAGTCAGTAGTCAGAATCCATGAACCATCTTTAATCTTTACCCATGCATGGGCTTTACTAGGAGCGATCATTCCATCAAGCAGTTGTTCCCACGTATCATCATCTGTATCATTATCCAATGGATGAGTGTAACCTCCATTAAAAATCAGTGGCGGAGTATCTGTACCAGCAGCTGCTGTTTCATTATAAAGCTCGTCTAAACCGTAGTAAGGTCCATACTCACCTTCTTCGCCGTCAAGAAGGCCATCACCATCAGTATCGGGATTCAATGGATCTGTTCGATCGAAATATTTGACTCCACCAATCATAACGTATTCTACAGAGGGAGTGATTCCTTTAATATCATATGCATGGTTAACTTCATAATTATCGTCGATTCCATCCTCATCTGTGTCAGTATCTAATGGATCGGTCTGAATGATTATTGCTTCTTCATAATCCGTCAGGCCATCCCAATCGCTATCAGGTTGCCGTGGGTTGGTCTTTGTATTATAGTATTCTACAAAATCATCAAGACCATCCGCATCAGTGTCTGGTAAAATAGGATCGGTCTTTGAGGTCTGCGTTTCGAACTTATCCGTAAGCCCATCTCCATCTGTATCTTCAGAATTAGGATTAAGCCCTGGAGTGTTCTCTTCGTAAGCATTTCCTAATCCATCTCCATCATCGTCTAGACCCATGGCTCCATTCTCTTCCTGTTCCGCTTTAGTACTTGGAGTAAGCTCTAATGGAGACGGGTCAAGTGGTTTCCACTCAAATTCAATTTCCCAGTCACAGAATAAGAATGTGAGGGTGACACTAAACCGGAGGATGATCTCCAAGAAGATCTGAAGCGGTGTCGGGGCTACAAGATCTTGGAAAAACGTTAGTATGATCTCCAAAGAAAAGTCAAATGAAATGCCAACAATAAAGAGATCAATACCAAGGTGAACTGCAAGCCCAATAGTAATCTTTAAGGTAAATGAACCTTCCTCTGGTCCTGTTGCAGAAGCAGCCCGCTTTACAACTTCAACGAAAATACCAAAGGAAACTGTAACAGTAATTGCATCTAATCCAATGTATTCTCCGATTGCATTAAGTGCACCAGCAGTACCCCCAGTCAAAAAGTCTAATAATGTGAATGTCCTTGAAATAGTAATAGTGAATGAGAAACCCCATTCAACGATTTTAAAGAAGTTATCAGTATCAAACACTCCTCCTTTTATTGTGAATAATTCAAGTTCAAACCAACCTTTTCCAGAAAACTCCAGTTCAAGTCCTAAGCTTTCCAAAAGGAATGCCATCATTGGATTCTCTTCAGTTCCAAATCCTCCAATTTCAAATCCTGCCTTAAAGGTTGGAATTAACTCGAAGAAAGAGAATATTTTTTCGAAAAATTCAGCAATTCCTCCTGAGAATGGATTTAAACCCCCAAAAACAATATCTAGCATCCAATCTGAAAACGCAGACTCATCAAAGCCAAAATGAGGATATAGTCCTAATTCTATACCAATACTAAATAGGCTAAAATCGCCTAATCCTACTGGTAATGATCCAGACCATTCAGGAGGAAGAAGGTCAGTAGCATTTAGAGCATTGGTGATAGCATCTAATAACATGTTAATTAAGCTTTCAATTTGGCCTCCTATCCAATCCATCAATTGGCCAAAGAGCCAACGAATCCCATCAGTAAAAATGTCCTTAGCATTGAATATGAATCCTAGAACTGCCTCAACTGCATCTTTCACTTCACTTACAGTTGATAAAACTCCGCCAGTGGCTGAACTGACATCAGAATCATCTAAAAATTGGTCAAGTTGGTTAATCAAGCTACTGATTAATTCGTGAGCAGTGGGTAGCTCGGAACTTTCAACACCAAAGAATTTTGGGAAAATAAATTTCAAAATATCGTTGACAATTGAGATATCTACCCCAGTAAATTCCTTTATAAGCCCCATACCAATATTTTGAATAAGAGCCTGTAAGATACCTTGGATACTATTTTCTTTTGCTGCCATGATTATATTATAGAATCCCACACCCATCTCTGCAAATGTTCGAATTTTCTCAAGAACATCAGTGTTGATATTAAGTCCCTCTGCCCCTGCAATGAGGAAATTAATTGTATTGTCAATTAATGCAACAGGATCTTCGAATTGTTGTTTGAATTTTTCAATTGTACTGCTAATATATTGTTTTAACTCATCTTTATCACTAATAACAGCAATAATGGCTACAATATTATTTACAGCTTTTTTGATTTTCAGTTCTTTATTATCGTCTATATCACCAATTATAAACTCTGTTACATCAATCAAAAAATCTACTGTGTTATTAAGGTTTGGAAGTTGATCTTTATTAGTAAAGTCTCCATTAATAGCTCCTGCTACCATTGTGGCACCAGAAACGATCATTTCTTTAATTTTAGCATTCTTAGTAGAATCAGAGTGAAAAACGAATCCAGTTTGAGTAATTGCTGTTTCGAGATTGGATACAAAGTCATTAACGTTCTGTAATGCGTTTTCTTTAGCTTGGGAGATTATCGTATTGATTTGTTGAATTAAGTTCTGAACTTGGTCTACTGCGTATGAAATTTCCGTAAATTTACTATCAAGTAGTTCAAGTAAATCTTTGAACACACCTGCTAAATTATCATCAGTGTATCCAATTGCAGACATTAATAGGTTCAGCAAAATTCCAATGATATTACTCCATGTTTCAGCGTCCTCTGGACTAGTTACTGATGCTCCAGACCCTCCTCCTAATGTGTCGATGATGAAACCAATAAGATCGGGTAAGTATTCTTGGATAGTCTTTTTGAGGTCAAAAGTGGCGAGAAAATCCATTATTGCTTTAAAAAAGGTTTTTAATCCGTTAATATATTCACCCACATCAACCCCTATGAGTTCAAAGAATTTATCAATTAATACATCTAAATATCGTTCACTTATAACTGAAAGTAAGGCATCAAGGAAATTTCCTCCCTCATTATGCATCTCATCAATTACCTGTGTAGAAACTTCAATGATTTCTGTGATAACTGTTTTAAACCACTGCCAATCTTCAGGTATCACAAGATCGAGTAATCGGCCTATAATATCACTGATTGCTGACCAATCTCCTCTAAGGAGAGGAATAGCATCAATTAAGAGATCAATATATGGTTTTAAGTCCTCTGCAAATGGTACTATGTCTTCAAGTATTTCAAATAGTGTATGAAGCGCTGATTCAACAGATATGTCTCCCCCACTAAAGAATCCTAATAACGCTTCAATTGCCATGAACGCAGTTTCTATCATTTCCATAGCATCTTCACTGATATTGATCTCATCACCAACCATCTCAATGAATATCTCAAGAAGAATATCCAAAATTCCACCTATTGGCCCCTGGAGGCCTGACTCTAGAGGAAGTAATCCAATTAACATATCTCCAATCCCTAAGGATTCTTCAGTTGACTTTTTAACATACATAGCTGGACTATTTTCTTTGGGTAACTCACGAATGTTAAATTTGGGGGTTATTTCCGCTGGAAATCTTTCCTTCATCTTTTCAAATTGTTTTTGTTTAAGTAATAGGTCTTCTTCACCCATTGGATCAATGGGTTGTAAATTTCGTTCCACTACTGCGTCTATATTCTCTGCAAACCATATAAGACTGAGTTTTCGAATATTGATTCCCGCTTTATTAAAATCAGAGTATTCTTCATATTTTGTTTCTAAAATATCTGCAACTGACCAGATACACCAGAGATAGACAAGTTGTGCATCTAATACATCAGAGCCTTCGATCCAAATGTTGGTTTGAGCCATGGATAAATATCGATAAAGATTGTTTGTGTTTCCCAAACCAAGTACATGGTCAAATTCCGGATGGACTTCTAAGAAATTAGCAAATTCCTTCCAAGGGACAATATCACCTATAATAACTCCTTCTATCGAAGTATCAAACACATAGATGAGAATATTATACCGAGACAACTGAAGTGCTTTTATTTCATCCAAACCAGCGACAGGAATTAGATCAATAGAGGTATAAACAAGACGTAAAGAGTTGTACACCGAGACAGCAGTCCCTGCAATTAATAGGTCACTTGCTGCATAAAGGACTCCAATACGTTTTTCAAGGTCGTATGAATAAATTAACTTTTGAGATTGTTCTTCAACAGCTTTACTCAATTCCGATCGATACGCTACAGCGGATATTGGACTACTAGATACAATTAAAATTATCATGATGCCCATTGAGAATTTTAATATTCTTCGGGGGGTGATATTAACAGCTTTTAGAAATTTACATAATAAATCCAGTTCATACATTACAGATTGACCTTCCTTGGGGGATCTTTCTTCAACGAATAGGTTCTCTAGAGTTTTTTTTAAAATAAAGTTAAATTAGGCAGTTGTAGATTGGGGATTATTTAAATGTTTACGAATCACTTTTCAGCTATTCTAGCATAGCCCTGATTTCTGAGTGTTTTTGGAGGAAACAGCCTCAATAATTATTTCTTTTTAGAAATATTGATTTTTATCGGATTTTGTTTTAATTGCTGGTAAATGATATAAATTAAGCCTTTTTAACTACAAATCCATGAACTCGTCTTAATACCAATTCAGGATAATACCCTTTCTTCTGATTAACATATTTCCTCCTTTATGTTTGAGGAATGTCGAAAATCAATAGTGTTTTGGATTCCTCTCTTTGTATCCAAAACAACTCTTTTTTAGTAAATCAAATTGGTTTTCTTTAAAGCTATATTGAATTTATATTTCTCAATCCATTTTTTATTCAATTTTTCATTAATAATCCTTTGAAAAAGGCTTAGTAATAAATAGGCTTGAAATTTCAGGGGAATTCTGTACATGTCTTTTTTTCAATTCTACTCTGCCTTAATCAGGTAACAGAGAATCCTATAATCACTACCTGATTAATATCCGAATTAGATGTGATTATTTATGATAGAAAAGTGCATTCAAAGAAAGTGTTAAAATTCAGTCGGATTTAACAAGCATCGTAATAATCCTCTTGAGAGTGAATCATCTCCAATGAACCTTTCTCTCAGAAAAGCTATTGGTGTCAGAAAGCGACAAATTGGGCTCATTTTTAGCTTAGCTAGAAGGAATGCAACCCGTTCTCCATATCGAAGCTCTTTATTAATACTTGGAATTGTATTGACAGTTGCGTTAGAAACTGGAATTGTTATTTCTGTGGATACTCTTTATGATGATTTTATATTTAGTAATCGGAACAATAATTATACCGATATATCCGTAATCCCTAAGACCTGGGTTAATTTATCCTCTCTTCGATCAATTACCAGAGAAGTTGCTTCTGTAGCAGGTGTAACTAAAGCAAGCCCTGTTTATACCATCCCTGTTAATCGGCTTGTTAAGGAAGAATTCCCTGAATCAAATATTTTAATTTACGGTCTTGATCCTAAAACACATCCAGATTTTTCTAATATCAATATAACTACAGGAAAACGTGAAGTTAAAGGAAATACTGTTATTATTTCTAAGAAACTTTTCATTGATTCTGGTCTTCGTGTTGGTGATGTTGTTGATCTAGCTGAAATTGGTACTGATTTCTTAGAACCAAATTTATTGACATCCACTAAATTCAAGATAGGAGGAGTAATGAATGACCCTTCTTTCTTTGGAAATAATGTTGGATACCTTTTCATTATGATCAATATCCAAACATTATATGAAATTTTTCCAAAAGCTGATCGTGCCTCGATCCTGAGAGGGAAAATCGATGTTCATGTTGAAAATTTATTAGATATTAAAAAAATCAACGAAAACATTAAAGATAAGGTTGGCCTTGGATCCTATGTATGGACAGAAAAAGATATTTCTGAAATCAGAGTCACTGGGATTCGAGCATATCAAACAGCTATGAATTTGGTAATTCTAGCTTCTTTTGTAGTTGAATTTTTATTTATCACAAATATTTTAGCTATAGCAATTCGAGATCGTTCGCAAGAATTTGGTGTTTTACGGGCTGTAGGTAGTAGTTCTAGACAGCTTATAGCTATTATCTCAATAGAGATTTTAATTTATTCAATAATTGGGAGTTTCTTGGGTATCGTGGGTGGTATTGCGTTCGCAAGTGTTATTGTTGGTCTTATGCAGTCTTTTTACCCAACTTTGGAATTTCAGGCTCTTTCATTATATCCCTCTTCTCTCCTTGCTACTTTATCATCTGGTATCGTTGTTGCTTTAATTTCTGGTTTATATCCTATTATCATTGCTCTATCTATGCCCGTTGTTCGAAATATTCATTCAGAAGCACGCGCTGGGAGATCATCTACTATTTTATTAGAAAATTGGAAACAAACAGTGATTATGGGAGTTCTTCTTGCTTTAACTGGATTTATCATGCAATTTTTTATTGGTCCTTCACGATTTCTTGATTTTGAAATACTATCTTTGCATTTTTTCATTATCTTACTAATTTTTATTGGAACAGTATTAGTAGAAATCGGATTTCTCATCTTCCTACCTAAAGTTGCTTTTATTTTTTTATCACCTATCTTTGGTGAAATAACCCGTACTATCTCCATGCGAAATATAGCCAGAGAGTTCAGGAAATCTCTTTTCACAATTATAACTACTGCCTTGGCATTAACATTTATCATTGTTGTCGGATTAGTGTCCGCTGCAGTTATCACTGGTTTTCCAGTCTTTTTTCAGGAGGAATGGGGAAAGATTGACTTAGTAGCTGAGGCCAGAGATGATCAACTTCCACATTTAAATTTTAGTTCATCACTTGAGGATAATTTACCCATAGCTAGAGCATCTTTCATTCAAGAAGAGCGGACAGAAATTCAAGGAGTTTCGAGCTATGTCTTTGGAGTTGATCCTCTACAGTACTCCTTTTTTGCAGAGGATGTTATCGATTCGATAAATAATGGTAATTCCTCATCTTTTCTTTCACGTACTCAGCTGGAGGGAGAGAATGTCACATTTGGTCTTATCTCAAGACTCCTTTTCGAAAGAATCCTTTCACCAGTGGGTTCACAAATTACTGTTAAAATTGCTAATAACAATTCTGTAAATGTAACCATTGCTGCTGTTATTAAACCAAATATCTTTTTAGGTAATGGAGAATACCTTTATATATCTGCCGAGAATTTTAAAAACTTTTTCGAAACAACTCAAGCTAAATGGTTTGTATGTGATGTAGAAGGGAATGTTCGAACTGTTCAAACGATGATAGAAGTTACTTTTCCTCAATTCAAAGAAGTTATTGGTATAGATTTCTTTGTGAAAAGAATAGAGAGGACTTTAATCTTTCAATCTGCTATTTTCCAACTCTTATTCATAGAATCATTCATTCTTGCCGCTATTGCACAATTTGTATGCATTCTTGTGTCTACTCTTAGGATGGAGCGAGAAATGGGTATTATGAGAGCGATTGGACTGTCTAGAAGGGGTGTTTTTGATATTTTTATGTCCGAGTCGGTTGCACTAGGCTTGGCTGCACTTGTTATTGGCTTACTTGATGGATTGCTAGGTTCACTTTTGTTAGCTTGGTATATAAACCTTTCAATTCCTATCGATGTCAGATTTCCTTTAGATAGGATAAATACATGGGTACTCTTCACCTTTATAATAACATTAATTAGTACAATATTACCTTCTTATCGTTCCAGTAGGAAAAGTATTGTCAATACAATCGCAAGAAGACCCTTTAGAAAAAGATATACTGATGAACCATCTCTAATACAGGCTTTTTATCCGTTATGGCAATCCTCAGATACAAAAGCAACAGTTGCTACCTCAGAACAACAACGAAAATCAGAAATTGCTTTAGAAGAAATGAAAGCAGCATTATCCTATCCATCCACCTCATTATGGCGTTTTTTAAACAACCACCGACTTAGAATTCAGATAATATTTATCATTTTACTTGTTATTGTTTCCATGATTACACTTTTAGATAGTTATGTGATCATTCGGGGTCTTTTACCTTTTGATTTCATATGGCGATTGTTTTTCTCTTTCATGCCTTTTCAAGATACATTTAGCGAATACTACCCAATTACTTTCCTTTTTATTAATCCTATTTTTCTTATGGTTGGTTTAACTGCTGTTAGCCCGATATCATATTATCTTGTCCATGAGTCTCCGCGTGCTAATCCTATTGTTTTTTTTGCTAAAAGTTTCTTCTTGGGAATTGTGGGAGTTATCACTTTAATAATCACACCATTTCTTATATCAATTTTCCTTATTTTGATAATCGCACCTTTATTATTGTTTCTTGGTGGTATTTCTTTTCAGAACATTAGTGGTGAGATCATTTTTTATTTTACATTAACTATTGTAACTCTTGGTCTTGAATTAGTTTTGTTTCAGAGACTATGGGTTATACTTGTTTTTCATGGATTGGGATTCGAGCTTGATTTTAGCCAAAAAATTTTTTGGCTAGAAAAAATAATTTCAAGGGGTCAGATTAAATTCTTTGGTCTTATCTTTCTTCAAATCATAATCCAATTTATCTTATTCTTATTTTCTCAATCAATACCAACAGCAATTTTAGCTGAGGAATCTGTCCAATTTCCATTTAGTATTCCATTTCTATTCTCATTATTTCCTGTAAATCCTGTGGTATTCATAGTTTTAGCAACTTTTGAGATCGGATTCTTCCTCTTGCTTATAATATATCAAATTGTTCAATCTCAAAACCATATAAATCAAATTTATCCAGAGATTCTTGCTGAGCGTATTGAAAAACGATCTATTTTTTCAGCTATACCTGAAAAGAGAGATAAATTTGGATATTGAAAAAATAAGTTTTAGGATTATTTAATTTCCTTAATAATTTGTGAGATTTTGTCCCTCTGATTCTCAAGTTGAGGGAAAATGTATTGTGCTCGTTCAGGTAATTCAACAATGCGTTCAGCCATATCAAATAAGTCAGGATCAAGTAATTGTCGGATTGTTTGTGTTAATGGATGATCACGTTCCTCAAGAACTTCCACCATTTCCTTTAATCGGGCGCCAATGTTTATTAATATTGCGGCTGCTGCTTTTGCTGTCGACTTTTGCTGCATGAATTGTCCTGCTGGAAAAATAAGACGCCAAAAAACGGTTCCAGTTTTAGGTCTAAGAATCTCATCCATTTTATCCAAACTTTCGTCTATAAGATCCTGAATGTATTTTAGCTCCTTTAAAATAGGATTATCTCCCAAGAAGAATTCACCAAGCAAATGGGTGATGATTAGCTAGATTCTCGGGCAGCATGTCGGATTACATCAGCAGGATCCCTACCAATATCAAGGGGGGGTCTTGGGAACCAACATGATGCAAAATGTCCTTTCTCGACTTCTTCTAAGGGAGGCTCTTGGTCTTTACATTTCTTTTGGACATATTTACATCGTGATGCAAAAAGACAACCTGGAGGTGGATTAATTGGAGTACCAGGTTCTCCTGGTAGGATTTCACGCTTTCGCATACTAGTAGGATCAGGAGTAGGTACCGCGGAGATCAATGCTCTACTGTAGGGATGTACTGCTCCGTGGATTATTTGTTTAATGGTACCTTTTTCCATAACCTTCCCAAGATACATGATAGCTATCTTATCACCGATATAGCTAGCAACAGAAAGATCATGAGTGATATAGATATAAGCAATGTGGAATTTTCGTCTAATACTCTCTAAGAGATTCAAGATCTCAGACCTTATTGAAACATCCAGCATTGAAACAGGTTCATCGGCTACTACAAAAGTAGGATCAACGACAATTGCTCGAGCTATAGCAACTCGTTGACGTTGGCCCCCACTGAGTTCATGGGGGTAACGAAACGTGAACTCTTCTGCCGGAACGAGTTGTACAGCCTCGAAAGCTCTCACAACACGTTCTTCTTCATCAGATGGAGATTCTGCGAGATTATTTAGACGTATAGGTTCAGCTACGGTATCATATAGACTTAAACGGGGATTTAAAGAAGAGTAAGGGTCTTGAAAAATAGTCTGAACCTTTGCTCTAAGCCTACGAAGTTGTGTTCTACTAATTTTCGCGAGATCTTGCCCCCCGATTGTTACAGACCCACTAGGAACTCGGCCATCCGTTTTGGGTTTTAATAATCCAATTAGTAATTTACCAATTGTGGTTTTCCCACAACCCGATTCTCCAGCGAGACAATACATATCTTCTGGATAGATGTCAAGATCTACTCCATCCACAGCTTTAAGCCAAATTTCTCCTCTCCGAAGTTGAGAGAAAAAGCCAGTACTTACTGGAAACCATTTCCTAAGGCCTCGACATGAAACCAAGGGCTTACCGTTTATACTCATGGCTATACCTTCCTACCAATACTATAACCTTCGCTTGTTATTCTTCCTGCCGCAAGATGGCATGCTACAAAGTGATTATCCTTCAATTCCTCAGCTGGCGGATCATCAGTTCGACACATGCTTTGAGCATAATCACATCTCGGATGAAAACGACAACCAGAAGGAGGATCCAATAGATTTGGTGGTTGACCAGGAATCGAAGCCAATGTTTGGTTGTGAGATTTTTCAATTGATGGAATCGAAGCGATTAATCCTTGAGAATAAGGATGCATTGGTCGTTCAAAGATTTCAACTACTGTACCAGATTCAACTATTTTTCCGGCATACATGATTATAACCTTTTCACAGGTCTCTGCTACAACAGAAAGATCATGCGTAATAAGTAAAAGAGTAATATTTAGCTCCTTTACAAGCAATCGGAGAAGATCCATTATCTGAGCCTGTACTGTGACGTCTAAGGCTGTTGTAGGTTCATCAGCGATAATAAATTTAGGATTACAAGCCAATGCCATCACTATCATTGAACGCTGCTTCATTCCTCCACTAAACTCGAAAGGATAATGATCCACTCGACCAGGATCAATCCCAACCATCTTAAAAAGCTCTCGTACTCTTTTTAGAGCTTCTTTTTTTGAAATTTCCATATCATGTTGCATAATGGCTTCAGTAATTTGATCCTTGACCTTAATGATGGGATTGAGGGCGTTCATCGCACCCTGAAAGACCATGGACATCTGTTTCCAGCGGAATTTTCTCATCTCCTCCTCAGAAAATTCCACTAAATCTTGATCATCATAGTAGATGTGACCTCCCATGATCTGCCCTGGGAAAGGTAACATCCGGAGGAGAGCAAAAGCAACGGTGCTCTTACCGCATCCTGATTCGCCAACGAGGCCAACTGAGTCACCTTGTCCAATAGTAAAGGAGATATCTTCAACAGCTCGACAATCTCCTCGTTTCATACAATAATATACTTTAAGATCCTCAACGCGTAATGACATTTCTGTTTTCACCTATAGTTTTCGTTGTCGTGGATTCATTGCTTTATCTGTAGCATATCCGATGAATACAAAACCCATCGATAGCAGTACAATCATAAGCCCAGGTGGCACAACAAACCACCATGCCATATTTTGTAGTGCTGCGGCATTGTAACCCGCTTGAAGCATACGTCCCCATGATACAAGGCCTTGTGGAGTTAAGGCGAGAAAACTCAAAGCTGCTTCTGAAAGAATTGCTCCAGAAACGCCAGTAGCGAGTTGGACAAAGACTAAAGTTAAGACATTTGGAAATACATGCTTGAAGATAAGATAAACATCGCCTGCACCAGCTGCTTTTGCGGCTTCAACATAAGACTTCTCCTTCTCAACAAGGACTTGAGACCGTATGACCCGAGAGACGCCAGGCCATGCAAACAGTGCAATAATAATTGTTGTAATTTCTAGACTGGGGCTGAAAAGAGCAGCTAGAATCATCATAATTGGCAACCCAGGCATAATTAAGAAAAAGTCGACGATTCGCATTAGAATCTCATCGATATAACCACCAAAATACCCTGATACCAAGCCAACCATAAGTCCTACGAAAACACCAATAAAAGTCGCAACTAGGCCAATGAATAATGAAACCTGAGCTCCCCACATTAACTGGGACATTACATCTTGACCCGCATCAGTAGTTCCTAATAAACCATAATAGCTAGGATGAACAATGATCCTAACATTGTCAAACCAAGCAATAGCAGTCCCATTCTCATTCTGGGGGACTGGGGGATTATAAGGATTTATTATCGTATTGGACCACTCTAATCCAAATTCAATTTCTACAATATTATCTTTCTGAAATGCATAATGATATCCAAGAAGAGAGATATTTCGTGTATATGTTTTCCAAATGTTATGATAAGGTGGTTCGATCTCAGCTCGTGCAAGATAACCTGGAAAAGGGCTTTCCTCTGGTGTTACAATTTGCGCATAAGGAGAGATATAATTTGGATTTGACCCAGAATATATACATTTGAAATCATATTTTATGGTCACCCATGTTGGTGCAGAATAATTGAATGCAAAAGAGGTATTTGCTTTCACACTAGTTTTGTGCCTATAAAATATATTTGGGGTTGTTTCCATTCCATCTATAATTGTCATTTTTACTGATCTTGTACCTTCTGTGAAATTCCCCTCACTGTAATCGAACTCATATGATCCTCTTGTATCATTTTCATATCCTGGTATTACCTGAACCTCTCCAAACCAAGGTCTGATGCCTTCTGAGCGGAATTCCCAAGAATCATTTTCTTCAAAAGTAGGATCTAAGATATAATTTTTATATGGTGGTGCCTCTGGATCAGTAATGTCTCGCACCCATATAGGAGCAGCATAATCAGGGCCAACTCGTGCAAGTACTCCTGGATATAAGGGATATGCAATAGGTGCACCAAGTGCTATAATTACAAAAATGATTACTATGACGAGACCCACCACACCATGTTTAACTTCAGTGAACTGTTTCCATACTCCTATTGATCGTTCTTTAAAGCCTTTTCGATGAGTATAAGATGTTGGCCATTCCAGGGAGCGAATTGTATCTGCAGTGACCTTAAGCATGAAGGTGAGTATAAGAATAACTATTAAAGCTCCGATAAGAATAAAAATGGTATATAGAATTAACTCTATGAGGAGATTAAAGTACGAACCGACTGGTAGGTCCAGAATCTGAATTGAACTAATATCAAATGTGAAAAAAACTCCCAGAATACCCCCCATTACAGTAATAGTGATCCCTAGTATCAGAGAAATCATAGTTACAAATGTTAATAATAATACTATATATATTAATGCTTCTAATGCTGCTCCAAATGCTCCTCGCCAGTTTATTTTATTTTCTGTTGATTGTATTGAGACTTTTATAATTGAAGCAACTATCCCTATTATTGTTAATACAAAACCAATGATTTCAATTATATCATGATAATAACTAAAAGTCCTATTTATGACACCTGTGGTGTATTTAAAAAAGTCAATAAATATTCCAGTTTCAAGTAAGAAATCTGAAGTCGATCTTATAAGTTCGGGGCTTATTTCAACTAAAATTACAATTATTGCCCAAAAACATGCATAAATGAAACCAATGATAGCGAATCTAAGTGCACGAATCCATTCTAGTTTATGGATTGTGGAGGCAGACACTTTTATAAAAGACATGAGGGCTCCAATACCAAATATTACCATTGCTACAGTGAATACAGCTAATGTTAGAATTTGACTAGTATCATCTGTAAGAGACAATCCATTAATAATGCGGTCTCCAACAGCTATCAAGACACTAGATATGATTCCAAATACAAAAAGATAGAGAAAAGAAATGGTTCCTGATTTAAATGCGTCTGGCCATTCCAAATTTGCTACTGACATTTTTTTTCACCCTAGAGTACAAACAATTATATCGTTGAATTTATTTCTTAATGCTAAAATGGTAATTTCTGGAGGTTTTGTAGCGTTCAAATAGTTACCTTTATTGATATATTTACCATTCTGGTTTCAACGATGATTTATTGCGTTTTTATGAGTGATATTTATTAATATAACGATATATGCTAAAAATTCAATTCAAAATTTGTATTGATTTTGTGAAATACCATTTATTTTGAAGCTATGATAGACATTGGTGAATTTAATTATACATACAAAGCCATTTTGGTGTAAATTTACTTTATTATATCAACAGACAGGAGAAAATTTGCTTATTTCAACAAACTTATTAATACAACACCGAATAGGGTATCAACAGTCACAAGCAAAATAATTCCAGATAGAAGAGATATTCCGAAATCCTAGCAAGAAATAGATAAAGGGTTAGTTGAAATGAAGAAGATCATTCTGGTTAGTTGGCTTATAATTGTTCTATCATTCTCTGGTCTGTTTGTATCTTCGATAGTCTATGAAATTGACGCATGGTACACAATGGTCAATTTTAAATTCGAATTACATGAAATAAATATTGTAAAGAATAGTACTGAAGATATTGTCAGTATGAGAGCCTCTGCAACCATTACCAATCCATCACGTATTTCCTCCTTTACATTGTACTCTATTCGAGTATCTGTATCATTGAATAATCAAAAATTATTGTATATTTCTAACTCTCTGAAGTGGTATTATTTGGATGTTCCTCCTCAAGAAAATAAAATAGTTTCGTGGGGTTATCTTGACCTACAACAAGCTGATGTAGACATATTAAACGCGGCTGAATCTGAAGGTACCTGGAATTGGTTTCTCAATATTAGGGTCACACTTATCTCTGGTTTTCTTGGAACAGAAGACTATGACAGATCTCAATCTTTTTTAGGAGTAAATTTTATCTCAATCTAATTAAATAATTGAAGTTGTTAATGACACTTTACTCTTACTTAGGATGAGGGAGTAAACGATCAGATAACCAAAGGTAAAGCAAAGAAATAATTGACAAAGCGCTGATGATAAATCCTGCCAATAGAAATAATAAACCTATTAATGGGTGGAGAAACCCTTGGACAATCAACCCCAAAATCATAATTATTATTCCAATTACACTAAACCACTTCAGAGTTGGTTGTGTTGCAATGAGTGATCGGAATTCATGATCTGCATTCAAAATTGCATCACCAGAGAAAGAATTTACAGAATTCAATGTTTTAGTTCTTGCATAATTCAACAAATTTATTAATACTTTGAGTTGTTCATTGTTATTATATCTTTTATCTGTTAAAAGTACCCAAAGGTGCTTCTATGAGCTTACGAACTTACCTTCTGAAACGTCTTGTTATAGCAGCCGTTCTATTCATCGCTGTTTTAACCTTTAACTTCTTCATTTTCCGACTCCCAGTTTTTGTAATGGGAATGGATCCCTTAAATTTATATGTGGATCGTGAGATGGAGCCTACAACAAGAGAAAGATTGAGAGTAATTTATGGGATTCCTAGTGCTGATGCTGATTTTTGGGAGTGGACGAATCATTTTATGTTGTACATGAGAAACATGATATTCCTTGATTTTGGTTTTAGTTTCGAAACTTTTGCTCCCGTCACAGACGATATTATGCAGCGATTGCCGAATACGCTCCTACTGATGGGTACATCAACAATTCTTTCCATAATAATTGGAGTAGTAATTGGTATTGCGGCAGCTAGCCGCCATGGAGGTAAATTTGATACAGCTATGATCACAATTGGTCTCTCACTCTATAGTTTCCCTGTATTCTGGATTGGGATGATGTTACTTTTATTTTTGGCTTATTACATAAACCTCTTCCCCTTAGGCCATTCGGTCAGCGGATCGCATATATATGAGCAAGGGGGACTTGTATACCTGCAGGATCTGCTTTGGCATTTGGTCTTACCCTGTACTACACTTACTGTTGCCTTTTTCGGAGGATATATGTTATTAATGCGTAATACGTTAGTTGAAATACTGACGGAAGATTATATTCTTACAGCAAGAGCCAAAGGGCTTTATGAACGCACTGTTCTATTCAGACATGGATTACGAAATGCCTTTTTACCACTGATCACTGTAATCGCTATACAATTTGCATTTATTGTGAGTGGAGCAGTCTTAACGGAAACTGTCTTTGCTTGGTTTGGAATGGGACGGCTTCTTTTCGAAGCTCTTTTAGCTTATGATTGGCCTGTATGTCAAGCGATCTTTTATCTAATCGCGATATGTGTAATAGCCGCAAATATTATCGCTGATATTCTGTATGGAGTATTAGATCCACGCATTAAATACACATGAAGCGTTTATTCATAAAATTGAGATTACATTCATTCTACATCCTCTTAGTTTGTATATTGATACATGAAGGAATTTAATCAATATAAAAATAGGGTCTCAAACATGGCTTTTGAAGATGAGAGTTCGAATAAAACTACTATGTTCATTATTTCAACAGTTGGAGCAATCATAGTCAGTAGTACAATTATACACGTTCTATATACTCAAATCCTCCCCTTAACCGAGTTAACATCTGCTATATTTCTAATGCTGCCGGCAGTCTATATTGGAGTTCTAAATGAAGATATTAAGCGTTCAATGCTTTCAATGACCTTAACAACAGTAGGAATTGTTGTTCTGTCTTCATTCACACTATCATTACCAGCTTTTGTGGGTGTATTTCCCTATAGTAATGATCTTTTCATTTTTCAGCAGATTACTGAAACAATACCTTTACTTTTTCTGGTAATCCCCTTTTTGACTATTGGTACAATAATTGGAGTCATCATCAACGAATTCAAACTGAAAAAATCTAGATATTAAATTATAATCTCAAAAGCTAATACCTATAACATATACCACACCAAAAACCATATACCACGAAACCAAAATAAATCCTAGACTAAATAGATTCTATTCAATTTTAGGAAGGATAGAATATGAGCACTCCAGACTCGCAGAATCTTGAAGTTCTTTATCGTCGTTGGATCATCCTCATACCGATTTTGATGATTATTGTTGGTAGTGCTATTATGGCTGTCGTGGGGCCGTATAACAAGTCAGTTGCTTTGATCGGGGGCATAATTGTTTTTATCGGAATACTAATATTTGGAACTTTAATCTCAATAATAATTGGGATAGAATTCGGAGTACGAACATTAGCTAAGAAAGTTCAAGCACCTTTGTCATTTCGAGAGCAAATTGAAGCTAATGAATCGTTTAACAAAGAAAATCAACATGATTAATCTTAGAATCTACAAGCAATACATTGTAAATTAAACATTCTCCTCAACGCCTCCATCTTTTAACTCTACTGCAGAAGACTCTCTGTAGAATTTCATAATCAACTCTTAACAATGAATAAAAATCACATAAGATAATCTGATCAAAGCAGAGATATTACTATAAACATGTGATAGAAGAGGGATAGAGTTTTCTTTATGCATTTAAACGAATTTTATCATTTTATGAGGAAGAACTAAGTTAAAACTTACCTTTGATGTTGGATCTTTTCCTTTTTTTTCTTTTTCATCTAACATAGCTTATATAAAATGAACCTTGGTTAGTAGAGAAAATGAGATATTTACTCAGTAGTAATACCATAAAGTAATTAATTGCTGAGTATATGCTCAATATGAAATGAAAAAAGAAATAGGAAGATCTTCAAATGAAAAAAACTAAACTACTAAGTCTAGTAGGTGCAATAGCATTATTGGCTATAATTTCTGCCAGTAATGTGGGTGCTCACACAACACAAGTGTTTACTAGCACCAAATGGCCTACACCTTGGCGTCCCTATGGAGGGTACGTCGATGAGATAGAGTTCGTAGTCTACACTGAAACCGAGATTCCCCTTGCGATGCTAGCACTCCAAAATGGAGATATTGACGCGTACGATGAACGTGTCTTACAGGACTACCTAGCCGCTCTTGTACGGGATCCGAATATTGAGGTGACATTTACCCCAAGTGTACGATATCGAGCACTCACTTTGAATTGTATGAAATTCCCAACAAACATTACTGCATTCCGCCGTGCCATGGCTTTCGGATTTGATAAATACCGAGCCAATGTGGAATGTATTGGAGGTGTTGGACAGCCCCAAGACAGTTATATTCCTCTGATCTCGACTGAATGGGAAGTTGAGAGCGTACTCCCTGTGCATTTCTATGACGCTGACTTTGTTTCTGGAAACGCATCTCTAGAAAATGCTGGTTTCAAAGATTTGGATCAAGATGGATGGCGTGAATACGATACAAACGGTAATGGTATCTGGGATGCAGGTATCGACCTAGATGACAATGCATACGCTGAAGGCGGTATTATGTCACTATACGCGACTGCAGGATATGATCCAGCAATCAGGGCTTGTGACATCATGGTTGATGGTCTTGAACAAATGGGTGTCCGTGCTGTAACTGAAGAGATGGACTTCTTGGCGATCTTTGATGAATTGTGGGCTGGTAGAGCCTGGGTTGCTTGCTGGACAGAAGGTGTAGCTTACGTTAATACAGTCAAATTACTTTACGACAACTTTGCCATTGGTGGACAGGGTAATGTCGATCCATACAACTATTATCACTTTAACAATCAAACAATCTCTGATATTCTTGAAGATATGGTAGGTACCAATGATATCGATGAAGTTAAACAATACGCTCGGGAAGCAAGCTTACTTTTGGCTTTTGAGCAACCGCAGATTGTTGTTTATAATGATGTCAATATCGGTGCTTACCGTAATGATAGATTTGATGGTTGGTTTGAATTTGCTGGCGCTGGGGTAGCTAGTGGTGACAACTGGGCCTGTGCAACCAAGGTACACCTTAAAGAATCCCTTGGTGGTCCATATGGTGGTACATTCTACTATTGTCTATCCGATAACATGGGAACACTTAATCCTTATTTCCAGACAACTGGTTATGAAGCGACCGTGAACCAATATGTTTATGAAGGGCTTATCAACGTTGATCCAGCCACATGGGATCTCGAACCAGGATTAGCCTATGAGTGGGATATAGAATCCACAACTGAAGATGTTGGTGCAGGAATACAAGATGGTCAGAAATACACATTCTATCTATATCAAAATGAAACTTGGCATGATGGAACCCCATTCACAGCCCAAGACGTCAATGTCTCTATACTCCAGTGGACTGCCTCTCCCCGAAGTGGTCCTGAGATGCTAGACATCTACAAACTTGAAATCCCAGACGACTACACCCTCGTCATGTATGTGAATAAGTCTGGTTTCTTTGAGTTCGTTGATACTCAGGTACCTTATGTTGTCCCCGCTCACATTTATGACCCAAGTCTTGTCGGAAACATTACTGCATTCAATCCAACACTTGCTGATTACGTCGGTACTGGTCCTTATAAAGCCGCTGCACGAGTCCCAGGTGAATATATCCGTCTTGAACGCCACGAAGATTGGCGCTGGGATATCCGTGATGTGCCCCCACCACCGCCACCATCAGAAACAACAACTTCTGAAGCTCCAATCGAAACAACCACTACTTCCTCAACAGCAGAGGGAGGTCCTGGATTCGAACTATTGACTGCATTCGCGGTAATCATGGCAACTACAGTCCTAATTAGAAGAAGAAGAAAATAAACAATTTCTTCTAACTTCACCCCTTTTTTTCTTTTTTTAACAAACTGGGAGAGAAATTTTTAGCAATTCTATCAGACATGAATCATGATGGAATCAAGAAAAAGAGTGAAAGCAGAGTTTTTTTGAGAGACATTAAACAATTCTTTCTTTCATTTAAACTGGATAATCTGATCAAACAAGTCGGTAATTTGGTCATGTAGATTACTTGCTGGTATTAAATAAGAACCTCCTTCTCTCCTCTCGTTCAATGATAATAAATTAGCAAATTATTTTGGTAGCTTTAATGCAACTAAAAAGTCATCAACCCATTCTGTAAAGGTAACGGTTTCATTCAGAATACGGTTAACTTGGATCTCATATTCTTCTGCCGCTGCCTGAGTGGGTATGATCAAAAATGTATCTTTGTTCTCAATGGGTTGTAACCGGATCATAGGTTTCTCTACTTTAGAGGCATCATCTGCAGTAGCCAATTCAAGTTCTAAAAGGAAGAGAAAATCTTTTGCTGTTATAGCTTTAAAACCATATTTTTCCATATTACCATCTGGTTTCAAATCAAGTAATATTCGGCTCCATTCAGTGATCCAATATTCATCAGTGAACCAATACTCCAAATATTCTTTTTGTCGACTGCGAATTTCACTTAAAACAATCATGTAGCGAATCATACCCTCTCTGACTCGCTTCATTAAGTTCAGGCCTGGATAGTCATAAAGCTCATTAAGTTTGGCTCGTTCCTGACTTAACAGAACCATAATTTTCACGATTTCTTCTAATTGGTGTTCAGAATCAATCGGAACATAGTTAGATACTTTTTCTAACCATCGAATAGTATCTGAAACTTCCTGTTCACTAACATCGATGCCTTTAATAGCCTCTAATGTACGCTGGACTAACGTTTTATTCCGAATTAGAAGCTCATGTTCTTTTGTTGGTTTTCTTCCACGATCTTTTATTAGTTTCTCAATAATGCCTGGTGCAAAGCGATGTTTATCAATTTCCAATTTGCAATTCACCCTAATTATTATCATAACATTTTAGAAGAGTATGATGACTGTAAATTAAGTAAGTTATTTGTTTTTATTGTTTTGGCCGATCATTAAGATTCAACATAAATTATTTTTGATATATGCTGGGTTTTTTCATCGAAAAATTCTAACACTTCTAATCAGAACGCTTACTTGTCTATGTGCAACGAAACAAATTCTAAAAGTGAAAATCGGTTAAAATCCTTTGAGAGTCGAAACAAAGAAACCCTCCGGGTTATTCCTCACTGCTTTTATTTCACATGAAGAAATTCTGTGGTCATTTTACGAGAATGAATGAAAATGACTCTATATTTGTTTTAATCTACTTCTTTGAGAAAATTGATCGTACGGGTATATAATTCTACTTTAAATAAATCATCATTCATAATAGGGTGTGGGGCTCCTTCTACATACCATAGTTCCTTTTTTGAAGAACTAATACTTTCATATATTTGTCTTGCGCTGTTTAAGGATACTAATTCGTCCATAGTACCTTGAATAATGAAGGCTGGACATGTTACATTTTTCAATGATTGCTTAACTTTCCTTAATGCTTCTAATACAGTAAAACCAATTGAAGTGGGTATCCAATCATATCCCACCCAACCTTGTTCCTTTAATGTCTCGGGAACAAGACTAGAAAATTTTTCAGGGATAACTCGTTTGATTAGAGGTATTTTATTGATAATAGGCAAGAATGACAGCATACAACTTTTCACGTTCAGTGCTGCAGCCCAAGTTACAATAGCATTGATCTCTTTTCTCTCTGAGGCTAAGAGAAGAGCCAAAATACCTCCCATACTATGGCCAAGAACGAAGATGTGTTCGCATTTCTGTTGGAGTATATTGATGCCCTCATGGGCATCATGCAGCCAATCGGAAAAGGTAACATTATAAAGGTCTTGAGGATCTGTACCAAATCCACTTAACGTTGGAAGCCAAATAGATGTCCCTAATTTCGAGTTAAGGGTATAAGCAAAGTCTTTTAAGTCCCAAGTAGTACCTCCACCAGCACCATGTAAGAGTAAACACCCTGTTGTCGATCCCTTAATGTAAAGTGATTCAGCTCCATCCAAAAATTTGCGTTTCATTTTTATGCCAAAAAAGGATATTTTATACACGCTTAATTAAGTTCTCTAGAATCGAATCACCTACAGCGTGATACCTATGAATAGCTGGATAAATCTTGACCTTTGATTCTAAATTCACTGATTCGATAAGTTGAGGAATCGCTTTTATGATTTTTTTAATGGTCGAAGTGAAAGGAAAAACCATATGATCGCAAGGAAATTCTTGTTGAGAGAAATAAGGTATATTTTCTATTTCTGATGCTTCGAAAAGAGCACTTTCTCTCGAAACGACCTTATCGAAGGTACCCACAGCGTTAAACCATAAAATATTTGGATTTAATAGTGGAGGTGAATTAAGTGAGGTAAGTAGGTGACTTTTTTGAGAAAGTTGAATGAAACCAAGCCCTAGATCGGTTGCTAATGGTTCTTGATCATCTTTGAGAAATTTACGAAGTATTAATACAGTTTCTTCTAAACGAGAAATGTCTCCTGTTCCTACTCCATGATTTGGAACAGTAAGTAAAGCAATTCCTTGAACCATTTGTTCAATCCGGTGAAGGGGATAAGGATGCTTAAAATGAGGACTGGTAAAAACACGTGAAATTATCCCCCCCATACTGTGCGCTACAATCAAAACCTGTACTTTTCTTTCTCTGTAAATGAAATCAACAGCAGTTAGTAAATCTTCATGAGCTAACGTCTCAATGTTACCAGATATTGCATTGCTAAGATTTAAAGCCCAGCAATCCAGATTTTTTTCAATAAAATAATTCCCTAATGAATCCTTATAGGTAAACCATACCTGTGAATTTGATCCAAATCCATGAAGAAATAATACAGGGGTACCAGTTGAATCAGGTGTGCAATGATGAAGTCTTGCCAATCCTTGCTGTGTATCAATCTCATAAATAATTTGTGAAATGGAAATGATAAATCCCTCAATTTCTTAATGGGTAATTTTTTGGATAAAAAAATAGCTTCTCTTCTATAAATAGGAGTGATAACTTTTCTAATTATTAAGTAGAATCTAGGAATGTAGTTAGTTTGTTTTCATAAGAAGTAGCTTTACAAGTCGTATAGGTTCAGGTAGCTTATAAAGAAGAAGAGGTAATATTATGGTAGTGGCTGTTTGTAATGTAATTTTATGACCAATTGATAGAAAAATTCCCTTTTTATTTCCTTTTTTCTTAATGAAATAAGCTATTAGATGCCCTTCATTGAAAACTGGAAAAATTTCACACTTCTCTTCCTCTTGGGGATGAGAATGGTCAATTTCACCAAACAATGGTTTTTGGGTAATCCCAATAGTAGGAACATCCAGATCGACCCCCAATTCACATGCAAGACCAAAATATCTTGGGTGTTGTCTTCCCGCACCCTCAACCAGAAGAAGGTCGAAAGTATGAAAATGCTTGATAACTTGGAGAAGGGGGGATTTATTACGAAGACTCAAAAAAGAGCTGATATAAGGAAAAGGAGAATGGACTACTTCCCCCAGAAAGGAATCTTTCTGCTGTTTTAATTCAAGATCATAGAGAACTCCTCCCGCTCTAATGTCCTGAGTTCTTTGAGTAACTGTAACAGCTAGCACTGTTTTAGGTTCTTTAATGTAATCTTTTTCTTCAACAAAGGATGCCTTGGTTATTTGATATTGTTTTACCTCCTCCAGATTAAATCGCAGTTTCTAAACACCTGAATTGAATTCATTTATCTGAACTTAGATTATTCCTTTAATAAAGTGAAATTCCCATCAATAATTCGTAGTACATTAGTCCTATTCTTCAAGCCCCATAAGATCTGATGCCCTTCTTGAGCCATCCGTGCATCTCATGAATCCTTCTAAGGATTTTGTTCGATAAATCAGATATCATGGTAGGTCACATTCCGCAAACCAGACTTTACACGATGAATTGGATAAAATTGTCCATCCAATTCGACCCCATGTTGATTTGTGAAGATAGCCTCAAAGATTTTAAGGGATGCCTCCTTCAAGTCTTCATAATTCATGTCCTCATCGTTCTCTTTCTCATTAATCGTTCAGTATTTCAGAATTATTGTCATTAAGTTCAGCTAAAAATCAACATTTTTTCATTTCTGAAATCTTCAAAGAAGTACCCCTCCTAAAATAACCTATTAAGAAAAGAGACCCAGTAATATTAAAAATAAAAAAGAAGAGTGAGGAGTGCCCTTACCAAGAACAGTGGTCTAAGATGGCGTCATTTGGACAAACTCCATCACATGCGGCACATTCTGAGCAATCCCCGATGTTTGGAACAGTAACCTTCCCATCTACGATTTCATAGACATCCTCGGGACAGACGTCAACGCATTCGCCTGCTCCGGTGCATAGGTCGAGATCGATTTCTACCCAGAGATCTCCTTCTTCAAATCGTTGTTTTGCCATTAATTTTATCTCCAATTATCTTTTTGTGACTATAAATGATTTTGTGTGGACTGAAACCTGCTGAAAATGACTTCAATAAATAATTTTTCTTTTGGAGATTTACGAAATTTTAACCATTTTTACAGGAATCTAGTTTACTTCCTAATTATACCCTTAGATAGATCTTTCTCTGTTAATGAATGCTCTGTAATTTGAAGAAAGTTTTGACCTAATTTTGGCACAATACAATCCGCAAATGATTATAATTGTTCTTCTGATATTTTTTCTTATTTTACTTCTTTACTGGAATTTTGATTCAGTGTAAAACTCAATCTTTCAAAATGAAATACACAGCGTAGTTAACTTTAAATAGCTGGAAGTCGAACTATCCCTTTAATCATTTGATATCTGATGCCAAAACGATAGTAAATTGGGAAATGATAATTCCGAAGAGAGGAGTAATCACTCACCATTTCCTTCTTCCTTGAACAACTACTGTTTCGAGAATAACAATATTTGGTGATTAAATTTGGATATTGTTGATATAATCGTTCATTATTTGGATTTTTTTATGGCAATGGATCTAATTTATCAGATTGTCACTCTGGTATCAGTTTTTTGGATTCCAGCAGGATTTGTCGCATTACGAAACTATCGTCGGATTGGATCTTTGGACTACCTCATTTTTGCAGGGTGGTTCTTTACCAATAGTCTTGGATTTCTATTAGGATCTTTCTATATTTCGATGCTTGAAGGTGGTACTATTGATCCAATATTCATCTTTTTTAATTTTCTTAATCAATTTCTTATTCTATTCTTTCAAACAACACATGCTCTCAGGCTTCGTTGGCAGTGGAAAAATAAACCCACAATTCTTTGGATCATCCTAGGAGTATTTATGGTGGTTCTGCAAACATATTTAACATTAATGACTATTTTTCCTGATTCCTTTCCCTTTGAGATTCTTTTATTTTTCTTTTATTTAGGTGGTTTTTATTATGCAACTGTATGGTTATATGTTTACCTCACACTCAGGCCAGCATACCCCGATACACGTGTTAAGATGGTTATTTATGCTTGGATTTATATTGGTCTAGTTGATTTTATACAAATGTCTACATATATTGTTACCTTTATTCTAGATTTTCTCTCTCTACCCACCATAGATTTTGAAATCATCTCCGAATTCGTGTATAGGTATCTTACAATCCCTTATGTCACGGTGGTGTTTTTGGTTGGTGTTCTCCTCCCAGAAGCAATGATTATTTCCGAAGCCCAAATTCTGAGGGCTTACAAATTATATACAACAGTTAAAAAGTATAATTGTGAACCTGAGATTGTTGATCAAGACAGACTCCTTAGCTATATGTGTAAAGCTAGTGAGGAACTTTCTTTCACCCGCGAATCCTAGGTAATAAATTCAGATCCGTTTGTAGATAATATCTTCTCACTTCTCAAAGGAGGCCGTTGAACATGTTGTTTATAGCTTTTTTTAAAGCCACATGGAAAGGATGTTCTGCTGAAAAAATCATCGCTTCATGGGCCATCTGATAGGATGTCTCACACGAACATGAAATATACCCAGCGTATTTTATTCCATTTTTTTGGAATTGTTCCCCCCAGCGTTCTAAATCTGTAATCATTTCAATTTCTGGAACCTGATTGAAAAGTATAAACATATCCCAATTTCTTATAGGTTTTGCTCTCTTATAAATTATTTCGATCATTTTCTGAGTTCCTGAAACCGCGTATGAATTTGGTCGAAGGATAAGAATCGCTTTATTACATAACATGATCAGATTAATTAAGATCATGTGCCATCCAGGTGGAGAGTCAAAAATAACAAAATCATAATGGTCTTCAAGGGCTTCAAGATCCTTCATCATGCGTTGGAGCGTTACTATAAACCATTTCTGATCAGATCCCATAATTTTCTCATTAGGATCAAAATCTTTGTTTGTAAAAATCACATCTATATTGAGATTAGTCTCATGGATGATTGTTTCATTAAAATTGACATCCCCTTTCAAATAATCGTTAAAATATAGTTCAGGTTTACTTTGAAAGATATAATGAAATGAGGGCATAAAGAAGTCACTCTCAATTAATAACACTTTATTCTCACTCGCTAATTGATTAGCCATATTTAAAGCGATTGTGGTTTTTCCTGTTCCTCCCTTATAGCTGTGGACAAGTATCCTCTCCATATAAAAACATCCTAATTAAGATCATCGAGCATAATAATAAATCTTACCTTCGGACTCTCTGAAGTCAAGTAATGCCTCGGCGACAAATTTTTCAATATGTTTTCGTATTGAAATTCGGTCTTTATTCAGGTATTCCATTAAATCATCAATTGTCACACCTGGAATCTTTTTTAGTTGTAATTCGAGCAATGCTAAAGCAGTATTATTTTCTTCAGGGGAGAGTGTTTGACGCATATTCCAATTTTTCAGACTCCATTCTTCTTTTAAAGTTTCTAGAAAATCACTAATTGCTCGTTTGATAAAATCATTAATGCTTGTTATTGCATATTTAATCTTGATGTGACGGCTTGAAATAATTTTTTGTATTTCATTAGAAATATCTTCATCAACCTCAAGGGTCATACCATGGTAGACCTTATTTACACAAAAACGAAGAACTTCAGACTTACTCTTCAATTTAAACCTTTCTTGAATTGTCAAAAACTTTTTTTCATCGTCTTTGTCGAGATTCACTCTGATGGGGAACTTATGAAGCCCTGGGTTTTTAGATGACACTTTTTTTACACCTTTTAATAGAATGAAGAGGTATAATATAAGTTATATGTATAGTATTATTTTATAAACTTTGGCATAGAAAGCTTAATATAATATAGTATTTTATAATATATCATATTATTCTACAATGAATAATATGTTCCTTCATGATAGTCTGGCCTTAAAAAATTGAAAGTCAGTCAGTAGTACTAATAATAAGGTGAAAAAAATAATGAAATTAAAATCTAATAGAATTCTCATAATATTAGCTGGATTGATACTCACTACAGTATTGGTATGCATTGAAAGTGTGCCAATAGGTTTAGCTTATAAGAAAATTATCATTCCACATGTTGGTAATGAAGCAGACCTTGCTACAGCTGGTTGGTTTGATAATTTCGATGGAAACTTAACTGATTGGACAATAGAAAATGGTACCTTTTCTGTTACTGATAGCATCCTACATGCCACAGGTGGAAACATATGGCATGTTGCTTCTCATACTAGCTCTGTAGCGAATGGAACATGGAGTTTTGATGTTTACATTAATAAGACCAATCTCAGGCTTGGTGAACATCTCTATATTTTTTTTATGGCAAATAATCTCGAAAGCGATCAACAGAATGGTTATGATATCATGATATGGATAGACCCTAACACAGGAACCCCTGGGTTTACTCTGTGGAAACGTGTAGACGGCGCAGTGAGCGAACTTGGTTCTTGTGGTTATCCTAGCGGCCTTTCTGGTTGGTATCATATTGATGTGACCCGTCATTCAAATGGACAATTTTACATGTTCGTTGATGGATCATTAAAAATTCCTGCACTGGATACAACGTTCACAACATCAAAATACTTCGGAATCGTAATGAAAGGTGGCCATTCGTTAGATAATATCAATATTTCTAATGAGATATATCTTTACCCTAAACCAAGTAACCTCAAATTCAGCTATGCTTCGAGATCAGTTTCAGTTCAACAAAAAAGTAATAGTTCCGTCTTTTTTTATGTAGAAAATGATGGAGAACTTCCAGGGTCTGGAACCCTTACTACAGGAGTAACACCTATCGGTATCAATGTGAGTTTTGATCCCAATACAATTACCAACTTATGCCCAACAATACACGGTTGTTCTCAAAGGGTGGAAATAACCGTTGAAGCGGCCTCATTTGTTGATCCAGGTGAGTATGAAGTCATTGTGGAGTTACGCAATACCAGTCATGTTTTGGACGAGATGCCCCTATTTATTACTATTTTAGAAGCTCCAATTGAAACTACCTCAATTGATACAACATCTGTGCCCACTTCTTCAGCAGCCACAAGCTCGAAAACACAACCTCTTGACGAAACAACATCACAAGGGATTCCAATTATTGGTTTGATCTTAACACTTAGCGTAATAGTGCTCTTCTGGCGAAAACGGAGTTAAGAATGCACAATTTATCAGTTTAAACCAGAAAATCTCTTTGTTGTGTTTATCCAGCAACATTGGTCATTATTCTCCACTAGAGAATAATGGCTTTAATTTTTCATGCTTCATGTGAATTGAAAAAAATTTATTTTCCACTCTAGATTAAGTCACAGGTATTAGATTGAGGAGTTTTAATGGATTTTTCGGATTTTAATGATTTTAAGCAATATTTAGCGATAGAAACTGCAGGTGGGGCTACTTGGCATCCAAATTGCAGAGATATTGCTTTTGTGTATGACAATCCAGGCTATTTTCAGATATTTACCGTGGCTATCCAGCCTCAAAAGACCCTTTTGCCAACTAGAATTACTTTCGAAAAAGATAGGTGTACTGACCCTTATTACCTTGCTGATGGAACACTTCTCTTCTTAAAGGATAACAAAGGAGACGAAAACTTTCAGATTGGATTTCTCACTAGAGATCAAACAGGGGGATGGCTCACCTCTGACCTGAAAACAAAGCACTTAATTAATCTGGTGACTGACAATGCTCTCTATTATGCCGCTAATATCGAAAATAAATCTGTTTTTGGCATATATCGCCATAAAATCTCAGTTCAACATAATACTTCCGAAATCCTTTACCAACCAGAGCAAGGTTTATTCTCAGTTCAACTAGCTTCTCCAGATGAAAAATTTCTTGTTCTTTCAAAGACTCATGGAAATAATTTTCAAGAGTTATACCTTCTAGAAACAGAAACAGGTCATCTTAAAGAGCTATCTCGTCAAATATCAGGTGAAACTGAAGCACGTTGGGTTGCGGTTCAATGGCTTGACAATAATCATTTACTGGCACTATCTGATTACCGAAGCGATTTCCTTCGCTTTGTTATAATCTCTTTTGATGGGCAATTTACAGTCATTGATGAATTGGAAACCGATCTTAAATTTGAAATTGACTACCAATCATCTGCTACTAAATGTGCTTTTCGTAAGAATTCTCCTTACACCTATTTCGCTTATAATCAAGATGGATATAGTACTTTGTCACGAGCGATATTTTCTACACAAGGTTGTTCTGATTACGAAACATTGGCATTACCTCCTGAAGCTGTTATTGTATCAGCGGACTCTAGAACATTTAAACAAGGATTAAGTCTCTCTCCTGATGGAAATATGTTAGCACTGACCCTTAGCTCGCCCACGACTCCAATTAATATCTGGATCATTGATTTACAGTCAAGAAACTTCTGGAAAGCAACAGATGTCAATATAGCTAGCCTCAATCCTGATAAATTCAGAAATTGTTCTTTAGAACGGTTTTCTACCTTTGATAAAATGCTCATTCCTTACTTTCGTTATTTGCCTTCTGGAGAAAAACCTGATACTGGATGGCCCACTATTCTTGTTATCCATGGTGGTCCTGAAGCTCAAATTCGACCTAATTTTTCTCCTGTGATCCAATTTTTCTTGTCTACAGGATTTGCAGTAATAACACCTAATATCCGTGGTAGTACAGGCTATGGACGAAAGTATCTTAATCTTGATAATTGCGAGAGACGGCTGGATGCTGTTCGGGACATTAAGTATTTAGTAAAGCACATCCAGAAAAACAATGCTTCGCTTGATCCTAACCGCCTCGTTATTTTTGGTGGAAGTTATGGAGGTTTTGCAGTATTATCCGCAATGACTGAGTATCCAGACTTATGGAAAGCGGGAGTAGATATTTTTGGTATAGCAGATTTTGTTACTTTTTTGCAAAATACTGCTTCTTGGAGACGAAAACATCGTGAGACTGAATATGGCAGCCTTGATAATGATATGGAAACATTAATTCGAATTAGCCCAATCCATAGAGTTGATCAGATAACAGCACCTTTATTTATAATTGCTGGGGATAATGATGAGAGAGTTCCTGTATCAGAATCAATACAGATGTATGAGAGTCTCCAAGAAAGAGGTTTGTCAGTAAAACTTCTTCGGTTCGCTGATGAAGGGCATGGAATTACTAAGTTAAAAAATAAAATAACAGCTTATTCTGAAATCGTTACTTGGCTTAAAAAGCATGTTTGAAGGATTGAGAGATATTAATACTTATTTTGATGTTCAATAAACCATCGGTCGTCTCTTATTCTGTTAAAAGCCTCATGATCGACAATCATGGTGGAAAGAAGTTCAGGTACATCTGAGAGCTTCTCTAAGAACGATAAACATTCCTCTATCGTCCTCCATAGAGTTTTCTCTGATTTTCCGATTCCTGGGCACCCTTTGATTTGATTATTATGATTTTTCATTTTCAGTGCGGGTTCCATAGTGATGATTATTCGTTTCTCAACAATCAATGGAAAATATGGATAGATCTTACATCGAAGGGGCCTGTGGTCATAGATGGAACATGAAAAATTTTTATCATTATTATAAAAAATACAACGCCCTATATGACGTTCGATTTCATATTTTCCATCTTTATCTAAGATTAATTTTCCTTTTACTCTATCTGGTAGTTGAGGAAACTCCGAAGGTAAATAATAACCATATCCACAGCACTTTTGGCATCCTGAGATGCAGGAAAATTTTGAAAAATATGATTCACTGCTAAAATCCAGAATGAAAGGTGAATTAAGCGCGTGCTTCAGAATTAATAATAGCTCTTTTGACTTTTCCTTTTTTATTTATACTACCACCTATGGAATTTAGGTTAGACATTTCTTATTTCCTAAATTTGGGTATATAGAAATATATATTTGTTTTCTTCATTAACCAGTCCATTCCTACAATTATTCCTTCAGTAGTTTTTCAGGAAATAAATTGAACTTTATAAGTTTTGTTATATCCTTCTATAGTTAATTTTAAATCCTCTAGGAGCTTTTCTTCATCATTTGGGTTAATTAGATCAATTTTATTCCCGAAGATAAGAAATGGGAGCTTCTGTAATGATCTTGAAACTCGAATTCTTTGAAAAAAGTCAAGTCCAAGAGAATATTCCTTTTGAGTTGAAACATCAAGAACGTAAATATGCCCTACAGAACCTAGAGTGAGTGGTTCCCACTTTTCTGTTGGTAACTTTTTCTCTAGTATGTTTATAGTACGAAGGTGAACTTGATCAACTCGGGCTTGTTCAAAATCTCTAATACCTCCTTGAGTATTCGAATAAAAAATACCTGAGTACAAGCGAAATAAGAGAGATGTTTTACCTGCATTTGGGGTACCTAAGATGCTAAAGAAATGGAAAATAATCATTTTTTGATCCATTACTTAAAAGTGATTATACTCTCCTTTTTATGCATTATTAGGCATATAAATTATTTGGCTTTTCATTTATATTTTCAAATGTATCTAAACCTTTTAAACACATGTTAAAAGAAGGGTTGTGAATAATTTTAATGAAAAAGAGTAGATTTTAAAGTAGAATAAGCATGAATTCATGGTGATAGGGATTTTTATTAGTAGTTTGATTATTACTTGTTGTTTTATTGGTGCTATTATAATTATTTTGACTGAAAAAATGAATCGTGCTATTGTTGCTATCACAGGGGGATTAATTAGCTATTTTACCTTGACTTTTCTCGAAGGTATCGATTTTTCCACCATCGTGGAGCTATTATTCGGTTCTCAAGCTGACAATTATGTGAATCTCCATTCATTAATGTTGATTATTGGTATAATGTTTATCGTTCATATTTCAGATGAAATTGGTACTTTTCAATTCTTAGCTGTTGTGATGATAAAGATGTCGCGGGGAAAACCGATTCCACTAATGATCATTCTCTGTACAATCTCAGTCCTTTTTTCATCTTTATTAAATAACATTTTAACTGTAATGATCTTAATTCCCCTTACCATTACAGCAAGTCGTGTTTTAAACGTTTCTCCAACCCCATATATTTTAACTCAAGCAATCATGGTTAATATTGGAGGAACATTTTTTTCTATCTCTTCTATCCCCAATATATTGATATTTAATCCCTCTACTGGAATTTCATTTATTGATTACTTCTTTGAGATTGGATTCTTTTCAATTATAACCTTTATTTTTTCATTATTACTCTTTGTATTTCTCTACAAAAATGATTTATCCATTCCAAAAGATAAAGCTATCAAAATTTTATTATATGATTTTGATGTCTGGAATGTTGTCCAAAGTCCCCGTTTATTATATGCCTCCTTAATTGGATTGAGTAGTTTAATGTTTTCCTTCATTATTTTTCCTGCTGAGATTCTACCTCCTGACGTGATCGCTCTCAGTATTGCAATGTTATTAACCATTATTAGTCGTTTAGACGCAAAAGAAATTATTGAAAAGTTTGATTTCGAATTAATGTTTTATTTACTCGGTATTTTTATAGTTGTAGGAGGATTGGAAGTTGTAGGTGTTGTTGATCTATTATCGAGCATCCTTCGAAGTATTGGAGGAGGAAATGAATTTTTACAACTGATCATAATAATGTGGGTTGCAGCTCTTTCTAGTTCGTTCATCGATAATGTTCCTGTTACAAAAGTCTTTATTCCGATAGTTCAAGGAATAGCTGGTACTTCTCCTTCTTCAAAAAATATATATTACTACGGTCTTTCCATCGGTGCGAATTGGGGAGACAATTTGACACCATTAGGCGATAATATCTTAGTTCTGAATATTGCAAAGGAAAATAATCGGCCTATTAGCATTAAAACATTCTGGAAGCTCGGATTCATAACCACTCTCTATCAATTATTCTTGGCAACTCTTTTTTTCACTTTTCTTTATGATATTACTCTTGGAATCCTAGTATCTGGGTTATTATGTGTTAGTATTGGAGTATTAATTATTTTATTTAAATCTGGGCCTTTTAAAATTCATTCCATAATTAACATGCTGATTTTCAGGTTTAGAAATTTCGTGATTACCTGATGGTGATAATTTTGATTGAAAAAACAATTGATCGAATTAAAAGAACCCTGCCTGAAGTTGAACATGTTGTCATGTTTTATAACGATGGCACCGTGTTTCACAGTACATTTGAACACAAAGTAAATATACCAAAATTAGGAGAAAATATCTCTGAAACATTAGCTTCTCTGAAAAAGATATATCAAATCTGTAACTTTGATTTAGAAAGTTATAACAAACTTGTATTTGAAACAACGGACGTCAATGTTATTATTCTAAGACTTGGGGAGAATAGTAACCTTGCATTGTTTTTTAGGAAAAGGAGAGGAGAACTCAGAATTCAATCTATTCGTCAGTATATTGAGAGAGCTGAAGAATTATTAGATGTTGATAGAGAGGAACTTGTTGAACAGAAGCTTGAAACAAAAGAAAGCCAATTACAGGAGTTGAAACTACAATTTGGGTCTCATCAATATAAATTAATAACACTTCAAGAATATCTAAACGAAATTAAAGAGGAAGAGAAAGAAAAACAGTTATCTAAGGAGATAGAAAAAACAACTAGAGAGATTTTGAGAATTAAAGAAGAAATTGATAAAAAGATAGCTGAAATCAATGATGTAAAAGTAGAACTTAACCCAGAAGATTCATCAAGGACATAGTCATCTTTTTTCTTCAGGATAAGTTAGATCGTATTTTTTCAAAATAATCCAACGATTCAGGATTTGATAGCGCGCCACGATTTGTAACTGGTTTACCATGGAGAATATTAGTGACAGCAATTTCGACTTTCTTCATGGAAAAAGTATATGGAATGTCAGGTGTTTCTAAAATTATAGCTGGGACATGTCTCGGAGACGTTTTCTCACGTAATACTTTCCTTATCCGATTTGTTAACTCTTCTGTTAATTTAAAACCAGGAGTAAGTTTTACAAATAGAATGACCCTTTGATCTCCTTTCCAGTTCTGGCCTATCGCCAGGCTATCTGTTATTTCATGAAACGCCTCAACAACGTTATATATTTCGGATGTACCGATTCTCACTCCTGAAGGTTTTAGAATTGCATCAGAACGGCCATACATTGTAAGTCCCCCTGTTTCACTGTGAAGTGCGCAGAAATCACCATGTCTCCACACATTTTTTCCAGCGGGTTGATAGAAATCAAAGTAAGCTTGCTTGTATCGTTTATTATCTGGATCATCCCAAAAGTATAGAGGCATACTCGGAGAAGGGGTTTCACACACAAGCTCCGCCTGCTGATCCCGCACAGGATTACCTGCTTCATCATAGGCTTCAATTTTCATTCCTAAGGCCCGTACTTGAATTTGGCCAGCATATACAGGTAGGATAGCACAACCCCCTGCGAAAATTGCATTTATATCAGAACCACCTGTAATTGAATTGAAATGTAAATCTTTCTTAATTTCTTTGTATAGCCATTCATTCACTTCAGCCGATATAGGTGAAGCTGTCTGAGAGATTATCCGTAATGAGGATAAATCGAAATCTTTTCTGGGTTGTACTCCTAAGCCACTGAGATAGTGAAGATAACTTGCACTGGTACCAAAAATTGTTATTTTTTCCTCCTGAATTAATCTCCACATTGCTCCCCAATCAGGATATAGAGGATTTCCATCGTAAAGAACAATGGTCGCGCCAGTTGCTAAACAGCTAACTAACCAGTTCCACATCATCCAACTTGGGGATGTAATATAGGTAATTACATCATCTCTTTTCAAATCAGTATGAAGCACAGTATCTCTAAGCTGGGTTATAAGAACTCCTCCAGTACTCTGCACCATACATTTAGGTTTTCCTGTCGTTCCTGATGAAAACATAATATACCCAGGGTGTGTGAAAGGTAATTGTTCGAATTGCATTTTGGGATGTTCATCAGAAGATAAAAAATCTTTAAAATAGATTGAATTAGGAATATCATTGATTTCAGGTCTTTTTTCCACATATGAGGCAATGATGACTTTTTCAACAGATGGAAGTCCTCTTACTACTTCTTCAACGTTTTTCAAAGTTGGAAAAGCTCTTCCTTTGTAAAAATATCCATCTCCAGCAAAGAGAATCTTTGGTTTAATTTGTCCTAAGCGATTCAATACTGCTGTTGGGCCTAATTCAGCTCCACAAGCTGCCCAAGTTGTCCCTATACTTGTAGCCGCAAGCATTGCAACTACAGTTTCTATTAAATTGGGCATATACGCTGCAACATTATCCCCAGAAACAACGCCAAATTCTCTTAATGTCTTCGCCAATCGGCTTACTTGGTTATTGAGCTCAGCGTAGGTCAAAACAGATCGAGTTTGCATTTCTCCCTTAAAAATAAACGCGATATGGTCATCTTTAAACTTTAAAAGATTCTCTGCAAAATTAAGTCGTGCGCCATCAAACCATTTCAAGTCAAAAAAAGTATTCAAATTGTCTACGACTTTTGTATAACTTTGAGAGGAAATTATACCTCCAAAATCCCACATTGTAGCCCAAAAATCTTGAATGTTCTCAATCGACCAGCTATATAGTTGCGAATAAGAACTAATTTTCTGTTTATATTTTTCATTTACAAAGTTAATAAACTGGGTAATATTCGCGTGTTTTAACCACTCTTTAGAGGGTCTCCAAAGTAGTTTTCCCAAATTTTTTTCCTCAAATTTAAGAAATTTATAGAAAAAAGAAGTTTGGAGATATTGATGTCATATACTCCGTTTTAAGATTTTAATCCATTCATAAACTGGTTCACATAGCTTTTTGATTCGTTCTTTCTCAGGAGTCATGGGAGATGGACGCCAGCTTGGCTCTGGTTCAAACCAAAAATCAATAAGGTTACCAACTCGCTTCTTCTTAGTAAACTTAATAATAACTGGCATATCTGTTTCAACATGCCATGGTTCCTCTATTTTTAATATATTCGCAATAGCAGTCTTACTTTCTCCAACAAGAACGTAAGCTAAAACAAAAGGTAGTTTCTTTAACGCGCTCTTGGCTGCAAAACCACAGATGGTGAAAGTATGTAGAATTCCTGAATGAGGCATTTCAACCCACTCTGTTATTTCAAGTTTACACTCAAGATTCCAACAGTTAACACGGGGGGGAAAAGTAATATCCCCACATTTTGGGCATCTGGTTCCAAGTAATTTTCCTTCAAGTAATCCTTTAGCATATGGGCTCAAGGCACCCAATCGGAATGTGTATAACATATCATAGTATATTTGTTGTTCTATCCAGTCAGTACCCCCTGCTGTACCTGCTCGAACATTCTGCCAGACCCATCCTTGTTCAGGTATTAACTCATTTATTTTAGACCATTTTTGCCAATTGAAATCTTTATTGTTTGGAGTTTGATGTAAATTCTTTTTCATCTAATATTACCTCACGCTCTCTTTAGGATGAAATTGCTAATGGATGTGCCTGTTCCTGCATGAGAATTGACTAAACCAACTTCAGCATCTTTGACTTCATTTTCTGTTGATCTGTGTTCCCTTGGAATCAAACCTCCAAGTTGATAATAACACTCAATGGTAGACATCAATCCAGTTGCACCAACTGGATGGCCATATCCAATAAGTCCACCACCAGGATTTGTAGGAATTTCGCCTTCCATCATAGGCATTCTATCCTGAATGAATTGTTTGGGAGTAACTGACTCACACCATCCAAGAGCATTATATATTTGGAATTCAGAGGTTGAAAATGCATCATGGACTTCTGCTACATCCAAGTACTTATAGGAATCCTTCCATTCAATTCCAGCCATTTTGAATGCGATTTCTGCGGAATGACGACATGCAGCAAACTCGCCTAACCCAGGATAGCCCTCTCCATATCTTTCTGTCCATCCTGGAAACGCATAACGATCACCTGCACGAATAGTACAAGAGGATAATCCAGCACCAGTAATCTCGACGTAGTGATCTGGTGAATATTGTTTAGCGAACTGTTCGTTACACACCAAGACCGTAGCAGCTCCCTCAGACATGAAACAACAATCCCACTTCTTTAATGGATATGAAATTAGTCGACTATTCATGACATCATCCACAGTCATTTTTTTCTCTCCAAGTTTCCTGAAATGTTGTGCCTTTTCACCAGTCGCTGCGGCGTTATTCTTATTTTTAACCGCTATTTCAGCAAAATCCTCTTCTGTCAGTCCATACTTTTCCATAAATACTCTTGCTAGCCCTGCATAGTAATTTGTATAGTTTGCTCCGAGCATTGCTTCATACCTAGTATCTGACGCAATCGCTATGAATTCTGATCCTTTGCTCTGTGAAACTGATCCCATTAATTCATACCCAATTACAGGAACAATGTCTGCAAGTCCCGCTCGTACGAGAGCATAAGCTGCATACAGAGCTGATCCACCAGTATTACCCCCATTATCAATCCGAAAATGAGGAACTCCAACTAGGCCCAGATGGTCATGCAATATCCAATAGCTAGTAAGTTGGTGGGCAAAATGCACACTGAAATGACTGTAAACCACCATTCCGTGTTCCCTTACATCTTTCAGATGAAATTCAGGAACATCAGTATATAATTGACGTATACAATTCGCTACCATCTCTTCGATTTGGAGATTTAAGGGGTAATCGAAGGGTGTGGTAGTCCCTCCTGCGATATACACCTTTTGTTGTTCTGGCATGACTTATTCACTTATTTTTATTTAACTGAATTTTTCATAGGTTATATTAAAGTCATAAATCAAAAAATTTCCACCTGCCTTAAAGCTCTTCTATTTAAAAAATCCTCCTTATGTGGCATTAATCTTTCAAGATATATTTATAATGTGATTAAATTGAAAGAAAGCACACATGTCTTATTTAATTGATGAAGCTATTAAAGTATCCAAAAACAGGATATGTCGTACTAATAATCTAGTTATTAGATGAAGTTATAACAGGACTAATTGTTGTAGAGATTGAAATGCAATACATCTTAGCTATAGATAGTGGATCTACTGGGATAAAAGCTGTCCTAGTTAATAAAAAAGGAGAGATTATTGCCCGTGAGTATGAGCAAATAACACATCTCCGTCCAAAAGTAGGGTGGATTGAACATGATCCTATCGATCTTTGGCAATCATTGTTAACTGTTGTCAATCGTCTTTTTCAAGTTTCTAATCTATCTCCAGAAGATATTGCGGCAATTGGTATCACTAATCAGCGAGCAAGCTTCACAATGTGGGAAAAAGATACTGGTAAACCAGTAATTAACTTTATTAACTGGGCCGATGTTCGTGCAGCAGATACATGTAAATTAATGAATAATAATAAAAAGTGGCGCCTCTTAAAGAAAATCTCTTGGATTCTTAGTAAAATCACGCGGAATACCATGCTCACTGCAACTTCAATGCTTGATTTTACCACAGATCATGTCACAGTACGCTTATGTTGGGTATTAGACAATATCGAAGACCTATATGAGAGATGTAAGAGGGGAGAAATAGCATTTGGCACAATAGATACTTGGTTCATTTACAAGTTAACAGGAGGAAAAATCCACGCTTCTGATTATAGTAATGCAGCAACAGGGCTCTTAAATCCTTTTCAATTGAAATGGAATAAAATCATCTTAAAAATCTTCAAAATTCCAGAGAAAATTCTTCCTAACCTTAAAGATTCAATTGGTGATTACGGAACCACGGATTTTTCCTTATTTCAGGGAGCTGAGATTCCAATTCGTGCTGCTTGTGGTGATCAACAAGCTTCGCTTTTTGGTCAATGTTGTTTTCATTCTGGAGATGTTAAGATTTCTCAAGGTTCAGGAAGTTTTGTTGATATGAATGTGGGAGAAAAAGGAAAACTTTCAAAGCGAGGATTATTTCCTCTTATTGCTTGGGTGATTAACGGGAATCCAACATATATGCTTGAAGGATTTGTAGCTACGGCTGGAACTCTTATTGATTGGCTTGATCAAGGTATAGGTTTAAGTGATACACCTCAAGTGTTGAATGAATATGCTTCTCAATGTTCTGATACAGAAGGAGTGATCTTTATTCCAACTCCATCAGGCATTCGCTTCCCCTACTTCTCTCCAAACGCGCGAGGTGCAATTTTAGGATTATCTTTGAATACACACCGTAAACATGTAGCTCGTGCAGTATTTGAAGGAATCTCTCTTCGACTTGTTGATATACTTGAAGGACTAGAACAAGATACAAAGATTCCGATTCGTTCAATTAAAACTGACGGTGGAGTGTCCAAATCAGACATTTTATTGCAGTGTCTTGCTGATTTTGCAAACTTAGAAGTCAAACGTTCTCCAGAACTAGATATGACTGCAACTGGTATTGCGTTTTTAGCAGGACTAAGTGTTTCTTACTGGCAAGACATTGATGAATTACAGCAAATTTATGCTAGTCTGAAACCTACAATATTTCGGCCTCAAATGGATTCTAGTATTCGTCAAGCTAAGATTTATAGTTGGAAACAAGCTTTAAAGGTAATTTTAACCGTTAAATGAATAATAATGACTTCCAATTCTCTTAATGAACTAACACAGATCCTACCTTACTTCATATCATCTGTACAAGAATCTATACTTGATCAAATTATCAGAATAGGCCGACGACAGCTCACAGATTTAGATGGGAAAAAATACCAAGCTGGAACTCATCATGTTTTGGAAAGATTTTTCAACCAAACAAAAAAGCCTCTAGGTCCTTCCTCTATTAAAAAGGTGAGAAGTAAAGTTGTATTGTATTCAACTTTAAATTATTTAGCCAAGTTAATTCTTTCTAAATATATGAAAATTAATGAAAAATCATCTAAATATAAGTTAAATCTTCCAAATACAGATTTTGATTATTTTTATCCCTCTAAAAAAGTGAAAACAGATATCTCTGGTACTCTTACGAAGTATAATATTAAGAAACTGAATATTTATCAAATTGGAATCTTATATCAGGAAATTCTAAAATTATGTCAACTTCAACAAACTCTAGGAGCATTTTATACTCCTAAAGAAACAGTAGATTATATGGTATCAAAGCTTGATCTTTCATCTAATCCAATTATTATTGATCCTGCCTGCGGAAATGGACAATTTCTAGAAGGTTGCATAAGCGAAGTCAAAAGAAGCCTGAGAAATGAGGGTTACTCAGACTTAGATGCAACAAAGAAAGCTATCTCTCATATTTGGGGAATTGATGTTGATCCTTTTGCGGTACTTCTTTCTACTCTTAGAATATTTTTCTTAAGCGGCGAATATTATGTGCAATGGAAATCTAACGTGTTCAATTTTGATACTCTTGACTTGAAGAACTGGATTCACTTTTTAAATGGTCAAAACTTCGATTGTATCATAGGGAATCCTCCCTACGGAAGAAAATCTCCATCATATCTTAAAAATATATACAAACAAATATATCATGACCTTGCCAGCGTTTATGGTTACAAATTGGGGGCAAACGATCTCTACACGTTATTTTTGGCCAATGCAATTCATAACGTAAAGAATAATGGAACTATTTGTTTTATTCTTAGTGATACTTTTCTTTCCTTGAAATCGCATACGATTCTCAGACGTTTGATTTTAGATACTTGTAAGATCAATGAAATATTGCTTGCTCCCATTGACCTATTTAGGCCGATGACGACATCACGAACCTGTATTATAACTTTAACCAAACGATTGTGTGAGAAAGGATACAGTGTTTCATCAAGAGAAAATAACCAACAGAATAAAAGTCACTGTGATTGCGATAGTTGTAGTAATCGTAAAACTAATAAAATAAAATTAATCGATCGGCTGAAAACTCAAAATGAGTATTTTAAACCTCCAAAAAAGAAGGTAAAATTTATTAATCAAGAAGAATATGAATGGGTAAAGGGTACTCCCTTTTGGGTAAATGTTGATTTAAACTTCATTCAAATAATGCGATTGTGTAATTCTATAAACCCTAATAATGTTAAGAATGGATGGAAATATGAAGAATTAAGGGAGCACATTATTGGAGGTGAGGGATTATCCACTGGTGACAATTATGGACATCTTGTTATTATAAAAGGATCAAAACTTTGGGAGGACTTACATAACCGTGGTAGTATTAAGCTTGACAAATATCGGATTTTGGGCAAGGATAAAATTATTGATTTGTCCATTGTAAATAAAGAGATACTAGAACATTATAGGTTAAATGGTATTAACGGAGATAAATTTCTTGTGCCCTTTGAAAGAGGATCATATTATCCATATTGGGGGTCTGAAGGATGGTATATCGATTGGAGTCCTGATTCAGTAAAGCTAATAAAAACTCGTGCACGAGATTCAAAAGGAAGACAGTCTGTTTTTAGAAATCCTGATCTTTATTTTAGAAGGGGAATCACAACTAATGCCCACCACGGGGTAATAAAAGCAACTCTGGTTGAATATGCAATTGTAGCTGGGAATAGCAATTTATTTTATGGTTCAACATTAGAAACAGAGTTTGTTTTGGGTTATTTAAATTCTAAACTAGCAAGTTACTTTTTAGGAAAAATAATTAATACCACTCTTGGTGGTATGAGTGGTCATGCTACTCCAGAGGATTTTAAGCGTCTACCAGTTCGTATACCTGAGAAAGAGGATATGAGTAATTTTTTCAATCAATTAAAGAATCAAGTAATTGAAAAGGTGAAAGAAATCATAAATTTATTAAAAAAACAGCCTAAAGCAGATTTTTCTAAAAAGCAAGAGGAAATAGATGAATTAATTTTTGATTGGTTTGACCTTGACGAAACTGAAAAAAACGACGTAAATAATTATTTAAATCAATCAAATTACGAGAAAAAGCACTATTAAAGCGATCTATTTTATACCAGAAATTTTCAATTAACCTAGTCTTGGGAAAGAAATGGTTATGGAAGTAAAAACACGGATTAAGGATTATATGGACTTATTTCGGTTTTCACTTGGCATCTTAAGTTCCATTACGGTCTTGGTTGCAGGTTTTATCATCTTTGTGTTAAGAGGTGAGGAGCCAGATTTTATTATATTTTTATTTAACAATGGAGTAATTAATATCCAGGGAATAAGCTTAGGATTACTTGCTACATTACTCCTTGCGTCAGCTATTGAAGCTATCAATGATGTTTTTGATGTAGAAACAGACATAGCAAATAAAAGATTTGACCGTCCAATAGCTCGTGGTGCCTTTTCTAGAAATTTTGTATTAGGTTTGTGTATTGTACTCTTTTCCCTTTCAATCTTTCTCTCCATGACTCTAGTATTATTCTTTAACGTTACAGTGTTCTTAGTATTCGCTACCATATTTTGTGTGATCATAGGGATTGGATATAACTATATTAAAAAATATGGATTGTTTGGTAACATGTGGGTTTCTATAGGGTACGTTGCCCCATTATTCATTGGATTTTTCCTCTTGAAGCCTCAAAATGATCTGATTATCCTAAATTGCATCTTAATGTTAGTAGCAACTTTCTTTTTAGCAACTGGTAGAGAGATTATAAAAGATATTCAGGATTTTGAGGGAGATAGAGTTTCCAATTTAAACTCATTAGCTGTCAAACTTGGACCAGAAAAGGCGGGAGTTATGGCAGCAGGGCTCTTTATTGTTGCTGTGATTAGTGTTTCACTAGCAGGAGTGTTTATTTATAGGAATTTCATTTTTTGGATATTTATTGTTGGCCTAATCATTTTACTTGGAGTCACTTCTATTACGATTTTCACAGAATCTCCTGCATCAGGTGGGAAGAAAGCTCGGAAGTATACTAGGTGGTCTTTATGGTGGGCTTTAGCGGCGTTTTTTTTTGGTGTCTTTTTCATTCCAGGGATTGAGTAAAATATGGAAATAAAGGTGTAGAATATGTTAAATGAAATCGATAAGCCTGCTCTTAGAAAAAACTCTGAAACTAAAATTCATAATCAAGATTTGCTTTATCCCTTTGCAATTTTATTGTTCATTTTATCTTTCTCTGATCTAACTGGTTATTTAACCATTCTCACATTTTTTTCTCTACCTATTCTTGAAATCCTAGAAGAATTCTTGAGAATTGGCTCCACTGAATCAATGAATATATTTGTCAATCTATTGATCAATCTAGCTGCCCAGATGGGTTCTATCGTGATATTTCTCTTCCTTTATAAAAAGAAGAAAGTCGAACCAGAGGAGAAACGAATGCCTTCTGGTTCTCATCTAATAACTATTTTCCTACTTTACTCAATTTTGTCTACATTTTCGTTTGGAATAGCAATCGTTGCAATAGCTCTTGAGGAGTATGGTATTTCCTTTAAGAGTCCATATGAGGTGTTCCAACCAACTTTGGAGTTATTAGGGATACCTATTTTTTATGTGTTATTTTTTAGTTTTTACATTGTAGGAGCTTCTGTAAGCGAAGAACTAGCTTTTCGGAGAACATTAATACCATTTTTGGAACGACGTGGTCTTGGAACTTTTTGGGCTCTTCTAATTTCTAGCCTACTCTTTTCTCTGATGCACTCTCCCCAGGATATTCTATTTGGTTCCATCGGATATACTTTTATTCACTTTTTTGGCACATTTGCAGGAGGTTTAGCGCTTGGATTTCTTTATATGCGTACAAGGAATATTGTTTGGCCCATTATTCTTCATGGATTAAATAATGGGGTAGCAGCCATAGCACAGATTGCATTAGTGAGGTGGGAGCAGTTAGGGGATTTTTCCCTTTTCATGGTGTATTCAGTCTGGTTTTTCACTGCATTGGCGGTGGGTACAGCCACGATAGTTTACCTAATTATTCAAATGATAAGATCTAGAAGTTCTCCTTATCCTCCTGTTTGGTTTCGTCTTTTTAAAGATGTTAACGTTCGTCCTTCCCGTCTTCTTCCGATTAGCTACATTGCTTTAGGCTTTATAGGTATAACTAGTGGTATCCCCCTTATTTTTACCCTTTTTTTCGACTTACTTGATGATTCGAGCATGGGATTTCTCATTCTACAATATACTATTGAAGCAGGATTAATGGTTTTATTAATTGCAGTAGTTGCATTTTTCGTTTTTAAGAAAGCTAGTCCTTTGGAAGAACCTGATTGGGTTTCAAATCTGACTCTTTCTCATACAATAGTTCCAAGCTATCCTCTAGATTATCCTACTCCTGGAGGTTTTGCCCAGAATTTCTGTGGTTCATGTGGACGTGAGATTGTTCCTAACACTCAATTTTGTGTATATTGTGGTGAGAAGATGTCTGGTACGTGCGTTTCATGTGGAAAGGAAATTATAGCGAATGCAGAATATTGTGTTTATTGTGGAATGAAAATTTAAAATTCTTTGCCAACCACTTCTGATATAGATCCTCTATTAAGGCGTTTTATAACCAATCGTCCGAAGGAATTTCTTCCTTTCTTCAATATCTTTGTCATTTTCAATTCCTTTCGGAGAAAAACCATCAATTACACCTAGAATACCGCGACCTTGGTCTGATTCGGCGACGATCACTTCTATAGGGTTAGATGTGGCACAAAAAATCGAAACAACTTCAGAAACGGTCTGAATGCGCTTTAATACGTTGACAGGAAAAGCATTTTTCAGATAAATAATGAAAGAATGTCCTACTCCTATCCTGAAAGCCATATCAGAAGCGGTTTTCTCAAGCTCTAGATCATTTCCCGAATGTCTTACAAGACAAGGCCCTGAGGCTTCACAAAAACCTAATCCAAACTTGATGACCGTAGAAGCCTCAGATAAAGCCTCATAGAGATCTTCCACTGTTTTGATAAAGTGACTTTGACCCAAAATTACATTTGTGCCTTCTGGTATCTTAATTTTTATGGATTCTAGATTTATCATGTCTTACACCTATTTGTGATGATTCCTTACTCCTCTATTTGAATCCTTGTAAGAATTTCATACTAATACATTGATTAAACATCCTGTTCTAATTCATAAACACACTGATCTAATTTGTAAAACAGATTGCATTAAAATATAGGTTTTTAATCGATTAAATATCTAAATTTGCATGATTTTCTGAATTATATTTTAATCATAAAGGTGTGAAAAATTATTTTTCGGGGAATTACTAGAGTAACCATTTTTTTTAGAAAAGAATTCCCATTTCTTTTGTTTTTTTCTTTTCTCATGATTTGTAATCTCATGTCTGTAGGGTATATTCTGCAAAATTCAAGTATTGAGGAAAATAATTGGGAAATACCCTACGTAACCCATTTTTGGCAAGGTTGTAACACAACATTCACTCTTTCTTGGGATGATGTCCGTTTATCTGATGTTAAGGTGGCTCCAATCGATAAGAAGTACGGAATCTCCCACACTATATTCGCACCATCGTATCGAAGCTATCCAAATAAGTCATTTTGGAGGTATACTTTTTTACTTGATGAACTTTTCCAAGGATACGATGTTCAGTCACATTGCGGAGAACATGTACATCTCTCACGTATTGACTTGGAAGAACAAGAAAAACTAATAAAATGGGGTAAAACAGGAATTGAAGAATTATTTGATTTCACACCAATTGTATTTGCTTATCCTTATGGTGATATAGGAGGCAAACAATATGTACTGGAATATTTTGAATTAGGACGAACTACTTCAGGCTCAGGAACAGAATGGCCACCAACGAATTGGCACTTAGAAGGCACAACAATATCAGGTCAAGGTATTAATGATGGGAATCTCCATTTAATACCTGGAATTATGAAAAATATTTATCGGAGTCCTGGTTATCAAGTGTTTAAAGGATATGGACATACTAATGACCTTGGAAAAACTTATGGGTTAACTGATTTTGATAGATACGAAGAAGTATTAAGACAAATTGCGAACTGGCCAGATGTGTGGTACACTTCATGGGGAGAATTAGTTGCATATGAAAAAACAAAGGATCATGTAAAATTTTCAGATGTACAAATTGATAGTAATAAAGTCAGATTTACTGTTTCGACACCAAATATAGATACTAATGTTTATAAAGTGCCAATAACGATAGCAATAGTAATCCCGAAATCTTGGGATAATCCGTTTCCTCAGATTGATAGGAAATATTCCTCTCAATACTCTTTAAAGCATTTTTCTGATTCGATTGAGTTATATTTAGATGTTACACCAATAAAAAAATCACAAACTGTAACTATTTGGCGGAATGCGCCGATTAGTGACTATTACCCTCCTAAAATTCATAATTTTCAAATTGAAACTAAAACAATTACTCAAGATTGGGATTCACAAACTCCTAAAACTTCAAAATATACATTTATGCGATTTGATGTGATAGATGAGTTATCAAACGTGTACCAAGTAAATACAACGGTTTATTTAAAAAATGGAGCAAAATTTACATTTTCTGATATAAAAAATCCCATATTTTGGAAAAACTCAACATATGGTCGGGTGTTATGGGATTCTACAATCGTAAATACCGATATACCACAAATTGAGAAAGAAGATGTGCTATACACATCTATTACAGCTCAAGATGCTTTTGGAAATACTCTTCACTGCACAATTTATCCTTTTGGGTGGCGAATGGAGAGGATTACCCTTGGAAACCAAGTATTACTCCATTTGCCTGACAAACAACCGTCATCAACAAATCGAATATCTCTTATATGATCAATTGAAACCTAGGGTAAAATGATACAATTGTTGTAGTCGATGAAATATTTCGTTCTAGATTACATTTTTATAGCTAGTCCCTCAGTTACAACAAAACTTACGATAATTCTCTACAATTTAGAATAACCTGTTTATATTAATTAAGGAGAGTTATTTAGGCGGGTTTTATTGATGTTTAAAAAAAGAATCACGCTTATATTAAGTATTATGGTTTTTTCATTATCAATACTCTCAGTTTTTAACCTAAGAATCGGATTATCAGCTCTAGATAATGACTTTATTAATTCTAAAGATGTGAATATCTCTATTGCTAAAAATGCTACAGGAGTCAGCTCTCATTGTGTTCTTGAATTTACTGTGGAACTTACAAATACGTTGTCTGAATCAGTCCATGACATCACGGGATATGCTTCTCAAGAATCCGCATACATTGAGTTATTTCCTTCTACCGAGTTTAATTTTCAAACAATAGAGCCAGGTGCGTCAGTTGAGTTTTCTGTCTTCGCTCGGGTTATAGAAGAAACAACTACTACAGCAGTTGATGTTTTGCTTATTATTGATGCTAGTGGCTCAATGGGTGCAGAAATAACCTCGGTTCAGCAAAAGCTGACAGAGTTAACAGATACATTGTCATCTGAAATTCCAGAGTTAAGAATGGGAGTAATTGTTTATGGATGGGATAAGTATTCTGAAAATCCAATGTCTCAAACAAATAACCAACTTCAATTTACAAACAATTTTGCTGCTGTAAGAACCTTCATTAATTCTTTATACGCATCAGGAGGATGGGAACCTTGGGGTGCTGCTCTTTATCTTGCTAACACTTGGGAATGGCGACCAACTGCTCAAAAATTAATTATTATGGTTGGAGATGAGGATTGTGATCCAAGTAATGTTGTGGGAGATTCTGATGGCGATGGTTATTATAATGGCAGCGAATTGTTAGATGCTGTGACCGACTTGAGAGAAAAAGGAGTTGTTATTAACACTGTAGTGACTGACGGTCCTGATGCAAATGTTGAGAACCAATTCGGCTGGATTTCAGCATACTCTGGAGGTGAGTCGGTTTTTCTTCCTGAACTAGAGCAACAGGGTATAGATTTACCAACATTGATCCAAGAATGGACAATTGAAATGAGTCGTGAATATAGAAAAGAATTGAATATTACTGTTACCTGGCGTGATGGGGAAGGAACTTACTATCGTAACACAAAAACAGAAGGATTCTGGTTAGATTTTGCTTTCCCATCAATTATAATATCTGAAAAAGTTACTGCTACAGGAATTGCTAGTTTTTCGGTCGAGATATTAGCGGAAGTTGTTGACTTTTCGCCAATTAGCTATGTTACTCTTTATCATACTGCCTATGGATCGTGGGGGGTTGCTTATATGACTCCTATCCCAGATAGTTCATATTATCTTACTGAACTCCTTAATGTCCCTGGACAACACAATTTGACATATTATATTGAAGCCTCTGACATTCTTAGGAATGTTGGATCAACATCTGAGCAATGGTTCATTGTCGAACCTACTCGTGTAGTAGTTGGAGAGCAAAATACCATCTTTGTCGAGTCAGGTGAGCAGATCTTTTCTTCTTTCACACCTGAAATCTTAGAGAATTATTATCTTATTTTAAGTGGGGAAGAGCAGATTGATTCTATTGAGGTAAGTATAACCTACGTTGGCAGCGCAGAACCTTTTTACAAGGATTATTCTTCAACTCATTTTCAGAACGTGTCTGATACTGTCTTTCGGAAAATATTCACTTTTTCTTTGACCACTGACCCCCTTTCCCTGAATATGACAATCCCACTTGATTTGGACGACTTTACTTTTTCTTATGTCTGGATTAAACTAATTGAGGTTACTGGTGAAAATTACAATGGAAAAATGACAGAAAAAATTCGTGTTCAAGGTCTTGAATGGTTGGCTTCTAATGAATCATACTTTATCGTTGATTACAACGCTTCTTCACCTCTTGTTGTTTATGGTGAGGTTTATTCTACTGATTGGTTATATATAGGTCATTTCTCTGTCATTGATGAATTTTTCATTTCTGAAAATGCAACTTATTATGTAATAATATGGGCAATAATAAGAGAGGGAGAATATGGGATATCCTTAACAACGGAAGCTCCAGATGTCACTGATTCGTATTATGCAGCAGAAGGAGCGTATCTCTGGGATGGTTCACCAATAGCAGCAGTGATGTTAACTTTTCTTTCATTAGTCGGTATTTCAATTATTGTTCGAAGACCTTATCAAAAATAGAAAATATGAATTGTCATATCAAAAGAAACCTAGAATTTTGGTTTTTTCTCTTTTCTATCTAGCTCTCTAGCTGGTTGTTCTTCTCCTAATTCCTGAGCCATTTGAGATGGCTTAATATCCTTAATTATGCTGGAGGTGACACTAGATTGGTCTGGTAATATATATCCACAAAGTGGACATCTTGATTGCCTGGATAACTCTTTTACTGTGCTAAAATCTAATTTACACGCTGAACACGTGAACGGAAAAATTACTAGATCACCAGAACAGTTTGGACATCCTGTTCTCCCCACTTTCCGTAAGTCAACGTAATCATTTACACAGATGTATCTTTGACATTGAGAACATTGGAAATAATTGACTTCAACAATTTCACTCATACAAATCTGGCAAGTACTGCCTTGAGGAGGAATTGGTTCCAACAACAACATTTGTGAGCGCATAATTACAGTTTTGCCAGATAATTGCTGATTAGTAAGTTGCCTTTTTACAATTTGAGGAATATCAAGGGATGCTTTGTCAAACGTTTTCGTTAAAAGATTAATTGGAATTGCTTTGCCCATTTTTAGATCTAGGATCCATGAATTAGCTTCAGGTTGTGGAAATATGTTTCTTCGCATATTTGTTGTTACTACCTTAAGTTTGGATCGGATTGGATCCCTATATTTGATTACTCCGAAAGAACTTACTCCTATGATGATTATTGCGATGATAGACAAAATGATAACAATAGATGGATTTGAGTTTTGGTCTAGCGGGTTCGTTCCCCATTGTTTTTCTATTCCATCAGACCATCCATCTCTATCAGTATCAGAGTTACGGGGATTGGTGCCAATCTGATATTCATCGACATTTGATAGACCATCTTCATCTGGGTCATCAGAAGAATCATCAATTCCAATTATGAAGCCATAACGATATTCAAAGATGTTAGGAAGTCCATCATTGTCAAGATCATAGTAAGCATCATCATCCAATCCAGCCAATAATCCATTCTGATATTCATATAGATTAGGCATGTCATCACCATCAGTATCCTCTGCAGCATCATTTATCCCTACAAGTAATCCATTTTCGTACTCATAAAGATTTGGTATCCCATCTTGGTCTAGATCATCTGCAGCGTCATTGAACGTTCCATTAAGCTGATTAAAAAACTCGTAATCATCAGGTATCAGATCACCATCTGTATCTTTCAGTTGAGGATTGGTGCCGAATTTATACTCCAAATAATTTTCTAAGGCATCACCATCAGGATCTCCTGATCGATCACTGGAATCGCCAGGATTTAAATTATATAAGCGTTCCCACCAATCAGGAATATTGTCCGAGTCAATATCGGTAATATTCCATAGTTTAATGGATCTATCAACAGAGCTAGAAGCCAATATTTGTCCTGTTAAATCGTATACTAAATATAAAATTGAAGCAGAATGAGCAGTCAGGTTTCCTAAAAGTTCTCCTGTAGTCACATCCCAGATTTTAATAGTGTTATCATAAGATCCAGAAGCCAACGTTTTACCATCTGGATTAAATGCTACAGCACGAACTAAATCATTATGACCAATGTAAGTATGTATCAAATCACCTGTAGGGACATCCCAAATATTAATGAGCTGGTCATAGGAACCAGAGGCTAATTTTTTTCCATCAGGACTGAATGCTAGAGATACCACGTTATCAGTGTGATTCTCTAAACTCTTGATAATATTCCCTGTTGTCAAATTCCAGAGTATAATTGAATTATCATAAGATCCCGATGCTAATATTTGATCATCAGGACTGAATGCCACGGTTCGAACACTGTCAGTGTGGCCTGTTAAGTTAAGAAATACTTCGTTGTCTGACATGTTCCAAAGCTTAATGGTGTTATCTTTTGAACCTGAAGCTAAATATTCTCCATTAGAACTAAAATCCACACTCCAAACCGCAGACGTATGTTCTGATAGATTAGCAATTATCCCTCCAGTGCTAGTATTCCATAATAGGACAGTATTGTCAAAAGAAGCAGATGCTAGAATCTGTCCTCTTGGATGAAACGCTATAGAATAAACAGAGTCAACATGACCGATTAAGTCACGGATAAATTCCCCAGTTGAAATATTCCAAAGTTTTATTAAATTATCAGAAGAAGCTGAAGCAATAAGTTGATTATCTGAGCTAATAGATAATCCCCAAACTTCAGAAGTATGACCTGTAAGGTTCCATAGGAGAGTGTTTGTTTCATTTATCCTTACAGAGGGGGAAATTCTATTGAATCTTCTATCAGAACAAGGCAATAAGGAGTGATCGATGCAAGAATTCTGGTTTGATTCGATTAAGAAAATACCAATCAGGCTTACTAAGAATCCTGTTAGTATAATTCCTAGGAATTTTCGCTGGATAATCACATAAATCACCATAAAATTTGATTTGAAATAGGAAAAGGATGATTCATACAACTACTTCCCTATTATGGGTGAATTCTAAGATCGTGAATAAATGAGTAGTTACAGGTGATAGAACTTCACCTCCTAAAAAAATTTAGTGGGATGCAATAAAAGGATTTCAATGTTTGATTGTTTCATTAAATATTGAATAAACCTTTTTTGCTTAATTAGCTCCAATTTTTTTATACATTTAAGAATAGATTAAGGTTTTCCTTAAATTTTACTTTGTCACCAGTCATAACCTGCCATATAGCATATTTTATTCTTGACTAAGATGTCTAAACGTACAGAATAAAGGCACATTTAGCTACAAAATTACTGTTATAGGATTCAAGAAGATATAAACAATTCATTCATCAAAAGCCTCCCTACCTGAATCTATCAGATCAAGGTCTGTAACTACGATTGGTGGCAAACTAAGTGAGTGAGAAGTTAAAACAGAACAATAAAAAATCAGGTTTCCTTCCTTTTAGGTATCCAGATTTCGGAAAGCTACTTACAGGACAATTAGTGTCAAATATTGGCTCTCAATTTTCTTATATTGCAATTCTGTTTCTTGTTTATGATTTAACAGGAGAAATTTACGCCATGGCATTATTATCAATAGCTCAAGCAATTCCAATGATTTTGATTGGGCCCTGGGCTGGTGTAGTCGTTGATAAGGTTGACCGGAAATATGCAATGGCTTTTGCAGATATAGGACAAGCTTGCGCCATTATAATTATCCCTTTCACGACAAGTTTACCTGATAATGTTCGTCTTTGGTGGATTGTAGGAATAGCGTTTTGTAACGCATCTTTTGCTAGATTCTTTTATCCTGCGCGAGGCGCCTCAATTCCCAAGTTAGTTGAGGATAACAAGGATCTTCTTTCAGCAAATTCATACAGCGCTGGCACATATCAAACGTCAGCTCTCATTGGCCCACTGTTTGCCGGGATTATTATCGGTGTCTTTGGCTATGAAATACCGTTTTTCATTGATTCTCTTTCATTTCTCTTTTCTGCTGTTTGTATATTGCTAATAAGAAAATCTTTGAAAGCTACGCATACATCAACAAAGAAACCATTTGAAGATCTTAAAATAGGGGGTAATTACATTATTAATTTTTTACCCCTCCTCTATCTGTTAATTGTTTTTTCAGGATTAATGTTTGCAGGAGGAGCATCAATGATCTTGATAGTTCCTTACTTAGAAATTGAATTCATGCTTGGGGAAGGGATTCGTGAATTTATTTTTGGATTAATGACTTCCTTTTCAGCAGTAATAGGAATAATAATTGCAGTTATGCTATCAAGAAAAACTCAGATCTCTAAACCAGTTACTCTAATATCAATAACGAATGTTTTAGCGGGTATTATACTAATTATTTTTGGTGCTGCTCCAAACATCTGGATAGTTGGCCTAGCATGGATTGGATTTGGGGCAATCGAGGTTTTTATTGGAATTCCATTACAAACTATTGCTCAAGAAACTGTTCCCGACATGTTACGGGGTAAGATTTTCTCTTTTATTAACCTCTCAATCACTGTGTCCCAAATCGCTGGGATGGGCTTAGTTAGCATTATCGCAAGTACAAGAATTGGAATCAGGGGGAGTCTAATATTAAATGGTATACTTTTATGTATTTTTTTCATATTTGGAATAATAGTATTAAGAAGGAAGCAATTAGAATATTTAGTATCACAAAGAAGGATTGAACTAAGACAACCTTCCATCATACAATGAAATCTAGTCTTCTAGGGGATTATTAATCGATGGTGTTATTATCTTAGCATATTCTTTGACTTTCGCTTCTTCGCTGGTTTCTTTCAAGACTAAAACATACTCTAAACAGCCTCGTGCACGTTCTCGTCGTTGGATCATGTCATCTAGATTACTGGTAATGTCAAGGTGAATTACTACATCTGCTTCCCCCAAGTTCAAACCACGGCCACCAACAGGAGTAAAGATCAGAACATTCACATCTTCCTGTTGAAATTGTTCAAGGATTATTCGTCTTGTGTCTTCAGGAGTTTTTCCAGATAAATATTTGACACCTGGAAATCCTAATGCTCTAGTAAGGAGCATATTCGTCTGTTCTCCAAGAGCCAAATAACGTGTAAATAGTAAAATTTTTGCTCCTCGAATTAAGTGTTCATGAATTAGTTCAATGGCTGTATCGACTTTGGGATTAATCAATCCACGGATGGTTGTCTCATCTGGTTTATCAAAACGAGGTAGTTCAGAACGATATGAAATCAGTGATGAACTTGCTTCGATGACGTTTTGAAAAGCCTCTTGGTTTTCATCAATCTTTATATATTTCAAAAACTCCCCTGGAGTTGAATCAAGAAGAAGAAGTCTCGCATGGGTAAGCTTGAAGAGAAGTGAGAAAGCATTCACCAGTTGTTCACGAGAATCGTTATCATTTACATTATATTTACCAATGCGAATGGGAAAAGAAGCTTGTGTGTCTTTTAATCTATCAAGGGCTCCTCCGTAAGACAGTTTGATGATATCCAAACGGTTTAATTGTGGATCAAGAAGTTCTTGAATTGTAGTAATTGGTTTGGTTAAAAGGTTCGATATTAATCTGTCTATATTTTTGTAATCTTCACGTTCTATCTCACGAAACTGTGTAATTGTTTCATAAGGAGCTAATTCAGGTCGTTGCATGAGATGTGTCCCTTCACCGAGGATTTTGATAATTGCCTGGGCGCGATATTGGTCTCTTGTTCCTGTCATTCCTAAGACTGGAAAATCACCAACTTTTACACGCACCTGAAAGAATTCTTCAAAAAACTTACTTAGGCGGAATCCAGTCATGGATCGTGCAAGTAAGTCAGTTGCTTCATCAATAACACATAATTGGACTGATTGTAAGATATCGATATTTCGACGGGATTTAATTTGAAATCGATCATTCATAAGAGCAGTTATAGGTGAAAAAATAACATCTGATACACTGTACATTTTCTCTTTCTGAGTTAAGCTTAATCCCATGCTACTAGTTTTGGGATCGAATAGATAACCCAATTTATCGACAAAACCAAATTCTTTTGCCATTTCCAAAGCTTGACGACACCGTAAGGCTGCTGCTTCTCTTGCAGAGGTGAAAATAAACTTTGCTTTAGGATCCCTCTTTTTTAAAGTTAAAAAGACTAAAAGAGCAATAATCGTTTTCCCTGTACCATAAGGATAGTTTAATAATGAAGAATTTGGTAGTTTAGTAATTATTTCTTGTGTCGCAGCAAGCTGATAATCTCGTTGTTCAATTGTAAGGCCATTAAGATGTTCTTTCATATTTAGGTTGAAATTCATTTTACCAAACTCTATAAACTTGTACAAAGAACACTCTTTTTAAAAGCTACATTTCTAAAACAAGAATCAAATAATGTAAAAAGAGATGTAGACCTTGGAAGAATTAATCACTACATTTAGATCACGTCGTCTAGGAATATTATTCATTTTAAAAATGGTTCCACTAGATTTATGGGATTGGAAACCGAATCCCTCTATGAGGAGTACTGCCGAATTAGGTAATCATCTGGCTTGTAGCCCTCTTGGTATTCTTGAGCTGCTCCGAGGGAATATCTCGAATGAGGAAAAATATAATGATTTGGAGAAAAATAATATGCCAATTAATGCTCAAGGATTAACACATTTGTATGACCAAAGTTTAAGCAAATTACTTTCTTATCTCCAAGAGCATCTAGAGAATGCGCGAACCGAAAATATCCGTTTTTTTTATCAGGATCATGACACGTCAATGTATAAGGAGGCTTTCGATGAAATTGGGCATGAGTGGTTTCATTTGGGCCAATTGTACACCTATCTAAGACAGAATGGTATTCCAATTGATATGGGCGCTTATTATGGGTACAAAGACCCAGATCCTAACCTCCCTCCAAATAAGTAATAATTCCATCTTATCTATATGGGAATGAAAGGAATTTTTTTCGGTTAAGTTATTGAATCTTGGGTTATGCCTTACCCAGATTTAATAAATGCTTGAAATCACTTTTCCTTCTATCAGAGGATGCTTTAATTCAACTAAACCACTAGTTTGAAGGATATTGTCCAGAGATGATCTAAAATCTTTAAATAAAGAAGGTTCAACAATTTTCTGGTTGAGATACTCTTGATACTGTTGAATAAATTTGCTATAAATTCTCCTCATAGTTGTAAATAATTTTCGTTTGGAGATTTGTTTCTCAGATGTTACTAGAGCGAGAACTATTGTTTCTCTCGATTCATAAAAGATGGAATGGTGTTCCATACGAATTTCATTAATTTTCTCACCAATCATATTCTTGGCAAAACTAGAAATAGCTGCCAAGAATCCACTAAAAAGGTCAACATCATCGGATTCATCCCCATAAGAGCGTGAGAGTAAGCATAGTCCTGATTCATGAATTATGAAAACTTTCCGAATCATAAAGGGGCACTTTCCTTATACGAGAAGGGTGACTTAAACATCAATTCATTTGAAAATTTTAATCCTTCTGTCCCATAAATTTTAAGAATGGCTTCATTATCATTGATAAGTTCAAGGTAAAATTGAGTGTTGGTCAGTTCGTAAAGAGCGACAAGAAATGTTTTAAGAATTTCCTGAAACTGATAAATCGTCTGTGAGAAAAAACAATGCAATCCATCCTCTCGAATCTCATAATCCTGAAAAAAAGTAGGGGAAAATAGCGCTATCATGAGAGCAGCGTTTAGCTGAGTGTCTGGAGTCTGGAGGATAGTTGTTTTTACCATTTTTTTTACCTTTGTTATGGAAAAAAAGGGGATATCATCCCCTATATATTGTTAGGGGGTAGGGGGTGTTGTTGTTGGGTCAGTTAAGCCTGTTGATATCCCTAAAAGGAAGATAGCTAAGACAATGATTAAAGGAACCATTTTAAGGATGATTACTTTAATTGATCTATGATTTTCCAGTTTACTACGGAGTCTATTTAACATTGATTTTCTCCTCTATTGCTTGGGAAAAGAAAACAACACAAGAACCTATATTTAGAAATATTAATGAAGTAAATAGAAAGAAAAAAAATCATAAAATGATGCCATTTTTGCTATGAGATTTCTTATTAAGATATAGGGAAGTCTGATCATGAAGTTATTAGAGGACGAACATTCTGATTTGATTAGTCTAAAACTGCCTGTGAACTTTATCGATGATTTTATAGAATATTGGGAGAATATCAAAAGAATTGTGAAACCTGAAGGGAAACCTCCCATTTCGTGGAAAAAATGGAATTTAATATCTAAAAAGTACTTAGAAATTTTAACAATTCCATTTTATAACAAATGGGAGCATTTAAGGATAATGTCACAGATTAAAGCATATATCAAGGCTTTCGCCTCAATCACACTTCATTTTAAGGGAGGAGCTATCTTACTACCTAAGCAGATAATTCTTTATGAAATAATGAGACCTGATAACACTCTAATTTCAAGTTTAAAAGTGAATCCTTCGAAAAAGTCATTTGAAAGGATTTTAGATTCTCTCTGCGTTGATCTAAACATTCGATTGATAAAAAGTGATGTTCAAATCATTCAAAAACTGACACAGCCTGGATTCTCAAAATCATTAGATCGGTTTCCTAAATTAAAAGAATTGGCATATGGCATAAGACGAGATGTCAGAACAGTATCGAGTCGTTTAGATTATTTAATTCAACTCCGAGTATTAAGTTTGATTTACTTAGTTGATATGGCTCGGATTGGATATCAAACAGTTCTATTATTTCATAACATTGGAAGATCACAAATCCCGAAAGAATTTCATCCCTACATTGTGATGCTTTTTCCTTTACCTGATGGTAGCTTTCCAACAATCATGCAATATCCATTCAAAGATATTCGAATCTATAAAAAACTCTTAGATTTCTTTAATCCAGAAGATAAATTGGTTTTGAAGAACCAGTATCGTGGGTGGAATTTTGCAGGATTGAAGCAAAATCAAGACGAAAGATGGAAATTATTACCCCCAATTCTCCAAGATGGTGGAGGTTGGAATATGAGATTAATAATTGGAGAAACAGGTATCGAATTTAACCTAGATCCACATTACGATCCCTTCTTATTATCTCCTAGACAAGGACAACTTCTTGGTTTAATTCATAAACTTTCCACAATGGAGGAGGAGTTTCTTTCCAAACAGCTAGGCGTGGGTCGGGCTTATATCACACAAGATGCAAAGGAGCTTCTGAGAAATCAAGTCATTTTTCGTTTTCCTATATTTTCAAACCTTGGTCTTGGAGCGTGGATATACTTTTACATTCAAGGTATAACATCTAGAGGTCTAATGAATGTTCTTGAGCATTTGAAATTTTTTCCATATGTAAACATATTTTATAATCGAAATTCAGGATCACTAGTGGGCCGAGTTAATGTCCCACCTGCATGGACAAATGTATTCATTTATCGCTTAACATCTCTCCCTGAAAGTTATCCAGGGTGTTCTTTTTCATATTATATAGGCCCTGATGCCTATGCTCCTTGGGCTTTTGATATTTTAGGAACATTCAACTGGACAAACCTTCCTCAATAGAATACAGTCAATCAAGGTTCATTTTTCACTTTAAAGGTCTCTTAAATAATCATACTTATAGCTTTATAATTTCAGAGTAAATTTTGATTTTAAATTAATCTTTTTTAATTAAGCCCCGATAATACCTTGTATGCTTAACATTTCAGAGAAATGGATATGATCAACGAAGAAATAATAGGAATATTGTTCGCTCTTCTTGCTGCAATATGTTGGGGCCTTGGAGCGTCATTGTATAAAGCGGTGATAAAATCTGAGCACTCACTTTTTCTAACTATTGTCATTCGAGGTTCAATTGCTGTTCCTTTCATTGCTTTTGTAACCTTTTTTGTTAATGGTTTTACTTCTCTTGTTATCTTACTTTCTCCCGAATTACTACCAATTCTTTTTTTTTCAAGCATTTTTGTAGGATTTGGTGATTTATGGTTTTTTGGTTCGCTTCAACGTATTGATATTACTAAAGCCATGCCTGTTGCTTCGATGTACCCTCTATTCACAGCAATTCTACTAGTAATCTTTGGACTAGAGATGATTTCTTATTTTGTTATTATTGGAATAATTATATTAATAGCTGGTCTAGGTTTCTTAGCGCAAGAATACAATTCTCAAACAACCTCGGTAACACGAGAAGATCTAAAAGCGGGATTAGCGCTAGCAGTTTTAGCTGCAATTTTTTGGAGCTTAGGAATATACACCTTGAGGATAATTCTGGATTTCCCAGAGGTTGATGTTTATTCGCTTGCAACAGTTCGGTTCGGACTTTTATCTTTCCTTTTTGTCATTTTATGGAGTATAAACACAGTTTATCGGTACCAAAAGGGGATTGAAGATCCAGCATCCCTCTCTCAGATGTCTAAAAAGATTAGTGTTGTATTAGGTCTAGGTGGTATATTTTCTTGGGGAATTGGTGCTATAAGTTTTTTTTCATCAATTGAATTGATTGGAGCAGCTCGGGCTACACCAATATCCTCTGTTAATCCTCTTATCTCAGTAATTATTGGAATTTTCTTTCTTAAGGAAAAGCTGTCTCGGTTTCAAGCCATTGGTATTCTATTGATCATTTTTGGATCGATTTTCATATCAATCCAACAGATTTAGAGATTACCTCCTTCTATGTGTAAAGAAGTATATGTAGTTGTGGTATTAATTTTTACACAAAGATTTTTTTTATAATATGGAGAAATAATTTCTGTAATGTTAGTAGGACAATAGTTTATTGCCAACAGAAGTCAATCTTTGTCCTAATATGAGTGCATCTTTGGTAACAATGGGATCATTCTTAATAGAATGAAATTTAATTTTTTGCTTTCCTTCTTCCACGGTAGCATTATTGTTATCATTGGAAAAGGTGCATTTAACCATGGATGGCCTACTCCACCGACAATTATCATTCCATGTCCTAATGGAAATTTATTAAAGAATAAATCACGCTTTCTTGTCCTCCTACTCGTAATCCCGAAAAAGCAATTGCAGAAAAAAATTTTCCGCTCTATAGCTGGTCGGGCATTTTATTGTCTCTTGAACGATCCAAAATATTCTTTAGAATTCCTGGTGGGCCAGTCCAATAGGAGGGAGAGGCGATGATCAATCCTTGTTGATCTATGATTAGTTGGTCTAATTTGGGGTAATCATCTTGTTTATCTAAAGGACAAAGCTTAGTTATACAAACTTCACAACCATTACATTTAATTATATCAAAATCGACGAGATTTCCAAATTATATCTCAGGCCCTGCTTCCTCCGCGTTATCTAACATTATTTTTAGTAGTGTGTACGTGTTAGATTTTTCCACTGACTTTTTAGGAGAACAATTTATTCCAAGGAGTTTGAATGGTAATATCTTTTCCTCTGATGCGAATTTGAATGTTATAGATTCCTCGTCTGACCAAAACTATTGAAAGCTTTCAAGAAAAATAACGCACTGGCAAAGGAGGTGTATACTAATGCATGCGTTGTTTCTTCTTTTATTGAATAAATTTCATTAAAATGTTCAATAATTGCTTGTTTACTGTATTTTAGGAAAGTTTCATTTGCAGGAACATTTACTTTGTGATAATTTTTAATTGTCCAGTTGTGAATTTTACTGTAAAGTTCAGGTTCAAAAATTTTAAGTACATCCCAAGCAATTGTCATCCAATTTGTGCCAACATTACCTTTACCAAGATAATCTTTTGGAAAATCGGAAGCAATAATATCTAGTGGTGTTCCAGTTATTCCATGTTGAGCAATTTTTACACCCATTGGTTTAAGGGCCGCTCCAATTCTTTTTGTTAGCTCAATGTCAATTCCAACCTGCGGTAATGGATTCCCATGTTGATCATACTGAAATCCATGAACTGAACCATTAGCAATAGCCAAGAATTGGGGATATATGCCATTTTCTTTTAAAGCTTCTAAGAATGTTGATGCCTCATTTACTGTTGTTTTTACTAATCCTGTTTTTGGATCTTCTTTTCCAATTTCACCTACTTCTACTTCTAAACCAAAATTCTTATGGCCTAATTTGTCTTCTATAAAATGAGTAACTTCAGTTGTCGCTTCAATATTCATTGCTAAATGTTCTCTGTCATTAACGCCAGCTGGATCGTACATAAAGCTTGCATCAATAGCAAAGGACGTATAACCAGCTTCGATCTGAGCTGTTATTAGTTCTTTAACCCCTGGCATATCATCCATTTTTCCTATCTTAATATGGTCTCCATGAATAATATAATAAGGGTATTGAATCCTAGTAGCGGCCTCATTAACAAATTTTGCATATTTATCAGGAGTTAAACCTGTATACCCTCCTTTGAGATCAGATTCAGATTTAGCTAATTCAAAAATGATAGGGGATTGTGTATCCTTAGCTGCTCGAAGAATACCTTCAACCACACCCCAAGCTATTCGAGTGTTGCATGCCATTATAATACAATCCCTTTTGAAGAGCTTATCATAAAAAGGTTTTCCCCACATTGGTTTATAATTATTCATGATTCGTAAACCTCAATACATTGTTTCTGCATGAGTTTTGTGCTGAAAAAGTATTTTTCCACTAATTATTTCTTCCCAATAATTTTATTGAAATAATCGATGCATATGATAAAAGTGTGGTGAATGAGATTGGAATTGACAGATCTCTCTCTAGATATTTATCTAATACGTCATGCTGATGCCCCTGCTGGTTTTCCAAACCATTGGAGTTCCTTATCGACTCCCCTTAGTCAAATTGGTATAAAACAAGCTAAAAATTTAGCTGAACAGCTCAAAAATCACTCTTTTGATGCAATCTTTACAAGCCCTTTTACACGAGCTAAACAAACTGCAGAAATCATTGCTGATATTTGTGAACAAGTAGAAATTCAAGAACAGAATTGGCTGGCCGAAATAGATGTGGGAGAGTGGGCTGGACGTCTTAAAAGTGGAATTAATCACAAAATTTCTTCTACTGTAAAAGAGTTTTTACGAAAGGGATATAAGGAAAGAGGGCCTCTTGTTTCAGGATTACTATCCATCGATAAAAAATTTTCATTCCCTTCAGGTGAAAGTCTCGAAAATTTTTGGAATCGTGTTACTAAGGGTTTTAATGAGACTTTGAACCAGTTTAGGGGTCTCTCAAGTAAGAATCTTTGTTTTATTGGTCATGGAGGTTCATTTTCAGTTATTGTTTTGAATTTAATTAACAAATCCTTCAAAGACGACAATTTTCCCGTTTTCATGTTTAATAAAGCTGACTTGACTCTCATCCGTATAAAAAATAGACAGGTCTTCTTCTTACAGATAAATCCTTTCAGATGTCCTCCAAAGGAGGTTATTTCTGTTTCTAACGGGAAGTTAGATTAATTTATCAAATATACATTATTAGAATCAAAAAAAATATCCATGTCAACAGTCTGATAATGTCAATTTTTCTAAAATTTACAGTACGATAATGAGAACGTTTCTGAATTTCGAATCCTCTGAAATAAAGAGATTGTGCTAAAAATTCAGACCTGTAAAGAACAGAGGCCACAAAAATTGAGAGTATTTTTGGTAACCATCGAAGAAAGAAGCCTCTAATTTCACCACGGAGAGTAAGTGTTTCAAAAGTTTCCTCTGCATCTTTGGCCACACGAGGAACCATAGTTAATGCAAGCGCAGGTAAAAGAGCCCATTTGGGGGGAAATTTACATTTTTCTAAGATTCGTGTTAGATCGGAAGGATTTGTGACTGCAAAGAAAAAAGAACAGGAAAAAGCTCCAATTAATAATCGTAATATTATAAGAAATGCTCGTATTAATCCTCCAAAAATAAAAGATAATATCCCAAGAAAAATTAGCAACGGAATTATAGCACGAAACAGACTTAGAGTATCGTGAAGATTGTTATAAAGCATATTTTCTAATACTACTAAAAAAAATAGAAGAACTAAAATTGATATATCGTTCACTATTAATATCATAAATTGAAGACCTAAAATCAACATTCCAACTAATGGATGCACATGTACAGCATCAGGATGAAACAGAAAACCTTGGTATACTCGTCGAAGCATGAATGCCATTAAAAAACCTTACCATCTATTAAAAACTGATTAAATTCTCCTGATGTAAGACTATGAGGAATTTTTTTTCCTGTTTTTTCTTCCAAAAAAGTTATTAACCGTACAATTTGATTTGGTATTAATTCAGTATTTTTTTCAAGTTTAAACAAAATTTCTTGGGGTGTACCTTGGAGAAATGGAGATCCGTTTTGAATTATGAGTAATTCATCAAGTTTTGGAAAGATTCGTGCATCATTGGTTGAGACAATCACTAGTTTCCTTTGTTGTTTTGCTTGACTAAGGAGTTGAAAAAGTAAATTTCTTCCTCTAAAATCAAGTCCAATTGTTGGCTCATCTATGAGTAATAATCTGCTTGGTATTTGAAATGCAATGAATAATGCAATTAATCTACGTTGTCCTTCACTTAAATGATAGAGTTTTTTATCAGCTATAGAGTTTAGACTATATTTATCTAATAGAGCATTCACAATCTTTTGTTCATTGATAATACGACTCAGATCCTTTTTTGGGGTAGGACCTATTAAGAAAAGTCTTGCGTTCTCTGGAACATATGTGATTTTTCCTTTCTGCTTGAATTTTTTGATCTCTCCTTGATCGAGCAGAATACTTCCATGGTTTGGAGTTAAATTACCAGTCAGAAGTCTAAGAAGAGTTGTTTTACCACTCCCATTTTTACCTAATAGCCCAATTGATCCAGCTTGATCCTTTTGCCAGCTGAAGGAATTAAGAATGTATTTTTTTGTGCCTGGATAACGAAATGAAAGATCTTTTATGGAAATTATAGCCATTAATATCCCAAAAGTGATTCTATCATGCTTTTTTTACAATTCTTCAGTAGATTTCAAAGAATTTCTTTAGAAATTGGTCTGATGCCTCGTTTAAAGACAAAAATTGATTAGCCCTGCCGTTCCAATTCAATTCTGAAACTTCAGGCAAGTCAACATGCTTTATCATTTCTATGAGTGATCGTGGTTCGCCATCACCGATTAATCGGCCATTTTCAAGAATTAACACGCGATCTGCTAAAGGTAATAAGTAATCTAAACGATGTTCAAAAGCAAGTACAAGATGACCCTGTTGCTTTAATTTATACAAGATATTAGCTAATATAATTTCACTCTTAGGATCAATCCGAGCCATTGGTTCGTCTAAAATTAATAGTGGAGGTTGGGGTGCTAGAGCAGCTGCTAAGGCTACTCTTTGTAACTCCCCTGAACTTAATTCGGTCATCAATCTATATTGAAGATGAGTAATTTCTAGTTGTTCGAATACTGCTTGAATTCGCTCTTGGATCGTATCAGGGGGAAAAGCTAAATTCTCAAGAACAAAAGCGACCTCTTCCTCAACCAACATACTTGTAATAAAGTCTGCTGGATACTGAGGAACATAACCCACTTTTTGAACAATATCCTTTCTAGCTAGTTCACTGACTGTTACACCTTGAATTCTAATTTTCCCTAGAACCTCTGCTTTAACGAACGTGGGGATTAATCCTAAGATTGATTGAGCAAGCGTGCTTTTTCCACACCCGCTAGTACCTGCTACAATAATTAATTCTTCTCTAGAAATGGAGAGATTAATATCTTTCAGAGCTTGGATGGATGAATCCTGATATCTTACGGAAAATTTACTGATCTCTAATAATGGCAATTCTCATATAACTCCATTTTATTTAATTGAAAGTGAAGAGAGGGAGAGGAGTTTATTTAGACTTCATCATAGGACGTCTTAAGATATTCTTCCACGCTTTAAACCAAGTTCTCTTAGGTTATAATAAATTGGAACTGCTATAACAATTCCAAACACTACTTGTGCTATGTTAAAGGGGACTTCACTCAATGCTCCTCCAAATGGTACACTTAAGACAAAAATTTCATACAAAAAATATCCTACTACAATGATTGGTCCAGCTAAAAGACAAGATAAAACCATTCGACCTTTCTCACCCATTTTAAGTTCCACAACCCAAATTATTAAGATTAAAAGCAGAACAACGAATAGGATAAGAATTCCAGGAATCTCATATGGTAATTCCTGCTGAGTAACGCCAAATGGAAGCCAAAAATGGAAGTCAAATATGCCAGGGAGTTCAAAAACCAATTCTTGTTTATCTCCTAAGCTAAAACCAAAAATAATAAAAGCTCCTTGGATTATAGATGAACCTTCAATATCTTCGCTCAAGAGTGGGTTCAACAAAGCTCTTTGTAACCATGGGGTAGTAACAAACACAGCAAAGCTGACTAGAAAGAGAGAAATCAATGAAAGGACTAAATATCTTACTTTTTGATCGATTTCTTTTCCTCTATGATAAATAAATCCAACAGTGAACCCTTCCATTCCTTTAAATATCAAAGTTCCTGGAGCAAAGATCCCATATCCGAGTACCATGTCAGCCATTGCAGCTCCAACTCCTCCAGCCAGTGCACCAACTATAGGACCACCAACTAACGCAGCAAGATAAATAAATGCCTCACCTATATTAAAGAATCCTGTAGAAGATACTAATGCTATGTAAAACAATGAAGTTGAAAGAAAAACCATTGAAATGAATGCTGCAGCCATGGCAATCTCTCTCATGGTCA
>JBHLKY010000005.1:0-118900 GCA_048886185.1 Candidatus Hermodarchaeota archaeon
AATTCGGTTAATTCCTTTAAATCAGTAGTCTCTGCCATCTCAATTGGGCCAAAAGGATTATTAAATCCCTTTTTCATGGCAATGTCAATTTCTTTAGCAGTAGTTAACCCTTCTTCCAGCACTTTTGCAGCTTCATTGATTTGAATCCGTAATAGATTCATTAGATCAAAATCAGCTGCTTTTTCACCAATCTCTGGTCTTCCTACCTCTGGCCATTTATAAATCCCAGAACCTGTTTTTTTACCAAGATTTTTGTCTTTAAACAATTTTCCTAGGCTGGGGGGAGGTTTATAATCTTTGTGAAGACGATCCCCGAAGTAATTTAAGAGATGATAGGATATATCTAGACCTGTAAAGTCAGCTAGTTCATATATACCCATTCTCATCCCCATATTCATACAAGCTCTGTCAACCTCTGCAGGGTCGTATTCATTGTTATCATACATGAGATACATCCATAACATTGTAGGTGCATTAATTCGATTTGCGATAAAACCTGGGCTGTCTTTTTTGCATACAACTGGATCTTTAAGAGATTTTTTAGAAAAATCAACAAGAATTTTTATTGTTTCATCTGAAGTTTTAGCACCCTTGGTAATTTCAATCAATTGCATCATGACTGGAGGATTGAAGTAATGCAATCCTGCTACTTTTTCTGGTCGTTTTGTAGCAGCTCCTATTTCATCAATACTCATACTAGAAGTATTTGAAGCTAATATTGCGTGTTTTGGGGCAAACTTGTCTAAATTCCCGAAGATTTCTTTCTTTAGATCTAATATTTCTGGAGCAGCTTCGATGCAAAGATCAGCATTTTCAACAGCTTCCTGTAGATTAATTGTTATTGTAAGATTATCTATAAACTTCTTGTAATCACTTTCAGAAATTCGTGCTTTTTCAACGAATTTTTGAAGACTCCAGTCGATCCGGTTTTTTCCCTTTTCGACAAATTCATCGGCGATGTCATACATACTCACCGTGTATCCAGTCATAAGAGCAACTTCTGCGATGCCATGTCCCATGTCACCTGCTCCAATGACTGCTATGTGCTTTATATCGTCTATATTCATTTTCTTCACCTTTAATCTATTAATACTTCATTTTATCGTTATCCATAAAAAGAGTAATTTACTCACCTTTCTCAATAATAGTTGCTATTCCTTGGCCTCCTCCAATACAGGCATTGGCTAAACCGTATTGACCATCTTCCCAGTTAAGAATTCGAGCTAAAGTACCAACAAGTCGTGTCCCTGTAGCACCAAGTGGATGACCAATAGCAACTGCACCCCCCTTTACATTTACTTTATTCCTGTCAATACCAAGTTCTTTAATGCAGTTCAAAGCAACAATTGCAAATGCCTCATTAATTTCCCAGTAATCTATGTCTTTAACTTCTAATCCAGCTTTTTTCAGAGCTTTCTTACTTGCTGGTACAGGGCCATAACCCATAATTCCAGGATTAACAGCAGCCCATCCCATTGATTTTATCGTAGCCAGCGGATCAATACCATACTCGTTCGCCTTCTCTTTTGACATTAAAATCATTGCAGTAGCACCCGCATTTAATGGAGAGGAGTTACCAGGGGTAATTACTCCCTCAAAATCAAAAGCTGGACTTAAGCTCGCCATTTTCTCCATTGTACTACCACGACGTACTGATGCATCATAATCATATATTTCTCCGTCAGACAATTCAATGGGCATTATTTCATCTTTAAAGAATCCTTCATCCTGAGCTTTTGCAGCAAATTCATGCGATTCCAGACTGTATTGATCTAGATCTTCACGAGTTAATCCAAATTTTTTAGCTGCTTGTTTAAACAATTTTTCAGCTGTGAACCCCATTACAAACCCAGTACTAAAATCGTATTTCTCATATTTATCATCTGAAGCAAGAAACATAGGCGGATCCATATGGGGATTATTTGCCATTGGGACATGGGTCATGTGCTCTAATCCTGCAGAAACCACAATGTCTGAATTTCCTGTCATTATTTGCATAGCCCCAGTGTGGATTGTATTCATTGAAGAACCACATTGTCGGTCGATTGCTTGAGCTGTAACAGTTTCAGGTAGTTCAGCCATTGCCACAATGCCCCTACCACCGTAAAGCCATTGTTCCGTAACCATTAATGCACACCCAACGAGAACATCACCTATTTCTTCTGGATTAATTCCCTTACGTTCGATCATAGTTTTAATGAGCCTTCCTGAGAGTACATCCATTCTGAAATCATTTAATTTGTCTGTTTCAGGAGCATTAGGGCGTGAACGCGAGAAAGGCGTTCGAAGATAATCTGCTATTACAACTTCTTTCATTTTAAACTCTCCTAACTAGAATTTTTTTCTAAAAGTCCATTTGTGTGTTTCAAATAGAATAAATTGTTTTAAGAGGATAATCATGCTTTACCCTCTTTATTTCTTGGTTTAAAGAGAATAAATCGGATTATTAAAAATATTTGCGCTGTTAGAATTTAGAATGACTTTAATAGCATTATAATGTGATTATATGAATTTGTGGGTGTAGAAATAATTAAGAGAATAAAAAGAGTGTTAAAAGCTATAATAAAATATAAAAAAAATAGAGAAAAAAGGAATAAAAAGGTTGGGAAATGATTAGAATATCGAAAAAGCTGATTAGAATTAACCCTGCAATTTTTTTATGACAGGGAGAAGCTTCATTGTTCCCATTACATCTCCCTCAATTTTATACTTCTTTGCAAAGAACGCTTTCTGAGCGTCTTCTTTTCCCGAAGAGATGTCTGCCCATATCTGTGTAGGTCCTATGAATGTAAAATTTGCTTTATCAGGTTCTCCTTCATGAAATACAGCAGAACCATCCTCTTTATGTTCAACCCAGAATGGTCCATCTTCACCTTCAAGCTTGTAACAAGCATTTTTTACCCAATTTTTTAGCATTCCCTTTACTTCATCATTTGCGTTTATTGCATTTACAAATTCTTTTACTGCATCTTTTCCTGCGCCCATACTTATCACATCACTCTTTTTTTAGTTTATGTATTCTTGGTAAGATAAGAATAACTGGTTAGCTTTATGATTGTAGCTTCAATCCAATTTCTTATACTAAATGTTCTTCAAAGCGTCTTATTTAAGAAAATTGTGCTTATATTAGAATTACAATATAACCTGCTTTGATTTAAGTCTTTCATCTTTGAAATATCGTCAGAAGCTCTTTAAAATGAGAAATCTGAATATTGGCTTTCTTCACTTCTTTTTGTCCAAATCCATACTCACAGCCAATCGCTAGTCCTCCATTATTTTTCGCGGCCTCAATATCATGAGATCGATCTCCCACTACCGCAAAGTGTTTTGATTCTAGTGTTTCAAGTATTTTTCTCACCATCCAAGTCTTATTTTTACCTGGGTGTTGGCCAGCTGCAATCATCAAATCAAAATACTTATTTAAGCTAAAACGTTCAATTGCAGCTTCAAAATAATCAATTCTAGCATTGGTACACAATGCTAACTTAAATCCACGTTTCCTTAAATTGATTAAAGTTCTTTCTACATCGTGATAGAGTTCCCCTTTTCCTTCTTTGAAAGCTTTAACTTCGGCTTCCTCGACACATTTTTCGAATGTTTTGATGATTTTTGGCTCCGTAGTCTTTAAGAGTGATGGATAGATGTCATCAGCCTGTTTTCCGAACTGTGAAAGAATTGTATCATTTGAAGGAAACTTTTGTGCCATTTTAAATTCATTATACAAAGCATGAAGACATTTATGAAATATAGGAAGACTTAATGTCTCTCCATTATGTAAAGTGCCATCAAAATCGAAGATTATAGTATCTATCTTAAATAATTCGGTTTGAGAAACCACTCAAGAGGTCTCCTAAGATATTTGGATATATATAGGATATTAAATTAGCTTTTTATTTTTCCTGTAATCATCTCGTACGCTTATCTTTTTAATTCTTGAACAATTTCTAGAGAAGTAATTAGAACATGATATCCATAATAAATCACTTCCCGAAAAGTTTGAGGATCTTGATACTCAGCTAGAAATGCTTTCCATCCAGCGAGGTAATATTGTTTATAATGATTAGTAAGTTCAACATATCCTTGGTTTTCCAATTCATTTATTAATTTAGTACGATTCCAACTCCAAATCTCATCAGGAGAGGTATCTAACACCTGTGTGAGAATTCGAATCGGTGTGGGAGAAACTTGCCAGTTGATTCTTCGGATTAAAACCCAATAATCAATACCAGTTCGATCAATAAGATTAATTGGGATCCTTTCAACTGTATCATGTAATTCTAATAATTTTTTGAAATCAATTTCACGAATTATATGAGGTTTTGGAATGGATGGAAATACTGGATCTCCATAAACGATTTTCACATCATTACTTCTGGGAGGAATGTAATCTAATGATTTTAATAAGTGATTGATGATTACTAATTGAGTACGAGGTAAATGAAGGGTATTCGGAAATTTTTTTGTAAAAATACGTTCATATTTTTCTGATATTTCAAGTGATTTTTTGAATGCATTCAAACCATTGCAAAATAAGCTCTTATTCTTTTTTAACATTATATGGATGTCAATGTCACTGAGGATAGGAACATAATCAAATGGTGACTGCCATGGCTTTACTGCAGAACCCTTAGCATATATATAATCAATCTTATCACTGAATTCATTTATTAGGAGACTTTTCCACACTTCAAGACTATGTTCAATATCTTCCCTAGCTAATTGTAAATAATCGTCATAATTTTCCATTCAATCACATTCTTTTATTCTGAAAGAACTCTATCGTTATATTATTCATCGGTACAACTGGTAACATGGCTTTTCCTAATTTTCCTGCTATAGTACTAGTCATTTTCTATACTAGAAAAGATTATTTAATTGATTAGAGCTTTTTCTCAGGGAAAGGTGTCATAGTGTGAAGGAAAAACAATCACCAGAAGAAAAACTGTATGACCTAGTTGCTCATTTTCTATATAGAGAGGGAACTTTGGACCAAGCCCGTAAGGAATTCTGTTTACAACTATTTTCAGATTGGTCAAAAGCAAATTTTGATATTGTATTGAGAGCACTAACTTCATCAGAATTAGAAAAGTTAAAATGACGGGAACAACTATTTAATTTCCAGTTATTATGAATCTTTTATCTTAACTTCATATAGTATTGTGGTAATTATGAATAGTACACCTAGGAAAATAGAGATTATCAAGAATATAGGAGCTTCATCTCGGAATGGATAATTAATTACTGGTAGCATACCATAGGAGGATTCTCGATAGTTATAAAATAAAACAGCACCTAGGAAGAAAATTATACAACTAATTCCTGATCCAACTTGAATTGATCTTATCAATTCTTTCATCATAACCAATGAAACTAAGGATTTATGAAATAATAGGCCTTTTGGTGTATGGAAATTAAGTTCGTTGTGTTTTATAGCACACATTTTCTTTTCAATGATATTAATTAGATCTATCAAAGAGGATTAAAATGGCGAAAAGAAACAAGAGAAGGAGGACAAAGACTAGTAGTTTTGGTACCTCAGGCAGAGAGAGTCATGATTCGTCACCATTTTATGATAGTAGACTTTATGAGCGGCTCCCTATGGAGAAAACTATCGAATATATTGAAAATCCAATTCCTTTGGAATATTGCAATAAAATATTTCATAGTAGTTCTGAATTAATGGAGGAACTTCCTGATACAAGTGTCCATTTGATGATCACATCACCTCCTTATAACGTTGGAAAGGAGTATGACAATAATTATACCTTGGTAGAATATTTGGAGCTATTAAAGCGAGTATTCATTGAAGTAAAGCGAGTATTAGTACCTGGGGGTCGTGCTTGTATTAATATTGCGAACTTAGGACGAAAACCATATATTCCTTTACATTCGTTCTTAATAGACATAATGTTTGAGTTGGAATTTTTAATGAGAGGAGAGATTATTTGGGATAAATCGGCTAGTGCTGGAGCATCCACAGCATGGGGAAGTTGGATGTCCCCCACTAACCCATCGTTAAGAGATGTCCATGAATATATTTTGGTTTTTTCAAAGGATACTTATAATAGAGAGAAATCTAATAGGAAGAGTACAATTACTAGGGATGAATTTTTAGAATTAACAAAGAGTATATGGAAATTTCCAACCGAATCAGCCAAAAGGATTGGGCATCCGGCCCCCTTTCCTATTGAATTGCCATATAGGCTGATTCAGCTATATACACATAACAATGAAATTATTCTTGATCCTTTTATTGGTAGTGGTCAGACAGCTATCGCTGCCATTAAAGCAGATCGTCAGTATATTGGTTATGAGGTAGAAAAAGAATATGTCGAATTAGCCGAGAATAGAATCGCTGAATTCATAAAATCCTTCAACGCGCCTAAATTAACAGACTATCTCGAATAATTCTTGAACCATAAAGTTGCTCTAATGGTAGATCGTGAAAGAAATGTTTGTCAATCTAGAGAAGTTTTGTACATCTCTGAAATTTGAACTTAATTCCAATGATCTTTCTGTGGCACTAGCTGCTGATAATGATCTAGATGGATTATTTAGCGCAGTAAAACTTGATATGGGGATCTATGAGCTCTTCGGAACTGAAGTTGAGACGTATTTTAGAAGTGATCTTTACTGGGACATACCTCTTGATAAAGAATTTGATTTATTAATCATGATGGATTTGGCTTATGATAATACGCCAAACTACAGAAATACTGCTTCAAAAGCTAAAAGAACTTTTGCAATCGATCATCATATAACAAATGAAAAAGGTTTTCCCCGACGAGTTACTGCATATAATCCTTGTAGGAATGGTCAATGCTATCAACCAACCACATTCTTAGTTGATGAAATCTTGAAAAAATTAGGTCAAGATAAAAGTCCTTTAAATGAATATTTAAATCTACTAGGTATTTTAGCAGATGCAGGTATCAATTTTTGTGTTGATGCAGAGAAAAACATCCAATACTCTTTCGATCAAAGCTTAGAAGACATTTTTATCACGAGTAAAAGGCAATTTACACCTTTATTTGAGAAAAATACATTTGATAATTTTGTTTACCCTCAATATAAAGAAACTTTGGAAGCCTTAAGCTTTGAATGTGGTGAATTGGGGTGGAAAGAGGTATATTTCCGATTTATTAATGAAGTAACAGATCTAACTACCGCTCAAGAGTTAGTGAGAAAAATAGAAAGGAAAAATAAGAATGTTTTTTTTGATGTCATCCAAAAAATTCCAAAAGAACCAACAGAACTTACGAAATCTGGTATTTGGTTGGTTAAGAATCTTACTTCAATAAGTAATGGAGTAATAGGGAGATTGATTGCAGAATTATTTGGAAAAGCTGTTGTAACCTATTCATGTGCAAAATTTTGTAGAGTATCAGCTAGAGCACCTGTTGATAGCACAATAAATTTTATACCAATATTTTCATCCTTTGGTGGTGGTCACCCTAAAGCGTGTGGAGCGTTTCTTACTCCAAAAAAGTTTCAAGAATTTCTTGAAATAGTTAGAGAAATTTAGATTTTACTCACAAAAAGGACTTTAAGGGCATATTTGATTATTTTATCTCTAAAATATCCCGAACGAGATTGATTTTCTCCTCTAAGTTTCCCTGTCTTGCTATCATGATTCTTTGTGCCTCTGGGGAGCCAGCGCCATGCAGAGATTCTGTTTTATAACTTAAGGAAGCAAGTCCCATTGATAAATTTTCAATAAACCTTAAAACTTTGTATCGTGATTCAACAGGAACATTAACTGTAGTTGAAAGGTATTTTTTCATTATTTTTCCGATCTCCTCAGATTCGAAGTCAGCCTGAGACGGCATGGTGCATATAATTCCACCAGCTAGATCCTCAGCAAATCTTCCAATCAAATAAGGAAAACGTGTTACATTTTGTTTGTTGACATTAGCCAGAAGCATGTCCATCTCATAATTTCCAGCATCTCGTTGGAACCCTTCCGCACTACATGCGAGTGCGCAGCTATACAGGGTTTCGTTCAAATGAATCATTTCTACTATCTTATCTCGAATGTGAGAAGCTCTTTCAACCCCATTATATTTGGCAATTAATGCTGCTGCTCCGATAAGGACATCACCAACTCCTGTCTTACATGCATATGATTGTCGGTGAAATCCTGCAAATCGATTTACAAGTTCTCCTGTAAATTCAATTTCACCTTTCATAAATATTTGTTTATTTGGAATAAAAACATCTTCAAAGATCACAAAAATTTCTTGGCCTCCATATTTCCAATTACCTACATCTAACTTCCCTTTATCTCCCTCCATTTTTCTTCTATCGCATGATTGCCTTCCATATACTAATGTGAGTCCCCTAGTATTTGTATCAACTCCAAAACTAACGGCATATTCCTCTTCACCAGCTCTTAAAGCAATTGTTGGCATTATAATAGCTCGATGCGAGTTTAAAAATCCTGTTTGATGAATTTTAGCTCCACAAACAACGATTCCCTCGTCTGATTCATCCACAATATGTAAATACTGATCTGGGTCATCTTGATCACCTGGTCTTTTTCCTCGATCGCCTTTTGTATCAGTCATTGACCCTGCAACCATAAGATCCCGGTTTTGAACCTCAATCCAATATTCTTTGAACTGATTATGATATTTAGTGCCATATTTTTTATCGATCTCCCATGTTACGCTATATATCGCATTTGCAGCATCAAACCCAACACAGCGTTGGAAACAGCAAGCAGTTTTCTGCCCAACAAGACGTTGCATTTTGATTTTAGCTATTAAATCTTCAACAGACTGATGAATGTGGGTAAATCGATTGATAACTTCCCCTGTTAGGTGAGATTTCGTGGTCATTAACTCTTTATATTCAGGTTGTTGAGCTAGTTCGTATATTTTACTTATAGTATTGATTGAAGGCTCTATGATTTTGAAATAAGGATGTTTCCAAAATTCTTTGATTTTTTCTCCAAACATATATAGATTAACTTCTCTTTTGATACTTTCGACATATTCAGAAGGTAATTTTAATGGCATTAGTTAACACCAGATTTTGATTATGTAAAAACTCAAATAAGAAGAAATTATAAGTGTATAACGTATATCATTGTTCTTTTTTTCATCAAAATTCAAGTCACACGGAATATTTTCCTCTTATATTTAATCGAGAGGTTCAAGATATGCATGTAAATAATCATAACCATATCACAGGCAAAGATTTACTGAAAAAACTCTTCAAGCATCAAGAAGTAAGCTCCATTCCATGGGTTCCATTTGCAGGAGTACATGCAGGTTCTTTAAAGGGATATACAGCAACTGAGATATTGACTGATGCAAACAAACTATTGGAGTGCTTAATTGAAGTCAATAAGCTTTATCATCCCGATGGTCAACCCATCATTTTTGATTTGCAAATTGAAGCAGAGGTTTTGGGGTGTAAGTTAAAATGGAGCGATAAGAGTCCCCCTATGGTAATAATGCACCCCTTAGAACATGATATTACAATACCATTTGAAGTCCCCCAAAAAACAGACGGTAGACTCCCCATGATACTTGAAGTTATGGAAAATTTTAGCCAAAGAGTCGGAGAAAAGACCGCTCTATTTGCACTTATTACTGGGCCGTTAACCCTCGCCTCCCATCTTCGTGGAACTAATCTTTATTTAGATTTCTTCCAGAATAAGAATTTTGTGCATGAATTACTGGAATACACAACTCGAGTTTGTCTGAAAATGACAGAATTCTACAATGAGGCTGGGATGGATATTTTAGCGGTAGTAGATCCTGTTGTCTCACAGATCTCACCAAAAATGTTTGAAGAATTTTTATATGCACAATTCTTAGAGATATTTGATCAGATTAAAAAAGAAGGGCGATTTTCATCTTTCTTTGTGTGTGGAGATGCTACAAAAAATCTACCACTAATTGCCGAAACAAAACCAGATTCTATGTTTGTGGATGAAAATATTGACATGGTAGGGGCAATGAAACTATTAAAGCCAAAAGGAATCATCCTTGGCGGAAATATACCTCTAGCTACAACTATGTTGTTTGGAACGCAACAAGATAACATGAAATACGTAGTTGATCTGATCGATAAAGTTGGAAAGAAAAATCTGATCATTGCTCCAGGATGTGATATGCCTTATGATGTTCCTCCTGATAATGTCATCGGAGTGTTTCAAGCCATAAAAGAACCTGAATTAATAAAGAAATCCTTAACTAATTATGAAACAGCTGAAATAGATATTGACGTTGAATTACCTGATTACAATAATCTCCCCAAACCTCTGATTGAAGTTTTCACCATAGATAGCTCAGTATGCGCCGCTTGTGGATACATGTTAGCTACTGCCTTAGATGCAAAAAAAGAATTTGGGGATAGAATTGATTTGGCTGAATATAGATTTATTAAACGAGAGAGCGTAGCTCGTGCAAAAAAAATGGGTATTCAACATCTTCCCTGCATATTGATTAATGGTAAGTTAAAGTGGTCTTCCATTATTCCAAATAAAGAAGACCTAGTAAAGGAAATAATGAGATTTCTTTAATGAAAGACAAGCAAATCCAGCTCTATTTAATCAATGGTTTTTTAGGTTCAGGTAAGACGACATTCATTCTAAAATTATTATCATATTTTTCGATGAGAAAATGCGGAGTTCTAATGAATGAATATGGAAAAATTGGGATTGATGGGTTATTATTGCCACAGAAGGATCTTGAGCTTATAGAAATTAATGGAGGATCCATATTTTGTCAATGTCGACATGATTTGTTTTTTGAAGCTTTGGTTCAATTTTCAACTACTCAGATAGATATACTGTTTATAGAGGCTTCTGGTCTTGCTGATCCTGCTACAATGGATGGGGATATCAGAACAATAAATATGAAAGTAGGAGGAAAATATAATTATGCAGGTAATATTTGTTTAGTAGATTCACAACATTTTTTGGAATTATTAGAAGTCGTACAAACAATTGAAAGGCAAATCCGTTACACATCAGTAGTAATTATCAATAAAATCGATTTAGTAACCTCGCATCGTGTTTTAAAAATAAAAAATAAACTTCTCACAATAAATCATAGACTTCATATAATTCAAACAAGTTTTGGTAATCTTACACAACAAGATAAGGTAAAATTATATTCTGAAAAAATTTTAACCCCAAAAAGTCCCCCAAGTCTGTGTGAAACAACAAAAAGTGCTAAAGACGTGACTTTGATCGCCAATCATGAATTAGATGCATTAAAGATTCAAAAATTTTTTACTGAATTAGCTAGAGTGACTAGAAGGATGAAGGGATTTATTAAATTGAAGAAAACACAATGGTATTATTTGGATAGCGTTAATGGGAGTCTTTCATTATCAAAAACTAATTCTTCATATCAAAAAACAATGATTGTTGTTATTTTCAAGGAAGGAGTAAATAATGAGATCGTTACAATGGCACAGGATCAATGGAAATCTTTAACCAAATCTTAACTTAATTTAAACAGAGAAATTCTAATATAAATCCTTTATGAATCAGACTAAGATTTATTTATTCATAAAATAGTTAAAGTCATCACAACGGAGTGGAACGGGAGATACGAGATGTTCTGCATATTCTACTCCTATACGTGATCCAAGGGTCTTATTCCAAGTAAGCAACATAGAAGGAAAGTGTGAAATTTGAGTAGTTTTACTTGGTACAAAACCTTGAGATTTGTATACTAGAATTGCTTTTTCTTTTAGGTCAACATAATTAGTGATGTCTATGAAAAAGGATGTGTATCCTTCAGGATGTAAATCTATAAATCGAACTGGAAAATATAATAATGAATTAATACGGTGAACAGGTAAATTGTTAAAATATTTATCCCATTTAGTCAATCTAGAATAAAATATTGCAGCCTCCACAATTTGTTGTGCTTGATAATGATCAGGAGAGGCCATTAAAGTTTTTCCATACATTGAAATAACTACTTTAGGGCGCCATTTTCGAAAAACTATTGCTAATTTACAACGTGTTTCGAAAGTATCAAAAAGTTGCCGATTTGGGAGATCTAATGTGATCCTCTCTGCTCCCAGAATGCGAGCTGCTTCTTGAGCCTCCTTTAATCTTCTTTCAGCGTAATCGGGGTCATAATCATCAGGAGAGCGGTATTTTTCGTTCTTAGGTGTTGGTTCTGCATTGGTTAAATCAATTATCCCAGTTCTTAGACCGCTCTTTGATAATTTTGCAATTGTTCCCCCAATTCCTAGTTCAACATCATCAGGATGCGGGCCTACTGCTACAACTTCAACTGGTTCGTCATTCATTCTACATCAACCTTCTTAGCAAAATATTCAAAAAACTCAATAAATGTCCATCGAAAATGGTAAAAGCCTATTACCTTTAATTATTCACGATCAATAATATCAATGTCAGCAGGTCCAGTACCTATAAAATGGAATTTCATATTTATCTGTTCTTCAATTTCATTTATCCACTTCTTAGTTTTGGATTCTAAATCGTCATATTGTTGTTGTCTTTTCTCATGGGGGAAAACTACATCCAATTTTGTCAAAGCAAGTTTCGTTGCACCATTCAACATAATACTTCGCTTTGCTAGATCTATATTAAAAGGCGCAGCCCTACGTAGACGTCCAGTAACTGTACCATGTTCAATCCATCCCCTTTTTCGTGTTTCCTCTTCAGATAATTGGTTGGGTAACGGTCCCTCACCAACACGAGTGACATATGCTTTGAAAACAAGAATTACATCAGTGATTTTGGTTGGTCCTATTCCAACATCAGCACATATGGATGAAGCAGTCACATCTTTTGATGTAACAAAAGGATAAGTACCATGGAATAGAGATAAGTGAGTTGCTTGTGTTCCTTCAACTAATACAGACTCATCTCTTTCAATTGCCATATTAATTTCTTTAGGAACATCCAAAAGATATGGTTGTAATACTTCTATATCTTTTGCTAGATCTAAAACACGACGAACACGATCTTGGTTTGCAGGGCCTGTTCCTGCTCCAGAAGTTCCAACTGTTTGAGTTAAATGTTTATCAGTTGTATCAATCTCAATATGTCTAGGAGATATTATACCACATTGGGGATCAACAAATGAAATTCCTTCAGTATTTGTTATTTTAATTTCTTTTAAAAAGATCTCTGGATTTACAAGTACACCAGGTCCGATGAGGAGTTTTTCAACATATGAACTCCCTATCCCTGATGGGATCATTCGAAGCTTGTATTCTGTATCATTTACCACTATCGTGTGTCCAGCATTTGGCCCAACACCTCCCTTGGCAACAACCTTGGCCTTTCGTTTATTAACAAGATAGCTGATTATTTTTCCTTTCCCCTCATCTCCCCAAAATCCACCACATACAACATCACATGTCAATTTGGATCAAACTCCGTTGATTTTCTTTATTAAAAAAATTTTATTGTTAAAAAGTTCTTAACGGATTTTTTTTTTATTTTTTTTATACTTTTATGTTATAATTACTCCTTTTATATATAAAAAACTTTATGTGTTATTTTTTCACAAATTAATCATGAATCACATATATTTCTGTGGCATTTACCATGACATCATTTCCTTTTGACCGTTATCGGACATCTATTGCTAATATTTTTGAGGAAGAAAAGCAATTAGAACTCCAACTTTTGGTCCAACGAATATTAGCTAAAGCTAACGCTGATTTTGGGAAGATTCCACTAGAAGCTGCTGAAGAAATTGAAAAGCTAGTCAGACCCGAGTATATATCATTAAAAAGAGTAAAAGAATTAGAAAAACAGACTCAACATGATCTTTATAGTGTTGTACTAGCTGCCACAGAGGCATGTCCAAATTATGGGCAATTTATTCATCTTGGAGCCACATCCAGCGATATTCAAGATACAGTCACAGCTCTACAACTTAAGGAAGCCAAAATCATTATCTTAAACCATATAGATGATTTATTACTCATCTTGATCAGTCTAGCTAAAAAGTATAGGGATCTTGTCTGCATTGGACGAACTCATGGAAAACATGCAATTCCAACGACTTATGGGTTCAAATTTGCTAATTTTCTCAATGAATTATATATGGCTAGAGAACACCTAAAAAATACCACAATTTATGGAAAACTTTCTGGCGCTGTAGGTACCTATTCTGCTTATGGTACCAATGAAATTGAAAGGTATGTAATGCAGAATTTAGGATTAAACGCACCAATTATTACGACTCAAGTCGTACCTAGACTCACATATTTTCATTTTATTTCTAGCATGCTTGAAACCGTTGGAGTACTTGATAAATTAGCTAAAGAATTGAGGAATCTCCAAAGAACGGAGATTGGAGAAATTAAAGAAAAATTCGGGCGTAAACAAGTTGGGTCATCCACGATGCCCCAAAAAGAAAATCCCTGGAGATTGGAAAGGATTTGTGGAATTGCTCGTTTTTTACGTTCCCTTCTTCCTCCAGCATTAGAAAATGTCTCATTAGAGCACGAGAGAGATATGTCTAATTCCAGCACAGAAAGATTAATCCTAACTCAAGTTATTACACTAACAGATTTCATCCTTATAGAGATGGCAAAAATTCTACCAGGATTAACAATTATTAAAGAAAAAGTTGAAAAAAACTTATACTTGTTAGATGGGCGTCAGTGCAGTGAGAGGCTATTAATGGAAATTACAAAATCAGTAGGAAGGCAAAAAGGTCATGAAATATTGCGTGAACTAACGAGAGAAGACGACTTTAAAGACGCTGTAAAAAATCATCCTCAAATCAGGGAATTGTTATCTGATAAAGAAATAGAGGATTTCTTGGATCCAATAAATTATATTGGCTTAGCCCCTGAAACAGTGGATCTAGTTATTGGCATAATAGAAGAAAAGATCCTCACAAAATAATTTAGGTTAAGAACTAAACACGCTTTTTTAGTATTGCCATAAATTGATTTATTGAAATTTCAGGAAGACCAGCCTCTTCAAGGAAAAACCTTCTTGCTTCCGTTTCATCCATTTTTCTAGTTCTTAATTGTTCTGACATGAATTCATAACGTTCATGAGGAAAAATAATCCAACTCTCAGTTTCCTCGACATAATACCGAGGTTTAACTGTAGACCATGGCTTGTAATACAAGGTTCCAATCCGAACTTCAAGAGGTTTCTTCATATTCAAATATGTCAAAGCAAAGTCTAGAGATATCCCACTATCGGCAACATCATCAATTAATAGAATTTTTTTGCCATGTATATGTCCAGGGAGATCTTGATATATGATTGGTTCTTTTTCTGTCTTCCCCACCCCAGAATAAAATCCTATCTGCATTATTGCCAAAGTTGGTTTTTCAAATTCGCATAAATATAGATCACTAATAATCCTGGCTGGAACAAGACCTCCTCTACTAATTCCAGCAATAATATCTGGGGAGAAATTGTCCTCTCTAACTAAAGAATAAAGCTGGACGGTTAAAGATTCAATAAAATCCCATGAAGGTGCTTTGAAAGTAAGTTTGTTTGAGTCCAAGTCAGTGTTCTCCAATATATTTTCATGCGATCTTCATTTACAGTTTTCTGATCAAGGAACTTCAGATAAATATGAATCTTTTATTTTTACCTAAGATTAATTTTAGTTATGGATTATTTCTTTTTTTCAGTAGATGTTTCGGTATTAAAAGGATACTACTCATTGCAATATTTTTACTATTTATTTTTTCTTTTAAAATTATAGAAGTTATTCGTTGTTATGTATATAATAAACTCATGTTAGATTATTTTGGGTTCTTAGAAAATTACATTTCTATTGTAATTGTTAATTATAAAAATTCAACGATAATGGATTGTAAAATTAAACTTATTTTTCCTTAAATGAGCTCCGAAGAGACAATACTGTTAATGAAGTCTTAAGAACTATAATACTCATTTATGGATAGAAGAATAACATATAAGTATGTGGTGAACTGTGAGAATTAACGTTATAATACGCCATCACAAGAAATATAATTAACATATAAAAGCATACAAGGTAGAAGAAGGAATTTTCTTGGATCCTAAAGAAAGAAAAGAAATAATTGTGGGACCAGCGATTGTAGCTGTTGCCAATGCTGCGCGAGCGTTTGATGCTCCTGTTAGATATCCATTAATATTAAAGAATTTTACTCTTGATGTTTCCAATCTAATGGTCTCTTCCCGTTCAATCTTTATTGTCCTTATCGAGCATATTGTGGGAACAGTGATTATGAGTATTCTTTTAGCCTCAAAAAAGACGCGTCAACGTTTTTACGAGCAGTTCCAATCTTTTGAGAGGCGTGATTGGCTCTCATTCTTTCTAGTTTCTATGGGATCAGGACTAGGGCTTTATTTCTTTATGTTAGCACTTGCTTATGGAAATCCGACTGTAGCAATTCTTTTACAAAAAAGTCAGCCCTTAATCACCTTACTATTTGCAATGTTGATAATCCATGAAAGACCAACTAAATTCTACTATCTAGCGCTCATTGCATCACTTGTGGGAATTTATTTCATGGTTTTCGAATCATTTGGCCAAGAATCTTCAAATCAGCTATTGGCAGCGATATTCTCATTGATTGCAGCAGTTTTTTGGGGATCAAATACAGTATGGGGTCGAATCCTTACAGAAAAAGTAGATTATTGGAACTTAACAGCATTAAGGTATGTTGGGGGTACAATCTTACTTATAGGTTTTAATTTCCTGGTTGGAGCATATACATCTCAAAATTTTACTCTATTAAGCGAGACTATCAATACTTTTTGGGTACCTTGGCCTAGGGAACTTTTATCTGCAGATTTTCAAATTCTCATGAATGCTTTAATTGCGATAATCTTGGTCACTATTTTTACTGGAGGAATTATTCCCCTGTCACTATATTATTTTGGCCTTCGATGGTCCAGAGCATCCGTTGGTGGACTAGCTGAACTAGCTTTCCCCCTTCTAGCAATTTTTGTGAATTTCATTTTTCTAGGTTTTGGATTAACTGATTACCAGATTATTGGCGCTATAATTTTACTCACCGTGGTATCTGTTATGTCTTACGTGAATAGAAAGGAATTTGAAAAAGAAGAAGTGAGTACATCAATTGAATCTGGTTAGTAGGAATCAATAGAAAGCGAAAAGCTCATACAGAGATTGTTTATTCAACTAGAAGTTTTAAATTATTATTCTTCCTCTGTAAATTGTTCATTTTTTTTTTACTTGAGCTTTCTATAGATAACGTATTATCATTTGTTGGTTGAGGGAGTAATCCCCAAATCTGAAACGTTACAAGAAGTGCTAAGATGGTTCCCAAGAGAGGAAGATCATATAAGAAAGTATCCCACCATGTGTTTTCATCAATTAACAAATTAAAAAAATTCGCTAGCACAAAGAAAAATAGCCAAAGAAATATTCCTGTAATAATACCCACAAGAGTGCGTCTCAGGAGAGTTTTTTGGTAAAAACTAATAAAGTTTTTAGTAAGCACTGAAATTTGATCTTTCATTTCTTATCTACCGCTGGAAACTATAGAAGCCTGCAAAAGTAACTCGAATTTAACTCTTGCTTTTCGATCTTCTCTTATCTTCATTTATGTCAGATGTGAATGAGAATTATCGTCCAATTATTCTCAATCAACTCAAAGTCACAATTAGAAAAGAAATATTAAATCAGAGCCAAAGAGTGTAATTTTAAGAAAAATAATTTATAATTCAGCTTTTGCTGACTAGAAAATAACATCATGTTTCATTACGAATGAATAAGACATTTTTTAGTAATTTGATGTAAATTTCAAGTAAATTAGCAATTAAGGATGATCTAAGAGTAATGAGATGTCATATACACTGTTTAAAAAGAGGATTAAATCAGTTTGAAGATAATACTGCTTTTAAATCTCAGTTAAAGTCAAAAATCTCATTCCAAAATAAACAAAATATTCTATCTGAAATAGAAGATCATTTAAGAGAATTTCGAATGAACCTAACACATCTAAAAGATAAACCAGTTAGTTATATAATGGGAAATCTATCCCACATTTTGGGGTACGGTTTAGGAAGTACGCCTCAATCTGATGATATTTTTTTGGGAATTTTGGCTGCAATTTATTGTTTAAATAATCATGTACAATCAGAATTCGAATTTCTATCCAAATTACCTTTTGAAAGATTTACGACGTCTGAATCAGCACAATTATGTCGTAACTTCTTACACCAGAATTTTCCTTCTGAAATTATTCCCTTTCTTGAGCTATTAAAGGATCCACTGAACGATAATTATGCAAAATTTCGTTTTGAAGAAGAGATTCACAAAATAAATTCAATTGGAACTTCAAGTGGATATTATTTCTTACTAGGAGTGTTATGGGAATTAGAATATGATTTTAATTGCTACAGTAAGCAACAAGAGTAGTACATAATCTTTCAGGTGTATCAATTATAGGATGGAATCAAAATATTGCATTAATGAATCGAGAAGATTCTCAAGAGTCCCTATGTGATCAGCTGCTAAATTCATATTTTCAAAAACAGGATCAGTTTGAATTATTTCAGTAAAAGCTCGGCCATCTGATTTAATTAAAAAAGTCTTCATTCCAAGCTTCCCAGCTATCATATCATTAATGGGATCATCACCAATCATCATACATTCAGAAGGTTTTTTATTGATTCTATCTAATAATTCTTCATAAAATTCTAGATGAGGCTTAGCAAAATGATAATCATCTGCTGAAGTAATTTCAAGCCATGGAAATGCACTTAGACCAGCCATTCTGAACCTCTTCTCATTCGCTATAGCTGGAAAAAGTGGATTTGTCGCTGCAACTAAAGAAAAGTGTTCTGCTGCAAGTGTTAGTAGATCTTTTGCAGTTTTTGGTAGAATCATTATTTGACACACCTGTTTCCAATCTGTTTCATAAAATTGTTTGAATCGCTCTATAATCTCTGTTATAGAGATTTTTGTTCTTGAATTGAAATCAATAGCAAATTTTGTCAAATTGTCATAGTTGGAATTTTCTATCTTCGTCATTTCGTTTGTAGACGCCAAAAAAAACTCCAAGAACTTCTCAAACTCAGGAACTTCTTTTTTAAAAAAGTTATGGATTAAATTCGCATAGATGTGAAAAAATTCTCGATCATCAAATATCAGGAGAGTGTGATCAATATCAAATAACAGAGTGGTAATCTGTGAGAAATCTATCAAGTTTCCTCGCCAAGAAATTTTATGAGAAAGGGATTTAAAGGTATAAGACCTCACATTGCAAATAATTTTTATTCCCTTTGTAAACTGGCAGCTCATGTTTGAGAAAAAGACACATCAATCAAAGGAGTGATAATTATGTCACAACCCCTTCCAATTAAGAAACCTTCGGATATAAGAGAGTTTGTTGTAGAACAAGCTGAAATTTTTCCAAAACAGACTGTCATTTTGTCTCCAGACTCGGATTTATTCAGGGGATCCTTTAGAAATCCTCAACTACAATTAATGAGTGATAAACGAACTATATTCACAGAACATATTGTACTTTCGGATCATGTTCCTGTTGGAGAGATTTGGGCTTCAGCAGATTTGATGGCTGAACTTGAAATTGAAGAAGGCACAAAGATTCAAGTTTTACCACTTAGTAGAACTCCTCCAGATAGTTATTGGTTGATTAGACAACGTATGATACAAAAACGCCCTTTTAAACAGAATGAAATCACAATGATAGTTAATGATATAGCTCACCATCGTCTTAGTCAATTAGAAAAAACAGCATTCGTTCTTTCCCAAGTTTTTGATCCTTATAGCATGGATGAGATTGAGGAATTATCAAGAGCAATGGCCCAAACTGGGGAAATAATTGATTTTGGTCAAGAGACTACTTTTGGAAAACACAGTACAGGAGGAGTACCAGGAAACAAGGTGTCTCTTTTAATCGTCCCCATCATTGCCTCCGCGGGATTACTTATACCTAAGACAAGTAGTCGCGCAATAACGAGCCCATCGGGGACTGCTGATACAATGGAGGCATTTGGATGTGATGTGGTATTTTCTGCTGAGGAATTGGTTGAAATTTCTCAAAAAACTCGTGGAATGATAGTTTGGGGAGGAGGATTTAATTTAGCTCCCGCTGATGATATCCTCATCAGGGACGTTGAGTTTCCTTTGGGAGTTAATCCTACTTCAATGATGCTTGCTTCTATTATGTCAAAGAAGTTAGCAACTGGTATTCATTTCCTAGTGATGGATTTGCCGACAGGACACGGTACAAAGATCGCAGATATAGGTACGGCACAAGCACTTGGACGTGATTTTGCTGAACTCGGTCGTAGATTAGGGATTCGTGTTGAAAGCGGAATCACATTTGGAGCACACCCCGTGGGACATTCTGTTGGATCTGCACTTGAAGCAAGAGAAGCATTACTTACATTGATGAATCCTAAAGAAGGACCGTCCTCTCTTGTCGAAAAATCTTGTGAGTTATCTGGAATTCTACTTGAAATGGCAGGTAAAGCTCTACGAGGTCAGGGAAGAGAGTTAGCTAAGCAAATACTTTACAAAGGACAAGCTTTAGAAAAATTCCGTGAAATCCTTGAAGCTCAAGGTGGTAATAGGGCGATAAAACCTGAAGATATTCCTGTTGGGGAACATTACTGTGAAATTTTATCACCATCAAGTGGTTGGATTGTCCAAATAGATAATGTGAAAATAGCAGAGATTGCAAGAACAGCTGGATGTCCAAAAGATAAAGGTGCTGGAATATTCTTTCTTAAAAAGAAAGATGCTGTTCAACGTGGAGAATCTCTCATTCGTATTCATTCTTCATCGGAATCCCGTTTATCAGCAGCAGAAGGAAAATTTGCTAAATTAAATCCAATCACAATTGAGGGGATGCTTATTGGACGGGTTTAATATAGAAAAGTACTAAGGTTTATTCTAGCCCAGATTCAAAGCTATCTTAATTCATGGGATTTTCAATCAAAGAATTACTTCTTACACATCTAAGGAATTTTTATGCTTTTTACTTAGCTGTACATGTTACATGATTTTTTTCTTTGTATATAAAAATATAAATAGATGTAGAGATGGTTTAATAATAAACCTTCAGTATGGAAATCTTCATTTATAGGCTGTTTAATCTCTAAGTGGATATTATTCAGAATCTATATTAAAATTATTACTAAAGGAGCAGATATTATCACCAAACATAACCTTAAGAATTTTAAGAAGTGATGTAATGAAATCAAAGACTCTGGAACTAAAACCATCTTATAATACTAGTACTCATCGGCTTATAATAGAGAAAGTTAAAGATAAAACGAAAATTTTCAATAAAGAAGATATCGATCAAATAACACAGGGTTTTATGGATTCAAATATTTCCAGTCATCACGGTACCGCTTTTGTGTTATCTCAACATTTTACCCAATATACATTAGATGAAATTGAAGCGATGGCACGATCATTTGCTGAATCAGGACGAATTTTTGATTTTACTGGGCCTACGTTCGCAAAACACTCTTTAGGGGGCGTTCCAGGTAACAAGATCACTCTACTAATCGTTCCAATTTTAGCAGCTGCAGGTCTTTTAATACCTAAGACATCCACACATGCAATCACTTCCGCAAGTGGTACAGCTGATAGTATGGGTGTTCTTGCTCCTGTTGATATAAAAGCTGATGAGGTGATCGAAATTGTTAATAAAACAAAGGCATGTATTGTAACAGGTCGAGAGATGGGGATAGCACCAGTTGTCGATAAGATCATTCAAAATGCGGCTTTCCCGTTAGGAATAGATCCTGTAAGTCTTATGTTTGCAGGGATTTTAGCAAAAAAACTTGCTATGGGTGTTGATTTTTTAGTCTTGGATGTACCAATTGGAACAGAAAAAGTTTCTACAGAAGAAGAGGGGCGTTTACTAGCTAGACAGTTCGTTGATCTAGCACATCGATTAGGGATCAAAGCAGAGGCAGCATTGACATATGCAGCTGTTCCTGTGGGCCACACAATCGGTCCATTACTAGAAGCAAGAGAAGCTCTAGAGGCACTAGAAGGAAAAGGACCCACTTCATTAGTGGAGAAAAGTTGTGAGTTATCAGGGATTGTTTTTGAATTGGCTGGAATGACTCCTAGAGGATTTGGAAAACAATATGCATCTGAGTTGTTGAGAAGTGGTAAAGCCCTGCAAAAAATGCGAGAAATAATCGGAGCTCAAGGTGGAGATTCGACGGTTACTCCTGCAGACCTATCCCAGAAACTCAAGGATCGTCCAGTTTTGGAATATAAAGCTCCTTCAGATGGATGGCCTCATACTTGGTCAACATATGCTTTGAAAGAAATAGCTAGAACTGCTGGGGCTCCACGAGATCCTTGCGCAGGAATTGAAATATTAGCTAAGAAAGAATCTGTCCGAAAAGGGGACATTGTTTTTAGGGTTTATGGTTCATCAGAATCTGCGCTCGATGAAGTCCGAGGATTGATTGCAAAATTACGACCAGTAATAATTGAGTCAGTGCTTTTGGAACGAATTGCTTGAAAATTCTTAAGCATTTTAAGTTCATAACCAAACGAATATCAAAGCCATAATTAGTCAATAAGTGAAAAAAGGATGAAGAATAATTCTGGATCAGAAATATCTGCATTTAAATCCGCATATCACCTTTTAATTCGAACAGCTAAACGTTCTGTCAATACAATCAATCAGGAACCTCATAATCTTGCACTTTTTTGTAGAACACTTTCAAATGCACTTGAAGATGAAGATAAAGTAATTCATGTTGCAGGAGTAGGGCTATCTAAGCAAATAGGTATGATACTTGGTGAAAGCTTAAAGAATATCGGTTTTTCAAATCGTGTTTCATACCTAGGTGATGTTCTCGCGTTACCTATTAAAAAGGATGATGTAATGATTGCAATAACTGGTTCTGGATGGACCACACCCACTACAACTGTTCTTGAGGAAGCTGTTTGGAAGAAAGCTAAGGTTTTGACCTTTACTGGATTTTCTGACTCCAAAGCTGCAAAATTATCTGAAGCAACAATTCAAAGCCCATTAGGATTTAAACTAGAAGATCAGCTCTCCCCATATACTAGTAAACCTGCCCCCCTTTCACCTCTAGGAACAATTTTCGAGCTAACTACATTTATTATTGGACTTGGGATTATAAATGGTGTCTACAAAGGCTCCTGCACTAAAGGATTTAATGAAGGAACTAATAATATCTTAAAAGCAGCAGAACAGTCATTTGAAAATTTAACGAAAGAAGTTAAGTTATTTGACTGCATTAAGGTATTAAGTGATTATTATAGAAAAAGTAAATCTAAAATCTTCTTCTATGGCAATGGATTAGAAGAAGTTATCGTCTCAATGTGTTCGAGTCGATTTCAATCGTTGGGAATGAATATCCATTCAATGGCAGATTGGCGTTTTCGTAGAGAGAAGGATTTACTAATAGTGTTTTCTGGTAGTGGAGACTCACCGATTACATCAGTTATCATCGAAAGCGCCAAAACCAGTGGGATGTTTGTGTTTGGTATTACTTCATTTCCTCAATCTCGATTAGCATTAAAATCAGACAATTTTTTGATCATACAAGGTAGAAAGGAAAGAATAGATAACGAAAAGCTTCAATTAATCCATTCAAGGATGTATCTACCAATATTTGAATATATCATTACTGTTACACTTGAAGCTATTATAGCTCAACTTGTTGTTAATCTAGGTATACCAGAAACTTAGAACTGAGTTCTTCCTTTCTTTAATCAGCTTCCTAAAAAATCGTTGGTCTCTTATAATAGATAAAAACGATTTCATATCATGCCAGAGAGCTTCTTTGCGGCTCTTTTCATATCAAGTAAAACTAATCCAAGTTTTGCATCTACTCTTGCAATCCCCACTAGAACTGCATGTTCTCCAGCATCACGAATTATTACTAATCCATTTGATCCAGTAATAATTAATTGTTCCATTATTCCCCTCTCCAATTCTTGGACGACACGTTCTGAAAGGGATAGACTTGCTGCTGTCATCGCAGATATTCGATCTTCATCCGTATTTGTATATAGGGCACTAGCAATTGGGAGTCCATCTCTAGTTACTACTGCTAATCCTTCAAGATCAGGTATCCGGCCTTGAACTTCGCGAAGAATTCGTTCTATTTGTTGTAACCGATCCATGATCTCAGCGTCATCATTTAGCATAGCTTACACCAGAAAGTTGGATTAAAATATTATACCCTGTATCCTAATATTAATTTTTCCCTCTTAAATTAGTATGCTAATATGTTGAGATTATACTGGTATATCTTAAATGATGGTTCCCTCTCCTCAAAATTATGTTAATAAAAAGAATTAATACGTTATCAAGAAAATTAAGGTTTCTAAGGATGATATTTTCTTTTCATAATATCTTCTATTGGATAGGAAGAATATTTCCCTCTGAACAAAATATTCCCAACTCCTTTGATTGTTGAAAGAGTATATACTTAGATTTCAGTATAAAAGATGGTTTTCTCTTATTAAAATCATTATGCTTAAATACTTCTAATTTAAGGAATGTTAATAAATTATCTTATTTAGGAGCATTTCACATTATCCAACTCATTAGTATTTGCTTGAAAGGTGAAATAAAGTGAAAGGTAACGAAAAAATGGCAGTTTATCTGGGTACATTCATTTTCGTAATTGTGGGATACATTGTTTCTTACTTTCTTGTTGATCTACTTTCAGACATGGACATTAACCTCCTCCCGTCTATTATTGCAGCTATTGGATGGTTCTTAATCTGTTGGTTAACGAACTTCGGATCAACACGTTGGCTTGAAAGTGGTGAAAAAGTCGGAATTCTATCAATATTCTTCTTCATTTTATGGTTAATTGCCACTGTAGCAACTGTTATTGCATTCATTGTTATAACTCTCCTAGAAGGAAATGCTGCAATTATTGATATAGACCTTCTGGTAGATCAATTCTTCTTCTGGATGCCTTATGCAATTGGTCCAGCTATAGCAGCATTACTTGGTGTAAGCAATAAAGCATCAACAAGATAATTTAACTAATTTTTCAATTCAAAATTCATTACCTTTTATTATGTGGTATTATAATGACTCAATTAGATGAGATAGTAATTGTATCAGCTGTTCGAACAGCTATTGGTGACTTTGGTGGTACTCTTAAAGATTTTCGGGCCCCTGATTTAGCTGCTGTGACTATGAAAGCAGCAATTGAACGTACAGGGTTTCAAGAACTTGTAAATCTGCTAGATGACGTAAGATTTGGTTGTTGTATCGAAGATAACCGCTATATGAATGTAGCACGAATAGCAGCGTTAAGAGCAAATATTCCGAAAGAGGTTCCAGCAGTTACAATAAACCGTGTATGTACATCTGCGATGGAAGCAATAGTATCGGGGATGCATCAAATCCGAAGTGATGATACACAAGAAATAATTTTAGCAGGGGGAGTTGAAAGCATGTCAACGATTCCTTATCTTTCATATGATATGCGTTGGGGGTCACGATACTTCGACAAAAAGATGATTGACGGTGTGATGGAAGGATTAAAGGCAGGTGGGGATAAATTAATGGGATTAACTGCTGAAATTCTAGCTGAAGAATTTAAAATGACACGGGAAGAATTAGATGAAATTGCCTTACGATCCCACATCAATGCACTTAATGCAATAAAGACAGGTAAATTTAAAGATGAGATTGTCCCAATAAAGGTGCAAACTAAAAAAGGATCAATAAACTTTGATACTGATGAACATCCAAGAGAAGTTACACTAGAAGAATTAGCTGAAATGCCTCCAGTATTTAAGGAAGGGGGAATAGTGACAGCTGGTAACTCTTCAGGAATAAATGATGGGGCTGCAGCAGTAATAATCATGAGTCAATCTAGAGCTGATGATTTAGGGATTAAACCACTAGCTAAAATAGTGGGTTATGGCATCGCTGGAGTTGAACCTGATCGAATGGGAGTAGGCCCGATTCCAGCAACAAATAATCTGTTTTCTAAATTTATGGACTATTCTCTTGATGATGTCCAATTGATTGAAGTTAATGAAGCATTTGCAGCTACTTATTTAGCATCAGAACGAGTTCTTAATTTAGACAGAAACATCACAAATGTAAATGGTTCAGGAATAGGATTAGGGCATCCTGTAGGATGTACAGGGACACGAATCGTCGTAACATTACTTCATGAGATGAAAAGAAGGCAAAACTCCCTCGGTCTTAGTACTCTATGTGGAGGAGGTGGATTAGGTATGTCACTCTTACTATCTCGTGATGTGTGAGGATCCACGAGTAGTCATTCAGCTGCGGTTTTTTCAGGATCAAAATATCTGTAAGAAGAGCTTAAAAATTTATCCAATGTGAGACGTTCAGCCTTTTTCTTTTTCTCCTTCCGTTTTTTAGACTTTGGAATAATTTGTAATTTTTTCGACAAGATTCGTTTAGAATCAAAACGTATTTTGAAACACGCTTTTTCCTGGGTGCATTGACCAATGAAACGTAATTTCCTACCTGGTTCATGAATCAATCCCCCTTTACCTGATTCACGACACTGACATAAATAATATTTTTCCTTCTCATGTGGATTTTCAGAATTTAATTGTCTGAAGAACGAATCCCAATGCATAAGAAGGACACGCACCTTAGTTGTTAAGCCAAAAATGTTCTTTTAATAGCAATATATCTGACTTTATTAATATTGTCGGCTTATAAAAGAACGTACTAATGGGGTCATTGGCTATTATTGTTTTCTACTACTCCTACTAATTATAGTAATAATACTTAAAAATGTTATTATACTATTTCAGAAGATGATGAAGTATGACATCACCAGTTGGAGTCAGCAAAATAACTCGCAATTTTCAGGTCTCTATTCCTCCGAATATTCGAGAAAAACTTAAACTTAAGCTTGGTGATTATATTGCTTTTATTGTAAAAGATGAGGATGTAATTATAGCAAAAGTAACTATTTAAAACCTAAGTATAACATACAAAATCTAATAACTTTACCATTTATCGATAAATGGAATAATTATTGTTTTTTCATATTTTTTTGACAATTTCTAACAGATATTCTTGAATTGAAGGAGAACAAGCAATAATGTTCGAAGAGTGTATGTTGAAACGTTTGTTTTTAAAATCTGTTGTTATTCCTCTGGCTTCCTTAACAATGAGTGCTCCAGCTATCACATCCCACGCATTTACTCCAGGCATTATGAAACCACCAAATCGACCAGAAGCGACAAAACAGAGCTCAAGCGCAGCTGCGCCTACTTGACGTACTTTATTATTTACCATCTTAAGTTCTTTATAAATTTTCACTATTTGTTCTCGTGATTCTAAATCACGACCATTACAGAAAGCTATAAATGATTTTTCTAATGTGGCTCTTTCATCAACCGTAATAGCTTGATTATTCAAGTATGCTCCTTTATTATTCTCTGCCACAAAAAGCTCATCTTGGAATGGAGCATATACAACTCCTAAAATCGGTTTGTGTTTATATAAGAGTCCTATAGAGACTGCAAAGAATGGGTTTTTAACTGAAAAATTGGTGGAACCATCTAATGGATCTATTATCCATAAATAATCAGAATCTTGATAATTTTTGCCGCTCTCCTCGGAGATGATAGAATGATGAGGAAAGCTTTCCGTAATAGTGTTTTTTAGTAATGTATCAGCTTTAAGGTCAGCTTCAGTCACTATACTGTTATCTGCTTTAAATGATAGTTTTGTTTTTTTGTTAAAAAGTCTGAGTAGTAATTTTCCAGCCTCTCGGGAAGCTCCAACCGAAACATCAAGGAAATGACTTGCCATAACACTCAACTTCTAAACATTCAAGAATATTTAAATGAAATCTGAGTTATTATAATGAGAAAATTCAGACTACATAACAGTTAATAAAATATAGATTTCATAAACAGGCCATTAAACATAACACGATTTAATTTCAATCTTGATAAATATTTCTTGAAAATGATGGATGTGTTTTATTTGGTAAAATCATCATTATTGGCTGGTGGAAAACACTATGATTTATTAGTCGATTGGAAAAAAAGGTTATCTTACGAAATTCCTTTCTTAATCGATTGTTTTAAAAACATTAAACCCCCTGTAAAAACAATTCTAGAAGTAGGGTGTGGTACAGGGCATCACGCTCAAATCTTGCATAAAAATTGGGGATATAAGGTAACTGGGGTTGATATCGATGAATCAATGATTGAAGAAGCAAGAATACGAGTACCAAGCGCTGAATTGTTTGTACACAATTTTTTAAACCCAGATTTTTTATTAGGACGGTCGTTTGATGCTATTATTAGTTTAGGAAACTCAGTTGGTTTGATTGCTTCAATGTCTGATTTCAGGAATGTTGTCACCCGATTTTCGAAACTAATACGAAAACCACATGGGATCCTAGTATTTCATCTTCTGAATACTGAGAAAGAGCGGAATGGATGGTCCGCTCCTCGTTCTGTAGTAACAACCGAAGGTGAATATATTTTCTTACGTGGTTTTACTACAACTGAAATGTTCATCCATCCTGAAATTATAACTCTTTTTAGACCAAATAATGGTCAAGAATGGCAAATGACGACAACTGGAAAGGCGAATATTCCACGAATAGATATCAAGACAATGTCATCTCTTCTCCAAGAATTTGGATTTAGAGATATTAAGGTATTTGGGAATTATCAAAGGATTTCTTTTCAATCTTCAAGTTCTGCTGACATGATTTTCAAGTGTCATTTTTAAGAAAAGCTACGATTTGTTTATTAAATCACATTTAACAACATTTAGGGGAAGTAAATGCATTTCTCTTATAGTAATTTCGTTTTTATGATCAAATATAATTAACCTTGGTGTTGATTGAAGAATATTTACCAATTTTGTCAATATCGAATATCGGAGAATAAATAATTAATACAAATCTGTTTTTCAGTGAATTGATTAACAATGAAAATGGATGAAAAAGCCAAAGAATTGGAATGGCATCAAAAAACAGCTAAAAAGCTATTTAATATTACGTGGGATTTGATTGATAAGAAGAGTAGAACAATAGAAGAAGAAGACTTAATGATTCACTCTGCTCACGCTTCTCGGTATCATTGGGGTGAAGTTGTATCTGCAGGTATGCCAAACACAGGGCCTATAAATCTTGAAAGGGGGGATTGGCAAATCTCAAGAGTTTATTCAATTTTGAAAAAACCTGAAATAGCAGAATACTTTGCGAAAAGATGTATTGATATATGTGAAAAAAATGGTATAGGTGGTTTTGATATAGCCTTTGCTTATGAAGCTATGGCGAGAGCATGCGCTGTTGCTGGGAATAGAGAAGCTGATGTTCAGAAGTATATTACTCTGGCAAAGAGTGCAGGGAATAAAATCGAAGAAAAGGGTAATAAAGAGTATTTCTTTAGTGAACTAGAGACCATTCTTGGATATAGCTAACCTAAAATCATGTATAGATTTTTTCAAATTGTTCTTTCGTCATTTCCATTATCTTGTGGTTCCGCCAAGATCTCATTTCAGTAAAATGGGTGAAACCTGCTTTTTCATACACTCGGATTGCTGCAGGATTATGTCTATGGGGAGGTACAACAAATAATCCACAGCTGGTCTTAGCGAAAGCGAAGTGTACAACCAATTTCATACCGTGTGTACCTAAACCTTGGCCCCAATATTGGGGTAGAAGTTTAATATCTCCCATGAGAGTTTTCACCGAATCAGGCTTCCTCCATTTCCCGAAAGTATAAGCTTCAGGAAGGGGAAAAATAAATGATTCTCCAATTGGAAGATCATCATTTAAATGTAATATTAACTGAATATAGTCATTTCTGAATTCAGAACGTTTTTCTTTATATTTTGTCCATGCAATTTTTAGATCGTCTGATTTAGTCCAACCCCTCATTCTGGGAAATTCGTCGGCATATTTCATTACTTTAGGTATTCTCCATAGTCTAATTAAAAAGGGTAAATGATCTTTCTTCATTTCAGAAATAGTAAGTTTAGCCTCTGACATTTCCTACCCTTGATATGGGATATCTATCGAAAAGGATGAATTTACAAAAAACCAAATAAAAAATGATTTTCTACGAACAATATTAATCTAATAAATCTTAAACACCTTTATACAGTTTACTATAAATCACTAAAGAATCTTTCAATGATTTGGATATCTATTTAATTTTTCTTTTTATGATAGCATCTATCAATTTATACAGTCCAGTATTAAGTTTATTAAACTACACTGACTGTATGTATAAATTTAATTAAGGTGTGATAAATATTATGGTTCAAATGACTGGTGGGGAGATTATAATAGATTGCCTGAAACAAGAGGGAGTGAAATATGTATTTGGAATCCCTGGTGATCAGTTATATCCAATTTTGGATGCAATTTACAAAGAAGATTCAATTGACTTTATTACTTTTAGACATGAACAATCATGTGCAAATGCAGCTGATGCCTGGGCTCGAGTTACTAATAAACCCACTGTGTGCTTAGGAACTGTTGGTCCAGGTGCGGCGGACTTGGTGCCTGGTGTTTATACTGCTTATGCCGACAGTATTCCTATGGTAGTAATAACAGCTCAGAATCAAACGTGGAATATATATCCAGATCATGGTATGACACAAGGTTTAGATCAACTTAATCTGTTTAAACCGATTACTAAATGGCAAGCTGTAGTTTCTCATTGGAAAAGAATACAGGAGTTAGTTCATTGGGCATTTCGTGCTGCTGTGTCAGGAAAACCAGGTCCTGTATTTCTTGATGTTCCCTCCGATGTTCTCTTCCATTCAGATGATATATCTGAATTAACAAGACCCATTGGTTTAAAACCTCAAAATTATCGTAGTATTATGAATCCTGTCGCACCAACAGATTTAATTGAAAAAGCTGTCGATTTACTACTTAAAGCAGAGTATCCATTAATTCACGTTGGAGGAGGTACAATTCGTTCAAACGCCAGTAGAGAAATAAAAGATTTAGCTGAATATTTACAATGTCCAGTGACTAGTTCAGTTTTTGCTCGAGGAATCATTCCAGATGATCATCCATTACTGTTATTACCTGCAGGATATGGTGCAATAGCAGCTCAATCTGGTGCAGATCTTATTTTATTAATAGGCGGCCGACTTGGAGATTTAGAAAATTGGGGACGTCCTCCTTTTTGGGGAGAACAGGAATCTCAGTCTATTATTCAAGTGGATATTGATCCTGAAGTCATTGGATTGAATAGGCCAGTGGAATTAGGAATTGTTGGAGATGCAAAATCGACAACAAATCAATTATTAAAAATCATCAAGTCACGAATTTCCCAACGAAAGCCATCATCATGGGTTGAAGAATGCCGTGGTGCCCAAAATGAATGGCTTAAAGAGTTTCTGGAACAAGGGAGCTCTGATCAAGTACCGATTCACCCACTTAGGGTTATTAAAGAAGTTCGAGATTTTTTTCCTCGAGATGCAATCTCCATTGTTGATGGAGGAAATACTGGTGTATGGGCTCATTATTTAAATCGAATTTATGAACCTAATACTTTTTTGTGGCCAAGTGATTCTGGTCATCTAGGTGTTGGAATTGGTTATGCAATCGGAGCTCAGCTAGCAAAACCTGAAAGGAAAGTATACGCTATAATGGGTGATGGTTCTTTTATGTTCAATGTCCAAGAACTAGAAACTGCTCGTCGTTTGAAACTACCAATTATTATTGTTATTTTGAATGATCGAGCATATGGTATGATTAAAGCTGGTCAGAAGATTGCCTATAAAAAAAGGTATATTGGAGTTGATTTCTTCGATGTACGTTATGATAAGTTAGCTGAGGCGATAGACTGTTTTGGTATTCGTGTGACTGAACCTAAAGCCATTAAGTCAGCTTTAGAGAAAGCTAATGATTCTAGAGTCCCTGCTATTCTTGATATTGTAGTTGATAGAGAAATTAATCTTGAACCTCCAGATTTTGAAACCCTTGCAGGAATATGGTTAGAGGGGTGCAATTTACCAGAATAAATTCCACCTACAAGATTCTTTGCAATATTTTGACCTAAATCCATAATAATAAGAAGTAGAGAACTTGAATATCTTTGAAACTAAGAAGCCTAGTGTTTATTCTTTTAATGAAATAGTTTCTTTCTCAATTTAGCTTGGAAAGCGTTCTTTGTCAAAGATGAAAATCACTTTTATAGCGTTATATTTCTCTTTATTCATGGAGTATTTAAACGCTTTCTTGTATTCCTCAGGAAATCTAAATTTGTGAGTAATCATCCATGAAAAATCAACTTTTCCTGAATTCATTAAATCTAGTGCGATATTGAAGGCATGTTTTCTTTGACCAGATATATATTCTTCCATAGAGGAAGCAAAGGATCCTAAAACTTGTATTTCTCTAGCCCACACTAATGACCAATCAACAGTGATCTTATTGGGATTTCCTATTAATATCATCTTTCCTCCTGCTTTAGTAAATCTTAAAGCGTCTTCAATAGAAGCTGGTAATCCAACACACTCATAAACTACCTCGGCACCTCCACCTACAAGTAATCCTTTTTTTTCTAAGATTGGTTTGTATACTCTAGCGTTGAACAGCTTTGCGATTTCCTGATAATAGCCTCTCTTAACTTGTATAAAAATATCGGCTCCACCTTTTTCTATAGCAAGTCTACCTTGATATTCGCTTTTATCTATAGCAACTATCATTGCTTTACTACCAAATGATCTAAGGGCCATAATAACCATTAAACCAATGATTCCAACACCAATGACTATAATTGTGTCACTGTCCTTCGGAAAATTTTGTAATACTGCATGAATTCCGATTGTAAAAGGTTCAACAAAGACTGCATTTTCATTGGGAATATTACGAGGGATTTTGTAAATCTGAGTTTTATGGGCAAGATAATACTGACTAAAGGCTCCACCTGTATCATGGCACCATCCTGTGTCAAAAGCAGGGCTAATACTACCACGATCAAAATTTTCACATCGCATAGTATATCCCTTCTCACAATTTTGACAAATAGGTGTTATATTCCGTGTTTTACAGCTTAGAATCGGATCCAACACAATACGATCTCCAATTTCAACATTTGTTACATCTGGACCAATTTTCGTAACTTCCCCAACATTTTCATGGCCAAGAACTGCAGGAAAAGAGCACAATGGTTCTAAGAGAGGACTTTCACGCAATAACACCGTATTTACATCGGAACCACATATCCCAGCGTATATAGGTCTAATTTTAATCCAACCTTTTCTAACATCTGGTTCTGAAATATCATCTAATCTTGTTGGAGGAAAAAAATTCAAATAAGCTAATTTAGTAATCTTTCCAAGAATTTTGGTTATGATATATCTGGGAATACTTGCATGAAATCGAAGAGCTTTCATACATAATAATTCTAATAGAGTCTTAATTAAGCTATTCCTTGAACTTTTGTAAGAAGATTTATGACAATTCAATTTTTCTAGACATTTCAAGTCAACTATACAATTAGAGGTAAATAATGTGAAAACAAACTTCCATCATATTGGTATTGTAGTTAATGAGTTAGATTTAGCTATTTCCAAGTATTGTAAAGCATTTGGATTAAAGAATCATGACATTAAGATTCATAGACAATTTTATGTTACAGGAAAAGGTGAAGTGGAGGAATTTGATTATGCTTTCATACCTCTAGGAAATAATTGTTATATCGAACTTGTCTCTCCCCTTACGGAAGGCCCTACTAAGAGGTATTTAGATAAGAAAGGTGAAGGTTTATTTCATCTGGCATTCGAATCTGATGATATAATTCAAACAATTGAGGATTTTGAAAAGGCTGGATTTCCTATTGCTGGACAAACACCCACGGAGGAAGTTCTCTCTGTTTTTTTTCATCCAAAATCTGCTCATGGTGTGCTTATCCAACTTTTAAAGAAAAATATCCTCTTACCTGATGGTTCCCCCAATATTGAAGCATTAAACCAACCTTGATGCAATACTAGACTAGAAGAAGTGCCACACATCAATCAAAATAACTTTTGAGGAAGAGATTGTATGAAAGGATATGATTGGGAGTATTTTAGAAAACAAATGGAACAGTCCTCTCTTGAATCTCTAAATCTAGAACCTTTTTTTAGGCTGTGTATTAGCTATTTGTTTTTATTTCCTTATTTATTTCAGGAAACATTCAAGAATAAGCTAGGTTTCTTAGATCATATAAATCATGAGTCCAAATTTTGGGAAATTGAATGGATTAAAGATTTTTACCATTTTCAATTAAGTCCTAATACATTTGACTATTTGCTTCAAGAAGATTGGTGGTGGAATTCTTTTTTTAATCTTGGTATAATTAATACTCCTATTGATTCTTATGCCTTATCCAATCTTCATATGGCATTGAGAAAAATAAATAAGCAAAAAACTTTAGGAATGTTCTTCACCCCTATAAATCAAGTTAAATTAATATGTAATAACGCTTTATTTTTCTTTCTACGTAATAGAAGAATATTGAAAGATGAAACTCTTTATAATCTTATATTTCAGGAAGAATATCCATTAAGTCTGCCAAAGAAGGTAGGAGATCAGCTTCTTAAAGTTCTAAAAACAATCAAGGTTCTAGATCCTTGTTGTGGAACTGGATTTTTTCTTTTGGAGATGAGTCGTCTTATTTTGTCACTGATATTTAAGAATCCTTTTTTTGATAGAATGTCTGAAGAAAAAGAAAGAAAAATTATTGAGGACGTTTTTTTAAATCTTAATGGATATGATATTGACTCTGATAATGTTAGACTTACCAAAATCATACTTACAAAACAATATTTCATGATGGTTCAAAATCAGAAGCCTGATGAAAAGGAATTCAGAAATTTTCTTCATTTAAATCTTCAAGTGTTTGAAAAGGATTTCCTCATTGAAAATGATACCTACCAAAAGAGTTTTGATCTTATCATCGGAAATCCTCCTTATATTCGACATCATGAATTAGATTCTAACTATTTAAAGAAGTTGGAAGAAAAAACTATTTTTTTCAATGAAATAAAAGCCCTTTTTCACCAGAGATCTTTTACGTGGGATAGAAAAGCAGATTTATATATTTACTTCTGGTTGAAAGCAATTATTCTTTTAGATGAGGGGAGTATATTGTCGTTTGTACTTTCTCGTGCATGGCTTTCCGCTCGTTATGCTCTCCCTTTAAAAACAGTTTTGCTGACTAATTTCCATTTAGATCTTATTATAGAGTTACCTTTTGAGGTATGGAAGAGTGTAGAAATCCGAACTCACATTATCATTGGTCATAAAACCACCAACAGAATTAGTCATAAGGTAAATTTCCTTGTATGGAAAGAATCAGTTAAATCACTACTTAATTTTCAGGCATTTATTCTAAACACTCGTAATATGAATACTTTGTTTCTGTCTAGCGATTCTAAACTAGTAATCAAGTCACAGGAGAATAATTACTATCGTTTCAGCCAAATATCAGATATATCACCACTATTAAAGAATTCGGAAACTTTATTCCCTTTTTTAAGATTAGATTATTTAGAAATGTCTTCTTTCTTATTAAATTTACTCATCACCAAGAGAACCCGCTTTTGTTTATTAAAAGATCTTGGAAAATTAGAAATGGGATCAACCACAGGATTTAATCAATTTTTTTATCTAACAAATGAAACTATAAAAAAACTAGGAATTCCAAAGAAGAATTTGCATCCAATGACAAAATCACCTAAAGAATGGTCCACAATTTTCGTATTAAATGAGAAAAAGATGAAATACATTCTCCATATTCCTAGGAAGTTGTCAAAAAACAGTCCTAAGGAATTAAAAAAATACATTTATGATCTGCAAGATATAATATTAAAACGCCCATTCTTTAGAAATAAAACGAAGGAAAATTGGTATCAAGTTCCTCTAATTCAACCAGACCTATTACTCCCCAATATGATTTTTAAGAGATCATTTGTAGCATATAATCATAATAAGCTCCACATTGACAAGCAGTGGATTGGTTTCTGGACAAATGATAAGAGTTGGATTTTTCCTCTCTTGGCTTTCTTGAATTCAAGCTTGGGAGTATTACTCAGAGAAGTACAGGGAACTAAAACTCTTGGTCTTGGATCATTAAAACTATCTTTACAAGAGTGTCAAAGCTTACTTGTTCTAGATCCTAGAATGATTTCTCCAGAACTAATAGTTCTATTCCAAAATCTTGTAAAAAAACTCGGAGAATTACAAATAGATACAATTCAACAAGGAAAAGAGACTGAATTTACAAAAGTTCAGAAGCAATTAGATCATTTAATTCTTGTGAAGTGTTTGGAAATGGACTCCAGTGAAATTAAAAAAATTCGAGAAATACTAAATTTTGAGATATGTTGGCGATTGGCAAGAGAAAAAAAAATCATAAAGGACAGAAGATTACAGAGATTGTATGACGATTAAATTTTAATTGAGAATTAAAAAAACCTAAAGAAGGATTTTACGATGAAAAAAAGCATTATTTTTCATAACAATTATTACAATGTCTACACATCGGACCCTGCAGCTGATTCTGGTCGCATGGAAGCTATTATCAAGGAATTATCAGATTATAGCATTATTAAGCCTGAATTAGCTACAGATAAAGATATTTTGTTAGTTCACACTATAAATCATCTATTACGTGTAAAAGGCTTAAAAGAAATCTATCCCATAGCCCTACTCGCAGTTGGGGGAGCAATACTTGCTAGTGAATATGCTTGTGAAAATAATGAACCTAAATTTGCCCTTATTAGACCACCTGGGCATCATGCGAGTCCTGAAGGATTTTGGGGTTTCTGTTATTTTAATAACATTGCTATAGCAGTAAAAAAGCTCATAATTGCCAAAAAAATTGATCAAGCAGTCATCATTGATTTTGACCTTCATTTTGGTGATGGAACGAATAATACCTTTTCTTCAGTTAAAAATGTGATTTATTATCATGTTGAGGGACGAACACGAAATCAGTTCCTTCAAAACATAAACAAATTTTTTGAGGAAATTGATAGTTTTGACATAATTGGAGTATCTGCTGGTTTCGATAGACATGAAAAGGACTGGGGAATGTTATTAAAAACAGAAGACTATCGATCAATTGGTGAAATCCTTAAAAAATTCTCCGAAGAAAAATGCCCTGGTAGACGATTTGCAGTATTAGAAGGTGGATATAACCATAAAGTCCTTGGAGAGAATGTTCGAGCTTTTGTTGAGGGATTTTACTAAGCATTCATCTAGATAAAAATAAAGAAAATGAGGATTCTTGAACGAAAATTACCTTCTTTTTCCTTAATTAGATTGAGTTTAATATTTGGATATAACTTGAACTTTAATCTTAATTGAATTATATTTATGAATGAGGTATTAAACATATGAGAATGAAGTATTCTCTCAAAATTTAACTAATTAAATTTTTCTATCTTTTATAAATGTACTAACATTAATACAGAGATATAGGGCTAGTATAAGAATCGAGTAAGTCAGCTTACAAAGAGCTCCTCCCTCAATATTACAAAAAAAGTCACTTGTACATGATGAATACTTAGTTATTTTAACTTTTGTAGAGAAAATGTAATTAAGTCGTGATTTGGTTCCTTAAAAAAGCAAAGAAGTAAGTAAAATCAATATTACCACCTGAAAGTATCACTCCTATTCGCTTTCCCCCAATGGATTTATTATTAACCCCCCTCATCTTTAATAAACCAGCTAATGCTACCGCTCCAGAGGGTTCAATAACAAGTTTCATTCGTTCCCAAATGTATCTCAGAGAATTTAAAATCTCAGGTTCGGTCACAGTTATGATCTCTGAAACATTTCGTTTAATGATATTATATGTGATATCTCCTAAGGATGTTCTGAGTCCATCCGCTATTGTATCTGGATTGATTGATGGATAAATCTTATTATCATTAAAAGAACGAAATGCATCGTCAGCATTTTTTGGTTCGACTCCAAGGATGGTAGCTTCAGGACATAATCCCTTTGTAGCAATTGACGTTCCACTAATTAGTCCTCCACCTCCGATAGACGCGAGAATAACGTCAAGTTCCCCAATTTCATTAATTAATTCATAAGCTGCTGTTCCTGCTCCATAAATAGTAGGTAAATAGTTATATGGATGAATCAAAGTTAATCCTCTTTCTCTGATGAGTTGATCTGTTGTTTCTTGTCTGTCAGTTGGAGAATTTCCACACTCAACAATTGTAGCTCCATATCCATATGTTGCTTCCTTTTTTATTAAGGAAGCATTTTCTGGCATCACTATAGTAGCTTTAATTCCTAGTTCTTTTGATGCTAACGCAACAGCTTGAGCATGATTTCCAGATGAGTGAGCAATTACACCCCTCTCCTTTTCGCTAGATTGAAGCTGCAGTAAGGAATTAAATGCACCCCGGGATTTAAATGCTCCACCTCTTTGAAAATTTTCGCATTTAAAGTAAATTTTAGCCCCAATAAGCTTATTTAAAGTTCGGGATGTCATAACGGGAGTTTTGTTAATATATGATTGAATTCTTGAATAAGCTGATTCGACTTCTTCGAACATTTCACTCACTTAGCAAAGCGAAGCAATTAAAGGTTTTTAAAAATACTTCTTACTATTTCATGATTAAATATAATTTTTTTATATTGATGGATTTCTTCATCTTTTCTCAAGCGATTAGTGACTTGACGTATAGTTTTCCAATTCGTTTCAATTACTTGCGTTAAACGTTCCTGATCGGTTTTGGAATCTTGAAAAAGAATTAAATCGATAAATGAATCCATATTAATCGGTTTTAAATAACTACCCATGCAAACAGCTAAATTTGACGAAATTCCTAAGATTTCTGGGAAGTATAAATCATATACTAGGTAATTAGCTAGATTGAGAAGATAATCCATTCTTTTATCCAGAGACAACCTCCCACATAAATGAGCTTGATTAATAAACACGAGGTAACTGGCAAGAACCGAAAATTCCTTTTCAAAATCGTGGGGGTATTTAATGGGGATAAGTTTTGTATAATATTTATGGAGATAAACAGTTAAGTGACTGAAATTGAGAATGTATCTCTTTAAAAGATAATTAATAAGATCAGAGTTTAAAAGAATTAACATCGCAAAGAAATTGTATGACTTGTCTATCTCTAATATTGAAACATTGGTGCCAGGTATAATTTTTTCAGGTTTATAGGCTACTCTTAATCGATTACCAATGGCGGTATTTACAAGACGAGGTTCCCGAAAATAAGTTGTAAATCTCTCGTTTGTAGGATGAGGTTTTGACCATTGAAAATATTTAGGATTTAATGCATATTTTGAGACGCTTCGTCCTGAATGTAGATAGCAAATAGGATATTTTTGAGAATATTCTGAATTCAGATCTTTTTTTAATATTCTGTGATCAATACCATAGTCTCCCTTTACTACATTATCAACAACTAATCCTTGACTAACTGCTTTGTCCCACAAGTTGTTGTAGTAAATCATAAATCGCTTGTATTTCTTAAAAATACTAATATGAACTGTTGGTTCTGCATATATTTTTGGACGAGGATTGATAGTAACATTATAATCAGGTTCAATTCGTTTATTTAAGTAAATTGAGCACATTTCTAGTGTAACATCAGTAAAAGCTGCTGATTCATCATCAATTCTCCAGATCACTGTCCTCTCTAACATGAACTTACGTAAAGATTCAAATTCTTCAACTCTAAGTATAGAAAATGGTACGATTAAACCTAATGTTCCGTTTTGTTTCAAAAGAGTAATAGATCTTTCAATAAAAGCGCTAGCAGCATTTAAGCTGTATTTTTTTGGATTTTTACCAGAACATGATTTATAGACCAATTTTAATATCGATTTTTCCGTTTTAGATAAAATTGACCTTCCGTATGGAGGATTTCCTATTACAATATCAAATCCTCCATTAAGTAACACTTCTGGAAAAGCAATACCCCAATGGAACGAAATGACTGAATCGATATCATTTCTTTTTAATTGTAAAGAATGTGCAGAACTATGTAATTGATTTTTAATCCAATTTTTGTAGAAAGTATCTACAAGAGAAAGAAGTGCTTTCTCGGCTTTTTGGATCGATTTTTGATGTACATTAGAGGGTAAAAGGTTTTTATTCGCCTCTTTTATATGAAAACTTGTTACAAGCCAATTTTCTGCTTCACCTTTATTAATGAATCTCTGATTCCCATAATGTGATTCTAAGTATGTGCTAATTCTTGAAATAGTTGTGGTATAATCTAGGGGATATTGAATCCTTTCTTTACAAAGTCCAAATAGACTATTCCCAGTGTAGATATTCCGAAATAACCAAGAAGGAAGTAAACTAAGGTCAATAGGGGTTAAATTGAGAATCCAAAATAATAATCTAAATTTAGCCACTGTTAAGCTACTTGGTGAAAGATCAATTCCATAAATACAGCTTTCAACAATTTTTTGAGGAAAAGAGTTTCCTTTAATCTGTTTTTTAAATAAGCGGTTAAAAAGACTTTCAGCAGTATAAACAAGAAAAGAACCCGTTCCACAACTCGTATCTAGGATTTTTACTTCCAGAGTTTTATTATTAAGATAATCAGGGTTTTTAGAAAGATGATAGTTGAGACAGCTGTCAGTTATTGCACGTATAATACGCCAAGGAGTAAAGTAAACGCCCTTATGTTTACGTTTGGAAACTTTAGGAGTTAATCGAAAGAGATTTTCAAAATCATTGAGAATGTTTTCATAAAAATATGATAAGAATTCTGGGGAAATTTTGTTTTCATTTTTTGAAATGCTGGAAAAATCTTCGACTAGAGTCCATTCTTGCGCTTGAAGTAATTTCAAAAGACTATCCCAATCTTCTGATGATAATGAATCCTTGAATTGAATCTCTTGATAGGATAATCTTAGTAAATCATTAAGGATTGGAGGCTTACCTTCTGGAAAAATGGTTAAATTATGGGAATCTTCTTGAAAAAGGATTTCATGAATAATTATTCTAATATTTCGTGGTTCAAATTCAAGGATTGGATTTTCATCGTTCCAATTATACCAAGGTTTGAGAATAATTAACCCTAAAAGCTTAATAAATAGATTTAAGGCCATTTCATGAATTTCATGAGGTGATAATCCATAGGATTTTCCTCTCTGAAGAAATTTCTCATAATATGGCTTTAAATCAGAATATAATCGGAACATAATCAATGACTCATGTCAATAATCAATAGATGATTTTATAATCAGCATTTACTTTTAAGATAATTAGTTCTTCTTGTTAATTGTTAAAAAGTTTATATGTAAATCACAAAAAACACATTATATTGTAAGAATCCTGGTTGTGACTGCAACAACATGTTGGCGAAGGATCGATTTCCTACTGAAATAATCGATGTTTGTTTACTATTATCAAACCATGGATTTCAAGCGTTTGTAGTTGGTGGATCTATACGAGACATCATCCAAGGAAATTTTTTACCACAGGATTGGGATATCGCAACTGATGCAAAACCTTCTGAAGTAATAGGAGTCTTTAATAAGAGATTTCGTGTTATTCCAACTGGAATTAAGCATGGCACGGTTACCATTCTCTTTAATGGTCTATCAATAGAAATAACAACATTTAGAGTTGAGGGAGACTATATCGATGGTCGAAGACCACTTGAGGTTCATTTTGTTAAAAAAATTACTGACGATTTATCTCGTCGCGACCTCACAATCAATGCTATAGCATATGATCCCATTCATGACATTCTTTCAGATCCTTTCAACGGGATTAAAGACATTGAGGCAGGAATCATCAGGATGGTCGGGGATCCGAATAAACGCCTGAAAGAGGATGGATTACGCCTGATTCGAATTTTTCGATTTGTTTCGCAGTTAGGATTTAATATTGACCCCCCAACTTCAATTGCAGTTACTAATAATTTAACTATTTTTAATAAAGTTGCTAAGGAACGTATACACACAGAGTTTCAAAAATTATTACAGGGAGCTTTTTTTCAGAAATCTATTCTCTTATTAGAAGACTGTGGTCTGTTATATCACCTCATACCAGAATTTAATGATGCAGTTTTATCGAAAAATGTTTCTGAAATTAATTTGAACAGAATTGAGCTGACCTTGAAAATCGTGTCAAGCCTCCCTAGTTCTTCTTCTCAAAATCTTCGTTTTGCAACATTGATTCACCAATTGTCTGCAATCCCATCAAAATCATCAATGATATTTCCTCCTTTCCAAGAAAATTTCATTCAAAAAATTCTAAAAAGCATGAAATGTTCTAATAAACAGATAACAACTGTATCTCACATTTTATCAATCCATTTATTGCGTCTTCCATATTCTATGCAAGAAGAAGATGATACAAAAGACTATTTAATAAGAAAATTTCAGTATAAGATTCAACCTGAATATTTAACTGATTATTTAAATTTCTATTATGCGAAAGAGAACATTTTACGAAAAGAAAAACTCCTCACAGAACTTCTGAAAGACGATATAACGAAAAGAGCGAGAACCCAACAACCTATTGAATTGAAAGATCTTGCGCTAAATGGTGATGATATAATTCAGTTTTTTCTAATAAATAAAAAATACTCATCACAGCGAGAATTTATAGGTTTATGTCTTCAAATTATCCGGGAACGAGTGGAACTAAACCCCCAGATCAATCTAAAAGGTAAACTTTTTACCATTCTTGAAAATCTAAATAAAATCTTAACCCAGTGTACAACACAAATTACACGACGAGTTCATATTGTCTCAACGGATCATATCAGAAAGCTTTATTGTAATGGCGTCCCTAAATATGTTCAATGGGAAAATGAACACACTTATTTACTATCTAAATGGCTTATTCGTTGTCAACTTCGTAAGGATACAAAATCGATAGTAATATTTGATGGAACTAATTTTAATTTTCCAACACATCCTACTCATCGAGAAAAACTATGTATTAGATTTAAACAGTACAATCCCATATTTATAAACACTAGTGCCTCTGAAGAAGAAGTTAAACTAAATTTAGAAACTAGAAATAAGGAGCCATCTTCTATAAAAAAGAGTGATGCTGATCTTAGTATATTCAGACGTTATCAGGATTTACTTAGAACTTATCCAAAAGCTCTTAACATACTGGACGGTTATGACTTCATACAGCTATCAACACGTCACCCAGAATTCTTATCCCTGATTCAAGATATCACAAAAAGAATTCTCAAAAATAAGAATCGTTTGGTAGTTATGAGTGGTAATGTCCTTACTGGAAAGACTTATACAGCTTATATTCTTCAAAAATATTTAGAGGGAAACAAATAACTCAAATATATAGAGGATGGGTAAAGAATCAGAATATTAGATATTAAACAGATGAAAAAAACTAAAGGCCAGTTCTTTACCCCAGGATTCTTGGTAAAGGCAATCTTAGATAAAGTTACTACTTTTTTTCCAAAAGAGTATGAATCAAGACAGATAACGATTTTGGATCCAGCTATAGGAAAAGGTGTATTCTTATCAACCTTAATTCCTATAATTTCATCAAAGTTTCACTCGGTTAAACTTTATGGCTTAGATATAGATTCCTCTATAATCAAAATTGCCAATAAGAATTTGCTTCCCTTAGCTAAAGAATTTAATTATGAAATGGAAGTAAAGCTTGGAGATTTTTTCCTTGAATTTCCTTTGGACTTTCCAAAAGAGTTTGATGTAATTATTGGGAATCCACCTCACAACGCAAAATATTCTCATTCTGAATGGGAGGAAATAAGAGAAAATTGTTTTTTTGGTCAAATTTCTAATGTACGGTCTGAAAGTTCTGTTTTCTTCACTTTAAAATCATTAAATCTTCTTAAGCCATGTGGTCTCCTCTGTTTTTTGTTACCTAAACCAATTATTTATTCAAAAAGATGGGTTGTCTTCAGGGAAATACTATTAACCGATTATACACTTATTGGAGTCTTTGATCTCGGAAATCAATTTACTGGTCAGCTACAGGAGCAATGTGCATTAATTATCCAAAAAAGGACTCCAATCTCTATAGGGCATCAATATGTAACAGGAATTTGGAACTCCAACCTAAAAAAATTCCTAAAAGTTGACAGAATCTTTAATAAAGATGCAATAGCTTTAGATAATCTTTTGGTGGGAGTGAGCTCTGCTGAGATGGAGCTGATTCGGCGTTTTCATAGGAAAAATTATATTGATCTAGATGTTAACGCTTTTCGGGGACTAAGCAGCCGTTATCGAAGCATAGAAGGAGAAATTCCTTTGATCGAAAAAAGTAATTTTGCTTCTGGTTTTTTATTTCCGACACAGCACTATATAAGTCCAAATACTCCCCAAAAGCTTCTACTTAGACAAAAAGTCCCAAAAATTATTGCACAACGAATAATCTCATATCGCACAAAACCAAAATTTAGATTAGATGTAAAAACCTGGTTTGATTCGAAAGGAGCTATTCTCACACATGAAACTGTGATCAATATTATTCCAAATTATTCCCAACAAATAATCTCATATTGTGCTATTGCTGGTTTACTAGAGTCATCATTCGTTGAATGGTGGCTTAAATCTACAGTCTATACTCAAGAATTTGTAACAAGTAAAGATTTTGATAAAGCATACATAAATTCAATAAGAATACCGAAAATTGTAGGCCCAATAAATAAGAATTACAGGTTGAAGCTTTCAAATTTACTTCAAAAGAAGCAGTACGAAGAGATACTGAATGAAGTAAAAAACCAATCGAATATTGATAAATTTTTTACTTTAGGAGAGATATATGAATGCTATCAAACTACAGGTCATAAACTAAAGAAGAAGTTATTAGAATCGATCCAGGCTGAAAAGCCTTTCAACGAGAAATTTTCGGAATTTAGAAAGTGTAAATTATATTATAATCGTCTATTAAAAAGATTTTATTCTCCTTCTGAGGAATCTCATCTTCAAGATCAATGTGAGGAGATATTGGATTTATTCTCAGAACTTAAAATATTGAAGGAGAATATGAATGAAATTGTTATTTCACTTTATGAAATCAATTCTGAAGAGCGAGAACTTATCAAAAAAGATTTAATCTGAATTTATATATGAAATGATATCTAACTTCTACATTTATTTCATTGAAGTAGGTGGAATATTAAATATGTTGCAAGAAAAAGAGGGTGTATCCATAGATTTACCTGAAGAATGGGGAGGAATTATTCCTCTTAATGTCTTTATTGAGGAAGCAAATAAGTTAGTTTCTAAAGCTGAAGAATCTGGTATTCATTTCCGATTAGTTGGAGGATTAGCAATTCGTCTTCATGTACAATCCCATGGATTGGAGGATTTATATAAAAGATTAAAGCGGTTAGGTGATAAAGCAGAAATCACAGATATTGATGGTGCAATTTCTTACAAACACATGAAAAAAATGGATAAATTCATGAATAATATGGGTTATGCTAAGAGACAACCAACCTTATCCACAGCCGCTAGTCAGCGAAGAATCTATATTCACCCGAAGAATTGGTGGTTTGTAGATTGTTTTTATGGAAAAATAAAATTCAATCATGACATTGATTTAGATCACAAACGTTTGGGATTGGATTCCCCCACTCTTCCTTTAGCAGAACTACTTCTGGGAAAAACTCAGATAGTATTTATGAACTATAAAGACGTTGCTGACTCTATAATGTTAATACTAGCTCATAAGATTAGTTATGATGACAGCCCAGAGACAATAAACATTAAACATATAGGTGAAAATTATTTTAAAAAGGGAGGATATGCATGGGGTTTCTATCACACAGTAACGACGAATCTTGTTAATATTAAAAATGTTTTACCAGAATTTACAGAGCTTTCAGATGAACAAAGAGAAGATGTCAGCGTAAAAGTTGACGAAATGATCAAATATTTCGATGAAGTCCCCAAAAACCGTGCTTGGCGAGCGAGGGCAAAAATTGGTCCTTCCAAAAAATGGTATCGTCCAGTAGAAACATCAAAAACAGTTGGAGAGTTTGGCATATTCAGTGGGAAACATTTACTTGACAAACCAACACAGAAAGATCATTAATCTTGAGTGTGAGACCCTAATTTACGATCATTGCACTTTTATAATTCAAATATGCCGAGCATCTACTCTTTCAGGTTTTTCCATCTTGACTTTGGACAAGAAACTTGGTTTTTTATCTTCCATTGGCTTGATACAATCAATTAATTTTGCCAGTTTAGATTTTCCTTCCACATTACAACATACATCTCCAGAATAGTTAAGTGTTTCTCGGAAATTACGAAGTATTGTTGAAGGAAATTCCAATTTTGTTTTTGCTAGGAGTTCAAATATTTTTATGCCTATTGAAAACTCAACAGCTGGATCCAGCTCAGGAGTATCAAAAATGGAATCTTCTATTTCAACGTGGCAATTTGAGTTGAATATACTCGAGATATCTTGGATATCTTTCAGATCAAAGTCATCAGGATGGATGGCATTTGCTTTTAATGCAATCTGGAGGCCAGGAGGACATATTAAAGTCTCAGAGTAACTTGAGGGAAGTTCATCAAACTTAAAAGTCCAACACATTCTGATGCCATCCACAAAGACTTCTACCTTTTGAAAATCGGCCTCTTCAATATTGTTCATTCGTCCATGTTCAAGTTCTTCTATTTCTGAAGACGAAAGTTCACGATTTGGTTTGTAATACTCTCTCCTAGGTGTTCTAGACATATTTTGCATCATATTAAACGGTCTATTGGGGTAGAAACCATTTTGCTTAAGAATGGTTTTAATTGGTTTATCTGCTTTCTTAGGGATAAAAAACTCAAGATCACTCATTTTTCTGTAATCTAACCTTCCTCCAATCAAATGATAGATCGCACCACCCCCCCATAAAAAACAAGGAATTGATTCGTCTTTACAACTTTGTAGAATTTTATAGCCACTTCTCATCAAGGTATCATTGTGTACTTTATTAGAATTGTCCATGATTTTGCCTTCATTGTACATAGATTTTGTGCTAATTAACTATTTATAAGGTTTTTTTAAAATCCTAATTAAATATTATTTTGAAAACAATGATTCCAGATGAATGAATAATTTAAGATTCGACCCTCTGCATCCGTTTTATTTTACCTTTATCCAATTCTACCAAGAATCCTTTTAAAATAGCTTCAGTATATTCGCTGCCAGGATTAAGACAATAAGTTCTACCAATTTTCATACTCCCTGCTGACTCATGGATATGTCCAAATAAACCCAATAGAGGTTGATGCGTTTCTATTGCGTTTCTAACCGCCTTACAGCCAACAGATCCTCTTAGTGGTTCTCCTCCACTATAACCGACATATGTTAAATCCTCATTTAAAAGAGGAGCTTCATCAATGATACTATCATAGGGAGGACAATGGAAACAAAAAACAGCATTCTCCATGGTATTTATCTGTGAAGTTAACTTTTCTATGTTAGCCTCTAATTGTTCTTCACCACATTCTCTATAAGTATTCCAGGGAGTAGGATTTGTCCATCCATAACTTATCATCTCATGATTTTTATCAAGATCAACTTTTACTCCTTCACCAAAAATTACGCGAGGATCTTTCTGGATAATTTCGTCAATAGCAAATTTATCATCATTTCCAGGACAAATAATTATCTTTGTGCCCTCTGGTACACGTTTTGATCCATCGGGCATAATGTCGTCTATTTGGTCGATCCAAACCTGGAGGCCTTGTGCTTCCACTTCATCAAACAATTTATCAAGAGGACCTCCTTTAATCATCTTTTGATCTTCAGTAACTGACTTGGGAGAAGATAATACAGCATCTTCCTCGGGCGTTAACCGATATGGATAACTACCTGCAAATCTCGCTCTTGTTTCAAAATCCTTGATTTCTTCTTCTGTTTTCATTATCACAGCTTGTTGATCTACACCATAAATCGAACCTTTCCATGTTCCGTCTGGCTGTTGGATAATTGGGACAATTCTCTTTCCTGTAATATCTCCTCCCATAATTAAAATATCTGCTTGTAAATATTTAGCCGTATTCAGAAATTTTCTCCAAACAGCTTCAGAACCGTGTATATCTGTACAGAAAAATAGGGTCACCATTGATTTCACAACCTGATTCATTGACTTAATTTGATTATTTTGTTATTGCCTTGATTTGGGTTTGCGAGACTATTGGAATATTAATTTTTCGAATTTGATTGTGCTAGAAATATAATATTTCATTTTGGAACTAGATATATTTTTCCTATTTCCATATTTTTACTGAGACATATACTAAGATTGGTGTTACTGGCAGGATGTAGTATGAAGTAACGGAAAATGAATTTTGAGCACTAAAAAGCTTAATTTTTATCTTTGAGTATTTCAAAACTAGTTCATAATGAATACATTGAATAGATTAATTTTTCAAGATAGGGGTTATAAAGTTGATTCTACTTACTTCATTCCAATCAATAAGGATGAAAAACTCAAAATTAAAGTTTAATTTTCAAAACTTAATATCATTTTTCTTCATTTAAAATATAAGCTGGGGAACCGTAACAAATCTCAGTTAAATTAGGGAATTAAAGTTTATTAAAACTTTAATTTAACTGATTAGGTTAGAAATACATAATTCCATAAAAATACGAAATCCAATGACTTAAACAGCTTTTTATCATCAACAATAAGTCAGCCAAATCAAGAATTAAAGCGAAACTTTTATAATCCCAATATTGGGGAGTAAATCTTTGTGCTAAATGCTTAGTAAATAGGTTAAAATTAATCTATCATAAGCAAAACACATATTGAAACGGTGTCATTCGCGGTAGAAAAAGTGATTTCTTAAAGCGAATTGACAAAACAAAAACCAAATGGACATAAAAAAAATAACCTAAAAATCTAAAAGAAAAAAACAAAATTTGTATCAGATTTCAAAGGTGACATAAATGAGTGAAAGTAAAACTTATGTCCGAGATGCAACTGGGTTAGTGCGAGAAATTGGTGTCATCACAGCCACTATTTTCATTCTAAGTAATGTTATTGGTGGTGGTTGGCAGAAGAAAGTCTACCAAGCAGCCGGCGCAGCCCCCCTCAAACCCGAAGATTATCTATTACCAATCGAACCTATAGTTATTGCTTTTCTAATAACAGGAGCAGCAGCAATATGCACTGTTTTCGTTTTTGCAGTGATGGCTACAGCCATGCCAAGAGCTGGTGGAGGATATGTTTACATATCTCGAACTATTAGTCCAGGAATCGGATTTGTTTGTGCATGGGCAGAGTTCATGGGCATAGCATTATCCTATGGGATTATCGCAGTTGCAGTCGTAGAGTTTATAGGACTCTTCTTACCTAAAGGTATAACTGGAGATTTCGGTGAATCTTTGCAGGATTTCATTGATACACCTATTATTGCAGGAACAAAAACAGCATTCTTTGATCCAGTACCATTAATGTTCTGGGGAATTATATTTATCTTCGCTTTTGGTGCGCTAGCATACTTTGGAGCATCAATGACTGGTAAAGTTCTACATATTATGTTCTGGATCCCCGCAGTTATTACTTTGACGATCTATCTTTTCTTAATTCTTGGAGCTCTAGATTCAGCTACCATGATAAATGGTATCACAGAATTTAGTGGATATACACCGCAACAATGGATAGAAGAAGCAGTAGCCCAAGGAATTGAAGGCAATGCAGCAGCAGATTATGTTTCTGCTGTCAATGAGTCAGTAATGGCCGCATACTGGGCATGGATTGGTTATGCAGCAATTTCTTTTGCAGCAGGCGAAGTAAAAGAAGCCAACAGATCATTACCTATTTCTCATCTGGCAGCAGGTTTCATCATCCTCGGTGTCTATGTTACAGTTAGTACATTCATGGCAATGGCTGCCTCAGTTTCATTTGACGGAAATACAACAGGATGGACATTCTTCCAGGCACAAGCTTACTTAGGTTATGGTGCTGGTTCGGCTACTACTGAATTTCCCAATCTCGCATGGATGCCTTTTGTAGCCATGATGTCTTCAACGGGCTTTAATCTCTTTAATATGGGTGGTCTTCTAAACATTGCCTTTGCTGTAGCAGCTGTCTTATGGCTTGCCAACGACTTACCTCCATTCGTAACTACCTCGTCTCGTATCATCTTTGCCATGTCATTTGATAGAGCTCTTCCAGAGGTATTCGCTAAAGTCGATGAACGCTGGCACTCGCCTACTTACGCGATTCTCTTTGTCTGTTTTGTCGCTATTCTTGGTGGTTTTGGTGAAGCAGACTTCTTTGGAGTAAATGGTTTCGGTGGCGGTGAAATCCCAATTGTGTCAGACATCTTTAATCCTGCAGGCGCAGTAGAAGGAACAGACTTATTAGACGCAGTATTCTTCACCACAGCGTGTATCTCTGCCATCGTTCTGCCTAGAAAGCTAAAGGACGTCTATGAACGAAGCGGATGGCGTCCGAAGATCGGTAGCAGAGAAGCCGTAGTTGTGATGGGTATCGTTGCATTGATCCTAAACATCTACATTGATCTACTCATTCTAGGGCCTGCAAGTGCTGGTGTCCTTAAACCCATAGAAGGGCTAACAGATATATCACCATTCCTCGGGTTCTTCCCACCGTTGATCCCTGATTTGGATGTAGGAGGCGGATTAATTCCCGACTTCGGTGATCTTATCAATACGATTAACTGGTGGTTCTGGTGGTATATTCTGCTGATCGTTATTGGCGCGATCATATATATCATCATGAAAAGCTACTACAGCAAACGTGGAGTAGACTTTTCAACGATCTACGCATCTATTCCCCCCGAATAAGATCTTACTCCCTTCTCCCCCTTTTTTTTTATATTATTTATTTTTCCCATACTTCTTATAAAAGGGTAAAAAAATTAGGGAACCCGAAATCCTGTGACATCCCCAGAATTATCCATGAAAGAAAAATACCTTCAATATATAGAAAAGTGCTTATTCTATAAAGGAGGAAGATGGATTGCCAATTTCGATATTGCGATTAGGGATTTCAATATTAACAGAGTAACAAAGGATAAAAGTTATATTGAACATGCGAAAGATTTTGCTGCTCTTGTTTATGGAGGTGTGAAGGGTAAGGGATTTATTTTATCAAGAGCTTTTGCGTTTTTAGCGTCTCCAACTTATGTTGTTGCTTGTGCTGCTATAGATCTCCAAAGGGCTTCTAATGCAAAATGGTCTACAATTGTTGATTGGATAAGACAGGTCAGAAACGTTATGGATCTAATGGAGTTTGAATGGGCATGGATAGTTTTTTTTGGAGAAGATAGTCTTCCTGACAAAGTAAAAAATCATTTTGAAAGATTTAACCAAAGAGAAATCGGACTCGTTTACGCTGATCTTAAGGGTAATCAAGTGATTAATTCAGATGGATTCATAGCGCGACGCGGAGCAAAACTGTTTCACCCTAAAAATTTAGAAGAACATCCTTTTCGCTTGAAATTTTGGAAAAAGAATTAAGTGAAATTTATGACCCAGACAGCAGATCTCAGCTCTACTATTGAAGAAGATCAAATAACCAGGTTTTCAACTAAAATAGGGATCTCGATTATTCTTTCATTCGGAATTATACTAGCAATAGTTTCCTTTGGTTTCGTCACTATTGGAATGTTCACTTCCCAAATCACTGGGGTTAGACTTATTCCAATAAATTTAATCACAATATCACTCGCCCTAGGTGGAGCAGTTCTTGGAACTTATTATTACCATACTAGATATGTACGTAGAGAATTAATCTTAAATCCTGATGGTTTTTGTTTAAAGATAGGGAAACGATCATATGAATATTCTTGGAGTGATTTTTCCATTGTAGCACTATCAGTATCTACATCGCATTACGGAGCAAAAGGGTACGTTATTAAATTATTTAAGGAAGATTTAGAAGGAGATTATGTTGATTTACCAATTTATCACTTTTCAAAATCCTTAGATATTTTTTCTCTAAGACGAGAAATAGATGAAAAAGTCAAATTAGCGCAAAAACCAGAATAATTTCACTTTTAGATTTTATATCTGTCATCTAGCTTTTTCTTATCTTTCTCGATTGTTGTGTCTTTAATAACTCGTGGAATTTGTTTTTGTTTTGAAAAATAACCTTTTTTCGCGAGAGATGTGATACCAGATGTTAGTTCAAATAATATATCAAATAGCAATTTTGGTTTAAGACTCTCATTTATCTCTGCAGCCAAACGTATCGAAGGACTTTCTAGAGGGTACAGTGAGATTCTAATTATTTGTTCCTTTTGCGCATATATTTTCTTGATTATATCACTTTGTTCTTCCAATATTTTCTTAAAAAATTCAAAGTCATTGACTTTAATAATAAAGGTTTCATTAAATTTTGAACTTTGGGTTTCCAGAGTGTGCAAGTGCTTTAACATGTCATATAAAGCCTTGATATTTTTCTGTTCTCGATTAGGTAATATTTCAAACTGATACCTATGGACAATTTTATCTGCTGGATCTGCTTCAAGCAGGATAAAATCTCGTCTTTTTCGTATCATTGAAGCAATTTTACTTAGAAGTAGATGTCTATGCACTAAAGCAAAATGGATTCTAAAATCTTTTAATGGCAGATCAGGTTTAGTTTCAACAAAATAAGTCCGTCCCATTGTACTCCTTTCAACTAATTTAAAATTTGTTATCTTCTGTTCAGTTCCTTTATTAATTGAATTATATGTGGAATCCATTAATTGAAGATTTTTCTTTTTACCAAAATAATATGTCACAATTCCTATAATTATTGTTAAAGATGCAAAAATAAGACTGCCATTGTACAGAAAATAAAAAAAGTATGCGATGACATAATCAATGATTGTAGGCATTTTATCAACCTTTAATGTAAAATTATAGCTTAAAATAATGATTTGAGGATGACCCAAATAATAAATTTATAATTCTTATTATGGATAAACATTGAGGAACTAGATTATATCAATGATCGAGCAAAGTGAAATAGCTTATCTTCAAATTGTGGAGAATATTTTCGAACCAAAGCGATGACCACATTAAGCTCATCTCCCTTTAAGTCACCACGAAATTCAGTAATCTCCTCTCTTCCTATTTGCTCTTTTTCACATAGTTCCATGAGGTGAGCTGCTTTAGCAAGAAGCTTATCGATATATGTGCTAATGACCGCTTTTTGGGTTTCTTTTGGAGCTATTTGTAATGTGCTTATTAAATCGTTGATAGATGGGACTCCTCTTATTTTTGAAGTAATTTGACGTTTATCCACATTAATGTGTGTAAGATTTTTGTATTTTTTTAAAAAAATGACATGAGATGAACAGATCAGTAGATCCATACCTTTAGGGTCAATATAGGTTGTTAGGTATTGTCGTGTCAAGAGACGATGAGGGACAAGGAATTCAAAGGAAGCAACAACTTTTTGCATAATGTCTCTAATGTCACCAACAAGTAATACTGGTTCTTCCAGTAAAAGTGTATATATCACTTTATCAAGATCTTCTGGAAAATACTCAAATAGAAACGATAGATCACCAATCTTAAAATCATCGGAAGTTACATCTGTAATTGTATCTTTTGGCATAGTAGCAGTAGCAGGAGAGGTCACTATTTTGATGGGTTCCTCCCGAATGGGAATTTGTAAAGAATTAATGGACTCAATGATCACACTGCTTAATTTTTGTTCACGATCTGAATAAGTGAAATTTTCCTGAATTATTTTCACGATTTTTTGAATATTTTCTTGAATAATAGGTAATGTTCTATAAAAATCGATTGATTTTGTGCTTTCGTTCATATAACCAATTGTAGCCCAAAGTGGAGGTCCTTCCATAGACTCGCTCTCAACTTTAAACATATAATAGAAGGCAATTTTATTTAATCCTGGAAGAGGTACTACAGCATGCTTGTCGCTGAGATCTTGTTTCTCCTCCATTGCTCCGATAGCGATGAAAGATCGAACAGCTACCGTTTTAGCCACGTCTGGAGAATCCAATGAAGAATATAATATTACGGGCCCTTTTCTACGGTCAAATACTGATAAAATAACATCATTTTGCAATTAGTAACACCTCCTTGTTTTGAGATTTCTTAGTCAAGCTAGTTTATCAAAAATATCATTAGGTTCAACTTCTAGTTATATTCTTGACAAATTTCCTTATTAAAAGAAAACCACCTCATGATTTATTAACAGTATAGTTTAACTTGCCATCTTCTTTTTTCTCTTGTCAAAAATGTTGATGATTGTGTATCAAGCATTTTGTTACATTAATCATCTATAAATAGTTATTGGATTTATCAAGTAGAACTTTAATCACAACGCTCTACCTTAAATTTAGAAGAAGTATCTTCATTTTATTTTAATAGAAAGAGTGATAATCAGTTAATAGTTCACAAAGGTAAGTACTTGAGGATAATAAACATAAGACTTATAGTAAATGCTTAATGATCATTGATTAACAAACTATTAAGGTAATCATAATGAACCATGAGATAAGGGATATCGCTGAGGCTTTGAAACAAGACGTGACAGAATTTACACGAGAACTAGTGTCTATTCCCTCAATAACAGGAGAAGAAAGCCAAATAATTGAAATAATATCTCGAAAAATGGAACAGATTGGTTATGATGAAATTAAAGTTGATGATATGGGAAATTTATTTGGTAAAATCGGGTTTGGTGAAAAAATACTTGCTATTGATGGACATGTTGATACTGTTGAAATTGGTAATCCTAATGGATGGAAATACGATCCTTTTGAAGGAAAAATCGAGGATGAGATTATTTATGGTCGGGGAGCATGTGATCAGAAAGGGGGCTTAGCGTCAGTTATTCTCTCTGGGAAAATCTTGAAAACGATTGGAGTCCCTAAAAATATCACTCTTTATACTGTAGCTTCCGTCCAAGAGGAGATTTACGAGGGATTGAATTGGCAATTCATAATTAATGAAGATGAAATAAAACCTGAAGCTGTTATTCTTACTGAACCAACTAATTTGAATATCGCGATCGGGCATCGTGGTAGAGTTGATATAAAGATTAAAACTACAGGCATTTCAAGCCATGGTGCCACTCCAGAGCTTGGGGAGAATGCTATTTATAAAATAATACCAATAGTCTCAGATATTCAAAAAATGGACTCTTTACTCAAATATGAACCAATATTTGGGAAAGGAAATATTAGTGTCACAGATATTCAGTCAACATCTCCCTCAATTAATGCTATTGCAGATAGCTCAACAATACACATCGATAGAAGATTAAATCTAAATGATTCAGAAGAAAGTGTCCTTCGAGAAATAAAATCTCTGGATTCTGTTAGAAAAGCTAATGCAGAGGTTTATATTCCAGAATATGAATATAAGAGTAAAACCGGTATTGTTTATCCGATAAAATCGTATTATCCTTCCTGGTATATGGAAGAGTCTCATAATTTAGTTCAAACTGCTATTAATGCTTATAAAACTCAATTTAAAGAAGAGCCTGTTCTCTATCATTGGCGTTTTTCGACCAATGGCGCGGCAACAAAAGGGATTTTCAATATCCCTACAATAGGATTTGGGCCTGGTAATGAAAATCTTGCTCATAGCGTAGATGACAGTGTTCCTATAAAACACCTTGTTAAAGCGATGGAATTTTATGCAGCCTTTGTCAAAGCTTGGGGAGGAAAATTATGACTAAATTTAGTAGCTTAGGTCATTTTTCTCTCCACTTGTGCTACAGCCTCTTTAAATATGTCTAGACCAACATTTGCTAATTCTTCTGTTATTATCAGTGGTGGTAAAAACCTTACAACATTATTATAATGTCCTCCAATCTCAACAAGAATCCCTCTCATAAAACTCTGTTTTCGTATTTCAGCTGCTAACTCATTAGAAGGTCTTTTTGTATCTTTATCATTAACGATTTCGACACCAATCATAAGACCCTTACCCCTGACATCACCTATTATTTCAGAATTATGTTTTAACTTATCCAATTTTTTAAGAAAGATTTCTCCAAGATTTAAGGTATATTTATCTAGTTTATTTTCTAGCATGAAGTCTATTGAAGCAACTCCTGCTGCCATCGCCGTAACACTACCTCGGAAAGTACCTATATGTGATGCTCGTCTCCAACCATCGAATTCTTCATGATAAGCTATAGCAGAGAGAGGGAAACCACCACCTAAGGCTTTTGACATAGTTATAATGTCAGGTCTAGCTCTTGAGTGTTGAAAAGAGAACATTTTTCCTGTTCTACAAAAACCAGATTGAATCTCATCAAAAATTATTGGTACTTCAAATTTCCGGCTGATTTCTGCTACTTGGCTGATATATTCAATAGGTGGTATAATAGATCCACCTTCTCCTTGAACAGGTTCAATAATCGTCGCTGCAGGATGAACAACCCCAGAATGAGGATCTTCAAGTATATGTTCATAAACCAACGCACAATCGATAACACATTCATTCCTAGCTCGACGCAAAGGACATCTATAACAATAAGCATAAGGAGCAAAGTGAATCTCTGGCAACATAGGAACATATTTTTCTTTCCAAAATTTTCCTGAGGTTATAGAACATGCTCCTGCTGTCATACCATGATAACCTCCTTCGAAAGCAATAATCCCGTGACGCTTTGTTTTATATTTCGCTAATTTTATTGCCATTTCTACGGCGTCAGATCCAGTTGGTCCTCCAAATTGAATTTTTACCTTATTTTTCAATTCATCTGGCATAATCTTTCTTATTCTTTCAATTAACTCAAGTCTGATCTCTGTTGGAAAGTCCAATGTATGAGTTATTTTGTTTTGTTGTGTTCTCACTGACTCAAGAATAGAAGGATTACAATGACCAAGTGCCAGTACTCCTGCACCGGCAAAAAAGTCTATAAAAATATTACCATCAGCGTCCTTCACTGTGGCACCCCTCCCTTCTTCCATTACAATAGGGATTCCAAGTGGGTAAGAGACTGCACTTCCCTCAATCCTTCTTTGTAATTGTAAGAGACTTTCTGTTCTTTTTCCTGGAAGTTCACCATTTATTTTAGGTGCTTCGGGGAAACTTAATTCTTCAAATTTCATATTCCTCACACTTACTATTAATTGTTCTTTTCCTTTAAATTGAGCTCATGATAAGCCTCGTACGATTGAATAAGGATCTTTATAAATTTACCAGTATAGCTTCAATAGCGGTTCAAAAAAATTTTTTTGCTCATGAAAACTAATAACCATAAAAAGGATCTATAATATAGTGAAAAAAAATGGTACATGGATATCCTACATATAGACTAGGTGCTGTCTCAACACCTGAACAAATAGTTAAGTATATTGTCCATGTAGTCCTTAAATCTTGGGAAAAGTACCGAGGATCGCCCCAAACTAGTAAAAATTTGAGAATTTTAGACCCAGCGGTTGGAGATGGTCGTTTCTTAATTCATTTTGCTTTATGTTTTAAGGAATTGTCTGAGAGAAAGGATTGGAATGATAATCTGCAATGTTATGGACTAGATGTTAATCCTAAATCAATTAAATTAGCACATCGAAATTTTGAAGAGAAAGAAGGTTTAACTTTTGTTGATGTACATCTTAAAATTGGGAACGCATTATTAGGCTTTATATTCAAACCAAAAGGGAGGGAAGTTACCACTTTAAAAAATAATATTGATGATGACTTTCAATTTCATTATGATCTTATTAAAAAAGACATTCAGAGTGTTAATTACCTATTTCATTGGTTCCAAGAGTGGCCAGAAGTTTTAATTCATAATGGTTTTGATATTATTCTTGGAAATCCTCCTTACGGAATCCAGTTTTCATATGAAGAGAAAAATCTGTTTCGTAAGTTATATCAGGCGTTTGACCCCGAGATGGAGAGTTATATTCTTTTTATTGAACGATCCATTTATTTATTGCGGGAAGGCGGTATATTAGTATTTATTATTCCAAATAATTTATTAAGTAATTACCATTATCAAAACATTAGACAATTTTTGTTAGATAATACAAAAATACTCAAAATTATTAGTTTAAATCGCCAAATATTTCCAGGATTCCATGTAGAAACCTGTATCTTAATCCTTCAAAGAATTGCAGACAAAAGTGATCGAGACAAAAATAAAATCCTTTTTAGTACAATAGATGACCCCTTAAACTTCCCTTTCAAGACTACTGATAATGGAAGTATCACTCAAGAAGAATCCTCTAAAAATCCGTTTAAATTGCTATTACCAAAACCAGATGTACTAATTAAACGAATTTTAAAAAAAATTCAACATAATAATATAGCATTAAAGAATTTTGTTTCAATCTCACGAGGAATTGAATTAGGATTTAATTCACATCTTACGAGCAATAAAAAGCTTGATTCAAACTTTGTACCCCTAATTGCTGGCCGTTCAATTCGAAAATTCCGTCTGGATAAGAATATTCGCTATATACGGTTTGATAAAGATAAAAAATCTATTTTCAAGGATTATAGTATATATCAACAACCAAAAATACTGCTTCGACGAATAGGTCATGAATTAACAGCAGTCTTCGATCCTCATCATCATTTTTGTGTTTGCGATGTGTATATGATAATCCTCAACCCTTCACGACCTATACTCGAATTAAAATATTTAGAAGTGCTACTGAATTCAAACCTCCTTTCTTTTTACCTAAGACATAATTTTACGAATGTAAAGCAAATTTTCCCTAAAATCCCAATTGGATATTTGAAAAAACTTCCTATTAAGATTCCTTCCAGTCTATCGAAAATTCAAGAACTAGTAGAAAATCCAATTGATTTACCTTGGAATATCCAAAAAGCCAGTTCTTATCAATTGAAACGAATAGATAGGTTAAATCAGGAAATATTTAGGATTTATGATATTACCTCTAAAGAACAAGAGATTATTTTAAAAAAACTGCCTTCTTTATTAGGAAAAAAAATCAGCTCACGAAATAAGATTACGTAATAGAAACTTCTTTATTACCAATCACGTTCAGTTAGCCCTGTTACATTGAAACCACAATTATGAGTTTTATACCGACGATTAAGTCCGATGAGGAAGGCAGTAAAAGATTCCACATGTCTTGCAGATAGAGTTCCACCTGAATCTACAGGTCGTAGATTTTTGATCAAAGCTGCTTTCTCTTTCACAATATGTTTTGCATGTTTTTCACTACCAAAAATAAACACATCCTGATCGAGAACTGGTAATCGTTCAATATCTTGTAAAACTGTATTTGAGATGGTTTTAAATGCACCGACAAGGGGTACTTCAGATGGAATTACTTTTCGTAATAATTCAGTAGCACTTTTTGTTCCTTGTGCCAACTCTGGATATACATCAACCATTTTTCCTTTTTCAAAAGGTTTTAAGGGCACTGTCACATCTACAATGATTTGATCTGGAGTAAAATGTTTGAGAAAAGGCGTTATTGTATTCACTATAGAATAAAAGGGAGTTGTACACAAAATGATTTCTGATTCTTTCACACAATCCTCATTTGTCCGTGGAATGACTAATTCTTCTCCTAATATTTCATTTATTTTAGCTGAAATTCTATCAGCCTTCTCTTGCTGTCGTGATCCCATTATTACTGATTCTCCAGCAATTCCCCACCTCAATGCTAAACCTTGACCTTGTGGGCCTGTTCCACCGATCATTCCAATTATTTTTTCCATGATACAACTTTCCTAATTCATTAATTTTATAATGTGTCCATAATTTCATTAATTTTAGTTTCTAAATAATGCTTAAATTTCGGTAATAACTCATTTACTTTTGTATCGGTCTCTGCTTCAACAGTTATACGAATTTTAGGGCCAGTATTACTAGCTCGAATTAAAACCCAGGATTTATTCCCAATGGGGATCCCAATGCCATCAATAGGATTAATGTTATCATATTGAGATTGCAATGTTCTTAACAAATCTGCAATCACTTTAAATTTAATTTTATCAGGACAATCGATAGCAATTTTTCTTTTATGAAGAGTAGGAAGTTCATCAACCAGATTTGACAATGGCTGATCGCTTCGCGATAGAATCTCTGCAAGCTTTAAGGGGATGATCATGGCATCATCAAATAGATAAACAGTGGGGAAGACCATATGACCGCTAGATTCAATTCCAATTAATGTATCACCTTTTTTCTGTGCATCCGCAGTTAGAAATGTGTGACCTACCTTAATGCGGTCAATAACAGCAGGTGGAGAGAGTACATTTTCAAGAATAAGAGAACATTCAACATTAGCAATTACACGAATTAATTTAGGATATTCATTAAGCATGAATTTAGCTAAAATAACGCCTGTAATATCCGCGAGAAGAATCCTTCCCTTTTCATCAACTATTACGGCACGGTCGCCGTCTCCATCGAATCCTACCCCGAAATCAGCATTCTCTGACGTAACCTTCTTTGAGAGGAAACTCAGTGATTCTTGGTTTGGTTCTGAGCTTCGATTCGGAAATGTTGGATCGACTTCGCAGAATAAAGGAATAACATCCAAACCTATGCCTTGGAGAATTTTAGGCGCAGAAAGACATGAAGCTCCATTACCACAATCAACAACAACCTTTAATTTTTTCTCTAAAGCGAATTTGGAAGTAAGGAATTCATGATATTCCTTCTTAAGATTAGTTATTGTCATTTGGCCTACTTTATTCCACGTAGGTTTGATAAACTCCCCATTAAGAAAAATTTCACAAATTTTCATATTTTCTTCTTCTGAGAAACCTACTCCTGAACCATAATAAAATTTCACACCATTCCACTCTGGAGGTAAATGAGAGGCTGTAATGAAGGCTGTGGCAAAAGCGTTTCTTTTCCAAGCTGTGAACATACACGCACCAAATTGAAGCGGTTCACCTGAAAATTCGATATTAACACCTGTAGCCATCACTCCTGCCGCAAATGCATGGGCTAATAGCGAACTTGTTTGGCGAATATCATATGCAACAAAGATAAATTCATCTACTAATTCTTGCTTGAGGTGTAAAAAGGTTCCAAATGCTAAACCAATACGAAAGAGGGTTTGGGGTGTTATTTCCTCATTAAAAATACCTCTTACATCATAAGCTCTGAATATATGTTTTATACCTTCATAATTTGTTGGATGGGGCAATTTTTTCACCTTTGGTATTATGATCAATAAAAGAGCTCACCCATCTTGGCAATCTCTTTTTGTACCTCTACTGGATCATCGTCTTTCAAATAACAGAGAAAATAGTATTTATTCTTACAGATTTGGATCACAAGTGATCCATAACCCTTTGGACTTGATAAACACCAATAGTTCGGATAAGCATTAATAACTGAGTTATATTTGACTCCAGCAACACGAGTGGAAGGAGGGAATGTAACCCATTCTGATAATAGGTAATATCCATCAACAAGATTTTGCTTTCCTGCTTGAGGGAAAGCCCCTTGATGATAGAATATATTTCCATAGGGATCAAGAATAATAAAACCAGTAATGATGTGTTTATTAAAAAGTTTATTTAAAATACTACGATAAGGCATACCTTCAACTCTTAAATACGTCTATTTTGTTCTTTATTTTATTAGAACTGTTCTTTATCTTTCTTTTTGCTTAAGTATATTCCGAATATTATTCTTATTGATATTTGGTTTTAATGATGATGGAGATAATTTAGAAGAGACTTAATATTGTAATTTCAGAAATCATCTTCTTAATCTTAACATAATTCTTGATTATATTGTTGATCGAAACTTTTTTCTGATATCAAAAAAGAAAAATTAATGACATGATTCCTTTTTTATCTGAATTAGGCACAAATTCAGATATTTATATAGAGATCTAGGATCAATTAAACTCATGAAACCCTCTAAGAATAATACAGAAGTTATGGTCGAATGTCCTGGTTGCCAGAAGATGGTTCCTATAACCCAGTTCTGTATCTTATGTGGTTTCAACATGAATGCTACTAAATTCGAAAATCTTAATCAACAAAGATTGGTATCATGCCCACACTGCAAAAAAAATGTCCCAAATACAGTCTTTTGTATATCTTGCGGAAAAAAAATAGATTCTAAATCACAGGCTCAAGAAATAGAGACTTCTGAAACAGAAAAATGTCCATTGTGTCGTAAAGAGGTTCCCTCTGATCACAATTTCTGCCATCTATGTGGAGCTAGACTGAAAAAGAAAATAATGAATGGACAAGATGAGAATGTACTTTGTAATAGGTGTTGGAAACCTAATCCCACTGGTACAGATTATTGTATTCATTGTGGAGCAAATCGTCAAGTTAAACGTTCAAAACTACTAATGGAACCCTTTGAAGGATTTCAATTAGACCTCTCACACTTTTTTCAGCCTGTTTCTGTTCCTCTCTCCACTCTCAGACAAACTCTTATTTCATCAAAGGATTTCCCATTAAAGAGTACTATTTCATATTCTAAATATTTTGGTGTTACTAAAACGCGAAAAGCATCAAGTCTGTTCCGAAATCTTGGAGGATTTGATAGAACTAACATGATACATTATTTTGGAACAATGATCTTAATTCTTTTAATCTATATTTTCTGGTTTCAAGGCCGTTATGGTGTTCTTGTAGAACAATATAATCCTGTTAACGATGGAATCTTGGCTATTTTCTTTGGAGGTGTGTATTTGACATCATTGTTGATGATACCTCTATGGTTATCAACATTCATGGTGTACAGAAATACTGGATATAGACTGAATTACAGATTGGATTCATCTCGTATTTTTATCACAATAATTTTCAATCTTCTTTGGATTATTTTTCCCTTTTTTGGTCCTATAATACTGCAATTGGGCGATTTTAAAGATCCTCAAGAACATGTTGTTGCAAATAAATCTTTCATTCGAGGTATTGCATGGGGATCTGTATTAACTATCAATTTCACTTTGATTTTAGCTCTTATGAATCTTTTTACAATCGGTTTCCCTGGTTTATTTACTGGATTTTTATTCCAAGATAGTTCAATTAAAATTCACCTATTAACAAGTTATTTTGGTGCAACATGGATCTCTCTTATCATTCTTCTTCCATTTGGAGACTATTTCGATAAGGTTATTAAACGCTGGAATCAAGTAGGTTATCTAATTTTACTTGCGATTGGTTTACTTTTGTTAACACATTCATTCAATTTGATGGGATTATTAAACCAGAATATATATCGAGTATAATATATTAAAATAAAAAATAAACATCAAAACTTACTTAATAATATGTGTTTATTATGAAAATTATTCCTTATATCTTCAGTTACGATTTACTTTTATTTTTCGATTATTGATACTAATTGGTATCTTTCTGTTATTTTGAGGAATCTAAACGATGTCTAACGATCCAATAAAGATATCTGTAGTTGGTACAGGTAGAATGGGCTATTATCATGCCCGTTTATTATCACGTTTGGGATACTTGGACTCTATTGTTGATTCTAATCCTGAAACTGCTGAAGCTGTTGGCCAGCAATTTGGAACTCCTTGGTTCTCTAGCATAGAGTCGATGATCGAAAAACAGGTTCCTAATGGTATAATCATTGCAGTGCCAACGGAAAAACATCCCAGTGTTGCAGCTGATGTGATTAAATACATTCCAGATCTAAAAGCTTTGTTGATAGAGAAACCTATTGCACCTTCAGTAGCTCAAGCAATCGATTTGAAGACAACGTTAACTAAATCAAAAGCTAAAGTTATCATAGGTCACATCGAAGTTTTCAATCCAATAGTTAAGCGAATAGGGGAAATTTTAAGTAAAGAGAATTTGATTGGAATCCCACGTACAGTTCTTTTTCAACGTCGAGGAGCTGTAGCGGAAACTCGTATTGAATCCATTGGTGACGTGTATGGGGATATAGGAGTACATGATTTTGATATCGCGCTTAGATTATTTATTAAGGGCAAAATAAAACTCTTTTCTACTGCAGTAAAACTTAATGGTCTAGCAAATTCGAGTATAATTGTGCTTTCTTCGGAAGAGAAAGAATGCAATGTAACATTCCTTATGAGTCGCGAATATGCTGGAAAATTACGAACAATTGATATTGAAGGAACAAGAGCTACTCTTTGTGCAAATCTTTTAACCCAAATGCTTGAAATGCGTAGTCTTGAGATTGCTCGGGGAGATAAAGATGTTTCTGCTATCAGCATTCCTTTCTCTAATGGGGAACAAATTAAGGTCTATGGTGAGCCCTTACTGCATGAAATTTGGAATTTCGTTGATTGTATCCAGGATAAAGCTAATCCTATTGTATCTATTGAAGATGGAATTAATGTACTAAGAATTGTAGAAGCTGCACGAAAGAGTATAGAAAAAAGCAGCGTTATACACCTAGAAGTTTAGATTAGAAAGAATCATAAATTTTCTCAATAATGAGAAACCATGCTGATATTTTAAGTTCCAATTCATCGTAAATTGGAAAAGGATAGAACTTCAAATGATGTTGCGTACCTTGATCATCCTCGAGAATAGATTCAAAAATATTCTCATCTAGATTTTTCTGATAAATTAAGTCTCTGAATTGATCTGTTAATCCAACTTCTTGGAAGGGGTGGAAATTAAGGATATTGATGGTCTTTAAATCTAATATCTCTGTAAACTTCAGAAATTCTTGAGCACTTTTATTATATGCAATAACTCGCCCCAAATTATCAACCTTTAACCATCCTAATGGTAAATTAGCAACTAAAGTTTCATATTCTTGTGTTACTTCCCGAAGATATTTTTCTATTCTTTTCTGTTCAGTTAAATCAGCGACTGTTACTACAGCACCAGCTACTTTATCGTCTACCATTAGTGGAACAGACCTAACTGAGGCCTTAACTTCATCTCCTTGTGCTGTTATATAAGTCAATAAAAGGTAATCTTCACTTTTTTTTCCCTCCATCCTATCTTGAGTAAGTTCATTAACTCGTGCATGCTCATATTGAGGGAAAAGATCGAAAATGCTTTTTCCAATAAGTGTGTGCTTTTTATAACCAAGCATCTTCTTTAATCTAGGATTTGCTGAAGTTATTTTTAAATTTCGGTCATATGTGTACAGTCCATCAGTCATTGAATCAATGATTGATTCTAGAAATTCCTTGGTTGAATGGAGTTCTTTTTCCCTTAATTTCTCCTCTGTAATATCACGAATAAATCCATAGGTTTCTGTTACATTCCCATTTTCATCCTTAATAGCAGCTGCAGTCACACGGGCTGAAACTTTATTCCCAGAGCGGTGATAGAATTCTAGTTCGTAAGTATCTTCTGTTTCTTCTTTTGCTAGACGTTGTTGTGTTTTCAATTGTAAAAGATCAGCACTTTTGGGAGTAACAAAATCCAATACAGACACTCCTATCATTTCATGAGGACTGTATCCTAATAATTGAGCTACACTATCATTTACATATATGGTATTTTCATTTGTGATATCCGTAATCCAAACTCCAATTGCTGCTTGCTCAATGAGGGTTTGAAAGCGTTGTGCATAAGATCTGGTTTCCTCCTCGGCCATTTTCTTTGCTGTAACATCACGAATCACTTTAGCAATACGGTAACCTTTAGAATGTTCAATGATAAACAAAGTAACCTCAAGAATGCGAATAGACTTATCATTAACGTTTTTTATACAAAACTCGAGGAATTTAGGGGATTTTACTCTATCAGGGCTCATAAATTGTTTAATATCATCAACAATCTTTGAAAATGGTTCAGATTTTTCAACAGAAAAGGTAGTATTCTTTGGTGGCTCTAATTGTTTAAGAATTTCCCAAATAGATTGACCCAGGGTATCTTCGGCTGAAAAACCAGTAATTGTTGTTGCAGAAGGATTCCAATCTAAGATGGTACCTTCTTGATCTATGATAATTATGCCTTCAATTGATCCCTCGACAATTTTCCTATGTTTTTCTTCAGAATCAATCAGAGCTTGTTGAGTTTTTACTTGTTGAGTTATATCACGAGCGATGGCTTGAATACCAGTTACTATATTGGTTTTTTTGCCAAATATTGGTCGAGCTGTGATATCTAAATGTAAAATTTGTTGATATTTTGTTAGGGAGCGAAGCATCCTACTTTCGGTATTTCCCCTACAGATAGAGTGAAGCATCTCTTGCCATTTATCATAATCATCTTGATAAGCTAAATTTTTTACTGTAAGATTATGACTCTCTTCATGAGTATACCCATAGATCGATAAGAAATTTCTATTTGTTTCCTGTAAATCTCCTTTAGAGTCAAAAATAAATATCAATCCTGCAGAATTTTCAAATAGATCACGATAACGTGATTCAGATTTTTGCAATTCTTTTTGAAGCCAATAACGATCTATTGTCTGTCGAATTGAAGTTGCCATCAGGCTAAAGTATCCAGGTTGAACTCTCTTTATGAAATAACCACTTGCACCGAGCTGTAAAGCTTCAGATGCAATCTCTTCAGAACCTTGTCCTGTAACAAAAATAACAGGAGTATCAATATTCATAGCTGTAAACTTTCGCATGAGGTGAATACCGTCAGACGGGAAAGTCTTTCCCTGTATTTGGATTGTCCCAGGTAGACGATGATCACAAAGGATACAGTCAAATGTGTCAGATTCAAGTGTTTCTATTGCTTCATTTGCAGACAAAGCTGGAGTAATTTTGAACCCTGGATCTACATCTTGAAACTTTTTAACTAGAAGCCGAATGAACCATTCATCATCATCAATCGCAAGAATTTTGGCATCTTTCAAGGTTTTCTTAACATGAGGTCGTGTTGCCATGCGTACTTACCTTCATTTCCATTTTCATTCAATGAAGTAAAATTTACAATAATTAAATTGATTTATTCTAGTTGAAGTGTAAGTTAATTCAAGAATGTTTGTAGAGGTGTTGTTTTTAGTAGCTTTGATCGAGGTTATGTATCTTTCGTGTTACTTCTTTTTCCAACCCTTTAGAATTAAACTACAGGATTGCTTTTAGTATTTTTCAGAAGCTGGGAAGAGGTTTCTAATTATAAATTTATCCATACATCAAAAAATTATTATAAATAACTTTGGTTGAAACTGTAATATAAACAACAGAGGTATAATTCAGACAAATAACCTTATGGCTACATCTAGTCTAATCTTCATTGGAATGAGGAGACATTCTTTGAATTTGTTAATCAATATATATCAAACCACATTGAATGAGCTGAAGGATTATCAAATTACTCAAATCAAGAAGAAAAACAAATTAATTCTTTTTTATCATAATCTCTTGAAAAGAACAATTTTTTTTGCCTTTTATTCGAATAATTTAAGACAAAATATTCCCTCAAATACAGAGGGGACGACTACTTTGCATTCAAAAGATATTTTTTACAATTTGATTGAATTATCCCCCTTTAGTATGATTGCGGATATTTTCTTTCCATTAAATTCTGAAATAGTAGAATTATTCAAAAGAGAAAGAAAAGAATTCATTAATATTGCCTTGAGAAAATTAATTCAGAATTTCTCATGGGAATTATCTCAAAATGATGATTCAGAAGAAAGTAAACAAATAATAACCCCAGGAATATTTGAACTTCTATATCATAAAAAAAAGATACAAAATCATGGAGTCGTATATACACCTTATCATCTTGCACATTGGATTGTTAAAATTAGTTTACAGCGCCATTTAGCGAAGGTCCTTAAATTATCAAATTTTTCTATTGACAATATTTCGAGATTAAATTCTGAAAAGAAACATGTACTTAAGGATTATATTTCAAAAATACACATATTAGATATCTCTGTAGGCTGTGGTGCTTTCTTCCTAGCATCTTTAAAGTGCCTTCTGACATTATTTAATCATCTTTCTTCAGAAGAAGGAAATTCATTTACTAACATGAAGAAAATATTGTTGAATAATCTTTTTGGAGTAGATATTGATGAAAAAGCTCTTAATGTATGTAGGATTCAGATATATTTTCTATTACTTCAAGAAAAACCTCTTCTAGAATTTAGTAAAATAGTAGAAATTATAAATAATCTTAATCTAAAAACTGGAAATTCATTAGTAGGATTCATCTCAAACCCGGATAGAGAAAATATCTTTGATAAAGATGGGTACAATGACCTTTTATTTCAAAAAATAACTTATGAGAATAATGATAAACATAGGTATGTACAAGAAAAGGGCATATTTCACTGGTTTTTAGAATTTCCAAAGGTATTCAAAGCATCTGAAAACTCTGGATTCGATATAATTATTGGAAATCCTCCATATATTGGATATCGCTATATAAGTAAATCAGTAAAACATATTTTAAAACATTTCTATCCTCGAATTTATACGGGATTGAATGATTACTATTATTATTTTATTTGGAGATCTAAGCAACTATTAGCTCCGAATGGAGATAGTGCTTTGATTGTTGCTAGATATTTTTTAGAGGCTAGATATGCACATAAATTAAGATCACAACTCTTCGGTTCCAACTTTGTTGATGTAATCATTGATTTTAGGGAATTTAAAATCTTTTCAAAAGGAATTAACACAGTAATCCTTTTCCTTAACAATACTAGTAAGTTTAATCAAAGATGTCGTATGTTGATTTTAAAACAATATAAAATACCTTTACAGTCGCTACTTCAGAATTTGGAGATTATCTTGGAGACTCTCTCCCCAAGATCAAATCATATTTTCCATAGCTTTTGGATTAATAACGCTGAAGTTAAAAATGATAAATTATTATTTGTTTCTCCTGCTTTAAGAACTATAATTACTAAAATTGACAATCAAAGCATATCTTTAGAGAAAGTATGTGATATTGGGACAGGGTATCATTCAGGAAAAGATATGATTTTCTCACCGCTCATCAAAGAGAAAGAGGGAGAATTGACCGCGATAATTACTCACAAAGGTAAAAAACTCTATTTCCCTTTGGAAAAAGAAATTGTCAAAGAAATAGTGAAAACACAGGATATTTTACCATTTACAATCACATGGAGTAGCAAATTTGTTATACTAGCCAGACGGGGTCTTAATATCAATGAATTTCCGTTAACAAAAAAATATTTAGAACAATTTCAGGATATTTTAATAGAACGATATGAGGTGAAAAAGAAACTCGCAAAATGGTACGAAATCGCCCAAGTTCGCAATTTCAAGCTTTTTAATGCGAAACTGAAGATATTTTGTCCTTATAGGGCTCGTACCCCAAGATTTGCTATTGATAGGAATAAAAGGTTCAGTTCAATAGATTGTACCTCACTTGTACTTAAGAAATCTAGTTCATTGAATATTTATTATATCTTAGGTGTTCTAAATTCTGAATTAATAGAATATTACCTTTATGCTATAGCAAAGAAGATAGATGCTCGGAAAATTGAGCTATATCCTAAAACAATATCTAAAATACCTCTAAAAATCCCCCAAAAAAAGAGAGATATTATACTTGCTGATAAAATAGCAGGCAATACGCTAAAGATAATAAAAATTCTAGAATCTCAAAACTTCACTTCAAAACAACACCAATTATTGATAAAATATGGCAAAAAGGGATTTGCTATGATTTATAGTGGGAGAAAGGAATTAAATAAACTAATAGATACAAATGATATCTTAGTTTACCAGCTTTATGGAGTAGATTCTCAGAAAGAAGTCTTGAAGAGAGAAATCGTTCATCCACCAGCCTAATTTAAAGGAGCCACCAATAATACTCGAAAAAGTAAATGAACTTTCTATAAAGCGGCAAAGGGGAATTTACAAAACTCCTTACAAGACTGCTCTTCATATGGTGGATTTGGTTCTTCCTTTTATAACTAAGGAATCAAAAATTCTAGAACCAAGTGCTGGAGATGGAATATTCATTCAAGCGCTCATTACTCGAGGAGTTAACCCTTCTCAAATTACAGCACACGATATTAATAAGGATAAAATTCTAGATTTAAGCAAATTAAATGTTCAAACAAAATGTACTGACACATTACTCGATGATTATCCATTAAAGGATATTATAATTGGCAATCCACCTTATAAAAGTCGTAGAGAAAGCCACTATATGAAAAACCATCAAGAGGAGCTAAAGGGAAAATATGGGTTTATAGGTTTGTATAATCTCTATTCTCTTTTCATTGTGAATGCAATTCAGCATTTAAAAGAAGATGGAGTTTTATGTTTCATCGTGGAAGATGCATTCTTTACAAATCGATATTATTATCGTTTTCGAGAGTTTATTTTAAATAATTGTAAGATTTTACAGATTAAGCTTGCTCCATGGAAACTTTTCCACTCAAGTAGAGCAGATGTTCGAACTGCAATACTATTATTCAAGAAGAAAAAAACTGGATTATTCATAAGAGAGAAAATGTTAGGAGAGGATAGACAACACTATATGCGTCTTATTGATCGCTTGACAAGTGAAAAAGAATATTTAAAACCATCCAAAATACAGATAGTACCTCAAATCGAATATCGAAAGATGCCAGATTTGAAATTTTTTGTTGGAGTACCAAAATCAATTATTCGACTGGTTCAGAGTCCACCAGCAAGATTTGGTGATATCGCTAAGGGGGGGACTGGCATTTCAACTGGTAATGATAAGAAATATTTAAAAAGGGCAGAAGAGGTAGAAAATGATCCCTCATGGGTAGGATTCTATAAATCGGGCCAACGTACTCCTTATTATTATAAAACGCCATATTATATTGAGAAAAACTATCACAAAAATGTTAGTGCTGATCCTAAGAATTTTCTTATCAGGAATGAGCAATTTTATTTCCAAAAAGGAATTACCTGCAGTAGTGCTGGGAGAAAATTTTCTGCTGCTTATTTACCGGAAGGAAACCTATTTGGAGTTAATGCGAACTTCTTTTTCGATAATGAAGCAGATTTATATTATTCCTTGGGATTCCTGAATAGTAAACTTGTACAATATTTAGCTAGAAAAGTAATAAATCGTTCAAATATAATAGCAACGAGCTTTATCAAAGAAATACCTTTCATTGAACCATCAGATGATCAAAAAAAGGAAGTCACAGCTATTGTTAGGGCTATAGTGACATCACTTATGGATGATCTAAACTTTGATTTTTCTACTGGAGCTGAAAGAATTGACAAGATAATTTTTGACTTGTATGAGATATCAAATAAAAGAAAAGAAGAAATACTAGATTTTTGTGACAAAATTCTGGATCTAGTATGAAATAATAATCATTTCGAACTTTGGAAGCTAGATCTTGAAAACTTCGTCTCCAGGTCTTACTCGTTCCGAGACTTTAAGACCAATTTTCTGACCTGCTGATGCAGAGTCAATATCTGCTCGATCAATTTGCATAGATTCAACTGTCATCTCAAAATCAGTGGTCGAGCCCTTAATAGCTATATTATCCCCCTTGGATATTGATCCAGAAGTAATATCCAAGACAGCAACACTTATTTTGGAATAGAAGTTTTCTATTGTCCCAATTTTCTCTGGCATATCATAAGTCCTCCGTATTTTTCAGACTTGCTACTTTGTGGAAGAAAGATGTTCATAAAGCTTTTGGTGTACTTGCACTTCTAAAGTCCAATAATTTGGTTAATAATATCTTTTTTTTTTAGAAGAATTTCAAAACCCATTTTATGTTTGTCCCAGAAAATCTAAATATATGAGAGAATAGAACTACTTAAACCATTTAATACTAAAAATCCTTTGTGACTAATAATTTTCTTAAATATTTAGATGTTAAATGTGTGTGTTCAATGTTTGGAGTTCTTCTTTTACATTCTTTTGGATCTACGAAAATAGAATTTCAAGAATTTGTCGATTACTTGGAAGGGCAAGGATTTCGGACAATTGTTCCTAGCATACCTGGTTATGGCTCATTTCCAAAAGATCTTGAAAATTTTACATATAAAGAATGGCTTAAAGCTTCTGAAAATGCTCTGAAAGAACTAAATTGCCAAGTCACTTTCATTATTGGACAGACTACAGGTGCACCACTTGCTCTTTCTTTGGCTGCTAAACACCCTGAAATATTAGGAATTGTCACGATTTCAGGTATTATTAATTTACCAAGATGGTCCATGCTTTATAGACCTTTTATAAAATATAGACCTAGTCTAATTAAATGGGAGAGTCTAAGTTCTAGAGTAATACCATTTTATAATGAAAAAATTGGAACAAAAACTTATCAATTCAAAAATGTTCCTCATAAAAGCTTAAATGAGATTTTTAGGTTAATTCAACATACTAGGAGAATCCTTCATAAAGTGATCCAGCCAATATATGTTTTTCATCCAAGCACGGCAAGAGAACTCGATGCTCATTACATCTTCGAGGAAGTATCCTCAAATAAGAAGAAATTGAAGTTTATAGAAAAAGGGGGGCCAATAATGTCTATTGATCTATCACGATGGATAATCTTTCAAGAAACAACTCATTTCTTATGGAACTGTATAAATCTTTACCAAATGTAATTCACAAGCGTCTTAAAATTCTCGCAAGGAAGTGGCGCTTCGGAATTTCCTTCTCAGGCAGTTTAAGCCTTTTAGAGGTTAAAACATAGTCATTTAGTAGTGTTTTAATATCTAGGGATTCTAATTCTTCGGCCTGAGATATTAAAATCTCCTCTGTGATCCTTTTCTTAAGGGATTCTCCTAAATCCTCGAGAACTATTTCTTTCATACCAAAAAAGCTTGTGTAAAATTCAGAATTCAAAGCTAATTCAACATAGGGAGCATCAATAGAGAGAAAATATTCTTCTCCATGAACAAATGATAAGCTTTGAATGGTATTTGTACCAAAAACTAAGCTTTTAGGTTTAGCATCAAATAATGACATTAAAAAGGAAATAATTATAGCAAGATATCCTGCCAAAACAACAGGATCCTTTTCTACATGAAAATCAAGAGGGATTTCCCCGCCACTCATGTGAGAAACGAGTGCCCAACCTTTAGGTGATAGAGGACGAGTTAATTCGGGTTGTTTCCGTAGATAGTAGTGTAGAAATAGAAGGTCTTCGAATGAAAGCATAGAAAAGTTACTAGCACCCTTACCAACTATTTTACTGATGTCCTGACTATAACCATCTGAAATATCAATAATAATGTTTTGCCATATAGACTCAAAATAATCTCTTGATTCTTCATCAGGTAATTCCGTGATACATTGAGCATATAACATAGCAGCTTGCCCAACAAGAACAGCACTCATGATTTCTTGTACTTCATGAGCAATACCCCCATGTGCATTAATTAGTTTCATTGTTGTACTGGGATCACTCATAATAAGAAAGAATTTATTCTCTAAGGAGACAACAAAAACTTCTGATGGGCGAAAACCAGCGCGTTTTTTTACATCAAAGTTGATCTGAGCAATTCCATGTTGGCCAAATAATTCCTCCCCAATTTGAGCAAGTGCAGTTAGAAAATTGGTGACAATAGTAAGAAATTCATTGTCTGGGTTCCCAAATGTCCACCTTACGTCCTTAGTTTCAACAAAAAGAGCCCAATTTGGGTCAACTTGCATTAGAATCCTCCTTAATGAATATAATTTCTTTCCTGCGAGGGGCTAGGGGTAACTTTTTTAGTCTTTCTTAAGAGCTGTTTCAGTACTTTATTTAATTTTATCATAAAAAGCAATATTACAATTACTTTACTAGAAAGGCCATAATGGTGAAATAAATATGATATCAGATCAAGTAAAAGTATTAAAAGGCTCTCCAACAATGAGTTTTCTCTCCATGGCTAAGCAGAGGGAACTAGAAGGTCACCATATTATCCATCTTTCGATAGGGCAACCAGATTTCCAACCCCTTGAACCAATAATTAAAACTACAATAGAAGCTATTGATGAGGGGAAAACGAGTTATACAGTCAGCTCTGGTATCCCTGAATTGCGTCAAGCAATTGGACATCTTTATCAAGAAGATTATGGAGTGTCAATTAATCCTAATGATGAAATAAAAATTACTTCAGGTGGAAAGCATGGAGTTTTCGCGACATTTTATACTGTGCTAAATCGAGGAGATCAGATAATCATTCCTGAACCATATTGGGTAAGCTATCCTGACATAGCACAACTTGCTGGTGCAAATTTCATTCCCATTCCAATGACACCTGATTTCTCATTAAACCAAGATAAAATAATAACAGCCTTGTCTGATAAGAGGACAAAAGCTATTTTAATTAATTCTCCAAACAATCCCTCCTCTCATGTTCTGACATCAGAGGAGATCAGATTTCTCAGAGACATTGTAGAAGATTATGACATATTTGTTATAAGTGATGAGATTTACAGTGATTATCTCTTTATTGATGCACCAGCTCGTACTCTTTTAACAGAATTCGACGATTGGCGCCAAAATATCATTGTAATAAATGGATTTGCAAAAACCTATAGTATGACAGGTTATCGATTGGGTTGGACCATCTCTAATCCCGAAATTGCGAAAGGAATTCTTAAAATAATTCAAGCAACGACTACTTGCCCTACGAACTTTTGTCAATGGGCAGGTGTAACAGCATTGAAAGAAAGGGCACAAGCAAGGGAGGTAATAAAGAATCTATTTCCTAAACGAAGAGATATTTTATTTGAGGAAGTTCAAAGAACAGAGGGGATCACTCTCCAATCAGTCGATGGGGCTTTCTATGGCTTTGTGAAATATGACTTCACAGATAAACCTTCTGAAACTGTTGCAATAGATTTGTTAATGAATGCAAATGTATCAGTTATTCCTGGCTCTGCGTTTGGAAACTCAGCAGAGGGTTACCTCCGTATAACCTTCTCACGCTCTATACAAGAAATTCAAGAGGCATTTCAACGCATTAGAATATTTTTGGGCCAATAAATCTCAGAGGAAATATATTTTGAAAGTTGAGTTACTAACAACTGAAGATGTTAGAGCTTTTCTTATGATGCACAACTTATCTGCAGCTTTGGGAACCGCACTAGAATTACACCTCTTTTGGCATTTAGAAGAGTTACCCTTGAGTCTTGAAGACATTTCTAAGAAATACCAAATTCCATTAGATCGTTGTCGTTATTGGCTTGAATTATTAGTGGAAATCAATCTTTTGGAAAAACAAGATAAAAAATATATTCCGTCTTATGTCGCACGTTCAGCCATATTAGAAAGATATAATCCTGATTCATGGTCATTTATTGCACAGGAAACTGTTCGGTATCTCACTGGATATAATCTAACTACGCATATTTCTCATCCAAAATCAGTTTTGGTAGCACAAGCACAACAACCATATAATTGGTTTAAGCAAATGGAAGAAAATATAGATTATGCACGACGATTCACGCGAGTATTATATGACTTACATTACTCTCTGGGTGAAAAATTAGCTCAAACTCTTGAGATGAGTGGTGTAAAGCGACTGATGGATGTAGGGGGAGGTTCAGGAGTTATTTCATTAGCTTTGCTGAAAAAAAATCCTAATTTAACAGCTGTTGTTATTGATATCCCAAAAGTTTGTGTTGTAGGCAGAGAAATTGCATCTGAAACTTCAGTGGCAGATCGAATTGAATATCGAGCTTTAGATTTTAACCAAGATGAACTTCCAAAAGGTTTTGATATGGTTTTGGAATGTGATGCTGGAGGTTACGATAAAACTTTACTACGTAAAATATATAATTCACTGAACAGAGGAGGCCATCTAGTAACTGTAACTAATATAGATTTAGATAGTGATTGGCTTTATTCACATCCATTAGAAAAAGTATCTTTTCCAAGATTAATTAAATTATTCCAATCAACATTAGAAGCCCCTAAACTTACACTTAAAACGATAACCGACGTTTTTAATCGCCTTCATCACATAGGGTTTCATCCTGTTACAAAAACGACATTAGAAGATGAAACTTTGATTATCAAAGCCCAAAAACCATAAACATAAAAGAAGTAGAAATAACATTAGTAAGGACATTTCTTCTTTACTGTTATCCATACATGAAAATTAAGTTTAAGAGAATAATCTTGATACATCCCAATCAAATAATATTTGTCAGTTTATACTCAAAAAAGAAAAGATGTGTTACTCAGGTGAAAAAAAAGCAAGACATCCTTGAAGGCACAATGAATTACTGGAAAAGGAAAGCTAACTGTGCTAGATCAACAGCTTGCGGTATTTTAGAGTATTACGGAAAGAATTCCTTATCAGATCCATTTTATAAGGGAATGCTTCCAATGGGTGGTGGTTTGGGAGAAGGATTAGTCTGTGGAGCTGTTATAGGTTCTCTAGTCGCAACTAGTTTAGTTCTTGTTGAAAGTGGATTAAACGATGAAATGACATCAAAACAAATAAAAAAGTGGAAACAAGAATTTATTCAAAAATTTGAAAGCTTAAACTGTTTTGATTTAATTAATGAGTTTAGAAACGCAGAAGGTAAAGTCGATCTTAAAATGCCTGGTAGACGAGAAAAATGCACGGAAATTGTGGCTTCAGCGGTTACCATTGCAAAACAGGTGATAGATTTTCCAACAGAACAATAATTAATGATTTATTAAATTTTAAGAAGGGGATGGTTCAAGAATTATCCAACCTATAACCCGTAAATATGTGAGATTCTCAACAAAATAACTCTGAATCTCATTAGAAAACGAGGCTAAGGGTGCTATTTCGATACCTTTTTCTAACTTCATCAGCATTGATTGTACTGCATTTAAATGTCTAGTATTCAACATCAAACCTTTATCTACAAGTGTAAATATCTGATCACTGAAATCTTTTTCTAGCAATGAGTTGGGAATGTTATCGCAGAGCTTAATGAAAGCTGAAATAATGTTTCGGTAAGCCTGATCTGCATCAACTAAGAATGGAACTAAATCGTTTGGATTGAAAATTGTTTGAGCTTTTTCAAAACAATTCTTTGCCTTCATAATCTCTTCTTGGATATCTTGAGGTATTTCTAGTGGTGATGGATCACGAGATTCTTTAAGGGGATAGTATGAATTAATAACCTGTTGTATAATGTCTAGAGTTTTTAGAAAGATTTCAAGGTTATTTTTGGTATCTTTTTGTTCATTAACGCGATTTATAATCTTTTCTAATTTTTCTTTTTCATTCTTCAGCTTATTACTAGCATTCTTTGTTTCAGTCTGTTTTTGTTTAAATTCTAAAGCTTTCTTTTCTTGTTCTCTCTTTTCATCTTTCAAAGCTTGAATTTTTGAGTCGATTACACTTCGCTGTGAACTTATTTGAGCAAGTTGCTGTTCTAAAGTACTAATTTTTTCACGTAATTCATTAATTTCGTTTTCTAAATACGTATTGGTTTGAATAAGTTGTGAAATATCAATCACTTTGGTTATGTCGTCTTTCGTTATTTTTGTAACCTTTTCATTAAGAAAAATAAGACGATCTGATAATGCAGATTCTTGACTGGATAATTCATTTAGTTTCTGGGATAATTCAACTTTGAGTTGTAGATGGGTTTCAGTCTCTCGTCTTAATTCTTCATCAAGATTCAGAATTTTATCAACATATGACAATGAAAATACCTTATCCTTGTTGATGGATCAAGTTACGTAATTCTTCAATCTCATTGGTGAGAATCTGAAGCTCATCCTGGGCTGATTGAATTTCTTGGGAAATTAGGTCTAATTCACTTAATTCAGACTCATCAAAATTAGATATAGCATCGGAATGGGAGATGAGTGACGAGATTTCCTGTTGATATTGATTCTCTAATATTTTCTGTTCTTTAATATGGTTAGAAATCTCACTAATTGATTTTTCAACATTTAATTTCGTTGATTGGAGGTGAAAGAGGATTTGTTGTTTCTCTTGTATTAATTTATTGAGCTCTTCTGGATCCTGTATTGCATCGTCAAAGTCTTGTTTTACGACATTAAGTTCGGGATGTGAAGCAAAAAAATCTTCTATCTCATTATTGAGACTAGTTACTATTTTTTGTTTTTCATCAATTTTTCTGGATAGAATTCCTCTGATTCGACGATTTTTGGTTAATCTCTGGTCAAATTCTTCTTTCTTTTCTTGATAAAGCTTTTCAAGCTCATTTTCGGATAATTGAGACAAATTCTCTCTAGTCTGCAACTGTTTCCCCTTTACTTCAAATTAGGTAATTCTTTTCTATTGTTTCTATAATCTTTTTCCTTATTTAATTGTTTTTTGAATTTTCTTATATATTTAAGAACTATTACTTAGAAATATGATAATAACTATAAAATTGTTGATTAATCAGTGGATTACCAATGAATCAAGAAATAATATTTTTTCATTCATTAATTTGCACGCGATGCCTCAGAGTACGACGAATAGTAAATAAAATCCAAAAAAACCATCCTGAATTGGATATTAAAAAAGTTGGATCGGTTACTAAGTTTTTAAAACGAGAATTACGAACTCTACCAGCACTCAAAGTTGGTAGAACTGTTCTTTATGGAAAAGAAATTACAGAATTGCGAATATTAACTGAATTGGGATTAGAGTAATGCCATATCAAGTTTTCATTAGCTCATCTATTACCAATAGTAGCTGTTTAAGATGAGATTTAGTAGTAAGAGGCATAATAACAAACCGAAGGCACCCATTCACAATAGATGTTGTCCATCCTAGCCTCCATAATCTTTTATGTAACTCTAAAACAGTGATATCAGAGTCTACTGGAGTTTGGACTCCAAGTATATTAATTATCGGATTAATAGGGATTATAAATCCTCGTTGTCTTAATTCTTTAGCAAAGAAATGAGTATTTTTTATACAAGACTCTATTATATTTTGAAATCCTTTGAAACCTATTCTTTCCCATAATGAAGCGAATGCAATTGTAGAAGCACCTGATCTAGTTCCCGTGAGAGTTATTTGTTTAGGATTTTTCGCTAAATATGGTAATGTGAATTGTATAGCTTTTGGAAAATCCTTGTCACGCCATAACAATCCCCCTCCAGGAATTGGTACACGGCCCATTTTATGAATATCTACAGTAATGGATACAATTGACTGCAATTCAAAAGATAAATAGAATTTAGTATTAATTTTAGAAAGAAAGGGAAAAATCAGTCCACCAAATGCCGCATCAACATGTAAATTCAAGTTGTGATCCAAGCAAATACCATTAAGCTCTTTCAATGGATCAATGGTTCCAAAAGCAGTGGTACCAGCCACTCCTATGACAGCAATGGTGTTCCTCGTAACATTATTAACCACTGCATCAAGATCTATTTGATATTGAGGTGTTGTGGGAACTTTAAGGAGTTTTAGCTGCAATAAATCAGCTGCTTTATCAATAGAGACGTGGACAGATTCAGGAGCAATAATTTCTGGTCTTTGAAGTTTTGATTTCTGATTATTACGTATAGCCCAAAGGGCTGTAACATTAGCTTCTGATCCCCCAGAGAGAATAACTCCCGTCCCAGAGGAAGGAAGTTGAAATAAGCTACCTAAAATTGTAATAACTTGACCCTCTACATCCTTTGCACCAGGAAATAATGCAGGGTCACCCAAATTCTTGTCTAAATTATTATGAAAAACTTTCAGTGCATACGGATCGGCTTCACAATTCATAGAGCTTAGAATCCGTCCCTCAGAATAAGAGAAGTCTTTTTTTAGCCTATCTTCTACTTTAAATAATTCATTGCTATTCAAGAGTGATTCTGCTTCCAGAAAAATGAAATATTATCCATGTCATTCAATTTCTGTTTTGTAAAAAAGGTTATGTGGCAAGAATGTATGCACAAGTAAAAACATTGTAAACTGGAAATATTTGCAGAGAAGATCATAAAGGAAATATATAGTAATGAGACGCATAAAGTCTTCCTCATCGCAATTAATTATATTATTATTAGCGCGAATAGCTTTTGATCTTGACTTTCAAAGCATCACATTATATTTCAGTACCTTGAGTGAGTCATATAATGTTCAAATTTGGCTTATGGGGTTCCTTGTATCAGTATATTCGATTTCAATTCTTTTAAGTCCAATCTTTGGTAATTTGTCTGACCAATATGGAAGGAAACGATTTCTAACAATTGGTTTAATCTTATTTGGGATAAGTTCTTGGTTTATGGTCATTACTCAAAATTGGTTTCAAATCATTTTAGCGCGAGCTTTTACGGGACTATCTTCGGCAATTTTCTTACCTTCTCTGCTAGCACAGTTAGGGGATAACTATTCTTATGAAAAGAGATCACGAGCAATGGGACTCGTTCGATTATCATGGCCAATTACCTTCATATTTGGAGTACCGTTAGTAGGTTATTCAATTGAGCATTTAAATTGGCGTATTCCATTTATCATCCTTGGATTTCTTGCAGTAATTACTTGTGTACTAATAATCTTCATGGATTCTCCAATAAGTGAGATTTCTAATCAACCAACAATGAAAAAGAGTATCGATTTATTCAAGACGGTTCTATTAAACCGAAATGCGCTTTCAGGGTTACTATTAACGTTCTTTGCGGTGGGTGCCATTCAGGGTATTTTTGCTTTTTTTCCTGTTTGGATGGAAACTACATTTCAAATAGAAGAGACATATATAGGTATAGTTCTTTCGTTCATGGGAATTGGGACACTATTTGGTACCCTTCTGGCAACTTGGTTTGGAGACAAGATTGGCCCCAAGCAATGTTCGATATCGGGTTTAATAGTAGCTGCTTGCTGTATGGTATTGTTATCCAACTTTTCATTCAATATTTCTTTTGTAATTGTCTGGTTAATACTCTTAGGGACAGCATTCGATTTTTCTATGACTGAAGTTCCTGTCCTTCTCACTCAAGTATCTTCAGGCTCGAAGGGGACAGTTTTATCATTCAATCAAGCTCTGAATGCAGGAGCATCGGCACTTGGCTCAGCTTTAAGTGGAATAATATGGATTAGTTTTGGTTATGGAACAATTGGGGTATTATTTGCGATCACTGCTTTCACAGGGGCATTAATTGGTTATTTTAATATTAAGGTTGTTCCAGAACAATCTTTCGAGAGAAATTAGTCCTCAATCTCCTCAATCTCCCCGTAACACTGAGATTTAGCAAAAAGAATGCCGATCAAATGACGAGGAGCTTGAATATCATGGTCAACTCGTAGATGATAGATGACGTTCTTAAAATCATCAAGTGAAACATCCTCATCAATTTTAAGTTCCCCATACACAGTTAAGTCAACCATCTGTTCAGTATCAAGGAAATATTCAAAGAAAGAACGAGTAAGATGGACATCAGAGTCAAAACTTTTTTGAACGACCCGAGGAAGACGATCACCTCTATATTTCTCAATCTTGGAACAATCTTTAGCTTTTTTGACAAGATGTAAATAGAGATGGGAAGGAACCCAGATGCGTTCAATATGTTCAATTTTTTGGATTTTCTTGAAAGTATCCCGTGTAATATCTGGTCCTAATAGGAGATTCTTAACCCCAATGATATTGATCTCCTCATCACCAAGATTTCTTAATTCCTCTTCATCAAGTTCCAGAGAATCAATATTACTTATTGTATTACCATTTTCACCTATAGAGGTATATCGATACCTTGCTAAAACACGATTAATCAATTCAGCAACACTAATCCCATTCCTCTTTGCAATTCTACTGATGTCCTTATATAAGCGAGAGTCTAAACCACGAATACCAATGACTTTTTCAGACTTAGAGATTTCAATATCTTGAGGAAGAGGGGGAACTGGGGGAAGAGGGGGAAGAGGTGGAGTGGAAAGATTATGAGGACGAGGTAATCGAGGGTGAATTCTTTCATCTATATCCTCATCTGAATTATCAATATCTTCATCATCAAGACTTTCGTTAGGGGGAGAAGACCAGTTAAATAAGAAATCTTCTTCAGAATCCTGATCGTTGCTTTTCTTCGATTTTTTACGCTGATTTTCCATTATCATCACGATAAATATGAGATCTCTCATGTTCTTCAATGATTTTTTTTGCCATAATAATATAAGAAGAGGGATCAAAGTGGTTTGATTCCCGTACATTATTTTTAACCTGTTCAATTAAATAATTACACATGAGAGTGCCCCAGAAGATTTTTTAAAGTCATGTTATCATATGTTAACAAATGTTATATATAGTTTTCGATTCAGAACAACTAACAACAAGTAACTGCAAAGTACTCAAATTTTCAGAAAATAACAACTATTCACCCTTAAAAATGCATTCCCCCAAAGCTCTCACTTATTAGATGTAAGATAATTTCATTTAATGCCTCCTTATGAAGATTCGTTTAATAAAAACCTTATTTTTATCTGATTTACTTTGAGAAGCCGTAGATTAAGTAGTTTAGCTTCTAATACTGTAGAAGTAGGTTTTTCATTGTTAGTAGAAGGTATTAACTAACTTCTAAGATGTCTAAAGTTTCCCAAATAGTTTAAAAATGAATTCTTCTAGGTTTTTGGAGATACCTGATGGTTTTTTGAATTCATTCTCGTGAGGGCAATAATCATCTGTAATCATTCGATGTTCTATCATATCCCAAATAAAAGGATAGAATTGACAACCTTCAGGTCGAATTTCATATATGATGCATAATCCGTGTTGATCAAGAAAGTAACATTGGGTCTTTTGATCAGTCTGTTTATTTCTTAGTGCTTTATATCCGTCATTATTGATAACAACAAATTCTTTAGCAGGGATTGACATCATTGTGACGATTCTATGAATATCTTTCTTTGTTAAAAGCATCTCTGTCTCATTGCAACAGTGATGACATTTATATTTCAGACAAATTTCTCCATCAACATTTTTCCTACCCATTGGTCTTATCTCTTATTCAGTAAACTGTTACTTTACGTAAAATTATATCTATTAAGTATACAAAATAAACCCTGGTGAAGATAAACTATTATCAAGGTATGTATCAACTGTTTCAGCTAATTCAGCAAGATTGTCTTTGAGTAGCGTGAATATCAGTGCCAATTGATATTTAAAAGCTTTTTTTGCTCGTGGGTCTGCTAAAATGTTAACAATGTTCAAAATACTTTTGTAATTCTCGAGTAGACGTTTTTCGGTGATCAGTCCAGTTAATTTTTTTATCGCTTGTTCCAAACCCTGCTTTGAATCCTTTATCCATGGATAATATAAGCACAGTTCGCTGCCAGTTATGTCTCTTGAGAAGCAGTTCTCGAAATCTATTCCCCAAAGCTCTCCCTTATTAGATGTAAGATAATTTCCTCCATGACGATCAAGTGCTCCAATCCAAGCTTCAAATACAAAGAGATCTAGAATATCTGTTTCTTTGATTGATGTCGATGTGCTGCCAAGAGAAACAGCTAATTCCTCAGCTCTTTCTACCCATTCTTGCAATAAACCGAGTGAATAGCCTCTCCTAGAAATAATTGATTGTGGAATGCGGATTCCAAGCTCAGATGCTAATGTTGAAACAATGTATTCTCGAATCAACTTATTGAGAGTTAATTTTTTCCATAACCAAATCCGATCATCATTGTCAATGAAAAATTGTGATTGATCTTGGAAATTTGAACCCCTAATCTCTTTTGAGAATGAAGTCTGAAAGAGTATAATTGCCTCTTTTTGGTGCCGTGGATAGAGTTCTATCTCTAAGTGATTGGAATTTTTCATTAAATTTCACCATACGAGCGTGTATTTGGTGAATGGATTCTTCATTTCGCCTTAAGACCACAATTCTCACATCTCTTACAAGCTATAGGGACAGCTAGGATTTTAGAAAGGAGACTTGGGTTAAATTACTCAATTTACGTTCTTTTACAGTTGATTTTTGATTTTTTCTAGTGAAATTATCCGCTAGGTCAGAAGATAAGTACAAATTGGTTTTTCTCTTACAAACTTCGATCATAGATTTTTGGTCATCATCAGTCAAAAACTTTTTATTATCAAATGGAGCCAGAGAGAGTGTGATCCATATAGATACAAGGAAACTCCCAAGATCTGTTCCTCTTTTAGTGGCTTTTATTGGAGTAATTATTACTATTATTTTATCGTTTGTCATGAATAACTTCTTTATTTCTCAAAGCATTAACCTTCTAATTGGGTGGATTTTTCTTTTATCTATGATAGTTTTTGTGATATTGTATTTTTTTTCTCGCTTTCTCTTGAAAAATTCTCAAATAAGAATAAACAAAGAAATTGCCGAATTTTATTATCCTTTAATGAATAATCCATTATTAGGTGCTTCTGAGGTTCATGAGTATGCTAAACAACTTGATAATGCATTCAAAGGACTTGATTCCTGGACTAATTTAACAGAAAACGAATATATTCATTGGGCTGAAACTAAAACTAAGTTAAACCAATACAAAGAAGCTCGTAAGCTGATTGAAAAAGCCCTCTACATAAATCCAAAGAATAATAGAGCATTTTGGAAATTACTCTACAATTTAAGATTCTTAGAGAAGGAAGTCCTTGCTATCAAATATTTAGATATCTTTTCTGAGATAATTCAAGATCCTGGAATTAAAAATTTTCTTAAAGCTCTAATATATGAATCACGATATCCTAGTGAAGCTAGAATTTTCCATGAACTAAGTAGACACGAAGGTATCAACATTAAATCACAAGACCAATTAAAGTTAAATGATTATCTAGAGAGCCTTTTCTCCACATTTAATAATCCAGAATTATTAGCAAAACATAAGGAGATATTTATTAACAACTTAGGAAATTATTGGGATTTTCTTACTAATCTGTTCCCTAAGACCACTATTCTGGAGATCTATTACCTTCTTGAAAAAATACAGGAGAAATACGGTAAAGAATGGCTCGGAAGTAAACAACGATTCTCATAACAGTATATTAATTAGATTTGGAAGAAAAACTGAAGAGATCGTAGAGAAGTGTCACTATTCTTTTCGGATTCGTTTTCTACCAAATAAATCAGTATCCTTAATTTCTAAATCTTCATTCTGTTGTACATATTGGTGTTGTTCAAATTTATTGAGAGCTTCTTCAAACTCCCCAAGGTTTTGCTTAAGTGTTTCAAATCCTTTTATAAATCTTAAAGAGAGACCAAGGACAAAACTCGCATATTGAATTTCAGAACCACCAATCCGTGTATTCAATTCATGCCCCAGTTGCATTTTGATGAATGAAATTGCTTGTCTACCTTCGATTGTGTCCCTTTTTTCTAAATAATGGTAAAGTAAACCTCCAAAATTATAACCCCACATTTTTGCTATATCATCTTCAGAACCTCCAACCAACAAGATAGTATTCTTTGCTGCTTCATATGTCTGGTCAAATTGTTCAATGATACCACTTGCTAACTCATTGGAAATTTTAAGGTGAGCTTTTAATTGAGAGACCTTTTTAGCAAGTTGTGTAATTTCTTCTTTCCCAGCTTCAGAATACATCTTTTCTAAATGCTCTGAAGTGATTCTTTCACGAGATTCTTGAGTGGGACACATAATCTCATTACCTCGTTAAATTTCACATATATTTTGATACTATTTTCCCCTTATTAGCTTTATAAAATTAAATACTAATTTGTATTTCATAATACACTTATTTAAAACTACTGATATTGAATAAAGAATGAGTTGAAAGTTTTAATAACAATATTTCAGGAGAATAAAATGGAAAGGAGGAGAGCTAGGCCAACCAATGAAAGAATTAAAACTAAAATTAATCCTAGGAAAGCAAGAAGATCGTGCTCACCTTCAAACAGAGAGAGGTTATTCTTCATATCTGCGAGAATTACAGAAAAATGATGATCATTTTTCCTTTAATCCATGCGACTTCCCATTGTTGCTGCTAAAATTGGGACAACGGTTGAAATATTCACTCCAATGGTTGTTCGATTTGATATGGATTGATGCTCATCTACGAGATCTTCCATCAAGTTTATATGAAATTTATTGATATAGTACAAATATTAACCTGAAGAGTCTATTAATTCAGCTTATTAGCTACCTTTCAATACTTAAATCTTTTTTCTGTTAATTTAAGATCAACTCCCCATATATGTAGTTTTTCATGCTTTTTAACCGATAGTGATAAGAATAATCAATTTGAATGGCATTTAACTCGAAATGGTGATCAATAAAATGCCTTATGAAGTAAATGAAACATTTCTAGCAAAATTGGTAACAACCCCCAGAGCCACAGGTTACGAATTAACAGCTCAGCGAGGAATAAAAGAGTATCTTAAAAAGAAAGTAGATAAAATATATGGGGATCGTGTTGGGAATCTCTACGCTGTTCTCAATCCCGATAGTCCTTTTAAAATCATGTTAGCTGGACATATTGATCAAATTGGCTTTCAAATAACTCATATTGATAAAAATGGTTATTTATGGTTTTTACCCCTTGGGGGTTTCGATGTTACTACATTACCAGGGAAAAGAGTGAAAGTCAATGGAGAAAAGGGGATTATTCCTGGTCTTATAGGAAAGAAAGCTATTCATCTAATGAAACCTGAAGAAAGGAAAAAAGCACCTGAAATGGAAAAATTATTCATTGATATTGGTTGTACTACTAAAGAAGAAGCCAAAAAAAAGGTTGATATAGGAGACTTTGCTGTTTTTGACTATGGATTTCAAAAGCTTGGAGACCACAACTTTGTGGTCGCAGCTGGTTTTGATGATGCTATTGGTGCATTTATTGTTGCTGAAGTTATGAAAGAATTGTCAAAAAACAAAGAATTTTATGCTGGAGTTTATGGAGTATCTACAGTTCAAGAAGAGATAGGCTTACGAGGAGCAGTTGTAGCTGCTAGGGCTATACAACCTCAGATTGGTATTGCATTTGATGTTGGTCATGCAGCAGACTCACCTGAAATTAAGAAAAAATTAGTAGGTGATACTAAACTCGGTAGCGGGCCGATAATCGTAAGAGGACCAAATATTAATCCTATACTATACCAAAGATTGATTGATATTGCAGAGAATAATAAAATACCTTACCAAAAGAAAGCTTGGCATCGAGGAACTGGAACTGATGCTAATGCCATCCAACTAACAGGAGCAGCAACAGCTTTAATTGCGATTCCTAATCGATACATGCATACTGCTTCAGAAGTCATCAGCCTTGATGATGTGAAAAATATTGTAACATTAACCGTTGAATTCATAAGATCCGTGATTGAGGCAGATACTTTCATTCCGCTATGAGGAAAGAAAACCATTTAAAGCTCTTAAAATCCATAGAGTTTGGAATATTTCTCCTCTAAGTAGTTAATGAAATATTTTGGATTTATCTCTTCACCAGTTATTTTTTTAATGAGTTCAGGGGGATCATAAAGATTAACTGAAGAATGTACATTTTCAATTAACCAATCTATAATTGGTTTAAGTTCACCTTTCCGTATGAGGTCTTTATAATCTGTAATTTCTTTAGCCATTTGGGCCAATATTTGCGTATTATAGATATTACCCATTGTATATGAGGGGAAATAACTAAAACTGCCTCCTGACCAATGAATGTCTTGTAATACACCTTCAGAGTCATTTTCAATGTTTACGCCTAAATATTCTTTGTATTTTGAGTTCCACAATTCAGGAAGCTGATCTGTTGTTATTTTCCCAGATAATAGATCACGTTCAATTTCAAAACGAATAATTATGTGTAAACCATAAGTTACCTCATCTGCAGTAACCCGAATTTTAGAAGGTTTAACCTCATTGATTGCATGAACAAAAGGATCTAATTCAACCTCAGAGAAAATATCTCCAGTCATCTTTTTAAGTTGAGGAAGGTAAAACTCCCAAAATTCAAGGCTCCTACCAATAAGATTTTCGATGAATCGAGATTGAGATTCATGAATTCCATACGAGGCACTTTCTCCAACAAATTGGTATTTGTATTTCTGTAAAAGATTTTGCTCGTACAAACCGTGACCAGCTTCATGAAGTACCGAATAAAAAGAATCAGAGAAATTTTCTTCATAATAATGAGTAGTAATTCGGACATCGTCAAAATAACCTGTAGTGAATGGATGTTCAGTTTCATCTATTCTACCCCTTTCCAGGTCATAATGAACTAATTCCGCTATATTTTTGGACAATTTCTTTTGTATGCCAATAGGACAGTTTCGTTTAATGAGAGAGAGGTCTGGTTGTTTAGGGGATTTTACACATTTCTGAATAATTGGTATTAGTCCCTCTTTTAGTTCATCAAACAATATTGTAAATTGAGATGAATTCATTCCAGGCTCATATTTTTCAACAAGAGCATCAAAAGGCTCCTTATCTGGGTTTAGATAAAAAGCTTTCTTCTTCGTTAAATCGAGAATTTTATCAAGTTCAGGTTTGAATAATAAATAATTAGAGTCTTTTTTGGCTTTTTTCCAAGCAGCTATTGAGATTGGTATCTGTTTAGCTATGCTTTCCACTAGTTCCTTAGGAACCTTTGACTCCATCTTATGTTTCCGTTCTATCAGATAGATCTCCCTTTTCTCCTCTTCACTGAGAGAAGAATACTTTGGATGGTTTTTTATTTCTTTCACTAGTTCTCCTATCTTTGGATTCGCGATACGGCCATGTTTTAATGACGCTATCATTGCTAGTTCTTCAGCACGCTGGTCGACTCCTTTTGTTGGCATATATGTCTCAAAATCCCAATCAAGGATGTATTCTATCTGTTGAAGTACAAAATAATCATGAATCTCTTCTAGAAGATTATCGAAAGCATTTTGTATATCCATTTAAAAAAACCTCAAACGAAATAATTTTCTATGAACAGATTTTTACTTCTTCTGAAGATTATAAAAATTGGATTCAACAAATAAAACAAGTTTATTTTGTTGATAGATTTTAAATTAATGTTTCTTAAGTATTTAACACCTAATGATTTATATAAATCTATTTTACAAAATTATAACTCTGAACTCATGATTTCAATAATATACATTTCACAATATACCCTGAATCTCCAAAGAATGGTTTGCTTGTTTGTAATTGAATATATCATTCATCATATATTAATTGGAAATATGTTTAATATCTATATGAACTACTAACCAATCCTCCTGAAAAATAATATAATATTATAGCTAAAAGATGCTTTTAAATAGAACAAGATTCAAACTTAGTGAAAAAGTGCCATTTTTTTAATGAAGATGTCTACCTATGGAAAATAATGAATGTTACATTCTGAAATTGAAATGTACAAGTTGTAAAAAAGAATTTGATTGTAGTGAAAAACATACAGTGTGTGAATCTTGTGGGAAAGTTCTTTTTTCAATCTATGACCTTGAAAAGGCGAAAGAACATCTAACAAAAGAAAGAATCCATAATCGAAGAAGTTACAATATATGGCGTTTACATGAAATTATGCCTGTAATTAACCATAAGTTTCGTCTTACTTTAGGAGAGGGATGGACTCCACTAGTACATTTAAAGAATTCAGGAGAAAAATATGGGTTAAAGAATTTATTCCTTAAAGATGAAGGCCAAAATCCAACAGGAACATTCAAGAGTCGTGGGTTATGTGCTGCCGTATCCAAAGGCATTGAATTAGGAATCCAAAATTTCGCAATTCCAACTGCTGGAAATGCCGGTGCTGCTTTATCGGCTTATACATCATACATCAGAGTAAAATCACATATTTTTATGCCAGAAGATACTCCACAATTAATACAAAATCTGGTTGTAGCTCTAGGAGGTAATTTAGAAATTGTATCAGGCCTCATCACTGATGTTGCAGCCCGATGTACGCTTGCTGTAAACCAAAATAACTGGTTTGATGTCTCTACCCTAAAGGAACCTTATAGAGTTGAGGGAAAAAAAACCATGGCTTTCGAGGTTGTTGAGCAGCTTGATTGGAATATTCCTGATGTAATTGTATATCCGACTGGAGGAGGAACAGGGATTGTAGGAATGTGGAAAGCTTTTGACGAATTAGAAGCCATCGGATTAATTGGATCAGATCGGCCAAGAATGGTAACTGTTCAATCATCAGGTTGTGCTCCTATTGTGAAAGCGTTTCAACAAAGACAAAAGAAAGCTGTTTACTGGGAAGAAGCTCAAACACTAGCGCCTGGTTTACGTATTCCTAAAGCAGTAGGGGACTATTTAATATTGAAAGCTATTTATGAATCAAAAGGTACTGCTGTTGCTATCAATGATGAAGATATTCTAACAGCAATGAAGACCCTCGCGTATACAGAGGGGATTCTACAGTCACCAGAGGGAGCAGCTACATATGCTGTGGTTCAAAAATTATTGGATTCGGGATTTGTTACCCCATCTGAATCTATTATTCTATTCGGTACTGGATCAGGTTTTATTTATCCAGAATTATGGAATATTATCTAATCAATGAAAAATGATAAAGTTTTTCTGAAGGGGGATTAACATCTAATAAAAAGAATAGAAATTATAAAAACAACAGAAATAAAGAATTTTGACTGTTTTTTGGTGAAAAAAATGAATAAGGTAAGTATGAGTTCACTAGTAATATTTGGTGTACTAATAACTCTAAATCTTCTCAATCCAGTTAATGCCTCAGTTCAACTAGATATTCCAACTGAAGAAGAATATGTTTCTGGAACCATTACTAATCTCTTTTCAAATATGAGTTATGTGTGGATTCATACAAATGAAACCTCTCTACTATCTTTAATGATGTATAATGAGATCTACAATGTAGCACCTTTTTACCCGTTTTTTGGTCAATCTTTTAACGTAGCAAATGAATCATTCTTTGTTGGAACGGTAATAACAGGATTTGAATTATATCAAGATAGCAACTACAACAATATTCTTGATTCTAAAGAAGAATTAAGATATTATATTGCACTTAATGGATCTACTGGATTTTTACTACCACATGTAGAACGTAGCGTAACTCGTACAGAACGAACTTATAAATGGAAAGTTGGATATTCGAATGTAGATGGATTTCTCTTTCCAGATTTAGATCTCACAAGAAATAAGAAAACAATTATTGCGAATGTTAACCTCTCATATTCATTTAAGATTAACAGTAATTATTCTGAACTGAAATTAGCAATTGAAATGGGAGCTTGGGATGTCTATGAATATACATTTAATTCCCAACCTCCCCCAGAAGAATTACGCTTACAAGATATTGACCTTACTAATTACAGTCTTTCAATATTATTTGGTACTACAGTTAGTAGTGAGAATCCTATATCAATAACTTTAACAAATGAAACTACAGGTTTTTCTGACGCTACAATCATGGTAAATGATATTCCCATCTTCCAATCACTATTCAAGGACACATATGACCTCGGACTAGTCATATCCACTCACTCAGCCATAGCTATACCTGCAACTCCAGAAACACTTTATGATGAACAAGTGCTTTCTTGGCGTACCCCTCAGGAACTTTATACTTGGTGGGGATCATTCTTCTCGTCAATGAGTGATCTGACAATAATTCCTGCATTAGGAATTGAAGAAGTATCATTTTTATACAGAATTTGTTATCCTATCTGGAATGGTGAACCATTCAGCCATGATCCAAGATATCGAGCACTTTTCAATGGTGTAATTTCTCCAAGACCAACACAGACTGATCAACCGACTTCAGAACCAGAATCTAGTAGTGAATTAAGTGGGGAATCCAGTACTTTCTCTTCAACACCAATGATTCAAAGTACACCAAGCTTTCTAATTTCAAGCGTCCTTGTAATGGTTATTCTTGTCCCATGCTTAAGAAAGAAAAGCAAACTTTAATCAATTTTTTTCTCTTTTTATTCTAAAAAATTAATCAGATTTCAATCTTGTTCTTTCATAAAATTGGATATTGAGGTTCTAAACTTTTCTACAAATACTCAAGACCTTTAAAAGCTTAAAGCTTTTTTATTTCAGAATTTCGAAATTTTGAAATCTTTTTAAATAGGGATATCCCTTAAGCTAAACTGAAGGAAATGTAATGAGATCTTCTTTTGGTACAACTGATATATCAATTAATGCTTTAAGAGCCCAACTTTTTGATATATTTGCTAAATATTATGAAGAATACGGAATTCCAGGCCTCTGTGGCTGGATAGATACGTTGTTCCTTTTTGAAACACGAGACCCACATGGCCATCATTGGACACAAAGGTCAATTTCAAAACGATTAACTGAGCTTTTTCCGAATGGTAAATACCCAACCTCGATCTCTTCTATTAATCGAGCAATAAAGATAAATGAAAAATATGGTACTGTCTTAAAGGAGGGAACACATAATACTGGATATACATATACGGCGACAACAGGAACAGAAATGATTACAAAAATTTTTGAAGGATTCATTGAGAAAACTAATGTCTGTATAAATGATTTACACCTACTCCTGATAAAATGTCAAGAATCAGATATGAATTTGAAAAAAATTTTAGAAGAACAAATCCTTGGTTATAATACCTATGTGCGGTTACTTGAGTATGCACTGAAATTTTTTAATGAGAAATTATCAGAATTACTTTTGAATGGAGGAAAAAACATTTAATGTCAACTATTATAGAAGTTAGTGATTTACACAAATCTTTTGGGAAAGGGGATAAATTAGTAAGAGCTGTTGCTGGAATCTCACTGAAAATTAAGGAAAATGAAATTTTTGGCTTTTTAGGCCCGAATGGAGCGGGCAAAACTACCAGTCTTCGCATGATTATGGGTCTTCTAAAACCTGATGCTGGTGATATTAAAATTCTCGGACAAGATCCCCATAAAGATGGTACAGGCTTGAAGAAAATATTGGGAATAATCCCTCAGTCCCTGACCTTTTATGATGATCTAACAGTTGAAGAAAATCTATGGTTCTTAGCAAAAATCTATGACATTCCAACAAAGATAGCGAAAGACCATATTGACTTCCTAATTGCTAAAGTTGGTCTTGAGGAGAAACGAAAACATTTGACTCGCAATCTATCTGGAGGTTTGCAAAGAAGATTGAATTTAATTCTCGGATTAGTTCATGATCCGAAAATAATTTTATGTGATGAACCAACTCCAGGCCTCGATCCCCAGTCTCGAGTTGCAGTTTGGGAAGTCATTAAAGATTTACCAAAACAAGGTAAAACCGTGATCCTAACTACTCATTTCATGGAGGAAGCAGATAGATTAAGTGATCGCATTGCAATTATGGACCATGGCAAGATATTAGTTCTTGATACTCCTAAAAGATTAAAGTCTTCCATTGGTGAAGGAGATTTAGTAGAATTTTCTTTAACTGGAAGTCAAGCTGAAGTAGAAGTTCTAGCTAGTAAATTGAAAACTTTTAATGGTATTGAAGACGCTTATGTTTCTGGTGGTTTAATTGTCATTCGGGCGCTTGATGTAGTTTCTCGTCTTAGTCGAATCTTAAATTTTATTGAATCAAAAGGTTGTGAGGTTGATAATATGTCTATCAGAAGTACATCACTTGAGGATGTCTTTATTAATTTAACTGGTCGAGATTTGCGGGATTAGAAGGTGATTTAGTGTCAGTAAGACAAGTACTTGCGGTCACACAACGAATGGGGTTACAATTAATCAGAAGTAAATGGACCATACCATATTTAATTTTATTTCCATTATTTTTTATTGGATTATATTGGATCGGATTTTCAACATCTCCAGTTGGAGAAACTCAGACATTTTTACTAGGTGTGATCAACCAAGATGCAGGTCTTTCAGATAGCGTTCAATCTCTCTTTCAAAATGAGACAATTATGAAAAATACTTCTTTTAGTCAGTATCACAATCCTGAAGTTATTAATAAGGGATTCGGAAGTGAATTTGTTGAGATTCTTGGAAACTTAACATATAGTAATCTTCCAGATGCGCCGCTCATATTTGAAGTAACTTATTTTAAAACAGAGTCCAGAGCTAATGATAAATTATTTAAACGAGATTTAGATGTTTTAATTATCCTTAGTCCTAATTTTTCTAATACAACCCTTTCAATCTTAAACAGATATTGGTGTAATACGTTTGGATATTATTTTCATGAAATGATTCAGCTATACTTTCCAACATCTCCCGATTTACCGATAGGAATAAACGATACAATTCGTATAATAGGAGATGAGAGCTACTTAAACTTTAAAATAGCAAAATCATTGCTTTCCGTTGTGATACATTCATATCAAGATCTCACAACTGCCTTCAAAGGACCTGGTGGGACTATTTCACTCAGCCTGAATGAAGAATGCACAGTTAATATTCAAACATATTCATTATTTGAATTATCTATCCCTGGTTTAATTGCGTTTGGTATAATTGTTCAACCTTCATTAACTTCAATGCTATTTTGTATGGAATTTAGGCCCAATAATAAAACCTTCGATAGAATATTGTTAGCTCCTTCCTCAACTAAACTGTATATTACTGGATCAGTTTTAATACAAATCCCTGTAATGTTAGGACAGACAATAATACTATTTATAACAAGCTTATTATTAGGATTTCATCCTGCAGGAGATATACTTCTTGGATTTTTAATTAGTTTGACGATTTTCCCATTCTGCTTATTTCTCGTTTATATTTCTACTGCCTTTCTATCGAATGAAGATGTAGTAGGAAATATATTAGGATTTGGTGCACCCTTTATGGCATTCATGAGTGGGGCTTTCATTGAAGTTCCTGAAATAATTCTCATCCCCGAGATCTTCCCAACTGCAAGTGGTGTTCTTCGAGATTTTCTTCTATGGGATCTTTTACCATTAACTCATACAGTTAATGCTTTACGCTTAGTTTTACTTTATGATTTTGAGTTTCATCTTGTTTTACCAGATATCTTTGTGAGTTTATTTCTTTCAATAACTTTTCTCAGCTTATCACTTATTATTTTCAGTTATTTCCGTTTTAAACGTCGAGGCTGATAACAAGTGTATAAAATACTACTTTACATAATACGATGTCTGAAGCAAACAGCTAGAAATACCGAAAGAATGAGTATTATATTTTTGATACCCATTCTATTTATTATAGGAATTGCATTTCTTTATGGTGATAAAAGTTCATTTGTTGTCATTGGAGATACTGGTGAGAATTATAGGATTGGTGTTATTGATAAAGACCAAAATTTGAATCTGAATTCTTCACTTCAATCTCAATTTAATCAATACACGGCACAAAACAATTTGTTAGGAGAACCTTTTCATGAAGGATTTGGTAGGTGTTTTATTAAGAACATTAATCAATCTGAAATTCTATTGTCTAATGGTGATAAACGTAGATTTTCTGTTATTCCTTATAAGGATATAGAAGATGCCAGTAAAGCAGTTCAAAGTCGATTTATTAGTTTATGCCTTATAATTCCCAACAATTTTTCACAAACTGTTATTGCTGGATTAAATCATCGAATTAAAGTCACAGAGGGAAAACTCCTATTAACAACTTCAAAATACTTTTATTCGGTAGCTAAAGTAGAGTTAATAGGAGATTATTCCTATGCACGTTTTGCTGAAGCAACCATATTACTGGAAGAAATGCTTAGTTCTTTCCTTGATGTTTTTTGGATTACTGGCCTGGACTGGCCTGGTAAATTCACAGTGGTTCATGAATCAATCTCAACACTAGCTTTTACAGAATTTGATATCTATGTTCCAGCATTCTTGATATTTGTATTAATTACATCTAGTACTGGTGTTGCGGGTATTATTGGTTATGAACAAGAACAAGGTACAATTGATAGATTAAAATTAAGCAAATTCCCCTCATCTTACTTGTTGTTTGGTCTTTCGATTACCCAAATCATCTCAACACTTATAACAATGATTTGTGTCATGATTACCATTTATCTATTAGATTTTCCCTTCCAGGAAGATTATCAAATCTTTTTTATCATAATGGTAAGTATTTTGGCTGTTATGCCCCTTTTAGGATTAAGCCTAGGGATTGCTGCGTTCCTTGGAGGTAAAATGGCTACTTATCTACCAGGTCTCCTAGCAATACCTCTCTCTTTCCTTACAGGTGGTTTTATTCCCTTACCACGTTTTTCTTTGTATGGTGACATTCAATTGTGGCATTTGAATCCCTTCTATTCAACTGGTGAGATCTATCGAAAAGTATTGATCCTTAATTTGGAGGTAAATCAGATTTTCTTGGATTTAAGTATGCTAATTCTGAGTGGAATGTGTTTATTTAGTATGGGGGCTTTTATATTTATAAGAAGTGTATATAAAAAACTTTAATAACAAAACGAGATTTATTAATTAAGGAATAGGTGAATTAGACTTAAAAAGTGTTTCAAGTATTATTGTATTGAGAGTAAAGAGAAGAAGTTAAGTAGTTCTTCTTCTTTCTTTTTTTACTATCGTCTACTTTTTGGTTTCCAATACTGCAGGAACTCTCCCCATTCTGTTGTCATAATTAAATCAAGCATCTTTTGAGCAAGCATTCTAATTTCCCATTGTGCTTCTTTTTTCAATCGTTGTTCAAGAAACCAAATAAGACTATTCATATTAAGTGTCCAAGTAATCGTGGTTTTACAAGCATTTGGAAGACAGAACCTGGCATCTTCTTTTGGGATATTGTGTTCACGATAATAATGATACTCATCAGCTTCACGATTCCGAGCTTCAATGTATTTCTCTTTTAGTTCTTCATTGTTTTTTATTTTGGGAGGGATGATAAACCAATCAGGATCAGTTAAAGGATCAAAATATCTTTGAGATTCTTGGGTGAATGTAACTCCAATACGTTGACGAACTAATTGATGTGTACAAGCTCTACTTATTTCTCGGATTTGTACAGTCACCGAGGAATGTTCCAAGACAGACCAATGGCCTGCTTTGAATATTTTTTCAGGAATTCTCTCAATATGATCTTTCCGTCGTGAGGTCTTCATTCCTTTAATAATCCCTAAAACTGGTGAGATTTGTATTAATTCTATTTCCAATCTTCAAGTCTCCAATTAAAACAGTAAAAAAATAATTGAGTTTAATATTAAGGTTGAAATAAGGTTTCTAAAGGTACTTTAATGTCCTGATAACGAAATGAAAGAATATGTCGTGTTGTTTTTGGAGCATAAAGTCTTTTTTCTTTAGCTGCTTTAATAACATCCTCTTTCGTAACTCGTGTACGTAAAAGGGCAAATGAACCTTTATCATTTTCAATTGAATGGATTGCAAAGTCAATTGTTTTTGCATAATCAAAAGCTGTGGGATTAAAATTGGCGAGAAACTTCTGATAAATAGCTTGTTGCGTTCCATTTAAACAATAATATTTACCATTATTTGTCATCAATGTAAAACCATATTTGGGGTTTTTTAGAATATCTCGTGAGAAATTCTCAATTTCGTCCCATTCAATACTCATTTTTTTGAGCTCAAATGGGAAGTTAAAGGGCCCCTTTTCAGTATAAAATGGATGCCAAGTACCGAGTTTAATGTCAGGATTATCAACATATTCAATCTCAACACATGGTATTTTGATCACCTTGGCATTTCTTTCTTCACCTAGTTCTTTAAGTGCAACTACTCTATGATGTCCGTCTAGAATAACATTCTCATTCTTGACTACTAAAATTGGACGGAAAAAATGTCCAAGGTTTTTCAAGTTATCCTTTAACCAGCCAACTTGGTTTTGTACTGTTTCTTCATGACCATAGAGCTCATCAATATTTAAAAGAACTATATGTTGATGAACTAGAGGTCTTTCTGAATAAAAGCGATCTTGGGCCATTATTCGACAACAGAATTCTTTTTTTTTAAATACCTTTATTTCGATCATTTAGGATTTAAAGAATACTTAGAATGAATAAGAATATTATCAATAACAGTAATTTTAAAAAGTCTAAAGGGGTGAAATAAATCTCTCTAATGTAGCTTCTTGTAGAATAACAACCAAAAGCACGACCATCCATGCTGATTGTTATGTCTCGTATCCTATTTAACGTTGAACTAATCATAGGTATTAATGTATAGCTCAAAAGATTCACTACGCCTCGTAGATTATTAGGATTAATATTTAAACCTCGTGCCTGCTGTGCATTTTGAATAATACTAGTTTCTATATTAAATACAGGTGTAAAACGTAATGATAATGACAATGAATAGGCAAAACGGTATGGAATACCGATAGTAGTCAAAGATTGAGCGAAGTCAAATGGATTTGTAGAATTAATGAAAATCCAACTAATTGAGATTAAACCCCAAAAACGACCTATCAAAAGTAATCCTTGATAAATCCCACGCTCATAGATAGGCAAAAATGGGCCATATTGATAAATTTTAATTGGAATAAGATGAAAATATAAGTCTCCACCATGAACAAAAAGAACTTGAACTAAAAAAATAGTAATTGAAAACATAAGTATCATTCGGTAACGTGGCCTTGCAATATTGAAAGAGAGTCTTCCAAAGGAATAAATGAAGAATATACTAAGGACAATAAAATAAATTTTAATTAGGTTAGAATCAGAAAAAAGTAACAAAGATACAAGAATCACTGCAGAGAATTTGACTAGAGGGTTCGTTCCAATCTTTTGACTGTTTTGAAGGAGAAAAACTTCTAAGGAAATAGCTCGCTTATCATTCATTGAACATCATCTCTCTTAAAAAATTTATAATTCTAGTTTTATAGAGAAAAGGAATCACTTCATCTGGCGTTCCTTGATTAACAAGCTTTCCTTTATCTAAGACGAAAATATAATCAACTAAATCATATAGTTCTCTCCGATGAGATACAATGATTGTTGTAAATCCCTTTTGTTTTCGTTCTTTTAATTTTTGTATTAAATATTCAATATTTGCACGATCCTGTCCAATGAAGGGTTCATCTAGTAATAAAAGATCAGGAGTATAGATTAAAATGGAACAAATGTTTAATCGGCGTTTTTCACCATAGCTTAAACCAAAAGGGGGCTGATTCAGATAAGAATCAAGTGCTGCTTCTTTAAGTAATTGGTTTGCTTTAAGATTAATGTCATGCAAATCTAATTTGAAATTTTTGGGAGCAAAAATCACTTCTTCTAAGATATTTCGTTCAAAGATTTGGTGATTGGGATTTTGAAAAACAAGTCCTATTTTCTTAGCCAGCTGAAATGTAGGAATTTTTGTTATATCTTTTTTATTATATATAATATTCCCTGTGCTAGGTACGAGATTAAGTAGTGCTTGTAAGAGGGTGGTTTTACCAGCACCATTAGGGCCAACAATTCCATAAATTCGTCCAGGAGTTAGCTCTAGAGAAATCTGTTTTAATGCTTCACGCTTATTTAACATTATAGTGAGTTCTTGGGTTTTTAGGACTCTATTAGAAGAGGTTTGGTGAGGAATTTGTTTAACTTCTTTAAGTAGTTCATGAGGAACCTTGAGACTTCGAAAATTAATATTAGATTCCCTCATCTCTTTAATGACTTTTCCTTGTTCTATAACAATTAATTTATCAAGTAATTTTTTAAACACGTAAGGTTGATGTTCTATTAAAATGATCGTTAGCTTTGTACATTTGTTTAACTCTTTTAGTGAAAGTATTAAATTTTGTACACTCCGATTATCCAAAAAAGAAGTTGGTTCATCAAGTATAAGAACCTTTGGTTGCATCGCAAGAATTGAGGCAATAACAACACGCTGTTTTTCACCACCTGAGAGCTCATTGGTAGATCTATTAACCAATGAAATAAGATCCATTGCTTTAATGCTGGTTTGCACTCGGTTAAGGATATCTTCTTTAGGTAACGCCAAGTTCTCTGGACCAAAAGCGATTTCTTCGAGTACTGATGAAGTAACAAGCTGATTTTCGGGATCTTGTTGTACTAAGCCAATAAATTGACTAATATCACTAATAGACATCTCAAGACTTGAAATTCCTTGAAAATTAACCTCTCCTCTTAATTCACCTGCAATTGTATGTGGGATGTGACCCGATAATGCTAATGCTAAAGTAGTTTTTCCTCCTCCACTAGTTCCAGTTACGCAAACAATTTCTCCTTCATTAAATTCTAAATTAATATCTGTTAATACAGGATTATCTGAACCATTATAGTAGAAGGATAAGTTATTCACCTGAATCTGAGGGAGAACCAATACGAGTCACACAATCTTCTATTCACTGAAAAAGTTTTTAATCAAGCTGATTCACAAAAAATGTGACCCATTAATAAAACCTTTCTCCCTTTCAATCTCTTTTATACCTTGAAGTGATTTCATTTATTTATCTGAGAATTGTTGATAAAATATTATTTTCTTGTGAGATCCTGATTAAATCTAGGATCAATCTAAAATTTTTACAATTTATGAACTTCAATATGATTTACTTTTTGTACCCAAAAGCTGCCATGGAACTTCCCTGCAACTAAACGAAGCCCATTAGACTCCATGACTAGTAATAAGAATTTATCACCTTGAATATCTGTAGAATTAAATTCAACGTAATACCCATCTGATGCACTAATTTTTACCATATAGAATTCAGAAATGGGTTGCGCTGCTTCTATTATAAGATGTAATGGAACACCAGTATAATTTTGGGGGGGCCTATATGTAAAATCACCTTTTAATTCAGCTTCTACCGTCACTTGACGATCTAAGAAGTCAGCTGGATAATAAGTGTAAGGATTATAAACATCTCCAGTTATTTGAGCCGAAAATCGATTTTGAGAAATTAAATAGGAGAAAATAGTTATTTCAAAAATAATTAAAATAATTATAAGGCTTATGCGAATTGCCCTTACATATTTTACTTTGTATGATAATGTAGGTTTTTTTCGCCAGTTTAAAATTGTGGATTTGCTATATAATTGAAAAACTGCGATTGGTAGAAACCCTCCTAGTAGAAATCCTGATCCAAAACTTAATGTTGCAATAAATGCGATGAAATAGGCAGGGATTTGAGAATTGAAAAAAATAAGTTGCTGAAGGAATACATTTGATGCACTTGCTATACCTGACGCCAAAGAAATTATTATTTTGTTGTTAGAAGAGAGGAAAATAATAAGAATTATCTCTATTATCAATCCTTGAGTACCAGATATCAACAAAACTAGAATACCGTGCGCACTGCCAGTAAAGAATTCAATAAATCCTTTCACGACACCTGCAAACAGTGCAACACCCATTTTACGATTTGTTAGCAAATAGATTAGTACTATCCAGAAGACGTGAAGCCCTGCAATTATTTGTCCCCCACCAAAAGGAAGACCAATAATCCTATTGATAAGATTACCTAGATACCCAATGAAAGTACTAAAAATACCTCCTAAAGCACAAAAAAGAGCAATTATAACTAAATCACTTGTTTCATAATAGTACTGGGATCTTTTATGTCGTATTAGATCTGCTCTTACCCACGGAATCTTTGAGATAAGGGGAATGGTTTCAGAAGAACTACTGTTTGATATATCACGAGAGTCTTCTTCTTGTCTCATGATCTGTCTCCGTAACTATTAATTACTTCCTAAAAGTCAATAATGTTACTGTACTTGTTGTAGAAAGACAAAACATTCCTAAGTATAAGTTATTCTGATGAAAACAACATCACGGATCCATCGCCAACTATCAGTTAAAAAGGAATCAGGACTAACAAAAGCAATCATAAATGGTCCAGAGCCTTCTATTAAAGGAGAACTATCGTTCTTATAAGCTAAGATAAGACTTAAGTTATTTCTACCTCCATGACCAATAAATTCACCCGCAGAATTGTAAACAGGAACGCTTCCAAAAACCTCTTCTTTAATAAAGGTTCTCCTGTACCCATCCGATGCAACAATTTCAATTGAAAAATTGAAAGATGTGTCAATTAAAGTATTGAAAACATAACTAAGATTCACACCTGTGTAATCAAAAGGACCAGTAAAAATTCCAGTTTTAGTAATAAAACCCCCAGCTGAAGTAATAGAAGGAAAATTAAGCACCTGAGTCCAAGAAAATGTGTAATTCTTCATATCAGCCTCGATGGTTATTCTTTCAGATTCACGTCGAAATTCTAATTTATTCACATATTTCGACCAACGAGTACCTGCTGATCCCCGTAGCGCTTCTAAAGAAGAGGTATTTCCTTTGTCGTTATTAGAATAACCTTCATCTAGAGGAAGAAATGCAATGCGAGGGCCATCCTCCCAATTAGGATAAAGAATATCATTGAATTTATAAGCTAAAATCATAGATCCTTGAGTGTTGTTCCATTTTGTAGTTGGCGGGATAATGTTATCATAAGTAAAAATTTGAGGTGTATAATTATCTCGTGTTGAAACGATTAAGAGGTCCCCTGTTTGAATTCCTCCGACCTCATCGGCAAGTATAGAAATTAGTATACCCTGATAGGTTCCTTTATCCCTCCAATTCCCAAGGGTATTCTGGTACTCACTTTTTCCTCTAATACTAGGTAATGATAAAAGGGAAGTCATATTGAAGGTTTTTGTTTCACCTGAGACACCAATAACAGTTAAAATTGTCTCTTCCTCTTCAGGAGAAGTATCGATGCAACCTGAGAATAATACAATTGCCATTAGCGAAAGAATGATAAATGAGGATTTTTTTAATTTCATAATGGTCACTTTTATATACTGGATTATTATATAAAAAAGAAATTAATAAATTTTGATTGGGTGAGCCTCTAAGCCCATCTTTTAGAACATCTTAGGTCGAGGATTTATTTGTATTGAAAGGATTTCGTGTATGTTTTATAACAGCTTGGGATAATTTAAGGGATCCACGGAGAAAACTAGCTGGTTTCATCTTTTGGCTACCCATACGCCATTTTTTGGCTTCATAAACAATATCAACGCCATCACTACCTATTTCATCTCCTAAAAGGAGATCAAACTTCTCAGGAACTTCAGGCCTCACTAAATTAAATATCCCTTCTGCTGCTAATGCTGCGTGTGCAATATCAAGAATTATATCAGCAAATTCTATACAAACAGGTTCCTCTCCCAGCTCACGATGAAGATATCCTCGCTTAATACTTTCGTATCCCTGGTTGATTATTATTTTTGCAGAACGATTTAACAATTTCTCACTATAGTCAACGTTCTGTAAGACATTTTTTCCAAGTATGGCTTCTCCTTGTTGGGCAGCTGCAACAGCATGAATAGGTGAGAAGCCCATACCAATCCTTGCTGGTAAATCAGTGGATTCTAGAAGACGTAAATCAAGAATTGGAGCATAGACTGGGTGAACGAAAAATACTGACAATGCTTCACCAATTTTAGCTAATCTACGTGGTGGTTTCTCTTCGTTGATGTCATCTACATCCACAATTAAGACAAGGTCTATGTCACTGATCCCTGGTATTATCCAACCTGTTTCATCTTGTTCTCTTCGATAAGATCCATACAGTATTAGCCCTCGTACATATTGGAGAAGTTCATCTTCAACTGCACTAGTGAATTCTTCTAGTAGATTGTTGTACTCGTCATACCAAGACATTTTTGCACCACTATTTCCAAAGATTGTTTTTGATATTAAATATATGAATACTTTTCTATAAAAATTGCTAAGAAACTTCTCATTAATAAGAATAAAGATAGGATACGAATGAATAGGATCAAATTCTTATCCCTAAAATGATTTTAATTAAACTAAGGAGCTTTGAGGAATCACTAGCCGTACATAGTAGTCTTCCCTTCTCTCTTAAGAAGTCGTTTATATTCTTTATCTAATTTTTTCTGCTTATCAGTGAGAAGAGGGAGTGGTTTCTGGCCTTTTGATCGAAAAGTATCTCCAAGATTGACAAATTCTATACCCTGATCTTTTTTGCCCTTTAGTGCATTTAGAAAAATCTGATCTAGTTTGTATCCTTCAGTCATCGCTTCTCGAATGATACGATAATCGAGATCTAGAATTCCTAGATTTCCTCGAGATTTTTGGCTGCTTATCAATTTTAAAAAGTCTTCATCAACGTCACGGGCTATTCGAGTCCCCATCCCTTGCATTTGAAAGGGATTTTTTTCATAAGCCCGAACTTGGTAAATAGGTCCAGTTGTAGGATGAAATAATAGCAAATCTGACCCAAATTGATCCTTAGTTGGAGCTGAAATAGTTTTCCATTCCCCAGGAGTCTTTCGGCCCTCTTTAAGGATGTCTCTCAATATCTCTTGAAGGGATTTAATTGTCATCTCTTATTCACGATTGAATTTTCCATCTCTATATATATTCCTTTTGCTTTATAAAGATTTAAATTCTCATATTATCAGAATTATCCAAAATTTTTAAGTTAAAATAAGGTTTAACTCTAAAATCCTATAAAAAATCGTCTTCTCTGGATTAAATTTCAATTAACTTAGAGAAATAATTTTTCATTTAATTTATATAATAATCAACGTAGCTAACATAACTGACATACCAATTAATATACCAGCAGTTACAATATGAGCATCACTACCATTATTATGGCAGGTTTCGTGAGCAGCAGGTAACAATTCATCAAGGGAGATGAAAGTCATTATTCCTGCGACAAAAGCCAGTGACATCACTATTATTTCTTCACGGACTATTCCTAAGCTTAGAAGAATGAATAATCCCATTAAAGCTCCTACAGGTTCAGCCAATCCAGATAAAAACGATATTTTAAAGGCCTTATTCTTATTATTGGAAGCTGAATAAATTGGGATTGCTACTGAAAGACCCTCAGGGATGTTATGCATAGCAATAGCAATTGCTAGAATAAGACCAAGGTCAATGGAGTAGAGACTGCCAGTTATCGTCACAAAACCTTCGGGGAGATTATGAATAGCTATTCCAATCGCTGAAAGTAATCCTACTCGCATCAAACTAGGATTTCTGGAGTTATTTTCTAATATCTTTCCAGTCTCATCACATGCTTGTTGATATTCATGCATATATTCATGAGGAATCAGAAAATCGAGGAATGCTACCACAACCATTCCTAAAAGGAAAAAAAGCCCTGCAATAAGAATGTCAAGATTAATGATAGCCTCAGGAAGTAACTCAAAAATAGACACTCCTAACATTACTCCGGCTGAAAATCCCATTGACAGACTTATAATTTTAGGATCATTTCTCTTTACGAAAAACACAACTAAAGCTCCTACTGTTGTAGAGAGTCCAGCAAACAGGGACAATAATAAGCCCCAAAAAATCTGTTCTAAGGTTATCATTCTTCTAGTTCCAGAAGCAACCTATGATAATCTTGTACTTTGTCCTTTTAAAAGCTGTTTGCAACTGTGAACTTAATTATTAAAAACAATCCTCTTGAAATTATAGCATAATAAGAATTAGTTCCTATTGAAATAGTCCAATTAGAAATAATATGGGATAACAATTAATATTTGGACAGTAAATCTTTAGAAGAAGTGATATTCCCTCTAGATTGGAACCATCAGCTAAGTTAAGCAATTCTAATGTAATATCTAAATAATGGGCTTTCATAAGTGAGGGAAAGATCATTTTATTTTTCTTAGTACGAATATTTTTACATAAAATTATAAAAAAGAGAAAAAAAGAAAGAGGAGATTAGTATTGATGAACTTTATCTAGTTCCTCGTCTGATACATCAAAGACAACATTGTGTGGGGGTAAAGGTTCTTTATAGAAGAATTCGGGTAATCTATCGTCTTTTGCAGTCATTCCAGCTCTTTTATTAAATTCTCTTTCCCAACGAACTATGTTTTCACCATATTTATTAACATCGATTTCTGTTCCCAAGAAACCATTGATTGATTCAACCATACCATTTAATCCAGACTCAATATCAAGAATGGCAAATGCAATAAAAAGACAATAGCCAGTTGAATCAATATATGCAGTTGTATGTTGGAATGCTCGTGAAAGTTCTGCTTTTTTCACATCTCTACGATCAGGTTTTCCCCCGATTTGTAAGATTTCAGGTGCTATCGTATACCCTTGAGTATGGCAGCCACCTTGGGTTCCAGTTGCGTAAGTCACTCCGATACCCTTGATTGGTCTTGGATCATAAGCTGGGAGACTCTGCCCTTTCACTTGAGCAACTCGAGTGACTCCTTTGTATTTACCCATAGCTACAGCTCCATTACCAACAATTTTACCGATTTCTTCATCAGTGGTAATTTTCTTTAATAATTCAACAGCTCCAGAACCGTCTCCGAATTCAAGTACACCTCCTTCCATTGCTACAGCAATAGTATTTCCAGCTTCAATTGTGTCTAGTCCTAGGTCATTGCAGACTCGATTTAGCTCTGCAACATAGTATAGATTATCGATTCCACAGTTAGTTCCTAAGGCCCAAACGGATTCATATTCAAGACAACCAACCTGATGTTTACCAGTGTCTTCATAAGGAACAATATTTGAACACCTCATGATACAACCTGGATGACATGCATGATTGTAAGTTGCAGTTGACTCAGGGAATTTTGCTTTCACTTTATCAATAAATTCATGTACAGCTTCACCAGAAATCTTAGCTGCTCCCTCAAAACGACCCTCTTTCCAATTACGAGTGGGTAGTGCCCCTGCTTCGTTAATAATATTTTGAAGAACATTTGTCCCATAGTTTTTGAGCCCACCAAAAGGTTTTATTTCACCTGTTTCAGGATCAGGTTTTTCTAGAACCCCTGTTACAGCATGCTCATTTAAAGCATCCCGTAACTTTATTCGTCCTGTATCATATAGTTCTTGCTTAACAGGTTCAAGACCTTCAGTTCCTGTATCATCAGTGATGATTGCAATGACCCTTTTTGAACCTAATACGGCGCCTAAACCACCCCTACCTGCATATCGTCCAGGATCAGTGTTTTCGACATTGTTCCCAAAAATGCCAGCTCCTTTCATTAGCTTTTGACCTGCAATTCCACAACCAATTATTCCTGGTTTGTTGGGATATTCTTCCCAGATTTTTGTAATTAATTCATAAAGGCCCATCCCAGCATATTTATTAGCCATTACAATTTCGCATTTATTTTTCGACACAATAAGATTATACCACTTATCATCTTGGGGTTGGCCTTCTATAACTATAGCTTTAAGTCCTAAACGTCCAAGTTTTTGAGCTGTCAATCCACCTGCATTTGCCTCTTTGATCCCATTAGTGAGAGGAGATTTTCCTCCAACACTAAGTCTGCCAGATGATGGGGCATTTGTGCCAGCCAAGATGCCCGGGGCTACAACTAGCTTATTTTCAGGCCCTAGAGGGTCGCACATCGGATCTACTTCATCAAAAACGATCTTACTCGTAAGGGCTCTCCCTCCGAGTGTTTCATATTCATCTGGAACAGTCTCATACGTATGTTTTAAGGTAGACATGTCTACTCTTAGAATTTTACTCATTTTTACTCTACACCATTAATTCTCTCCATGTGTAGCGGCACCCACTGCCACCACGGATACCTGTTTACAGGAGTAATGAAAAATATAAGCTTTTCTTGTAGAAATGGAATTGAGGAAAGTTAAGTATTTTCTCTTATCATTATAGAATATTAATTTATTAAGAGGACCTGATTTCCCCAGGAGCTCAGATTCTGTATGGAAGAAGATATTTTTTATCTCCTAAAAATACCATCAGAGGAAATTATGAAAGTGGTGTTACAGGAGGCATTAAGAGATTTAACAATTACACCTGAGGAACAGGTATTAATCGCTGGAATAGAACATGATTTATCAGTCACTTCAGAAAAAATACCCAATTTAAAGGCAAATGATTTCTTTTCAAAGAATGAGATCCAAATTCTATTGATAAAACAAAGACGAATCTTAAAAGAAATTGTAACAAACACTTATAAGCGAGCCGAGGCAGATGGAAAGATAAGTTCTGATGAAATGAATATTTATCGTGCTCTCCTTCATCAAGTTGATGAGATTACTGCGAGAAAGATTCATATGTTCATGAATCTAGATAATGATACTAAGAAATCGCATTTACTTGAGTTATATGACAAAATTGGGACAAAATTTTCTAGTTTAACAGCAACAATCATTATGGATATATTTTCAGAGAAAGTAAAAGAACTTGAAGAAGATTATAGCATTCATGATGTAATTAGGGAATTCTCTTCTGATGATACTAATAAAGAGTTTGTCTCAAGATTTAAAACTTTTTTATTAGAGCTAAGCCAAATTCCATTGGAAAATCCAAGTGACATTCTTAGCAGTATGGATCAAATAATGGATAAAATGTAAAGAAAAATTAAGAACCACCGCCAACAGGTGGAAAAATCGCAACTACATCTTCTCCATTCAGCTTCTCTTGTAATTCTTGAATATTCCCATTAATCATTATTATTTTTGCTTGATCTTCGGAAATCTTAAGTTTCCTTAATAATGTAGCAACGTTGGCGTCTTCTTCGAGAGTGACAGGGAAACTGTCGCCTAATTTGATATCAATTGGCCCGTATTTTCTAAGAGTAGCAAATAATTTTACCATTACAATCATTTGAGTAAATTTCCTTTAATAATAATCGCTTTCATTTTTAGGTCTTTTTGTTATAAATCCATGACCTTTAAGATGTTGGCCCCCACATAAAAGGTACATACCCGTTGGAAATAACCCAATTCGTGCTCCTTTTGGTATAATTGAATTTGGATTAGAAATGCTTCCATTGCTAAAAATCTCTCCACATTCATTTAACTTAATATCAAGACGATCTAATAGCTGAAATATTTTCTCTCCCTCAATGTACGGAAGCCAGAGGATCGTATCCTCTGCGAATGAAGCATTTGGGTCAATCTTTTTTTTTAATGAACCATATAAGTGAATCTCAATCATTATTATACGACTCAATATTAGATTGACCTAGCTTTTCTTATTTTGAAAAATATTCTCTTGCAGATAAAATTTGTATAATTCTTTAACCTTTCTTACTTAAGGATTACAAAGTTAAAGATGAGTAATCTCTTGAAAACCTAAGTCATTCAGATTCGTCGATATCATCCATTGAAGGAAATTCGAAAAGATCAGGCTCAAGATCGAAAAGACCGATCTCGAATTTGTCTATGAATAGGTCTATGATAGCTTGGCGAACTATATCTTCTCTTGAGGAATAGTAACCACGTTCAATAAGCAGATCCATGTACTCTACTAAACTAGTAGCAATGTTTGTGGATAATTTTACAGTCTTAGACTCATTATTTTCCAAAAGGGGAACCTCATTGTTATGTTATTTATCTTGGTGATGATAAAAGAAACTAACTATTGTATCATGAGTTACATTTAAACATATAAACTTTTCTCGGAAAATTTTTCTAAAGAGATTCTAATTCTGTAATTTGTTCACTCCTTCAATAATTCCCTTCCTCAATATAAATTTTCATGCTTTATTCGAATAAACTGCTTTAAACTGTAGAAGAAGTTAGGAATATAACTTTATTAAGGTAAACTCTTCTCCATAGGCTTTTACAATTTGACCAGATGAATTTCGGAACTGATGATAGAGAAGAGCTTCATATCCTAATGGAGATATCGAAAACTTTTCTTCAGAGTCAACTTCAATCTGCTTCAGAATCTTTAGTAACACTTTAACGAATATTTCTTTCTCAGATACATTCAATTCGATTGATTCACTCGTTCCACTTTTAATATACCAAAATTTGATTGTTATTGATACTCCTTCTTCAGATATTTTACTAGGTGAAATCTCTGACAATAATGTTTCTAATATGCTTAATGTAAAAGTATCGTCTCGATCTCTAGGCGTCTCACCAGAAATGGCAATTTTACTTGATACTTCAGTTTCCCTAATAGTAGGTGCAACCTCTATTTGTTCTTCTAATAGGTCTGAGCAATGCCGTAACAACGAGGTAGTGGAAATTGACATCTCTTCTAATGCCTTAAGTATTCCAATAATTGTCGGATTTGTTATAAGGGAACTTAATCGAGCATAAGCTTGGGTTGAAATGCTTTCATGTTTTCGAATTTCATTGAGCATTTCAGAAAAATTTTGGGTAGTTTCAAGCTCTTTCAATCGTTCAAGCATAACGTTTCACATTCCTTGTTCTAATTAATTTTCAGTTACGGCAGTGGATTATTTATAAAATTAATTTATTAGAATCTATGTTAATTTCATGGGTTTGCACTAGGTTAAAAATATGTAGTATATTTAAGTTTATCAGAAACAGAGGTAGATTGAAGGAATGAATCAGATATCCTCCAAGAATAATGATCTTGATACTGAACTTCTTAATAAAATACCAGCTGGAATAGTTATCTTAGATAGGAATGATAATCAACCTGTTTTCGCGAACAGAAAAATCAGAGATGATTTGAAACTACAAGATGAACAAGAATTGAGTAAAGAACTCTTCCTCGATTTTCTAGCTCCTTCAGAAAGGCAGAGATTCATTGAAATTTCTCGTTCTGAAATTCAACCTGGAATAAGTGAATGGAAAAGCCTTACACTAACAGGAAAAGAAACATGGACTCAACTAAGAGTGGCTCCGATAAGTGAAAAATATTTATTAGTTATTGTCAGAAATATTGGTAAGATTCAGGAAATTTTAGAAGAATTAAATGTAATAGAGGCTAAATATCAAGCTCTAGTTGAACGAGATCCTAATTTTTTATTCATCTTAAAAAATGGTGTTTTTGAGTATTATAACAAAGCCTTCATTAACAAATTAGGCTACAGTAAAGATGAAATCGAGAAACATAGAAGTATGCCAACTTTCTTTGTAGCTCCAGATGATCGTGAGAAAATCGCAAGATTTTTGTTAAAGAGTAAAAGAGATTTAATTACTGGAGTCATTCCAAGAGAGAAAGACAATTTTAAGAGATATAACCAACCTGATGAAACTACAGAATTTAACTTAATGCGCCAAGATGGTTCTTATATTCCTGTCCATGCTATTGTAAAACGGGTATATTCTGGAAAGGATATATTTATTCAGGGTGTCCTAATTGATTTATCCTCAATAAAAGAGTTACAAGACATGAAGTTGGATTTTTTAGCAATGACTCAACATCAATTTCGGTCACCCCTTCTAAATTTAAAAGGTTATTTAGACTTTTACAAGAAAAGAGTTAAGGATGGAATTAGTACAGAGGAAAAAGAAGCACTAGGAACGAAACTTATTGAAATATTTGGTCGAAATGTTAACCAATTAGTTTCTATAACTAAAGACCTCAATGATGTAGCTCTAATACAACGGGAGAAATTCAAGTGTAATCTACGGGGAGAAAACTTTAATCCGATTTTGCAGCAAGTTATTGAGGATTTAGAGTTTTTAATACGGAATTATCGCATTGATCTTATCGTAAAATATCCATCTAATCCCTGTATTGTCAATCTTGATAGAGACCGTATTTCACAAGCACTAAGTAATGTTTTAGAAAATGCTATCAGATTTACTGGCCATGGGATTATTGAAATAGATGTCACTGTTGAGAAAGATGGACAATTCTTGAAAGTTACCGTAATTGACAATGGAGTAGGGATTGATTCTACAAATCTTGAGAATATAGGGAAACCTTTTATGACATTTCATCCCTCAGCAAGTCGTTTGGGATTAGGTCTTTATCTTACTCAAGAGATCATTAATGCTCATGGTGGATCTTTCCATATAACATCTCCAGGTTTCAATCAGGGAACAAGTGTAACGATTAAGTTACCTCTTTTGGTTCCGCTCGATAAGGATGTTATATCTCTTCATTCAATGACAGAAAGTTCATTAAACCAAATAATCAGAATAGCTAAAACATCTGAAAATATGTTAAAAAGACTGGAAGCTGTACATCAATTAGGAAATGGCACTTATAGCGATATTGAACTAGAAGACGTCATTTCCGCTTTAGAACAAGTTATTTTATATGATAGAGATCGAACTATTAGAAATCTAGCAGGGAAGTTCTATTCACAGATAGTTGAAAAGAAAGAGAATGCGATATCAGATGCATCTTAATGTTCTTCTGCCCTTTATTCAAGAAAAGCCTCCAATGTCAATAATCCCCGCGTTACCAATTAAAGTGCAAATTCGCATTATTAGAGAGGTAATTCAATCGTTAGAGAACTCTAACTACCATAAACGAAATTTTTATTTTGATATATTTTCCCAGATAAGAGATGGAGGGCTTATTGATTTCCTTACTCAGAATGGGGAGAATTTAGCAGATAATTATTGGAAATATAAGAGAATTGGCTTTTTCTATTATCCCAGGTTAGTTATTAATGAATTATTTACCAAAAAGGACTCCTTAACAATCTTAATAGCAATCAGAAATGCCCTGAATTCAGATTCTATAGACTGGATCTGTTTAATTTGCCAAAAATCTACCTTTATCTTTACATTATCAATGAATGACTTTTTACTTTGGTCTCCTATCATTAAAGGCCTAGTATCGTACTTTTTAGTTTCGATATTTATTGATAGCTCTGTTTTAGAAGCATTTGATGATACTGAGAGGCGGACTCTTCTAGAAAAAGAAAAATCATGCTTGCTTAGGTTCATGAAGCACTGGTTTAGAAAAAACACATCTATAGTAAAAAATAAGGATCAATTTGTTGAGCAATTTTTTTTGCAAATGTTTACCTTTTTATATGTTCAGGAAGAGTTGTTAGACAATCTAAATGATCAATTGATCTCTTTTCCTAACATCGACAATCCTAATGATATTGAAAAAATCAATTCTCATATTTTAACAATTTTTAATAAACAAGATAAACGTTTCACACATAATTCCTTTTTGGAACCTTCTGAAAATTTCATCTACTCAAGTATTGTGGGTAATTTTACCTTAGCAGATAAAACATGGATTCTAGATATTCATCCCCTCATTTTTCTGGAAATTATCCCACAGATGAAAAATAAATCAGGTTTACAAAAATCTGGAGAATATTATACACCAATTACATTAGCTGAAACTATAGTGTTCCGTACATTTGAGGCTTTTTTACTACAAGATCAAAAAATCCCCTTAAATAGCCTAAAAGTATTTGATCCAGCCATTGGAGCTGGTATTCTTTTGATATTTTCCCTAGAACGGCTAAGTAACCTTATTTTATCAAGATCCTATTCAGAAAGCTCTTTTATCGATTTAAGAAGAAAAATTCTTCAATCATGCATTTATGGTCAAGACATTAACCAAGATACAATCAAAATCTGTAGTTATTTCTTAAAATTATTCTGTATATACGATATAGACAATGATAAAGTATTAGAGAATTTAAATCGAGTAGATTTCTTTGAATCGTTTGTTAAAAACATAGAATTCAATAAAACATTTCCGAAATATGATATTATACTTTCAAATCCACCATATCTTGCATTACATAGTCGTTTCACTAGAAAATTTCCCTCTTCAAAAGAATTAAAGATTATTAGGGATAATTTGCCCGTATTCAGTGGGAAAAGGGATAATACTTATTTAATCTTTCTTGGAATCTGCTTAAAGCATTATTTAACCTTATATGGAGTGTTAGGATTTGTAATTGATCATTCTTTTTTAGATCTACCTTCTTATAGAAATATTCGTAAATATCTTCTTCAGAATTACCATTTAAGTTATATTTTGGCGTACTATAATTATAAGAAGACAGCAGTTGTTGATTTAGCCCTTATAATAATTAATCATATTAGAACTAAAAAACAAACTTTATGGCAAGAATCTTTAAAAGACAAGTCAAGATTAATACCACAGAATTTCTTTTTTTCACATCCTAACTTCATCTTCAAATACCAAGAAACATTCTTTTTTCTTCCTCACCTTAATAAGAAAACTGTGCCCCTCGGAGAATTAGCATCTATTAGCTGTGGTTTAGAATATGGTGGTTTACTTAAAACTCATTTCTTGGCTTCAAAAAGAGAGAAAGGATTTTATAAGTGCATAGATGGGTCAAATGGTTTACCACAACCGTACATTCTTTTTTGGGTACCTGAACAGCAAAATTCATACGTTAGATTTGATAAAATGTATGAGAAAAACCTTCAGGATACAAATCAAAATGTTTCACAAACAGGAAAAAAAGTTATTATGATTTCAGGAAATTTAAATCGATTTTTAACGAATAAAATTATATTAAGACAAACAGCCTCCAAATTTATTGGAACTATTGACGAAAAAAAGTATTTGACACTAAGAAACACTCATTTGATTTATGATCCCAAACCACCTTATTCTCTTTATTTTATTTTAGGTATTTTAAACTCCTTTTTGGGAAATTTAATTGGTGAACAGCAAAATATAATCCGAAAACCTCGAAGAAAGTCTAGTCGCTATCCTCAAATTCGATTAAATGATTTATGTAAATTTCCAATTATAGATCTGAATAAATTAGATAATAAATTATTGGTCGAACAGCTTGAAAACGCAACAAAAGAATGTTTGAAGATAGGAAAATCAATTACAGAAATCTTAACTAATTTTTGGGATATATTTCATGAATTAGGAATAGTATTCAAATCTCAACGACAATTTCTAAGAATATGTCTGAATAAAAATGATTTTGCGCGAATTATACCAGGATTTCATTTGAATAAAGTAAAAATATGGGAATCAATTCTTCAAAAAGAAATTAGAAGGTTATCAGTTCAAAAAAAGGAAATAGATTCCATTGTTTTTTCGTTATACGGTATTCCACAGCAGGATCGCGGGCTAATAGAGTGAAACTTCAAAATAAAGAAATTATTACAAGGAAAGAATTGGCAAGAATTAATATTTAAAATTTATATAACACTAATTCTGATTAAAAAAAGAATTAATTCTTAAATAAAAAAAGTTTCAATATAACACTAATTCTATCTTGAAGATAGAATAATATTTCTATCAAGAGAACGAGACGAGTATCATGATTGATTCCTTTCTTATTTGTAGAAAAAAAAATGCAATTTCACTGACAATCGTTGCCTTTCTATTCCTTGCTATATGTGTTAATCTACCAACATTGTTCTTAGATAAACAAACAGTACCAAGCTTAAGATCTCCTCCAAATGTCTCCTCCCAAGACCCCTCAATGGATACTATTGTTGATAGTATTCCGAAACCAGATTTTGAACAATATCAATTTTTGGATCCTAAACTTCGTTCATATATGGAGACAGGGAAGATACCTGAAGGTATCAAAGCCTATAAGGATAGAGTATATTTCCTAATGGGAGCAACAATTAATGTTGATTTTGAAGCGTTGAATGAACATATGACAATTAAACAGGTTGCCAAGCTCAATGGTGGCTATATTATACAGGGATATGTCACAAACAGTAAAGTACTACGACGGATTTACTCGAGATCCGATGTAGGAGTTATAATGTCCGAAAAAAAAGCAGAATTCAAAGAGAATAATAATCCTAAAGATATTACAAAACAGTTTAACATGCAAGAAGTCATGAATGCAGACCGAGTAAATAATGTGACTGGTAAGGGTGAATTTGACTATCCTATTGATGGAACAGGTGTCACCATTGGTCTTGTTGATTCAGGTACAGATTTCGGTGTTACTGATCTTAGTACAGCTTACGCAATTGACTCCTCGGGATATCCAACGAGTTTTGACGGTGAAGGCGCAGGATTGGCTGTCACAAATGCATCAATTGCAAGGAGTGGGGATTATCTACTCCTAAATAACCATAGCTACCCGATCTGGATCGGAGATACAGCTTCTTGGCTTAATTCAACTGATTTGTTTGATACCGAGGATATTAAGGTTGGAACAGGAATCCCCAGCGTATCTGGCATATATAAAGTTGGAATTGCTGGAACATTTTCCCCTGGTATGCCTTATGCAATAGAATTCTTTCTATTCCTTCTCACTGATTCAACAACAGATTCAGTTTACGATACACTATATATCGATTGGGAAACTTCATGGAATCTTACAGCTATTTATAATGAGCTTACAAATGGGCCAATGGCTGACTGGGACTTTACTAATAACGATCCTCACCGTTGGGGAGACGGTACCGAAGTATTAGCTACTGATTTTAACAGTGATGGCATTAATGATTTCAGTTTAGGATGTTTAGCAAATACAAACGATATTTATGACATTATGACTGGCGGATTAATTAATGGAATTGACAATACTGGAGCTGGAATCGCTTTCATGTGTGATCCTGATGGTCATGGAACAAGTACTGCTGCAGCTGCAGCTGGTCGTGGAATCACGGATTATGATGTTTATGGCAATGGTACCATGTATAAGCTTCCTGGGATAGCTCCTGCAGCTGATTTAATGGCTATTAGGGCTTTTAATCCCTATGGATGGTTATGGGGTTCTGGTTGGGATCCTATCGTAGGTCAAGAACCAAATCGAGATTTCCTTAACTGGACCTATACTGGTAATCATAAAGCCAACCTCCTTAGTAACTCTTGGGGTTGGGTAGGTTTTGAAATCAACGATTTTATTTGGGGTTATGACTGGTGGAGTTGGTTTATTGATTACCTCTCAGCTTGGAATAGCACTTTAATTCTAATGGCTGCTGGAAATGATGGCCCTGGTTACGGTTCAGGATTCACACCAAGCAGTGCTGCTGCACTAACAGTTGGAGCGAGTACGAGCTTTCATATTTACGAAGATGTTTATGATAATAACAGCTATTGGGAACAAGGTGCAGATCAGATAATCTCATGGTCATCAGGTGGTCCAATGCCATCAGGGGTTCCAAAACCTAATGTTGTAGCTGTTGGATCAGGAACATTTACTGTTGACTCATTAGATCACGGACAGGGAGATGGTTCGAATGCTGTTGGAATTTTTGGAGGAACCAGCCTAGCTTGCCCTGTAGCAGCAGGTGTTGCTGCTTTAATGTTTCAAGCTGGTTATGATAGTAGTGTCTTTCCATCTCCAGATGAACCTGGCTATATAAAGGCTGTAATGGGATCAACTGCTATGGATTTAGGGTATGATCCTTTCCGTCAAGGATCAGGATTGGTTGACGCATGGCGAGCTGTAAACATGATGTTTGGTAATAACACAGATGGAACAGATCCAATGCTTTTAGTATATGGTACTTCAACCTTTGATCGTGTTGCTACCAAGGATGATCGTTCAAGTGGTTGGCTAGGATACTACACGGGATTATACGAAACTGGAGATCCCTTCTCTCCAGAACAGGATACATCAACCCGACGACAATATCATCCATCGGAATTTATGCAAAGTGTTGGTGATAACAACCTGTTTACTGGAAGTTTATTCCCTGGTGAATCACAAACATCCCAAATGTTGGTTTCAACTGCTGGAGCTCCTAATACCGCGGATTCTGCAGCAGCTTATGAACTAGTTCTTTGGAATGAATCGACTAGCATGCTGCATTCAACTTCAGAGAACACAACGTGGCCCTTAGAGGATAATTTTGATACTGCTTTTATGAATCAATGGAATACTTGTGACTACGCAGTAATATATCTTACTTACGATAAAAATATGTTCGAAGATGTTTTTCGGGCAGTTGATGACAGTAATTATGTATTTTTACATGATTGGAACGATTTGAATGACAATGGACGGATAGATTTCGCACCAGAGGAAAATGGCGAGGTACGTCGGGTGCAGAGTGACACAGGTGGCGGAAATAATCACCAATTACATGTTGGAAAACCAGGTGAGGCATTCTACAAGACAGGCATAGGTAGTAGAGGGCCGACAATCTATTACCGTGATATTGGCTTTGAAAACGACCGGTGGTCATCCCTGGACGTTTTAATAACCATTCGTCTTTATAAGAAGACACTCTGGCAAGGAACTCCAATAGATGTAAATCTCATTCTCAATAGTACCTTTGTATGGAATATCACAGTCACAGTGGACCAATCCGCTTCTCCAGGGATGTATGGTGGTTTTATTGAATGGACTGAAGGTAGTTTAGTGACAACACGAACTCCAGTTTGTGTCAGAGTAGATGGCAAAGCTCCTCCTGATATCTCTTTATCATGGGGTGGATCCACTGGTAGACCATATGATAATGGTGCAACTTTCGGAGGTGTTAATTGGTTGGGTCAAACTCCAGCTACAGGTGATTGGCGATTCTACTATGTAGATATCGATTATTTTTTAAATAATGCGACTGATGACTTTACAACATGGGTTATGACAAATGTCACATGGACAGATCCAGAAACTGTGATTGATGTATACGTTTTCATGAGTGGATATGGAAGTATGGTCTACTTTGGTCCTTATAGTGCAACACAGTCTCAATCAGAGATCTTCGATTGGACGGGTCGAACTGAAGGTAGACCCACTGGTGAGCGTTCGAATGTACTACTCACTGATTTCACATGGGATGTAAGTGGTTGGTGGGGTTGGAATACCACAGGTACAGAAGAATGGTTGAATGATAATTCCATTGCTTCTGCTGGACACCTTGGTTACTTTGGTATCGCTTTACGTACAATTGAATATGGTTCAATGGCAGCCTATGAAAATTTCACCGTTACCATAAGCGCAGTTCGTAATAGTACATTAACAAGTTACCGAGAAGCTGGACTTCAATCAATTGATGACAGTTGGGATCCCTCCTTAATCGGTGGATATCCACCTGCTCCGTTTGCGAATGTTACTCATGAAGGTTTGGATGGACTTATGTCTAACGCACCAACAGCAATGATTAGAGCTATTGATGACGGAGGTGCAGCAGTTACTAGCGGTAGCAGTTGGGAAGGACCCCACGCTCGGTTCAGTGGCACTTTTGATCCTTGGTCTCTACCTGGATTTCAAAGTGTTATGATTCGTAATACAGAAATTAAGATTGAATTAGTCGATTCAATTTACGTTGAAGGATTATTGACCGAGGATACTGCAATACCGCGTGATTTACCCTCTAATCCAGATGATCTCGACTGGACACACCCTTGGTATGGTATTGAGGCGGGTCAGCGAATTAAACTAGATTTAACTGTACCAGATCCTCCAGGTATTCCAGGAGATCCTCCACATGATCTAGAGCTAGTATTGGTATCGCCATCAGGGATAATGGTTGCCACAAGTACGAGTGAAGGTAGTGTAGAAAGCATTAGCCATGTTGCAGCTGAAAGTGGAACGTATATCATTGGTGTTGATTACTGGGGTATCGATGAGTCGCCCTATTATCTTTGGGGTGATTGGCCAGGCGGTCTTCCATTTATCGTAACAGGCAGGGCAGCCCTAGGTGTCTCCCAAGGAGCTATTGGAACCACCGTGACTGTTGACAGCCATACTCTAGGTCAAAACAATGTGTTCGAGATAATTGTCAAAGGATACACTAATACATCACTAGATTGGTTACCTTTCGCAGAACACGTCGTAACAGATGTTACCATCAATAATTTCCTTCCACCAGTAGTTAAAGTAACCTATCCTAATGGTGGGGAAATAGTTGGTCCAGAACCAGTTACCATTACATGGACAGCTAGTGATCCTAATGAAGATAGTCTTCTTTTTACAGTCGAAGTTAGTAGTGATGGAGGATTAACTTGGAAACGCCTCGTACGAAACCAAAGAGAAATATATTCTCTAGAAAGGGA